>JANOQN010000027.1:0-4990 GCA_031422315.1 Rhodanobacteraceae bacterium
CGCGCCGGTGCTTTGCGAATCGGGGGAACCCACCACCACGCCGTATTGGTGTTTCGACCCGATTAAACGCAGGCGCGGGCAGCCCATTGGCAATGCCCTGCAGCCGATGTATTTCGCTACCGGCGCAGGTAGCAATGCCACTGATGTTGACTTACCACCCGCGCTGCCGGTGTATTCCGGTTTGCGGCCTGTTGTAGGTGGCACGGTGAATTTTAACACTGACGCAGTTTTGATGGGTTGCCCGGCACCTCAGGTGCAGTAAGGTCAGGGTGGTTGAAAAAGGGTGCGTCGAGAACATCTAAAAAATCCTCATGTCGCGCCCTTGCTAATCAATTTGTTCGTATTTCAATGCAAAGCGCTGCAATCCCTCCAGCACGAGCTTAGCGCCGCCACTTAGAATTAGGCTTGCGCCTAGAAAATCCTGCACCACCCAATCAATAAGCGCCGCGCAGGCTTGATTGTTTTTCCGCAGTTCGACGAACTATCAAAGTTGCGACGCCATGCTTGTTGCGCGATGCCGAGGATAGTCAACCCAGCATTTCAGCAGGAAAGTGGAATCGATTCGGAAGCCTTTGGGTCAAATGCGCCAAGAAAGCGGCTGGCGCTAATTCTAAAGCACTGCAAATGGCCAAGAATTCGATCAAGTCTACCCGGCGCTCGCACTTTTCAATTTTGCCGACAAACGACGGTGGTTTTTTCAGCCGCTTGGCAAGCTCCCGCTGCGTCATGTTCACGTTTTTACGCGCCAGCACCAAAAGCTCAATAAATATTTTGTACTCGGGCGCGTGGAGTGGCGACAACGGCTTATCTGCGGACGGAAGATCGCGATGCTGAGTTGCTCACTTGCTTGCTACCAATTTAGGGATTTATGCAAATCGTGATTTGTATTTGTTTAGAGTGTGTGATTAACTGACCGGGTCTTAAAAACAAATTTCACAATCAATGGAGCATTGAGCATGGATAAGAAGCACGTAATCGTACTGATGCTCACTTGCTGCACGTTCGCGCCACTACACGCGCACGAAATTTGCGGCCTACAGCTCGCCAAGTATGATCTACCCGCGCCGCCCGAGCCCATCTTTCGAAATGGCTTTGAGAATATTCTTGCGTTGCAAGCAGAGTTTACCGAGTCAAAAATCAGCGTTTCAGAGCCAGCAAAAGGCGCAGGACTTGGCCCTGCGTTGACGACAGTGATGCCACCCGCATTAGGTGTAACGCCGACAATAACGGTCATTAGTCCAACAGTAGGGGCTTCAATCGCTAGAACCTTGCAAGTTCAGGGCACTTGGACGGGGCCGGTCAATACCGGCATCACGGTATTCGGCGTGGCCGCAACCGTTATCGGAAATCAATTTGTTTCCGAACCGGTGCAACTTGCACCCGGAAATACCGACATCACAGTGCGCGCCAAAACGATGGATGGTTTGTCGGCAACGCAAATGCTTACCGTGGCCGTCACCGCTGCACCCGCACAAGACTTTGGTATTGCACTCAGTAGCCGCATTGGCTTTGCGCCGTTTCGACTAAAACCACGTATTGCTGTGCAAGGCATAACGGGTGTGCAGTCGATTGCCATTGACTTTAATGGCGATGGCGCCAACGAGTATACAGGCAGCATTGCCAATATCCCGATCTACACCTACAGCAATCCTGGCGTCTATCGGATGCGCGTGGTGCTTGATACGGCGGCCCAGTCTTTCACGCGTTTTCGCACTTTAGCTGTGCCGGGCGTGCCGGAAACACGCGCTCAAGCCTGCGCTGTTTTAGCGCATTTGCGCACGCGCTTGAGCTCAAACGATTCCGCGGGCGCGCTTAAGGCGATCGCGCAACCCTTACGCGGGCCGATGGAAGCTCTTTTCACTGAACTCGGCGCGAATCGCCCCGCTTTCGCGGTCCGCCTAGGGACGATTGCCAACGGGATTTTTACGCCGGTCAATGCCGAGCTGATGTTGGTCAATGAAGTTGGCGCAGATTTGCAAGGCACGCCTATTCATCTGACGCGCGGCGCCGATGGTGTTTGGCGCATTGATTCGTTGTGAGTGAGCCAACTGTGTTTTTATTTGAACTGGTGTTTGATCTGCTAACAGCCAAGATAGTATGAAATTGGTTTGGTTTTTACAGTTATTTGCCACTTTAGTTCAAACGGCTTTTGGATTTTGGATCGCACGCGCCATTGCACTAAGGCGTATGAGTGAGACTAGACCCAGCAAATCACGCACAATAATTGCTGCTACCTGCTTGAGCTGGTGTCTATTTCTGGATTTAGGCTATGGCGGTTTCGGCGTTGCAATCTTGCCTCTTCCATCAATTTTAGCGGTAATTTATCTAGCTTTTTCAAACCCCAATGAATTCAGCTTTCTTGCAATCACTTTATTGCTCCTTCAAATATTCGTGATTGGCGATGCCTTTTCTCCGCCAAACGAGCGGGCCTAATTATGTTCCTACTTGAAATTCTGTTTGATTTATTCACCGCCATCCCTTTTTGGCTCTTGCTAGTTTTCATTTTTTGCATCGCGAAATTCCTCTGCAATAACAAGCACCGAAAGATTTACAAGAGATGGTGTGTTGTTTTGGGAATCGTTAATTTTTTCTTGATTGGGGTGCATTACACGGCGATTTTTGGCTCAGGTCCACTGCGTGGCATAGTTATAGATAAGGTTTCTGGTAGACCACTTGCTGGCGTTGAAGTACAAGCGCGTTGGCGCTCTCTTACTTTGGCACCCGTTCAAATTCCAACCTGGGCGGTAGTCGTGCATAAAATTACAACGTTAAAATGCAGCGTCTCGTCGCACACCATGGTCACAGATGCTGAAGGAAAATTCAGCAGCAGCAGTTGGTATGGCGCAAAAGTCTGGCACGGATGCTCGTCTGGCTTCTTTGGCGCTACCGCAGAAAATCACAGATTGCTTTACGAAGATGACTCAAGCCCGCGCAAAGTTTCGATTTTTAGTCCAGCACGAATCGTGCTTGATCGCAAACCAAAATGGTAAGGAACCATCAAAAATGAAAACGCACATAAAAACAATCTTTATCTTTGTGGTTTTTTCACAGTCGATTGCAGCGTTTGAAATTAATACGCATGCCTTCATGTCGCAAAAAGCCTATGAACCATCGGTGCTTTCACCCAGCCACCCAAATTCAATTCTGCCCGTCTTGGGCTTGGATAGATGGCCAAAAGCCAGAACCTTTGATCTCAATGAAGGCTTACCAGCTTTAAGAGGCATACGCCGCTATTTCGATGATGTTGATGTAGACGAATCTTACCTTACGGCTACTGCGCGCCCCACCGCTGTGATGGAAGAAACCTCGATCGGCTTGCTGCACGCACGTGGTTTTATTCCTGGCTTTAGTACGCTGGATGAAGCGCTAAACTCGATTCCTGGTTGGCTCATGCGCGGGGCGATTCGCGAAGACGATAACGACGCCGCATTATTTTCGTTCGGCATTGGTCCGCTCTTTTGGCTCACCCTTGACGATCGCGACAATGATCCGTACGGGCCCATGGTACGTGCTGTAAAGCATTTTTATGATCCGATTCGTGAGCTTGGCTATCCTTACGAAGCTGAGTGCGAGCGGTATACCTGCGTGCGGTCTACGATTTGGGCAATGGGTACGATTGATCCCCTAGTAAGTGCGTTAAACACGCCTGATCCAACTCGCCGCAATCACTCCACCTGGGTCGATGCGCGCAATAGCTATTTTGTCGCACTAACTGGAAACATTGATGTGAATGGCAACGGCCAGCTCAGCACAGAAGAGCGTTTAGACAGCGCGGTGGTGCGCACTTGGCGCTTTGCCACCATGATTAAATCCCTGGGCCATGTCATTCATTTGCTGCAAGATACGGCGCAGCCACAACATGTGCGCAGCGATGCCCACGCCCCACCATTAGTCACACAGGACTCCAACGATGAAGGTCTAGCCGATGCCGCCATTGAGGCCTTTACCGACTATCGGCTGCTGGGCGATTATAACGACGCGACCGCCCAAGGAATTTTAGGAAACCCATTGCGCTACATGGATGAAAGCTTGCCGAGCGAGGAGTTAATCACACCGCTGATAGTGGGCAACTACCCGGGCGCTGGGAAAACGGTACAGTTCAGCACGCCGATTGAATTTTTTACCACGCGCCACATCGATAGCGACATCACTGCGCGGCGCGGCTTAGCTGATTTCAGTAATCGCAGCTTTTACACATCAGGGTCATTGCCCGGCAGCCGATTTTGTGTTGATCCTATCTATCGACCCGGTGAAGACGGTTGTGTTTTGACTGGCAATCCTTATCCGCTGCCACCCAACGATATTGCCGCGCCTGGGCTGCTCGGCTTCAATATTGGCACCGGGCTAAAAATTGGTTCGCGCGCTGTAAGTGCTAGCTATCTCACGTTCAAAGCGCTGGACAACGTTGCACCCAATTACGTCGATCCAACGCTGGCCGCGTTTGGTGGTAAAACGCCGGTGCTATTGCGCGGCGCGGTGCTCACCGCTGGATATCCCAGCGGTGGATTTGGCGGCTTCGGGCTGACGATAGGCTCAGCGCCGTTTCATGGCTACACCTACACCAACATGCGATATACAGCCGACGTAACCATTCCCCGTGCCATTGGCTATTCCACCGGTCTTATCAACTTCTTCTTTCGCGGCAGGCTCACCGTCGACCCCATCGCCCAACGCGTTTTCGCCGTCATGAATCAAGGCGACCCACACACCATGAACGACGATGGCTACCCGATTCGAACCAGCAATGGGCAGATATTTGGCTTTGAGAAAATTCGCCTGCGGGTGCGCAACAGCACCGATCCGATTACCGAATCGGGCACCAATACGGTTGTGCCGCAAACCGTGGGTGCTGGCAAGCTGGTCGCGGTGGCGCGCTATCACCGAAACCCTTGCTACAAGCCTGATTTAACCGGCGAGCGCATAGTGGATTTCAATAACACGCTTACCGAGCCCAACTGCCCTCAGGGCATGCGCACGAACTACCAGGAAA
>JANOQN010000028.1:0-66888 GCA_031422315.1 Rhodanobacteraceae bacterium
TTGAGCAGTATTCTTTTCGCCGCGATAGCGGCTGGGAGTGTTGGGATTAATAAATAATTATGAATTACAATTTAACCCAATAAATAAAAAACCAGCGGTTTTAACGCCGCTTGTTTTTATTTGTTTTTAATTTACGAAAAATGCGTGTACGAGGCTGTGGTATACGAGGCTGTGGTAAGATCGAGGCCTACGGGCGATCAGTGTCGCGTCACTGCTGCCCAGAGCGCAAGATTTAGTTCGATAATTTAATCGTCGGAATGCATAACAACCGTGGCGAATATTCTTGATTTATTCAGAAAAAGTGGGTGTCTAGCGTCGTTAACCACTCTAAAATTTTAATTCTGATCTGAAGCCATCGTCAGCGATTGAATTAAGATCAGATGACTTAGATATATCTATAAGCGCTTCGGCAGCTGATTTAGATAGTTTACTAAACCCGTGTCTTCCATCAGCTGCGCTATGTCGGCTGTAAAATACTCTTTCAATATCCCCGTCGACTGATGAATACACGTAATAACTAATACTTGGCATATCAATTCTGACGCTCTGATCGCTGGTGACGCAAGAAACGTCATATATTGGAGTGTTTTTAAATATTTTTTGACCAATTTGGGTTTTTGATAGCTTGTGAACCGCCTTAAGCGGTTTTTCAACATCTAGGCAATTGCTTATCCAAAATATACGTTCAATATTATCGAATGCACTGCTACATTTTGCGCCATGTGAGAATGCAAATGCTAAAGCCCTTGGCGATTTCTCATTCGACTTTAAGGACACTAAAGCCCTCTCAGCTTGGCAGAATTCAAATGGCGCATTCTGAAACTTACTAAAAGAAAATATTGACTCAAAGCTGTGCCTTGAAAGGCGAAAGTAGGTTGCTTCCTCCGAAGCGATACATGGAGTAAGGCAATTCAGAATCAAGAATATGGCGGCAGGTTTCATTGTTTTCTCAATTGGTTTCTGTATGCGTTAACTACTTTTTTAATTTCAGTTCGATTGACGCGCCTATCCGAATCATAGGATTGCATGCCACCGCTTCCGTCTGGTGAATGCCACGCACCTGAGATATGGTGCATGGTTTCGTGCGCCCATACGCTCTGATCAGTATTCAATGAAGCAGATATGTATGATATTCCTTCCCAAGATCCACTCATTCCAGTAGAAGTTAAACCACTAGTTAAATTTCGATCTGGATGAATATCTGGATGTCTGAAAAAATATGAGTCAGGAGTAGGTGAATTCGATTTTATGTTAACTATCACCGTATAGTCAATTGGGTCTTTAATAGTGCCATTTAACGTGGTTGTTAAGTCGCGTTCGGCAATTTTAATTGCGTCTAAATACTCTGCCTCAGATAATTCGGTCAATCCGTCGGCTATCGCGGCATTGTATAGTGATTTTGGGGTTGTACTAATCGAGCCTCTCGCTGAGTTTAAATTGAGCACGAGCATTCTTTCCGACTCCGTTTCAATATACTCAGCGTTCTCAAGAAGTTTAACGTTTGCGCTCGCCGGGCTATCAACATCTTTTGCAGCGTATTCCGATTGAAGTGCGGATGCACGTCCCACCTCACTCGCCCCACCCCGCGACCCATCCGTCTGCGATTTCTGACTAGTCCCCTGCGTAACCGTATAGCCGCTATTTTTGAATGCAGTAGCGATTTGCTTTCTTTCGCTCGCATTGAATCCCGTAAACCGAACTTCGCCACCTTTGTCTAACGTGTCGTCAATCCTTGCAGCTAACTTTTGCTCACCCGTGCATATCCGAGTGCCAGTGCTCGCCTGGCAATACCCCGTAGGATCCGTCCCCGACAGCGGATTATTCATCAAATAACTATACCCATTCAAACTCTGCGAATTGGTAGGAAACTGAATAATCGGATCCACGCCATAAAACCGGCCCAGGTTATAGTCATAAGCCCGGCCATTCATATGAATCAGCCCGGCTTCGTCTAAATGCTCGTGCCCGGTAAAGCCTTTGCGATTGCGTTTACCGTTCGGATTGTTAGCAAACAAACGACCGCTTTGCGAATCCAGGCCCTGATTATCACGCGCTTTACCAAACGCATCAAAGCTGCGGAACTCCGCCTGCGCGCCATCAGAGTTCAAAATCACGCCACTCTTGTCAGTAATGACTAATGCGGAACCTAAGCGATCCTGATGCATAAAGCTCAGGCCAATTTGCGTGCCTGCGCCATTGTGCAGTACGCCTTCGGCCAGATAGGTTCGGCTGGCCGTAAGTGTGCTGCCGGTGTATTCGGCCTCGTATGATCCGGCATAAATTACCGTGCGCGTTTGCTGCCCTGCCGCGATTTGCAGCGCTTTCGCACCGGTAGCGCTCAGGTAAAAATCAATGCGGGTGTTGGTGCGTGCATCGGTGCCTGTGCCGTTGGTCAGTGTGTACTGCGGCCGATTATCAATATCAAAACCAAAGCTTTCGGTCAGCGAATTATTACGACGTCAGACACCCATTTTGGGGTAAATATTATCGATTTATTCAGGGAAAGTGGGTGTCCGGCGTCGTTTCGGCGTCGTTTGCCTCCGGCGTCGTTTGCCGTTTGCCGTTTTGAGCGAACCGATTGCTCGCCAAGCTAATGCCGAAGACAAAGTCACCGGTAGATTTTGGGAAGGCCGATTTAAGTGTCAGGCTTTACTGTCTGAGAAATCCATTCTGGCGGCCATGACTTACGTGGATTTGAATCCAGTGCGTGCCAAAATTTCCAGCGGCATCAGCACTTCTCGCTACACCAGCATCAAAGCGCGCAACCTGGAAATTCTGCGCGATCAAACCAAAGCAAGCGCGCCGTTGATGCCGCTGATTGGCGTGAAATCGTTCAATGTGCCGACACTGACAAATGCTGAATATATCGATTTGGTTGATTTCACCGGGCGCGAATGGCATGCGGGCAAGCGCGGAAAAATTGAGGCAACCGAGCCGCGAGCGCTAAGAAAACTTGGGCTTGATAAAGATCATTGGACGACGCGCGTCAAAGGAATTGGCTCAGGATATTGGCGTGTTGTGGGTGAACTTGAAGAGCTGATTGATAAGGCTAAGGAAATGGCTCAGCGCACGCTGTTTGGAACGGGATTGGCTCGGATTTTGAGCACGATTTAAGGGTTCAATGAAGTATTTCTAGGCCGCGCTTGCGGCTGGGGGCGTTGGGCTTTGGAAATGAGTATGAATCTTGGCTCAAGACTTACCGATAGGAAACTATCTATTGCAAAGCGTTTGACTTTTTGATGAGAACGAAAAATGGCTGTCCTGCGCTGTGAATGGCTGCGCTGTTCTTGAGAACGAAAACAACTGGCTGTCCCGCGGTGTTGATGTTGATAGTCCCGCGGTGTTGATATTTACCCGAAAAAATTTTCTAAAACTAAAGCGAAAAACCAGCGATTTCAAGACCGATGGTTTTTCTTTGCTTTTTATTCACGAAAAGCGGCTGTCCTGCGCTGTTCTTGAGAACGAAAACAACTGGCTGTCCCGCGCTGTTGCGGCCGTGGTGCTGCTGGTGGCGCGCGAAAGTGAGTCATAGCTCCGCGTAGCTTCCCTCGCCTTTTGTCAGATGTCAACCAAGCCAGGCTAACGCATGAGCTAAAGAACTCCTACCAAAAGCAGCCTGGAGATCGCGCCAAAGAAGCTCGTCGCGTCGCTTTGCGACTGTCAAAGACTCAATTAACCCTGTCGCAACGGCATTGACCAACTGCTGACTTGAACTATTCATCGCTTGCTCAATTTCATCAAAGATCTCCATTTTTTTTGAGGGGCTTAGCACTCTAAATCTAGCCAAAATGAGATCAGCAAGCCCACCAAAAACATGTACAACAGGGAAATTTGATTCTGGCCAATAACTCTGTTGTTCACGCCAGAAATTCTCAATTTCATGAAAATCTATTGATAGTTGTAGTACAAATTGTTCGATCTCGAGTTCCATTTATTCGCCCCTCAGTGCTCTTTCAGTATCAAGAATTACGTTTTCAGCGGCTGCCCTGTCGGAGCCTAGCAGTTGGATTTCGCTTAAGCCAATCGTAGAGCACCTCAACAGACTCAGACGCTTTCTGAGTATGGAAGGCACCACCAACTGGAAGCCCCGTTGCAATTTCTTGCCTCACAGCGGCTGCCGTACTTCCACTCCCTACAGTCGCATTTTCTCGATAGAGTTTTTCCAAAATCCGTGTCAACCCCGGATCAGAAGTTGCAGGAATAGACATTTGCGCTCTGAGTTCAGCCTTTAGATTGGCTGCATTTGCGAGTGAACAAGCACAATTGTGCACCAGAGCCCGCTGCTCACCCACAAAATAAGTGTGGAAATCCCCTACTGTAAAGTTGTAAGTCACCTCACTACGACCAACCGACTGCATGCTGCTAACTGTTAGCACACTTTTGTCAAAGCTTTCAATCTGCATGCCAGGAAGCAGCTCAATTGAGTCCAGCCAGCCTCGGCCAATCACCCAGTACGGATGATTGTCGGTAACTTCGACGCGCTCTTCCACGCCAAGTTCATTAACCGTCACCAGCGCATAAAGCGCTTTTGCAGGGGTGTAGAACAGCTCAGTCACTGGCTTGAGCGCCGTTTCGCCCGTTTTCGTGTCGCGCGCCCAGACTAAATCACCAACTTGAAGTTCTTCAATAGGGCGCAATTCGTCAGCGGTCAAAATCAGTGTGCCTTCGGCGAAACAACAGCAGCTTGGGATCAAATACTTCCCATATCGCAACAAACCAGTTGCGCCCAACAACGCCGAACCATAACTACCATCACGAATTCCAGCCACAGCATCTCTTGGGCCATCCAAAAGAAAACGCTGCGTTGTATGGATAACAGTAAAGCTAAACGCATTAGAGCCCTCGCCGTCATAGCTATCGTCGATGCTATTTTGAAAGCCTTGCATGCCGTTTACGACATCATCAGCAAAGAACTGAAAATTACTGTATTCGCTGCGCGGATCAAACTCTGGCGCAATAATGCCGTAGCTTTGAGCTGCACTATCGTTAATACCCGGAAATGGCGTGGTCGTTGCGCTTTCGCAAGGCGAACAACCGGAACCTTGCTCACGATACTTACTGGCATTAATCGCGCTTAGGCCTTCCTGTGCACCATCTTTTTGACGCCCTGACGTGGGCTCTGTTCGCGCATTAGCCCCATTGTTCGTTTCAGTCCGCCTAACTCCCGAATTCGAGGAATCTCCGCTATCAACTTGCCCATCGCCAAATTGATACGAAGTGCAACCAGCCGCTACGCCGCCCTCAATGCGCGTTCCACAATACCCCGTAGGATCCGTCCCCGACAACGGATTATTCATCAAATAAGCATAAGGATTCAGTGACTGCGAATTGCTCGTAAATTGCACAATCGGATCCACGCCATAAAACTGCCCCAAGTTGTAGTCATAAGCCCGCCCATTCATATGGATCAGCGCGAACTCGTCCAGATGTTCGTGGCCGGTGAAGCCGCGCTGGTTGCGTTTGTTTTGATTGACGCCTAGCCCGGTGCTTGGCAGGTTCAGCATGCCTAGATTGCTGATGCCCCAGTTGCCATCTAGCGTTTTGCCAAATGGATCAAAGCCTTTGTGCTCGACTTGCAAAGCTGGTGCGGTTCCTAACTTGCCATCACCAGCAAGCGGCTTTTCGCTAATCGAAACCGGCGATCCCAGCCGATCCGTATGCAAATAATTGAGCTTGCGTCCGCCGCTTTGAATCACCAACAAGCTGCCCGAAGTCAAGTAGTAACGCTCCGTACTGACCTGCCCCGCATTGACCTCCCGCTCATACGCTTTGCCCAGATACCAAGTATCGCGACCATTAAGCTTCTGCAAATATCGCCCACCCGGTGCGCTATAAAAATTCGCCACGCGATTGTCTTGGCTGATCGTGCGCGGCAGATTGTCGATATCGTAGATCAACGCCATCGCGCTGCCATTGCCGCTGCGGCTAGTGACATTGCCGTTCGCATCGTGGGCTAAGCTTTGGGTTTGCCCATTGGTTAACGTCACTGAGCTTAAGCGATGGCTGCTAGTTGGATATTGATAGCTGCTGGCAAAATCAGACTTGTTCGTTAGCTTACCAATCGCATCAAAACCGTAGCTCACCGCAGCCGCCGTGCCCTGGCCCGTGCGGTTCAAAGTGGTTATGCGGTGCAGCGCATCGTAGGTATAGCGTTCTTCACCCAGCGCGCCGCTGCTAATGCTGCCGCTCACTGGATTTTGCCAGCTGCCGTTATGCCACTGGGTTTTCAGATTGCCATACACATCAAAGCGGTAGCGCTGATCCAGTGGCTGGTTATTCGGCTGGGTCGGCTTGGCCTTGCTACAGCCACCGGATTGATTAACGCATCGCGCGAGCAGCCAACCCGAGCTATCAAAAATGCTGTTCGCGCGCCAATCTACCTGCGCACTGCTGACTTTGCCATACGTCTCTGACGTGGTCAACCCTCGGCCATCCACTGCTTTAACCACGCGAATCGCCGGCGAGAAGTTTGAGTTCAACGAACCCGCCACACTCGGAATGTAATCCGCCGCAAAACCTTCGCGGATCAACATGCCTAGGCTGCTGTAGAACTGATAGATCGACACCGGCTGGCTGTCAATCGCGCTTTGCGGATAGGTCACTTGCTTGACGCGCCCGAAGCGGCTGTCAAACCCGGTGCGCTGCAGCAGGGTTATCGCACTGGTCGAGCCTTCCTGCATCACCGTGCTGCTGCTGATAGCGCGCTGTAGGACGTCGTAGCTCGGCGTGGTTTCCCAGCGCTCCAACACCAATCCGCGCGGCGTGCTGCCGGTGCGCGACACCTTTTGTACGGTGCCGTAGTTCGATCCGGTGTTGTTATACAGCGTGCTCTCAACATAGTTGGTACTGCCCAAACCATTACGGCTGGCTTCACTCCAAGTGCGCTCGAAAGCACGACCAAGCTTGTCGTAATTCATCGTGGTGACCAACCCGCGCGCATCGGTTTGGGTTCGCAGCTCGCCAAAACCGTTGTAGGTAAAGTTCCAACTCAAGTACGAGTTCGAACTCGCGTTCCAGCTGCCACGACTTGGATCAGTGACCTTTGTACGATGCCCAAAGTTGTTATATTCGGCATTGATCGATAGCCCCATCACATCGGTAATCCGCAGCGGATTGCCTGCGCCGTCGTACCAAAAGCGCGTCATTTTCGGGGTTGTTTGACCAAACTGCGCCGCATCGGTGGTGCTCAGCACTTTGCCGCTGGAATCAAACAGCCGCGACATTCTAAGCACCGGTGAACCATCGGCGTTTGAACTGCCGCAGGCGGCGTTGATGCTGTTAACTTGGCAAACCTCAATCTCAGTTCGCGTGCCCATGTGGGCATAGCGGGTGCGCTTAAAGTTGTCGATTTCGGTCGGGATAGGGTTCAGCGGATTGGGAAGCACATCTTGATCGACACGATTGAAGCGCTGCCACTTTGTGATGGGGCGCCCGACTAAATCGTATTCAAACTCGGTAAACGCCTGTAGATTGGGTAGGCTTCGGTCAGGCTCATACTGGCGGAATACTTGGCCTTTGGTGTTGTACACCACATCAGTCACGCTTCGGCCGGAATCGGTGAACTCGCTCGGCGTAATCGCTACACCGTTGCCCAACAGGCTGCTCACACTGCGAATCGTCCGGCCTAGGCTATCTAGGTATACCGCGCCTTGGCTACCGCCATATTGGCTTTGCACGACGCGCATGACGGCACGGTTGTCAGTGCACAGGACATCAGCGCCGCAGCGCTCATAGCTGGTGATCATTGACAAACAAATACTTTCGCTGTGGGTGGCGTTTGCCAATCCGGTTGCGACGATGATCAAAGCAACCAAACATAATCGTGTCTGCCAGAGACACATCAAAGTCATGACTGGCTGGGCATTAAGTTTGGATTGTTTTTTGACTTCACGCAGCGCTTCAATTTGGTATTTTTGATGTCAGATTGATCTTACACAAATTTGATCCAATGCCCACTGCTACGGGCTGCATTGACGCGCCAAAATCATTCAATGACCCAAGCCCGCCGCCATCTCGTAGACCCAAAGCACGCGGGCACGTTTCACTGCATCAATCGCTGTGTGCGGCGTTCTTGGCTGTGTGGCATTGATGCATACCTCGAAAAATCATTCGACCATCGAAAGCCTTGGGTTGAAAAACGCATCATGGAATTAGGCAGCATATTCGCTTGCGGAGTTTACTCTTGGGCCGTGATGAGCAATCACCTGCATCTGGTAGTTCACATGAGCCCGGAAGCATCCAGTAAGTGGACTAACGAAGAAGTCGCCGAGCGCTGGGTCAATCTCTACCCCGCTCACACGCCAGAGCTCTGCGCGCAAAAAGCAGCTGCGATTGTCGATAACGCCAAAGCCATTGCCGAATATCGATCCCGTCTGACTAACTTGTCGTGGCTCATGAAATCCTTGAGCGAACCAATTGCGCGCCGGGCGAACGCCGAAGATAAAGTCACGGGTAGATTTTGGGAAGGCAGATTTAAATGTCAGGCGTTGCTGTCTGAGAAATCGATTTTAGCCGCCATGACTTACGTCGATTTAAATCCGGTGCGCGCGAACATCGCCAGCGGAATCAGCACGTCGCGCTACACCAGCATCAAAGCCAGAAATCTGGAAGCTCTGCGCGATCAAAGCAAAGCTAGCGAGCCATTGATGCCACTGATTGGCGTCAAGTCTTTCAATGTGCCGACTTTGACAGCCGCCGAATACATTGACTTAGTCGACTTTACCGGACGCGAAATGCACGCGGGCAAGCGCGGCAAGATTGACGCAACTGAGCCGAGAGCGCTGAGAAAACTGGGGCTAGATAAAGATCATTGGACGACGCGCGTCAAAGGCATCGGCTCGGGTTACTGGCGTGTTGTGGGCGAATTGGAAGAACTAATCGACAAGGCGAAAGAGATGGCACAGCGAACTTTATATGGCACGGGTTTGGCTCGGATTTTGAGCAAGATTTAAGCATCAACGCAGTAATTTTTTGGCCGCGATAGCGGCTGGGGGTGTTGGGGTTTGGGAATGAATATGAATCTTGGCTCAAGACTTACCGATAGGAAACTATCTATTGCAAACAATTGGACTTTTGAGAACGAAAACTGGCTGTCCCGCGCTATTCAGGCTGTCCCGCGCTATTGTGCCGTTTCTTGGTGTCCCGTGCCGTTTCTTGGGAAGGATTATGAATCTTGGTTCACGGCTTAAGGATAGGAAACTAGCGATTTTGATGAAGCGTTGAGTTTTGAGAGCGAAAAATGGCTGTCCTTCGTCATTTTCTTCGTCATTTTTTCGTCATTTTCCTTCGTCATTTGTATTGTGGGTGTCTAACAAACGTGTCTAACAAACGAGGGCAAGTCATCCCGAATATGAAGAAACTAGACTTCCTTTATAAATCTTCTTTTCCTCAATATATTTTATCAAGAAAACATCCAGTTCCTGACCCACTGAAAACGTTGATTTGAGACATTTAATTCGCTCTGATGATGCATCTGGAATCAAAACGATAATTCTTCCACCATCAAAGCTTAAATAGATCCCATATTCTTCAACGCAGTCAATTTTTCCTTTCACTTTTTTTTCCATCACGTTAATTCTCCGGCGTATATTTGCCTGATGTTATTTGACTATTGAATTGTTTAAGTCCGCTTGCAGGTATATTGACTGAATCTCGTTCGTAAAAATCGTTCTGAATTACTCCGACTTTAATCATTTGTTCAAAAACTTTTCTTGGCATTTGAATCGACTGCAAACCATTCTGATAGTGAAACTGATACTTTTGAGCAACTGAACGATCAAGCGAAAAGAACGCGCCATCACCTGGGTAGTCGTTCGGCGAATAACCGTCTACAACTTCAGCTGCGGCATTTGAGTTGGATGGACGAGGTGCCTTCCAAAGAGTCACTGTATCTTGCACAGGCGCCGTTTGCAGCCTCATATCCTTCACCAACTGTCGCTTATCACTATCACTACCGGCAGTGTTTCTAAGAGTTTCTGCGCCGTCTTCCTCGGTCGGATCGTGCCCTCCAGACACATTAGACACCACATGCGCCTGATCACTCGTACTGTTAGGTGATGCCAGCCAAAGCAAAGGAATGCGCCGAAGTAAAGTTCCAACGCTTGTTTTGTTTGCGATCGTTGAGCCCGTAGCAGAATGAGAAATCGTCCCGGCTAATCGCGCTGCCCTTGTACCATCCCCCAGTGTTTTAGTGGCGGGCGTCTGCAAACCAGACATATCTGCGATTTGTGGGCTTCTGTCGACCTCCGCCTGCATAGCCGCATCATAAGTACTCGCCGCCCCCACCTCACTCGCCCCACCCCGCGACCCATCCGTCTGCGACTTCTGACTAGAACCCTGCGTAACCGAATAGCCACTGCTCGCAAATGCGGCTGTGATTTGCCTCCTTTCACTTGTATTAAAGCCAGAAAACACAACCTTACCGCCTGCGGCTAGAGTTTTAGTGATTTTGCCTACTAATTCTTGGCCAGCTTTGCTGAGCCCTTCCGTGGTGCAAATGCGTGAACCTATGGTCGTTGAGCAATACCCAGTCGGATCCGTCCCACTCAGCGGATTATTCATCAAATAACTATAGCCATTGAGCGATTGACTATTGCTAGGAAACTGAATAATCGGATCAACCCCATAAAACCGACCCAAGTTATAGTCATACGCCCGCCCATTCATATGAATCAGCCCGGCTTCGTCTAAATGCTCATGCCCGGTAAAGCCTTTGCGATTGCGTTTGCCATTCGGATTGTTAGCAAACAAACGACCGGATTGCGAATCCAAGCCTTGATTATCCCGCGCTTTACCCAACGCATCAAAGCTGCGGAACTCGGCCTGCGCGCCATCAGAGTTCAAAATCACACCGCTCTTGTCGGTAATAACAAGTGCGGAACCTAAGCGATCTTGATGCATAAAGCTCAAGCCAATTTGCGTGCCCGCGCCATTGTGCAGTATGCCTTCGGCCAGATAGGTTCGGCTAGCCGTAAGTGCGCTGCCGGTGTATTCGGCCTCGTATGATCCGGCATAAATCACCGTGCGCGTTTGTTGCCCTGCCGCCACTTGCAGCGCTTTCGCACCGGTGGCGCTCAGATAAAAATCAATCCGGGTGTTGGTGCGTGCATCGGTGCCTGTGCCGTTGGTCAGCGTGTACTGCGGCCGATTATCAATGTCAAAACCAAAGCTTTCGGTCAGCGAATTATTGTTGCCGCGTGCGGTCACATTACCGTTAGCATCGTAACTATAATTCTTCGTGCCGCCGGTATTGAGCGTGACTTGCTTGACGCCGTGTTTGTGCGCTGCATCGGTGTATTGATAATCGCTGCCAAAGTCTGACTTGCTCAGTAAATTCCCGACTGCGGTATAGCTGTAAGTGACTGCGGATTGATCCTTGCGCTGCGCACTGGTCATGCGGTGCAGCTTGTCGTAGTTAAAGGTTTCGGAGCGCACGTCGTTGATTATGCCGCTGGGCCGTTTGCCGATATTGACGCTGGATTTGAGGTTACCGAATGCATCCATCGTGTAACCTAGCTTCATCGTCGCCGCCGCATCCACATTGGTTTGCGATAGCTGCGATACGCCTGAGCAGGTCACCAGCCCCGAACAGCGGCTTAGCAGCCAACCGGTCGAGCTATCATATTCGCTCACTAACCATTGATAGGCTTGGCTGCCATCGCCGGAGCCAAAGCGCGACGTCAGCATTTGCCCGCGCGCATTGCTGGCTTCATCACGCCGCAAATAGCGCGCCGGATCATTCTCGCGCGGATTGGTGGCTAGGTAGTCTGCTGCATAGCCGCTCTGCATGGCATCGCCGCCGAGGGTATAACCCAGATAGATCGACTTGCCATCCGCGCCGCTGACCGCCGGGTAGGTTTTCCGCACCGGCCTGCCAAAGTTTGGATCGTACTGGCTGGCTTCAAACAGGCTCCAGCTTTGCCCGGCCACACCGGCACCGGCATAGGTTTTGCGCAGCGGCCGATTCAGTGCATCGTATTGATAACTCTCAGAAATCGTGCCTTCACCGCTGCGGCTGCTGCTGATCAAGGTGCCGTATTGGCCGCTGATTGGCGCGTTGTTATAAACGAAGCTATCGCTGAATGCGGTCGAGTTAGCCGCATTCGCGCGCGCGGGTTGGTTCCAGCTGCGCGTTGTTAAGCGCCCTAACACATCAAAGCTTTGATTGAGCGCTAAGCCTCGTGCATCCAGCTGATTTTTCAACTCACCAAAGCCGTTGTATTGATAATTCCAGGTGCCGCGATTCGGATCGGTGACTTGCGTGCGATGGCCGGCATTGTTGTACACCGCAGTGGTTAGGTTGCTTTCGGCATCTACCAGCCGCACCGGGCTGCGCGCGGCATCGTAGTAGAACGTGGTGTTATTGGTATTCGCATCGGTGGTTTGAATCAACGCGCCCGATTCATCAAATTCGCGCACGCATGCCGATTTCGCGGCCTAAGCCATCTAAGGTGCTGCTGCTGACACCCTTGTAGGAATTGCCTTACACGTAACAGCGCAAATTGCCAATCTCCAGTCGCGCACAAACTTGCAAAACTAACCCAATGACCCAAGCCCGACGCCAACTCGTAGACCCAAGCCAAGCCGGCACTTTTCACTGCATCAACCGCTGCGTGCGCCGCTCCTGGCTGTGCGGCGAAGACGAACTCACGAAGAAAAGCTTCGAGCACCGCAAACCTTGGGTCGAAAATCGCATTTTGGAATTAGGCAGCATTTTCGCCTGCGGCATCTATTCGTACGCGGTCATGAGCAACCATTTACATCTGGTAGTTCACATGAGTCCGCAGACTTCCAATGCTTGGACGCCCGACGAAGTTGCCGAGCGCTGGGTTCGACTTTACCCGGCGCGCACGACTGAGCTCTGCGCTCAAAAAGCCGCCGCAATCGTCGAAAATCCAGCACTAATCGCCGAATATCGCTCCAGATTGACCAATTTGTCGTGGCTGATGAAATCACTCAGCGAACCAATTGCCCGCAAGGCCAACGCCGAAGATAAAGTGACCGGCAGATTTTGGGAGGGCCGCTTCAAATGCCAAGCATTGCTGTCGGAAAAATCGATTTTGGCGGCTATGACTTACGTCGACTTAAACCCGGTTCGCGCCAACATTGCCAGCGGCATCAGCACGTCACGTTACACCAGTATAAAAGCCAGAAACTTGGAAATATTGCGTGATCAAACCAGAGCCAGCGCGCCTCTGATGCCACTGATCGGCGTCAAATCACTCAACGTGCCGACGCTGACCAATGCCGAATACATCGAATTGGTTGATTTCACCGGGCGCGAATGGCATGCGGGCAAGCGCGGAAAAATTGAAGCGACTGAGCCCAAAGCGCTTAGAAAACTCGGGCTTGATAAGGATCATTGGACGACGCGCGTCAAAGGCATCGGTTCGGATTATTGGCGCGTGGTCGGTGAATTAGAGGAATTAATCGACAAAGCTAAGGAGATGGCGCAGCGCACGCTGTTTGGTACGGGTTTGGCTCGGATTTTGAGCAAGATTTAAGGGTTCATTGCAGTATTAGTTTTGCCGCGATAGCGGCTGGGGTTGTTGGGTTTTGGGAATGATTATGAATCTTGGTTCACGGCTGAAGGATAGGAAACTAGCGATTTTGAAGGGTTGAGTTTTTGAGAGCGAAAACTGGCTGTCCTTCGCCGTTGCCGTTGCCGTCTTCGCCGTTGCCTCCTTCGCCGTTTCTTATGCCGTCTTCGCCGTTGCCTCCTTCGCCGTTTCTTAGAGCGAAAAGCGGCTGTCCCCTGCTGTCTCCCCTGCTGTCGCCCTGCTGTCGCCTCAACAAAATAATTGTGATCCTCAGCAATTTCGAAGTTATAGGTCGTCTCACCCGCTTCGCGAATCGCCTTGGATTGCAGCACCCGCCCAGTTTTGGCGTCGTTTATTCCCGCTCAAAAGAATCTTTCCACCTAGGTATTGTATCGACGATATCCTGAATAAGACTCTCTGAATTCTCAAGGCTTCCAAATATCAATTCAGAATATTTTTTATCAGTCCTCAATAGTTCACTCACTGTTTCCCAGACCAATAAATATTCCTTCAATAGCTGTCTGTTATCTCGCATTTCGCGCTCGAGATTGACACCGTTAAACGCATAGGTTCGCTCAAACATTGAGCGAAGTTCATTCTGTTCTTCGCTCAAGTTACCCAAAAATTCTGAGTGCAAGATTCGATACGCTCGATTTGTGATCATAATATCGAGATTGCTTTCGACGCCGTCAAAGCGGCTAACCAAATGACTCATATTCAAAATCCAATAGGGATGATTTTATCAAACTGAGATTGCGGAAGATTCAAAACATGCTCACCAACATCACTCCGTATATTTGACGGTAAGCCCGTTAGATCTATGACGGTGAAGTCTGCCTTGCGAAGGTGATCCTGGATTTGACTGAAGAACTGATCTCGCTGCTTTTCCCAAAAAGGTGCCATCGCAGGGTTTCCCATCTGATCAAAGGTGCGACCAGCGCCATCAAAAAAGTCGGGGGCGTTTTGCGATGCGGAACTATAAATGTTGGTACCTAACCTAGTTTGCAGCCTCAACCTTGTCAACTCTTCAACCGCTGCTTTACCTAGCGGCGGACAAGCCACACAGTTCCCAGCCCCATTGTGCACCCAAGCCCCAATGGTGCCAACAAAATAATTGTGATCTTCGGCAATTTCGAAGTTATAGGTCGTCTCGCCCGTTTCGCGAATCGCCTTAGATTGCAGCACCAGCACACGCCCATCAAGGCTTGACACCTGTTGACCAATACCGAGTTTTCCCACCTCAATCCACTCGCCACTTGGAGAGTGGAACGGATGCACCGGCGTAGCGCCAATCGTTTCTACGGTGCCGCCATCGTCGGCAAAGGTGTAATCCCACACCTCACGATCATGCGAAATAATAATCTCTTCAACGCGCTGCCACTTGGTTTCGCCAGTCAGTTCATTGCGCGCCTGCACTAGCTCGCCGACTTGAATAAGCTCGATTGCTTTTAAACCCTCTGGCGTCATAACTGGTGTCCCTGCGACAAAACACGAAGCGCCGCCACAGCCGTTTGCCAAATTAATCTGCCTAACAGCATGCAGCTCGCGCTCAAGATTGCCTTCTATGACCTTTCGATCAAGCCACTTGCTTGGGTCGAGATCTGCTACTCGCAACTCTTTAGCCAGAATTTTTCCGGCGATTGCGCCCAAAAGCGCACTTACTGCAGTTTCAGCAGCACAATGTTTTGAATCCATTGAGCAAGGACTAATTACATTGCCGACGTCCTTGGCGCCGTCACTGACCGTTTTTCCGGCATTTGTGACGCGTGCTCTAGAATCGGTAATTTCATCCGCCTCGGTTCGGCCAGAATTGCCTTGATTTCTAGATTCACCAGTCGATGTTTGACCTGCCGATGCGCCGCTATCTCTTAGTTTGAAGTCCTTGTAGGACGTTTGGCCGTTCTGGATGACTTTGGTCGCAGTTCCATTGACCTTGCCGTCCTTGCCGTATGTTTTTACAGTGACACTAGCAACGCCATTTTTAGCGCCAGTATCTACGCCACAAACACCAGAACCGGTCATTTTCTGGCATTCATACCCCGTAGGATCCGTCCCACTCAACGGATTATTCATCAAATAACTATAACCATTCAATGATTGCGAATTGGTAGGAAACTGAATAATCGGATCCACGCCATAAAACCGACCGAGGTTGTAGTCATAAGCCCGGCCATTCATATGAATCAGGCCAGCTTCGTCCAAATGCTCGTGCCCGGTAAAGCCTTTGCGATTGCGTTTGCCGTTGGGATTGTTAGCAAACAGCTTGCCGTTTTGACTATCCAATCCCTGATTATCACGCGCTTTACCGAACGCATCGAATGACCGGAACTCGGCCTGCGAACCATCAGAGTTCAAAATCACGCCACTCTTGTCAGTAATGACTAATGCGGAACCTAAGCGATCCTGATGCATAAAGCTCAGGCCAATTTGCGTGCCTGCGCCATTGTGCAGTACGCCTTCGGCCAGATACGTTCGGCTAGCCGTAAGTGTGCTGCCCGTGTATTCGGCCTCATACGATCCGGCATAAATCACCGTGCGCGTTTGCTGCCCTGCCGCGATTTGCAGCGCTTTGGCACCGGTGGCGCTTAGGTAAAAATCAATGCGGGTGTTGGTGCGTGCATCGGTGCCTGTGCCGTTGGTCAGCGTGTACTGCGGCCGATTATCAATGTCAAAACCAAAGGCTTCTGTCAGCGAATTGTTGTTGCCGCGTGCAATCACATTACCGTTAGCATCATAACCATAATGCTTGGTGCCGCCAGCTGTGAGCGTGACTTGCTTGACGCCGTGTTTGTGCGCTGCATCGGTGTATTGATAGTTGCTACCAAAGTCGGACTTGCTCAGTAAATTCCCGACTGCGGTATAGCTGTAAGTGACTGCTGTTTGACCATTGCGCTGCGCACTGATCATGCGGTGCAGCTTGTCGTAGTTAAAGGTTTCGGAGCGCACGTCGTTGACTACGCCGCTCGGCCGTTTGCCGATATTGACCGATGATTTCAAGTTACCGAATGCATCCATCGTGTAACCCAGCTTCATCGTCGCCGCCGCATCCACATTGGTTTGCGATAGCTGCGATACGCCTGAGCAGGTCACTAGCCCCGAACAGCGGCTCAGCAGCCAGCCGGTCGAGCTGTCATATTCGCTGACTAACCATTGATAGGCTTGGCTGCCATCACCGGAACCTGCGGGCGATCGGTGTCGCGTCATTACTGCCCAGAGCGCAAGATTGGGTTCGATTTGATAGTCGTCAACATGCAAGATATACGATATTTACTCAGAAAGAATGGGCGTCTAACGTCGTTTCGTTGTCTAACGTCGTTTTCAAATTGTCAGAATCATCCTACACGAAGTCAAACATAAATCCGCTTCTACGGCCATTGGCTCGCAATCAAAATCGCAGCATGACCCAAGCCCGCCGCAATCTCGTTGACCCAAAGCACGCAGGCACTTTTCACTGCATCAATCGCTGCGTGCGGCGTTCGTGGCTATGCGGCATTGATGCGTACCTCGACAAATCATTCGACCATCGAAAGCCTTGGGTTGAACAGCGCGTTTTGGAGTTGGGCGGCATTTTTGCCTGCGGCATTTACTCGTGGGCTGTCATGAGCAATCATTTGCATCTAGTAGTTCACATGAGTCCAGAGGCATCCAGCAACTGGACAAGCGAGGAAGTTGCGGAGCGTTGGGTGAAACTCTATCCGGCGCACACACCTGAGCTTTGCGCGCAAAAAGCCGCTGCAATCGTCGAAAATCCATCACTAATCGCCGAATATCGCTCCAGATTGACCAATTTATCGTGGCTCATGAAATCCTTGAGCGAACCCATCGCGCGCAAAGCCAACGCCGAAGACAAAGTGACTGGTAGATTTTGGGAAGGTCGATTTAAGTGCCAAGCTCTGCTGTCCGAAAAATCGATTCTTGCAGCCATGACGTACGTTGATTTGAACCCGGTGCGCGCCAATATCGCAGAAGGCGTTAGCACATCCCGATACACCAGCGTCAAAGCCCGGCATCTTGAAATCCTGCGTGATCAAAGCAAGGCTAGCGAGCCTTTGATGCCACTGATTGGTGTCAAATCCTTCAACGTGCCGACGCTAACACAAGCCGAATACATTGACCTGGTTGACTTCACCGGCCGCGAAATTCACGCAGGCAAGCGCGGCAAAATTGACGCAACTGAGCCGAGAGCACTGAGAAAACTGGGGCTGGATAAAGATCATTGGACGACGCGCGTCAAAGGCATTGGTTCGGGTTATTGGCGCGTGGTCGGTGAATTGGAAGAGTTAATCGACAAAGCCAAAGAAATGGCCCAGCGCACGCTGTTTGGTACCAATTTAGCTCGGATTCTGGGCAAGATTTAAGGTTTCAATGCAGTAATTTTTTGGCCGCGCTTGCGGCTGAAGGCGTTGGGTTTTGGAAAGGAATATGAATCTTGGTTCACGGCTTAAGGATAGGAAACTAGCGATTTTGATGAAGCGTTGAGTTTTGAGAGCGAAAAATGGCTGTCCTTCGCCGTCTCTTCGCCGTCTCATAGCCAAAGGTTTCAGAGCGCACGTCGTTGATTACGCCGCTGGGCCGTTTGCCGATATTGACGCTGGATTTGAGGTTACCGAATGCATCCAGGGTGTAGCCTAGCTTCATCGTCGCCGCCGCATCCACATTGGTTTGCGATAGCTGCGATACGCCTGAGCAGGTCACTAGCCCCGAACAGCGGCTTAGCAGCCAGCCGGTCGAGCTGTCAAATTCGCTCACTAACCATTGATAGGCTTGGCTGCCATCACCGGAACCTGCGGGCGAGCGGTGTCGCATCATGACTGCACAGAGCAAGAGACTTATTCGGATAAATCTTCACTAGCCTCAACCAATTACCGGTGACTTTTTTGCTTTCTATTCAGAAAAAGTGGATGTCCCGTGCTGTCCCGTGCGGATTATTCCCGTGCGGATTATGAATCTTGGTTCACGGCTTAAGGATAGGAAACTAGCGATTTTGATGAAGCGTTGAGTTTTGAGAGCGAAAAATGGCTGTCCTTCGTCATTTTCGTTCGTCCCGTGCCGTTCCCGTGGAGGTCCCGTGCCGTTCCCACACTTCTAAAATTTAGAGTTCGCTCAAGTTTGCCACTAATCAAGTCTTCTCGAGTTAACGGTAGTTACAAATTTAGAAACAAGTTCGTTTGAAACGTTAAAAGGACTTAATAAAATAGCGACGTAATTTTCTCGATCAGACAATGTCATTGTCGGCCAATTAATTGAGGTAATTGCTCGATTAGTAGCTGCCGTCCACTCGTCGCGATTTTCATCGATAGTAAGCCAGCGCTCCCATCTTTCCTTTGCAGCAATGTTTCCACCTGAACTTTCAATTTCGATTAGATTTTCAATAACATTTTTAAACATTCTAGCAACAATCGGACTTTCAGAGACTTCAGTATCGTCAGGAACTAAACAGAACTTTGCTTCCCGAAAAACTCTCATTAATGCTCTAAGTTCGATTGGACTCTCAATTGAATATAAGTTAGAAGTCATTTAATTTAACCTTAATATCAGCTTGCCTACCATCTCTGATTGCGCCTTGATGAATTAATTCGAGTTCGTTTTTTCCTTGGCGAACTGCTGAACCAGGGCGGATATTAACTTCAATCACATAAGAACCTTTGGCTCCGCTATTACCAATAAACAGTTTGTTAGTAACTTCTTCTGGTGTCAAACGCGATTCAGTCAAAAATACCCTTCCTCGTGCATCAGGCAAAATCGTACCACTCTCTTTTATCTCTTTCGCCCCTGCTGCATCAGTGTAATGGTACAAAATACCTGATTCAGCGGAATCGGAATGTTGCTTCATGTTTGAAGGCGAACCACCGCCTTTCAACAAATCAACAACCCGTTCCCCAGCAGCAAGCGAAATCTCAGCCTCAGATTGCGCGAACACCGTGCGCATACCACCGTCATCAGACTCTACGATGAAAGTGCGAAGATGCTGCTGATCACTCATTCCACCAGATGAAACTACCCAAGCAACAGGAATGAGACGCTTAAGCAATCCCTCTAAAATCGATTGACTTATGCTAGTGCCTGACTGAGGAATAGTACCGGCGCGCGCCGTTTTCGTACCGTCCCCCAGTGTTTTAGTGGCGGGCGTCTGCAAACCAGACATATCTGCGATTTGTGGGCTACTGTTGACCTCCGACTGCATAGCCGCATCATAAGAACTAGCCGCCCCCACCGAACTCGCCCCACCCCGCGACCCATCCGTCTGCGATGTCTGACTCGAACCCTGCGTTACTTTAAATCCACTGTTACTAAACGCAGCTGTGATTTGCTTTCTTTCACTCGCATTGAAACCACTAAATATGACCTTACCACCAGCACCCAGCGTGCTGCTGATAGCACCGACTAGCGCACGGCCTTCTTTGGTTAAACCATCGCTTGCGCAAAGATGTGAGCCCGTTGTTTTCTGACAATACCCCGTAGGATCCGTCCCACTCAGCGGATTATTCATCAAATAAGAATAGCCATTCAATGATTGCGAATTGGTAGGAAACTGAATAATCGGGTCCACGCCATAAAACCGACCCAAGTTGTAGTCATAAGCCCGACCATTCATGTGGATTAGCCCAGCTTCGTCTAAATGCTCGTGCCCGGTGAAGCCTTTGCGGTTGCGTTTGCCGTTCGGATTGTTAGCAAACAAACGACCGTTTTGCGAATCCAAGCCTTGATTATCCCGCGCCTTACCGAACGCATCGAATGACCGGAACTCGGCCTGTGCGCCATCGGAGTTCAAAATCACGCCACTCTTGTCAGCAATGACTAATGCGGAACCTAAGCGATCCTGATGCATAAAGCTCAAGCCAATTTGCGTGCCTGCGCCATTGTGCAGTACGCCTTCGGCCAGATAGGTTCGGCTTGCCGTCAGTGTGCTGCCGGTGTATTCGGCCTCGTATGATTCGGCATAAATTACCGTGCGCGTCTGCTGCCCTGCCGCCACTTGCAGCGCTTTCGCACCGGTGGCGCTCAGGTAAAAATCAATGCGGGTGTTGATGCGTGCATCGGTGCCTGTGCCGTTGGTCAGTGTGTATTGCGGCCGATTATCAATGTCAAAACCAAAGCTTTCGGTCAGCGAATTATTGTTGCCGCGCGCGATCACATTACCGTTAGCATCATAACTATAGTTCTTGGTGCCGCCGGTGGCGAGCGTGACTTGTTTAACGGCATGCTTATGCGCGGCATCGGTGTATTGATAGTTGCTACCAAAGTCGGACTTGCTCAGTAAATTTCCGACTGCGGTATAGCTGTAAGTGACTGCTGTTTGACCATTGCGCTGCGCACTGGTCATGCGGTGCAGCTTGTCGTAGTTAAAGGTTTCGGAGCGCACATCGTTGATTACGCCGCTCGGCCGTTTGCCGATATTGACCGATGATTTCAAGTTACCGAATGCATCCATCGTGTAACCCAGCTTCATCGTCGCCGCCGCATCCACATTGGTTTGCGATAGCTGCGATACGCCTGAGCAGGTCACCAGCCCCGAACAGCGGCTTAGCAGCCAGCCGGTCGAGCTATCATATTCGCTGACTAACCATTGATAGGCTTGGCTGCCATCACCGGAACCAAAGCGCGACGTCAGCATTTGCCCGCGCGCATTGCTGGCGGAATCGCGCCGCAAAAACCGTGCTGGATCATCGCTGCGCGGATCGGTGGCTAGGTAATCTGCTGCATAACCGCTCTGCATGGCATCGCCGCCGAGGGTATAACCCAGGTAGATCGATTTGGCATCCGCGCCGCTGACCGCCGGGTAGGTTTTCCGCACCGGCCTGCCGAAGTTTGGATCGTACTGGCTGGCTTCAAACAGGCTCCAGCTTTGCCCGGCCACACCGGCACCGGCATAGGTTTTGCGCAGTGGCCGATTCAATGCATCGTATTGATAACTCTCAGAAATCGTGCCTTCACCGCTGCGGCTACTGCTGATCAAGGTGCCGTATTGACCGCTGGTTGGCGCGTTGTTGTAGACGAAGTTATCGCTGAATGCGGTCGAGTTGGCGGCATTCGTGCGCGCGGGTTGGTTCCAACTGCGTGTCGTGAGTCGCCCTAACACATCAAAGCTTTGGTTGAGTTCCAACCTGCGCGCATCTAGCTGATATTTGAGCTCACCAAAGCCATTGTATTGATATTCCCAGGTGCCGCGATTTGGATCGGTGACTTGCGTGCGATGGCCGGCATTATTGTACACCGCAGTGGTTAGGTTGCTTTCGGCATCCACAAGCCGCACCGGGCTGCGCGCGGCATCGTAGTAGAACGTGGTGTTATTGGTATTCGCATCGGTGGTTTGGATCACCGCGCCGGATTCATCAAATTCGCGGGCTAAGTTCAGCACATGATCGCCCAGGCTGGTACCGGTAGCCGGGCATGCAAAGCTCAGCTGGTTCACCGCACACACGCGAATCGCCGTTTTAAAGCCAGTGTGGACGTATTCACTGCGATAGACCACTACCTGCGCGTAGCTCACTACGCCATTATTTTGCCGGCTGCTGCGCTCTTCGGTTTTGCTGACCATGCGGCCCAACGCGTCATGCGTTAGCCGAGTTTGGAAGGTGCTAGACAGCAAACTTGCACTAGCCAGCGCGCTGTTCGTCACGCGCCGGGGCGTGCCACTGGCTGCCATCAAGCCCCGGTTGGAATACGCGCTATCGACAATATCCCAGTTCAGCACATTTCCCGTGGCATCGGTTTGATTGAACGCGGCTTTGGCGCTGCGCAATGTGCGGCCTAGGCTGTCCATAAACATGATCTGGCGTGGGCTGCCGATTTGATCTGACACCACGCGCAGAACGGTGCCAATTGGGCATAGCGCTGCGGTGCAACGCTCGTAGGCCATCAACTTATCCGGGGCCATTTGATTGACTACGCCCGATATCACTTTGCTGGGCGCTGTCATGCCGATTTCGCGGCCTAGGCCATCGAGCGTGCTGCTGCTGACTAAGCCATTCGCGTCGGTAATCTGGATTGGTTTGCCGAAACGCGGATTGAACACGCTGGTGCTGGTTGCGCCAAAGGCATCGCTGACTTGCGTTGGGAAATAGCCCTGTAGCGCCGGGTCATAAATGCTGGACACAGTTCGGCTGTTTTGATTACGCGCTTCGGTAATAACCGAGCTTGCATTGCCGAAGCCATCAAAGCTGGTTTTTGAGCGGCTTTCAACTACACCATCGGCCGCTGCATCGGCATTGCCGGGTGTAAAAGTGCTGCTATTGCAGCTGCTGTCATTGACCGCTGGCACATAGCCGCCGGGAATCATTGCCTGACAGTTCACTTGCCGATCGGCGCTGTAGCCGTAAACGGCGCTGCTAATACGCGCGGGATTTTGCGCGCCAAGCGGCAGCGCGCGTGAACCGGTTATCGCATCAGCCGTGCTGGTTTGCTTAAGTAGCTTATTAACCCACCAATTGGTGGTATCCGCCGGGGCGTATTCGCGCATAACGCGGGTGATACGCGTCTCAGTTTGCCCATTGGCATACGTGCTGGTATTGGTGGCCGTTTCGCTCAGCACATTGCCGAAGCTATCAACGCTATTGACGCTGCTGGCGCTGCTGCGCATAGCGGTGCGTGGGCTACCGGCTGGCGCCAGATTATTTTGATAGGAATCACTGCTGGCTGGGAACACAAAGCCATAGCTAGCAGCGGGCCCTGCAGCCCAGGCATCGCAGCTAGAAGCGGAGGCAGCGCCGCCCGCTACTTTGCAGGAATAGCTGCTTTTGCTGCCGGAAATGGGGTTGTTTGACGCCGTCAATTGCGCGCAGTTGGCGAACGCTTCATTGACGAGCGTGCTGGCCTCGCATTCCACCATACCGGTCAGCGGGAATTTTTGATGGAAAATAGTGGTGCTGCGCAGGCCGTTAAGTGCACCGGTTGCGCTTGCACTATCGATGGTGCGATCTTCCGCCACGATTTTTCTAAAGCCCTGAAAACCCCGGCCCTGGTGGTTGTACATTGCCTCCTCATAGCCGTAGCGAGTTTCGTTCATGCCTGCGCCCAGGCCATTGCGGGTGAACATCTCAGCCACGACTTGCATGCTGGAGGCGAAGTAGAAGTGTTTGGCGTCGATGTAGGGTGCGTCGATGCCAATGCCATCGCGGGCGGGCAGCGCATAAAGTGGCAATCCGGAAGTTCGATTGCCGGAGCTGCTGAGGGCGTCGTAAGTCCATTCGACTTGTTTGCCGTAGGCATCGCTAACGGATTTAAGTAGCTCGGGGGTTAGTGCGGCGCGGTTAGTGCGTTGGCCGGCGCCGTTGTTGAACAATCGCGTGACGACTTGGGTTGGGCTCGATGTGTCGGTGCAGGCAGTGTTTGGGTCACCTATCCATTTGACCTTGCAGCCAGCATGACTTGCTCGGTCGACTAAACCATCACCAAATAAATCGAAATCTGCGTTTTCTGAATTGCCGGTTTGGCGAGTGAAAGAATCCGCTAGTGGAACTTCCTGCAAACTATAGCTGCCGTCGATGTTTGCAATAAACCGCAGCTGGCTCATTTTATACGCTGCGCTATCCAAAATTGAATAGTCCTCTATCGAACCCGGCTCGCTGGGATTACCAAATGGCGGCGTCAGCAAAGTAATTTGCGCGCTATCAGCAAGCGAAATACTGCCGGTATTCGGAAATGTAACAGTACTTCTACCGCGTGGTTCCGGCGTACAAGCTGTAATAAAATTCTGTATTTTCTTAGGATCTATCCAAATTGCGCGTGTGCAACTAGGCTGAGCGAGCGATCGGGGAATTAATAGTTCACTCCGACCGTCTGCGTCTATATCCTCTGGCGTCATTAGCCCCGCTTGGTACGAATGCCAGTCGCGCGACAGCGCATCGCAAAAACCACCGCGTTCGCGTGACAACTCTAATCCTGCGCGACTTGCGCCACCCAAAGCTATTGCGTGCGCGAATTGCGTGCCGAGGTTTAGGTGCAATGCCCAAACTGAGTCGCACGGCGTGCTGAGAACGTTTGAGCGTTCAAATGATGTGGCTATCACTAAGTCGTCCAAGCCATCGCCGTTGACATCCATGTAGTAATGATGACGCGCATAGACTGGATCTGCACCGATGCTCGACATCAAAACCGAACTAAATGACAATGTACCGCCACTCAGCTGTGGGCGGTAGATACGAGAAAAGTGCTGCCCAATAGCGCCGCTATTAAGCGTTGAAGTCACGATTTCTGGTAATCCGTTGCCGTCTAAATCACCGACGTGAGCAACCCCTTCGTTTATGAATTGACTGTCGGTCAATGCTTGAAAAATAGAATTAGCAGCAAACGTGGGGGCAAAGTTGCTCTGAACGCCTGAATTTGTAGTGGTGTTCAAATGCACGTGAATGCCATAACCCGGTTGGCCACAAGCACCTCTATTTACTGCCATAACGTCAAGGAATCCATCGCCATTAAAATCGATCAATCGCGGTTTAAAGTACTCAGTACCAAGAGGGCCGCTTGCTGTTGCTAAGGCGCAAAGTGCAACATTTGCTGGAACAAAATTACTTGATATCCAACTTGCACCGGTGCCAGCATTCCAGAAGCGAAACGACAGATTCCCGCTTCCCGATCCAGGCGTGACACTCCAAAGCTCACTTCTTCCATCATTATTGACGTCGCTCGCACTAAAGTCACCGACACCTCCTAGCGTGTATCCCCGTGCAGTTCTGTCTGCATTGAATGCAACGACGTAGCTTGTAACCTGGGATGGACCGCTGCGCATCGTTCTTTGCAACTCGACGACCCCATCACCATCAATATCGCCGATTGGCTTGACCACGTCATAGTCTGCTGAATTCTCAACATCCAATGGCACCGGCATACGCGCAGGCCAAACAATCGTTCCCGTTGTAAGGTTTGGCGCAGTCGTCGGCGTGTCCTGCCAAGTCAAAGCAATCGGCGCAAAACACTTTTCAGCGCCTGATTCGTTAGCGCATTCTGTCACTTGCGTCAGCTGCGCCCGCGCACTGCTTTTACTGACCCCAATCACGCCCGCAGTCGGGCCATATTGCAGCTTGTAGCGCCGTACCAACTGCGTGCCGACTTTGCTTTCAATAAGATTCAGCACCTGCGTTTGCCGCGTCAAAAACCCGCCCAAACCCGATGAGCTCAAATCTGGCCGCACGGTGTAGTCAAAGTTAACGCTGCGATCACCCGCCATTTGCTCAGTGCCGGTGTACTCAATTTGCTTGAGCAATAACTCCGCCGAACCATAATTTTGATAGCTATAAAGCACCGCATTGCCGCTGCGATCTAACGATCTGCGCAGCATCCATGCCAGTGGTTTGGTGTTGCCAGTTTGAAACTGCTGCGCCGCCGCATCGGCGACTAAAACGCCTGAAGGGTTTTTCGCCGCGCCAAAATGCTCGACCATGCCATTGCTGCGATACACCACAAAATAGGTGGCAGCCGCAGTCAAATCACCGCCCAATTGCAGCACTTTAGTCTGGCTATCTTGCTCAGTGCGGTATTCAAGATTCGCGCTGCCATATACTGGATTCGACTGTACTGGAATCAGCCGCTGGCCATCCAGACACAAGCGATCTTCCATCGTAAATGTGACAGCATTGCTTTGCCCATCTTGCGCACGCGTTTGCGGGCAGCGGTGGATCGAGGCGCTAGCGGACAAATTCCAACCCATGCCAGCAATGCCATTACCCGCGCTGCTGGAGTAATTCAGGCTAACGCTCGGCTGCATGCCATGGCGCCCCGGCGCAATTTGCACCGGAATGCTGTAGCTAGCCTGCCCACCGCTCGTGCCGCCTGAGCCCGAACCGGTGCCAGCGTAGGTAGACTGCGGTTGAGGTTGGTAGGGAAGCAGCGTGCTGTAGGCCGGGTCGTCAAGTCGATCTGGCGCGCCTTCACCCACCAATACCGCAACCGGTGGCGCCGACACCGCAAAATTCTGCGGATTCGCATTGTCAAACGCTTTTGCGGTGTAGCTGTAATTGCCCGCCGCAACGCCACTATCCATTGCAGTGTAGGGTGCTTGGTTGTCGGTTCCAATAATGGTAGTGCCACGATAAAACTCAACTCGCTGAATACTGCCGGTCGACACACTCGCACCCGCGCTCAGATTTATCGTGGCTGGTGCGGTAAACGGTGCGCCAACTATGGGGTTTAGATTGACGCTAATGGTGGGCGCGCCAGATCCCGTCACCACAAAAGGAATCCGCGCCGATTGCACACTGGCCGAAGTGTTATCCCAGGCAACATTAGCGCGCACGTCTAAGCTGTAGCTTCCCGGCGCTAGATTCGCGCCGGTTTGCGGGTTGATCGCGCTAAACACGCAACTTGCTAAGCCTGCGCAATTGCTCAGCTCGGCTTCCAACCCGCTTCCGCTGATCTTGTACTGATGCGCGGTTGCGGTTGCGACTGAGCCATCCGGCACCGTTGGCACCGCACTCATCGTGGCACTGGCCCCGGGCGCGACCGAGGCTGGGTTCACTGACAGCGCCAGGGTGGCCGTGCGATACGGAAAATCCAACACATAATCACCGGCCAATTCACGCAGATTGCTATTCGGTTTGGCTCTGACTCGGATCAAAAAGGTGCGCGGCTCGGTTAGTGAGGATTGCACCGGCAAATCCAGCGGCTCGTCAAAAAAACGCTCCGGCACGATCACGACGCCGGTGTTCTCATTTTTGACAAAAATACTCCACATATTGCCGGCTTGAAAATACCGGCCTATTACCGGATTCACCAGAATCGAGGCGCGCTTATTCGCCGGAATCGTATAGCTAATCCAATCCACATCCGGTGAGGTGCTATTGCCCGACGCGCCATCCTTCCACAGCGTGTGATAGCGTGGATTGGCATTTCCGTTCTGGTCAAAGGAAACGCTGTTACCCGGCTCGCTATCGTCAACCTCGTACTCATCACGCACATTCGTAGGCGGCGTATACAGCCGATAGGTGATCTTGTATGGCGATTGCGCCGGTGTGAGTGTGCTGCCGGTTGCGGCGCGCACATGTATCCAATAGTTACTGCCTTCATTGGACGTTGAAAACGGCACCGGCATGCTCAAAGGCAGCGAACCCGCGTAGGTCCGAACCCGCGCTTGGCCCGGGTGCTGTATCCATAGCTCCACATAAAACTGACTCTCCAGACCCAAATCCGGAAAATTCGACGTCAGCGAAATCGTGCCTCGGCTGCCGGGCACCGATGCGCTCTTTAAACCCTTGATCCAATCTTGATCGCTAGTGGTGTGCAAATTGCGCTGCACCGTATAGGCATCGCTGTAATCTGTGTGCGCATTATCAATGGCTTCACCCGCCCGCTCATACGCATCTGGATCGACGCCGGCCGCCGAAATGGCCGACATCGATAGCGTGTACGCAATATGGTCTACCGACGGCACCCCATAATTCCTCGTGGCTTTCGCAAAAAATCGCCTAGGCGAGCTTCCGGTAATCGCCGTCCAACCATTGACTGACGAGCCGCCCAGCCCAGCCGGATCATCTTCCTCCAGCTCTAGAAAAACCGCGCCTGAATTGCCCGGCGTATCCATCGACAGCGTGGCCTGTGAATAGGGCGGCAGCACGAACGTCACCACATCTTGATCCCAAATATAGTTCTCACCGGTGCCGTCCAAATCCCAATGCAGCCAACGCGCGTGGCTGGTGCTCTCAGCTATTTCCTTAGCTTCATTACGATTATTATCGGGCTCATCCACATAGATATCTATGCTGCGCGCTAGCGCGGATGCCTCAGCGTTGCGGCTCGGCAGCACCGACCCACGATGCAGCAATTTATTGTTCGCAGTAAAACCCACGCGGTTTGCCGCACCCTGCGCTTTCTCGATTTGCAACCAATACTTGCGGGCACGGCCTTGGGTACCCACACGGCCATTGAAGGGTTCCAATGCCAGCTCGATGTGTTGCCGATCAAAGCGACGCAAGCCGATATCCTCCGCCGAGCCATCCGCCCGCTGCCGCCATACCCGCGCCTGCAAGACCACGCTGGCTTGCCCCGGCACCTGCGCCGCCAACCGCACCACGCCGAGCGTGCTAAAAGGCACCTCAACCGCCAGCCAATCGCGATCCAAATCCCAACTGATTTTGTGCGCCTGCGCCGCACGCGTTGATAGCGGCGTGGCATCTTGCATGCGATTGTTAGGTTCAAAATCGGTTTGCGGGCCGTTGGCCGGGGTGCTCGGGGTTTGATCTAAAGCATTCGCGCTTTGGCCAGGGACATTCGCTGGCTTTTGCAATTCTGTTGTTTGCGCGAATACGACACTGCTGATTGCTATCAGCACGAGCAGCAGCAAACTTTTCAAACCAATCGAATGCAAATATTTCATGTTTTTATAGCCAAAACGTTTTGATGGACAACAATCGCAACGTTTTGTGTCGCGAGCGTGAATTTTCGCGCGAGGCTATTTGTGAAATCGTTGACAGTTCAAGTTAATAAACTGTCTGGGTTTATGGCGGGTGCAGGTTGGTTGAAGCAAAGCTTGTCGAAGCGCGCTTCGACAAGCTTTGGGCGAACCTACAACATCAATTGGTTCGCGCCGGTTTTGGGATTTCGACTTGGTCGGTTATTTGTCCGGCCCCTAAAAATCAAACTTGATCCCCTGCGCCAGTGGTAAATCGCTGCCGTAGTTGATCGTGTTGGTTTGCCGACGCATGTACGCCTGCCAGCTGGTGGAGCCGGATTCTCGGCCGCCGCCGGTTTCTTTCTCACCGCCGAACGCGCCGCCAATTTCCGCGCCCGAAGTGCCGATATTGACGTTGGCAATGCCGCAATCGGAGCCCCAAGCAGTCAAAAATTGCTCAGCTTCGCGCAGATTGTTGGTGAAAATCGCGCTTGATAGGCCCTGCGGCACGTCGTTTTGCATGGCGATGGCTTCATCTAAGCTCGAGTACTCAAGCACATATAAAATTGGTGCGAAGGTTTCGTGCTTGACCACTGCGGTTTGCGCGGGCATGCGGAAAATCGTGGGCTGCACATAGGCACCAGCTCTGGCAATTCGGCCGCCGCCGCACAGTAACTCGCCGCCCTGCGCTTTCGCCGATGCCACTGCCGCATCAAAACGCTGCGCGGAAGATTCATCCACTAGCGGCCCGAGCAGCGTGGTTTTTTCGAGTGGATCACCAACGCGCTTTTCAATTTGGCTGTAGGCGGCCACCAATAAGCCGCACAGCTCAGCTGCGATGGACTTATGCACAATAATGCGGCGGGTGCTGGTGCAGCGCTGACCGGCTGTGCCGATCGCGCCAAATGCAATCGCGGGCACGGCGAGCTTTAGATCGGCTTGATCGCTGACAATAATCGCGTTGTTGCCGCCCAATTCCAGCAGGCTGCGGCCCATGCGCGCGGCGACGCGTTCGCCGACTTGCCGGCCGATTTGCGTGGAGCCAGTAAAGCTCATCAACGCGATGCGCTTGTCGTCGACAAACTGCTGCGCGAGTGCATTGGTGCCATCATTAAACAGATAGAAAATTTCCGGAAAGCCGGCATTTTTCAGCGCTTCATTGCAGATTTTTTGCACCGCAACCGAGCAAAACGGGGTCTTCGGGCTTGGCTTCCAGATTGTAATGTTGCCGCAAATCGCCGCTAGAAAAGCGTTCCAGGCCCACACCGCTACCGGGAAGTTGAACGCCGAAATTACTCCGACTAAACCGAGCGGATGCCACTGCTCATACATGCGGTGCGCTGGGCGCTCACTGTGCATGGTAAAGCCGTACAGCATGCGGCTTTGGCCGACCGCGAATTCGGCAATGTCGATCATTTCCTGAACTTCGCCATCGCCCTCGGGCTTAATTTTGCCCATTTCCAGGCTGACCAAACTGCCCAGCGCGTCTTTGTGTTTGCGCAGCGCTTCCCCGCACAATCGTATTGCCTCACCTCGCTTGGGCGCGGGAATTAAGCGCCACGCTTTGAAAGCCGCTTGCGCGCTCGTCACAATCAATTCGTACTCGGTTTCGGTGGCAGAGCTGACTTGCCCTAACACTGCGCCGCTAGCTGGAATATGGCTGTCGAACAGACCAAAATGCGCCGGTGCCCATTCGCCATTGCCTAAATAGGTGCCGGATTCTTTAGCGCTTAAGCCGAGTGCCGATAAAGTTGCGTGCGTCATATTGGGAATTCCAAGTCAAAAGGAGCCGGAGTTTAGCCGCAAGCGAACCGGCGGGCCTGACACAATGCTAAATCGCTGAATTGGGCTACTATCGGGTTTGTTAATGCCACGCGACACGCATGCCCTACCAACTGCCTGAACCCGCTCCCAGCCTACTAACAAGCTGGTTGCAGCGCGGGAAAAATTTGCTAACCACAATTTGGCAAAGCGCATCGCCCGCCATCACAGAAGCACTTACGCCGCCTGAAATCGACAAGCAGCCCGAACGGCTTTATGCCGTTGCCGCAGCCTTGTTTATCCTGCACGGCTTTTGGGTCGGTTTTGTTGGGCTGCATATCTTGTTGTTAATCGCATGCACCGCGATGGCGATTTTTCTACACAGCAAACATACCTGGGCGCACTACGCCAGTATTAGCCTTTGCGGCGTTGCGGTGATAGCTGTGCCGCTTGGCAATGCGGCGTTTAGGATATATGGCGGCAAAGCCGTACCCGGAGAATGGGTTTATACGCTGGCAATTTTTGCGCTAGCAGCAGCGGCGATGTGTAGTGTTTTGTGTTTGTGGTTTAGAAGGTAAGGAGGTTTAATGACAAATGAATTACCTATTTTGCCCAAAGCCGGAAAATCAACCGTCTTAGGACTGGGTTTTTGGATGCTTGATAGAGTTTTTCGTCTGTTTTCGGCTACCTTAGAGAACCGGACTAACTTCAACCAACCACAACCACCAAACTGAGAAAATAATGAAAAATATAGCACTGCTACGTATCTCGTTCGTATTCGCAATCCTATCGCTACTTACCGCCTGCGGTACAACCTCAAACATGAAGCAGGCGAAAGGAGCCCCAAGCTCGCTGAGCGATTATTCCGTAGTCTATGTTGCTGATTTTACTAACAAAACTGATTCAAAAATCCGTGATGCCGGTAAACTAGAAATCTATCAGCAGATGGTCAACGCTGCAGGTATCGAGTTCGCCAACATGATTGGCACCAATATCGAAAAAACGAAAAGCGCGCCCGCAGTGTTACGCGCAGCACCAACAGGGAGCGACGCTAAAGTACTTCGGGTTGAAGGTGAAATTACGCTGTTCAAGCGTGGCAACGCGTTCGCGAAAATGATGCTGCCGTTCGCAGGGTCAACTAAATTTAATGCCAACGTTCGATTTGTAGATCACCTTACGGGTGAACTCGTTGGCGAAATTCTGGTAGACAAAAACAGTAGTCCGCTTGGCGGTGGTATAGCCGCGACTCAAACTACCAACTCATTCATGAAAGGCGCTGCAGATAAAATTGCCGAGCAGTTAGAAATCGCGCGAAATCCGAAGCAATAGTATGAAATCATTTCAAAGATCGTTTTTTCTAGTTGGGTTTTTAGTTCTATTGGCAGCCTGCGCTACCGTTTATGAGAAACAAAATTTTTCGGAATATCAAGCGCGACATAAAATACTTGCGATATTGCCGCCTAGCGTTTCTATCAACGCCGAATCTTTTAAGCCAGGAACTTCAAGCGAGGTGATTCGCGCGCAAGAAAACGAAGAATCAGGCATATTCCACCGCCAGCTCTATGCGCAATTCTTAAAGCAATTCGGCAAGGATAAGTACACCATCGAGTTTCAGGATATTGATCAAACCACTGCGCTTTTGGAAAAGTCTGGGCTCAGTGCACTTGATCTGCGAACCAAAACGCGCGGGGAGATAGCGCAGCTTTTGGGCGTTGACGCAACGATCAGCACACGCGTGTATCGCGATAAACCCATGTCAACTGGAACCGCGATATTGAGCGTTTTATTGGTTGGCGCGGCGGTAACCAACGAAGTTCAAATAAATGTTGGTATTCACGATGGTAAGGATAGCCGGTTGATTTGGAATTACGATCATTTAGTCAGTGGCGGCTTAATCAGCAGCGCTGAAGGAATGGCCAAATCGCTGATGGGAAGTATCGCTAAAAAATTCCCATACAAACCTGCCAAGTCAAAAAAGTAATATCCGTCTCAGTTTAAACCGGCGCTGCGTTTAAACCGCAGTGTCGGTCCTAAATATCGGGCGATTCGTTAATTCGTCTCAATATCAAACTGTGTACGTTGTACGTTCACCACACCCGCGTCAAGTGATGCCACGCAAACCACCGCCATTTTGCGCTCTTCACTGGTGCCCGCGCCATAAATTGCGATCGCTTTGAGTTCAACATTGCCATCTGGAAGCTTAGTCAAACCAGCCAGTAAATCCTCGGCCTTTAGCGTCAACTTAGTCGCGTCTTTGGCCATTAATTCGGTCAAACACGCATCGGCAAATTGCTGATTTTCATTTGCACATGCACTTATAAACAAAACTGTAGCAAGCGTGATAAATCGTAAAGCAGTCATAATATTAGTCCAATTGAAAGCGGCAGCAAGCTTCTGAACTGAGCGCGTATGAAATCATCGCACGGTTACAAGAATGATAGGTGCCATTATTTAGAAATCTGCTCAAAAAACCACCCAAAAATATAGAGTTGCTCATTAACTTCAAGCGCCGCTAAAAACCAAATTGCAATCAATAACGCGTGACACCGCTATCAATCTCCCGAGCGTAGGCGTCTATTCCGCCTTCGACGTTGAAAAGCTGAGTAAACCCTAGCCCGCGAAAATGATCCGCGGCTTGCCGTGAGGAATTGCCAAAATGACATAAAAAAGCCATCGGCGTGGATTTATCGAGGGCTTCTAAACTGCTTAGGGTGGCGTTATCCAAAACACGATGCGCGAGCGGCATTGGCGCACGGAGTCGATCATGCTCAGGCCTCACGTCTATCAGCAGCGTACCTGCATGCAATGCCGCCGTCAGTTCGGTAACGCTCATAGTTTGAATAGCGCGCGGTGCTCGGGGGAGTTTTATGCTTAAGCCGGCACCTTGCAGCGATTCCACCCAATCAACATGCATACCCTGTGCGGCTTGAGCAGTAGCGACGTCCATCAAAATATCAATGCCCGCAGCGTGCGCCTTGATCTCGTGGCCCTCTGCCGGCGCCAGTTGAAAATGCGCCTGCCAGCGTCGATCAATCCGAAGATGCAAAACTACGCCGGGTTCATCGGCCATGCCCGCACGGATTGCAGATGCAGCGGCGTCACTGATGCTAATGCTGGGCGCGCTGCGATCTGGCGCCGGCGCGCCTAAAAGCTGATGCAGCTCACCGGTGTTAAAAAGCTGCGTAATGATATCGCTACCGCCGACCAGCTCACCTTTAATATACAGCTGTGGGATGGTCGGCCAATTGCCATAAAGCTTGATGCCGTGGCGAATTTCTTCGTCAAGCAATACATCAAAGCCCATGAAGTTCGGCGCCAACTCGTTCAAAACGTCAGTCGCTTTTGAAGAAAATCCACAGCGCGGTTGGTCTTTGCCGCCTTTCATAAACAGAACCACTGGATTTTCAGCCAGCAATTTTGCAATTCGAGCATGTACAGCTGGGCTAATTGGGGCGCTTTGGGCTTGCTGGGTATTCGGTTGAAGGTGTGACATCGCACTCAAAACAAAACAAATCAAGCTTATAATGATCGCATTGATTGATATGACTCGCCAGCGCATTTTAAAAACGGCACAATCCGAAGTATTGCATTCATGCGCACAGTCGCATTTCATTTTTGACTTTTTTGACACCTCTGGACGCCTTTATGACAAATATTCGACCTCATCTACTCACCGCTGCAATTTTGTACGCGCTTTCCCAAGTGGCTGCTGCGCAAAGCACCACTCAAAGCACCGACCAAGCTGCCGCAGCGGCTGCCGCTGCATCAACAGATGTGGGCGCTCGGCAAACTGCGATTACGCCGTCAGGCTCGATTCCGCTGACCTACGTTGGCAGCAATGCGCGCATTGGTGTGTCAGTCAATGATGATGGCGATCTAGCCGGCGAAGCGCTCGGCATTTTGCGCTACACCGGTATTTCATCGATTTTGGCTGAAGGTTGGCTCGGTCAAGGCGGCGCAGGCGGTTTGATGTTTGGCTACAACTGGCTGTGGGGCGCACAAAGCCCACTGGATGCCATTGAGCGGCCAGAAAATTTTGTAGTTGCTAAAGCGTTCGTCGCGATTGATCGCAATAGTGAGCGGGATCGCAAGTTGACCATCGGCGTAGGCGCAGAAAAAGAAGATTTGTTCGGATCACTCTACTTGAGCAAAGGCCAAACTGATGAGCGTTTTGTAAGCCAGCGCCGCACCAGCGTCACTGAGCGCATCACCGGCACTGATGCAGGTCGGCCGTTCCAGCAAGATCGCACCACCACGTCAATTTTCGACTCCTTCGAGCAGGCTTTCGATTACGGCACTGGCTTTCGTTTGGGCAAATACTTTGACAATCAGCTGCTGCGCCTGCGCGGTGGTTTGGACTATGGCCACGGTGATTTTGATTCCAGCCAGACTACAATCAGCGCGGGCATCGACAAACTTTTTTCCAATACCGGTCACTCCATTTCGCTGGATGTTGCGGCGCTCAGTCTAGACGGCCAGTTCGTGCAAGACGACAACGACACCAGAGCCAGCTTGACCTATCGCTACAATTTTGGCGATAGCTATCGGCCTGCCGCGTGGGAATATGACCGCGCGAATCCGCAAATTGAAACGCCTGCCGCAAAATCGGTTGAAATGCAGCAAGTTGCGATACAAAACGAAGTCAAGCTTGATTCTGACGCATTTTTTGATTTCGACAAAAGCGCAGTGCGCGATGAAACCAAAGTTGAACTTGACCGCATTATTGGCCTGATCAAAGGTGGCAAATTGGCCTCCTCGGTCACTATTATCGGCCACACCTGCTCGATTGGTACGGATCAGTACAACGCCGGGCTATCTAAACGCCGCGCGCAATCGGTTGCCGACTACCTGACCGCCAATGGCGTCACCACCGATTTAGTCATTGATGGCAAAGGCGAATCTGAGCCGCAATTCCCGAATGACAGCCGTGAAAACCGCAAGAAAAATCGCCGCGTGGATATCAACTTCATCACGATCGAAGAAAAGCTAGAGAACAAAGAAGTCGCCATGCCAGATGGCCCGGTGACATATAAAAAATCCCAGATTGACGTGCCGCCAGGTTGGATTGAACGCGCACTGCGCAACCCTGCCGAACATCGCCGTGAAGTCGATACCTATCGCTATGAAACCAAGCGCGATGAAATCGCGTTAGGCGCGCGCACCTTTATCAACCGCGCACCGACAGCGGTCAATGATGCGATTACCGTGCGCCGCAATGCGCCCGGCACGCTGATTGCTGTGTTGGCGAACGATACCGACTTAGATAGCGACACATTGACAGTCGCCTCAGTGACGCAACCAGCCAACGGCACCGCCACCACCTCCGGCAGCGCAGGCGCAATCTACACGCCGCGCACCGGATTTGCTGGCACTGACACGTTCACCTACACGCTGAGCGATGGTAAAGGCGGCAGCGCCACAGCAACCGTTACGGTAACGGTACTCGCAGATGCTGCACCTCGCGCAGTTGACGACACCGCCACCGTGCAAGCTGGCAATAGCGTAACTATTGCTGTGTTAGCGAACGATACCGATCCAGAAAATGGCGTGCTGCGCATTACTAATGTAGGCGCGCCCGCGCGCGGCACAGCGGTCATTCTAGGCGGTAGCATTGTTTATACCGCGCCAGTTGGTACCGCGGCTGGCCCAGTCACGTTCCGCTACACGATTACCGACGATGCGGGCAACACTGCAGAAGCCACCGTTACCGTCACGATAACCACCGGACCAGTTGCCGGGGCCAATCGCGCACCAGTTGCGAACTTTGACTTCGTGCGCACGATATTGACCGCGCCGATCACGATTGACGTGTTAGCAAATGACACCGATCCCGATGGCGATCGCTTAAGCATCATGAGCGTAACCCAGGGCCAGCGCGGCACCGTGACCATCGTTAATGGCCGCGTGGTTTACGTCGCGCGCGAAGGCTACGTCGGCCCGGATCAGTTCACCTACACCATCAGCGATGGCAAAGGCGGCATGGCCACCGCGATTGTGTATATCGACGTGCGTGATTGCTAGTTCGAAGCTCTCCAAGTAAAAAATGAAAACAAAAAAGGCGTACGCAAGTGCGCCTTTTTTGTGAGCAAGCTAAACTCGCCGAGCCATGCAAATTTCCACCGCCTCTATAAATGCGCTACTCCCGCAAACCCAATGCACTCGCTGTGGTTTTCAGGGCTGCATGCCCTACGCACAGGCTATTACGAACGGCGCTCCAATCAATCAATGCCCGCCGGGCGGGCAAGCGCTGATTGCAGGGCTTGCCGCACTTTTGGGGCAAGCAGAACTACCATTAAACCCAGAGCACGGCATAGAAGCGCCGCGCCGATTGGCTCTAATTGATGAATCCGAGTGCATCGGCTGTACCAAATGCATCCAAGTTTGCCCAACTGATGCGATTGTCGGGGCTAGCAAGCTGATGCACACCGTGATACACGCCGAGTGCGTCAGCTGTGATCTATGCGTGCCAGCTTGCCCGGTAGATTGCATATCGATGCAGCCCGATTATTTAGGCAATGACGCGCAACCACGTGGCCAATTTACTGCCGAAGAATCAAACTCAGCGCGCTCGCGCTACGAAGCGCGTAACAGCCGATTAGCGCGCCAATCCGCTGAAAAATCAGCCACCCAAGCGGCAAAGTTGGCGCAGCTTCGGGCAAAGCTTTAGGAAGTTAATCGGCGTCGACACACCTCTACAAGTTCGCCCCTAGATGACCGTTTTCCGAATCGTCAAAGCCTATTTGGCGCGGTTTCCTACTGCGAACCCTGCAGCGTAACAAGTTCGATTTGACCGCCATCAAGGCTAGGGAGTTCAGAAGCATCTGAGATAAGCTCTTGCAGGTGTTCAATCGCCCCGCCTGGGGTTTTGGCAAACAGTCCATTGGCTTGGTTGCGCCCGTTGATCTTGCTGAAATAGGCCGCCAAATCGGCGTTCAATACTGCGTTGCGTTGCACTATCGCGCGCGCTGAGCCGCTGGGTAGTATCAACGAAGTAAAACCCATGGAACAAGTAACCGATATCACTTCACCGACACTGGTTTGCATCGGTGCCGTGCCGATGCAATCGAGCATGCGCTGCGCCAGCGTGATCGCGCCTTCGCGATTTTGATTGCGACATACCACCATAAATTCTTCGCCGCCCCAGCGCATAACGGCATCATCAGCGCGCACCAAGCCTCGTAAGCGCTTGCCGACTTCTATCAGCACTTGATCGCCGCAGTCATGCCCCAAGCGATCATTCACCAGTTTGAAGTGATCCAAATCAAAAAGATAAAATGAGGTGCTGGCTTGCTCGGTATTGCGCCGTTCTGACTCGTTTGCGGCAATTGGAATTTGCTCGCGCTCCATAAACTGCTTAAAAAAGCGCCGATTCTTCAAGCCAGTCAGCGTATCGGTAACATTGGCTTCCTCAAGTTCTTTGTTGCGCTGCAAAAGCAGCAAGCGCTGCTGCTCCATTTCGGCATTTTGCTTCGCCAATAACGCCTGACTTTGCAGCAAGGTGCGAAACGCGTCCGCGCGCGCCTGCTCGGCAAGGTAGGCTTTCGCGTGATAGCGCACGCGCGCCGCCAGTTCAAGCGCGCTGGGTAGCTTAACGATGTAATCATTCGCGCCGGCTTTAAAGGCGGCCACTTTAGTCTCAGGATTTTCTTCGCCGGAAAGCATCACCACTGGCAAATCACACAGGTCAACATCCGCGCGCACCAATGCCAGCAGCGCTAAGCCGTCGAGTTCAGGCATGACCAAATCAAGCAACAGCACGTTCGGTTGGAACGCTTGCATGCGGGTGATCGCTTGGGTGGAATCTGCTTCTTTGCAAAGCAATAAATCCGTTTCTGGCGCGAGCAGCAGCGTCAGCGCCTCTAGGATAATCGCTTGATCATCGACAATCATGACGCGAAATTGCCGGCTCATGTGCGCGCCTGCGTTAGTACGTGCCGCACCAGCGCCCCTGCAATAGCGGAGAGCTTAAGCGACTGGCTTTCCGCGCCAATTTCAACGGCCGCACGCGGCATGCCGTAGACAGCGGAGCTGGCCTCATCCTGCGCAATCGTGTGCCAGCCAGATTTTTTTAGGCGAAGCAGCCCGGCTGCGCCATCGCGGCCCATACCGGTCAACAGCGCGGCAAGTCCAGGCTTTGCATGCTTACTCAAGCTTTCAAACAGCACGTCAATACTCGGTGTGTGTAGCTCATGGGATTCTCCTATGCGATGCGCGATACGCCCGCGCTCATCAAGCACTAAATGCCGATTCGGTGGTGCTAGGTAAACATGGCCGGGCAATATCACGGAGCCACGCTCGGCCACGCGCACACCAAAAACCGTATGTTCGCCGAGCCATTCGGCCAAGCCTTGAGTGAAATCTTGTTCAATATGTTGGACGACTAAAACAGCAGCCGGTAAATCGTGCGGCAGTCCGCGCAAGATTTGCGCCAGCGCATTCGGACCGCCAGTGCTAGCGCCCAGCGCGATAATGCTTGGCAACGCTGATACAGTAACCTGTGCCGATGCTTCCGCTTGAATCAAAGGCGCCGCGCCCAATGGCTTGCCTAGCCGCACGCCAATTGATCGGCCAAAGCGCTGCAAGGTTTCTACAAAATGCGCTTTACCTTCGATGTCACCACTGTCAGTCAAAACTGGCGCTTCGATCGTGCCTAGCGCGCCGTTTTGGATCGCCGTGTAGCTCAAATCGACTGCGTTCAAATCGTGAAACAGCAGAACCGACGCGTATGCCACCCAATCCGCTAGAAACTTGGTTTGCTCGCCGGTTTGGCTCGCTTCGATTAACAAGCAGTGCGCGCCGTCCGCTGTACGCGGATTTTCAGCCGCCGCGAGCGAATCCACCGCAAAAACCACCTCAATATCGATGCTGCGAACGGCCCGTTTGCAAGCCTCTCGCACTAGTCGATTGCGATGCACAATACCAAGCTTCAAGCCTGTAGGAACTTCGATGGGTTGACTCATGTAAACCTGATGAAGGGAAATTTGATGCGGAAATTTTATGCGGAAATTTTCTGGGCCCACCGACTTAATCATGGCCCATTGCAGGGCCGATAAGATCATGCACCGTTTGTAAAAATCGATCTTCGTGAAAATCACTTTTGGTCAAATACGCGTCCGCTCTGGCCTCCAGGCCGCGCGCGCGATCTTCCGGTCTGTCTCGGTAGGAAACTACCACTACCGGCGTATTTTTAAACTGGCTGTCTTGCTTGATGGAGCGCACCAACTCAATGCCATCCATGCGCGGCATGTCTACATCGGTCACGACGAGATCAGCGGGCGCTTCGCGTAATTTGTTCCAGGCGTCTAAGCCATCCACGGCGGTTTCAACGCGATAGCCCTGGGAGGTGAGCAGCTGCCGCACCAGTTCACGCACCGAAATGGAATCATCTGCCACCAAAACTCGCTTCTTGACGAGTGCGAGCGCGCTGATGCCCTGCACTTTGGCTTGGCGGCGAAATTGCGGCGTGTTCAGCGCATTGCGCATTAAATCTTCAACGTCAATAAAAATTACTGGCGAGCCATCCGGCAGGCTCGAAAAGCCGCCCAGATCCGCGACGCGGCCCAGCCTGACGTCCATCGGCTTGCTCAATAAATCAAACTCGCCAACGATGCTTTGCACTAAAAATCCAAGGCACGCTGCATGGGCTTTGATCACTACGATCTGCAAAACCGGATCGCTATCGCTATTGCCGAGTTCCAGATGCTCAGCCAGCCCAATCAGCCCGACATTACACCCTTCAATATTGAGATGTTCAGCACCGGCAATCAGCACGACATCTTGTGCTGCTGCGCGCAACACTTTTTCCACTCGCATGAGTGGAAACGCGTAAAGCTCGTTCGCCACCTTGACCACCAGCGCACGGGTAACCGCACGCGAAATAGGCACGACGATGCTAAATCGACTGCCAAGTCCAACTTCACTTGTGAGCTGCAAGCTGCCACCCGTGGCCTTGATAGCGAGCCGCGCAGCATCTAGGCCTACCCCGCGTCCAGAGATTTCACTCACACCGCTGCGGGTACTAAAACCTGGCGCGAATAGCTGCTCTAATAAGGCCTCGTTATCCAAGGCCAGTACGGCGGCTTCAGGCATTCCTTGCGCCATCAGCTTGACGCGAACGGCAGTAAAATTGACGCCTGCGCCGTCATCAATGAGCTCGATTTGCAACAAGCCTGCGCGATAGCCTAAGTGTAAAGTGAGCTGCCCTGCCCCCGATTTGCCACAGGCTAACCGCTGCTCAGGCGATTCTATGCCGTGATCCAGCGCATTGCGCAGCAGATGTAAAAGCGGTGATTCCAGCTGCTCCAACACATCGCGATCTACCTCCACTTGCGCGCCGTGTACTTCAAAGTTCACCTGCTTGTTCAGCTGCTTAGCAAGATCCCGCACGATGCGCGGATAGCTTGCGCAAATATCTGAGAACGGCCGTAGCCGGGTTTTCGCGGCGGTGTGATAGCTGCGCTCGGCTAAGGCATAGGCGGTGCGGGAATATTCACCAAACTCTTCAATCCAGCTTGTAATGTCGTGCCTTGCGTTAAGAAGCGCATCGCGAACTTGCTGCTGTGTATCAACGTGCACACGACTCGCCAAGGCTTGGTTGTACACTCCAATTTTCGGGCCATCAGGCTGTGCATCCAAAGCGCGCGCCAAAACGCCGAGCTGTTTTCGCAGGCGCTGCTGGCGCTCGGCAAAGGGCTGTAGACGATCTAAATTGACCAGATTGGTCACGGAAAGATTGATGATTTCACCCATGGAGCTGGCTTTGATGCGCAAGATCGGATCTGCGCCATCAATATCGATGTAGCTTGATGGCCTGGGCGAAACGGAATCGGTCGCAGCGTGCATGCGCTGATCTAGCAGCGCAGTTTTCTGCGGTGCTTCACCTAATTTAAAGCGCGCCAACTCTGCTAGCGTAGTAACCGCGTCTTGCGCTGCGCCAGGTTTTGCTTGTGCAAGCCCATTGATGCAATCGGTGCAGCGCAAGCCCAGTTCAATCAGCCGGGTTTCCAAGGCAACACCCTGTTTTTGCGCTTGGGAGAAACGATCCTCCAGCGCGTGCGCCAGTTTTACCGCAAGCTCCTGCTGGACCGCGCGCGCCGCGCCTTTAATCGAATGCGCCGCGCGCATCAGCGGCACAATCAACTCCAAGCGATCAGGTGCTTGCTCTAAATCAAGCAAAATTCGCTCGATTTGCTGGCACTTTTGCATCGCTTCCAGCGCAAATAGCGCGCTGAGCCTGGGATCTACGCTGGGATCTACGCTGGGATCTACGCTGGATTCGATATTGGATTCAGGCAATTGCGGTAGTGCTGTTTCTTGCCGCTCAGCACTCGGCGACGCTGAGTTTGGATTTTTGGCAATTAAGCTAAGTTCGTGCGCAATTTTTAATTCACCCACTAACGATAGCGCCAGCTGATTGACCGCATCAAACTGCGAATCTGGCGTGCGCGCGGCTTGCAGCAGCTCGGCCAGTGCGGCGTCAATGGCACTGTTAGTCTGCGCATTTATCGCATCAACGGACTTATCACATTGATCCAACAGTGCTTGAATATGGCTGCTGCCAAACACGCTGACCGCGCTTTTTAATGCGCGCACACGCTTTTGCCGCGCCGCAATGGCACTGGCTTCGCCAGTTGGCGCCGCCGCGTGCTGCAAGCAGCGCTCAAACTCGGAAATCATCAGTGGCCAGAGTGCGTTCATGCGTACCAAGCGCCTTCAAGCTCGGCACCAAAAGCATGGCTGTCGACTAACAAAACATCGCGCCCTGCGATGGCTATCGTGCCAAGCACGCACTGGCTCAGCAATTTCGACAAACTCGCCGGCGCAGCTTGAACATCGCTGCGTTCAATACTGTGTACGCAATCGAGCGCATCGCAGCGATATGCCAGCGTGCTACTGGCGGTTTTCATCAATACCATGCGCGCCTTTTCAAGCGGCGCTTGCATTGCACCGAAGCCAAAATGCGCGCGCACGTTGACGACCAAATGCAGCTGCCCGCGCACGTTTGCCAAGCCTTCCAACTTGAGCGCATTACGATGCGCCACTTTGCGAACTTCTCGATCTGGCACAACTTCGATGAGTGCGCTGGTGTTGATGCCGAGCCACTGCGCACCAAATTGCATAACTAGAATCGATAGGAAATCAGGTTTGCTTGGCGGGTTAAGTTCAATAGGCTCTGGCGGTGCCGCATCAAATCGACGATAGACGCTACGCGCCGCCTCCTGAAACACGCCGCAGTTGCGACAATGCGCGACTTTAATAAGCTCGCCACAGCTTTGATCGCCATGATAGACGCCGATCGTGCGCCAGCAATTGGGGCTTTGTGCGCTCATCGATTAACTCCAAGGCGTTGGCGCAGGCGCAGCGCGCGCTGATCTAATTCAGCCGCGTCGGATCGTGAAAGCCGCTTGGCAATCGCTGCGCGATGTTCAAGCGCGGCCAAATGATCGGGCTGTAGATATTGCGTGCGTAAAAAAGCCGTGTCAGCCGCCACAAGATCATCGCTAGCGAGGGCCAAGATGCCTGCCAAAAAATGTGCCTCGCCCGCATTGGGATCAGCGTGCAGCGCCTGAGCAATTGCCAATTGTGCGCCGGCCAAATCACCCGAATCGGCAAGTACCTGCGCCTGTTCCATCGCGGAGGTCCTAAGTTTGCCCTGACTCGATTCCGCAGAAGTTTTGGCAATATTCGGCGCAGTTTTTTTGACAAAACTTACCGCAAGCGCGACAGGAATAGATTTCGCAAAATCCGCCCGCGTGGCTTGTAGCTCGGCAAATTCGGTATCACTAATTTGCGACGCAGGTTTGAAAACATCCGATTGGGTAAAACTTAGCGGCGTGCCTTGCGGCCAATGTTTAAATCCAGGTGCCATGGCCGGAATGAACTCCGCTAATCCTGCCAGTAGCAATCCCTGTGGCGCGAGCATGCTGCGTAAATCACGAAGCAGCGCAGTTCGCGCGTCTGGCTTTAAGTAGATCAATAAATTGCGGCAAAAAATGACATCAAAGCGTGGTTCATTTGAAGGCGCTAAAAACCTCGCATTGCGAATTTCAAAGCGCGCGCGCGCGCACAAACTTGCGTGCATTTGCAAACGATCTTCCGCTTGCAGCTGCATCCAGCGTGGGTGCGGCGCCTGCCCGCGCAATGCGCGCACGCTATATTGCCCGCGCTTAGCGAAGCGCACTGCGCATTCGGAGATGTCCCAACCGGTGACTTCAACGTTATCTTCAGAAAATCCAGCATCGCTCAGCGCCATGAGGATTGAGTAGACTTCCTCACCGGTTGAACAAGGCAATGACAGCACGCGAATTGGCCGCTGACTATTACCGTGCGCAAATCGCAGCAGATCATCAAATTGCTCCTGCATTCTAAAAAACCAGGTTTCTGGAATAACCAGCAGCTCGGTCAATTTGCAAAACGCAGATTCTGATTGCTCAAGTTTGCGCAGCAGCGCGCCATTGTCAGCCACATTAAGATCCAACCGCGCTTGCGCTAATACCTGCTCAAAAATGAGCTCGCCTAGTGCATCGACATCGTGGCCTAAGCGATCCGCTAGCAGCTGCGCGATCTTTGCGGTGCTCAAGGCGCATCCTCAATCGGCAGCGCTACTTTACACAGCTGCGCCAAAGTTTCCGGCATCAATTTTTCCAGCGCTAACCATTGCAAACTCGACTGCGCTGTTTTAGCGAAATCACCTAGCCAAGGCGCATCAGGCAGGCTGAGCCCGACTTCGCTGGCCTCAATTTCCACCAAATCCAGCACGTCCTCGGCAATCAGTGCCAGCCTTTTTACCGCGTGCGCATGGCTATGTTCGGTCAAATCAACGATCACCATGCGCGTTGCCGGGCATGCAAATGCGGCTCGATGCAAAATCAGCTGACACAGATCAATCACTGGAATCAGCTGACCAAGATAGCGCAGCATGCCTACGACCGCAGTCGGAGCGGCAGGCACCGGCAGCAGCGTTTGGCGCGGCAATACTCGAACCACACTACGCGCCGGAATCGCAAAGCGTAGCGAACCCGCCGCGCAAGCAAGCGCAAGCGTAGGTTTGCCGCTCAGAGGTTTACTGCTCGTGAGTTTGCTGCTCATTCGCCTACATTAAACTGCGCGATTTCCTGTTTCAGTGACGCCACTGCATCGCGCAGGCTTTCGGTTGCGCCGTTAAATTCGCGCAGTGATATGGATGTTTGCCGCGCGCCATCGGTCAACTGGCCCATTGATTCGCCAATTTGCCTAGCCCCCTGCGATTGCGCACGCATGCCTAAGTTGACTACATCAAAACGCTCACTCAGCACTTTCACCTGGCCGATAATTTGCCCGAATTGGCCGCCGACTTGTGTTACGCCACTCACGCCGCTTTTAACCTCTTCGGCGAAATGGTCAATCTCCATGACGCCGGCCGACACCGCCGATTGCATCTGCTTAACCATCTGCTCGATATCGAGTGATGCCACCGCAGTTTGATCAGCCAAGCGGCGAATTTCCCGCGCCAGCACCAAAAATCCTAAGCCCTGTTCACCGGCTTTTTCCGCTTCAATGGCGGCATTGATGGACAGCAAATTAGTTTGATCTGCCACTTTCGCAATGGTGGTTACTACGCTGGTAATTTCGGCAGCTTCCTCACGAATCACCGCCAACCGCGCGGCCATATTGCCAGCCGCTTGCGCGAGTTTATCCATGGTCGAATCCAAGCTCTTCAAGCCGGTTTGGCCCTGCTCAGCCAAATCATTGGTTTGTATCGCCACGGTGTTGACTTTATCCATGGTGGCAAGCAGCTCAACGCTAGTCGCACTGATTTGTTTGACGGCTGCGGCGATCTCATTAGTCGACGCGCCAAAGCTTTGCACCGTGGCTTCTTGCTGTCTGCTAGTGGCGGCGTACTCGGTGGCGGTGCTCATCAGCTCGATAGTGGATTGCTTAGCTCTGGTCACCAGCGCTTTCAAGCCATTATTCATTTTGCCGATGGCGCGCAGCAGCTCGGCGATTTCATCGCTATCGGTTAGCACCGGAATTTCGGTGGTTAAATTGCCCGCGGCAATGCGCTCGGCGATGGTGCTGGCCATGCTGACGCGCCGCGTCAGTTTGCGGGTCATCTGATATGCCGCCAAAGCGACGAATGCCACCACGCACAGCAGTGCAAAGCCAATAAGCCCAAGCTTCTTTTGGCTTGACGCGACTTCTTCAACTGCCATTTTTTCGGCAACCTCATACTGCGCGCGCGCTAGCGTCACCGCGCGATCAATCGCCACCCGATGCAGCTCGTAAGCCCGATGCATGGCCGCTAAAGTAATGCGCGCTGCCGCTACGTCTTGGCGCGCGAGCGCTGGTTGAAAATCTTGATCGCGCAGCCTAAAAAACTCCGTCGCGTTATCGAGTGCTTGGCCTGAAATCAAATTTTTCAACTCGCCTGGCGCTAGGTCTTTTTGCCAGCGTTCGCTGCTTTCATAAAATTCATTGCGCAAGCGCTCGCCCGATGCCTGCAACAACCGGCTGCGGTCAGCATCGGTTTCATCTAGCTGCAAACGCGCTAGTAAATAGGCCTCAATAATGTAGCCCGGTGGCGGCAAAATATCGGCAATAAGATCTTTGTTTAGGATAACCGAATCGTAAACAACACCCGTCACTTTTACCCTATCCAAAGTCCGCATGACAACCAAGCCAAAGCCCGCAAAGCCCAGAAAAAACAGACACATCAGCAATAACAATCTTGAGCTAAATCGGTTCTTAAACATATTGGTTTGGCACATTTGCGGTGGAGATACACCGCTGGGATGGTTGACTCAGCCAGCTTCTAAAGTCAATTGCTCAGCACTGTCATATTCGGGGAAGCATGGCGGCTAAATGTAACGAAATGGCACGGGGATTAGGTTTGGCTTGGTTTAAGGCAGATCAACCAAACCCTCTCCCCAACCCCTTATCTCCCATAAAGGGAGAGGGGCTAAAACCGGCATCTGACAGTAAGAGGCTAAACTTGCATCTGACTTTTGCCGAAGCTTAGGTTCACTCCCCTCTCCCTTTATGGGAGAGGGGCTGGGGGAGAGGGTTGCTTCAAGTCGCCTCAAACCCGGCCTGCAACCCAATCAACTCCGAAGCCATGCCCCGTAGCGCGCGCAAATCACCCGCGTGCCTGCGCGAAAGCACCACGCAGGCAATACCGGCTTCAGTGCCATCAATTGACATCGCCGACGCAAGGGTGCAGTTAGGTGCGTCTATTTCCAGCAAATGACCGCTGCTCAATTCGACTGTCGCCACCGCATGCTGGGTATCTGGCGCAAGTCCACGGGCTTGATTCAGCGCACCCAGCCTGGTGTTAAAGCGCAGCCGCTTGTCTGCACCCAACCCCAAGTAAAACGCGCTGGCTGCGCCCGAGTCTTCTGTACCCAAAATTGCCACAAATGGCCCATCGACAGTGAGCTTCGTTTGCGGCAAACGAAACGGCGGAACTGCGCGCTTTATTTGCGTTAAATAAAGCACCTCACCGGCTGGGCCTTGCACTTGCATGGCGCGAATCGCATCGCTGAAATCCAAATCTTTGGGCTCAGCAATAATCTTGAACGGGCCAGCTTGCAAGTTCGACGCTAGCGCATCGACATCGTGCACGGCCAGCTCCAACGCCATCCACCCGGCTTTGGTAAATGGCGCAGCCACGTTGGCATTCGCTGATTGCACTAGCAGCAGCCAAGGCGTTGCACCGGCAACGCCAAGCCACGCGCTTGCCGCTTCATCCATGCCGGTCAAACCAAGTTTGCGCGCGTAGTCACTATCAAGCGGCTCCTGCCGATGGACCGTTTGATTCAAGTAATCAACATAGGCCGCACAGGCCTGTGCTAAATCCGGGCAAATAATGACAGCGTGATCAATGGCTTGCAGGCTCATGGTTTAACCGGGTTGAAAAGTGTGGCGATCATAGCTGTCAATGCGGCTTATCGGTTAAGCTTTGCTATGCGCATTCGCATACTAGCCAAAGGCACAACTTCATGCACAATCCGAACCAGCGCTATCAACAGCAAGGCCGCCGAGGCTCGGGATTTAACTGGTTGCGACTGGTACCGATTTTGTTTTTTGGCCTGTATGCCGCGTATTACTATCTTAGCCATCGAGAAACCGTGCCGCTCACTGGGCGCAAGCAGCTGGTCGATTTATCGCGCGAGCAAGAAGCCGCGCTGGGCTATCAGTCTTATCAGGAAATTCTAGCGAACGAGCGTGTTTTAACCACAGGCGATGCGCCCAAACAGGTGCGTGAGATCGCAGCTAGGCTGATTGCTGCGGTACGCAAATTGGATCCAAACGCTGATCCGGGTTTTGATTGGGAAGCGAACGTGATTGAATCCGATCAGGCCAACGCGTTCGCGCTGCCGGGCGGAAAAGTCGCGGTGTACACCGGCATGTTCCCGATTGCCGCCAATGAAGATGGCTTGGCAGCGGTGATGGGCCATGAAATTGCGCATGCGATTGCCCGGCACGGCGCTGAGCGTATGGCCTATCAGAAATTGGTGCAGATCGGCTCGATGGCCGCTGGCGTATCCGTAGGTGATATGAGCCCAGCAGCGCGGCAAGCGGTAATGGGCGCGCTAGGCGCCGGTGCGAAATTTGGCGTGCTGCTGCCTTTTTCTAGAGATCACGAATCTGAAGCCGATGAGATGGGCCTGTATTTTGCCGCTGCAGCCTGTTTTGACCCGCGAGAAGCGCCTAAATTATGGGAGCGCATGGCGGCAAATTCGAGTCAAAGCGGTGGTCAGCGACCGGCGGAATTCGCTAGCACACATCCGAGCAATGAAACCCGGATCCAAAAATTGAACGAACTAATGCCCAAAGCGTTGGAAATTTATCAAAAATATTGTGCTGGGCTACCCGCAGAACGTGGATAAACAAGCGCGGGTTTTTGCACTAAGATGCGGATAGCAATGCTTTGCCAGTAACTTCAGCAGTAACTTCAGCCCTAACTTCAGTCACTACTAGGAATCCTGCTCATGGCGGTTGACCCCGGAATTTTAAGCAGCCTTTATCCGCTCGAATCACTACGGCCCGAGCATCTAGATGCATTAGCGCGTGAATCCGAGCTGGCAAGCTTGCCCGAGGGGAATGTGCTTTTTTCGGCGGGGGATACGGATGAGCTAACGCATTACATTATCACCGGCGATATTCGCGGTGACTATCCAGATGGCCGGGTAAAAACGCAAAGCGGAGGCACTCAGCTGCAAGGCCGATATGCGGTTGGTGACCTACAGCCTAGGCGTTTTACCGCCACGGTAACGTCGGCAAGCGCGCAAGTGGTATCGATGGATCGGCGCTTTCTAGAGAAAGTTCTGGCCTGGGATCAGGTCGTGAAAAGCGGTGCAGTCAAACATTTTGATAAAAATCCAGAGGGCAATCGCTGGGTGTTTCGGCTTTTGCAGTCAAAAGCGCTGCGCAAATTACCGGTGGCCAATATTGAGCGGCTGTTTACCCGTTTTGAAGAGCTGAGCGTGACCAACGGGCAAACCATCATCAAAGAAGGCGATGATGGCGATTACTTTTACGTGCTCAAAGAAGGCGCCGCTGCGGTCAGTCAAATGCTAGAGAATGGGCCGTCAGTGATTGCTTATTTGGTGCGCGGCGATAGCTTTGGTGAAGATGCACTGATATCCAATAATGTGCGTAACGCCACCATCACCATGATGAAAGATGGCAAGCTGATGCGGCTATCCAAGGCCAATTTTAGTGAGCTACTTAAGCAACCCGTGGTCGAATGGCTCAGCCCAGGCAAAGCCTCGATCGCGGTGCGCCAGGGTGCTGGAATTATTGACGTGCGTTTGCAAGAAGAGTTCGAAGAGCGTGCCATAAAAGGCTCGCTCAATATTCCGTTGGTTCGCTTACGCGAGCAAATTTCTACGCTTGAAAAAGGCAAAAAATACGTGGTGTATTGCAACACCGGCGAACGCAGCGCGGCGGCGGCATTTATCCTCAACAAGCTTGGCTTTGAGGCCGCCGCGCTGCAAGGCGGTTTAAGCGCCATGCTCAAACAAGCCGAACAGCTTAAGAAATCAAGCTAACTTAAGCGCAAGCAGGATCAATTTCACTATGTGGCACTACCTTGATCAACAGCGGCAAACTATCGGCCCGGTCGACGCCTCCCAAATCGCTGATTTGGTGCAGCGCGGCGTGCTTAACGGTGATTCGCACGTGTGGTACACGGGCTGGCCGAACTGGGCACCGATTTCTTTGGCGTGGCAATCGCTCGGGTTTGCCGCTGCGCCCGCCGCTGCGCGCGTCCCCAATCTTCCCAATAGCGGCGCAGCGGCTGGAAATGTTTCAGTGCTTGCGCCGGGGCAAAATCCGTGGAGCTTGGGTGGTTTTGCCAATAAAGTGACGGATTTGGTTGGGCTTGAGCGCATCGAAGGTTTTCGAATCGGCGAGATGATGTCGGCGGTTTTTAAGCGCTACGGCGATGAAACGATTGAGGCCTATTTTTCAGTCGGATTGAAGGAAACCACGCCGCCGCTTTCGCAAGTCACCACCAAATGGCCCAAGCCCTGGATGTTCGCGCGCACGCTAGCATTGGCACTATTTTTGTATTTTGGATTTTTGATTGCGGTAAATTACATGAACGCGCCGATTGCGATTCCGGCATTGATTATCACTGGCAGCTTCGCAGTGCCGCTCGCCACCGTGGTGTTCTTTTTTGAGATGAATGCGCCACAAAATGTGTCGCTTTATCAGGTGTTAAAACTTGTGTTGATGGGCGGCGTGGTGTCGATATTATTCTCGTTGCTGCTGTTTAATTTGACCACGTTTGACGACTGGCTAGGCCCGCCATCGGCTGGCTTGATCGAGGAGCTTGGCAAGCTTGCGGCGGTTATATTTTTGACCCGCAAACTCGAACCGCAGCGCTATCCGTACATACTTAATGGCCTGCTGTTTGGCGCGGCGGTTGGCGCAGGGTTTGCCGCGTTTGAGTCGGCTGGCTATGCCTTTATGACAATGATGGAAGCGCAAAGCTCGGCCGCGGGCAATGAAAATATCTGGCTGCGCGGCGTGCTTGCGCCGTTCGGGCATGTGGTGTGGACGGCGATTGCAGCTGGCGCGGTGTGGTCGGTCAAGGGTGCGAACCCGGTCAGCTTTAAAATGCTGCTGGATAGGCGCGTGATCACTTTGCTGGGTGCCAGCATGCTGCTGCATTTTTGCTGGAATTTACCGATGATTGGGCCATTTTTACTGAAATTTTGGCTGCTCGGTTTGATTGCCTGGATTTTAGTGTTCGCGTTGATTCAAAAAGGCCTACGGCAGCTCAAAGCCGCGCGTGAAGTCACGCACACCATGACACGCGGGCTATCGTTGGCCGAAGTACAGGCTGCGTTGAAAAATCGCGTCAATCAAATAGGCCGGAGCGGCCCGTGACGCAGGCGCGCATGGCGAAATTTGGTGAAGCGGATTTAGCCGCCATCGCTGAACTTGCGAAATCAGATAAGCGCTTGGGCCGCTGGATTCAAAAAATCGGCCCGCTCAAGCTGCCTAAACGGCAAAAATTTAGCCTGGTTGACGCACTAGCGCGCTCCATTTTGTATCAGCAGCTCAACGGCAAGGCTGCGGCAACCATTACCGAACGGCTTGCACATTTGGCTGGGGAACCTGAATTTAGTGCCGGCACGCTCGCCCGCTTGAGCGATGCCGAATTACGCGGCGTTGGCGTGTCAGGCAACAAAGCGAAAGCGCTCAAAAGCTTAGCTGAGCACGCATTAGGCGGATTGCTGCCAGACGCCCGCGCACTGGGAAAAATGCGCAATGAAGACATTATCGACGCAATAACACCGGTGCGCGGTATAGGCCGTTGGACGGTCGAAATGCTGCTGATTTTTCGCTTGGGGCGCGCTGACGTTTTGCCGGTCGACGATTTTGGCGTGCGGCGTGGCGCGCAAATTGCGCATGCCATGGAAGCCATGCCCAGCGCTAAAGAACTCAGCGCCATTGGCCTAAAAAAATGGCAGCCACATTTGAGCTTGGCCAGCCTGTATTGCTGGAAAATTGCCGATCTAGCCAAACTGCCTGCAGAGGTTGCCTAACATGATTGAAATTTTATGATGGAGAGCCTGCTTTCCTATTACACGCTGGCGGCGATTGAAACGCTCAAATTGAGCGTCGATGTCATTCGACATTTACCGTCAGAGCAGCCCTGCCAAGCGCGCATCGAATTAAAATTCACCCCACAAATGCCAAACGATCCTTCCAAAACCCAAGGCCAGCTGCTGCAAGTTAGGCTTTCTGTGGTTGGCTTACCACAATCCGGCCGCGAAGATGAGCGCTTTTTCACCCTCGAGATTTTGATCAATGCACACTACCGCCCGCAGGGCACCGATCCTGGGTTTGACATCTTTAACCGCGCCCACACCAGCCTAACGCGCCAGCTCTTGCCGCTTTTGCAACGTCGCGCGGTAGCGCTGTTGATGGAAGTCGGGCTAAACCAAATCCACCTTCCGATGGATTTGGTGCATGCAGAGGCGGAGGTCAAACCGAGTGCTTATCACTGAGCACTTCGATCCATTATCGGCAATGCTTTAAGAGGCGGCAGCACGAAATCGTCATTCCCGAGAAGGCGGGAACTTTAAACAGGACCCTTAAATTAAACACGCTAGGTCTTCGCTTTGGCCGCCCAACTTGGCGGATGCAACAGCAAAGCAAATCGTACCGACCAGCGTGGCTCATCCCGCACATCTCGCCATAGTCGTATCAACTCAGTAAAGTGAACTGCTATCGGATTGCAGCTATTGATGGGATTGGTAATGCCAAACACCACCGATGCCCGCTCGGGCGCATAAGTACCAAATATTCGATCCCAAATCATTAGCACGGCGCCGTAGTTTTTATCTAAATATTGCGGCTGCGAACTGTGGTGTACTCGATGATTGCTAGCAACCTATGTAATCCGCCGCACAGGAAAGGGTAGCTCAATCAAGCAGCATGAAAGCACCACCTAGGGGATTGCTGATCGCCACGGGGGTGACCGAGTCTTGCGCGGAACTGGCGGAAAACTCAAAAAGGCATTGCTTCGAATGTTCCAGCCGCCAAGCTTCCTTTTTTACTCATACCCAAAATCATTCAAGGCGCGCTCGTCATCGCTCCAACCCGATTTCACTTTCACCCAGGTGGCGAGGAACACTTTGCCGCCAAACAAGCGCTCCATCGCTAAGCGCGCTTTGGTGCCGATTTCTTTCAATCGCGCGCCGCCATCACCGATCACAATCGCGCGCTGGCCTTCGCGCTCAACCCAGATCACTGCTTCGACTCGCCGTAATTTGCCTTCGATGGTGAAGCTATCAATCGTGACCGTGCTGGAATACGGCAGTTCTTCACCGAGCAAGCGAATCAGCTGTTCGCGAATGAACTCGGCGGCCAAAAAGCGCTCTGGCCGATCGGTCAATTCATCCGCTTCAAACTGCGCTTCGCCTAACGGTAAATTTGCAGCAAGCGCTTGTTTGAGTTGATCTAAACCGTTGCGCTTGGTGGCTGACACCAGTAGCGTGGCGTTGAATTTGGCGCGTGCTTGCATTTGCTCGACGAACGGCAGCAGCTCTTCTTTTTGCGGCAATAGATCGATTTTGTTGATCACCAGCAGCAGCGGTTTTTTCGCCTTGACTAACTGCTCCAGCGCGTAGGCATCGTCCTCACCGAACTGATTGCCGGCGACGATAAACGCCAGCACGTCGACATCGTTAATCGCCGCAGATGCGGTTCGATTCAAGCGGCGATTCAACGCACGCGGCGCATTTTGATGGATGCCGGGCGTGTCAACAAACACCAGCTGCGCGTAGTCTTCCGAGCAAATGCCCAAAATGCGGTGCCGCGTCGTTTGCGGCTTGCGCGCGGTGGCCACTAAATGCGCGCCAATCAAGGCATTGAGCAACGTGGATTTGCCGACGTTGGGGCGGCCAACTAGGGCTACCGTGCCACTTCGGAATGGCTCAACGGCGACATTTTGTTGGTCGGGTTTTGTTGGATCTAAATCAGTCGGCAGAGTGGTCATAATCTTCAAGTGATGAGGTGAGCAGCAGTAGCGTGTCCGAAAAAACTTGACCACTACAGTAAGCGGTTCCCTCTCCACGCCATTGAACATTTAAAGAATCAAAAGCGTGATGTGGGGAGAGAGTTAGGGTGAGGAGCAAGCCGGCAAATTATGTTTTGAGTTGCGATATTCTTTGTTTAATTTGATGTTACGGGCGTGGCGAGGAGAGGGAGCCGTTTAAGGCATAGGCTTCGCACAAAGAACCTGCATAAGCGATTCTGCAGCAGCTTGTTCGGCGCGCTTCAAGCTTACGCCATTGCCCTGTGCGCTGAAGCCTTCCACCACACAGCGCACTACAAATGAAGCGTCATGATCGGGCCCGCTTTGCGATACCAATACATATTCGGGTCGGGGTTTTCCGCGCGCTTGCAGCCATTCTTGCAGGGTTGATTTGCCATCTTTGGTGCTAAAGGCGCGTTCTGCATCCGCAAATCGTTTGCGTAGCATAGGTTCGACGAGTTTGCGCGCTGCGGCAAGCCCGCAATCGCGATAAATCGCCGCCACCAGCGCCTCAAACACGTCGGCCAAAATTGAATCACGCCGAAAGCCACCGCTCTTTAGCTCGCCAGTGCCCAGCACCAAATAATCACTGAGCTTGAGTTCGCGCGCGCAAGACGCCAGCGTGGCTTGATCCACCAATGCCGCGCGAATACGGCTTAACTCGCCTTCGTTAGCTTCTGGATAAGTGCTGCAAAGGCAGTCCGCACAAATAAAATCGACGATCGCATCGCCCAAAAACTCCAGCCTCTCGTAGTTATTTTTGCTAGCGCTTCGGTGCGTAAGCGCCAGCGTTAACAGCGCAGTGGAAGGCTGAGGGACGCCCAGCGCTGCCAGCTGCGCCAGCAGTTTATTAACCACTTTTCAACTTGACAGAATGGCTAAACGACATCACGAAAAAGATGTTGTAAACGAACGGCGTTCGGTATTCATAGTTGATATTAAGCTCAGACTTTCGACGATCTAGCGTCAAGGACGGCCGCTGCGGCGTTTCCACGTAGCTAATATCGAATTTGCGCAGCAAATCTTGCCAGTGCATATCGACCGGGCGATTTGCACCACCTAGAACCAAGCCTTGGCCGTCCATAGCGGTTTTCACCGCATTAAATTCGGTGTAGGCCGGGAACAGCTTCGCCGCCATCAACATAAAGAAGCCTAAAACAGCCGCCACGATGATAAAGCCCATTAAGGTGATGCCGCGTTGTTTTACAGGTAGATTTTTATTCATCGTGATGCTCCTTAGTGATTTGCGGTCTGCTATTTATGATTGGGGTTTGGCGCTTTGGACTACTTGATCTTCGTGCCTATTCTATTCCAAGCCACGATGCCATCGCGCTGTCTATCGAAATGAAACCAAATAAAACTGGCGCGGCCGACTAAATTTTCCTCCGGCACAAAACCCCAATCCCGGCTGTCAGCGCTACCGTCGCGATTATCGCCGATCATAAAGTAATTTCCAGGCGGCACGGTCCATTCGCCATCCAATTGGCTATTTGGCCCGTTGAGAATTTGGTGCAGGCGATCCGGTAATTGCTCGCTCAACAAATCCGTTCCTAGCTCAACTTTACTGGCGATATCGCCGACATAGCTGGAAATTTGCTTGCGTTCCATCGGCGCATCATTGATAAAAAGCTGATGATTTTCGTAGCGTATGCGATCACCCGGAATACCAATTAAGCGTTTGATGTAGTTTTTACCCTCTTCAGGGTCGAGCATATCGGCCGGCATGCGATCATTGTGCGGGCGGCGAAACACCACCACGTCACCACGCTCAGGCGAGCCGACCGCCAGAATTTTGGTATTTAGTACTGGTAGGCGCAAACCGTACGCGTATTTGTTGACGACCAGGAAATCGCCCACCAGCAGCGTCGGCACCATTGAGGGTGATGGAATTTGGAATGGCTCAAACCAAAAAGAGCGCACTACCAGCACCACCACTAACACCGGGAAGAAGGATTTTGCTTGCTCAGTTAACCATGGATCGCGCTGCGGCAGTGTGCCTTCAGCAAGCTGCTGATTCGCAGTTTTTCGGGCTTTGCTAAACAACAATGCGTCGATCAGCCAAATAACGCCAGCAAGCGCAGTCAAGCCGGTGAGCAGCAGTGCAAAATCAAAATTCATCGTGCTAAGTCCTTGGTTTTATTTACTATTTTAAGAATGGTGCTTTTTAATTCAGAGGGCAAGTAACTGATCGAAACTTCCTGCTTACCTCTCGTCGTCCCCGCGTAGGCGGGGACCCAGAAAAGGTGTCAGCGTTTTTATCCACTACTAAAGCGCCGTTGTCTGCGTATTTTTTACTGGTGCAATATGATCGGATAGTTTGGTGAGCCTGGATTCCCGCCTGCGCGGGAATGACGATGAGGAAGCTAATCGCTCACCCGCTTATAGCAACGCAACTCGACAAAATTACTTCCCATCAGTCCGCAACACCGCCAAAAATGCTTCTTGCGGAATCTCTACATTTCCCACTTGTTTCATGCGCTTTTTACCCGCTTTTTGCTTGTCAAGCAGCTTACGCTTGCGGCTGGCATCGCCGCCGTAGCACTTGGCCAGCACGTTTTTACGCAATGCTTTAACCGTCGTGCGTGCGATGACCTGCGCGCCAATTGCTGCTTGAATCGCTACATCGAACATCTGACGAGGCACGAGTTCCCGCAGGCGTTCAGTCAAATCACGCCCACGCCGCTCAGATCCGGTGCGATGCAAAATCAAGCTGAGCGCATCGACGCGATCACCATTAATCAGCACGTCCACCCGCACAAACGGGCCGACTTCGAAGCGATCAAAGTGATAGTCAAAGCTGGCGTAACCACGGCTGACGCTTTTGAGTCGATCGAAAAAATCCATAACGACTTCGGACATCGGCAATTCATAGCAAATTGAAACCTGCGTGCCCAAAAAGTTCATGCTCTTTTGGCTGCCGCGCTTTTCTTCGCATAGCGTAATCACTGGGCCAACATAATCCGGGGGCACCAAAATATTAGCAATAATGATCGGTTCGCGAATTTCCTCAATTTTATTGACCGGCGGCAGTTTGGCCGGATTGTCGATCTCAATGGTCGTGCCTTCAGTGGTCAGCACCTGGTAAATTACCGTAGGTGCAGTCGTTACGAGATCCAAATTGTATTCACGCTCAAGCCGCTCTTGCACAATTTCCATGTGCAGCAAGCCTAGAAAACCCACCCGAAATCCAAAACCCATCGCTTCTGAGCTTTCCGGCTCATACGCTAACGAAGAATCGTTAAGTTTGAGTTTTTCCAAGGCTTCGCGCAGCGCCGGATAATCTTCGCCATCGACCGGGAATAGCCCGGCAAACACGCGCGGCTTGATGGTTTGAAAGCCCGGCAAAGCCTCAGCGGCAGGATTGTTGGCCAACGTAATGGTGTCACCCACTGGCGCGCCGTGTACGTCTTTGATAGACGCGCACAAAAAACCGACTTGCCCGGTCGACAAGGATTGTTTTAACACGCGTTTGGGCGTGAACACGCCCAGCTCGTCAATCGTGTGCGCGCGCCCGGTCGACATCACGATGATTTTATCGCCGACTTTCAGCTCGCCATGCATGATGCGAACTAAAGAAACCACGCCCAAATAGTTATCGAACCAAGAGTCCACAATGAGCGCTTTAACGCTGGTGCCGGTCAAAATTCTAGGCGGCGGAATGCGTTTGACGATTGCTTCGAGCGCCTCTCTGATGTTGATGCCGGTTTTCGCGCTAACTTCAACGGCATCGGTAGCATCAATGCCGATCACGTCTTCAATCTCTTTGCGCACCCGATCCGGATCGGCGGTTGGTAGGTCGATCTTGTTCAAGATCGGCACCACTTCTAGGCCCTGCTCAACCGCCGTGTAGCAGTTCGCCACGCTTTGTGCTTCCACGCCTTGCGCTGCGTCAACTACCAATAGCGCGCCTTCACAAGCTGATAGTGATCGGCTAACTTCATAGGAAAAATCGACATGTCCGGGCGTATCAATAAAGTTGAGCTGATAAATTTCGCCGTCCAGCGCCTTGTAATTTAAAGTGACTGCTTGGGCCTTGATGGTAATGCCGCGTTCGCGTTCAATATCCATATTATCAAGCACTTGCGCGCTCATTTCACGGGCTTCTAAGCCGCCGCAAAACTGGATAAACCGATCCGACAGCGTTGATTTGCCATGATCGACGTGCGCGATGATGGAGAAATTTCGAATATTTTTCATGCAGATGGAATTGCCCAAAGCGAAGGGAGCGGTGAAGTGCGCCCAATTCAAGCAGATACTCCGTGGAATACGCGCTCAGTTGACCCGCAAGTTTAACCGCTGCCGCTGTAAAACGGGCTGATTGGGGCGGATTCCGGGCGTTTTAGCGGCGCGCGCTTAAGCCGCGTCCAGAATCGGGCGCTATAGCTCGCCAATTTCGACGCGTTAGTCCAAGCTCCGCGAATGCGCACGAGATGACCAAAAACCTGTGAATTCAGATCAAATTGATATTCAAAATCACTCTTCCAACCCGCCACTTTCGCACCCGCCCGGTGGCGCGTTCGATTATTGGCTAACAGCGCAATTTGCGAAGTGGCCACGCTACCTGACATCGCCGTTTCGGCGCTTTGCCGCAGAATTTCTGGCATTTGGTATCAAGGAAGCGCGCGCCTGTCTATTTGCCGGATTGGTGTTTTTGATGATTTTCGCGCTGCCCAGGCAGCCTATGCTGGGCATGGCACGCTATGACATCATGCTGGTGCTGTCGATTGCCATTCAAATTTGGATGCTGCGCACACATTTGGAAACCTGGGATGAAATGAAGGCCATATCCTTATTTCACCTGCTTGGCTTTGCACTGGAAGCATTTAAAACGTCACCCTGGATTGGCTCGTGGAGCTATCCTGATACGGCCCTAACAAAAGTGCTGGGCGTGCCTCTATTTGCCGGTTTCATTTACGCGGCAGTCGGTAGCTACATTATCCAAGCGTGGCGCATGTTCAATTTGCGGGTCGAGCATCACCCGCCCTACTGGATGGCTTGGCTGGTAGCGTTTGCAATCTATGCGAATTTCTTCACGCACCATTTTATCGGCGACTATCGTTGGTATTTGGCCGCAATAGCACTTGGACTTTATGCGCGCTGCACGGTCTATTTTACCCCGCTGGATCGGGAGCGAAAAATGCCGCTGCTGCTATCGTTTGTACTCATTGGTTTTTTTATTTGGTTAGCCGAGAATTTCGGCACTTTTTTTGGCGTTTGGCGCTACCCGGACCAACTCGGCGCTTGGTCCAGCGTGCATTTAAGCAAATGGAGTTCGTGGTCATTATTAGTAGTGATGAGCTTTACCCTAGTCGCGAATTTGAAGCACATTAAGGCGAGTGTGCGGGTGCCGGATTGATGTTGCACCTGTAGCGTCATTACCGAGTAGAACCGACTGAAGAGATTTTGATCCCCGCCAGGGATCACAGATGGTAGCCAGTGTATCGAAGCTGCGCAGCAGCGTAGATCACTGGAATTGGGGGTTGAGTGCCGAATCGACCCCGGCAGGGGTCGCACGAAAATTGCTTCAAAAATTAATTTGCGGAATTTATTTGTGCGACCCACAAGGGGTCGAAAATCGGATGTGGTTGCATGGTTCCGGTGGTCTTCAGCGCTACGCGCTTTCGACGCACCGGCTACCATCTGCGATCCCCGACGGGATCGGGTTTGAGGCATCTAACAAATCCTCAAACTCAATGGCGCTGCAATAACCTGCCGCTGCAAATCACCACATCCGCCGCACGCCGAGCGAACAAGCCTACGCACACCACACCGGGTTCGGCATTGATCCTGGCTTCCAAAGCCCGTGGATCAGCAATTTCTAGATCAGCGACGTCGATAATCCAGTTCCCGTTATCCGTCAAATAGCCCTGCCCTTCTACTTGCCGCCATATCGGCGTGCCGCCCAGGCCAACCAGCACGCGTGCGATCTGGCTGCGCGCCATTTGAACGACCTCCACCGGCAATGGAAATCGGCCAAGCACCTCGACACGTTTGGAATCGTCAATTAAGCAGATAAAATTTTCCGCAGCTTGCGCAATGATCTTTTCCCTGGTCAGCGCGCCACCGCCGCCTTTGATGAGTCGAAAACTTGGATCGCATTCATCCGCGCCGTCGATATAACAAGCGAGCGGACCCGCGTTGTTTAGTTCTAACACCTCCACGCCGAGCTGAGTTAGCAGCGCCGTGGTGGCTTTTGAACTGCTGACGGCGGCTTTGGGTAGGTGCTTTTTTTCTTGCATGAGTGCAATCAACGCGTTGACGGTAGAACCGGTTCCTACGCCTAAAATGTGCGCCGGATTTACCCATTCCAAAGCAGCCAATGCCGAGGCGCGTTTTTGCTGATCCTGTGAAATACTCATCGCTTGACTGCCTTTTTTGATGTCGGCTGGTTGCCAGTGCGCCAGTTGCTCAGCGCATAAATATATTGCCATTGCTCGGTGGTTACCGGCAGCACGCTCAGGCGATTGCCGCGATTGAGTAGCGCAAAATTATCAAGAAATTCTGCCCTAGCGCGCAAGCTATCAAGCGTAATAAGCGGCTCTGCGATAGCGACAAACTGCGTCAAGACACTGGACCAGCGCGGTGCAAGCTGTGTGCTTTTGGCATCGAAATAATCGCTGTCTGGGTCAAACTGCAGTGCATCAGGCACCGAGGCTTGCGCAATTTTGCCTATGCCAGCTATGCCAGGAATGGGGCAAGATGAGTGATAGAAGTAAAACAAATCCAAGGGCGTCATCGCGCGCAGATAGTTGCGCGCTAAATAATTGCGCACGCCCGTCCAGGCCTCAGTTTTGCGCATTTTTAGATCAGTAATTGAGAACTCATCCGGCTCAGATTTGAGCAGCCAATAGTTCGGCACTATTCAAACCCATCCGCAATCAGCCGATCACAGGAACCGCCCGTGCCCGACACGCAGGCGCGATTGACTGGATATTCCACCGGGCCGCCGCGTGGGGTGGTAGTCCAGCCTTTGGTCACCGCCAATGCGCGAAAGGCGCGCCGATAGTAAAGCTGTGCTTCGACATCAACGTCCGCTGCATTTACGCCTGCAGGCAAGGTAAATCGATAGCTTGACGAATCTGTCGCACCTGCAGCAATCACATTACTTTCCGCCACCGTTTCAGCATCAATAAACAGCACAGGCCTGACAGTAGCGCCCTGCCCATTGATTCGGCCTTCCAACACTTTTGCATAGCCGCGCCCGGGTAATCCGGCCCAGTCGCCCGGCTGCACGCCGGCGACATCATCGTTAGCCCAGCTCGGCACTGTTGGGCCACTCGCGAGTGCTAAATTCACGCCGGCCTTAGTTCGCGCGCGCACCAACAATATGGCATTACGTATTGATACGCCGGTTGGAAACGCATGACCGGCACCCTGGTTCAATACGCTAGCAGACACTGCCAGCTCAGCGCCCTGCACTGCGCTAGTCACGCTAACTTGAATGGCCTGCGGCAGCGTAGTTTGCGTGGCGCCGATAAAGGTGTGGCGATGCCTTTGCGATGCCGGGCGGCTCAAGCCACTGGTGCTCGCAATTGTGCCGGGGCTGGTTTCCTGCGGCATGTGGCAATCTTGGCAAGTTTTGAAGCCAGGGCCGGGCACCGCGTACGGTGAAACGGTCCATTCGGTAAAGGTGGATTGCCCGGGTGCGCCAGTGGTTTGATTGCTGTATTGATGACAGCTGGCGCAAAGCAGCGGCTGTTTAAATAGCGGGTTGTATACGTTAAACATAGTGCCGGTTTCTATATCCGGAAGCGCACCGAATACCTGTAATACCAAATCTGGCGAGAAGTGATAGTTGGATTTATTGACATGATGCAAGCCATTGATTTGATTCGCGTTAACGTTCGCCAATTGGTGGCAGCCCATGCAAGTCACGCCATCTTGCCCGGCTGGCGTGCTAATCGCATCAAACTGCAAAAGACCCGGGGTAAACACATCTTGCAGCGGTGCGTGGCAGGTCGCGCAAAAGCCGCTTTCGCCCATGCCGTGGCTATCTTTGTAAACATAGCCAGCAGCGCCACCCGGTGTGCCGTTACCGGAAAACAAGTCCTTTACCCAGACGTTCCGTGCCGAGTTCGAATGATTGGACGTTAACCAGTCAGTCCGGTAGCGGCCGTGGCAACCGCCACAGGTTCCCGAAGTCTCTGGCTGATATCCTGCCGGCACCGAAGGCGTGAGCAGCTGCAGCGTGATATCAACGCCTGTAGAGGGCTGATTGATGTTTCCAAACACTTGGCTGGCGTAGTTTTTAGCGCCGGACGCGTGGTCGTAGGCTTTTGCCGCCGAAATACCCACATTGCTGGTTGGCGTAAAACTTAGGTTAAAGACGCCGGTCGCGCCGGTCGTAACTTCGGGGCTATTTTCCAGCGCCTGCACGCGCACAATCGCGCCTGCTATTGGCTGTCCATCTTGATCTAAAACCCTTCCAGAAATTTGTGCGCTGACAACAGCGTGCATAAACAGTAAAAAAATTGCTAAACCAGCCTTAATCAATAGAAATTTCACGTGCTAAACCTTTGAAAATGCGCGCGTAAGCCCGCGCTGAATGTCACCAAGCTTAGTGCCTAGCGCTATCATGCGACAACTCCATGACACGCCAATAGCCAGAGGATTAAGATGAAACTCACAAACGCTAGCGCCTCCGTTGCTTTGCTTTTATCATGCTCACTGAGCGCGCAAGATGCTGCGAGTTTGCCGAGCTGGATGATGGATTCGGTAACGGCTGCAGCGCCTCTAAGCGAATGGAAAGTCAGCGGTGGTGAGTTAAAGATTTTGTTTAACCCTGATTTGATGGCTGACTTAAAAATCGTTGTAGAGGCTGAGGGCTCGTTCAATCGAAACGAGCTGCGCGGCTTTTCGATGCGCGTTTCTGATTCCGATACGCTGCGCTACGACGCTCCAAACGGCACATTGGAAAACTTCACCTCCGGCTTATTGCGGGGCCAAGGCCGCTTTAGCTTCAAGTTTGCTGGCAAAGAAAAAGTTTTTGAGTCCTTGAGCGTGCGTCCAAAAGCTGGCACGCCGCGCGATTTGGAAGTGCTGGATGATGCTGGCGTCGTGTGGTTCGTTGCTGATCATTTGCATTTTGAGCTCTTGGATAACAATACGCGGCTATCCTTACGCAATATGGATTTGCGACTCACTGCTGCCGCCGCCGAATGGCTAGGCGATAAGTCAATGGAAGGCATCAATATCGGCAGCTTGGATTTCACTGCGATGGTGCAGCGCATTGGCTTGATTCGCTCGCCGGCCGCATGTGGAGATCCAAACTGGCACAACAAGCTCATTGACCCGAACGACCCGACCGGCCCGCGTTATCAAGCCGACGTGCTGCTGTCGACGATTTCATCGCTAGATTACAAACGCTGCCAGGGCACTTGTGATGGCCCGAATGGCGCGGTTGATGGCGCTTTCATTATGGCGCCAGGTGCCACGCTTCGAAATTCCGACACCAACACCACTGCCGACGTGCCCTGGCATTCGAAATTTTCCGGGCAATTTGCCCCACACAATAATGATCAGCATCCTTATTTGATCTTCAACGTGTACCGGGTAGAAAAGAGCACCGGCAAGCTCGAGCACATTGCAAGATCCGGCGCTAAGCACGCGTTTTTGACCATCAATACTGGCTGCGCCACCTACAACTGTGGTGACAATCATGTGCTTTGGCGCCAATGCGCCGACGTTTACAGCTCCGGCAACAACGATAGCACCGGCGATTTAGGCCCACGCTCAGAAATAATACCCAGCAAAGGCATTTGGGCGCGCTGCGGCTCGATTTATGATCCGGGCTGCACCGGCTCGCTAACCGGCGGCGGTGGCACAAATTCCAGCAATCGCATGCTGATCAAAGAGTCTGCTGTAACGGATACGACCAACTTCGACTATTTCTACGACAGTTGGTACGTGATTCGCGATGACGTCAATGTTTACAACGGCATGGGCTTTAAAAAGTTCACGCCATCGTTTGTTTCGGGCACGTGGCGCTCGACGGCTGAATCCGCTTTTACCACCGGGGCGTTTATTGACACCTGGGCAACCGCAGCGCCAGCACCGCAATCAAGCATGGTGCGCGAAATCGTCACGCCGAATGGCCGCATGAAGTTTGGCGTGCGGGTAACACAGATTGGCAATCAGCTGACGTATCAATACGCGCTACAAAATTTTGACTATACCGTCGCCAGCACTGAACAAGTTGGCAGCAATCCAAGTAACGTCCGCATGCTGTCGCAAAGCGCTATTCGATCAGTTGATTTCGGCGCACTTCCACTTGGAGTGGTTGCCGCCGCCGCGAATGACGGCAATGACAGCAAGCTAGATTGGCCTCGTGCTGCTGGCCGCCTTAAATTCTCGTCGCCCAATGCCGCCGACGAACTGAGCTGGGGCAATATCATGTCGTTTACGGTTCGAGTTAACGGCGCCGCTGCAACTCGAACGCAGGCAGCTAACATTCAAATTGGTGGCGCAGATCGATCGGAAATTTTCACAGTTGAAACACTCGTGGCGGTTAACGATCCAGATGTAATCACAGCTGATGGATTTGAGGATACGGGCGGCTAGAGCGCTAAGCTTACCTTCGCCTAGATAAAACATAATCCGGTTTCCCGGGTTTTGTTTTATCTAAGACGCTTTGGAAGCCTGCACTATGATTTATGCAGGCAATCAGCGGGGACTCGGATAGTTAATCACTACTGGTTTGCGGTTGGAGAAGAGCGCATGCCGCTTTTTGAGAAAGTTTCTGCGCCGTTTCTCGTTTTTCTGCGTGAAATCAAGCGCTTGGTCTACTAGCAAAATTGCACGATCAAATTGACCCATCGCTGCGTAGCATGCCGCTGCCGTGTCTAAAAAATCGGGTTGCCCTACTGCTACAAGCGTTTCCAGTACTGCTATCGTTGCCTGCGGTGAAAATGCGTTTTTATCACTCGCCGTACATCGCACTTGCGCCCAGTTTCGTTTTAAGTCCTCACCTGGATCCAGTAATTTTTCATAGTTCAAAGCGCCAGTAATTGGGTCATACAACTTTGAACGCGCACTAAAAAAGTCGAGCAAATAAAAACTGGCAGCTGGCGAATATTTACCGGTTGGATCATCTTTCCAAACACGCTCTAAAATATTTATTGCCTCGTCAGTGAAATCTCTGCTCCGCATTACTTCCATCACAACTGGCGCAACTATGGTGTAGCACGCCAAAGTTTCGCCCTCCAAACATCGCTTGCGTTCACTCGACAGCACCGCGAGATAGTCAGATGCCTCACCCAGCTCGAATTGGCGTTTTAGAATTTCCCGCGTTTTTTCCTCACTAACAAACATTGATAAGAAAAACTCTTGATCGATTATAGTGTTGAGCTTGCCACCGAGTGATGCATATCCGCCAATTCTCACAATTTCTGGTTCGCCCAGAACTGCGGCTGAAACCGCCCAATTAAGCGCTTCATCGACACGATTTGATTCGAAGAGTTCGCCAACTAATTTTTTATTCGCTTCGAAATAGGGTTTCGTGTCGGTGCTAGGCATTAAAAATAGCAGTGCTTTTTCTAATTCAATACGAGCGTCACTTTCGGAATCAGTTTTTAACAACGCTACACACGCTCGCATTGGCTGTGAAGTGCCGTACTTTGCCGCGTTACATGCTGCTTGCTTTTGTTTTTCTGGATCAGCTGCATTTTGCGAGTCTACGATCGCCAAAATCATTGATACAAATCCAACCGACCTATGCCTCTTTTGAACCGCCTCAAAGTCTTTGGCAGCTTTAGTTCGAATAAACGCCATCATGGCGGCGCGAGGATCTTTCACCCCATCCTTTCTGAGTTGCGCAAGCATCGAATCTGGCAATTTATCTAGCGCGTTTGCCGCTAGCAAACCTTCGGCAAAAAGCGCAGCTATTGAAAATTGCGTTTTCGTTTGAGCTTGTCGTAACAATTCATGGGAACGAGATGCATCAGCCGCTGAGCAAAGCCCAAGCACCCGTTCCAGCGCAAGATTGATCAAAGCTGCTGGTTCTTGGGACTTTGCATCCGCCGCCAGTGCCGTTGCATCTGCCTGATTGCACTTTGCCTCACCACTAGTCAGAAGCGGCAATACGATCCGAATCGATTGCATATCAATTGGATAGCGCTTTCGTAAGCTTTCAACTGCGTTAGCACCGCTTGAGCTTTGTTTAATCTGAAAACCCTCAGCTTCAACTACACCTTCGTCAGCCAGGTTTTGAATCAGATCAAAGATCAAGAACATTCTCGCAGCCGGTGTTGAATAAAGATTTTTGCTCCGACCTGCCTTTACGTGGTTGCCCGTTAGATTGAAATGCAACAGCTCGTATTGCTCGTCTTGGTTTTTCAGCCAACAGTAATACCTCAAGTCACCTAAATTCATAATGGAGGAAAACTCCCCATGCAACATTGAGGCGATCTTTGAGTCAACGATCGCGATGATGTCCCAGAAACTGTTCACCGGAATAGCTGAGGAGAGAAATTTGCCGTCATTTTCAATCAGATACATCTCAAGTACTGCATCAAAACGAAGCGCAAGCGCCGCTGCTATTTTTGGTTTGCCAGATACGTTTGCACAGTGCCAAGCTAGTCGAATAAGTGCTAGCCCAAACGGATGCGCATGAAGCGCTTTATCTAAAAAATATTTTTGCGCAGCACAATCTTTTGCCGACGCGTCGACAAAATCAAGTTCAGCAACAACTTGGTAACTCGATAAAATTTCTTCCGAATCCGCGTTCTCCAGGTATTGCGCAAAGGCTGATGGCGTTGGCGAGTTGGAAAATTGCTCTGAGCTTGCGAATGCGATTGCGCATAGGTTGAAAGCCAATAACGTGGTGATCGAAACCAGAAATTTTTGCATAGTGATTCTCGAGTTTTTGACGCGCGTCAACGCCCCAAAGCTTTTGGCGTTGATTTTTTTGGATAGAATTAACGAGATTAATCTAAAGGCATCGAATCACAAAGGCAAACTTGGTCGCTGGATAAACGCCAAAGTGCATCGGGCAAACCAGGTTCAATCGGGATAGGGGCCAACTGTAACCCAGTTGGACCCCTCCCACACCACCGGACAAGCGGGTCCGCATCCGGCGGTTCGAGCAATTGAGGTCAAGAGAGTTTCACCACGCCAAGTCGATCAAAGTAGCTAATCGGTAGCGCGCGATTAAGGCGGCGCATGCTGTTGACCCACCAGCAGCGCATGTTTTGCGCTACTTTCAGCGCATCGCTCGGGCTGGCTTTCAACGCGAT
>JANOQN010000029.1:0-27205 GCA_031422315.1 Rhodanobacteraceae bacterium
GCCGAACAGGCGGCTTAGAAAGAGCGCCTGCACTTGCTCTATCGTTACAGCGAGCTCACTGCCGAACAGGCGGCTTAGAAACTACCGAAAACCGAACGGATCACGATGGATGTGCTCACTGCCGAACAGGCGGCTTAGAAACAATCGCTAGCGCTAGGCATTGCGCTGCTGCTGCTCACTGCCGAACAGGCGGCTTAGAAAGAGGATGCAAAAGGGTGGCTAATGCCATGCCCGCTCACTGCCGAACAGGCGGCTTAGAAATATCGAGGGCGTTTTTTTGCGTGCAAAAACCCGCTCACTGCCGAACAGGCGGCTTAGAAAGCTTGAATTTCGCCACTCCACGTCCGGCCCAAGCTCACTGCCGAACAGGCGGCTTAGAAAAGTTCGCCGTCCAGCGATCATGCGTAAGCAAAGCTCACTGCCGAACAGGCGGCTTAGAAACGGCGCAAATGCAGCGCGCCACCGCACACACGGCTCACTGCCGAACAGGCGGCTTAGAAAAACAGCACGCAAACGTGGTCGAGCACCAAGATGCTCACTGCCGAACAGGCGGCTTAGAAATATCGCCGATAGTTGTTTGTAGGACGGGCACCGCTCACTGCCGAACAGGCGGCTTAGAAATGAGCGCCTGCCGATTTCACGCACCGCGCGCAGCTCACTGCCGAACAGGCGGCTTAGAAAAGGAAAACGGCTCATCACTCACCGCTAATGCCGCTCACTGCCGAACAGGCGGCTTAGAAATAAGCGCCGATGATGAATCGGAAATACTCGATGCTCACTGCCGAACAGGCGGCTTAGAAAAGCATGATTTTTAGGGCTTGGGTATCCGTGGCGCTCACTGCCGAACAGGCGGCTTAGAAACGAACAATTGTTTCCGACTGCCCCTAGATAGTGCTCACTGCCGAACAGGCGGCTTAGAAATGGAGGTAAACAGGCATTCGCCCAAGGGTTGGTGCTCACTGCCGAACAGGCGGCTTAGAAAGTATCCGCTGCCGCCATTGGCTTGGGCCAAACGCTCACTGCCGAACAGGCGGCTTAGAAAACTACCGTGGCTTGCGCGCCGACAAACGCATCGCTCACTGCCGAACAGGCGGCTTAGAAAAGATCGTGCAGTCGATCTGCTCGGGTGTACCAGCTCACTGCCGAACAGGCGGCTTAGAAATACTGAGAGGCTAGTGGAGTGAGAGGCTAGTGGAGTTAGAAACAAGTAGCTCACTGCCGAACAGGCGGCTTAGAAAAAGATAAATGGGGCAGATGCATTCAAAGCAGCGCTCACTGCCGAACAGGCGGCTTAGAAAGATTTGGAATACTTAAAGCGCGCCGGTGCGATGCTCACTGCCGAACAGGCGGCTTAGAAATAGCACTTCGCCCGCGTTGGGCGCCGAAAAAGGCTCACTGCCGAACAGGCGGCTTAGAAATCAACGAAAGCGTAGGAAACAACCTCATGAATGCTCACTGCCGAACAGGCGGCTTAGAAAAGCATAATGTCACGGCGAATCGGGGCTACTAGCGCTCACTGCCGAACAGGCGGCTTAGAAATACGGTCACGTTACGGTCGGGCCAGACCGTAAGCTCACTGCCGAACAGGCGGCTTAGAAAAAGAGCGAATCGACACGAAAACTCGCAAGCTAGCTCACTGCCGAACAGGCGGCTTAGAAAAGTAAGACTCGCGAGTCAGTACGACGATGACTGCTCACTGCCGAACAGGCGGCTTAGAAAGCAAGAATCCACCACCAGCAGCTTGCACTGCCGCTCACTGCCGAACAGGCGGCTTAGAAAAGCGCCAGCGACATAGCCCAATGCTGGAGGCCGCTCACTGCCGAACAGGCGGCTTAGAAAAATTGAATGGCGCGCCGGTAGTAACGCCTGACGCTCACTGCCGAACAGGCGGCTTAGAAAACATCAAAAGCCCCACGCAGCGCCGATAATGCGCTCACTGCCGAACAGGCGGCTTAGAAAATCGTGCAAACCGCGCTATCGGCGGGCAAGCTGCTCACTGCCGAACAGGCGGCTTAGAAATTCAACGCTTTGGCCTGCGAGTAATTCGAGGAGCTCACTGCCGAACAGGCGGCTTAGAAAAGTGAAGTGAACGACATCATCGGCAGTAACTCAGCTCACTGCCGAACAGGCGGCTTAGAAAGTTACTTGCGGCGGCGGCGGCGCTGCAGGCGGGCTCACTGCCGAACAGGCGGCTTAGAAACGACCGTGCGCTGGCGCAGTACAAAAGGTGGGGCTCACTGCCGAACAGGCGGCTTAGAAAAAAGCCTGCAACGATGCACAGCTCACCTACTAGCTCACTGCCGAACAGGCGGCTTAGAGAGGCGAGATAGTCTTGAGGCAATTTAGCGATCTATTGCGAGTCATTTCGCTCACCAGTAAACAGCTCCTTCTCCACACCCGAAACTTGTTTTCAGAGCGTAACGATCGTGTGGGGAGAAGGCTGGGATGAGGGGCAGTTTCGAAAACTTGCGCTGTGCCGCTGCCCCTCATCCCAGCCTTCTCCCCGCGCCAACACCGCGCTGCGATTCAAAAATGCGGGCGTGGAAAAGGAGCCGTTTGTGGTTGCGCCGACTCTGCTGGCATTACCTTGATTGAAGTGAGGTCTCACTGCCGAACAGGCGGCTTAGAGAGGCGAGATAGTCTTGAGGCAATTTAGCGATCTATTGCGAGTCATTTCGCTCACCAGTAAACAGCTCCTTCTCCACACCCGAAACTTGTTTTCAGAGCGTAAAGATCGTGTGGGGAGAAGGCGGGGATGAGGGGCAGTTTCGGAAACTTGCGCTGTGCCGCTGCCCCTCATCCCAGCCTTCTCCCCGCGCCAGCACCTCGCTGCGATTCAAAAATGCGGGCGTGGAGAAGGAGCCGTTTGTGGTTGCGCCGACTCGCCTGGCATTACTTTGATTGAAGTGAGGTCTCGCTGGCACGCAAAATCCTACTCCCCAATATCAATCTGATACTCCACCCTTTTCCCTAACGTTTGCAGCTGTGTGAGCAGCGCAACCTCAACTTGATAATCCGCGCTTAAACCGCTCGCCGCATTGGGCGCTGGCCAATCTGATTTAGCTTGCTGCTGCCAGCTTAAGGTGAGCGCCGTTTTGATCTGTGTGCGCGCCAGCGCTTCGCCGGTGTAGTCAAATTCGGCCAGCGTGGCAACAAAATCAGCCGATAGCTGCAGCTTTTCAGCCAGTGTTTTTAGACTCTTCCAGGCGAATCGGCGAATGGCTGGACGATCATCCGACAGCGCCTCAATCAGCCAGGGCACTCGCACGCGAAGCGCATCGGTGCTGCTTGAAAACTGCACTTGCCCTAATGCATGTGCGGCGACGGCTTGGCGTACTGGATCACCAGCTATTAGCGCGGCAAAGCCATCGGCAAGTTCTATTGGCGCAGCGTCTGCGCGCTGAGTCACCGGCGTTTGATCGGCTTTTGGCCAGCGCGTTTTAAGCTCAGTCTGCGCCCAGATGGCCGATTGCTCGGCGTGGCAGTTCAAGCAGGCGTTCGGCTTGCCGCTTTGCATATCAGCGGCCAGCTTTATCGATTGAATTTCGTGCGTTCGGTGAATCGTCATGACGCCATAAACTTGATTTGGCATGTGGCAGTTGATGCAGCGCGCACCGCTACTTTCTGGCGCATGCTGGGTATGCGCCGCTGCGTTGGCGGCAATCGCTTCATGGCAGCTGCTGCATTGGGCATCGGAGCCCGCAGGCGTTGCTGCGCGCTCAGGCAACATGCCCGCCGGATTGCCGCCGTGCATGCTGTGGCAGCTTATGCAGCTGAGCTCACCCTTACTGGCGCATAGGCTAGCTTTGTGGCCCTGATATTCATAGGCCGACAGCCGCACTGCGCCATCGGGCCAAAACCGCTTGGCATACAAATCGGGCTGATGCGGCGTGGGCGATGGGGTTTGATGGCTGAGCGTTTCTAAATGCGCGGCGAGCGGTTCGCCCGGTCTAAAGCTCAAGCCCGTACTCAGCAGCGTGTCGATTTGTTCCGGTGATTTAAGCGTGCGCCCGCCATGACAAACGCCGCAGCTATCATCAGCGAGCGACGCGCTGATTTTATCCGGATTGACAATACTCGCGTCGGCTTGCAAACCACTGAGCACGCGCATCGGCCAGGATTTCATGCGTTGCAAATGCTCGCCCGCCGGGCCGTGGCAGCTTTCGCAGCCAATGCCCAAATCCGCCACTTTTGTGTCAAATACCAGCTCACGTTGCGGGTCGATGGCTTGCCCCGCTTTCGCCCGCGCACGCAGCGCCGCTAAGTTTTGCACCTGTGGCTGCGCGCCGGTGTTGTGGCAAAACACGCAGGTGGAATTCCAGGTGGTGACTTGCGCATCGAAAGTTTGAGCATCGTCGCCTAAAAACGCGGCGTTCATATGTACAAAGCGGTGATCGTCATTGCTCCACAAGTAGTGCAGCCGGTAATAGGTTTCGCTATCAGGCAGCTTGTACAAATATTGCTGATAGCGATGCGAGCCGACCAACCTGGAAATCGCTAGCTCATTGAGCCGCGCGCCGGTGGCTTGATCCAGATAGCGAAACGAAAAATTATCGTCTGTGCGAATCGGCTGCACTTGCCCGCCAAATGCGCTCAGCGTTTGCCCCAGCCATTCGCCCTGCACGTTTTCCGGCGTGGCCGTTTGCGTCATAGTGCGATGGTAGGTTTTCGCCCAGCTGGCATGGCGATCTTCATGACAAGCTTGACAGCTGCTAGCGCCTACGAATTCCACTTTTGCGAAATCAGGTTTGTGCGCAAGCTGTTTGAGGTAGAGCGCGCCCGAAATGACTAAGCCCGCCAATACCAATGATACTACTGCAAGAATTTGATGCTGCTTGCTCAAAGGGCGAACCCACCCCATGATGTTAAATCACTAACTAAAATACGGATCGTGCGGCTCTGTACTGGTGGCCTCTGAACCTTCACTCATGCGGATTTTCAGATTCAGGCCATCTCTGGAATCGGCTTTTTTGAGCGCTTCTTCAAGATCAATGCGGCCTTCTTTGTAAAGCCTAAACAAGGATTGATCGAAGGTTTGCATGCCTTCTGAAAGCGAGCGCTCCATCGCCTCTTTGAGCTCGTGTACATTGCCGCGCCGAATCAAATCGCGAATAAATGGCGTGTTGAGCAGCACTTCAACGGCGGGCAATCGGCGGCCATCTTTACCCGTTACTAATCGCTGCGACACAATCGCACGCAGATTTAACGACAAATTCATCAAGATGTTCTTGTGCGCAGCTTCCGGGAAGAAGTTAAGAATGCGCTCCATGGTTTGATCGGCATTGTTCGAGTGCAGCGTTGATAGGCACAGATGACCTGTTTCCGAAAACGCGATCGCGCTTTCCATGGTGTCGGTGTCGCGAATTTCGCCAATCATGATGACATCGGGCGCTTCACGCATCGCGTTCTTCAGCGCCTCGTGATAGTTGTGCGTATCTAAACCCACTTCGCGCTGATTAACGATCGATTTTTTATGCCGATGCAAAAATTCAATCGGATCTTCAATCGTCAAAATATGGCCGGCAGAATGGGTATTTCGATAGTCGAGCATGGATGCCAGCGAAGAACTTTTACCCGAACCGGTCGCGCCGACCACCAAAATCAAGCCGCGCTGCTCCATAACCAACTCGCGCAACACCGGCGGCAATTTCAGCACTTCGAACGTTGGAATATCGCTTTTGATCGAGCGGATCACCATACCGACTTCGCCGCGCTGCTTGAACACGTTAATGCGGTAACGGCCGGCGTCTTTCACGGCGATGGCCATATTGAGCTCTAACTCGCGCTCAAACTTGGGCACGTCGCCCTCATCCATCAGTGAATAGGCGATTTTTTTCACCATGCCGGGCGGCAAACCGGTGTTCCCGAGCGGGTAAAGCTTACCTTCCACCTTGATGTTAACCGGCGCTCCCGTTGTTAGAAACATATCCGACGCGTTCTTTTCCGTCATCAACTTTAAAAAGTAACCAATATCCATGTTTTTGCTCCAACGCGCGCCGATGTGCTAAATGTAATCGACTTGAGCGCTGGAGTCAGCCGCGAACTCAAATTTGGGATAATCTTTTGTGAATTGTTGAAAACTACGGGTCTATGTCGCAATGGCGAATAAAATCTTCAGAAATTTATTGATGCCGCTGACCACTGCGGTGGTTATTGCAAGCTTTACCGGCTGCGCCTCGGTGCCGCCACCAAACGCCGAGTTAGATCGCGCCAGCATTGCATTGGCAAGCGCACAAAGCGAGGCTTCGGAAAATTTTGCACCGGTCGAACTGCGGCTAGCACGCGACGCACTGGCCAGCGCCAATGCGTTCGTTGAAGCCGGCAAGCATGATTTAGCAAAAGCACAAGCCGAGCGCTGTGAGGTTTACAGCGAACTTGCGCTGCTCAAAGCCAGTGCCGGTGCTGCGCGCGCTCAAGTCGCCCAGCAAAACGAAGCCATCATGCAGCTCAAGCGCGATATTGACAAAGCAAACGCGCCCGCTGAAAGCCTTGAGCTGCCACCAAGTCGCACCAAGGAGCCAGGCCAATGAGCAAGCCCACGCTTTTCATCTTAGGGATGACGCTTTGCGCTTTGCAGCTGACAGGCTGTTCGACCACGACCCGCGATTTGGGGCTAGATCGGCTCAGCGCACAGTGGGCGCGTGAACTTGTCGATTCTGATCGCACGCTAGCGCCGCAAGCGGCGCTACAAGTCGATGCATTGCTGGTCCGCTGGCGCGCTTCGGAAAATCGTAAAGAGCGCACAGAGCTAGAATTTTTAGTCGGTCAGCGCATTGCGGTTTACCGAGCAAGCGTGGAATTGGCGCAGCAGCGCATGCTGCTCGTCGAGCAAAAAACAGAGCTAGAACAATTAAAGCAGCGGCGCACAGCTCAGGTATTAGAAAGCGCGCATTTGGAGTCGGAAAAATTGCGGCTTCGGGGTTTGGCCGAACGCGAAGCCAGCGAGATGGCGCAGGCGCAGGCCGAAGTGCTTCTGGCAGATCGCGATGCGCAAATGCTGGCGCGTGATTTAGCCGAACGCGAAGCCGCGTTAGCGAATCAGCTCGCCGCAGCGCAAGCGCGCAAAGCCGAACTGGCCGAGCAGGAAGCCGCGCTGCGCGGTGCACAAGTTGATAGCCTGCGCGCAGAGTTGAGCGGGCTAAAGCCCAGGCAAACCGCGCGCGGGCAAGTGATTACCTTGAGCGAGAAATTCTTCGCACCCGGCCAAGCCGAACTTAGCGCCAAAATCGCTAGCGATTTGCAGCCACTTTGGGTAATCGTTAGTAAATCAGGCGCGGCGCGCGTGATCATCGAAGGCCACACTGACAGCAAAGGCAGTGAAAGCGGCAATCAAAAGCTATCCAAACAACGCGCCGATAGTGTCAAAAAAGCCCTAATCGCACTCGGCGCTGATGCCGCCAAGCTCGAAAGCGTTGGCTTTGGCGAAGCTAAGCCAATCACCAGTAACGACACCGCATTCGGGCGCTCACAAAATCGCCGGGTAGAGGTTTGGTTGGAGAAGTAGCAGTCAAAGCCAGAGTAGGCACATGCCGGGCGAACACAAAAAAGGCGACCCAAGGCCGCCTTTTTTGTGCATGAACTTGCGTGCATTACTTCGTCAAATCCCCTACTTCAAAACCTATACTTCAAAATCCTTACTTCAAACTTCTTACTTCAAAACACCTACTTCAAACCCGCCGCCTTACGTAAAGCCTCAGCCCGATCCGTTTTTTCCCAGGTGAATGCGGTGGCGACGCTGCCGTCTTCCATTTTGATGTCATAGGGCTTGCGGCCGAAGTGGCCGTAGCTAGCCGTGGGCTGGTAGATCGGGTGCAGCAAGTCGAGCATTTTGGTGATGCCGTACGGGCGCAAGTCAAAATGTGCGCGGATCAATTTCTCGATCAGTGCGTCTTCAATTTTGCCAGTGCCGAAGGTGGTAACAGAGATAGAGGTTGGCTCAGCCACGCCTATCGCATAGCTTACCTGCACTTCGCATTTGTCGGCCAAGCGCGCGGCGACAATGTTCTTCGCGACGTAGCGCGCGGCGTAGGCAGCAGAGCGATCTACTTTGCTTGGATCTTTGCCGGAGAACGCGCCGCCGCCGTGGCGTGCCATGCCGCCGTAGCTATCGACGATAATTTTGCGGCCGGTTAAACCGCAATCGCCGACTGGGCCGCCGATGACGAAGTTGCCAGTGGGGTTGATGTGGAATTTGGTCTTTTTGTCTATCAGTTTGACTGGCAGCACCGGCTTGATAATCAGCTCCATCACCGCTTCACGCAGGTCTTTTAGCTTGACCGAAGGATCGTGCTGGGTGGATAGCACTACCGCATCGATTCCAGCGATTTTGCCGTCTTCATAACGCAGCGTAACTTGGCTTTTTGCATCCGGGCGCAGCCAGGCTGCTTTGCTGTTTTTTGCTTTGCGTACCTTCGCCTGTTGCTCGACTAAGCGGTGGCTGTAATACAGCGGGGCTGGCATGAATTCTGGGGCTTCATTGCAGGCAAAACCAAACATAAGGCCTTGATCGCCTGCGCCTTGATCTTCAGGTTTTTTACGATCTACGCCCTGATTGATATCCGGGCTTTGCTTGCCAATCATATTGATGACCGCGCAAGTGTTGCCATCAAATCCAACGTCAGAATTGTTGTAGCCGATATCGTTAACTACTTTACGAGTGATCGCTTCGATATCGATCCAAGCGGAGGTCGTGACCTCACCGGCAACAATCACCGCACCAGTTTTTGCGAGCGTTTCACAGGCTACGCGGGCGCGCTTGTCTTGCTTCAAAATCGCATCGAGTACGGCGTCAGAAACTTGATCACACAGTTTGTCAGGGTGGCCTTCGGAAACGGATTCAGAAGTAAACAGATAAGCGCTCATGCGATGTTCCTTAGATTAAAAGTGAGATTGAAAACGGATTGGGAAAAACTCGAACGCAGCAAAAGCGATCGGAGGCTGTGCCCTACGACAGCCGCGCATAATACACGCAGTGGGTAATTGCTCGCAGGTGTATAGACGTCCGTTTAACTGCACGAAAGCGCAAGTTGCCGATCAATTCAGAAACCATAGCTCATAAAGCCGCCATCGACCGCCAAACAACTTCCGGTGATGTAGCTGGACGCAGGCAAGCACAAAAATGCAATTGCAGCCGCGACCTCATGCGGCTCGCCAATTCTGCCGAGCGGGGTACGAGCCAATACTTCTTCTAAATATTCGGGCGCGGCAAGCGCTGCTTCCGAACGCTGCGTGCGGATGTACCAGGGCGCGATCGCGTTGACGCGAATGCCATCGCTTGCCCATTCACAAGCTAAATTGCGGGTCATTTGAATCAGCGCAGCTTTGCTCATGCCATACGCTGCACCGGTGCGCACGTGTGTCAGACCGGATACGCTTGCGACGTTGACAATGCGCGCGTCACCATGCTGTTTGAGCTGCGGGTAGAGCATGCGGCAAGTTTCAAATGCGCTGGCCACATTGGTGTTTAGGATAAACGCCAGATCCACATCGGAATAAGCGCTCATTCGCTGCACGCGATTGTTGCCGACGTTGTTAATGAGCGCGTGTACTTCACGATCGGCATCGCGCAGCCAATCGAGCAGGCTCTCGCGGCCTTCGCCATCGGCTAAATCGGCGCTGACGTATTGCACTGAGACGTCAAAATCATCTTCTAATTCACGCGTAATTACGCCTAAGCGATCTTCATCACGCGCGACCAGGATCAAATCTGCGCCAAGCTGCGCGAATTCACGCGCGCAGGCGTAGCCAATGCCTTGGCTGGCACCAGTAATGAGCGCTGTTTTCCCGGTCAATTGCCAGCGAATGTTGGCCATCGAATTCCCCTGCGTGTTGCGTTATTCAATTCTTATTCGATGCGTTTGACGCGGACTGATAAATTATTGGCTTTGAACTGCATGATCCAGGAGCCGCCAAATTTCGGCTTAATTCGAACCCGCAAATGGCTCAGGCGGCCACGCCATTGATCGGAATTGACCTGCTGCCAAACTTGCCCATTGTTTAAGCGAATGCGCGTGTTGCCAGTCAACTCGGTAATCTCGCTGCTCAGCTCGGCATCAAACGCCATTCGCTTTACCGACTGCTTTTTGCGCTCGGGTTCTGGGTAGCTGATTTCTGGTGCCGTAGCGGTCATCGGCGCAATGGCTTTGAGGTTGACGCTTCCAGGCGCATCGCCTTCGGGCGCCGCCGTTGGAACAATCGCGCTCGGCTGGGCTTTTTGCTGGGCGTCAAGCCAGCTTTGCAACGCCGCTCGCTCGGCTGCATCAAGTTTGGTCAGCCCAGTAGTGCGTAAAGCTTCGGCGGACATCTGTGATAAATCCTGCGCTCTGGCGGTACTGAATGCCATAAGGGTGAGCAGGGAACTTAGTAATATGAATCGCATACGCATCAAAGGCTCCTTTTGCAAACTGTGAGCTGAAGTGTAACCAAGTCCTAACGCGTGCTTAACACCAAATTGGGCTGTGCTACCTATAATTTTTTCACAAATTTTTGATTGCTTGAAAAAACAGCATGTTGCGAAAAAATAAACGATCCAACTGTGCAAGCATTCACAACTCACATATTTTTGGAGTAGAATCTCCAGAACGCCCTGGCAGTCTGTGCGCCAAGACGCGATTCTTACTGATTTTTTAGTCTTATATTTTTCTGCCGTAGCTAAAGCCCGTATTCCAAGCCCAAACCTAGGGGTCAACATTTTCGCAACAGCCCTTTGCCTGATCTTGTAGTTGCAACATCCCTTTCTTATGTAGAGCTATACCCCATGACGAAATCTAGCCATTCTTCTTACGCTAACGCCAGCAATCGCTCACAAAAGCCAGCGTTCGCCCTGCTTGCGGCGGCCCTCATGCTGATGCAGAGCCCAGTATTTGCACGTGAAGTGCAGCTCAAAGTAAATAATCTTTTGCCGATTCGACTGAAAGCCAACGAATCCGGCGCAGCGATAGCGCAAGACGGCCAGTCAGTCGCTTATTTTGCAAACAACGTTCCCGGGCAACTGAATCGACGCACGCTACAAGTTCGCTTAGCGGAACCACTTTTGTGCGCAGATTTCAGCACCGGTGTATCAGATGATCGTTTGCGATTGCGCTTAGTCCAAAGTAATAACGATATCCAAGACTTTGGCACACGTGGCTTTGCCGGCTTAGTCAACTTCAATGCGGGTAACGATTCTGGCGGTGTGCGCTATCAACATGATCCGCTAAACGCCAATCTGTCATTTCTGAAGGTGTCGACTAACACGCTGGTTTGCTACGACTTCTCTTCGGACTTTTTGTTTAGTGACGGATTTGAAACCAATAACCGAAATGTCGCTGTCACAAACAACGTGAGCAACGGTAATAGCCAGCGCTTGGGTGCTGAAATAGATTTGAGTACCAGCATTCGCACGCCATCAGGTGCGCCACTGAGTTCAGCACGCCCTGGCGCGCCGTTGGATTACGTTATCACCGTGACTAACAACGGCAACACTTCGGCGAGTAACGTACAGGTGCGCGACTACTTCCCGAAACGCACGAATGTTGCAAACGGCAACCCGACTGGCGCAGCTTTTGACAATGGTAGCTGGCTATGCACGGCTGCTGGCGGCGCAAGCTGCGGCGTAGCGAGCGGATCGAACTACGTATTCTTGCCTAGCGCAAGCATCCCGCCCGCGGGCTCACTGCGAATTTCAGTCAATCGCAACCTGAGCAATTCGCCTGCGCTTCCCGCCGGTTCGCTGTTCTCATTGCAGGCTGCAGCATTTGTAGCACCGTCTGAGGCGGAGATCGTTACAAACAACAATGCGGTCAGTATTCCAATGACTGCGGTTACAAATAGCGCTCCCACCATTGCAATATTGAATAATCCGACTCAAACGCGCGGCGCTTGTCCGATTAGCGGCCAAAATACCTGCTTAATGTCAGTGACTGTTGGAGATGATTCCACAGCGCCTGTCAATATCAATTTCAATGTGGTTTCAACGAACGCAAACTTGGAAATTGATGAAGTCAGTTCGCCAAACAATGCGCCAACCGAGCGCCGTATTCGTTACAAGCTTGCACCAACATTTAGCGGCCAAGCTATTGTCAACGCGACGGCAATAGATGCAAGCGGAGCATCGACCACGCTGCCAATTGTGGTTACAGTGACCGATCCACCACCCACGATTACCGACGTCGCAGACATATCGCGCGATGAAGATGCGGGTGCTACAGGTGAAGCCTCTGCATTGATGGTCATCGGTCCGATTGCTGTAACGATTGGCGGCGTAGGTGTAGATGTAAATGCTGCGCAATTTGAGGCAGTAAGCTTCGATACCGGCATCATTCCACAAAGTGCAGTGGTTGTCGGTGGTTCCGGTGCAAATCGGACGGTCACCATTACTGTGCCGCGCCATGCTTACAACGCGCTAAGTGCAACTGTTGGTGCGCCGAGCAACATTACTTTGACGGTTCGTAATGGAACAGCTTCTGCAAGCGATAACTTTAGCGTGCGCTTGATTGCAGTGAACGATCCGCCAGTACTGCGCGTATTGGCAGAGCGTAGCTTTACTGGTCCGTTTGGTAATTTGAATGGTTCAATTGCCGATTGGGTGCAAGAGCGAAGCGTAGGTGCGGCAAATGAAGCCAGCCCACCAGCCGGTAGCGGTGTGCCTGCTCAGACATTGCTAGATGCGGTGATTTTGAATCCTCCTCAGCAAACCACTCCGGCTGTACTTTCAAGCGCGGTGTCGCCAAGCTTTGCAACGTCAAATCCGAACACCTTGCAATTCCGCTGGGTTGCATCGCCGCAACCTACGGGTGCAGCGTGCGTATTTGCTGAAGTGTCAGAAGCTGATATCGGTCAAGCTGGCGGCTCATTGTTCACGCAAGCTACGGGCAAAATCCGCGTCAATGGCGGGGATTTAATCTGCGGCGCGCCGCCTCAAAGGGCTGTTTCAAAATAAGTTAGTAATCTGATTACCCATAAAAAACCCCGCGAAAGCGGGGTTTTTTATGGGTGCAGATTTTGCTAAAAGATTTGCAGCTACAAGCCCAGTGCCTGTTCTAAAGCGGCCACTCTACCCCGCAGCTCAGCCACTTCGGTGCGCAGCGCGCTGAGTTCTTCATTTGAATTACTACGTTCGGTTTCCGGCGCAAAGCGATAGTTTGCAATCGCCTCGGCGCTAGGTTGACCGGCCAGTAAATGCGCATATCGATCTTCGCGTTGGCCGGGCGCGCGGCCTAGCTTGAGCACCAGTGCGGGCGTTCTGGCGCTCAGGCGATCTAACACGTCAATCAAATGATCGACGCTATCAAAGCTGTGCATGCGATTACCGTTTTGCCGCAGCTCACCCGGCGTTTGCAATCCGCGCAGCATCAGCACGCCGAGCAGCGCCACTGCAGGCGCGCGCAGATCCAGCACTGCGCCAAGTCGGTGTTCGTATTTCACCGCGCCGCGATCGGGCGGAAAAACTTCTTTGACCAGCTTCAGATCGATCAAATCGCGCATGGTGATTCCCACTGCGCGCTCGTCGCAATTACTGACCGGCTCGCGCGAGGTTTTTTGATTGCAGCCCACGCGCGTGCTGTTTAAGGTCAGCGGATATTGCTCAGGTGTAGTAAGCGATTTTTCGATCAGCGTGCCTAAAACTCGCAGCTCTGCGGCGTTAAGGAGCCGAGGCAACGAGGGTTTTGCCGGCTGTGCTTCATTATCAGGATTTTGCAGGGTTTCGGTCACGGTATTGAACTCAGGACAAGTTGATGCGCGACTTTAACTTATGCTGCCTGGCGTTTGCTCGCTAGCCAAGACTTGCAATGCATTTGATTAGAGATTTGGCCCCGAGCGCAAGCGCTCCGCGGGCTGACCGAGGTAAAAGGCGTGTACTTATAACTCATAAAATGGTTTTATATGAGTTATACAAGGCAGGTATATAACTCATGAAATGGAACTGGGAACAGGCAAACTGGCCAGAGTTTAGCTGGGATAGCGCCGCCATGGCCGAACTGGAACTGCAGTTTTCACATCAATCCGGAGTTCTGATCGGGTCTACCAAGCACTTCAATGAGCTAGACAAATGCCTACTTACGGTCGAGATCATGACTGGAGAAGCGATTAAGAGCTCTGAGATCGAAGGCGAATTATTAAATCGCGATAGCGTTCAATCCTCCATTCGCGGTAATTTTGGACTCGCTACTGATAACCGCAAAATACCGCCAGCCGAGCGCGGCATGGCCGAAATGATGGTGGATTTGTACCACAATTTTGCTGATCCACTATCACATCAGACGCTTTACGATTGGCACAGGATGATGATGAATTCCAGGAGCGACTTAAAAGATGTGGGCCGCTACCGCACTCATGAAGATCCAATGCAGGTTGTTTCAGGTCCCACCTACAAACCAAAAATCCATTTTGAAGCGCCACCTTCTAAAGTCGTGCAATACGAGATGGACGCATTTATGGCGTGGTTTGCCAGTACAGCGCCCGGCGGAGCCAGTGAACTACCCGCGTTAACTCGGGCGGGCATCGCCCATCTTTACTTTGTTTGCATCCACCCCTTTGAAGATGGCAACGGACGTATTGCACGGGCGATCTCGGAAAAAGCGCTGTCTCAATGCCTCAAACAGCCAACGCTCATTGCTTTGTCCCACGTGATCCAAGCTAAGCGTAAAGCCTATTACGACGCGTTGGAAAGCAACAACAAGTGTCAAACGATTACGGATTGGCTGGTCTATTTTGCTCAAACGATTCTAGAAGCACAGTCGTATACACAAGCGATGGTTGATTTCCTGATTGAAAAAACCAAACTCTATGACAAGGTAAGACACCAGCTTAATGCGCGGCAAGAAAAAGTGCTTGCTCGGATGTTTCGGGAAGGAATAGCGGGGTTTACCGGTGGTTTGAGCGCCAACAATTACATCGGTATTACCGACACATCTCGAGCAACCGCTACCCGTGATTTGCAAGAACTCGTGGTCTTGGGCGCTTTAGTTAAAACGGGCGAGCTGAAGGCTACGCGGTATCGTTTGAATATTGCGCGTAACGATCTAATTTTGGGCAAGATTTGAGCTGAAGACTCGCAAATTCCGGGTCTTGCGCATCGGCGCAAGATGCTGAAAAGTTAGTGATTTGTATAAAACCGAGCGACCGTTGACACCTGCACTAGGTCCCCATCTTCGCGGGGATGACGATAAGGGTTGCAACAAGTCAGTCGTACTTTTGAAATGCGTGCCTATTGATTGATTGGATTCGCTGACTCTAGGGTGGTTTGATTCGACTTCGCTCCCCCGAAACCTAAAAATTGTTGAGAAAGAGTGACGAGCGCATCAATCTGCACTAGCATCCAGGCTCGGTTGGCTCGGAGTGTAGGTAATGGCGGTTACGATTGGTGTAGTGAAGGAACGTGCGGCGGGCGAATGCCGCGTTGCGATTAGTCCAGAGATTGCGAAAAAGTATCGCCAACTTGGCGCGCATGTGCTGCTGGAGCACGGTTTAGGCGAGTTTGCTAAGTTCCCGGATGCGAGTTTTGTGGACGTCGAATTTGCTGATGCCGCCACCGTGCTGGCGCGTGCAGACGTGCTACTAAAAGTGCAGCCGCCGACCTTAGAGGAAATCGCCCAGCTGCGTGAAGGCTCAAGCGCGATTGGCTATATGCAGCCGCATTTATCGAGCGAGCGCGTTAAAGCCATGCGGGATCGCAAGATTGCTGCATTCGCCATGGAGCTGTTGCCACGCACCACGCGCGCGCAGGCGATGGACGTGCTTTCAAGTCAAGCGGGCGTCGCGGGCTATAAAGCCGTGCTGATTGCCGCGCAGCTGTGCGTGAAGTTCTTCCCGATGTTAACTACCGCTGCGGGCACGATCCGCCCCTCAAAGGTGCTGATCGTCGGCGCGGGCGTAGCCGGTTTGCAAGCGATAGCTACGGCTCGGCGATTAGGCGCGCAGGTTGAGGGATTCGATGTGCGCCCGGAAACCAAGGAGCAAATTGAATCTTTGGGCGCGAAGTTCTTGGATTTGGGCGTAAGCGCAGCCGGTTCTGGCGGTTACGCGCGCGAGCTGACTCAGGAAGAACGCGCCGAACAGCAAAAACGCTTGGGTGAGCATTTGAGCAAGATTGATGCGGTGGTCACTACCGCTGCAGTTCCAGGTCGAAAAGCGCCGATCATTATCACCAAAGCAATGGTTGAAGGCATGAAAGCCGGCAGCGTGATTGTCGATTTAGCGGCAGAAGGCGGCGGCAATTGTGAGCTGACTAAACCGGGTGAAACCTATGACTTAAACGGCGTGACGATCTCGGGCCCGTTGAATTTATCTTCGATGGCGCCGCTGCACGCATCAGAAATGTATGCGCGCAATTTGCATAATTTTTTGGTGCTCAGCTTAGCCAAAGAAGGCATTTACAAAGCCAATTTTGAAGATGACTTAGTCGTTGGCACCGCGCTCACCTTCGATGGCGCAATCAAACACGAAGCAACTCGAAAAATAGTGGAGGGCGCTTAGCCATGCATCAAAATCACATTTCCAGCGTTTCAAATAAACGCCGATTGACACAGCTCGGCATGTTCGTTTTGCTTCTCAGCGCCACTGGAGCCGCTTTCGCGACTGCGGCTGCCGATACCGGTATCGGTGCAATCGATGGTTTTGTCGCGCTTTATATTTTTATGTTAGCCGCATTTACCGGCCACGAAATCATCGGCAAAGTGCCGGTTATTTTGCATACGCCGCTGATGTCGGGCTCGAACTTTGTGCACGGCATTGTGTTGGTTGGCGCGATGATTGCGCTTGGCCACGCCGATACCATGGCGGGCAAAATTATTGGCTTTATTGCGGTATTACTCGGTGCGGGTAACGCAGCTGGCGGCTATGTTGTAACTGAGCGCATGCTTGAGATGTTCAAGCCAAGCACAAAAAAGGCGGGGGGTTAAGCCATGTCGATTACTTTTATTGTGCAGCTGAGCTACTTCGCTGCGGCCGCGTTGTTTATTTTAGGCCTTAAACGCATGAGCTCGCCGGTTACCGCGCGCAGCGGCATAGTCTGGGCCGGTTACGGCATGGTGTTGGCTACGGTGGCGACTTTCTTGCTGCCCGGTTTGCACAACCACGTTTGGATGGTGGCTGGAATAGTGATTGGTACTGCGATTGCCTGGGTATCCGGCAAAAAAGTCGCGATGACCGATATGCCGCAAATGGTCGCGCTCTACAACGGCATGGGCGGCGGTTCTGCCGCTGCAATTGGCGCGGTTGAGCTATTCCGCGCTTACGATAGAGGCGTGATTGCGGCAGCAACTTCGCCTGAAGCCATGGCTGTCGCGGCTTCTGAGTTCAACACGGTTTACGCATCGTTAGCGGTGATCGGCGCGCTGATTGGCGCGGTGAGTTTTTCCGGCTCATTGATTGCCTTCGCCAAGCTGCAAGGTTTGATCGAAAAACGCTTCGCACTGCCCGGCCAGAACATCATTAACTTGGTGCTGTTCGTCGCTGCGATTGCCCTGGGCGCAATGATTGTGTTCCAGCTTGATCAAACGCTGATTATTGCGTTCTTCATTGTGTGCTTGATTTTGGGCGTGCTGGTCACGCTGCCGATTGGCGGTGCGGATATGCCGGTGGTTATCTCGCTTTACAACGCATTTACTGGACTAGCGGTTGCGTTTGAAGGCTATGTCATGCAAAACCCAGCGCTGATTATTGCTGGCACGGTGGTCGGTGCAGCGGGCACATTGTTAACGCAGCTGATGGCCAAAGCGATGAATCGGCCGATCTCTGGCGTGCTATTCACCAAATTTGGTGGCGGCGGTGCAGCGCAGGGTGAAATCAAAGGCTCGCAAAAAGCCATTGAAGCGCCCGATGCCGCGTCGCTTTTATACATGGCGGATCGCATCATTATCGTGCCGGGCTATGGTTTGGCAGTCGCGCAAGCGCAGCACAAACTGTGGGAGCTTTGCAAAGAGCTCATCAAGCGCGAAAAATCGGTCAAGTTTGCGATTCACCCGGTCGCCGGGCGTATGCCTGGGCATATGAACGTGCTGCTGGCCGAAGCCGGCGTGCCGTATGATTTGATCACCGACATGGATGAAATCAACAGCGAATTTCCAACTTGCGATGTCGCGATCGTGATTGGCGCAAACGATGTGGTGAACCCGGCGGCTAAGACTGATAAATCCAGCCCGATTTACGGCATGCCAATTTTGGACGTGGCGGCGGCTCGGCAAACCATCGTGGTCAAACGCGGCAAAGGCACCGGGTTTGCGGGCATTGAAAATCTGTTGTTCTATCAAGACAATACGAAAATGCTGTTTGCTGATGGTCAAGAAGCGGCTTCAAAGCTGCTAGCCGGGCTTAAAGCGATTGATTCGGGTTCGGGGCATTAATTGAATCGTTAAGACGCCTGACGCGAATTTAGGTTAAATTCGCGCCAGCAACCCAGGAAATGCCTGCGTTTGCAGGCATTTTCATTAAAGGCGGACATGATCGAGACACATCTAGCATCCTTCGGCGGTGTAGCAGCGCGCGTTTTAACCAGAGCCGAGCACGGTATATCGCGGCAATCCATATCCAGCGCGGCTTTGCGCGTGCTGTATGGCTTAAAAGAATCGGGTTACGCGGCGTTTTTAGTTGGTGGCGGTGTACGCGATTTATTGCTAGGCCAGCGCCCAAAAGATTTTGATATTGCAACCAACGCTACGCCTGAACAAATCAACAAAGTGTTCCGTAACTGTAGATTGATTGGGCGGCGATTTATCATTGCCCACGTGCGATTCGGGCCAGAAATCATCGAAGTCACCACCTTTCGCGGTAACGATGGCGGCAGTGTTGGCATTGGCAATGGCTCCGGTGGGCGCTTTGTTGAAACCGATGGCCGCATTTTGCGCGATAACGTGTTTGGCAGCGTCGAGGAAGACGCCGAGCGTCGCGATTTCACGGTGAACGCGATGTACTACAACATCGAAGATTTTAGCGTCACCGACTACGCTGGCGGTTTGGTAGATCTGTCGAAAAAAGTGATTCGCTTAATTGGCGATCCTGATCGCCGCTACCGAGAAGATCCGGTGCGCATGCTGCGCGCGGCGCGGCTTGCTGCCAAGTTAGGCTTTAGCATTGATGCGGCCAGCGAAAGCAAAATTGCTGAGCTAAAGGAGCTGCTGCACGAAATTCCGCCCGCGCGGCTGTTCGATGAAGTATTGAAGCTGTTTATGGGCGGATATGGTGAAAAAAGCTGGCACGAGCTGGCTCGGCTTGACCTGCTTACCGTGTTGTTTCCGGATCTAAAACCTGCGAGTTTGCGCGCCAACCAAGCGTTTATCACTCAGGCGCTGCAAAGCACCGATGCGCGGATCCAGGCTGAAAAGCCTGTCTCAGCAGGTTTCTTTTTTGCTGTGCTGGGTTGGCCAATGCTGCAAGCGCGTATGCCTGACAAACCAAGCCCCGATCAACGCAGTGATGCCATTGATGCCGTGCTAGGCCAGCTCAGCCGAATTATTGCCCTGCCCCGCCGCTATGCCATGCAGGTGCGGGAGATTTGGGAAATGCTGCCGCGCTTGTTCGACGCCAGCGCAACCCGCGCACGCAGGATTTTGCCGAACCCGCGCTTTCGCGCGGCCTATGATTTTTTGCACTTGCTCGGCACTGACAACCCCACCATCGCAACGCTCGCGCAGCGTTGGACCAAAGCGCAGCTGCCAGAAGCTAATTTAGATGAGCTGTTCAATAAACCGGGCGCACCAGCAAATGCGACGAGCCAATCCGAAGTGGAGCCTGCAGCGCTGGAATCAGGTACAGCCGATGCGCCGAAGAGAAAGCGCCGAAGAAATCGCAAGCCGCGGGTGAAGTAGCTAAATCAGGACCCGGATTCCATGGACGTTGGAAAAATCGCGATCGTGCGTTACCAGCGCATTGGCGCCGATGGCCAAGGCACTGGCAAGTTGGATTGCATCTGGCAGCTTCAGTCGATAAATGCCACGCAGTCGCGCTGCGCTTTCTGCAATTTCACTTGTGACATCTACAACTTGCCAAGCTTCCAGTAGCGCGCGATAGCGCTTAGCAAGCGCTTCTTCGCCTGCCTTAAGCGGGCCGGTTAAAACTTCAGCAATCGTAATGGCGCTAATCGCAAACCTCAGTTGGCCGCTTGCATGGCGCTGAAACAAGGGTGCAAAGCGCTCAGCAAAGTGAGCGTTAGCCTCTAACGTGTAGATAATCGGTGCGCTGTCAAGCAGTATGAGTGCGCCGGCGGGCAACTCTGCCGCAATTAGCGGCTCCATTCGTCACGCAGTAGATTGATGGCTAGGCTGCTATCAGCGCCCCAAAAATTGCGCCCACTGCCTGCTAGCGGCAAAAGTGAAGGCTGCACCTCAGGCTTAGCAGAATACGCTGGAACCACTGCGGCAATTTCGCGCCCATGTCGAGTGATGATGGTGACTTGACCCGTTGCTGCTGCGGAAATTATGGCGGGAAATTGCTTACGGGCTTCTTCCGCGCCTTTAAATGCTGTTTGATTTGTCGTTTTCATCTTGCAACTGTACGGAGTGTACGGTTTTCTGTCAATCAAGCAGCACAAGACCTACCGCGAGCGCGGATCAGGAAAAAACGGCACCGGTTCGCCGGGTTCGATTTGTTTTTTCCAGGCGCGGATTTGCAAAAGCGCATCTGCGCCTACGCTGATTTGCGGTTTTGAGGGCTCGAATCCCATGCGGATTTCGCGCTCGCCTACGCTGCGTTCGGCAATCTCAAACGCTTTGACGAAATCGTGGGTTTGATTGAGCGCTTCGACCAAATAAGCCTGCCCGAAATAGGTGATATCGCTATCGGCGCCGCAGCCGAACGATGGCTGGCTGGCGTTTGATGCGGTCATAATGATTCTATTGGCGCTGCTGAGTGGCTCGATAAAACCACCGGCATAGCAGGCTGAAATCAGCACGATTTGATAGCGGATGCCGGCATTATCCAACGCGCGTTTGAGCGATTTCGAGTCGATTTGATCCAGCGGAAGTGGGCCTTGTTGGACCAGTAGTTCGTGGGTTTTAGAGCCGTGCGTGGTGAGGTAGACAAACAGCAAATCTTCGTCGGGATTCATTTTTTGCGCCAGGCCTTTTAACGCAGCGCGCAAATTGGTGGCGGTGGCGAGCGGAATTTTATCAGTGGTTCGGCCGTGATTGGCCAGCGATAGCACGCGATTTTGCGCATTGAAGCGTGCTTCAAATAAGCGCTGGATGTAGCTGACTTCGTTTAAAAACACGCTTTCGGTAGAATCGCCGCCAAAGCTCAGCACGAAGAGCTCGGGCGTATTTTCAATGCCTGGGTTGATATTTGCTAGCGCAACGTCAAGCAATTTTTGCTGGCGGTACATCACTTTTTCAGGGCTGTAGGCAAGCTTTGGCTCGGCTATTTCACGCTCATCTATCAGAAGCTCTTCCACAGCTGGGGTGAGTAGAAACTCGAGCTGAAAGATTTGCGCGCAGCTTAGCAGCATCAACAGCATGGCTGAAACGCCGGCCAAGCTGCTGCGGCGCAGCGCCAAATTTGCGCCTAAACAAAATGCCAGTGTGCAGGAATAGGCGAGCCAAAGCGCCGCAGTGATTGCGCCCAACGCAATGCCAGACTGCATGCCGCTTAGCTGCGTTACAAACTGCGCCTTCCACAACGCAATCAGCGCGAAAGGTAACAGCAAAAACGTGCCCGAAATCAGCCAAAGTGTAGCGATTGAAAACGTCATCACCACTTTACCGAACAGCGCGCAAATCAGCGCTGAAAGCGCCAAACTGGCAATCGCCACGAATGCCACGCTTTGCAAGTTCCACCAAAAATGCACCAAAATATCCAGCCACACGCTGCCAAAACTTTCGCTTAATCGCTCAGCTAGACCAATCTGAGTGAGGCGAACATTCCAGAGCAAGTCAAACACGCAAAAACATGCCAGGCTAAAACAGCAAGCCAGCCAAAAATGCGCCGTAGGCCGCAAAGGCTTGACCCGTTTAGGTAATCGAAACCGGCTAAGGCTGAGCGCTGCCGCTAAAGTATGTAGGAAGCTAAACATTCAATCAGCGTTCGTGCTTTAACGTGCCATGACAAAACGCAGCGCATTGCCTGCAAGCAATCCTGAGCTAGGCCAAGCGACAAATGACTGGCTCCAAAGGTGCATGATGACTCTAGAAAAACCCATGATCGCCACGCAATCGTCAATTAATATTTGATTGAGCGCCGCAAACGCGTCCCAGCGTGCTTGGCCCGGCGGCAGCGCGCGCGCGCGCAAAAATGCCGCATCAAATTCAGGGTTTTGGTAGTTCGCATTGTTGACCTGCGGCGCTGCAAATGGCCCGTAATAAAGCTGTAGGATGTTCTCTGGGTCAGGCGCATCCAGCTGCCAGCCCATTTCCATCAGCATCACTTTGCGCTCGTTCACAGCGTCCAAATAGGCGCCAAAGCTAGGGTAATTTTGCCAGCTAATTTGCTCAGGTTTGAAGCCTATAGCCAGCATTTGCATGCGAAACAATTCGAAAATTCGCCGTTGCTCAACGCTATTGGGTGAGCCATAATTCAAGTTAGGCAGCTTATCGGTCAATCCTGCGTCAGCAAGCAAAGCAATAGCGGCCTGCACGTTTGCACGCGGTGATAAATTAGCTGAATCAAAACCCGGTATGCCGGGCGGAATTGCGCCTTGATAACTCAAACCAGCCCCGTAAATTTTCGCGCGCCGCTCGTCCCAGTTATAGGCTTTGCTGATGGCGCAGCGCAGCTTGCGATTGGCGCTATTTTGCGCGACATTTTCGCTATGGCCAATCGTAGGATCGGCCATATTGAAGGATATAAACACGCTGCCCAGTTCTGGCGTACTGGTGACATACACTCGGTTTTGCCACTCAGGCAGCAGAACGCGTGTGGCTGAATCGGCGACTAAATATCGCGGCGATGTTGCAGAAGTTGCCGCGCCAGAATCTACTTCACCGCGCTCAAACGCTATGGCGCTGGTGTGCCCTTCGGATATGAATTTCAGCTCGACTTGCTCAATCAATGGCGGCGATTTGCCTGCAAGCTGCGCCAATCCATAGGCGGCGTGCTTTGCCACCACATAGCCTTCGGCTTGCAGATCAATAGGTTCTTTACGAAAGTTTGGATTTCTCGAAAGCAGTGCGCCCGTACTGTCAAATCGGCTTAAGCTAAATGGCCCTGAACCTACCGCATTGCGATTGAGATTGCCTTTAAAATACTGCACCGCTTCCACAGGCACTACCGCGCTCGATGGGTGCGCCAGGCTTGATAAAAATATCGCAGGTGCAGCTTTGAAGTTGAACTCAACCACGTACGGCTCAATTGCCTGCACGCCGGTCAGCGAATCTTGATAGTTCGCGCCCGCCGCCACCCAATCTTCAACGCCAACAAGATCAGACCACAGCCATGACATTTCAGAGTTGAGTTTGGGGTCAAAGTGGCGCTTGAAGCTGTAGATCACGTCACTCGCTTGCAGTTCGCGGCCTTTGCCGCCGGCAAACGCCGGGCTGTCTTGAAAATGCACGCCGCGCTTGATGCTGATGCGAATGGTTTTGCCATCATTGCTAGAGATTGGCATGCCAGACGCTAAATTGGGCACCAGCTGGTACGGATCAGCCAGCAGCGCGTAGCGATAAAGCGTGTCATACACGTTCGATACGATCGCGCCGGCATGCGCTGAGCTAGTTCGTAGCGGATCAATACTGACTGGTACTTCGTTGACGGTATGGCGAAAAATTTGCGCCTTTGCTGATTTGTTATCGTTGGCCGGCATGGAAGCGTTTGCACTTCCCTTTGTTGAATCTGTTTGTGAGTCGGGCGCTGATGGCTGGCAGCTGGCTAACAAGCAAATTATTAGCGCAGCGAGCACCGTACCAAAGTAGTGCAGATTTTTATTTCGTATCAATAAACGCATTTTAAGGGACCAAAGTTTCAATAACGTGCTCAACATAGGCGTCGAATTCGCCGGCACTGAGGCGCGGCAGGCGAAGCTGTAAGCTCATTTGCAAAAATCCAATATAGGCCGCATAAGCTAAACGTGCGCGGTGCAGCGCGTTCGCGTGGCTGAGCCCAGCGCGTTCAAACAGTTGAGATAGCGTGCGTAAACGATGCTCAGATAGCTTCTCGATCATCGGCCCGACAATGGGTGAATCTACCGCTTTAATCAACGCAGAATAAATTTTGTGTAGTTTGACGGTTCGGCTACTCACGCGAAATAGCGTACGCAGTTGCTCTTTCGCATCGGTAATGTGGGATACCCGGGTCAACACATCCTGGGTATCGTCTTCACTCCAGCGCGTTAATGCAGCGCTGAGCAAAGCTTCGCGCGTGGCAAAGTGCCAATAAAAACTGCCCTTAGTGACGCCCAAACGCTTGGCGAGCGGCTCAACCGCTACCGCAGCTACGCCCACTTCGGCAATCATTTCCAGCGCTGCTTGCTCCCAGTCGGAGGCATTCAATCGGCCACGTTCTGATTTAAGCGATAAGCGCGACTGCAAAGCGTGCGCTTTGACGCTGGAAAAACTGGATTGGCTGGGCATTGCGTTGGAGTGTCTCAGGAAAATCGAAGTGCGCGTGTGCAGAATGCCGACTTAATCGGGCAAAAGCTAGCTGGGCACTCTTTAAAGTGGCTCTAAGCGCTGTCGAAGCGCCACTTGAAGTGCATACACCTACTTTAGGTTTTTCCGGCAACGTACAAAAAACAGGGTATTACATGGCCCCAAAATCACCCAATTCGCGTTTACCTTTGTTAGACCCGTAATTGACGGGATACAAAGAGGCGTTTATGCGTACTGCCAAATTTTTATGCGTTATTTTGACGGCTGTTTTGGGTGCGCTGCCGACGCACACGATGGCGCGCGATCCTTTTACTACCGAGCTTGAGGGGTGCCTTGAACTATTGCAAAGTGATTCTGCAGAACCTAGGTATCAAATTGTACTCGGCCCAAGCTGGAGCGTGGCTTTGTTTAAAATAAGCAAGGACGACGGCGACAATCTAGGCTCAGATATGTGTGGTGATTTGAGTGCAAGCGAGTGGGATATGGGCGGTGCCTACGCTTGGCCAGCGAGTCTGGGGGAATTAAAACCGGTGAATCAGAGAATGATCACAAGTGTCTGGCTAGATCAAATTATCGATAATGCAAGGGCAAGCAGCAAAAACCGAGCGCCCATCAAGCGAATCAGCATCACCATGTTGCCAGATGGCGATGGACACCTGACCCGCGTGCATTTTATTAGCGCCGAGGCGCAGGCCGAAGCACTCGCCAGCGTTGATTTAAACGAACAAGCGGACGTGGTTACGCATGATCCGCGTCTGCCCGATCAATTTGCAAGAGTCGAAATAGACGCCTCTGCACCAAAAATGCCGGCCGAGAGTGTGGCAGCGCCAAGCGTTGATCCAAAAACTGCGTTGGGCTTGCTGTTATCGATTACCCAGGCGCAGTCCGATGCAAAAGTGATACGCGTAACACTAACCAACTTCGATGCTGGATTGGTTTATCGAAACCAAGGCGACGCACAAACAAGGCAAGCGCGCTTTGATTTCACGGGCGGCGAAGCGAGCAACCTAGCAGATGAACCCTTCGAATTCCCGGCGGCGTTCAAAGAATGCGCCATGACGCTCACTCAAGTTGAAGCTGCGATAGGCAAAGTCATTTTGCAAAAACGCTATCAAGCCATTGCTGCACGATTGCAGTATTTATTACTTGAATGCAGCAAAGAGAATCCAATACCGCATTGGTTTTTGACTGCCATGGAGCCGTTTGAGTATTTTGAACTACCCGCGCAGTTTTGAGCGCCTGGATTGACCTGAAAAATGTGGGCCTGATTTTGAACGTGCTTGGAAAACATCCGGCAAACCCGGCAAGTTATGGGTAAACCTGCAAAAAAGCTTCAATCTTGGGTGCAATCGTCGCCACAGCCGAGCATTTTTCGCTTATCTTTACTGCGTCGAAGTTAACTTCTAGTTCTTAACGAGGTATTGCATGGATATCGCTGAATTACTTGCGTTTTCGGTTAAAAACCGCGCGTCAGATTTACATCTTTCCGCCGGGCTGCCGCCGATGATTCGCGTCGATGGCGATGTTCGGCGCATCAACGTACCTTCGCTTGAGCATAAACAGGTACACAGCCTGATCTACGACATCATGAGCGACAAGCAGCGGCGCGATTATGAAGAGTTTTTGGAAGTCGACTTTTCCTTTGAAATTCCAGGTCTAGCGCGCTTTCGCGTTAACGCCTTCAATCAAAACCGCGGCTCAGGCGCGGTGTTTCGAACGATTCCTTCGGAAATTTTATCGCTTGAGGATTTGTCAGCCCCGAAAATCTTCAAAGAGCTTTGCAACTTCCCTCAGGGCTTGATTTTGGTGACCGGCCCAACCGGTTCGGGAAAATCCACCACGCTGGCAGCGATGGTCGATTACGTCAATAAAAGCGAATACGCGCATATTTTGACGGTTGAAGACCCGATCGAATTCGTGCACACCTCTAACAAATGCCTGATCAACCAGCGCGAAGTGCATCGAGATACGCACGGCTTCAATGAAGCGCTGCGCTCCGCCCTGCGCGAAGATCCGGACTATATCTTGGTGGGTGAGCTGCGCGATCTAGAAACCATTCGACTCGCGCTGACCGCCGCTGAAACCGGACACTTAGTGTTCGGTACGCTGCACACCTCAAGCGCGGCGAAAACTATCGACCGAATCATCGACGTATTCCCGGCCGGTGAAAAACCCATGGTGCGCTCGATGCTATCCGAATCACTGCGCGCGGTGATTTCGCAAAGCTTGCTGAAAAAAGTTGGCGGTGGCCGAATTGCAGCGCATGAAATCATGACTGGCATTCCCGCAATTCGAAATCTCATCCGCGAAGACAAAGTCGCGCAGATGTACTCGTCGATCCAAACCGGTCAAGCCTTTGGTATGCAGACCTTAGATCAGTGTCTGCTGGATTTGGTCAAGCGCGGTTTAGTAACTCGCGCTCAGGCGGCAACTTATGCTAAGGATCGTAAGCTGTTTGATAGTTAGCGGAATCTAATCGGTTGTAGGGGTTTGTAAGTAATTGGGCACTTCGCGCAACGCCGTGTGATTTTCAAATAGATTTACGATGTTGAGCGTACAGCTTGCTTTAGTCGTGAACGAGTCAAGGGCAGCGAAGCTGGCGTAGCGAACCCTTGACGCGCCTTGATTTAGGCATAGTTGAGAGTGGTCGAATCGACAGCCGTCGCATTCGACCATGCTGACGCTTTTAGGCCGGTTACGACAGGGTTAAAAAG
>JANOQN010000030.1:0-1647 GCA_031422315.1 Rhodanobacteraceae bacterium
GCCAGGCAGCCCTGATCGCGTCGACGGGCGACCTTCGCCGGTGTCTCACGGAAGAACGCATCCGTCGTCCACACCAGGCCGCGGTCGTGCGGCACGCCGGCCTCGGTGAGCACTGCGTCGATCGCGGCCAATGCCCGAGGGTGAGGAGCGACCTCTGCGTCGGCCGGTGCGTAGTGATAACTCGTGCCCTCGTCGCGCACGGCCCCCGTCGGGATAATGACGTGGCCGACGTCGAAGCCGGGCTTGACGATGCCTGCGCCGCCGCAACCGATGATCTGCGTTGCGCCAAGAGCGATGACGACCTCCAGCGACGTCACCGCCGCCGGGGCGCCGACACCCGGGCTGACCAATGCCACCGGCACGCCGCGGTGGTCGATGACGCAGATCGCGTGGTCGCCGTGCTCAAACGGCACGTGATGTACCGGCTCGAGACCGACGGTGCGCTCGCGCACCACATTCCCGAACCAACACATCACCGCGTGCTGCGGAAAGCCCAATGGCGCCCGATGAATGCTGGGGTTGATCACTGCATCAGGCGACGGATCAAATTCGAACAGCGGTGATGTCACGCTCAACCGCCGCTGACTGTGCGGCGAATCTCCACGATTTTCTCGTTCGAATGGTTGGCGTCCTCGCCCTGGTCGCCGAGCATCTTTGCGCGATCTTTGGCAGCCTCGCGTTCAGCAATTGTCGTGTCGACTCTCGCCAACGCTGCCTCGGTGCCGTGCTCGTGGATGAACTCGGCCCACTCGACCAACGCCTCCACCATCTCGTTCTCGGGCACGACAGCGACGTTGCGACCCTTCACGAACAGGTGGCCACGCTTGTTGCCTGCGGCAATGCCCAGGTCTGCCTCGCGGGCCTCGCCGGGGCCATTCACGACGCAGCCCATCACCGCAACCTGCAGTGGAATCTTGCGATCGCCGAACGCAGCCATGGCCCGATTGGCAATGTCGATGACATCGACTTCAGCGCGCCCGCACGACGGACACGCGATCAAGTCGACGTTCTTGCGCTCACGAAGGCCGAGCGCTTCCAGCAGCTGACGACCAGCCCGCGCTTCCTCTACCGGGTCGGCGGTGAGGCTGTAGCGAATGGTGTCGCCGATGCCCTCGAGCAACAGCGTGGCGATACCAGCCGTGGCCTTGAGAAGACCAGCGGGCGGAGGGCCGGCCTCGGTGACGCCGAGGTGCAGCGGGGCGTCGGTGACGTCGCTGAGCTGACGATACGCCTCCACCATCATCGGCACATTCGATGCCTTCACGCTGATCTTGTAGTCGGTGAAGCCGACCTCGTCGAAGTAGGCGATCTCCTTCAGTGCGCTCTCGACCATCGCCTCGGGTTTGATCCCGCCGTACTTCTCGTAGAGCGACGGGTCGAGCGAGCCACCGTTGACGCCGATGCGGATCGAGATCTGCCGGTCGCGAGCTTCGGCGGCTACGGCCTTGATGTGCTCGGGCCGCCGGATGTTGCCGGGGTTCAGGCGCAGTCCGTGGACGCCTGCCTCCATCGCGGCCAGTGCCATCCGGTACTGGTGGTGGATGTCGGCGATGATGGGGATCGGCGAGCGTGGGACGATCTGTGCCAAACCCTCTGCCGCTTCTTGCTCGTTGCACGTGCAGCGCACGATGTCGCACCCAGCCGCTG
>JANOQN010000031.1:0-63229 GCA_031422315.1 Rhodanobacteraceae bacterium
GCCGCCTGTTCGGCAGTGAGCTCGCTGTAACGATAGAGCAAGTGCAGGCGCTCTTTCTAAGCCGCCTGTTCGGCAGTGAGCCCAAAAAGGGCCGCGCTGGAATATCGCCCCAGTTTCTAAGCCGCCTGTTCGGCAGTGAGCTATCGAATCGAACGTAGGCAGTGCAAGCTGCTTTTCTAAGCCGCCTGTTCGGCAGTGAGCGCTTTTGCGGCAATTGTTCGGGCGCGGTTGCTTTTCTAAGCCGCCTGTTCGGCAGTGAGCTAATTGACCTAGACCAATCCTTTAGTTCGATTTTTCTAAGCCGCCTGTTCGGCAGTGAGCGCCATCTGCGCCATAGTCGGAGACTTCCCCCCTTTCTAAGCCGCCTGTTCGGCAGTGAGCGAGTTGCTGTGAAGCCTACGCCTCTAAGCCTTTTTCTAAGCCGCCTGTTCGGCAGTGAGCCTGGTTTTTGTAACTGTTCGTTGCCTTATCGGTTTCTAAGCCGCCTGTTCGGCAGTGAGCAGCAGATTGAAACTAACGATTAATCCGTTTCTTTTCTAAGCCGCCTGTTCGGCAGTGAGCTTCCACCGGTACATCGGCATAGCCTTTTGTTATTTCTAAGCCGCCTGTTCGGCAGTGAGCTGATATAGCTGCGCGCCTTGTGGTCGAATTCTTTTCTAAGCCGCCTGTTCGGCAGTGAGCTAATTCCTGAAGCTTGGCTCCATTGCACAACTTTTCTAAGCCGCCTGTTCGGCAGTGAGCGGTAAAGCCCGCGACGCCTGTGTTCCCTGTTTTTTCTAAGCCGCCTGTTCGGCAGTGAGCCAGCCCGTGCGAAACATAACTGTTTGATTGGCAAAGAACAATTGGGAAAATGGCCGTTTCGACCAAAATATTTGACGCGCTGCTAAGTGGTTGATTTATATAGGCGTTTAAACACGCGAAAAAAAAGGGTCAAAACGATGGGCTTTGACCCTTTTAACGCCCAAAAGTTAAAACCAGGGCACTGTAGCGGTCGCGCTTAACCCATAGCTATTGAACTTACCCGGGCTTGCTTGCGCCTGAAGCGGCCCGAGGCTAAGCAGCAGCGGAAACGACTCCCCGGTGCTTTTGCTGCGCAGCAATAGGCCGGGCGCGTTCAACCGCTCATCCTTGGCGCCGGCAAAGCGCGCTTCGATGCTGGCGGTTTGCTCGGGATGGCGTTTGAGCTGGCGGCGCTTGATGCGCTCCATATTGCTGCGCGGGCGCAGGCGTAGCATGCGCCGGTGATGGTGCTGCGCGGGAATGGGCAAAACGTCGCCTATCGTTAAGTGATCACGCATGCCGCGCAGCCAATCTCCGCTGCGCAAGCTTTGCAGGCGCTGTTCTGCACCATGCAAACGCAGCACGCTGCCGAATTTTGCTTTGGCCAAATCGATGCCCGGAAAGCTAATGCCTACATCATCAGCTTGCAAATCAAACAACGCACGGTGCAGCTTTTGCAGCAAAGCCGCGCGCAGCATTTCGGGAGGGAACTCAGGATCTTTGATCAGGGTGAAGTTGAGGTAGTGGTGCATGGCTATTCTTTACCTGATTCACCAAAAACACCGCCGCGAATCAGGGTTGCGATCACGTAATGCTGCTGCTCGATTGCGGGCACTTGATCTTTAATCATCCAGCCATCCAGCAAATTATAGAAATCCTGCTTTTGCTTGGGCTGGCGATAGGCCTTGCCAAGCGCAGTAACGGAACCATAGGGTTCAACCGCAATCGGGCCCACGCCATCTTCATCGGGGTACCAGGTGTCAATCGTGCGCAGCGCATTGCCGATTTTTTGGCTGTGCATGCCAGCAATGCCCTGTACGTCATAAAGCACCTTACTTTTATCGTTCTTACCTTTGTCTAAAATCAACTCTTGGCTTGGATATACTTCTTGCCCTGCACCCATGCGCACAAAGCCATGCACTTCAAGCAATGCGTAGCCTTTGCCTTGCAGCGCGGCTTGGATGACTGCGGCAAGCTCAGCCAGCGCCTTTTGTGCATCATGCGGCACTTCAAAATCGCGTAGGGAAAAGCTCAGGCCATCAAATTCCCAAGCGGCCACAGCTTTGCCTTCTTTGACATGCTTGACTATGATGTATATCGACTCTGCGCTCATGCGGTTGCGCCATAAAAAGCGCCCGTTGGCAATATTGATGGCGTAGCGTTTTGCCAATTCCGCAAAGTTTGTAGCTTTAGCGTAGCCTGCTACTGTATCGAGCAGCTTGGCTTGGTAATCGGCGTTATTGCACGCGTTTGGTGTGCCGGTGCCGCCTAAAACACGAATGGTGAGCGCGGCTTTTAAGGTATCGCAATCGGGCGGCAGCGTGGCGACATCCACAGTTTGCAGGTTCGGCTTTTGAATGTCAGCGTCTAATTTTGCCGGGTCATTTGCACCTGCTTTCAAACGGTTTGAGATGGTGCCACGCACTGATTTTTCACGAATGGCGATGGCCTTCCAGCCCTCAGCTGTGCCTTTGTTTGCCCAGTTGCCAGAATAAAAAACAGCGTCAGATGGATCGACTTTGCGTTCGAAAGCTAAGACGGATGCGGTTTTGAGATCAGATTTTGTTGCCATGATTAATTTCCTTTTGATTAAGTTTGATTTGATTGATTTGAACGGTTGGGTTTGAATTGTTGGGTTTATCGGGTTTGTGAGTTGCTAACGAGGTAAGTGCCAGCGTCTGGCTCTGCTTGAAAGCGCCAGAGCATGTCTTCAAGATCGGCGATGCGGTGTGGCGAACGCCATTCGCCCAGGCTCAGCAGGCTTTCAACAAAGCGAAACGGTACGCTGGCATCGCGTACGTTTTTCGCCTCTCCGGGTGGATAGATTTCGGAAATGGCTGCAAAGCCCAGTGGAATCGGCACTAAAAACCCTGGTTTACATCGGGTTGCTTTCCAGCTGAATTTGCCATCTTTGTTAGCCTCCTTCTCAGGGTCAATGTGCAGCGCGCATAGATCAAGCAAAGCTTCTAACGCGCTTGAATCGGGCTGTGCTTCGCGCATTTCAGATAAGTGCTCCATCAGTAATTCGCTACGACAAATCAGCGCAAACCCCGGCATCAACATGCGTGTGAGCTTTTTCTGCACGGCCTCTTTCGAACCGCTGTTCCAGATCAAAGCGCGCGCAGCGCGAGGCCCTCGCAAGCTTATTCCGGGCGGCACTACGCTGCCACCGGCAATGCGCATTCCCATCGCAAGCTCAAGCAGCGCTGCCGCAAATGCCTGCGCGTCTTCATTGTCTTGACGCGGAGCATCGTTCCCGGAAACGGTAAGTACAATGCTGATGGTCAAATGCATACGGCCTTCCTCAACAATCGCCGATGTGTTGCCGGTTTGATCGAGCGGATTGCGCGTTAGCCGAAAGCTGCGCGGCGCATAGCTGGGGCCATCTGCTAACAATGGCTCGGCCTTGTGACAAACCACCGCTACACCGTGCAAATTGACATCAATACCGTCCGCGCGCAGCTTGCGTTCAAGGGCGTGAGCAAAGCCGGCAAATGCAGACATCGCCGGAAAGCCCCAAGTCATCGGGCTGGACACCGCGTTGGCGTTTTGCACCTGCACGTGCGGCAACACCACCGCGCAGTCATAGTCAAAGCTAGTTGCCATCGAGCATTGCCTCTAAATCTTGCGCTAACTCGGCCAGTTGCGGCTTAAGTTCGTGCTTCCACTGCAGGCTCTCTGCATCACCCATCGCGCTTTCATCGGTGCGAATCGCGCTGCTAAGCCATTGCCCAAAATCGCTTGAAACTCGGCTGACAATGTCGCTAGCTTCCAAACGATCTTCCTCCTGGTGATTGGCATACGGATCTAAAAGCTGGGATTGCGCTTTTCGTAAATCGCTTTTCAAACTCCAGCCCGGCGCTAGCGTATAAATCTGCGTGACGTAACTCAGTAATTCGTCAATAATTTCTTGAACTAAATCAGCGCGATGCGTGCGAATCTCGATATTGTTTTGTGCGGGCCCGCGCTTCTCAAATAAGTACGCGCGCAAGGCTTTGCTTAACTCTTTCACGCGCGGGCGGTTGGTAAATGCCCCATCAAAGATCGACTCACCGCGCGGCGGGCGCACATCACGGTTGACCCAATTGGGCGGTATGCTGGGCAATAAATACGCCTTCCCACCCCGTTCGCTGTTGAGCTGGCTGACATTCTGCGGCTTGCTACCGCCAAACGATTGCATCGCCAAGTTCGGAAAATCCCGGTAGCCGTTTTCGTTCGATTTGCCATCGCTGCGCGCCTTTCGCGCTGCCGCGGCTTCATCTGACCAGCGCTCCTGCTTTAGCGTGTTATGCCACGCGTGTACTAGTGCTGTGGGGAATAGCGGTGCGAGTAGGTGGTATTCGCCGGTGTCGAGTGGGAAGTACAGTTGTTTGGCTTTCGTTTCACTTCTCGGCTGGTCTGGTTCGAAGAGCTTGGAAAGCTGACGACAACGAAGTGAGCCGATAGCAGGATCATCAGATAATATTTTCGCAAGCCTCGGTTGCATCTCTGTTTGCGTTCCAGAAACGATCTCGCGCACCGTAGTGCCCAACATTTGAACGCTAAATAAGCGCGCTAGATCGCCTGCCTCTGCGATGTACGCCGCACCAGATGAGCAAAAAATATCAGCATGTTTTGCGACATGGGTTTGCGTTGTACCTATTAACTGATCACCGAGATTCGCAAATTTGATTTGATGTAAATTTGAGCCGCGCGCGGACGGGTGTGTAGGTTTAAGCGTATGAGTGACCGCAATCCATCTTTCTGATCGAGTCAGTACTCGCTCTAACCAAGTTTCTCGAGCAAAGTCGCTGCGATCTACCTTTTCTTTGTCAGCCGGTGTGGTCGCTTTTGACACAGCTCGTAGATATACAGAACTAAGAAATTCATCGAATTCGCGCCTTCCTTCAACATCACTATTTTGATTCACATTTAACCGCCTTTGTTGGATTCCTGTTGATTGGTAAATCGTCGAATTACTTTAGAGTCTTGAACTAGCTTTTCCCCTCACCCCAGCCCTCTCCCCGCACCGCCGATTCGGTTCCTTCCGAATTGGCGGGCGTGGCGAGGGAGCTGTTTGAGGTGCGAATAGCTCAGTCGCTACGCCGATAAAATTTGGGGCGTAGCGACGGAGCTGCTTGACGCGCGGACAGCTCCCTCTCCACGCCTGTAAATATGATTAGAAACAATGACTTGATGCGGGGAGAGGGCGGGGGTGAGGGGTAAAAATTACCCAGAATCTTCCCGAAGCACCGCTAAAATCTGCGCCGCTACACAATCTGGACTGCCATGGATCGCCTCATCTTTGAAACGCAAAACCCGAAAACCGATCGACGCCAAAAACTGATCGCGCAATTGATCGTACGCTGCGCGATCATCATGCGTGATGCCATCGCATTCGACGACTAGGCGATGCACGATACAAACAAAATCAACGGTGTAGTTTCCAATCGGCTGCTGACGGCGAAACTTGAAGCCTGCTAAGTCGCGATCGCGCAGCAGTATCCACATCACTTTTTCTGAGAGCGTCGATTTGCGACGAAGTCGCCGCGCGAATTGGGTTTGGTTTTCAGTTTGATGCATTTTTTAGCCTCGATTGTTTGCGATGCTCGGTCAATTTTTTCCCCTCACCCCAGCCCTCTCCCCGCACCACCTATTCGGTTCCTTCCAAATCAGCGGGCGTGGCGAGGGAGCTGTTTGTGGCGCGAACGGCTTCCTCGCCACTTCACAAATCTAATTCCTTGCTGGCATAGCCCAGCCATGGATGCCAACTGAGCTTCCCGGTTTTGCCGTAATCCGTCACTTGCATACACGCAAATCGGCGCGCTAAATCTTGTGGTTCCATGTACTCCGCCTCAGGTAATGCGGCCAATCCATCCGCTAAGTGCGGCGTTGCCCAAAGCATTACGCCGGCCGCGGGGACGAGTTTGACCAAATCAAATTGACCATTCTGCGGAGTGTCAATAGCTTTTGGCTCAACGAGAAAATGCTGAGGCACATCATTATCTAGCAGTACGTAATACTCAATCTGCTTCATTGGATTGCGGAACGTTTTTTCGCTTTGCTCAATCCCGGTGAACTGCGTAGCGCCTGCCCAGAAGCGGCGCACAAAATATTCACCGGCGCGCTCGTGAACCAGCAAAGCGCGGAGCCGCGCGTGCTCTAAATCTAGCAAGCGTTCCCGCGGTTTTTCGAATCGTTCAACAATGCGCGGCGCTGCGCTCAGCGGTTCAATATCTTCCGGTTGCAGCAGCTTTGCCAGCTCGTGTGTTTTGAGCAAATAGCGCTTTTCACGATCAAAATTTGAACTTGACTCAAAGCCCGGCCACTTAAAGGCGGGCTCGTCAGGTTTGCTGGTTAGCACGCGCAAATTTTGATTCAACAGCACGATATTAGGCTGCTGCACCGCGCCAGGGCGATGCCTGCGCACCCGACCGGCAATTTGGATGATCGAGCGCATGGAAGATGGCTCCACGATGGCCCAGTCGTAATCATGATCGCGCCCAACTTCCGCAACTGGGCTGGCGAGTACGATAAATACGTGCTCGGTTTCGGGCTCATGATCTAGTATTTTGCGCAACGCGGCGTCCTTGAACACCGCGAATTCATCATGCCGCTTAAGCATTTGATCTAAGCGTTTTTCAATGCCTGAGCGCACGATCAGTGGAAAGCGCGAGTGATACACGCACAGGTGAATTTTGGTATTCGCGGGCGGTGCGACGCTAAACAGCGTGCGCGCTACGGCAATAATGGCGTTGATGTTTGCCATGCGAATCAAGCCAAAACTGACGCGCTTACTGGAAATTGGATCTTGCGTATGGTGCAGCTGATGCAGCGAGCCATAAATAGGCGGCAGCTGTTTGGCGAAAGCGCGTTCGATGTGGCGGGGCTTGGTTAAACTCTTGTCAATATCAAGCGTTTGGATGCGCGCTTTGCGCCGTTGCTCACTGGCCTTGTTGCCCAAATTTTTAAGGCGAACAGCCACAAAGGCTTCGTGCGCCGCTGAGAAGCCCAGCTCATCCCGGCAATCCGTATACGCTTTGCCAAACTCATCAAACCAGGCGCAGCACACATTGAGCGCGCGGTTTGGTGCACCCACATTCGCTTGAAACATAGCTCGCCCCGCCAAGTAAGCAGCGAACAAGCCCTGCACCAACGCGGGCGGCAAGGTCGCTGAGGACAACAGTACGCGGCTGCCCAGCAAGCCTGCAAAATGCACCAAGCGCGTCAAGGCGGGTAAATCTTCTAAATCAAAATCATCAGGCTCATCAAGCACTAAATCTGAGGTCAATAGCCGCAACATTGGGCCAATGTGGTGCCCGGCGCGCAGCGTTTCTGAAGCGGGCATTAAGTGATCAACAGTGCAAACCAATACCGGCGCACTGAGCATTTTGAGGGTTTTACTATTGCGCTGATCACGGCCTTTGGCCTTAAGAAAATCCGCCAACACGCCAGTGCCCAACGCGCCTTCGTAGCGCACGCCAATGCCATCATCAAGCAGTGCTTCCGCTGATTCACTGCCGTGAATTGCCGGGTTATTGCGCTCGCGCTCCTCGCGTTTCGCATGCTCATGCAGCGCCCGTACGGCGCTGGAGCCAATCATCACGGCAATATCGTCTTCTTGTAAATTTAAGCGCTCGCGGTAGGCATCACCGGTTTGCAAAGTTAGCGTGCGAAGGCCCAGCGCAACGCAAAAGCGTGCGCCGCTGGCGGGTGCCAAGCCATACATGATGCGTGCATTGGCAAGGGTTTTTCCGCAACCTGTGGAAGCCATATTGATTCCGAAAAATCCCTGCTGTTTAGAGCGCTTTTGCAAATACACCGCTAGCTCAAACGCTTGGTTTTGCCAAGCAAAAGCCCCACTTGCTGGTTGGCGAAATCGGCGCCGCTGCGCAATGACGGGGAAAGCATTTGCCAAGCCTGAAAAGCTCAACGCAACTCGCTTTGCATAGCGCGCGACGCCAATCAAATGTTCGTCCAAGCGCTGCTTGCGTGATCCATCAGCGCGCGTGTTTGCGAAAATGGGGTAGCGCTCGTCACCAAAGTTTCGGTTGCCCTCTTCGCTTGAAAATTGATGATCGCCAGCAATCAGCGCAAGCCTTGCAAGGTGCGCGATAAACGGGTTGTTGATCGAAGCTAAGCTGAGGTGTTTAGGGTCTCGCAGGATATCTGCAGCCAGTTTTTTGGCACGTATTTGCCAGGTTTGGCTTTGCGTCGGCAGGCCGCCATTAAAGCGCCAACAGTCGTTCGCATTCACCATTGCCGATTCATTTGAATGCGCCCAGCTTGCGTCTAGTTCAGTCCATATCGCAGCTAAGGCGTTGTTCGAAACACCCTCAAGATTTGGCAGTGGCAAACGGTGGTGTGCTAGTACCAACCAAGCCACCAAATGCGCAAACGGCGCCAAATTTGCAAAAGGTTTGTCGATCGACGGCGTAATGCCATCGCAAATTAGGCGTTGCTGCCAAACATCACTTTCAACGTCGATATGGACAAGCCGCGCTAACCAAACTTCATCTGCGTCCTTGCCAACAAACGCTTGCAACAAGCGAAGGCTGACCCACTCGTGCCGATAGGGGTCAGCAAGCCGTTCGTTGGACTCAAGCTTTTTCTGAAACAACGCGCTGGCTTTGCCAAAGTCATGCCAAAGCGCTGCCATTTCTGCGGCCAAACGGATGGCTGTCAGGCTGTGCCAATCGTTTTCATCATCACTCCTCAACACATCACGCTCAGTCAAATTAGTCGGTACGCGTCCGCGCTCGTTAAACATGGCAGCTTTGCCGACAATCCAAAGCAGCTCAAACTCACCGTTGGAATGTACCCAATGACAGGCTATCGCTGTGTTTTTGCGCGCCGTTTGTTTCAGCAGTTTTCTGACGGTGGAAAGGCCATTTTCAGTGATCGGCGTGGCCCAGGTGCGTACGCCAGTGCGTTCGGCAAATTGATCCAAAATGCGGCGTGATTCATTAATCGCGCGGCCGCTGCACTGCGATACTAAAATGATGTTCATGCTGGTGCCACAGCCATTGCCGTGCTAGTTTCTTCAGCGATGCGCTGGGTGGTTTCGATCATAAAATCCAGCGCTTCCGTATTAGTAAAACGATTGATTAGCGCGCTGCGAAATTCTTGCTCACTTTCGCCGCGCTGCGCGCTCATAAATGCCTGCGGCAGCACTAGCGCGTCTTTAATCAGATCAGCCAAATCGAACACCAATGCGCCTCGCCGGGTTTTGCCATGCAGCACCGCTAGCCCGTGTGGCAGGCCAAGCACCCAGGCGGTGGTCGCGCCTAAGCCGTAGGCTAGATAATTTCCATGATCAAGAAACGCATTCGCGCTATCGCTGCCTTCGCCGCGCTTGGCACGGGTAAAATCGCTCAGCTTCAAGGCTTGGCAGGCCATCTGATACAGCGATTTGGTAAGGCGCGCTTCTTCTTGCAGCAATGCGTCAATTTCCAAAGCGCCGCTAATGCGTTTGCGGCTATCAACGATTAGCGTGCTCAAGCGCACCAAATCAGCTGGAAATGCTGAAACCAGTGTGCGGTTGCGCCAACATTTATCGAGCCAATCAAGCCGTGCGTTTTGCAGCAGCTTGGCCGCGTGTAAGCGCCCACCCGGTTTGAACCAAAAACCAACCCACTGCTGCAAATACTGGGTTGCACGATATTCGCTTTGTGGCTGCATCCAGGCCACGTCAATATCCACCTCAAGCGCGCTAAACAGTGGCGTGCCGCCACCACCACAAAATCCTACCAACACGCCCGCTTGCGCCAGTTTACGCATCGCCAATTGGGTGATGGACGTTCCGGTGCCAAGCAAAATGCTGGTGGTATTGGCAATCGGAATATTCCAATACGCCGACTGCTTGCCTTGCTGGGTAACGTATTCAACCCGGCCGCCTTTAACGAGAACCCGGCAATGCTCAAGGTAGTAAATGTGTGCGCGCTTGGAATGCAAAATCGTTTTGAGTTCGCTCGCGGGTATGGGTTTCATAGGCTTGATTTCCTTTCAATGAGCAGCTTAATGCGTTGGCTTTACTCTACCGCTATTACTCCCTGGCACGCTTTTTGATTCACCGATGAAATCCCAAAACTGGAGCAGACCATGAAAATCATCAATACCGGAATTTTTTGTTTATGCGCTGCGCTCGTCTTGTGGCCGAAAGCTGGGCTAGCTGATTATGTCGTGACCCAGCACGGCAGCTCTGCTGACACCACTTCTGATGATATTGCCGTGCTTGAGCGCATTAACGCAGGCGCACTTGACAGCACTAGCGGCGATATCGTGCTTGGCCTGGGTGCCAGCGCCACCAAGGCGGACACCACGTCTGGCAACGTTACGCTTAGCACGGGTGCGCAAGTTCATGGCCGTATTGATACCACGAGTGGCGATGTGCGCTTGGGCGCCCGTGCCATTAGCGGACAAATCGACACCACAAGTGGGAATGTTTCATTATTTGATGAGTCCTCTGCGCAAATCATCGACACCACCAGCGGCGATGTGCAGCTGAGCCAAAAAGCCCGCTGCCGAAAAATCGACACGACCTCCGGCAATGTGAAGCTGGCACAGGGCGCTTATGTCGATGGCATCATCGACACCTCTAGCGGCTCTGTGAACGCCAATTTTGCCAGTATTGCAGGCGATGTGGATACCAGCTCGGGCTCGATTTGGCTTGAGCGCAGCCGCGTAGGTGATGATGTGCGCACCAGCAGCGGCGATGTAACGCTGCTGCAAAGCGATATCCGAGGCGATGTGATTATCCGTGCGCAAAAATGCGGCTGGATAAGCTGGGGTTGTGGTGGAGACAGCGATCAGCGCGTGGTCATCGGCGCCGGCACGATTATCCATGGCAGCCTTCGGATTGAGCGCAAAGTCGGGCTGGTGATTGATCCAAGCGCGCGCGTTGGCCGAATTGAAAACCGTTCGGATACTAGGGTGCCAGCTATGAATCTGCCGGCTGAGCGGGTTGGTGGCTTGTAGCTAATTGCTAGCTTATGTCTGTGTTTACTAAAGTTCAGCCCGGATCCCGCTACACTCACCGCCTGATGACTAATCGACAGGCCTAAAATCGATGCTGGCGAAACCGGCCAAACAGCGCACCGAGCTATCCCGCGCGATGTGGCTGATGCTGGCGTCCGCGCTGTTGTTTGGGCTCATGAGTATCACCATTCGCCTGGCATCGGCTGAAATACACGCCTTCGAAATCGCGTTTTTTCGAAATCTATTCGGACTTTTGTTCGCGCTGCCGCTGCTCTATCGCGCGGGTTTTGCGGTACTTAAAACTAAGCGGCTTGGGCTGTATTTTGTGCGCTGCATAGTTGGCCTGAGCGCGATGCTGACCGGTTTTTGGAGCTTGGTGCATTTGCCGCTTGCTAAGGCGATTGCTTTGAGCTTCACCACACCACTGTTTGTCACGATTGGCGCTGTGCTGTTTTTAGGTGAAACGGTGCGTGCTCGGCGTTGGAGCGCGGTGGTGATTGGCTTTATTGGCGCGTTAATCATCATCAAACCTTGGAGTGTCAACCTAAGCAACATGCTGGCAGCAGGCACGGTTATCGCGCTTGGCTCGGCCTTGCTATCGGCCAGCGCAGCAATTAGCGTCAAATTTTTATCAAGAACTGAGCCTGCGGTGGCGATTGTTATCTATATGGTGCTGATCATGACGCCGCTCTCACTGATTCCCGCGCTTGGCGTGTGGATTTGGCCAAGTCCGATCAGCTGGTTTTGGCTGGTGTTAACCGGCGGGCTTGGCACTTTTGCCCACGTCATGATGACGCGCGCGTTTCAATTAGGCGATGTCAGTTTGCTAACGCCGATCAATTTTATTCAGCTGCCGGTTGTGGCAATTTGCGCCTGGCTACTGTTCGCCGAATCCATTGATCACTACACGCTGATTGGTGCGGGCATTATCTTTTGCTCAACAATCTACATCGCGCATCGAGAGAGAGTGCTGGCTCGGCGCATCATTACCGATGCGCTAATTTCTCAGGACGAGAAAGTTAACCGATAGAAAGTAACTCAAGTAATCGCCTTTTGACAAAGCGCTATTTGTCGGGTGTCTGGTTTTAAAGTTGACTGATTGTTGCGTATAAGTTTCCCAGCTCAAGAGGGTAATGAGTGCTTTCAGGCTGGCGCAACTTAAGTGGCATTGAAAATGACAGGAAAACATCAACAAGCGTGCAGTTTTCGCCTAAACTTGATCAAAGGTGGCACCCAATGGATGCGTTGCAGACTCAGTAAATAACTGAATGTGTGACGAACTGTGCGGTTTTTTTGCTGTCTAAATGGAGAAGCTATGACAAAAACCGAACACTCCTCAATCGTTGAGCAGCAACTTCGAACGCTGTTACACAATGTACCAACCGCGGCGCAAGGCTACAGCCAGGAAGGCATTGTTCGCTTCTGGAACAAGTCTTCGGAGCTTTTGTACGGCTACACCGCAGCCGAGGCGATTGGTAAAAACGTGCTGGATTTGATTATTCCGCCTGAGCTTCGCGAAAGCGTCGAGCTGGGCATGCGCCAGATGTTGGCCACTGGCACGGTAGTGCCCTCAGAACAAATGAGCCTAATGCGCAAAGATGGCTCGCGCGTGGAAGTTTTTTCAAGCCACTATTTGCTGCGCGCGCCTACTGGTGAGCCCGAATTGTTTGGCATTGATGTCGATTTAACCGAACTGAAGCTGAGCGAAGAGCGTCTTCAGGCCAGTGATCAACGTTTTCGCACGCTCATTGAAGCGATTCCCGATGCAATTTTTTTGAAAGATGGCAATGGCCGCTGGCAAATACTCAACGATGCCGCAGTCAAATTATTCCAGTTAAGCGAGTTTCCCTGGCAAGGCGTTACCGATATCGAAATGGCAAAACTTCGCCCTGCCCACGAAAAAGTATACAGAGCATGCGTTCTTGACGATGAAAAAACTTGGGCCGCCCAAGAGCTGATGATGTTCACCGAAAACATGCAGCAGGACGATGGCAGTATGCTGCAATACGAGGTGTTGAAGTCACCTATTTTTACCGAGGAAGGTGCGCGCAAGGCGCTGGTAGTCGTGGCGCGTGACGTAACAGAACAAAAGAAATCTGAAGCGGAATTGCGCATCGCGGCAATCGCGTTTGATTCACAACAGGGCATGTTTGTAACCGATCCTGATTACGTCATTTTGAGAGTCAACACGGCTTTTACCGAAATTACTGGCTACAGCGCCGAAGAGGCCATCGGTAAAAAACCGCATGATTTACTTAGCTCCGGCAGGCACGAAGCAGGTTTTTTTGAAGAGGTAGAACGGTGCTTGGCGCTAACTGGCACTTGGCAAGGGGAAATATGGGATCGCAGAAAAAACGGCGAGATTTTTCCAGAGTGGATGGCGCTGACTGCCGTACGTGACACTGCTGGAAAATTGACGCATTACGTCGCAGCCTTTACCGATGTAACCGAACGCAAAGCAGCTGAAGAACAAATCCAGCATTTGGCTTTTTTTGACGCGCTAACGGAGCTACCCAATCGCAGGCTGTTGATGGATCGCTTAAAGCAGGCAATCGCGGCGTGCGCACGCGGGCAAAATTTTGCGGCTTTGCTATTTGTTGATTTGGATCATTTCAAGTTTTTGAATGACACCCACGGCCATTTTCTTGGCGACCAATTGCTCAGCGAAGCGGCCTTGCGCCTTAGCGCCTGCGTCAGTGAAGGCACCACGGTGGCACGCCTAGGCGGCGATGAATTTGTCGTGGTTTTGGAAGATCTAGGCAAAAGTGAAACCGAAGCCGCAAGCGCCGCTGAAACACTGGGCGAAAAAATTCGCATATCACTCAAGCAGCGTTATTTACTCACGGAGCTGATTTATCACAGCGGCGCAAGTGTAGGCGTTACGCTATTTGATGGCGATGAGACCAGTATTGACGCGCCGTTAAAACGCGCTGATCTAGCGATGTATCAAGCCAAAGCCGCTGGGCGCAATTTGTTGCGTTTTTTTGATCCGCAAATGCAGGCGATTGTGAGCGCGCGCTCAGCATTGGAATCGGGCTTGCGTGAAGCCATGGCGCAGAACCAGCTGACCCTACACTATCAAGCACAGACTTCTATAAAAACGATCACCGGTGTTGAAGCGCTTTTGCGCTGGCAACATCCAGGGCGCGGCTTAGTTTTGCCTGGTGAATTCATTGCGCTTGCCGAAGAAACTGGCCTTATTTTAGCAATCGGCAAATGGGTGCTTAACTCCGCTTGTATGCAGCTTGCGCGCTGGGCGCAGAGCCCGCGCACGGCGCGGCTTAGCATTTCAGTCAATGTAAGCCTTAAGCAATTTCATCAAGCCCATTTCGTCGCAGAGGTGCTGGAATTGCTGGCAACTAGCGGCGCAAATCCGCATTTGTTGAAGTTAGAGCTCACCGAAAGCGTGTTGGTCACGCACGTTGATGACGTCATTTCGAAAATGACCGCGCTCAAAGCGCACGGTGTGGGCTTTGCGCTGGATGATTTTGGCACCGGTTATTCATCGCTTTCTAATTTGAAGCGCTTACCGCTCGATCAGCTCAAAATCGATCAAAGTTTTGTTCGCGATATTTTAACTGACCCGAACGACGCTGCTATTGCGAAAATGATTGTCGCGCTGGGCGATAGCTTAGGCTTGGCTGTGATCGCTGAGGGCGTAGAAACAGAAGCCCAGCGCGAATTTTTAGCGGGTAACGGTTGTCTGGCGTATCAAGGTTATTTGTGCAGCGCACCGCTCTCAGCTGAGGCGTTTGAAGATTTTTTGAGTGCTAGGTAGATTTCCCAGCGCATTGCATAACAATCAACTAGCGACTAGCTACTCCGTCGTCACTTCTTCCTCAGCAATCTCACGTTCTTTTTTGGCTGCTTTAAGTTCGCGCTGATATTCACGTGTGGCTTCAATGAGGGCATCTTCAGGCTTAAAAACCACCGATTTGCCGCCTGGTTTGAAATCGCCTTCAATAACGGTCAATTGACCATCAGCGAAGCGCAACGATAGGCTTTTCGTCTGCACCGGTTCGCCATCGGATTTATAGCTGTATAGATAATCCCAGCGGTCTTGCTGGAACGGCGTTTGGATTGCCGGTGTGCCTAAGATCAGTGCCACTTGGCGTTTGCTCATGCCTGGAGATAGCTCATCTACACTTTTTTGATCCAACAAATTGCCTTGGGCAATCGTTTGTTTGTAGATCATCCCGCACGCGTTGAGCGTTAAAAGCGAAGCAGCGAGAAACAGCGTGTTCAAAATTCGGGGGCGTAAAGGCAGAGCAAACTTCAAAGACTGAAACATGGGCGAGGGCTTACACAAAAGAGCGGAGACGCGCGATAATAGCCGCTGGACTCGCCAGAAACGCTGAACACTGTGGAAACTCAAGAACTTAGACGCGCCGGACTTAAAATCACGCATCCGCGCATGCGAATCCTAGAAATACTCGAAACCAGCAGCAGCAAACACATGACCGCGGAGGATGTGTTCAAGCTGCTGCTAGAAAACAGCGATGAAATTGGTCTGGCTACGGTTTACCGAGTTTTAAACCAGTTTGAAACAGCCGGTATCGTTAGCCGCAATAATTTTGAGGGCGGACAGGCGGTGTATGAGCTTGATCGCGGTGGGCATCATGATCACATGGTTTGTCTTGACACTGGCAAGGTAATCGAGTTTGAAAGCCCTGAAATAGAGCGTTTGCAGCGTGAAATTGCGGATGCGCACGGCTATTCGCTGGAGGAGCACAATCTAGTGCTTTACGTGCGCCCTAAACGCAAAGGTGCAATTTGAAGGCGGCGCGCTGGCGCGATCAAGCCGGTCAGCACTGGTTGTTTTTCCGCCAATGGGTGCGCGCACCGTTATTGACCGCATCAGTAGTGCCAAGCAGCCGCGCGCTGGCGGAAAAAATGGTCGCGCAAGTCGGCCGCGATGCGCGTCATGTGATTGAGCTTGGTGCCGGTACGGGCGTATTTACCGAAGCGCTTTTGGAGAGACAGCATCGGCTTGAGCAGCTTTTAGTGGTCGAATTAAACCCGCAAATGCATGCACAGCTGTGCCATCGATTTCCAACCGCGAATGTCGTTTTAGGTGATGCAGCAGCGCTCGAGCAAATCGTTGCTAGTAAAACGCAATTTGGCTCAGCTGGCGCAGATGCCGTTATTAGCGGTCTAGGGCTATTGAATATGCCGCCAGCAGTCGTCAGCGCAATTTTAAGCAGTGCATTTGCCGTGCTCAAACCCGGCGCGCCGTTTATTCAATTCACTTATGGCCCTACCTGTCCGGTCAATCGTGAAATGCGTTATGCGCTCGGGCTAACGTCAGAGCGCGTTGCGTTTACGCTGCGCAATATTCCACCGGCGAGTGTTTATGTATTGCGAAAACGCTAGCGCTTTCTCCTCAATAACGCGCTCATGATTTAGACGCTCGCGCGTATTTCACCGGCAATGTATTGCACACTAACGTAATTTTTGACACCGAGGCGCCTCATGTCAGCACAACGTCAATTACAGAATTCGACTTACGCAGACTATCTGCAGATTAGCGATGGCAAACGCTATGAGCTTATTCAAGGGCAATTTTGGCTCATGGCCGGTGCGGGAACTTTGCATCAGCGTGCGGTGGGTGAGATTTTTCTTCAACTTGCGACGCAGTTAAAAGGCAAACCCTGCCGCGTGTTCGTTGCGCCTTTTGATGTACGCCTTGCAGAAGCGCATGACGCGAGCGGTTTTGAATCTAATGTTGTGCAGCCAGACGTCTTGATCACCTGCGACCGGAGCAAAGAAACGCCCACAGGTCTCAAAGGCGCCCCCGATGTGACCATTGAAGTTATAAGCCCGAACGGTTCTGGTCGCGATTTAGTGGTGAAGCGCCGCTTGTATGAGCGCGCGGGTGTTGCAGAATACTGGGCATTTGATCCAGAGGGTAGGGTGCTGCACATGCACTGCTTAGTCGATGGAAAATTTATCTACGAAAGTGTCATTGCGCGCGGTGTGCTTGAGTTGCAATCGCTAAAGCTAGCGGTAGATTTTGACCAAATTGAATGTGCTGAAGGATTTGTCTATCCGGAGGAATATTGATTTGCGTGGCGATCCGCTGCTTTGTCCTTAATATGCAAATTGCTTAAAAACAGGATCAACCGAGCCGTTCCACTCGCCATGAAACAGAGCGAGCTTGCGCTCTGCAGGCGTAATTCCGGCTTGTACGAATTCGATCAAAGGTTCTAGGAAAATACGCTCATCGGCGCCGTTGCTATTGCGTTGGTCGCGCTTGGCAAGCCCAGCAGCGGCAATGGCGAGCGTTTCTTTGGCGATCTCAAGCGCGCTGATTTGGCCGATTTTGGCTTTAAAACCAATTCGCGGCGTGTCCAGACGCAACTGTTCGCGCTGCTCAATTGACCAGGGTTTGACCAAATCCCAAGCGGCATCCAGCGCGGATTGATCGTAAAGCAGCCCAACCCACAGCGCGGGCAGGGCGCACAAACGATTCCACGGCCCGCCATCGGCGCCACGCATTTCCAGATAGCGCTTCAAACGTACTTCCGGAAACGCGGTGGTTAGATGATCAGCAAAATCGCCGAAGGTTGGCTTTTCGCCGGGTAAAATGGACAATTTGCCCGCCATAAAGTCTTTGAACGACAGGCCAGACGCGTCTAAATACGTGCCATTTCGATACACGAAATACATTGGCACGTCCAAAATGTAATCGACGTATCTCTCGAAGCTAAAGCCAGGCTCAAACACGAACGGCAGTAAGCCGGTTCGATCTGGATCGGTATCGCGCCAGACTTGCGAGCGGAAGCTCAAAAAGCCGTTCGGCTTGCCTTCGGTGAACGGCGAATCGGCAAATAGCGCGGTAGCAATCGGCTGCAATGCTAAGGACACTGCGAATTTCTTCGCCATATCCGCCTCACTGGAAAAGTCCAGATTGACCTGCACGGTGCAGGTGCGCTTCATCATGTCAAGCCCCAGCGTGCCGCGCTTTGGCATGTAGTTTTGCATGATTTTGTAGCGGCCTTTGGGCATCCAAGGCATTTCAGCGCGGCTGAATTTGGGCTGGAAACCCATGCCGAGAAAGCCTAGCTGTAGCTCCTTTGCCACGGCTTCGACTTCGCGCAAATGTGCGGTGGTTTCACAACACGTTTCATGAATATTGCGCACTTGCCCGCCGGATAATTCTAGTTGGCCAGCCGGTTCTAAGGTTATTGAGGCGTCGCCGCGCTTTAGCGCAATTAAAAAGCCGGCTTCGCGTACCGGTTCCCAGCCAAATCGCGTCAAACCTTGCAGCATGGCTTCAATGCCGCGCGGGCCTTCAAAGGTTGGCGGTTTGAGCGTATCAAGCTCAAAGCCAAACTTTTCGTGCTCAGTGCCGACGCGCCAATCCGCTTTGGGCTTTGCGCCGCCTGCAAGATATGCGACCAGTGCGGCTTTACTTTCAATCGTTTGGCTATGCTCGGAAGCGGTCGGTGCGGCCATGGGGCGTCCTTATTCGAATATTGTCGAACTAGATGCGGCTGCTATTGCCATAATTCAAGGCCTAGTTGCGCCTACGCGCGTAAAACCATCACCGACTTACCATCGGCTGTGTGCGCCTCATCAACGTGCATACGCTCATCCCAAATGGCCGCATCATTGCGCTGATCGAAGATGACTAAATTGCCCTGATCCAAATTCAAGCGCTGCAAATAGCGCTGCATTTGCTGCAAGCCATCAATCAGCGGATCTTTACGGCCGGTGCGCCAGACTTTCACTTCAATTGCCATGTGTTGCGCACCGACAATCACTAGTAAATCTAGTCGACCCGAGCCAGCTGCATATTCGCGCTCAATTCGGCCTACGCATCCTGCTCCGGCTTGTCCTGTGCGCACATCCATGTGCGCCCGCTCAGCAGCGCAGCTCGCATGCGAGCTAAGCGCGCTGCTTCTCCCGCCCCCATTGATCACTCGTTGCAGATAAGCCATCAAAACCAAATGCGGCGCCGCTTCGTGATAGGACACGGATTGCATCATGGACTCGCCATGCTCGCGCCAAAAATCCAAGAAATTCAATAAGAATTGACGCGGATTTAGCCTGCCAGTGGCGTCTTGCCAGCTCGAGCGTATGTCGTCGGTGTGCAGTGATGATTGCGCAATTCTGCTGAGCACGCGTGGAAGGATTTCGGCGTAAATTGCGTTTGCGGGCAAGGTGGATTTACTGACGGCATCCTTACGTATCAGTCCTAAATCAATGACATATTGCTCATCATCCTCGTGCGCTGACGCGCGCTCGCCCATCAACATCGGCTCAATCACCGAACGCACGCGCGGCTCATTTAACTTAGCCGCAAGTTGATCCAAATGCGTGTCGTTGCGCAAAATGAGCGCCTCACGCGCGTCACGCATGCGCTGCAAATCAATTTTTACCGTGCGATCAAGGTTTTCTTTGGTTTTCCACACCGCCTGCTCGGCCAGCGCGTTAACCAGCCAAGGCTGGCCTTGGGTTGACGTCCAAGCCAGTTCCAGCGCTTCATCGTTGAACGATTGACCAGTAGCATCGGTGTGTTGCTGATAAAGCGCAGTCATCTCCGCTCGGCTGAAATCCCCTAAGCGCAAGCTTTCTGCCTTGATGTTAAACGCACTGCCGCCGGTGATGACTTCGCCATCAGCCATCGTCATGCGGTAATCCCGCACATCGCGCACGCCGCACAGGATAACGGTTTGCGGGAAGTGCGCTGGGCGATCGGTGTAACCCGAGCGAATTTGCCGCAGTAAGGAAATTAACGTATCGCCGACGAGTGAATCGACCTCGTCAATAAACAGCACCAAAGGTTTCGGCAACGTTTCCGATAGCAGCCGCAGCGCGTTGGAGAAAGCCTCATAAGCGCCTTTAGCCATAAGCGCTTCGCGATTCAAGTTAATAAGATCGTGTTTGAGCACTAGCACAGCTTGAGTTGCAAGCTGCCCTACTAACACTTGCGCAGCCCCCGCAATATCGTTGCGAGCAGCCTGTGCACCTTCAATATTGATGTAAAGCGAGGCGTAGTCGCCCTGCGCATTTAAGTATTTGCAGAGTGCGCGCAAACAGGTAGTCTTGCCAGTTTGCCTCGGCGCGTGCAGTACAAAATAGCGACGTTGAGCGATAAAATCGAGCATATTTGCCAAATCAAAACGCGATAGCGGATCAATCTGGTAGTGCAGATCAGGCTCGTTTGGTCCTGCGGTGTTGAAATGTTTGTGCATGAGGCGAGTTTACAGGCAAATGTCGTCACGGATGCAGGGCTAGAAACTCACGTGCCAGCGCTTGAAACTGGGCTTGGCTCAAAGTCTCCGCGCGCGCGCCTGGATCAACACCGGCCGCATGAATTTGGGCAAGTTCGAGCGTGCCTTTTAATGCGTTCGATAGTGTTTTTCGCCGCGCTGAAAATGCCGCACGTACGACTTTATCGAGCGCGTTTAACAGCTTTGCGTCAGGCTGCACTTCTAACGGCGTAAGCCGAACAATTGCGCTCCATACTTTGGGTGCAGGAATAAAACTAGTTGGCGCGACGTCAAACAAATGCGCGATCTCGCACTGCGCTTGCAGCATAACGCTCAAGCGCCCGTAAACCCGGCCACCGGGCGGCGATGCCATTCGATCAACGACCTCTTTTTGTAGCATAAAATGCATGTCGCTAACGACATCGATTTGGCTAATCAAATGAAACAGCAAAGGCGTGGAGATGTTGTAGGGCAAGTTGCCAGCTACGCGCAACTTGCCGCCTTTTGCAGCGGCAAGCGCACGAAAATCAACGTTGAGTACGTCCGCTTGCATCAGCTCAATGGGGCCAACCGGCGCACATGCATGCTGCAGCAGCGGAATCAAATCACGATCTAGTTCAATAGCGATCAAGCTGCCGTGCCGTTTCAAAAGCGGTAATGTGAGCGCGCCTTGGCCGGGGCCGATTTCAACAATGTGCTGACCAGGCTTAGGGTCAATCGCCGCAACGATGCCTTGGATGACGCCAGCATCTTTAAGAAAATTTTGCCCGAAACGTTTGCGCGCTTGATGCGTTTGCTTGGGCGCGGCGTTTGAGGATTCTTGCATTTGAAAATCCTCAGTTAACCATAACTATTCGATTATGGCGGAGAAGGTGGGATTCGAACCCACGTTAGGGCGTAACCCTAAACCGGATTTCGAATCCGGCGCATTCGGCCACTCTGCCACCTCTCCATTCGCGGTGCCTCGCGAAGAGGCGCGATAATACGAAGCGGATGCGTTTCGCGCAAGTGAGGCTGAAGGGTGGGTTCAGGGCAGTGGCGCATCGGCGAATTTGGCACTCAATGTTTATACTTCCCACCGCAAACTACCATCCACCACCGTTTGCGTTTCACCGCCAACCCACACGCGGCCGGTTTCATAGCGAATATTGAGCGTGGCGTCGTGACCGATTTCACGACCCTGGCTGACTCGGTAGCCGCCCGCCAAACTGCCATCTGGCTCAAGCTGCTCGATCACCGCGGCCAGTAGGCCATTCGCAGCGCCGCTGGCGGGATCTTCTTCGATGCCGACGCCAGCTGGAAATGCGCGCACGACTAAGTCATAGCCGCCAGCTTGATTTGACGGCGCGCGTGCGTAGGCGCAAAGCCCCATGCTTTCACTGGATTTCGCTAACACGGCGATGGATGCGTGATCGGGCCGCCAAGCCCTTAGCGCGGCTTCCGAGCCAATTTCCGCCACCCACCAGCGTCGTCCGCCATCGACAAACGCCGGTGCAATTTTGCCAAGCGGCATATCTTCCAGCACGTTGATCAGCATCGGATGCGCGTCAAGTCCAGTTTTTAAAACTTTAGCGAGCGGCGCTTGTACATACAGCTCGCGCCTGCCGGCCCGAAATTCGGTGCGTATCGGCAATAGTCCAACCGCGCATTCTTGCACCAGCAAATCTGTATTTTTGATATTGCGGCTAGCAAAACCAGTTTCTAATACCGCGTGTGCGCTGCCAATCGTGGGGTGGCCGGCGAATGGGATTTCTTTGCTCGGGCTAAAAATACGCAGCCGATAATCCGCACCTGGCAAGCTGGCGGGCATCACGAATGTGGTTTCGACTAAATCCGTCCACGCGGCAAACGCCTGCATTTGCACGGTTGACCAATGCGCCGCGCCAAACACCACACCGAGCGGATTGCCACCTCCGGCACGGTGCGTGAATACATCAAGCTGTAAAAAGCGAAGCATTACGGATGGCCTGAAAAATTTGCCGAGAAGTTAGCAAGGCGCTGGTTCGAACGCTGAGCGTGCACCGCAATCGCGGCCTGAGCTTCGTCATAACTATGCGCCAGATAGTGCTCGGCAATCTCGCGGCCGGTAGCTTTCCAAACGCCTGGGTGTGCACAAATGTGTTCGAGCGCCTCAATTAGCGCCCCCAATCGGTGCGGGTGCGAAACCTGATAGGGGTGCAGCGGAATACACATGACGGTGCCCGATGCTTCGCCTTCACTCATCAGCCGATCAAAGCTGGCTTTGAGCATGCGCGCATAATCGCGCGGCGGCACTTTATTAACGACGTACACAATCGTGTCATTCATTTCAAGCGAGTAGGGCACGGATACCAAGCGTTTGCCCGATCTGGTGCGCACCGGCGTAGGCTGATCGTCATGAAATAGATCGCAGGTGTATGTGCCGCCCAATTCGGCGAACAAATCCAGTGTCAATTCGGTGTGCGTCAATGCGGGAGCCAAATAGCCAGCGCAGGGCTGGCGGCAGTGCGTCTCAATCGTGCGCATAGATTCGGCGATCATTTCGCGCTCATCGGCTTCACACATGCCATAGCTGTAGCGCGTGTTGTAAATGCCGTGGCTGAAAAATTCCCAGCCGCGCACTAAACCAAGATCTAGAACTTCTGGGTGGTGCGTACATAGCGCGGTCGAGAGTGAAACGCTGGCCCGCAGGCCAAAGCGATCCAAGGTTTGCGCAAGCCTAAGCGCGCCGACGCGATTTCCATAATCGCGCGTGCCATAGGCTTCAATATCTGGATAGGGTCTGGGCCAGGCGGCGCGCGAAGGGTTCACTGGCGGATTGAGCTCGTAGAACTCAAAATTCGGAGCAATCCATAGCGCGAGTTTTTTGCCACCGGGCCACACAATTTTTGGGCGATTCTTGTACGGAAAATAGTCAAAATGCCCCAAGTCAGGCTTGCCTGTGGTGCGCATCAGGTTGTTCCCTTCAAGAAGTTGGCCACCGTATCAAAACGCTCTACATCCGCATATTTGAGCATCAAATCGCATAGATTGGCATAGTGTGGAATCTCGTGTTTGTCGGATACACACTGCTCAACCACTATCGTTCGAAAGCCGCACGAGAGGCTATCAACTGCAGTTGCGCGCACGCAGCCCGAGGTCGAGCCGCCGGTTAAAATCACCGTATCGACTTGATGCCAGGTTAGCAGGCTGCGTAAATTCGTCTCAAAAAAAACGCTTGGCATGCGCTTGCAGATCAAAACATCGTGTTCGGGTAAGCGCTGCACGCGCGGATCAAGCTCAGCGCGTTGGCTGCCCTGTTTGATATTTTGCAGAGAATCGGGTGTGTTCGTCCTTGTGCCCCAAACCCCGGCATCGCTGGCATCAGGTGAATAAGCGACGTAGGAAAAAATAACTGGCCAATGCCGCGCGCGCGTCAAAATTGATAGCTGGTTGCAATAGTCCAACTGGTTCGGATCGGTCTCATAGGCGGTACTGAAGTTTGCGGTGTCGGTGTATGCGCGCTGCAAATCAATATGGACAAGCGCAGCTTTGTTACCAAAACCAAATTTCGCCCGGCCTGGGCGGGCTTGAATTTCTTGCCAGTATTGCTTTGCGGTCAAATCGCTATTTTGCATGGGTAATCCGATGGTGTAGCTTGCAATTCAAAGTGCCTGAGTGTCACGCGCCCGAAACACTTTTGCCAGCACCAAAACAAAAACGCAGCCGAAGCCGCGTTTTTTGTAGCACAACTTCGCCGAAAAAACTTATGAGGACGTCGAAAACAGCCCAAAACCAGGCCGATTTCCATAGCTTCGATCACGCGAGCGGCGTTGGCGCATACGATCCAGTAATTCTTCCTGGCGCTGCTCCAGCCAATCGTCCTTGCTGACGTCACTGGCGGCAACTGCGCCCGGTTGTGCGGAGCGGCTCGTGCGAAACTGGCAAAAATCTTCATAAGCGTCGATTTCATGCTTGAGCTCTTCAACGACCATCTCAATCATGATGGCGTCATCTAAAAAGCCCAATACCGGAATGTGATCGGGAATCGCATCTTCCGGATCGCAAAAATAGGTCAGCGCGCTCAGTACTTCTTTGCGTTCAACGTCCGTCATGCCCCAGGCCACGTCGTGCACCATGCCGATCATCGTGTCGAGTTTTTTCATACGAACCGCAACAAAATCAGGCACTTGCACGCTTCTGGTTTCTTCAAGCAGCTTCAATGCAGCCGTGGTGATGTCGGTTGAGCTTAAATGCCCGGCGGCTTCTTTAGCGCGCCGCATAGCCGCACGAAAATGGTCTAAATCTTTTTCACTAAGATCAATCACTACTTGCATGGTTCGTCCTTAAATTTAGTATCGGCTTGATTTCAAAAGTCACAACGTTGGCCGCACCCAAAACCTAATCTGAGTCAAAGCGCTTAAAACGGGCTTAGCGTAACAGCTGAAAAGCGCGGGCGAAAGCTGGCATATGATTTTTCCGCAAATTTATTGAACGCTTGATTTTTATCGGTATTTACCTAAGGCGATCTTGGGCTGGTGCGCATATTCGCTGTTGGCACGAGTTAGTTTGAGGGGGTTGCAGCTTGCTGCGCGGCAAGCGGTCAACCGTCACCGCAACTCAACCTCATCAAGCCAAAACTCAAAGCCGCCCTCGCGTGAATCTGCGCTCCATGCAAGCCCGCGCAAGCTGGCAAGGTCTGCACCGCTGAAATCGGCTAGCGGCATTTTTATGCTCTGCCAGTCTGCGGTTGTTTTAAAACTCTGCGAGATTGGAATGCCTTGCGCTGATTCCCCAGAAAATAGCATCAGCAAAACCTCGCGGCCATCGCCACGTACTTGAAATACGAGTTCGGTTTTACCGGATGCATCGACCGGTGCCATGGCGTCGGCGATCATGAACATTGCGCCTGCCCAGGGATAGGCAAAGCCTGCTTTGATTTCACCGCTTACCTGCAATGCGCCTGCGGTACCTAGCGCGCCATCTTTGACCCATTTGATATCGCCGATCGACATTCCACCTGCCATTTGATCGCTTGTGGCCGTCCATGTACCAAACGGCGCGCGGGTGTCGATATCAAAACGGCCAACTTGTGGATCGTTCGCCACTTTTGGCGCCAGCAACGCAGCGCTATCGCGCGCAATCTGATAGCCGTTTTTCCAAACGTGGGTAATCTGCCGTGTTGCGAGAATGTTTGCGCTAGGATCACCAGCTACCAATAGCAAATCAGCACGCAGACCGGCGCGAATTTGGCCGCGATCATTCAGGCCAAACGCGCTAGCGGTTTTGGAGGTGGCCGCCGCGAGCGCCTGTATCGGGCTCATACCCGCGTGTACCAGCAAAGCTAGCTCGCCGTGCATGCTGGCGCCGTGCGCGGTGCAAGGGTTGCCGGCATCGGTGCCCGCTAAAATCTGTACGCCGCCGGCATGCAGCGCCGCTACATTGCTGATCGCGCGTGCCAATATTTCCGGGTGCGCTAGCGCTCTGGATTTCGTGGTTAAGTTTTGCCGCTGATCTGCGTTTAGCGCCGGGCTTAAGTGTGCATCCGCCGCCAATTTAGCGCCTTCGCTGGATTGCGCCAGGCTAGCCAACACCGAAAGCGTAGGCACCACAAAGACCTGCTTTGTCTTTGCCAATTGCGTAAAAGCGGGATCAACTTCAGCATTGGCAAAAATATGCACCAGACCGTTCGCACCGGCGGCGATTACCTCGGCTGCGCTGGCTTTGACTGACACATGTACGAGCGCAAGTTTGTTGGCCTGCTGCGCGGCCGCAATTGCGGCGTTAATCTGCGTGCTGTTCAACGTGGGGAATGGCTTTCGGCCTGGGTATGCGCTTAAGTCTTCCACAATCAGTTTAATAAAATCCGAGCCCTCAGCTACCCTTTGGTTCACGAATTCAGCGGTGTTGTCACTCGCCATCAGCGTTGGTACTTTCAGGCCAAATTGTGTGCCGTGCCCGCCTGGCACGGTAACCGCGCCACCGGCGCTCCATAAATCCGCTTCATCGGTGCGTGAGAGGCTCGCGCGTTGGCTTTTAAGTGCTGCGCTTCGGGAAATATCGCCCATCATTTCTAGCTCAGTGGTTACGCCAAAGCGCAGCGCATCGCGCCTTGCATTGCCCCAACTATGAGTGTGCGCATCAATCAAACCCGGCATGAGCGTTTTACCCGTGCCGTTTATCTGGGTGAAGTTTCTATCCTGACTAAGCAGAGATGGCAGCGGCTCGCCTGACTTAAGCACCGCGGCAATCAAGCCCTGCTGTACGATCACCGTGGCATTCTCCAATACGGCCTCGCCATCAAAAAGCCGCACATTGACGATCGCAAAACTGTTGGATTGCAATGCATCAGAGGTGCTTGCGGTAGATTTTACTGGCAAGCCAGGCTTGCTCGGCTGCAAGTAAATCGCCCCTATCAGCGTAGCAATTAATGCGCTGCCAAGTGCAATTTCTATGGTGTATTTCATGTGAGTCCCCTAATCAATACCTAATCGATACGGCTAGTTGCTTCTGGCCAATCGGCGAATGGCTAGCCACGAAAAAATCACTGTGAAAATCAACAAAAACGCAGCGTGTAGCCACAGGTTGCCACCGGCATGCTTACCAATTACGCTGAGCCCGATTTGCGACAAATGAAACGAGGGCCACACCGGAGCCAGCGTTTGCAAGAACTTCGGCAGGATCGACAGCGGCAGCATTAACCCAGATAAAAACGCCATTGGCAGATAGATCAAATTCACCACGGCTGGCGCGCCCTGGCCACTGGTCAAGGTGCCAAGCCACAGGCCAAGTGCGCAAAAAGGCAATACGCCGACAATATTGAGCGCAAACAAAATGAGCCACTGAGCGGGCGACATCGTGACCTTGCCAACGCTGGCCGAGAGAAGTGCGAGCAAGCAAATGGTGATCACGGCGAAAAGGCTTGCCATCAGCATTTTGGCGCACAGATACGCCCCAGGCGGCATGGGCAGTGCGCGTTTGTAACGCAGAAAACCTTGATCGCGCTCCAGCGCCACTGTTACCCCAAAAGAAAACAGACCGTTGCCCGCAACGCCAAATACGGCGTACGTCCACAGCAAATAGCGCGCGGCCTCACCGCCTTGGCCGCGTGCAATCAATACGCCAAACAGCAGATAAAACAGCGGCGTAAAAAGCAGCGCTGGCACTGCAAACGCAGGCGTTCTTATCAGCTTGAGGAACTCAAACTTAGCCTCAAGCAGGTAGCTGCGCAACACGCTGTGCGGTACTGATTGCTCTGCGCTTTGGTTCATGACTTGGCTCCCTGCTGATTATTCTGAGTAAGTTGCAAAAATGCCGCTGCCAAGCCGGCGCGGCTGACTTCTAGCTCTGATAGGTCGGCATCCAGCGCAAACAGCTGACGCAGTACATGCTCTGGTGCTTCCGTAAAAACGACAGTAGTCGCAGCTTCATCGCGTGTCGCGCTGAGCACGCCAGCTAGCGCGCGCACGGAAGCTATCGGCATGGTCGTCTTGCAGCTGATCCGCTTTTGCGATACCAGCGCGCGAATATCCGACATGCTGCCTTGCGCGACGATTTTGCCCTGATTGAGTACCGCAACGCGATGCGCTAGCGCTTCAGCTTCCTCCAAATAATGCGTCGTCAACAGCACGCCGGTGCCTGATTCAGTAAGGTTACGAATTGCTTTCCAGAGCCCTTCACGCGCTTCAATATCAAGCCCAGTAGTAGGCTCATCCAAGAACAGCACTTTGGGTGCCCCGCAAATCGCAAGGGCAAACTGCACTCGGCGCTGTTGCCCACCGGAGAGCTGTCCATAGCGCCGCGCCATCAATCCAGCTAAGCCGGCCAATGCGACACAGGCTTCGATCGACATCGGCTGCGGGTAATAGCTGCGCGTCAAAATAATGAGCTCACTCACTTTGTACTGATCGGCAATGCCGGCCGTTTGCAGCATAACGCCCATCTGCTGGCGTGCACGCAGCTGATGCGGCGATTGCTCGAGTAAAAACGCCGCGCCACTATCGGGTACCTCTAGCCCCAGCATCAGCGCGACTGCGGTCGATTTGCCGGCGCCGTTTGGCCCGAGCAGCGCCACCACTTCACCGGCGTTTACGTGCAAGTCCACGCCGATTAATGCGGGCTGTGCACCATAATTTTTATGCACCGATTGCAGCTGAGCCAACATCGAAATCGCCTTGTTTTTTTGGTAGCGCAAGCTTACTGAGCGGTACCCATTCACATTAGTGCGACGCGTCAGCATCGTGGCGTGACATTTGTCAGCGCGTGATGAAGTAGGGCGCGCAGTGCATCCTAGACCGCACGCAACAAAACAACACTGCCCAAAATAAATAAAAGTCTTCATAATATTCGGCAACTAACTAGAGAATCGAACATGCCCACTGCCTTAACCCAAGCACCCACGCTAGCGGACATACGTGCGGCACACCAGCGCATTAAAGACAAAATAAATCACACACCGGTTATGACCAGCTCAACCTTAAATGAACTCTGCGGTGCGCAGCTGTTTTTCAAGTGTGAGAATTTCCAGAAAATCGGCGCGTTCAAAGCGCGTGGCGCGGCGAATGCCGTGTTCTCATTAAGTGCAGAAGCCGCCGAGCGCGGGGTGGCGACGCACTCCTCTGGCAACCATGCAGCAGCGCTGGCTAGAGCAGCGCGTTTGCGTGGCATTGCAGCGCATATTGTGATGCCAGAGGATGCGCCGCGCACGAAAATTGAATCCGTGCAGCGCCAAGGCGGCCTGATTACGTTTTGCGTGCCGACCTTAGAAGCGCGTGAAACCGGCACCGCTAAAATCATCGCTGAAACCGGCGCCACGCTCGTGCATCCGTATGATAATTATGAAGTAATTGCCGGCCAAGGCACCGCTGCGCTTGAGCTATTGGGTGACGTGCCCGAGCTTGATTTTATAATGGCACCGGTTGGCGGCGGCGGCTTGTTGAGCGGCACTGCGATTGCCGCAAAAGCCATGTGTGCAGGTGTCAAAGTGATTGCCGCTGAGCCTGAAGCTGCTGATGACGCGCGGCGCTCGTTTCTTGCAGGTAGGCTCATTCCGCTGGGGCAATGCAGCACGATTGCCGATGGTTTGCGTACCTCACTAAGCGATAAAACCTTCGCGATTATCCAAAGCCAAGTCGATGACATTATTACCGTCTCAGAAGCCAGCATCGTGCGCGCCATGCGAATGGTGTGGCAGGTCATGAAAATTATTATTGAGCCCTCCTGCGCACTTCCGTTAGCCGTGCTGCTGGATAACAAACTACCGGCAAGCAAAGGCCAGCGAGTGGGTATTATATTGACCGGTGGCAATGTTGATTTGGATAAGCTGCCCTGGCAAGGTGCGCAGTCATGAAGCTCACGCCGGCACCGCTGCTGTTAAACCGATCAGATGTTGCAGCGCTGCTAACGATGGAAGACGCCATTCGCGTGGTCGAATCGGCATTTTTGGCGCATGCGCTGGGGCACACGCTTGCGCCAGGTTTAATGCACACGCACGCTGATCAAGGCGAATTTCATATCAAAGCCGGTGGTTTGTGCGACGCAAGTGGCGCGGGCACCTATTTTGCAGCGAAGATCAATGCAGGGTTTTTCCAAAATCGCGCGCGCTATGATTTACCAAATATCCAAGGCTTGTTGGTGCTTTACGATGCGCAAAACGGCGTGCCGCTCGCGGTATCTGAAGCGGGGTTGATAACTGCGCTGCGCACTGGCGCGGCAACGGCTGTCGCGGCGAAATACTTGGCCCGACCGAACGCTAGCAAGCTAACTTTGTGCGGCGTAGGCACTCAGGGCGCGGTGCAGCTGCGCGCTTTAAAATGCGTGCTCGAGCTTGAAACGGTGCTTGTTTGGAGCCGCGATTTTAGCCGCGCACAGACATTTGCTGAAGCGATGCGCCTTGAGCTTGGCATGGATGTGCGCGCTGAAATTGACCTCGGCAAAGCCACTTTGCAAAGCGATGTGATCGTGACTTGCACGCCTGCAAAGTCGGCATTTTTGCGCCGTGAACATGTCGCTGCGGGCACGTTTATCGCAGCTGTCGGCGCTGATAGCCCTGATAAGCAAGAGCTTGAGCCAGCGTTGCTTGCAGCGTCTGTGGTGGTGCCGGATTTATTAGCGCAGTGCGCGCATGTGGGAGATTTGCACCATGCACTTGCCGCCGGTTTGATGCGTATAGAAGATGTCTGCGGCGAGCTGGGCGCAATAATTGCAGGTCAGTGCAAAGGCCGACAAAATACGCAAGAAATTATTGTGTTTGATTCAACCGGTACCGCTTTGCAAGATGTCGCAACGTTGGCACATGTTTATCAACGGGCACTTGCGGGCAACCGTGGGACACGCTTTGCGTTTTCGAGTTAGTGCCGTTGGCCAAAGTCTGAACACGGTTCTCGCCTGGCTTTGCGCAATGTCTTATCGTCATTCCCGCGCAGGCGGGAACCCAGGCTCGCTGAACTTTCAGAGCATTCGAAGGTGTAAAAGGACTTAGGTTTGGGTGTTTTTAGTACGCGAACGAATTTCTGACACCTGTACTGGGTCCCCGCTTTCGCGGGGATGACGTGGTGGGGCGGAGCTGCCAGTAAAATCGACTGGGCGCTAAGCTGAAAAAGATCAACCCCAAGCGTACACAGCTGCTCGATCTCATTCCCAATCACTAATCTGGCACAACCCACAGCGCGCGAAAATCATTGACGTTCGTGCCGGTCGGGCCAGTGTGCAGGGCTTCACCAAACTTTGCGAACCAGCCTAATGCATCGTGTTCGCTGAGTGCATATCGCACGCCAGCTAGATTGCTGCATGCAGTGCGAATTGTATCCGGACCAAACTGCGCGCCCGCTTCAGGGCCAGAGCCATCGATGCCATCGCTATCGGCGGCTAGCCCGTAGAAATCGGCGTTGCAAGCTGCAGCCGCAAGCACTTCGAGCACTGCAAGCAAGTATTCGCTATTGCGGCCACCGCGCGCTGATGTTTGCTGCTTGTTCAACGTGACACTCGTTTCTCCGCCCGAAAGTAGCAGCACTGCCTCTTTTCGGTGCGCGTACTCAAGTGCGATTTCGGCGTGTTTGCGCCCCAGTTCCTGCGCTTCGCCGCCTAAGTCGGCGCCCAGGTTGAGCACGGCCGAATGCTTGGTCAGTGCGAACTTAGCCGCAGCTTGTAGGCTTTGCGTGGGGTTGGCGAGCACTTTGATGCGGTGCAGCGGCCCCATTGTTAAATCAGGAATCGAACTTGCGTGCGCGCGCAGGCGTGCAGTCGTCAACGGATCGAGTCCGGGTGGCAGCCTTAGCTCATCTGAATGCGCGATTCGTGCAGCGCGCGCTGGCCAGGGCAATGAAGGCCCGGATGCAATTAAATGCGGCGCGCCATCCGGCACATCAGACATCAACAGCGTTACGCTAGCTGCACCACGCGCTTGTACGCAAGCTAACAAACGCCCAGCCTTAATCGCCGAAAACCTCACCCTGGTTAGATTGACCTTGGCAATATCCAGGCCGCTGCGCAGTAGGGCCTGATTTAGCGCCAGCAAATCAGCCAGTTCAAGGCCAGGATTGAGCGCTTCCAGCATGGCCGAGCCGCCACCCGAAAGCAGCACCAACAGCAAATCATCTGCCTGCATATCAGCCACCAAAGCAAGTGCCGCTGCACCTGCTGCTAGGCTTTGCGCATTCGGTAGCGGATGCCCGCCGTGAAACACCTGCCAATCACCGATCAATGCAGCGAACTCATTGTTGGCCATCAGCGCGCCGCGCGCACCCGAAAGCACGCCGCTAATATGCACCGGCGCTTGATGACGATAGTGTAAGCAAGCGCTATGCACCATTTCCGCTGCAGCTTTGCCAGTGCTTACGATGAGAAGCCTGCCTTTGGGCGGGTGCGGCAATTGCACAGGCAATAGCTTGCCTGGATTCGCCGCCGCCACCGCGCAGGCAAACAGCGCGCGAAGATGCTGGGCGTAGGGCTGCGCATTAGGCTGCGCTGCTGCAGTCATCATGGCGCTGAGGCGGGTGCGTTCGTAGTTCGGGAATTTTTCGCCGCCATTCGTTTGAACCAAGTTTGCAAGGTAGCGAATGAAATTTTATCGCGCCCGGTTTCATCGATCAGGCCTTTGCGATTCCAGTAGTTTTGAAAGCGCCCGTGCCAGCGTCTTGGCGCTTGAAAATCTTTCAGTATCCAAGGGTTGATGCCATCAAGCTCAGGCATGCTGTCAAACAGCGCCAGATTCTGCTCGTATAGCCAGTTTTGATAGTCCGCACTCCAGCGTACCGCTTTATCTGCCCTAAATGTTCGCGGCGCGTCGGCGCCAAATTCGCTAAAGATAAAAGGCTTGTCGAAGTTTGATACAAACTGCAGGCTAGGGATTTGCGCCGGTGTGCGTTCGCCATACCAGCCTTCATATTGATTGACGGAGATGACGTCTAAATCCGCGCCAAGCGGATCTTCCACGCGAATCGTATCGCCCTCTTGCTTAGCTTTATTGAGCGCAGCGGTAATGGCGCGCGTGCCATCTAGCGCTTTCGCATCGCTAATCAAACGCCGCAAAAACGCATTGCGAGCGGGCGTGATAGAGGTTTCATTGGCGACTGACCACAGCACCACACTGGCACGGTTGTAATCGCGCTCGATATTGCTGGCTTGCATGCGCCGCGCCAGCTGTAAAACGGCCGGATCGGCGTAGCGAATTTCATCCCAGTACACTGGAATTTCGCTCCACACCATCAGCCCTAGCTCATCGGCAATTTGCGTGGCGGCTTCGCTGTGCGGATAGTGCGCAAGCCGCACGAAATTTGCGCCCAGGCGTTTTGCATGTTTAAGCAGCGCGCGCGCTTCGCCCGCATTGCGTACGCGGCCACCTTCAGCGCCAAGGCGCTCCTCATGAATCGATATGCCACGCATGAAAACCGGTTGATCATTCAAGTAGAGATCATTTCCGCGCACTTCAAAGCGGCGCAATCCCACTAGCTCAGCAATCGAATCCTCAATTGCCTTATTCGCATTCAACAATTGCACTTGCAGCTGGTAGCGTTTGGGCTGCTCGGGTGACCAACTTTGCAGACTGGGCAATGCCACTTGCACGCTAGCAAAACCCTCAATATCCGTCTCGATATCGAAAGTTGCAGCCAATTCAGCAAGGCTAAAACGAACTTGCCTTAGCGCGCGCTGCGCGCCTTGCAAGCGCACTGAAATATTGGCTTGGTTGGCACTCTCATCACTCACTAACGCAATGTGCGCGCTGGCAATATGCGTGCTCGGCAAATGCAATAGATGCACTGATCGGGTAATGCCGCCATAGTTAAACCAGTCAAAATCTAAACTTGGAATTGCTTCGGCTCGGCGAGTGGAATCTACTGCGACTACCAATGAATTGCCGGAAGGTTTGAGCTTGCCGGTCACGTCAAATTGAAACGGATTGAAGCCGCCATCGTGATAGCTATGGCCATCTGCCAACGTTAGAGGCTCGCCATTGAGCCAAACCCGTGTTCGATAATTCGCGCCTTCAAAATACAATACTTGCTGCTCGCCAGCGCGCAATTCAGTCGCATTAAAGCGGCGCTGATACCACAGCATGCCTTCGTACCAAGCTAGTTCAGCCGCCGCGGTATTCCAGTCGCTGGGTACGGCAATTTTGCGCGCGCTGTCCCACTCGTATTCGATTAGCGGGTTTTCAGATGCATCCGCGCGTTCGTCCAAATGTAAGGATCGCCGCGGCGGCCTAGGTTTAGTCAGAGCGATCTGATATGGATCAATAATATAGCGCCATTGCCCATCCAGGCTTTGCTTGCGGCGCGCGCTCAAATGCGAAACCGGCAGTTGCTGGCGCAAAGTGCGAAGCTCGGCGTCCGCATTTGCAGCTTGGTTGTTCGGCCATTGCTGTTCGGCATAGCGCACCAAATAGCGCAAGCCAAACGCGGTCGCCATAGGCCGCATGCGCAGCTGCACCGGATTGCCACTGCGCTGGCGCAGCTCCATCAAAGCGCCGCGCAGCTGTTGATCAGGATGAGTTTCAGGATAGCGATGCTGGGTTAGAAAATACGCAATTCGATGCAAGGCTTGTTCGAATTCAGCGGGCCATGCTTGTGCTGGCAATTGCTGTTTAAGATCTAACAGCACGATACCCAAAAACGCGCTGGCGGAGCTGGTCAGCGATTGCCGCTCAATTGCCAAATCGCTGAGTTTTGGCGCGCGTTTAGCCAGCTGCGCGGCTTTACTGTTTGCATAGCGGATATCACGATTATCGTAAAAAATCGCGCCTTGCTCGTTCATCAGCAATAGCATGGCGCGCACCGTGCGTGTGGCTGCCTCGACATAATCAGGGGCGCACGCTGCCACTGTACTCACCGTCGAATTTCGGCTGTGCGTCGCTGCTCGCAGGAGAGCTTCGGCGTACCACAGATTGAAGCGCGGATGGATTTTGCCATCGGTAGCGTTGGGCTCGTAATCCATCCAAAATCCATTGGCGTGCTGATCTTTGCGCGCGCGCTCAATCGTTCTATTGAATGCATCAAGAAAGTTTGCATCTTTGCTGTGTAAGTACGCATCCAGGAACAAGAAGCCCTCAATATTCGGACGCGCGACTTGATTTAGTGCGGCTGGAAAAGCTTTGTGATGCGGGCTGCGATCCCGCCAAATTTCCCCGCTAACTGGATCGACAATATTCAACAGTAAGCCTTGCTCTGGCAGCAGCAGATTGTGCATGGACCAGCGCGCTGCTTCAGTGGCGGTGTCGGCGTACTCTTTACGCCCGGTGACGCGCGAAAGCTCAAACAAGCCGGGTGTGCCATCGGCCAACGTGGTGAAATTGATCAGTGTGCCCAAACTATCGCCGTGCGCGGCGTTCAACATGCCTTTTAGTTTGCCCTCGCTGATCTGCTGCGCGCGCCACCAATCCCCGGCGCGCGAAGCCGCATCAATAAATTCGCTGTCTTGCGTGTAGCGATGCGCGTGCAGCAAGCCCCAGATCGACTGCCCGGTGTGCCACGCGGATTCATACGGGTGCCAGGTGCCATCACGCAAATCGTAGTCACCGCGCGCGCGGCCCTGTTCATCGAGTGCGGTGCGGCTCAGGTAGCGCGCAAAAGCTTGCACGGTTTGAGTAAGGTCTTGTTGGCTGACTTGTGCTGGGGCGATTGGTTGCGCGTTAAGTGTTTGCGCGGATTGAGCGGACAAGCTCAGAAGTAGCAATGTTGCAAATATGATGAGCTGATGGGCAAACCCAACCGTCATTCCCGCGAAGGCGGGAATCCATGTGCGCCGAACCTTGATGTTACTCATTGGTTTAAAGCTGCTTAGCGTATCGCGCTTTGAAACCGCAAGAGTACGTTGACACCTGCACTGGATCCCCGCCTGCGCGGGGATGACGAGGTGGGGCGGAGCTGCATCCGCATGTGCACTGCATTGGCAACTCGAGTTTTTATCCATCACATCACCGCTCCAATTTGCCAAGGCACAAATTCGGCTTCACCAAACCCCAATGTTTCGCTAGCGGAAGCCTCACCTGAAGCCACAGCGATCAGCTTTTCAAAAACCAGCGCGCCAAGTTCATCCACGCTGGCCTCGCCGCGCGCAATGGCGCCGCAATCGATGTCGATATCTTCGGGCTGGTGTGCAGCAAGTTGGGAATTGCTGGCGAGCTTTATACTCGGCACCGGTTTTGCACCAAACACCGCGCCGCGCCCGGTGGTAAACGCCATGATGTTGCAGCCACCGGCGATTTGCCCGGTGGCGCTGCAAGGATCGTAGCCAGGCGTGTCCATGAACTGAAAACCCTTGCGCTGTAGGCGCTCGCCATAGTGCAAAACATCGACCATCGTGCCGCGCCCGCTTTTAGCCACCGCACCTAAGGATTTTTCCAAAATCGTGCTCAGGCCACCGGCAATATTGCCCGGTGATGGATTGTTATTCAGATCAGTCTGATGCTTTTCAGCGTAGCGTTCCCACCAGTCCAAGCGAGCCGCGAGTTTGTTAATGACCTCAGTAGATTGCGCGCGCGCATACAGCAGTGTTTCTGCGCCATAAATTTCCGGGGTTTCAGACAGCACCACGCTGCCGCCTGCAGCAATCAAGCGATCCGCCGCCGCACCCAGTGCAGGATTTGCGGTAATGCCGCTCCAGCCATCTGAGCCGCCGCACTGCAGCGCCAAACTCAGCTCACTAATCGGTATTGGCTCACGTTTGGCTTTTGCGGCCAGCTTCAGCAGTTCACGAACAATATCGACACCTTGGTCGATTGCTGGCAGCGTGCCGCCGCTCGCTTGGATCGACATCAATCGAAGCCGCTCACTGGCTTGCAGATTTTGGCTTTTGACTAGGCGATCAAGCTGATTGACTTCGCAGCCTAAACCAATCAGTAAAACACCGGCAAAATTAGGCTGCTGTGCGTAGCCAGCTAAGGTACGTTGTAGTAGTTCGATGCCTTCGCCATCGTGTGACATACCGCAGCCGCTAGTGTGCGTGAGCGCAATCACGCCATCGACACCCGGAAAGCCGATCGGTGAGCCTTCGCCAAAACGCTTAGCGATCTGCTTGGCAACGGTCGCGGAGCAATTCACACTTGTCAGTATGCCGACATAGTTGCGGGTACCGACCTGGCCGTTTGTGCGTCTAAAGCCCATAAACGTGCGGCTTGCTAATAAGGCATCAGGTTTTGGCGCTGGATAGGCCTGCACGCTGGCGCCGCCGCGCTTGCTGGCATCAAAGCTTAAGTTGTGCACGTGTACGTGTTCGCCAGCGGCGATATCACGGGTGGCAACACCAATGGCTTGACCGTACTTGCTGACTACGCTGCCTTGCGCAATCGCGCAGACCGCTAATTTGTGGCCGCGCGCGATCGGCTCAAGCACGGTGAGCAAAGGCTGCGTGAGCTCAAATCCTGCGGGCAAATCCATCAGTGCCACCGCTACTGCATCGTCGGGATGGATATGCAAAATAGGCTGGATTTCCCGTAGCGGTGCTACTGCGCAATCATTAGTTTGAGTCATCGTTGAAGCCCTTGCTTTATACAGACTGGGGTTTTTTACAACTTAGGATTATCTGAAGACTGGGTTATTGCAGCAGCCAGTTCGCTTACCGCGCCCGCAGCACCCAAGCGGCATAGGTTGATATAACTATCCAAAATGGCTTGACGCCAATTTGCATTAAACCGCAAGAAGTCCGGAAAAATCTGTGGCAGCTCGAGTACCGCATTGACGTAATCGGTGCGCGAAACACTGGATACGGCTAACACCGCAAATTGATGCGCGAGCGGATCGCGTACATCGATGCGATTGCCTAGCTCATCTTGCCCGCGGATGTACTTGAGCCACGCAGCCATCGCTAGGCTCAATACCGGCATGGGTTTTTCTTGATCAAGCAGGGCTTGCATGGTGGCAAGCCAGCGCTGCGGAATTTTTTGCGAGCCATCCATCGCGATTTGCCAAGTGCGATGCGCCAACGCGGCGTTACTAAAGCGCTGGCAAAGTTCCAGCTGGTAGTCCATCAGATCAAATCCGGGCGGCGCGCTCAGCGTCGGCTGCACTTCTGCGCGCATTAAGTGTTTGACCAATATCGCAAAACCGGTTGCCTGCATGGCATCCGACACGAACTGGTGCCCGGCTAAGTAGCCTAAGTAAGCCAGCATGGAGTGGCTGCCATTGAGCAGTCGCAGCTTCATCGTTTCAAACGGCGAAACGTCGGCGACTAGCAAAACACCCACGCGCGCGAGCGGGTCTAGTCGTTTGTCGCTGGCTTCAATCACCCATTGGCTAAAAGGCTCGGCTTTGACCAGCCCTTGATCATTGAAACCAAAGCGCTTTTCGATGCGCGCACGATCCGCATCCGTCGTCGCGGGCACAATCCGATCAACCATCGAGCATGGAAACAAAACATCCTGGCTAATGCGCTGCGCAAGGCCTTTGCTTAACGCATGTGCGAAACTTAAAACCAATCCGCGCAGCAGTTTGCCGTTATGCGGCAGGTTATCGCAGCACAGCACGGTAAAGCCTGACAAACCGGTGGCAAATCTTGCTTGCAAGGCCCGTGCGATAAGCGCGACGGCGGTTTTTGGCGAAGCACTATTGCTTAGGTCATGAACAATGTCTGGTTGCTGAAAATTGAGTTCCCCCGTTGCCGGCGAATGGCAATAGCCCTTCTCGGTCACCGTCAGCGTCACCAGCCACGTGCGCGCATCACACAGCGCCGCCATAACTTCAGCAGCTTGCGTGGGCGCGTGCAGCACTGCGCTTTGTACGCCAATCCAGCGCACGGATTCCTCACCCTCGGCTAACTGCAAAACGCCATAAAGCCCGCTTTGAGGATTCAGCTGCTCGGCTACTTCAAGGCTGCGCAGTGACACACCAGTAACTGCGAAGCCTGGCACACCGAGTTCAGCCAGCTTGTCAAAATACACCGCTTGATGCGCGCGATGAAACGCGCCTAAACCTAGATGTACGACGCCACCTTGCGCTAGATATTCAGCGCGCGCGTAGTTCAAGCCGGGTGCCGGAAGATTGTTAGTTACCAAACGCATCATATGTCCGAATTCATATCGCAGTATTCAGAGGGCTGCTGCTGCGCGGCAGGCGATAAGCCTCGCGCGCAAGTCGATGCGTTAAATCTTGCGCCAGCTCAAAGGCTTCTGACTCATCCAGCCGATGCTCGAGCACTAACTCCGCCAAAAAGCCGCAGTCAATTCGACGTGCAACATCGTGCCGTGCAGGAATCGATAAGAACGCGCGGGTGTCGTCATTGAAGCCTACCGTGTTGTAGAAGCCTGCGGTTTCCGTGACTTGATGGCGAAACCGGCGCATGCCTTCAGGGCTGTCATGGAACCACCAGGATGGGCCCAGCTTTAAACACGGGTAGTGGCCGGCCAGCGGCGCCAGCTCGCGCGCGTAGGTGCTTTCATCCAACGTGAAAATAATCAGGCGCAGCGCGGCCTCATTGCCAAACGCATCCAGCAAGGGCTTGAGCGCATGCACGTAATCGGTGCGCATCGGAATATCTGCGCCTTTATCACGCCCGAAGCGTTCAAACACCGCCAAATTGTGATTGCGACTCGAGCCTGGATGAATCTGCATGATCAAGCCATCGTCTAAGCTCATGCGCGCCATTTCCGTCAGCATCTGGCCGCGAAACAGCTCACGGTCCTCTGCGCTGGTGCCTTTGAGTACGCGATGAAATAGCGCTTCGGCATCTTTACCGCTCAGGTTTGCGGTGCGCGCGCTCGGGTGGCCGTGATCGCTACTGGTAGCGCCCATGCGTTGGAAGTAACCGCGCCGGATACGATGTGCCGCTAAATAGCCTTGCCAAGTGCCGCAGTCTTGTCCGGTTAACTCACCAAATGTCGATAGATTAGTTAGAAATCCTTCGAAATCAGGATCGACCACCGCATCTGGCCGATACGCGGTTATCACGCGCTGGCCCCAGCCATCACGCTGAATTTTTTGATGCGCGTTTAGTGGGTCGAGTGGTGATTCGGTCGTCGCGATGCATTCAATCTGGAATCGATCCATCAGCGCGCGCGGGCGAAATTCTGGCGTGGCTAGCGCTGCATTGATGCGATCAAAATAATTGTCGCTATTGCCGCTGTGCAGGCCATGTTCGAAGCCAAAAACGCTCTGGAATACATGATCAAACCAGATGCGCGAGGGCGTGCCGCGCAGCAGCCAAAAGTTGTCAGCAAACAGACGCCATATTTCGCGCGCTGCGCTGTCAGTTAGCTGCTCGGGCGGCACACCAATACCTAGTTTTTCCAGTGGAATGCCCTGCGAATAGAGCATTCGATAGACATAGTGATCCGGCTGAATGAGCAGCGTGGTGGCATTCGCAAAAGGCTGATTGTCGGCAAACCAAACCGGATCAGTGTGCCCGTGTGGGCTAACGATGGGGCAATCTTTTACGCTGTTATAGAGCCGCCTTGCTAGGCTACGTACGCTGGCTTCGATAGGCAATAAGCGATCCGGGTGGTTAAAGGCAATCAGGGGTGCAGTCATTTGGGTCCAGGTCGAGATGGTTTTGGTTTTTGTTTTGGTTTTGAAATAGAAGGCATGCTTGAATCTTGCGTTGGTTCAAAGCGCTGCAAATCGCCGAGATAGCGCTTGCGCTGTTCGTCAATACGCACTTGCATCGCGGAGAGCTCTTTGGCCTCGGCGGCCTTGATTAGATCGTCGATCACGCGCATCAAATGTGCGCGCATGGCGGCCCTGGCGCGCTCAGGTTCGCGTGCTTCGATAGCGTCAAACACTGCAGTGTGCTCATCAATACGCGGCTTAATGCCGGCGGCGCGCACTTGGGTCAGCGATTGCGCGACTTGCGCCGAGCCGCTGCGGGCATCCCATAGCGCTTCAATGACATAAACAATCGCCGCGTTTTGTGTGGCGCGCGCAATTTGCACGTGAAATTCGCGATCGGCAAGTTCGCCCGGAATATTGAGGCGATCTTCTTCCATCATGGCAGCAAGCGCTTGGCGAATCGCTTCGATTTGTTCGCGGGTGGCAAGCTTTGCCGCCAGCGCAGCGGACTCACCTTCGAACATGCAGCGCGCCTCGATGAGCTCCAACATGCTGATTGATGATTCCAGCGCGCGCGCGCGTTTCGCTTGCAGGCTCACGACGTAGACGCCCGAGCCGGTTTTTATTTCGACGAGACCATCTCTCTCTAAAATCAATAGTGCTTCGCGCACGGTTGGCCGGCCGACTTTAAAGCTTTCGGCGAATTCGCGCTCAGCCGGTAAGCGCGAACCAATCGCATACTCGCCCGCAGCAATGCTTGCTGCGAGCTGTTCTGCAATTTGTTCGCCTAACCGCTTCGATTTTATTGGTGTTACCAGTTGCTTGTCAGTGGACATACCAATTATGATCCTGCTCTGTGAGAAAGCGCAAGCCTAGCAGCTTCATATTTTGACTGCACACAAGCTTCACTTTTTGCGTTTTTGGATTAACTGTACTCAGCAACTTCTTAAAACAAGCACCCGCCCTACTAGTCAAATCATTGTTAATTCAATCTCGAGATAGCCTATGAAAATCGTTGCCGCCCGCGTGATCGTTACTTGCCCGGGAAGAAATTTTGTCACTTTGAAGATTGAAACCGACCAAGGCGTCTACGGAATTGGCGATGCCACCATCAACGGACGGGAAAAAGCTGCGGTTGCTTATTTAGAAGAACACGTCATTCCGGCGTTGATTGGCCGCGACCCGCGTCAGATAGAAGACATTTGGCAATACCTGTATCGCGGCGTTTATTGGCGGCGTGGTTCGGTAACCATGACGTGCATTGCCTCGGTGGATATGGCGCTTTGGGATATCAAAGCCAAAATGGCGAATATGCCGCTGTATCAATTGCTCGGCGGCGCATCGCGCAGTTCGGTTATGGTTTACGGCCATGCAAACGGGCGCGACACTGCCGAGGTGATTGATGAAGTCGCCAAATACCAATCGATGGGCTACCGTGCAATACGTGTGCAAAGCGGCGTGCCGGGGCTTGAAGAAAGCTATGGCGTGGGCAAAGGCAAGCTTTTCTATGAGCCTGCAGACCGCGGCGAAGTAGCCAAGGAAACCCTATGGAGCACACCCGAATATTTGGACTTTATGCCCAAGCTGCTCGATAAAGTGCGTGAAAAATTCGGCTTTGGTGTTGAGCTGCTACACGATGTACATCACCGCTTGACGCCAATCGAAGCGGCGCGCTTGGGCAAATCACTGGAGCCCTATCGCATGTTTTGGATTGAAGACCCTACGCCTGCCGAGAATCAAGAGTCTTTGCGTTTGATCCGGCAACACACCGTAACCCCGATTGCAATTGGTGAGATCTTTGATTCCATCCATGATTGCCATCAGTTGATTAAAGAACAGCTGATCGACTATATCCGCGCGACTGTTTTGCACGCAGGCGGCATTACCCATTTGCGCCGAATTGCTGACTTGGCTGCGCTTTACCATGTGCGAACCGGCTGCCACGGCGCAACTGATCTTTCGCCCATCACCATGGGCTGCGCGCTGCATTTTGATTTGTGGGTGCCCAACTTTGGCGTGCAGGAATACATGCGGCATAGCGCAGAGACGGATGCGGTATTTCCACACGCTTATAGCTTTGCTAGCGGCTATTTGCATCCGGGCGACCACATCGGCCATGGGGTCGATATTGATGAAAAACTCGCCGCGCGCTACCCGTATAGCGCGGCCTATTTGCCCGTTGCGCGCCTGCGCGATGGCACCATGTGGAATTGGTGATGCCGATAGCTACCCGTAAATTGAAAACTTCATCGAGGCCGTAGCGCATGTCGAAAATTGCAAAAATCGCCTGCATCGGCGAATGCATGCTAGAAGTGTTTGATCAGGGCGATGGCAGCGCGCGCTTCGCCTTCGGAGGCGATTCGCTCAACACCGCGATCTATTTGGCAAGGCTAGGCGTGCCGGTAGATTACCTCACCGCGCTTGGCGATGATCCTTACAGCGCTCGGTTAATGCAGGCGTGGGCGGCGGAGGGCGTTGGCACGCAGCAAGTTTTGCGAATTGCGGGCGAATTGCCAGGGCTGTACACCATTCGTGTCGATACTGAGGGCGAACGTCAGTTCTATTACTGGCGTTCGCAGGCGCCAGTAAAACGCCTATTCTCATTTCCTGAAAGTGCTGCGCTTGAAGATCAGTTAGTAAGCTATCCATGGCTGTATTTTACTGGCATTACCCTGATGGTGCTTAATAGCGATGATCGCGAACGGTTCTACCACGCTCTGCTGCGCGCCAAAGCAGGCGGCAGCAAGATCATATTTGATAGCAATTACCGCAAGCGCGGATGGGCCAGCGCAGCCGATGCCGCGCAGGAATTCCAGCGCTTTATCGCGCTTTGCGAAGTGTATTTGCCCAGCAGCGATGATGCCGCAGCCGTGTTCGGTCATAGCAGTGCTGAATCTACTTTTGCGCAGTTTGAGGCAATTCCCGAAGTCGTGCTTAAAGATGGGCAGCGCGGCTGCACGCTCAAAATAGCTGGCGAAAAAGTCCAGATTGCTGCGGTAAAAGTTGAGCGCGTGATCGATTCAACCGCCGCCGGGGATTCATTTAACGCGGCCTATTTGGCTATGCGCCTGCTGGGCGAAAGCCCCGCATTCAGTGCGGCATATGCTGCGGAACTTGCGGCGGTGGTGGTGCAAAACAAGGGCGCTATTATTGATCGCCCGCCGATGTCGCGTTTTCTAGGTGCCTTGCGGCATCGATATAGCTGACAAGCCATGCGCGAAAAACGACACGATACCGTTGAGGCAAGCTTGCTGCATCGCAATGAGCGCAATGCCGTGCGCGATTACACGAGCTTAGCCGGGCTTTGGGAAGCTTGCCTTGAGTCGCAAGCAATCAAAGGGGTTGGTGGTGTGCCCGATTTTAAGTCAGCGGGTTTTTTGGCGGTTCCGGGCAGCATTAATGAGCAATGGTCCGAACGCGGCTATCGCGATCTCCTGGGGCCGTTTTTACTTCGCAAGCGTTTCCAAGTGCCCGCCGCTAGCCTGGGGCGCGATGCCGTGTTGCGCTTTGCCAGTGCCGATTTAAGCGCCGATGTTTGGCTAGATGGCATCAAGCTCGGTGCTAACAGCGCGCCGTTTTTGCCGTTTTGCTTTGATCTAGGCGAACTGATTCCCGGCGCTTGGCATGAGCTGCTGGTGCGAATTGATTCAAGGCTGGCACTTGATCATCCGCTGCCCGGGGTTACGTTAGACACCTATCGAAACGAGGGCCGCCTAAAAGATGAAATGTACCCGCCGGTGCGTTACGATTTCTTCCCATTCAGCGGCATCCACCGCGAACCGACGCTGCAGTGGCTTCCTAAAACCCGGCTAAACGCCCCGCAGTGCGATCCATCCTGGAATTTTGCGGCGCAGAAGGCGATGCTCAGTATTTTCGGTACCGTGCATGCCAGTAACTTTGCTGAAACAGCCACCGTGCATATTGAGCTGAGTGAGCAACCGAACTCGCCAACGGTGTTTTCGCAAAGCTTTAAACTAGCCGAGTACCAACAGGGTGTTTCCTTAAAAATCTCAGGACTTAAACCATGGAGCCCTGAGAGTCCGCAACGCTACAACCTCACGATTAGCCTGCGCGATGCGAGTGGGGTTCTTTGCGATCAAATTCAGCGCCGCATTGGCTTTCGCTCGATTAGCTGGCATAGCGGCCAGTTGTGCATCAACAATGCGCCGGTGCAGTTAAAAGGCTTTGGCATGCATGAAGATTTTCCCGTGCTGGGCAAAGCGCAAAATCTAGCGCTAACGGTCAAAGATTTTGAACTGCTGCGCTGGTGCGGCGCGAATAGTTTTCGCACCTCGCACTACCCTTATGCAGAGGAAACACTCGAGCTGGCTGAAGAGCTTGGTTTTATGGTGATATCCGAAGCGGCGTCGGTCAATTTGGACTTCCGCCACGTGACTGATGCCACGCTGATCGCGCACCAAAGTCAGATCGCACGACTGTTTACGCGTGATCGCGAACGCTGCTGCGTAATCGCCTGGAGTATAACCAATGAGCCTGGCTACCTTGCCGAAACCCAATACAAGCAGCGCGCACCGGCGTACTTCAATGCGCTTTCTAACTATGCGCGCAGCTTAGATAGTTCCAGAGCGATCACCGCAGCCAATGTCGGCAGTCGGCACGGTTTGGTCGATCCACTTTATCAGCACTGCGACATTCTGATGTTGAATCGATACTTGGGCTGGTATGAGCAGCCTGCGCAGCTAGAGCGTGCAACGGCAATGCTGCGAGAGGAGCTCAGCGCATTGGCGCAGCTGTATCCTGGCAAGCCTATGTTGCTATCGGAATTTGGCGCGGACGCAATCGCTGGTATGCACGCTACCACCGATCAGCTCTTCACCGAAGAATATCAGGCGAATCTTATTGAAGCGTATTGGGAAGTCATTTGCAGCCAGCCGCAGCTGATTGGCGGGCATGTTTGGAATTTCGCCGATTTTCGCACCGCGCAACATTTTAGGCGCGTCGTCATGAATCACAAAGGTGTTTTCACCCGTACGCGTGATCCAAAAATGGCAGCCTGGACGCTGCGCCGAATCTGGAAAGGAAGCTAGTTATGTTGGGTTTGCATTGGCTGGACTGGGCAACGATTGCTGCCTATTTTGTAGTGGCAATCGGCATCGGCGTATGGGTTTCTAGAAAGTCTAAAAACAGCGCCGATTTCTTCATGGGTGGCCGACGCTTTGGCAAACTCTACACGATATCCCATGCGCTCGGCACCGGTACTTCAAGCGAGCAGCCAGTTACTGTAGCTGGCGCCGCGTATGGCTTGGGCCTAGCCGGCATTTGGTACCAGTGGATCTATTTGTTTGCCACGCCGTTTTATTGGCTGCTTGCTCCGCTCTATCGGCGCATGCGCATGGTTACGATGGGGGATTTTTTCGAGCATCGCTTTGGCAAGCCTGCAGCCTTGGCCTACACCGGGCTTGGTTTGTTTAACTTCATTGTCGGCATTGCGCTTATCTTGAAAGGCACTGCGTTAACCGTTGAGGCCATTAGCGGCGGCGCGCTGCCATTTACCTGGACGGTTTTGCTGATGACGCTCGGCTTTATTATCTATGCCATTTGGGGTGGCTTATTGGCGGCGGTGGCCAATGATTTGCTGCAAGGCGGGCTGATTATCGTGCTGTCCACCCTATTGCTGCCGTTCGCAATTTCCGCAGCTGGCGGTTGGGGCAATGTGCAGGCGCAGGTGCCGGATGCCATGTGGAGCTTCGTTGCGCCCACTGAAGTCACGCTGTTATTTATTACGATGGTAGTGCTGAACGCGCTGACTGGCGTAGTGGTGGAGCCGCACCACATGTCGGTTTGCGGGGCCGCGAAAAGTGAAATCGCTAGCCGCTCGGGTTGGACTTACGGCAATTTCATCAAGCGCTTGTTGACGCTGGCTTGGGCGGTTACCGGAGTGCTGGCATTTTTGCTATTTCCGAATCTGGAGAATCGTGAGCACGCTTTTGGCACCATGGTGCAAGAATTGCTGCCCGCCGGCTTAGTCGGCTTGATGATTGCTTGCATGGTGGCGGCAGTGAATAGCACCTGCTCTGCCTTTACCATTGGCGCGGGGGCGCTATTTACTCGCAACGTGTATGAAACTTATCTGCAGCAAAGCCCAACTGAAGCGCAGCGGATGCGCGTGGCTCGCTATTCCAGTGTCGTGGCAGTGGTGGCTGGCGTTGCGCTAGCGCTATTGTTGCCCAGCCTGATTGCCGGGCTGAAGCTTTTATGGACCAGCGCGGCAGCGTTCGGCATCGCGTTTTGGTGCGGCATTGTGTGGCCCAGAGCAAATCGCTATGGCATGTTCGCCAGCATATCGGTAGTGATTATCTGCATGTTGATCACCGGCAGGTTCGGGCTAAAGTGGGATTTGGAATATCAAATCTTGCTGTACTTGCCGCTCGGGTTTTTGACGATGATTTTAGCTAGCTTGCTTAGCCCTGCTGAGGATGCGCAACGCTTAGCGCATTTCTACGCAAGGTTAGATACGCCCGTGGGTTCAGAAGCCAGATTGCGCGATCAAAACGTCGCCTTTGATGATGATGCTGCCGAGTACGATTTGGCCGGATCACACAGCCAAGGTATCGAGCAGGGCCTGATCATTGCCGACTTGGGTAGATTGGGTGAGTTACGCAAACAGGGCAAGCTGACCCTTGCGCGCTATCGCGTCGATGCGCTCGGGTTTGCCGCCGCTTGGGGATTGGTGTTAGGAATTTTGGCGCTCGGTTTTACCGTGGCGCGGTTGGGTAGGGGTTGATATGGACAAGATTGTTCTTGATAAATTGCTCAATCGGCGTCAATGGCTGCAGCAGGCTAGTTTGGCCGGCGCGAGTACATGCTTGCTCGGGGCAGGTTTAAGCGGATGTGCAATCGCGCCTTCAGCGGTGCCGCAAGCCAGTCAAGTCAGCAATAAAGCCACCGATCCAGCCACGCTTTTAGGCTTCGCTGATGATCCCAATGATCACTTAAACCCCGGCGCTAGCATCACAGCGCCGCTCATATTGGAGCGCTTAGCGCTACTGCGGCTTAACGATAACGAAGCCATGTTGATCGGCGATATAAAAGGCGGATTGCGCTGTTTTTTGCCTAGCAATAAGCGCTTTTTGGATGATATTCCGGTATTTACTGGGCGTGTGCTGCCGTTTTTTCTAGGCCAGGACTTACGCAACATTGAAGCGCTGATTGAGCGCTGCTACCGCGCGAACTACAAGCTCTCAGGTCTGCCATTTTGGAATGCGATCGGGCATATCGAAATGTTGGCTCTGGAGTGCATGGGCCAAGCTGCACAGCGTTCAGTAGCTGGGCTGCTGGGCGGTAAAAAACGTGAGCAAGTCGCGGTGTATATCTCGACGCGCGAACGAACCACCACGCCCGAGCAAGAAATCGATGAGTTTGTACTGCCGCGTTCGCAGCTAGTTGGCGCGCGCGCTTGCAAGCTGGGCATTGGCGGGCGCATGAACCGTAATGCGGATGCAGCACCCGGGCGCTCTGAGGCGCTGGTGGCGCGCGCACGAAAAATATTGGCCGATGATTTCACCATTTGCGTCGACGCCAACGGCAGTTACGATGCGAAAACCGCCATTGAAGTAGGCAAAATGCTCGAGAACTACGGCGTTTGGTTTTTCGAAGAGCCGTGTCCGTTTGAAGAATTTGCCATGACCAAGCAAGTGGCTGATGCAGTCAATATTCCGATTGCCGGCGGCGAGCAAGATGCCTCTATGGCCAAGTGGCGCTGGCTGATCGCTGAGCGTGCACACGATATAGTGCAACCGGATCTGTTTTATGCGGGCGGCTTTTTGCGCTCGCTTAAAGTGGCGAAAATGGCCGCCAATGCGGGCTTGGCCTGCGTGCCGCACGCGCCGCGCGCGCATGCCGGCGCGGCTACGCTGCTGCAGTTTGTGGCGCTTTTAGATAAACCTGGCGAGTTTCATGAGTTCTCCGCCAAAGCAGTCGGAAAATCTGGCCCCTATGGCTACACGCCGGAATTGAAGATAGTCGATGGTGAAATCAAAATACCCGATGGTCCAGGCTTTGGCTTGCAGTACGATGAAACGCAGCTGCGGCAAATAGGCACGCCAATATCGTTTGATGTGCCAGCCATATCTGAGGATAATTAAATGCGAGCTGCTAAGTTTTTCGCATGGATGGCGTTGCCTGCTGGGCTGCTGTTGCTCTGGCTCATTTTATATGCGCAAAGCCCTACGGCTAAGGCCAAAGTGCTGCGCTTGGCGCATGTGCTGAACGCCGAACACCCAGTCCATTTGGGCATGCAGGCTTTCGCGGACGAACTCGCAAAGCTATCCAATGGGAAACTTAAAGTTGAGCTTTACGCCGATGCCAAGTTAGGCACCGAACGGGAATTGCTTGAATTGTTGCAGATCGGCAGTGTCGCGATGACTAAGGTTTCGGCGGGCCAACTTGAGGCGTTTGCGCCAGAATTTGCGCTGTTTTCGCTGCCCTATTTGTTTGATAACGGCGCGCATTTTTGGCGCTTTGCTGAAAGCCAATCCGGGCAAAGCATGCTAGCCGCCGCTGAGCGTTTTCGGCTGCGCGGCTTGAGCTTTTATGATGCCGGTGCGCGCAGTTTTTATTTCGGGCGCAACATGTTGACTACGGTTAAGCACCCGGATGATCTTAAAGGCCTGGCGCTGCGGGTTATGCCCAGCCAAAGCGCAATGGCGATGGTGGAAGCATTTGGCGCAAAGCCCGTTCCCATTCCATTTGGCGAGCTTTATTCAGCGCTCGACACCGGCGCGGTGGATGGCGCCGAAAACAATGCGCCATCGCTGTTTAGCTCTCGCCAATATGAAGTTGCCAGCAGCTACAGTTTAAATCAGCATACGATCTTGCCTGACGTGCTGATTATCGGCACGCCAACCTGGCAGCGCTTGAGCGAAACCGAGCGTGGCTGGGTGCAGCAGGCCGCTGCGTATTCAAGCGTGCGTCAGCAGGGATTTTGGCAAATTTCCGAGCGTACGAGTTTGGCGCAAATGCAGGCAAAGGGCTTCGCCGTGCATCAGGATGTTGATCGTGCAGCATTTCGAGAACGCGCGCAGGTGGTTTATCAGCGCCCTGAGTTTCAACTTTCGGAGATACTCAAATTGCAAAGTGAAGTAGCACGACTGCGCGCATCTGCTGATACATCAATCGAATCAAACCCATGAGCGTTCTACAATCCATCAACGCCATAATGGAGCGCTGGCTTGGCCGCTTTTTAATCAGCCTGACGGTTGTAATGATCGCGACTGTTTTGTGGCAGGTATTGACACGTTTGTTGGCCCGCATTGCGGTGCATCATCAATGGGCGCTGCAGCTTGCGCCCAGCAAATGGACCGAAGAGCTTGCCAGCTTTTTGTTGGCTTGGATCGCACTGTTGGGCGGCAGCCTGGCACTGCGGCGGGGTGAACATATGGGCTATGACTCGCTCTATCTGGATTTCGGATTCCAGGGCCGTGCGCGCTGCCTGAGATTTGTGCAGCTGTGCGTGATTTTGTTTGGCGGCTTATTGCTTATTGGCGGCGCAATGTTGGTCAGCATGACGCTCGAGCTAGAGCAAACCACGCCCGCGCTGCGCTGGCCGATGGGTTTGGTTTATCTTGCCGCGCCGCTGAGTGGCTTGCTGATCATTTGTTTTGCCTGCGAGCGGGTTTATCTAGCAGAGTCCGAAGAAGAACTGCTTATGCAATCCGCTACTAGCGCTGACCGAGCAAATACTGGTGTGCACACATGACGCTTGCCTTGCTTGCCGGTGTGTTTACCCTGCTATTGCTACTTCGAATTCCGGTGGCGATCGCGATTGGCCTATCGGCTTTCGCCACCATGCTAGTCGACTTGCCAGCGCTAGCCGCCGCAACCACGCTCGCGCAGCGCAGCGTAACCAGCGCATTTACCTTTACGCTGTTGGCGATTCCGCTGTTTATTCTTTCGGGCAAGCTATTAGCGGCCGGTGGCGTAGCGCAGCGTTTGGTGCGCTTTGCTCGGGCAGCGGTGGGCTGGATGCCGGGTGGTTTAGCGGTGACCAATGTGTTCGCCAACTTGTTGTTTGGCTCGATTACCGGATCCGCCGCTGCAACTACTTCTGGCATCGGCGGCTTTATGATTCCGGCAATGAAGGCTGAGGGTTATCCGCGAGGCTTTGCCGCAGCGCTGACCGCGACGGCCGCCACCACCGGGCTTTTGCTGCCGCCATCTAATGTGCTCATCGTTTACGCCATGGTGGCTGGCGGCGTGTCGGTCGGCGCATTATTTTTAGCGGGCTATTTGCCCGGATTATTGTTATGTAGCTTATTGGTTATCGTGGCTGCATGGATGTCTAAAGCCGGTGGCTACGGCAAGCGCGATCAATTTCCAGGCTGGCGCGCATTGTTGCAGAGCGCGCTTGGCATCTTGCCGAGTTTTATCCTACTGCTGATTGTTATGGGTGGTATCGTCAGCGGTTTATTTACCGCTACCGAGGCTTCGGCCATTGCGGTGCTGTACGCATTGATCCTGGTCTTGGGCGTGTACCGAGAGATTGGCTTTCGGCAGTTGCCACAGCTGCTATTGGAAACCGCCTCCACCACCGGCATGGTGTTTATGTTGATTGGCACTTCGGTCGCGCTGGCGTGGGTGTTTGCCTATGCCAATGTGCCAGAGCTGATTGCGCAGTGGGTCGGCGTGCTAAAGGAGCATCCATGGGCGGTGTTGCTGGCGATCAACGTGATTTTATTGTTGGTAGGAACCTTTTTAGACGTTACACCCGGCGTGCTTATTTTTACGCCCATATTTTTGCCGCTAATGGTTGGCCTGGCACCGGAATTTGGTTTGACTGGCGATGAAATGCGCTATCACTTCGGCATCGTGCTGGTGTTTAATCTATGCTTAGGTTTGGTATCACCGCCGGCTGGCACGACGCTTTTCATCGGCGCCAGTATTGCCAAGTGCTCATTATCAGAGTTAAACCGGCCGCTGATTCCCATATTTGCCACCGGCGTGATTGCGCTGCTTATTGTTAGCTACACCCCGAGCTTGACACTGTGGTTGCCTAGGTTTTGGGGCTTGTTGTAGCGGGAGTTTGTTTTAAATTGGTAATACCGAAATCAAACTGGTCGCGAACGGCTTACCCTCTCCCCAACCCCTCTCCCATAAAGGGAGAGGGGCTAAAAGCGACTTAGGGGTCGACAGAGCCTCTAACTGCTCCCCTCTCCCTTGATGGGAGAGGGGCTGGGGGAGAGGGTGTTCAGGCTAAAAGTGTACCTAGAGGACGGTTAGCCAGCTCTTCATGGGAGAGGGGTTGGGGGAGAGGGTGTTAGGTGCCTTGAACCACAGAATTTCCACCAAAGCGTACTTTGGATATTGCACCGCACAATCGAAAGTTTTCGTTAATGCTTGACTAAGACTGGTAATACCAATAAATTAGAGCGGTAACTCCAATTGCTGTTTTGTTACCCACTTGGCACTTCATCAGAGGAAAAGTATGAAAAAGACAGCACTTGTTAAGCGTTCAATCACCATCGCCATTGCCTTTACTCTGCAAGGATTTGCCAGCGTGGGTAGCGCGCAAAGTACCGGGACAACCTCCGCGAACACTGCCGACGCCGAAGCCAAAGAACTTGACGCGGTCAAAGTCGTCGGTGTGCGCGGCGCAATTTTTTCAGCGCGCACCCAAGAGCGAGAGCGCGCCAATATTGTCAGCATCGTAACCTCCGATGATGTCGGCCAATTTCCAGATCAATCGGTCGCGGAATCGCTACAGCGCGTTTCAGGTATTTCGGTAGATCGCGATGCGGGTGAAGCGCGCCGCGTTAACGTGCGCGGCCTGGGTCCTTTGTTTAATCCGGTTCGCGTCAACGGTGCCACCATCGGCAGCTCGGATACCGATCGCGACGCAGTTGTCGATGTATTGCCTAATGATTTGTTGGGCAATTTAGAAGTCTCGAAAACCCTAACCCCGGATATGGATGCCGATGCGATTGGCGGATCGATCAATCTAGTGCCAATCGATCCGTTCGAGCGCAAGGCCGGCGGCACTTTACGTTTGGAAGCTAACCAACAAGACTACTCGGGTAAAACCATTCCCAAGGCCAGCGCGCTATACACCGGCGCTTCGGATCTAAGCAGCGGTGGGCGGCTTGGCTTTACGCTAGCAGCCAGCTATGCCGAGCGCGAACTGGAAGGCGATGTGTTTCGCAATCGTGATACACCCGTGTTAAGCCGCGTTGGGCAAGACTGCACTGCTCCATCGCCGGATTGCTTTTTGCGTTCAGTTCGCGCTGAGCAGCGCTTTGATCAAAGCGAGCGCGAGCGGCTTGGTTTTGCCGGCAGCTTAAATCTGCAAACCGAAGGCGGTAGCGAGCTATTTCTTCGGCTCATTCACAGTGAATTTAACCGCGTTGATTCGCAGTTTACTAATCGCTATCAGTTAGGTGCAGGCAGTGCAACGGCTATCGGCCCGCGCTCTGGCACGTTCCGCAATGCCGAATTGCGCAAACAAGCCACCTTCTTGACACGCGATGAGCAAACCCAGCTGTTGCAGCTCGGCGGCAAACATAGCTGGGATAATTGGTCGCTCGACTATATGGCCGCGGCCAGCAAGAACGAGCTGGAAATTCCTGAACAATTGACCGGGCGCTTTCGCATTCGCGGCATCAATGCCGATGTACAGCAAACCAGCAGCTTCATTTTGGTTAATCCCAGAGCCGGTACCGCAGCAACGTCTGACCCTGCAAACCTGGCCAACTATGCATTTGATAACTTGACCAAGGTTTCAGAAGCAAGAGAAGATGAAGTCGGCACCGCCAAAATCGATCTGACCCGTAGTTTCGAGTTGAACGAGCAAACTGGTTATTTTAAATTTGGCGCAAAAACCAATCGACGCGATAAAGTTACCAATCGCGATGAGCGCTCCGGCAACCCGAGTGGCACCGGTGGCATTGCTGCAACCAATTTGGGTACGCTGGCAACCTTTAGCCCAGATACGCGCATTACCGGCTTTGGTGTACAACCAACAGCCAATGCCGCAGCAACGCTATTTCGCAGCGCGCTCGGCGCGCTAGGTGATCAAGTCGGTGCCAGCAACGCGCAAGATTATTCCGTACAAGAAGACGTAGACGCGCTTTATGCCATGGCTAATTTGGACATCAGCGAAAGCTTTAGTGTTTACGGCGGCTTTCGCTATGAAGACACCACCTGGATTACCAGCGGTAGTGAAGTGGAAACATTTGATCCGCTGGTTGGCAGTGATGTATTGACTGTCAATCCGATTCGTGGCGTCGAAAACACCTACAGCGATGTGCTGCCCAGCCTGCACGCGCGCTGGCTGCCGTCTGATAACACCATCATGTGGGCCTCGTTTAGCACAGCGCTCGTGCGCCCGAATTTTGATGAAGGCTCGGCGACTAGAAGCGTGAGCACGCGTGAAATTTTAGGCTCGCCAGGGCGATTTCAGCGCAGCTTGAGTGGCGGTAATCCGCTGCTTGATCCGCTCAAAGCAAAACAGTTTGACCTGCTTTTTGGCTGGTATCCAAGCGACACAACTTACCTGTCAGCAGGGCTTTTTTACAAAGATATTTCCGACTTTTACGTGGCCGGCAATTTTATTGGTGCCGACGTTGCGCGCTTGGGCTTGCCAGTGGGTAATGGCACACGAACCGGCGGATTTGATTCGGCTAGCGTGATATTAAATGGTGACAATGCTTCCGTACGCGGCGCTGAGTTGGCATTCGAGCAAGCCTTTGTCAATTTACCGGGCTGGTATTCAGGACTATTTGTTTCCGGCAACTTGACAGTGCTCGATAGTAAATCTGACGTTGGCATATTGCGACCAGGTGAAAGTTTGCCGCTGGTCGATCAGGCTGATCGCATTGCCAATCTATCGCTAGGCTGGGAAAATGAGGTGTTTACTGCGCGCGTGTCAGGCAATTATCGCAGCGAACAGCTAGATGTTATTGCCAGCAACCCGCAGCTAGATCAGGTATTGCAAGACTTTTTTGGGCTTGATCTGAATTTGCGCTACAACCTTGCCGATGATTGGCAGGTTTATTTTGACGCCAGCAATTTGACCAATCGAAAGGATGTGACGGTGTTCAGAGGTGATGCAGCAGGTGGGTTTCCAGCCGATGAAGCAGTCAATGATTTTGGCAGAAGCTTCGGGCTTGGCGTGCGCTGGAATTTTTGATGGCCATTTTTAGTGAATAGGCGCGCGCTGCTTAGCTTCTCAAGCCTTGCGATAGGCGCTGCAATTGCGGTGCCCTGGCAAACGGCTTTCGCAGCTTCTCTTCGTCAGGCGCGCATCAAGAAAGTGCGCGCGTATGCCATTCCTAAAGCCGTGTTCGTACAGGTAATTGCCGATGACGGCACCGAGGGCTGGGGCGAAGCAGGCCACGAAGGCGGCCTGCATACGGCGCGATACATTAATGAGCATCTGGATAGTTTTGTTGAAGGCAGTGACCCATTTGCAGCGGAAGCAATTTGGTTAAAAATGTTTCATGAAGCAGATGAAATGGGCGTTCCGGGGATTGCGGGCTATGCCATTTCTGGTATTGATAATGCACTGTGGGATTTGCGCGGCAAACTCTTGGGTGTGCCGGTTTATCAGCTGCTCGGCGGTAAGCATCACCACAAATTCGACTTGTACGGTTCCTTCTCACGCGATAATGGTGCGGGCGGATTTCTAACGCCAATCGAATGCGCCAAACGCGCGGAAGCGCTGGTCGGTTCGGGGTTCAAGACTATCAAAGTGCGCATGGCGATTCGCGAAGAAGGCCGTGATCCGGCTGATGATCCATCGCTTAGCGTGATGCGTGAAGTGCGCCGCGCAGTGGGCGATAAAGTTAATCTGTATTTTGACCCGAACGAAGGCTACAGCCTCAAACGCGCGCTCACAATCGGCAGTGCAGTGCACGATGCGGTGCGCATTAAAGTGTACGAAAGCCCTGTTGCAGCGCATCAAATGGACGCGCTTGCGGCCATCAGCGCAGCAATGCCAGATGTCGAAATTGCCTCCGGCGAGCGGCTAGCAACGAGATGGCAGTTTCGCGATCTGATCGTGCGCGGGCAAGTCGATGTTATCAATGTCGATGCCGCAGTATGCGGCGGGCTAACCGAGGCAAAGAAAATCGCTGCACTTGCCGAAACGTTTGATCGCAGTATCGCCCCGCACAATGCGCGCCCGACACTGCTTACAGCGGCGCACCTACATTTTCTAGCCAGCTGCAACACCGCCAAACGCCCTCAAGAACATCCCGGTGCTCAGCGTTTGCCTGAACTTTGGGATTGCTTTGAAGAGCGGTTATTACCCAGCGCAGACGCCACCTTAGAGGTGCCAGAGCGCCCCGGCATTGGCTTAACCGTTCGGACTGCACAGGTCGTTAAGTTGGCAAAAGCGTATGAGGCTAAGCAATAGTGCGCGGTTTTTGCTTAGGGTTGTTCGCTTGAAACGCCGCCAAGTATGCGCCGCAGCGGTTGCAGCCGTATTGCCTGGCCTATTTCCTGGTGTGTTTCTGAGTGGCTGCACATCCGCAAATCGCAAAGCCCAAGGCATCGTCACAACCGATGCATGGGCAAATCTTCCCGAAATACTTGCGAAAATCAAGCCGCCGATTTTCCCCAAGCGCGTGTTTCCACTCGTGGATTTTGGCTTGGCTTTGCCAAACACCACCGACATGCAAAACGCTATGCCCGAGCAGCTGCCTAATATCTTGCCCGCATTGCGCGCAGCCATTGCCGCCTGCCACACTGCAGGCGGCGGGCGAGTTGAAGTGCCGGCTGGGCGCTGGTTTGTTGCCGGGCCTATTCATCTGCAAAGCCGGGTGGAGCTGCATTTAAGCGCCAGTGCGCATTTGATTTTTTCCGGCGATGCCGAGCATTATCTGCCGGCGGTTCGTACGCGCTGGGAAGGTGTGGAATGCTTTAGCTATTCACCGATGGTGTACGCCGCGCAGTGCCAAGATGTAGCGATTACCGGCACCGGCACTTTAGACGGGCAGGGCGCTAAACACTGGCTGCCATGGCGCGCCTTGCAAAAGCCAGATCAAAACCGCCTGCGGCAAATGGGTATGGATGGCGCGCCAATTGTGGAACGTCAATTTGGCACCGGCAGCTTTATTCGACCGCATTTTGTGCAGTTCTATCAGTGCCAAAACGTGCTGGTGGAAAACATTACGCTGCGCGACTCGCCGTTTTGGGTGTTACACCCGGTCTACTGTGAAAACGTAACCGTGCGCGGCATTCAAGTTATTTCCCATCATGTGAATAGTGACGGTGTAGATCCTGATTCGAGCCGCTATGTATTGATCGAAAACTGTCGGTTTGAAGTGGGCGATGATGGTGTAGCCATCAAAGCCGGTCGCGATCAAGACGGCTGGCGTGTCGGCAAGCCTTCGCAATTTATCGTGGTGCGAAATTGCGAATACATCGGCGATACCGGCGGCGGCGTGGCGATCGGCAGTGAAATGTCAGGCGGCGTTTCTGACGTTTATATCGAAGGCTTTAAAATGACTAAGGCCAATCACGCGCTGTATTTCAAATCCAACTTAGATCGCGGCGGGCAAATTGAACGCATCTATATCCGCGATATCGAAGTCGGCGAAACCGATAGCTTGCTCATTTTCACCAACAGCTATCACGGCTACCGAGGCGGCAATGCGCCAACGCGTTTTCAAGATATTGAGCTAAGCAACATCCGCTGCGGCAATGCGAATGTTGGCATTTCCATTGAAGGCAATGCCAGCGCACCGATTCAAAAAATCCACCTGCGCAATATCAGAATTGACCAAGCAGCTACCACGTTTGCAGCTCTGCACGCAAGGAACCTAAGCTTTGAGAACGTGCTAATCAATGCGATTGCTATCGAAAGCATTGAGCAGGCCGTTTTGCCGGTGGCTTTGAGGAAGTTTTGAAGGTCTAAGTTGACTTATACCGAATCGCACCGTGTGGCGTCAGCTCGGTGTAGTTCAGCAGCGTGCCTTTGGCAGCATCAACGATTGCGACGGGTGCCGGAAAGCAAGCCGGTCGGCGCTATCGCCATTGTTTAGCGTTCCTAGTCCGCTGATTGGGCCGGAAGTGCGAACCGCTGGTTCAAGTAAATGCGGCTGCGTCATGACGTTTTAAACTATTCACCCTCAAACCCATTGTCAAAAATGCCGGACTTCAATGAAAAGATGACCGCTTTGCCTGGGCCAGGTGTTGCAGCTGAGTTACTTTGATCAGCGCCAATCACCGCGTTGAAGCCATCGAAAGCTACGCCGCGTCCAAAACGTTCGCCATTCGCCTGTATGGTCGGTGCAAACAGAGTTGATGCACTCCAGGTTGCGCCGTTTCGCTCGAATAGATGCGCACTTCCGCGCACATTGCTACCTGCCGGAGTAACTGCATTGTCAAAAGGCGCGCCAATTAGCACTTGATCACCTGACACCGCGACCGCGCTACCGAAACGATCGCCGGCGGCAGCGTCGTTGGCATTGAGTTGCGCTTGCAGTGCGAACTGACCTGCCGCTCTTTGAAAAACATAAGCGCTTCCTTGAGGCGATAGGAAACTGCCGCCTACGATAAAGAATGAGGGCGCGCCTGCCACAATCGTGTCACCGCTGATAGCGACTTGTGCGCCGAAAAAATGGTTCTGAGCCCCGTTGCTGGCAATTAGGGCATTTCCGAGTTGTGACCAAGCACCAGCAGAGAACCCGTATACAAAAGCGCCACCTTGCCCAATGCCAGCATTGAGATAACCGGGTGCGCCGACGACGATTGTTGTTCCATCGATAGCAACGGAAGCGCCAAATCCGGTGGAATCGTCAACATCTATCAAGGTTGACTGCAAGTTCCACTGCGTACCGATTCGAGCAAACACGAGCGCTTTTCGCTGGCCATTTGACCCAACCACTAACGTGTCACCCTGGATTGCAACGCTGGATCCAAAAAAATCGGATGCTGCTGCGGTTGGCGAGGCTAGTACTGCCTGTTCTGACCATGTAGCACCAGTTCGCACGAATACGAAAACTTTTCCGGTTTGCCCACCGGCACTACTGTTACCAGCCGCGCCGATTGCAATCGTGTTGCCATCAATAGAAGCAGACCGCCCGAAGTCGCCAAGAACTAGCGCAGTGCTGCCATTGAGCTTGGCTTGCTGGCTCCAGACGCCCGCTGTTCGCAGATATACGTAAGCTGCGCCCGTCACTGCGCTACTTGCATTGAGCCCGTTACGCTGTGTGACTACCGCAGTATCGCCGCTAATTGCAGTGGCAAAGCCAAATGCTCCAGCGTTTATCGGGTCACTCGGGCTTAGCGTTGCTAACTCCGTTTGAGCACTTACTAGCGTTGACATCGTCAAAATTATCGAAAAAATATAAGTTCGAGCAATAGCGTGCATGATTTGCAGCCGAATATTGGAGGGTGGCGCAGTCTAAGCCCTTCGCATAGTTTTCACAATTAGGTGATTGGCATTTTCGGCTTGCACTAGCCGCGCTCAGCACCGGCCAGTTTGCTGGATCGTGCCTGCACTTGCGCAATTAAATTTGGCTGCGCGCGGGTTCGGGCTAGTCGCAAATTTCGGTGAATAGGGCTTTGAGCGTGTTGCTAAACGCTGGTAGCCTGCCAGCTCTATTTGGTTTGGTTATGCGCTATCAACGTTACGACTTTACTTGCACCCTACACACCGCTAACACCAGCAATGCCGCTGCTAAGGCGCACAGCGCTTTGACTTGCAGGCTGTAAGCCAGCGCCGCAACCGCAAATGCGAGCGCAATAGCAATTGGCCGAGTGATGCCGATACTGCTGCTGGTTTGGCTAACCCAAGCGAGTGCCGCAATTAGCAGCGCGAAAATTGCAAGCAAATCAGCCGCCACTTCAATGCGCTGATAGATCGACACTCGAGCTGCGGGCGCATCGGCCGGCACGTCATAACGTTCGGAGAATAATCCGGTCACGCCGTCTTTGAATTGCCCAAGCCCATCGCGCACGACTTGCCCAACCGGCCGATCAGGCGCGGGTTGTAAACGACGCAACACATCTGGGGATAGCGCAAGCGAAAAGGCTAGCATCGCAATTGCCATCGCAAATCCGCTTAAAAATCGGGCGGCCCGACTCGGTTTTGCAGGTGCAAGCACGGATTGCGGAGAATCATTCGTTGAAAAAGGTGGCGTTTGCATGATCTGACCCTTAAATGGCAGGCGCAGTTTAATCGCAGCCGACCAGCTGCCCGCAAGCAGCACTTCTGGCACACGCGGTCGGTGTTAGTTCATTCAATTTAATCGCGTTTTGTTCATGATCGGGCACCGGAGCGTTGACCCGACTCCAAACCCGCCATCTAAAAGCCAAGGAATCGTTTATGCAGCTAACCCGCTTGCTTTATATTTTCCTACTCTTGCTGAGTTTTATCGGCAATGCGTTTGCACAGACACCACAGCCAGCACCAGCAACCACTCAACCAGGAACAAGTGTTCCGAATCAATCTCGCGGCATGAGTGAAGACTGGATTATCAACAAGGGACGCGCCAGCCAAACCCCAATTGCAGTAATACCATTTGCGTGGCAAAGCGCAGGCGTATCCAAGACGGACTTAGGTCAAGTAATTCGATCTGATCTAAATCGTAGCGGGCAATTTAATTCACTGCGCGATGATCGCATCGTCGAATTTCCAAGCCGCGGGCAAGACGTCAAATTCGGCACTTGGCGATTATTGAATCAGAAATACGTATTAATCGGCTCAGTGCGCGACGGTGAAAACGGCCTGTTACGCATTGAATTCGAGCTTTTCAGCGTAATCGATCAAAAATCGATCCTGCACGAAGCGTTGATTGGCCGGATTGACGATTTACGCTCCGCCGGCCATCAAATCGCCGATAAGGTGTACGAAAAAATCATGGGCCAGCGTGGTGCGTTCTGGACCCGTATTGCCTACGTGACCAGCGTTGGGCTTGGCAATTCGCGCAAATATCAGCTGATCGTTGCGGATTCGGATGGTTTTAATCAAATTGCTGTGGTCAATAGCGCCACGCCGCTGCTGTCTCCAGCTTGGTCGCCCGATTCTAAGCGTTTGGCTTATGTGAGTTTTGAACGCGGCAATTCGGCGATTTACGTGCAGGAAATTACCACCGGCGCGCGCCGCTTAATTGCGAGTTTTAAGGGCATTAACGGCTCGCCGGCGTTTTCACCCGATGGCACGCGCATGGCATTAACGCTCTCGCGCACAGGCAATCCTGAGATTTACGTGATGGATTTAGCCAGCAACGCGTTGACGCAGCTGACCAAAAGCTTCGCAATTGATACAGAAGCTGTCTGGATGCCGAATGGCCGGGAACTTTTGTTTACCTCAGATCGCGGCGGCAGGCCGCAGGTTTACCAGATGAATGTTGACGGCACCAACGTGCGCCGAATTACGTTTGAAGGCTCAGAAAATGCGCGCGCCACGGTAAGCGCCGACGGCAAACGCATCGCCACGGCACAAGGTTTTAACAGCCTGTACAGAGTGGCAATGATTGATCGCGAACGCAGTGAAACTGGCGTTGTGTCGCAAATTTCAACCGGAAGATTGGACGAAAGCCCAAGCTTTGCTCCGAATGGCAGCATGATTTTGTACGCCGCAAGAGAAGGCGCCAAAGGCGTTCTCTACTCAGTGTCATCGAACGGCTTAGTGCGCCAGAAGCTCGACATTCCAGAGGGTGACGTACGTGAACCGGCGTGGTCATCATTCAGGCAACGTTGAATACGCACACCTCAAACTTGCAGAGATTAAAAAACAATAACTAAGCGATTCTGTAAGCGTTTCGCCAGAAATGTTCGCAGCTGTTTTAAGCCAGTGCAAAGAATTTAGTACCAAAAACAAATCCCTTTTTAAAGCCCTGTGGAAGATAAAAAATGAATAACTCAATTAAAGTGCTGTTGATTGCATTCGCTGCTGTTGCAATGGTTGGTTGTAAGACCAAAGAAGTAAAACCTACGAATACAGACCCGGTTGACACGGTTGAAGATGTTGCTGGACCTTCAACGTCTGGCGAGAAACTTGAAGATATATTCATCGGAATGGATGCACTCAACCGTAATCCATGCCTCAAACCACGCGTTATCAAGTTTGATCTTGACCGCACCGAAATAGCTTCCGAATTCGACGGTATGCTGACTTGCCACGCCAAATTCATCAAAATGAATCCTGGTTTCATGGCTACGCTGGAAGGCCATGCAGATGAGCGCGGTACCCGTGAATACAACTTAGGCCTGGGCGAGCGCCGTGGCAATGCAGTTGGCGACATGCTGAAAGCTAAAGACGCACCATCAGGCCAAATGAGCAACGTTTCATTCGGCGAAGAGCGCCCGACGTGCTCCGACAGCAATGACTCTTGCTGGGCTGACAACCGCCGCGTTGAAATCGTTTACTCCGAAAAGTAAGCTGAGACAATGATGAAGAACGTCGTGACAGCCTCACGACCGTTCGCCAGCCGCCTAAAAAGCGGCACGCTTGCGGCGGCCTTTCTGGCCGCCGTTTGCGTTAGTGGCGGCGGTCAAGCGCAATCTAGGCTCAGCTTAGCCGAGCGCGTTGCAAAACTCGAAGCCGCAGCGCAAGGCAGCAATGCCCAACAGCAGCAGCTTGAATTACTCAATCGCTTAGGCGATTTACAAACCGAAGTGCAGCAGCTGCGTTCGGAGCTTGAGCGCGCAACCTTCGAGTTAGCGCAGCAAAAAAAGCTCCAGCGTGATCAATACATCGATCTAGATTCGCGCATTCAAGGCGGCGTTGCAGTGCCACCGCCCGCTATGCCGCCGGCCGGTACGCCGGTTTCAGAATCATCCGGATTAGATTCGGGCGCGTTTTCCGAGCCGCAAATGCCAGCTTCCGCGCCAGCTCAGCTGCCAAGCGCCACATTGCCACCGGCTGCAACCCCAGGCGGCGGTGAACGTGTGGCCTATGATCAAGCCTTTGAAGCGCTGAAGCTTGGGCAATATCCAGAAGCCAGCAAGCGCTTTTCCGGGTTTTTGGCGAACTACCCGAACGGGGAATTTGCTGATAACGCGACTTACTGGCTGGGTGAAAGCTATTACGTGACGCAAAAGTATCAGCAAGCGCTAAAAACCTTTCAAGACTTGCTGGCGAAGTTTCCGCAGAGCCGTAAAGCGCCGGATTCTTTGCTGAAAGTCGGCTATTGCTATTACCAATTAGGCGACGCTGCCAAAGCCACCAGCACGCTAAAAGCCGTGATTGCACGCTATCCTGATCAGCCCGTGGCAAAACTTGCCGAAGGCCGATTGCGCGCATTGCAGCTCGACGGTCGCTAGTCAAAAATAGAGCCCGCCAACTTAAAAGATTGGCGGGCTTTACGAGCTCAGTTTCATGACCGACGCCAGCCTACGCATTACCGAAATATTCCATTCGCTGCAGGGCGAAGCTCGCCAAAGCGGTGCGCCAACTGTTTTTGTGCGCTTGACCGGCTGCCCGCTGCGCTGCACGTATTGCGATAGCGCTTATGCCTTTTATGGCGGCAGCAAGATGCTGATCTCTGAGATTTTGGCGAAAGTGGCCGAATTTGGCGCGCGCTTTGTCTGCGTAACCGGCGGCGAGCCGCTCGCACAAAAACCTTGCCGCGAATTGATGCAAAGGCTTTGCGATGCCGGTTATGACGTCAGCTTAGAAACCTCCGGCGCACTGGATATTGCCGATATTGATCCGCGCGTATCACGCGTCATGGACCTAAAAACCCCGGATTCCAAAGAAGCGCATCGCAACCGCTTGGATAATCTGCCGCTTTTAACGCAGCACGATCAACTAAAATTCGTGCTGTGCTCGCGCGCGGATTATGACTGGGCGAAAGCCATGCTGGCCGAACATGCGTTAGCGAACCGCTGCGTGGTGTGGTTTTCCCCAAGCTTTGGGCAGGTTGAGCCGCGTGAGCTTGCCGAATGGATACTGCAAGATCGCTTAGACGTGCGCTTGCAGCTGCAGCTGCATAAATCGCTTTGGGGCGATTTGCCAGGGAAATAGCGTATTTCGGAAGCGGTATCGCTCCTTTAAAAGTTCAATGGCCCCGATTCACCCTACCCATGAACCACTACCTAAGTGATTGATTTTCATGAGGCAGGCATAGCAGCTGGAGACAACGGGACGATTGCAAAGCCTTGCGATTTTGCAATTTTCGCAAGCCGCTGTCGCTCACTTTCTTGAATTTTGACATT
>JANOQN010000032.1:0-76345 GCA_031422315.1 Rhodanobacteraceae bacterium
AAGAGAGAACATGGTGAAGGCGTGGAAACGCGTCAAAGCCAATAAAGGCAGTGCGGGCGTGGATGGGATGACGATTCAAGATGCCGTTGAATACCTGAAAAGCCACTGGCTTAAGGTCAAGGAATCGTTGCTGGACGGGACGTATCGGCCTGCGCCGGTGCGCCGCGTAATGATTCCAAAGTCCGCGGCACAGGGCGGCAATTGGGGATTCCAACGGTGCTGGATAGGGTCATTCAACAAGCGCTATTGCAGGTGCTGCAGCCGCAAATTGACCCAACGTTTTCCGAACATTCGTATGGGTTTAGGCCCAAACGAAGCGCGCATCAGGCGGTGTTGAAAGCGCAGGAATATGTGCAATCAGGCCGGGTATTTGCGGTGGATGTCGATCTGGAAAAGTTCTTTGATCGGGTCAACCATGATGTATTGATGAGTCGCTTGGAAAAGCGTATTGGAGATCAACGTGTGTTGCGTTTGATTCGGCGTTATTTACAAGCCGGAATTTTGGCAGATGGGATGACGGTGGATCGGCATGAGGGAACGCCGCAAGGCGGTCCGTTGTCTCCATTGCTGGCTAATATATTGTTGGATGAAGTGGATCAAGCGTTGGAAAAGCGCGGCCATTGTTTTGTTCGCTATGCCGATGACTGCAATGTGTATGTACGCAGTCAACAGGCAGGCGAGCGGGTCATGGCGGGCCTACGAGCGCTGTACGGGAAGCTTCGGCTGAAGCTCAATGAAGCGAAAAGCGCGGTGGCGAAAGCGACCGAGCGAAAGTTTCTGGGTTTTAGTTTCTATCGGTATAAAGGCCAGGTCAAACGGCGCGTGGCGCACAAAGCGGTGCAGGCTTACAAAGTGCGAATCCGTCAGCTGACAAGGCGGAGCGGTGGCAAGAGCATCGAACAGATTGTGGAAAGGCTTCGGGCGTATCAGCTGGGTTGGAAGAATTACTTCCGATTGAGCGAGACGCCTAGCGTGTTTCTGAAACTGGACGAATGGCTACGCCATCGTTTGCGCATGATTCACCTGAAGCACTGGAAACGCGGCAGCACGGCTTATGCTGCGCTAATCGCGTTGAAAGCCAGCCCGAGCGATGCACAGAAAGTCGCGCAAAACATGCGCTGCTGGTGGGTTAACAGCATGCGACGCCTTAATCGCGCGCTACCGATTAGCTACTTTGATCGGCTTGGTGTGGTGAGACTCTCTTGACCTCAATTGCTCGAACCGCCGGATGCGGACCCGCTTGTCCGGTGGTGTGGGAGGGGTCCAACTGGGTTACAGTTGGCCCCTATCCCGATTTGTTTATGACTTTTTTTTACTACCTATGGCACCGCTCTCAGCATGAATTTGCATGGCTTTGGCCGGTGCATGAGCTTCATCACAGTGAGCAAACGCTTAACGTAAGCAGCACGCTTCGGCACCACTGGCTAGAAGAGCCAATGCGCATGTTTACCGTGCTTTTACCGATGAGCCTGCTGTTCCAGATTGACCCACCGAAGATTGCATTGGCATTTACGCTGCTCATTTTTTGGGGCTATTTTGTGCATCTCGATTGGAAGCTCAATTTGGGGCCACTCACCAGCGTTTTCGCCGGGCCGCAATATCATCGAATCCATCATTCGATTGAAAAAGTGCACCGCAACCATAATTACGCAGCCTTCTTTCCGATATTTGATCGTCTATTTAAAAGTCAATATCTGCCACACCCAAACGAGTGGCCAGAAACCGGAATTGACGACTTGCCGGTTGCGGATCGTTGGTCGCACGGGTTTTGGAGCCCATTGATTGCGTGGTCAAAAATGCTGCGCGCAACGCTCAGCAAACCGCTCATGATGGAATGAACGCATTGATCATAAAAAATAGAAAATTTACCAAGCTGACCCTTGGAAACCTCTTGTTGAAATTTTTTCCGATTTTCTTGAAAGCTTGTTGAAGATGCTTCGGTCTAGGCAAAAGTGGATAGTGCGGTAACCGCAAAAACCACTGATTTACAACACACGGATGCGTTGCATGTGCCCTGGTAATGAGCGCTTTCAATCGACGAGCCTTTGAGGAATGTTCAATGATAATTAAGTACCTAGCTGCAATCGCACTAACCGCCACCCTGGCTTTTGTGCCTGACCCGAGTTCTGCTTCTGGTTCCATGGGCGGCAGTGCGCCACGCAGGCAAGCCAGCAATAGCTATGCAATGGGTAAGCAGATTTATATGAAAAGAATCGCCTGTGACGATTGTAAAGTCCCGGGCGGCGTAGCCAGCGCTGAAGCGGCAACCGCGCTATTGGCGCGCGTGAATAGCGACGAATTTGGCTTCACTGAAACCGAGCAAATGCATGCGCAGAAGTATTTAATGCGTCGATTTAAGCTTAAGTAAACGCGCTTTACGGCTAGCTTAAATCTTGGTTAGCCCGGTCGATTTTCATAAACCTCGCTCAAGCGCTGCGCTTAAATCGCAAGCGCTGCTGGCAACACTTATCCGAAATTCAAGGAAAACTCATGAAGCAAAACACTCTTTGGCTTGCACTTTCACTGATCGCCAGCAATGCCGCTCTGGCAGACAGCAGTTCGCCCTGGACCCCGGCTGGTGCGTCCAGCGAGCTGTCGTTACGAATCGCGCAGCAAGAAGCAGACCGGTTTTTCGCGGGTGCGGCAGAAATGCCGCTGCCTGCTGATTTAACTCAAAACACTTACACCATCGACTACAGTTATGGGCTGAGTGACCGGCTGGCACTGGATGTGCGTGTGGGTTACACCAAAAGCGATTTCATCACCGTGCCTGGATTGGCGCCAAATGGCGGCCTGAGCGGCGGGCAAGATTCGCGCATTGGCGTGAGGTATAACTTCGTCGGAACAGAAGATGAGCTTCCTACTTTAACGATTGGATTGGCGGCATTGATAGCTGGCAATTATGATGTTGGCGCGCTGCCAGCCGTGGGTGATGGCGAATCCGGTTTCGAGATTGCGGCGTTGATCGGGCATGCATTTGACTCTGGGTTTTTGTTGAGCGGTGGCATTACCCGACGGCAATTTAGCGACGTGCCGGATGAAACGATTTTCAATCTTGGCGCTGGGTTATCACTGGGCGATGCGGCTTCGCTGGGTTTGTTCTACCAGGACGTAAGCAGTAACGGCAATTTGGATATTGGCGGGCCTGGATTTTCCCCGGCGCGCTTTCCAGAAGTGGATGAAGAGTTTTCGCTGTGGGGCATTGGCGGCAGTTTTTCCGTCTCCGATACGCTGAGCTTTGGGCTTGACTACGGCCGCAAGTTTGATGGTAAAAACACCGCAAAAAGCGATTTTATTTCCGTATCCGCTTCGACCACGTTCTGATGTTTCAGGGACTGCGGATTGGTGTGGTGATTCCGGCGCGCAACGAAGCGCCGGCTATCGCAGAGGTGCTAGTCGGCTTAAAAGCGCAGCGAAATGCCGATGGCAGCAGTCTGATCGACTATATTTCGGTGTGTGATAACGGCTCCAGCGACGGCACCGGTGCAATTGCGGCCGGGCTCGGTGCGCTCGTCGTGCGCGAAGATCGGCCTGGCTATGGCAGGGCCTGCCTTAGCGCGATTGCCGCTTTGCCCAAAGTGGATGTGCTGCTGTTTGTGGATGGTGATCGCTCGGTTTTGCCTCAGCAGTGCACGCGTCTGCTGGAGGCGATTACCAGCGGCGCGGATTTGGCGCTGGGGGCGCGCAGCTTAGGCTCAGCTGAGCCCGGAGCGTTAACGCCACCACAGATCTTTGGTAACGCGTTTGCGGTTTGGCTGATTCGCTTAATCTGGGGCGTGCGATTTGCAGATTTGGGGCCATTTCGCGCGATACGCAGCAATGCCTATCAAACGATTAGCATGCGTGATGAAAGCTACGGCTGGACGGTTGAAATGCAAATCAAATCTGTCCAGCAGGGCTTGAATTGGGTTGAAGTACCGGTTGATACGCGGGCGCGGCTGGGCGTTTCAAAAATTAGCGGCACCGTCAGTGGTGTAATTGGCGCCGGAGTGGGAATTTTAGGCATGGTGTGGCGGCTTTGGCAGCGCGAGCGTTTAGTCAGTAAAGAAGCTAACCTCAAGTCTGTCAAGTCAAATTTAGTCTAATCTAATCTAATCTAATCTAATGAATCAGCGCACAGCTGCATCGATAGCCCTGGCATTTAGTGCGGCCAGCCTCATGACCTGGCAATCGGTGAGCGTCTACCAGGATTCGGTGCCGCTATTTTGGGCGTTGGCGCTTATCATGCTATTAGCAAGTTTCCACGCCTATCGGTGCGCAAATGCAATCAGAAATTGGCATATTTTGAGCCTGGCCGCATTGCTGCACGCGGTAGCGCTGCTGGGCCAACCGATGTTCGAGGATGACTACTTTCGCTACCTGTGGGACGGCTATCAAAGCGTCGAAAACGCCAGTCCGTACGGGCAGCCGCCTGAGCACTATTTCAGTGATCCACGAGTGCCAAAGCCGCTGCAGTCAGTACTGAGCGGCGTCAACAATCCGGAAGTTCCTACCATTTACGGCCCAGCCGTGCAGCACGTATTCGCATTGGCCTATCGAATCAGCCCTGGTAGTGAGCGCACACTCCGAGCATTATTTGCGCTAACGCATTTGGCATTGATTGCGCTGCTGCTTCCAATTGGAAAGCAAGCTGAAACAAAATCGATTAGCGCTGCCGACATGCTACGAAACCCTGTGCTGCTATACGTGCTAAATCCGCTCGTGTTTAAAGAAGTGGCGCTGACCGGGCATTTTGATTTTCTTGTGCCGATGGGCTTGATCGCAGCAACGCTGTGCCTGCAAAAAAGCCGCGCGCTGTTCGCAGGCATTTGCTTAAGCTTGGCGATAGCAAGCAAAATTGTCGCAGTCTTGGCATTGCCGCTGCTAGTTTGGCCGCTGCTGTGTCGGGCTCAATTTGTCAAGCTTGGCGGACTGCTGTTGGGCTCTGCTGTGAGCTTAGCGCTGCTTTACTGGCCATTTGTAAGCGATTTTAATGCTGGTTTGCTGCCCGGTGACCTAGCTGGACTTAAAGCGTTCTCAAGTGATTGGCGCTTCAATGCGGGTGCTTTCGCACTGATTGAGTGGGTTAGTGAACCACTGGCTAGGGTTTGCACAGGGCTTGCGGTGCTCGCTTTGCTTGGCTATTTCTCGCTGCGCGCGAAGGCTAGCTTTGCCGATGTTCCAAGCGCGCTAGCGGCAGTGTTTTCCGCGCTCATTCTGCTTGGCCCGGTCATCAATCCTTGGTACTGGCTGTGGGTGCTGCCGTTGGCGTGCTTGAGGTGCTGGCGCTGGCCATTTTGGGTGAGCGGTGCGCTATTGCTCAGCTACGGCCATGGGCTTTTTAGTCAGGGCGAACATGCGTACGCGTTGCCGCTTTGGCTGCAATTGCTGGAGCACGGCTTTATTGCAGTGCTGATACTGTTGGCTTGTTTGAGCCCTTTGAAAAATGCGGGACAAAGTCCTGAAAGCGGTGTTTAGTGCGAATAAAGCTGAGAACTTTAACGATCTTCAAACCGATCCCGAAAACTCACGCCGACGCAATTCGTTTCATGCAGCGTAACCGTGTTGTTGCCCGCATTCGGGCTGGCGACGACGCCTAACTCTAGCGCGTAGCTAATATCCGCTGGGTTCGAAAGTGGATTGACAAAATTTACGCCCATTGACGCGCTGGTAATCGGCGGAGGATAGCGTTTGATCGCCCCAGGGAGCCAGCTTGAAAGATACAGCGCACCATCGCAATCGAGCGTTACGCCGTCAATATTGTTGCTGCCTACGTCAATCAATAATGGAACGGAACTGCCATCCAAAGCCGCATTAAAGATGCGCCCGCTGCCCCAGCTTGCAACCAATAGCCGCTGATTAGGCGCATCGAAACGTAAGCCGTTGGGCATAAAACTTAAATCATTTAAAAACTCGCGCTGCGTAAGTAGGTTGGGATTGCTTAGATCAAGCTCATGAATTTTCAGACGAGTAAAATCGCTGACCCACAGCCGATTGGCGCCGTCGCTGGTAATGCCGTTCAAGAACGCCGCGCCGGGAATGCTAAGCGTTGTAACAGGTAAGCCTGTGCTGAGCGAATAGCTGCGAATTACGGTTTGATCCGCGACGTATAAAAGATTGCCGACAATCTCAATACCGGCCGGGCTTGTAGGGTCAGCAGTAAAGAGCGTCAAATTACCTGCGGAATCGCGCGCTTGAATGCTGCCGCCACCGCCGCGATTACTTATCAAAAAACGCGAGTTGGTGACGTCATAACGGACGCTTTCGGGTGAGCTTAGGGCTTGTGCCGAAAGCCAAACCGGCAAGCTTGTTAGACCGGCTATTAAGCTGACGCGCCAAACGTTCATTGCGACTAACCCTCAGCTTTCTCGTCCGCCTTCTCAACCTCTGAACTCTTCACCGAATCTGGATTTGCTAGGCGATCTTCCACAAAGCTTTCATTACGCAGCTGGCGTACGAACTGGGTGAAAGCATCTTCGGATTTACGCTGCCGGATACTTTCACGGGCTTGGTTGCGAATGTAATCTTCAGTGCGATCTTGCTGGCGCGTGCCTAGCCGCTGTACGAAATGCCAGCCGCGCTCGGTGCGAAACGGTGCGCTAATGCCTTTATCGGCGAGCGCTTGAATGGCTTCTTCGTAGGTGGTGCCGTAGGTGCTGAGATCAAACCAGCCCATATCGCCGCCCAAGGCTGCGGTCTGCGCGTCGTCGGAGTATTTTTTTGCTTCTGCGGAAAAATCCCCGCCTTTAGTGACGGTTTCGTGGATCGCACGAATGCTGCGCTCGGCTTCATCGGCGGAGGTCAGCTCATCCACGTTAATCAGAATGTGCCGCGCGTTGTATTCGGTGACCAGCACGGAGCTAGTTTCACGCTTTTCCAGCACTTTGACGATATGCAGGCCGCCGGGTGAGCGCAGCACGGGTGTTAGCATATCGGTGTCCATACCGGCAACCGCTTCGGCAAACACTTGCGGCATTTGATCAAACCGGCGCCAGCCAATTTCACCGCCTTCTAGCGCTTGTTCGGCATCCGAATAGCGAATCGCGGCAGCGGAGAATTCCATTTTGCCTTCATCAACGAGCTCACGCACGCCGGTGATTTTCTTGGTGGCCAGCTCGATTTGCTCGGCGGTTGGATTATCCGGCAGCGCGACCATCACATGTGCGATGCGCACTTCGCCCTGCTTGAGCTGGCCCGACGCCAGCAGAATATCAATCTCAGACTCATTAACTTCCGAACGGCTTTGCACAACGCGTTGACGAAGCTTTTGCGCTAATATTTCTTCGCGCATAGTGGTGCGGAAATCACTTAGCCGAATGCCGTCGCGCCCCAGCGCTTCTTGCAGCTGATCGATGCTGATTTTATTGCCGGCCGCGACGCGCCCAACGGCTTGATCGACTTCGGTATCGGTCACGTCGACCCCAGTTTCCTCGGCACGCAATACTTGCAGCTTGCCGACAATTAAGCGCTCCAATACCTGCTTTTCCAGCACGGTTTGTGGCGGCAGCTGTTCTTCTTTACCGACGTATTGGCGTTTGATGTTGCCAATGGCCGAATCCAACTCACTGCGCAAGATGACGTCATCTTCCACCAGCGCCACAATGGCATCCAGTTCGGCGGCAAAAAGTGCGCCGGGAAAAATCGCAGCGGACAGAATTGCCGCGCGTATCGCGGTACGTAAATTGTTAGAAATCGTTGCAAACATGTGTTCTAGTCCAAATTAGTATCAGAAAAACCGACGATAGCACGCTCAAGCAGTCGATCTGTTTTGCGACCCAAACTGCCGAGTCCGTTCAGTTCAAGCTCGAAGAAGATCGAGTTACGCCCGCTTAACGTGCCGGCGCGCAAATAATGGCGGCCAAGCACTCGCAATCGCCAGCAGCAGCTGCGGTATTCAAAGCCCGCCAAGCCTTCTAATGTGCGGCTTTCCGGTAGTGAATAGTTCCAGCGGCCAATCGCGCTCCAGCGCTCGTTGATTGGAATCATGCCGGAAAGATCGACCTGCTCAATCTGATCTGGCCGGTAGCGATAGCCTAAATTAACAAGCCCTTGATCGCCCAGCTTCCGTTGAATGCGGATAGCAGAGAGTCGGGTTCTGGAGATTTCGGGATCGTATTGCTGGCTAGCGGCAACGCGCCACGATTGCCCGATCTCACTCGCCACTTCACCCACCCAAACACCTTGCGAACCTAAAAACGGCGCAGTTCCTGGCAGCGTGACTCGGCTAGGCTCAAAATAGCGAATCTGCCCCAAGCTCAAACGCAGGCGCTCTTGGCTTTGATCGTCGTCCAGAATGCGCGTACTGATGGCGAGCGTAGCCTGTTCGGCGTCTGCTTGGCGATCCGCGCCAGAAAACCGGTTGTTTCGGAACAATTGCGGAAAGCTAAAATCCAGCTCGCTAGTGTCAAATACCGGAAATTCGCTTTGATCACGAAACGGCGCGCTCAGTAAAAACAAGCGCGGTTCCAGTGTTTGCCGCCAGTTTTCTTGTCCGAACGGCGCAAAGCGCTCGAATATTAATCCGGTGTCGAGTGATGCAATCGGCAAGCTACGGCGAAAATCTGTGTTGGCATTGGTAGTCGTCGACGGATTTGAGTTCAACGAATAGCGGGTGTGCCTAAAGGTCAGTTCTGGCCGCACATAGGCATAGGGCGTGCGCCATTCATAGCGCACAAACGGCGCGATATCAAAACGCTCACCTTCCGGGCTAAATGCGCCCAAGAGTTCTTCGCGCTGAAAGCTCACCAGCTCGGTTTTGACGCCGAACTGAAAATCGCCAGCGCGCTGATCGGCTGCATAAAACAATCTCGGCGTGCGCCGATACGGATCAGGCGTGTTTGGATTCGCCGGGTCAATAATCTCAAAGCGATCCGTGCTCAATCCGGCCTGCCAAATGCCGCTTGGCAACCCGGCCATAGTGGTAAATGAGCCGCGCCCGTAAAAACCTAAGCTGCTTGGTAAAACACTGGTTGATGCCACCGTCAGTGAATCACCCAAATCTTCAAAATAGAAGTCATCGGACACCGCGTTCAAACTGCTAATAAAATTCCAGTTCGCGCCGATCCCCAAACGCCAGTCAATATTGGCGCTGTAGCGCTCGCTGCCGGTTTTGCGATCATTCGGTAAATAGGCGCCGCGTAAAAAAGCATTCGAATTGACGCCCAAATAGCGAAATTCGCCGCCCAGCATAAAGCCTCGTTCTTGGATGATGCGATTATTGAGCGTCAAATCATAATTCGGCGCCAGATTAAAATAGTAAGGTAACGTCAAATCTAAGCCGTCATCACTTCCCGCAATCACCGGTGCCAATAGCCCAGATTTGCGTTCATTGGTCAGCGGAAAGCTAGCAAACGGCAGGTAAAACACCGGCAGATTGCCCAGCATCAGTTTGAAATCGCGCGCCTGCCCGATCTTTTCCGCGTGATCGAGCGTTATCGTGCTTGCCTTGACCTGCCAAACCGGTTGATCACCAGGGCAGCTGGTGAACGTGACGCCTTTGAGTGTCGTCGAATTTTCTGCATGCGTCGCTGAGCGCGCGCGCCCGTTGCCTTGGGTATTGCGCAGCGCATAGCGAATATCGGTCAGCACCGTAGTTTTGTCAGCCAAGTTAGCGTTCACACGATCGGCGTACATCAGCACGCCCGCATCAGAAAGCTGCACCGGGCCCAGCGCCTGCGCAGTTTGCGCGCCGCGATCCAGCACAACTTGCGGCGCTTTGAGCTGCTGCGCGCCGTTAACAACGCTGACATCGCCTTTAAGCCGAAAAACATTGCCGTCTTCTGACGTGACTGTACTCGCCAGCACATCACTGGCACCCGATGCGTCCGGATCTACCACCAATTGGGTAAGCGACTGCACTGAGCCCTGGCAGCGCCAAAGGCCGTCCACGCGCTCACAGTTCCAGGGCTGTTGATTGGTCGGACATAGCGGATTTTGCTCGGGCAATGCCTGCGCCATTGCCAGCTGAATCCCGAAAACTAGCGGCAACACCGCAACCGCGCGCGCGTGCAAATGCCGATTTCGTCGCGATGCAGGCTTAAAATTTGTGGGCTGATTGGGCATGCAGCGAGTAAATCCGCGCGAAAAGTGGTGCCGAGGCTCGCAGATTTAGGCCGATTCGGCAATTTCCTTGAAAATCTGGGTTAGTTGCGGTTGCTGCGCGCGCAATTGAGCCTTTTGTAGAAACAGATTTGGCCAGGCCTTGCAACTGATCGCCTAAAGCTATTTGACTGGACTTAGTCGCACTGCATCATGGGCTAGTTCAACCCAAAACAAGATAGGGCTCCGGCACCAAAATCTCAAAATGATCGCCGCGCCAAATGGCGTGCGCCCGCTTTAGCCGCACTTTTCCCATTGGTACTTCACCACCGACAATATGGCTGATGACATCCAGCAATTCGACTTCTTCATTTATAACCAGCGCTTTTGGCAACAAATAGGCAGCAACAATTTGACTGGTGTCAACAGCACTTGCATACACCCATCCAGAGCTGGTCTCGTCCAGTTCCGGCTCAAAAAACGCGCTCCAATAGCTATGCTGGGTAATTTTCCCAGTCAGCTTATTTTGCCGGTAGCACGTGCCGCGGTTAAAATCTGGCGCATCTTCCAGTACGCGCAGCAGCGGCCAATAGCCTGCGTTGACGGCTTGATTGATGGCGTCAACACCGCGCGCAGTTCGAATTCTACGCCGTTTGTTACCGTCGAAAAGCTGATAGTTACGGTGGGTTGTCGTGTCAGCGGCATCGTGCAGCAAAAAGCAATCGCCAACGCCTGCTTTTGGCTCAGTTTTGCCAATCTTGGGCATAACCAAATCAACCGTGCCGGGAAGAGCAAATACGCAGGTTTTTGGATTGCTTGCGAGCAGCGCAAGTGCGTCATCATCACTATATTTTGCAATATTAACGATGCTGCTTTTGCATTCCGTACAGCGCCTTGTTTGATCATCTTGATCCACCCGATGCAAATCATCCATACCGAGATTTTTCGGGCAATACACTTTCTTGATCAAGCGTCCGTCGTCGGTTAAAAGCTGCTGTTTGATCGGATCAAATTTCATATCAACCTACCACCGAAGACTGCTGAATTCTTGGCAAAATGAAATCGAGTGAATTGCCACGCCAGATAGCTTCGCAGCTCGTGAATGGATAAAGGACTTCGTTTAGCGATTCGTCAATGACCGGATGCGCCAGCTTGGGGATAAAAACGCGGCTTGCAAGCGGCAAATCACGCGGCACCAAGTAGGCATAAAAGGGGTTTGACGTATCAAACGTGCTTGCGGTGAATCGCCTGCTTGACATCCATAAATCAGCCGTTAACTTTTGCTTTGGCGTTTGAACCCGAACAATCCCTTTCTCAGTTTGCCAAACGAAAACACCGAACGCCCCTTGTGAATGCGCAGCACCACTCACACAAACCATGATCGGATAAAAGCCCCGCTCAATCGATTGGTTCGCGTGTTCAACGCTGCGTACGACGGCAATTTTCGGCAGTAAAGCTGGGTCAGCGCTCAAAATCGACGCCACAGGCAGCCCCGCATAGCAAGGCAGCGCTTTTGCGCTGGCAAAGCAGCGCGCAACCCCGTCAGCCGAAATTCCGCGCAGCGTGGGTGCTGACATGCCATCGATCACCAATGTTGGCTTTCGGCACGCGCGGCACAGGCCCTTCTCACACGTTAGCTGAGGCAACCAGCGGTAGCTGCCCAGCTGCTGCATACAGAACGTATGCGCGATGAATTCGCCGCTGCTATCAAAGAGCTGATGCGATATTTCGCATAGATGGATATCGCTCATGGCTTGATCGCTTTAAGCTTAGGCTCGGAACACTTTCATGACTTCATCGCCCAAATGGTTGATGACTTTCACGGCAATGCGGCCGGTGCTGGGCTTGGCGAATGGCCTGGAGGTGTCGCTATTTAAGCTGGCCCAGGCTTCCTCGTTGATTTCGGCTTTTAGCGTTACTTTCAGCGCTTTGTACGGATCGTTCGCGCCCAGGAAATAGGCGTGCCGCACGAAGAAGCTTTCTTCGTTGTAATCGGTGTCGATAAACCAGCAGGCGATGCCGTCGGCATTATCGCTGCGGATTTCCCCGGTGTTGGGGTGGAACACATCCACGCCATTGACGCGCACCTGCATTTGCTCATCGGGCGCATCCAGCAAGCTGACGTCGGGTTCGCCAAAGATGACGAACAGATTCGCTTTACTGGTGCTTTTCAAATCCTGCGCCATGTGCAAATCGGCATTCATGCGGGCTTTGAGGATCGGAATGCGGCCCAGCTTGGAAAGCTCGCTGGTGTGTACGTCAAAGCTAAACGCGCAGGCAATCAGTACATCAAAACCGCATTCGGCGCATTCGCGCGCGGCTTCGGATAGATCGGATCGGGTTAGGCTGCCAAATTCCGGGCCAATCAAAATACCGGCGCGGCGCGGGGTTTCGCCTTCGCTATACAGGCCTTCGGCGCAAATGCGCACGCCCGGGAACGGGTTCACTGCGCTAAAATTAATTTTGCCGGATTTGTCCGCCTGCTGCACACCGGCCACCCGCAGGTTTTCCAGCATCAGCGCGGCAAAATCGCGCACCGTACCAAAGCGCTGGTGGGCATCGCTGATTTGCTCAATCGGGCTGCCATCCACATCCACCGCCAACACCCGATGCGGGCTTAAGGATTCCACGGTAAACGGCCCGGCCGCCCGCACTTTGCGTTTGTCGTCATACGGCTTATCAAACAGATATTCGACATCAGCCGCGGCGGCGATGGAAGCATCAATTTCCCGCTGGCGGGCAATGCGCTGTTGCCACCAGCTAGCGTGTGCGGTTTTGGCGGCATCTATCCATTTGGCATCTAGTTCGCGCGGAATTTCCCAGTCGTTCCAGGTTTTTTTGCAAGCTTCATTGAGCTCAGCGCGCAGCGGTTCAAGCTGGCTTTGAAAGCGCTCATAAATCACGTCGATCTCGGCGTTATTGGCGATCGATTTCAAGGTAATGTGCGGCACGCGCTCATACACAAAACCCTGGCGCAGGCTGCCCTGCACCGGCTGGCTAGATGGCGCGCGGCGGGTCAATTCGGCTTCTTTAATCTGGCCTTCCTTGGAATCCGCCAGCAGATAAAACGGATAGCGCGCGCCCATAATGCGCGCACGTGCCAAAGCCAATGCCACGCGGCTGGTGTCAATGGTGATCCAGCGGCGGCCCCACTGCTCGGCCACATAAGCGCTGGTGCCCGAGCCGCAGGTGGGGTCTAAAACTAGATCGCCGGGGTCGGTGGTCATTAGGATGCAGCGTTGGATAATTTTTGCATTCGTCTGCACGACGTATAACTTCTCTACTGTAAACGAACCAGTTCCGACGTCGGTCCAGACATCGTTTATCGGTGCAACATTAAAATCAGATAATTTTCTAGCGTATTGGATAGTTCGGTTTTTTGTTAGATATATACGATTAGAGCGGATTAGTTTTTGCATCCCGCTTTGATTGGTCTTCCACCCGCCTTTACTCGGTCTAATTGAATGGCTGTGATACTTAACAGCAAACGTCGAACTCTCTGGTGAGCTCTGACTTGTCAAGTTATCTGGCCTATAGAGCGCTTCACCATCAGTAAGAGCAAGTCCTGATAGTTCCTGATCGGAAGCCAATCGATCACTGCCGTCAAGCAGCAAAACGCGCCTGTATAAATCAGATGATTGCATCTCAGATTTATCAAAATAAATCTGGCGGTACTTTACATCTTTCATGCTTTTTGAAAACCAAAGCACTGTGTCATGAACTTTCGCAAGGGTAATTGTCCCACCACTTGGACTTCCTGCCCCGGCCGTAGTTTTTAGAATTATCTGACTAACAAAATTCTCCTCCCCAAAAACCTCATCCATTACCGCGCGAACCCGATGCACGTTTTCATCGCCAATTTGCACGAAGATTGAACCCGAATCGGTCAGCAAATCGCGCGCGGCGGTTAGCCGATCTCGTAAGTAACTTAAGTACGAATGGATGCCATCGCGCCAGGTATCGCGGAAGGCTTTGACCTGTTCGGGTTCACGCGTGATGTGCGCGGCATTGCCGTCTTTGACATCGCGACTCGTGGTGGACCATTGAAAGTTCGAGTTGAATTTAATGCCGTAGGGCGGATCAAAATAAATGCACTGCACTTTGCCGCGCAGGCCTTCGCGCTCGGCTAGGCTGGCCATCACTTGCAGGCTATCACCCAAAATCATGCGGTTCGACCAGTGCTGATCGTGCTGATAGAACTCGGTTTTCGCATCGGTATTCGGCAGGCCGTTAAAGTCGGCGAACATATCGGCGATAAAACCTGCCTGCTGGCTGGCGCCCTTGGCAGCCGCTTTGGCGGATTGCGCTTTTAGATCATCAATCAGCACTTTGGGCTGCACTTTTTCCTGGATGTAAATCGGCGGCGCCGGCACCACCAAATCAGCCTGATCTTGCGCATCCTTACCGCGCCACACCAATTGCGGATCTAAATCGGTATTGCGCGGATAGCGCACCGATTTAAGCGCGCTATCTTCGCGCTTGAGCATGGTTTGGTATTCGGCAGTGGGTATATTTTTGCGGCTGGCATCGGGGTGATTCAGTGTTTCTACCGCCAGTGGCGCTTTGGGTTTTGGGGTTCGGGGCATGATTTAGGGGCTCTTGGGTTTACGCGCGGCAGGGTCCGCATCAGGTGATTTGGCGAAGCCAGACTGCATTCCGTCCACGTGCTCAAATAGATCGTCGGCTACCCGCTGCCAAAGCGGATCCAGGATAAAATCAATACCTTCTCGACGAGCAAGTTTTGCAGCTGGCACAAAATCGCCGTCACCCGACACCAAAATAATGGTGCCGACCTGCTTTTTGAGCGCTAAGGATGCGATATCTAAGCCAATCCGCATATCGACGCCTTTTTGCCGCAGCGCCAATGCCACTGGATCTTTCTTAAGCGCAAACCAACGCGTGCGAAGCTCGTGCAAGGCTTTTTGTTCTTCTTCGCTGAAAGTGGCGGGTAAACTTGCATCTTGAATACGCGCTAGCAGTAGGCGAAGCAATGGCTTAGTTAGCTCAGAAGTGAAAGTCCAGTCTTGATCTTTTTTGACTTTGCCAAGGCGAAGTGCCAGCTTGCGCTGCTTTTTCAAACAATCAAAAAGGGCGAGGCGCTGCTTGGCCGCTGGTGTTTTCGCAAAATTAATCTCGCTATTGCGTACTGGATCATGTGCGCGGCCATCAAACGGCGCTGCGTCATAGTAAAAAACCCGATAGACAAATTACATCCAATCGACTTTTTTAGATTTCGACGTAGGTTCACGATCCAAATTTCCCATCAATTTCTTAATGTGGTTACCACACAACCAAGAAATGGAACGCGCGATGTTTTCCGGGGTGTTTCGATGTTCTTCTGGAAGCAGCTTTGAAATTCTGCGCAGAAAAAACCCACCGTCAATCAGAATTGCGACGATACGTGTTTGCATAATTGCCCTTTTTTACAAATTGCGGGCAAAAAATGCCCCAGGGGTTCTGCACACGCTCGGGATAGGTGAGCGGGCGTACAACCAAGGGGCGGATAATTCGGAATAATAGGTGTGCGGCGGGCAAAGTGCAACCGAATTTGCGGTAACGTGCGTTAGAAAGTTCATTCAACAAGCTCCTTTTTTAGGTGCGCTTTAAACGCCGCATCAATTTCATGCGGTTCGCGCAGCTCGATAAAATCCCAACGGCCATAAGTTTTTAACTGGTTCACGCCCGGCACCCAGTAGGTTTCCATCGTGGCTTTTTTATCTTTCGCACGCTCGTTCCGGTAGCCTTTGATTTCAACCACCAAGTTCAGTGGGTCTGCACTGCCGTGGCCATCATCAATCCGAACAATGAAATCCGGGCGGTAAACGTGCGAATTTCCGGCGGATTGATACGGCACTTCAAAACCCAGCGCGTGGTTCTTCACGTAGGCCAAAACTTGCGGGTGATATTCCACTACACGGCAAAATTCCGCCTCCCAGGTGCTGTCTAGCACCACCTGATTGATATGGCAGCGCTGGCGCGGCGTATGCAAATTAGCTTTGCTAGTGACAAAATTGACGAAGCGGCTGGATCCGTTTGGATTGAATGGATCAAGCAGCGCCAGCACGGGGCCTTGGCCCAACTGGCTTAAGGTAATCGCGCGTGCAATGCGTTCGCAGGCTTGATCACACAGGCTAACGTACAGCAGCTGCCACATCTGCGTGCCGCCGGTGCATTTTAGGCAGGTATCTAACCAGCGCTCAACGATCGGTTTTAGCTGGCCGATAAGCATCCATTCCGGCTGATTTTCCTGATTGCCGCTGTGCCATTGCTTCGCTAAAAAATGCGTACACAGGCGCAGCACAATGCTGGCGCGGCGCTGGTTCGGCAGCGCTTCGGGCGTTAAATCAACCGATTGCCCGATGATTCCAGCATTGGTGGTGGTGGTTGGGCCCAGCAATTCAGGCGAAAGCGTCAATATCGAGTCATCGGTGAACTCAGCACTGAGCTGCTGATTTGCCAGCTCAATCCGGTAGCCGCGCACGACCGGGAGGCGAATTTCGCACGCTTCAAAGTGCTTTTGCGCGTGAATATGCGTGCTGCGCACGGTTGGTGTTGACTTAACGAGCGTGGGTTCGGCGTTGAAATCAAACGGCACGCCGAGCACGTCGGCGTATTCCACATCAAACAGGCCATTGGCGTTGAGCTCATAGCTTTGCCGACGCAGCGCGCGGCCGACCACTTGCTCACATAAAAGCTGCGTGCCAAAAGCACGTACGCCCAAAATATGCGTGACGGTGTTGGCGTCCCAACCTTCGGTGAGCATTGAAACCGATACCACGCAGCGCACTTGCGCGCCCAATCGCCCGGCCTTGCCGACCGTGTTCATCGCGTGGCGCAGCAGCTCGGCATCGGTGAATGCGTCTTGGGTTTGCCCAGTGCGCTCCGATAGCTCGCGCCGCAGCTGGCTAATCTCACTACTTGCCGCTTGGCGAAAGCTATCGTCCAAGCCTTCGCCCGCCTCTAACTGAGCACTGTCAATCAACAGCGTGCGCGGCCGGGCATAGGGCTGATTGTTTTCATCGTAATTGCGAAACAACGGCTGGCGCCCGTTGATAATTGCAGGCTGCCATCGCTTAAACGCTGCTCAAAGCCAGCGATATAGTCATAAATCAGCTTAGATGTGGAGGTGTTATTGCACACCACAATAAAGCACGGCGGCACGTCAATGCCCGCCTGCGCCCAGGCATCAAAAGTCCGGCTGTAGTGTGTATAGAGTGCGCTGAGCGCAGTGACGAACTTTGCCGGTAGCGCTGCTGGATCGTTGCTTGCGCCTTTGCCGCGCCCGGCTTTGGGCATTTCTTTGCTGATATTGGCCCACAAATCCCGATACACCGGCATTTCAGCGCCAGGAATGTTGTCGGCAATCGGCACTCTTGGCAGCTTGACGATGCCGCACTCGATCGCGTCCATCAAAGAGAAATCGCTCATCGTCCAGGGGAAAAGCGTGCCTTCAATAAAGCCCGAGCCGCGCAGGAAAAATGGCGTGGCGGACAAATCGAAAACGTGCGCAATACCGATTTTGCGCTGCAAAGCTTCTGGTCCGGAAATCCAAAGCCGCGCCGCTTCGTTATTGTCGTTAGCTTCTTTGCGTTCTTCGGCACTCAGCACCGCTTTCGCATCGTCCTGCGGTTTAGCCCGGTAGCAGTGATGCGCTTCATCGTTCATCACGACAATATTTTTCATGGCCATCAGCGGTGCCAGCACGCGTTGTAGCATTTGGCCTTCGGTTTCTAACGTCGAAATCGGCTCGCCGCCTTGGCCTTGCAGCAGCTGTTTGCCGCCTTTGCTGATTTCCACGCGCTCACGCAGCTTAAAAGCGTGGTAGTTAGTAATTACGATACGGGCGCTTTCTAAATCGCGCAGCAAATCCGCTGGCGCTAGTTCGCGGGTTTTGAAATAGCTGTCGGCATCATTGGGCTGCAAAACTTGCAGGCGATCTTTAATCGTCAATCCGGGCGCGACGACCAAAAATCCACGGCTGAATTTTTTATTGGTCTTGTATCGCTGCGCGTTGATAGTTTGCCAAGCCATCAGCATTGCCATAACGGTGGTTTTTCCTGCGCCGGTCGCTAGTTTAAGCGCCAAGCGCAGCAAACCCGGATTGGCACCGGCATTCGCATCTTTCATATGCGTCAGAAACCGCTGGCCGTTCGCGCCGGAAACAGGCGCCACTTCGACTAACCAAATCGCTACTTCCACCGCTTCAATCTGGCAAAAAAAAGGCCGCACTCCGGCAAATTCATAGCTGCGCCAGTGTTTTAGCAAGCGCGCCGTCTCCGGAGTCACTCGCCAAGCTTGCTCGGGCAACACGCGCCATTTGTCTACTTCAAAGCGCAGCGTGTTGATAATTTCGGCGTGCGCATAGCGCTGCTGTTCGTCACTCAGTGCGGCGTTATCGAGCGCATCTTTGGTTTTAACATCGCCCTTGCGCTTTTGCGGATTGGGAATAGGCGATACAAATTTAGCAAGCCGCCTTGAATCATTGACCTGCTGCGTCGGCAGACCTTTGTTATCTAGCGCCCAGTGTTTGGCGGGATATTCATACGGGGAATTCAGAATGGGGGCTTCGAAAAAGCGGTTTTGCATGAGGATTCGCCATCAATTAGCACTTGAGCTTAGCTTAGGATGCGAACAAACAGCGAATACAATCGTCTAACTGATCCGCTTAGTTGCTCTTTGGTTCTAGCCGCGGCCAATAGCGCTGCCGATGCTTGGTTTGCCGGAACAAACACCTGGACAGCGACGATTTTGGTATTGTTTTTTACCATCAATATTTATTCTTGGCGGTAATCTGCGAGCCCAAAAAATCGCAGAATGAATGAGTTGTGGTAACTAAGGCGGACAAATTGAAGCATCATGATTTTGATTTCACGCAAATTCGCGGCATCAGCCTGGATCTAGATGACACACTTTGGCCGATTATGCCAGTGCTTCACAAAGCGGAGCTGGCTCTGCATGCTTGGCTAGAGCGGCACTTTCCGCAAGTGGCGAAGACATTTCCAATCGATGTGATGCGCCAATTGCGGGCCGATGTTTGGCGGCAAAATCCAACGCTGGCACACGATTTCACTGAACTACGCCATATGGCGCTCACTCAGGCCATGCGCCCGCATGGCTGTAGCGATGATGATGTGGCAGCAGCGATTAATATCGTGCACACCGCGCGCAATCAGGTAACGCTGTATACCGACGCCGCTAGCGCATTGCCGCGCTTGAGCGCCAATTTCCCGATAGTTGCCCTCACTAATGGCAATGCTGATTTGCACCGCATAGGGCTTGCGCAGCATTTTAAGGCGAACATTAACGCGCGTGAATTTGGGCAGGCAAAACCCGCAAAAGCGATTTTCAATGCCGCCTGCGATGCGCTTGCGCTGGCGCCAGAGCACGTTTTGCACATTGGCGATCACCCGGAGCAGGACGTTTTAGGCGCACAAAACGCCGACATGCCAGCGGTTTGGGTGAATCGGCTTGATTTGAACTGGGCTGACGCGTTAGCGCAAAGCAGGACCGGCGAATATAGCCGCAGCGATCCGAATTTGACGCAAAAGCGCGGGTTTTTTACCTGCGCGCAGCTGACGGCACTGTTGGATCCGCTGGCTTGCTAGCGCGCTGAATCTGCGATACTACGCGCTTAGCATTTTCGCAGTTTAGAATCTTGAATCATATGAGTCATGCACCGGCGCTTGCGATTCGCGGGCTTAAAAAAACTTACGGTAACGGCGTTTCAGCACTCAAAGGTGTCGATTTAACCGTGCAGGCCGGGGACTTTTTCGCACTTTTGGGTCCGAACGGCGCAGGTAAAAGCACGTTGATTGGCATTGTCTCCTCGCTCGTTAATTTTAATGAGGGCGATGTCGATGTATTTGGGCTATCGCTTCGCAATCAGCGGGCTCAGGCCAAGCAGCAGCTCGGGTTAGTGCCGCAAGAATTCAACTTCAATCAGTTCGAAAAGCCGTTTGATATTTGTGTGAACTCGGCCGGCTATTACGGCGTCAGCCGCGAGCTTGCGAAAGCGCGAACAGAAAAATATCTGACCGAATTACAGCTCTGGGACAAGCGCGATGTAGCCTCTAGAACGCTATCGGGCGGCATGAAGCGCCGGTTGATGATAGCCAGAGCGATGGTGCATGAGCCGCGTTTGTTGATTTTGGACGAGCCGACCGCCGGTGTGGATATTGAAATTAGGCGTTCTTTGTGGAAATTCGTGCAGCAAATTAATACGCAAGGCACCACGGTTATTTTAACGACGCACTATTTGGAAGAAGCGGAGAGCTTATGCCGCAATATTGCGATTATCGACAAAGGCCAAATCGTCGAAAACACCAGCATGCGCGCGCTGCTTGATAAACTTGATAAAGAAGCATTTATTCTGGATTTGGCCACACCGCTCACTGAAGCGCCAATTATCCATGGATTTACCGTGCAGCTATTGGATGCACAAACGCTAGAAGTGGAAATACCCAAAGGCAGCGAGCTTAACGGGCTGTTTGGCGCTCTATCTGGTGCGGGCATTGGCGTGCGTTCGCTGCGTAATAAATCCAATCGCTTAGAGGAGCTGTTCGTGCGCTTAGTTGATCAGGGTAAGTTGGCTAAACCTACCGGAGCGGCAGCGTGAATTCATTAAGCTGGGTGGCGTTTAAAACCATATTTTTAAAAGAAATATCGCGCATTATGCGCATCTGGGGCCAAACTTTAGTGCCCCCCGCGATTACCATGTCTCTGTATTTTCTCATATTCGGTAATTTAATTGGCGGACGCATTGGCGATATGAATGGTATTCGCTATATTGAATTTATCGTGCCCGGATTAGTCATGATGAGCGTGATTCAAAACGCTTATGGCAACGTTGCAAGCTCATTCTTCGGCTCAAAATTTGGCCGTTACGTGGAAGAATTGCTGGTTTCACCCACACCAGCGTGGGTTATGCTAGCCGGCTATGTGTCTGGTGGCGTAGCACGCGGGCTTATGGTCGGCGCGATAGTAATGCTGATTTCCATGTTTTTTTCGGATTTATCGCTTGCGCATCCTATTTTGACGATTTTCACGGTCATTTTAACGGCTATCGTGTTTTCACTTGCGGGCTTTGTTAATGCGGTTTACGCGAAGAAATTTGACGATATTTCGATTATTCCAACCTTTATTTTAACGCCTTTGACTTATTTGGGCGGTGTGTTTTATGCGGTCAGTTTGCTACCGCCGTTTTGGCAGAAAGTCACCTACCTAAATCCAATTTTGTATATGGTTGAAGCGTTTCGTTACGGTATTTTAGGGCAATCTGACGTATCGCTAAGCATTGCGCTGCCGGTTATTTGCGTGTTTACGCTTGGACTAACGTATTTTTGCCTGTCGCTGATTGAACGCGGCGTGGGTTTGAGGAGTTAAAGTGCATTACTTTCTTTATGCCATTGCGCTGACGCTACTGACTGCCAGCGCCGCAAACGCAAGCGTGATTCTATTAGTTGACAGCGCCAAAGCCGAAGCGCAATCAGTGGTTTTTGCGCGGCTTAAATCTGAAGCCGCTGCCACGCAGCAGAAGCAAACCGGCAAAGCTGCGCCGCTGAATGCGCAGTTTCAAGAGGCTTTAGAGCAAAGCTTGAGTGAATGGCGTAGCGCTCTGGAAGATGCAGTTGCCAAAGTCGCAATCGCAAACACGGCCGATATTGTCATTGAGCCCAGCACCGCAAAATTAAAGGGTTTGCAAGGCACTGACAGAACCGCAGACGTCGTTATAGTGCTGGATTTGCAGTTTGCTAAGCTTAAATTCGCCGCGCCATGAACCTTATTCACAAAATCGCCCAAGCCGGAATGTCTTTGCTGCTAATTGCGCTGTTTTCAAGCGCGCTGCTAGCGCAAACACCGAATGCAGGGAAGGAGCAAGCGCTCATCGTCGATAGCCGAGATGCTTACGAGCGCGTCAGCGCGCTCAAGGCGCTGTTTGTAGAAGTTGATGGCAAAATCAGAGCGGTTCGCGGCCGCTTTGAAAGCGCTGCGCTGCCGCTACAACGATCACTTGAGGCGCTTAAAAATAGCGGTCAGAAGCCCGAAGACACCCGCAAACAAAAAGCCCAACTGCTAATAAAGCTCGCCGATTTGCAAAAAGCCGCTAGCATAGAGCAGCAAAAAATTGGCCGCGCTAATGAGCTAGCGGTTGCAGAATTTGACGCGCTGATGCTTAAAGTGGCGCTCGAACTACAAACCGAACGCGGCGCCAAAGCGGTGCTGCAAGCGCAAGATTTGCTCTACTATCGAAGCGATTGCCCGTGCAATGTCACCGAAGAAATCTATAAGCGCATCAATGCAAGATTGCCAAAGCTGGTACTTAAGCTGTAGCCCCGCAGCGTTTGCACTATTGGCACCGAGCACTATTCCCCGCGTAGCGCCTCTTGTGGTGAAACCTGCAGTGCGCGCAGCGCAGGTTTAATTGCGCTAATAAGCGTCGTGACCGCGAATAGTGCGAGCACTACGAGAAACGTGCTCCATCGTGCTTGCTCATCGAATACAAAGGTTGCCAGCGTTTTTGCAGGGAAAATTGCGATCAAACTGCCGCAAACAACTCCGAACAACACTATTAGGAAACTTCTGGCAAATAACGCGCTCAGCACTTGCATGGTGTTCGCACCGAGCGCCATACGTAAACCTACCTCAGTGCGGCGCTGCTCGGCCTGAAAGCTTAGCAGTCCATAAAGCCCCGCTGCCGAAAGCGCAAGCGCAATCAGCGATAGTCCGCTAAACAACATTGATAACACGCGATTGCCCGCAGAGGTAGATTTAAGCACTTCGTCAAAGGTGCGTACCCAATACACCGGTTGATCTGGATTTACCTCGCTCACTGATTTGACTAGTATTGGCTTGAACGCTTGCGGGTTCGCTTTGAGTTTGATGGCTAGCGTTAAAAATCGCCCATCCTGATGGCTTAGCGGCAGCAGCATGCCCGGGCGCTGATCGCCATCTAACTCATCAAGCACGACATGATTCATCACACCAATCACTGTGCAGCGCGTGGCATCAGGCGTTTCTGGGTCAACGGTTAGCAGCTGCCCGAGTGCGGCACTATTGCCGCCCAAAGATGCGGCGAGTTGGGTGTCAATAACGGTGCTACAAGGCATTTTTGCTGTGCTATCGGCATCAGCACGCAAAAGCTCTGATAGCTGAAAATTTCGACCCGCGAGCAGTTTGATGCTGTAAGTAGATAGAAAATTTTCGTCAACAAAGGCGGTATAAATCTCTGGCGCGTCCGTCGCATTTTGGGTGCTCGATTGCACCGGTGCGCTATCGCTCATATCCGCAGGCAAAGCCGTAGAAAAACTGATCGACTCAACCCCAGATTGCGCTGCCAGCTGGGTGCTCAACTGCGCGCGGAAACGATCAATGTCCATCGCATTGGGATAGTTTTGCGCAAAAAGCGCCAAGCGCGCTGTCAACACTTGGCTGCCATCAACGCCGGAAGGCCGACTGTATACCGCTTGCACTTGCGCTACCACCACGCCCGCGCAGGCGACCACCACGCATGATAAGCACACCTGGACAAACACAAGCGCGCTTGCGGTTTTTTGAGTGTTGGTCACTGAGCGCCCGGACTCCCGCAGTGCACCGCTGAGTGAAAGTTTGCGCAGCTGCCAAATCGGCAGGGCAGCCGTCAATAGACCGCCCAACAGCGCAAAGCCGAATACATGCCAGCGCGACACGGTAGTTGAAAAATCAATCCAAAGCGCAAAGCCTTCGGCGCTATCATTAAACAGCGCCATGATGTATTTGCCAGCAGATATAGAAAGCGCATCCGCCAACACTGCGCTGCAAGCGGCTAGCAGCAGCGATTGCGCAAGCGCGCTCATGGCCAGTGGCAGCCAGCCCGAACCGAGCGCCAAGCGCAGCGCATTTTGCGACTGCTCGGCAAACAGCCGCGCCAGTAACACGCTAGCGGCATTCATGCATACAGCAAACAACAGTAGACAAACCGCGGCAAACATGACGCCAGCAAGAACTCGAAATTCGGGGCCAACGAGCCAATTGTTCAATGATATGTGGCCCACTTCAAGATACTCAGCGCCATCGAGCGCCGATTTTTGCCACGTCAGAAACTCATTTTGCATAATCGCTAGGTGCCTTGTGCGCGCGGCTGCGGTTTCAGCACGCAAAAACACGTTAAATCCGTATTCGGCCTGCGCACCAGCCAACTGCGCCTGAGTCCAGAGTGTTTCGCGCTTCGGAAAGCTCATATTTTCTGGCATTACTGCAATCACGGTCGCTATTTGCCCGTTAATGCGGATCGCCTCGCCAATAATGTTCGGATTGGCTTGATAGCGGCTATGCCAGAGCGAATCGCCGAGAATGGCGACTTGCGGCATGCCGGGCTGGAAATCCGCAGCGGAAAAATCCCGGCCTAATTTGGGCTGCACGCCCAACAGCGCCCAAGGTGAGCCGACCACAAACGCGCCATCGACGCGCTCTGGCGCGCGGCCTGCCTGTGCATCTGCACCTACATTGATGGTGCCCATGGCAATCGCAAACCACGGCAGCGGTTCCGGGTTTGCCTTGCTTTCAAATGCGCGTTGCCATTGCGCAACTAGCTTGCCAGTTGGCGATTCCAAATCTTCAGAGCTTTCTTTACTGATCAAGCCAACCATTTCAATTTGAGCGACATTCGGGAACGGTGCCGGATCTAAAACGAGCGCTTTTAGGAAGCCAAAAATGACGATCGTGGCCGCCAAGCCGACGCCCAATAGCGCAACAATCAGCAGATTACTGCCCAGGTATTTGCGGAAATTGCGCAGCTCAACACGCCATTGTAGGGCTAGCATACGGTGCTCGATTTGAAATAGAGTTTGAAGAATGCAAAGCCTATGCCAGTCGAACGCTATCGATATGACTTTGATTTTTATAAATTAAATACGATTAACGTGGGGCAATTTCGCAAATGCCGCGCCGCCTTTTCACGATTGATTTACGGTTTTGAGACGATTCCAACGCCCGCAAAGTGATTTTCGGATCGAACTAAACAAAGGCGAGATTGACCGATTAGTCCGAAACCAAAGGTGTCAACCTCGCATTATTTTTGATCCGAAAGGGATAACAAAAGCTAACCGCTGTTTGCCAATGACCGGCTTAGGAAACCCTAAGCGAGAAATTATCCCGGAAAGTTAGGCGGTTGAGTCGGCCCAGTCCCTGGCGGCATCGGAGGCGGCGCGCTGGGCATACCTCCAAAAACCGGCGGTGGCGCGGCATACGCCGGTGGCGCTTGATTCAGCGCATTTTGCCGCTTGCGCTGCAGCGCAAAAAAACCAGCCGCGCCAGAAGCCGCAATTATCAACACCATCCAAACCGGATGCGCCCAAAGCCATGCGCCAACAAATAACAGCAGGGCCAAAATAGCGCCCAAGATCGAGCCGGTCCAAAACGCCAGCCGCTCAATCATCGGGCCGAGCAGTGGAATCCAAGTCAGCCAAGCGACTAAGCCGCTAAACGCGATACCAAGCCCGAGCGCCATGCCGCCACCGCCGCCGATACGCAGCAGCGTCGAAAGCGAGTTATTACTAGATCGAGCGCCCTCTACCATGGCGGCCGGTGCTACCGTGCCGTTTTCGACAAGCAGCAAGTCATAGCCGTTTTTCGCAATAAATGGCTGAAAGCCTTGCCCGGATTGTTGGCCCATCACGCTCAAATCGGTTTCCTGCACGACTTCAAAACGCACCCGATGGTCGCCAATTTGCGGATCTTGCGGGCTGCCACGGCCTTTATAAATTTGCCCGCCCATGGCAGACCAACCATCGTTTTGCGCCTGAGCTGCGATTTGCTCGGGGATATTGAAATCGGTGCGGCTCAGCTCAGATAGCACATTGCTTTCGAGCTGAAACTCACCCATATGCGCATCGCTTGCGGCAAAGTAATCGCTCTGCAGCTCAAATGATGGATTGTCGCCGCCTTCGGCATCGTCGCTCCATTCTTCTTCGTAGTAGGTTTTGTTATCGCGCTTCTTTTTGACTGACTGATACATTTCCACTTCCCGGCGAACGATCAAGGTATCGCTGCCGCCCAGTTCAAAGTATGGATCCATCGCGCCGGTTTCGGTTTGCGCGGCGCCGCTGACATATATCGGCTTGCCTTCATTCGCGGCGCTGACCGAGCCCGCTTCAACGCTAATGTGGGTTTTCTCAAGCTCGGCAATTGCATTTGCCTGCTTGACCGTGCGGGTTTCATTCCACGCCAGCGTACTTGCCGCCGCGCAAAACATCGCCAAACCTACCAAACCGCCAATCGGGCCCAGTTTTTTCTTTTCTTGCGCTTTTCGACCAAATCCAAACATAGCCAACCTCCAGAGTTAAAACTTCACGAAGTTTGCACTGAATTGAGATCGGCGGGTAGCGTTTCGCGTAAATTTGGGGTGGTTTTGAATTTTTCGAAATACGGTATTTTGCTAGCCACCCGGAAGAGGCGGCGATTTCACGTTCGCCAGGCTAATGCCAGATTGCGGCGTTGGGGTCACCATTTCCCGGGCGCGAATTCTCGCGACTTCTGCCTGGATTAGCTCGCATGTGTTGATGCAAAACACATATGGCACGCGCAGCACGCCACCCACCGGTTTGCTATTGACTTTTTCAGTGAGTTCAAATTTCGTAGTCAGCAATGCGCGTTTGGCTTCTCGAAAAAACGCGCGAATACGTTGCGCATCGCTCAGGCTGGGCGAATCAACCAGCGTTATGGAATCCGCTATCAGCTTACCAGCACGTAGGCGCAGATCGCTCGACGCAACATCGAGTCTGGATAATTTGGCGTGCCGTGCGATTTCATCGAAGCAAACGTTTTTTAAGCAAACATCAGCGCATCTTTCGCTGGCAAAGCGATTCGCAGTAGCCAGCGCTCAAACATCAGCCACGCATCACCGGCTCTGCGGCCTTTGACGGTTTGGTCAATTGCGGCAGCCTCAAGCACGCGCTTGCGCCATTCTGCGGTCGGCGCACGCTTCAAGGCGCGGCGAAATTGCGCGGCGCGGGCAGGCCAAATGCGGTTTTCGGCAAGTTCACGCTCTAACTGGCCATTCGCATCCGCAGCCGATAGTTTGGCGATGATTTCAACTTGCCGAACCACCCACGACAGCAGCATGAATGCCTCTTCGCCTTCCGCCTCTAAGCTGCGCACAATTCGTACTGCGCGCACGGCATCACCCATGATCGCGGCATCGGTGAGCGCAAACACATCGTAGTGCGACTGATCCGCGACTTGGGTTTGTACGTCTTCTAAGCGGATACTGCCGCCGGCTTTCGCGTTGAGCGCAAGTTTGTCTAGTTCTTGCTTTGCGGCGAGCAAATTGCCTTCGACGCGTTCCGCCAGCAACTCGGCAACTTCCGGCGCTAGCGTCAGTTTTAGGTTGCGTGCGCGCCTTGATAGCCAGCTCGGCAATTCATCACGCCCGGGCGGCCAAATCGTCATCAATGCGCCAGCAGCATCGATGGCTTTGCACCAGCTGAGCTTTTCGAATTCTTTTTTCCACTCCGGGCAGCTCAGCATGAGCAGCACGCCGCTTGTCGGTGCCTCACAAAAACTCAGCACAAAATCGGTCAAATTTTTATCTAGCTTGCCCTCTTTCATGCGCAGCTCAATGATTTTCTGACTAGCAAAGAGCCCCATGGACTGCGCCGAGTAGCGCACGTCCATCGCATCGACGCCGGAGCTAATGTCAAACACTTCACGCTCCAAATAACCCTGTTGCTTGGCAAATGCGCGCAGTTGGTCTGCCGCTTCCATCAGCAACAGCGGCTCTGCACTGGCTATCAAATAGACCGGCAGCAGCCCGCGCGCCATGTGCTGCGCGAGCTGCTCTGGCTTAAGCTGCATTAGCTGGCGTTTTCTACAACCACGAACAGCGAGCTGCCTTGGCGTTTCAGTAACAACAGGGTGGAATCGCGTTTGCCTTGAGTTTTAACGATTTCGCTGAACTTATCAGCGCTCGGAATTTTTTGCCGATTCACTTCTAAAATCACATCGCCTCGTTGCACGCCCGCTCTGGATGCCGGGCCAGGACGAATATCGGTAATCACTACGCCGCCTTGGCTGATACCCATTTGATCGCGCTGATCCGGCGTTAAATCTGACACCGTTAAATCTAACGCGGAGCTTTGCTCAACTTCCGCTGGGCCAGCTGCAACTGCGCGATCTTCTTTTAATCGGCCGACTTTGACGGTTATGCTTTGGCGTTTGCCATCGCGCAACACATCCAGCACGGCTTTTTCATCGACTGGTGTCGCGGCTACCATGGGCGGCAAGTCAGCGGAATTTTTCACCTTTTCGCCGTTGAAGGCCATGATCACATCGCCTGAGCGCAAGCCCGCCGCTTGCGCCGGGCTATTTGGGGATACATCACCAACCAGCGCGCCGGTCGGGCGATCCAGGCCAAAATTGCGCGCCATCGCCGGATTCATGGTTTGAATCGCCACGCCGAGCCAACCGCGCTCAACAAAGCCTTTTTTCTCAAGCTGCTGCGCCACGCCGATCACCGTTTTGATCGGAATTGCAAAGCTCAAACCCATATAGCCGCCGCTGCGGCTGAAAATTTGCGAATTGATGCCAATCACTTCGCCGCGCACGTTAAATAACGGCCCGCCCGAGTTGCCCGGATTGACGGCCGCGTCAGTCTGAATAAACGGCACAAAGTTATCGTTCGGGAGTTCGCGACCGGTGGCGCTCACGATGCCTTGGGTTGCGCTGTAATCGAGCCCAAACGGCGCGCCAATCGCTAAAACCCATTCGCCAACTTCGATTTTGTCGGACTGACCTAGTTTGACAGTCGGCAAGCCAGTCGCTTCAATCTTCAGCACCGCAACGTCGGTGCGCTCGTCCAAGCCCAAAACCTTTGCCTTGAATTCACGCTGATCGTTTAGCCGCACAATGACCTCGTCTGCGCCTTTAACGACGTGCGCGTTGGTCAAAATTCGGCCGTTCTCGCCAACAATAAAGCCTGAGCCCATACCTTGGCGTGGTGCCTGCTGCCCACGCGGGCCGCCGCCAAAGCGCTCAAAAAAATCCTGCATTGGATCGCGCTCGGCTTCGGATTCCGATCCACCCTGACCAATAGACTTGCCATTTTCCGACACTTCAATCTTAACGACGGAATCTGAGTTTTCCCGAACAATCGTACGGAAATCCGGTAGTGCCATGCCTGAGCTGCCAATGGCTGCCGGGGCAGGCAGCGCCTCGGCTTCGACACGATACAGCGCGTCAACCTGTTGGACTTGTTCGACCGGTGCTGGCGTGATCGCCGAAGCAATTTCGTCGGCGTGAACGCCGCTAATTTGCGCAAATAATGCTGTGCCGATCGCAGCTGCAAGTACCGTCAACGCTGCGCCAGTGGTTGAAAACTTCATATCCGTAATCTCCTGAAAACGTGGAATAGCATAGCCTGAAATAGGTTAGATCTAAAAAGTTTCAAGACGTGTGAATCGCTTTGCCTTCTCCGTACACTCTAGCTAAACAAATGCAATTTGGACGAGTTGGCGGTGGGTGTTGCAAACCGCCCGGCGCACGTTCGTAATCCTGCGATTTTTCTTCAAGCGTGTGCGGCGCATGATGCGGAATCGGCAAGTGCCGCCTTAATTAACCCTACAGCGGCTATTAGCGACGGTTCGAATCCTAAGCGAATCTCGAATCAGCGCTTTCTTAGCTGCCGCATCGGCGGTTTGCTGCTTCTTGTCATTCGCTAGAATTTGCTGGGCGTAGTGTGCGCAGGCATCGCTAATCGGTGCAGATTTGCATTCGTCGGTCACCCACAAACTGCTGCCGGGTTTCGCGTTTGCGCGTGGCGTTTTCAGCGCGTTTGCTTCAACGTAATAGCGCTTTGGCATATTGCTAGCGGTAAAATAGGTGCTGCCATCGTAGCGTTCGCACAAGTAGTTTTGCGCTGCGGGCAGTGGTTCCGGTGCAGGGCTTGCGGGCGGCGTGGGCGCTACCGGATCGGGTGGTCGAATTGAGCTGGGCGCAGTTTTACCCGGTGCAGGCGGCGCTTCTAGTGTGATTTTGCCAAGGTGCGTGCCCGATGGGCAGGGTTTATCTTGATAGGCAATCACGCCGCCGCGCTTGCACTTGTAAACCTGCGCGCTCGACTCAGCGGCACACGCAAGTAAAGCCACAGCAAGTGCGGCGCATCTATGGAAATGACTAGCCAATGCCGTGGCGCGCTTTGATGGTGGCCACCAGCGCGGCGGCTTCTTCATCCAAGCCAGCCTGCTTGGCATGCACCAGCACTTTGCTTAACACGCGGCGCTCTTCGGCGTCGATTTGGCCGTCGGCTAACGCGGTATCCAGCATTTTTTGCAGCTCGTTCGCATTGATTTTACCGTCATCGACAAATGCAGTGATGGATTGCAGCGCAATAGCGATATGGCTTTTGGTAATAGCTTGGGTCATTTTGTCTGTTCCTGGTTGGCGTTTCTTTAGCGCAGTAAGTTAGCACTTTACTGGGTCGATGTTTACGCGGTGCGCGGCTAAAAAGCTGAGTTTATTTGCGTACCTAACTTCAGAATGCCGACAAAATCGCGTACTCTGAAGTTCCGTAATTCTACGTCAAGGAGCAACACCGATGAGCACGCACGCACTTGAAGCTGGTCGTTCGGTTGATTTGTTTAAATCTACCATTGATTTAATTAAAGCCGATTGGCTCAAACTGGCGCTTGCCACGGTTGTGCTGGGTTTGATTTTTGGCGGCGCCCAAAAGCTGCTCGGCCCAACACTTGGCCCCGTAGTACTGCCGTTTGCATCCGTGCCACTTTTTGCTGGCCTGATGCTGTTAGTTCGTGGGGCGATGGCGCGCCAAAGCTTTGATTTTGCCAAGCTATTTGCTGGCTTTAGTAACACACCCATGTTGGTGAATTTGCTCATCATCGCGGTGCCGAGCGCTGTTCTAGGTGTGCTACAGGTGCTTTTCGTGAAGTCCGGCATGCTCATTTTGATGCTGCCTTTGCTGTTGGTTCTGATTGCTTACACCTTAGTCATGATGCTAGCCGTGCAGCGCGTGGTGTTTGCCGGCCGTGACGGCGTATCCGCGCTGAAAGAGGCGCTACCTGCGACTATCCAAAATGCGATTCCACTGATTGTCTACATTATCATTTCGTTTGTCGTGCTGTTTCTAGGCGTTTTAGCGCTGATTATCGGCGTCTTTTTCGCCGCACCGCTGGTTTATGGCGTGGTGATTCGGATGCATGACGAAATTTTCGGGAACGCGCAAGGGCTTTCCGTGCCACCGCCGGCACCGCCGCCGCCGCCGCCGTTCTCAGGCTAGGTACTCGCTTTAACTTTCTGCCAAACCAATGTTTTTCCTTAATATTAATTGTATGGAGACCCTATGAAAACTAAAGTGCTTTTGGCCGCAATGGCCATACCCGTTATGAGTCTTTTGGCTTATCAAATATTTGATGCTCGAAATAGCGCTGAGCATGACCGGCAAAATAAGCTAGACGCACGATACGCCAAAGTAGGGCGTGTTAAGTCAGACAAACGCCTGCAATATGGCGAATCCGATGGTGCGGTTTCACTTTGGGAAGGCCGATTAGAAGGTCTGGATGGCATCTCTCCTGCTGCAGCGAACATCGCGGCACTGGCAGAGATTGCTCGCCGAGGCGCAGGCAGTACTGCACCGCCGCTTGCAGTTGAGGAATTTGGACCCGGAAACTTCGGCGGACGCTTGCGCGGACTAGTTGTTCATCCGACGCAAACTAATCGCATTCTTGCAGGCTCAGTTAGTGGTGGCGTTTGGCGCAGCGATGATGCTGGAGCAACTTGGAAACCGGTAGCTGACTTCCTAAGCTCTACGTCAGTAGGGCATATTGTGATTGATCCAGATCAGCCTAATCGCGTGTTTGTTGGAACTGGCGAGGGCTTTTTCAACGGAGATGCACCGCGCGGCGCCGGTATTTTTGTCAGCAACGATTTTGGAGACACTTGGGCGCAGCTTGCGAATACCAATAACCCTAACTTCTATTATGTGAATCGGCTGGCGATGGTGCCGTCAACCGACGTATTAGTCGCTGCGACACGATCAGGCATTTGGCGATCAACCGATTTAGGACAAACCTTTACTCGGGTTGCTACTAACCTGCGTGTTGATGCCGCGGGTTACCAAGATGTTAAAGCTGACCCAAATACGCCGGGCCGTTTGCTCGCGGCGCACAACGGCAGCGCTGCTGGTCGCGGACCAATCCCGCAAATTGTGACAAGCTCTGGTTTAAACATCGAAGGTGTTTCAACGGTTTTTGGAAACGCGTTTCCCGTCGCAGGTTCGGCAACAGACTTGATTGTGGCAAGTGATGGAGCTGGCACTACGGGCGATGCCTGTGAAGCATTTCCGGCCAACAGTTTGGCAGGTAAAATTGCGCTGATTGATCGCGGCAATTGCGCTTTTGTATTGAAAGGTCAAAACGTGCAGGCTGCAGGTGCAATAGCCATGATCATTGCACAAAACACAGCAGATGCTCCGTTTGCCGCCGGCGCTGTTACGGTTGGTTTGACGATGCCCTCCATGATGATTAGCCGTGATGATGGCGACAGACTAAAGCTATTAGCCAGCATAGGAGTCGGCACACAGTTTCAAAATGGTTTTGAAGATGCGGTATCAGGTAGTGGAGCAGTACTTGCGGGCGTGACGATTAATGGGCCTTTGTTTTTAACAAACTATCTCGCGCGCTCTACCGATGCCGGTGCAACCTGGACGCAACTAACAGCGGCTAATGGGCTACCCGAAAGCGACGTTACCCGTATGGAAATTGGCTGGGGGCCTGGCGGCGTCGTTTATGCGGCCGGGGCCAACAGAGCCGACACTACACGTGGACTTTGGCGCAGTGCAGATGGTGGCACGAACTTCACCCAAACGACTTCTACTACACAATTTATCGAACGCCAAGGTTTTTACGACTTAGTGGTTGCAGTTGCCCCCAACGACGCCAATAAAGTTTATTTAGCTGCGGTTGATCAGTATTTGAGCACGGATGGTGGCACTACAATTACTAAGAATTCGTTCTGGAATCCAGGAGCAGGCCAGATTCGAAAATATATCCATGCAGATCAGCACGTTTATGCGTTTAAGCCAGGTGATCCGAACACGCTATACACCGGCTCAGATGGCGGCGTTCAGCGCACTTCTAACGGAGGGGTTACGTTTGAAGATTTGAATAATGGTTTGAATGTTGCAATGCCGAATAATCTGAGTATTTCACCAGACGGCCAGCGCATTGTTACCGGCACGCAAGACAATGGCTCGCACTTTTACTTCGGCTCAAAAGAGGTTTGGATTGAATGGTCAGGCGGCGACGGCGGTATCACCGCGCTAGATCCCACTGACAGCAATACTTTTTACGGCACACGCCCGTTTGGAAGCTTGTTTGGTACGCGCAATCTGGGCGCTAGCGAAGCGGCACTACCACTCCCAGGTGCAGGTACTAACACCAACGGCGGGAATTTCTATCCACCTATCGCGTTGGATACAACCAATCCGAATAGCATGCTGGTCGGCTTAGGCGCTTTGTTCCATTCGCCAAACCCACGATCACTAGCATCGGCAACTTTCACGCAAATTGCGCTACCCGCTGGTTCTGGACCAATCAACTCGGTGGTGTTCAATCCGCTCAATGGAACAGAGGGTTTTGCCGGAACGAACAGTGGTCGCGTTTTTAAAGTGACTGGTATTGGCTCAACGCCAGTTGTAACTTCTATCCAAGGTGATTTGCCAGCTGGAAATGATGTTTCTCAAATACTCGTTGATCAGGCTGACGGCAGTGGCAACACGCTTTATGTCGTGTTGGCGGATTATGGAAATAATCGTGTTTTCAAAACAACCAATGGCGGTGCTACTTGGATGAGTTTGCACGGTGATTTACCGCAAGTACCGGTCTTTACAATTGCCATAGACCCGGCGAATCAAGCTAACTTGTTTGTCGGAACCGAAATTGGCACTTTTTACGGCCGACCGAATGCAGGCACCTATGCGTGGAGTCAATATTCTTACGGGCTCCCAGCCACGAGGACAGTCACAATCCAACCACTTGGCAACAATGAAATTTACGCCGCGGTTTACGGCCGGGGCGTATTCAAGGCGACTCGCTCTCCGGTCGCACTCAGCTTAGGCGCGTTCGTCAACGACACCGGCTGTGACAGTGATGGCAATTTAGACGAAAGCGAAACTGCGCAGCTGCCGGTCAAAATCAAAAATTTGACCAATAGCTCGGTGCCTGCGTCAACGCTAACACTCAACAGCGACAACACATCGGTACCGATAATTCCAGTGCAGGCTGTGCCAAGTATTGCCGCATTTGCGGAAGTGAATATCAACGTTCCTGTCCAAATGATTGCTTCAACAGCCTGCCCCGCGCCGGTTACTTTGACTGCGTCAAGCAGCCTGGGTAGCGCTGCAACGCAAAGCCGAACTTACAGTTTGGATCAAAATACGCCCGTAAACACTGCTGGATTTATCGATGGTGCCGAGAGTGCTAGCACATTATTAAGCTTCAACACTGTTTTAGGAAGCAGTGGCTGGGTGCGCGCTAGTGATCAAGTAAATACTGGCAGTTCAAGCTATTTTGCCGCAAGCGAAGGCAGCTACTCAGAGAAAGTGTTGAGCTCTCCTTGGCTTTCCGTGACTTCACCCGCAGCTAGTTTGGCATTTGCGTTGCGCTATGAAACAGAGGGCGATGCGACCCAGCGTTGGGATGGCATGGTGCTTGAGGCACGCACGCGCGGAGGCATCAATCAGGCACCAGGGCGTTGGGTTGATATTGGTGGAAGTGCGAATGTAGCCTATGATGGTTTTTTGTTTAACAACACGCCAATTGGTGCTGCGCGCCCCGCATGGTCCGGTAATCAGCCAACTTGGCGAAATGCAAATGTGAGCCTCACGAGCTTCAATGGCCAGCAAGTGCAACTGCGCTTTCGGGCCGTTAGTGATTCCAGTACTTCAGAAGTCGGCGTATGGCTTGATGACATCCAGGCCACCGGCGTCAGTTTTAACGAACTGGCCAGCTGCGATACCGTTTGTAATTAATTAAGCGATTTAGCCCGCACGGCATCTATTTAATAGATGTTTTGCGGGCTTTTTCCGTTTGAGCAGCGATGCCTTTGCTTTAATAAATGGCTCGCTCGTATTTTGTGAGCACTAAATTCTCTATGAAAGCCACATTCTTGCATTTTTAAACATCCGCATCCACGGCGTAAATTCGCCCTGCTCCAGCGCTAACTCAGCGGGTCTATGGCTCAGCTGAGCCCGTCGAAATACTCGCTCAGGATGCGGCATCATCATCAGCACGCGGCCTTCTGCAGCGTGAAAGCCGGTAACGCCTTGCGGTGAGCCATTGCTGTTCCACGGGAATGCTTCGGTGGCATTGCTTTGCCCATCGACCATTTGAATGCAGGCGCTTACGGCGCTGTTTTGGGAATCGGTAAACAGCGCGCGGCCTTCGCCGTGGCTGACTACGATTGGCGCGATGCAGCCGGCCATGCCTTGCAAGAAAATCGATGCGGACGGCAAAATTTCTGCCAGCACCAGCCGCGCTTCATACTGTTCGGAATGATTGCGAACTAGCATTGGCCAATGCGCCGTGCCGGGAATTAGCTCGGCTAAGCCAGAGAGCATTTGGCAGCCATTGCAAACGCCGAGCGCGAATTTCTGGGGATCATAAAAAAAGCGCTGGAACTGATCGCGCAGCATAGGGTTGAACAAAATCGACTTTGCCCAGCCTTGGCCTGCACCCAGCACATCGCCAAAAGAGAAGCCGCCGCAAGCTGCTAAGCCTTGGAAGCTGCTCAGTTGATGCAGGCCTGCGGCTAAATCGGACATGTGTACGTCGACGCATTCAAAGCCCGCCAAGTGAAACGCGGCCGCCATTTCAATCTGCCCATTGACGCCTTGTTCGCGCAAAATTGCCACGCGTGGGCGGGCGCTGCGTAAAATCTGCGGCGCTTCGGTGTCAAACGGTATGCGCGCAAACAATGGCGCAGCTTTGGGATTTGACAGCAAGTTTGCTTCGGCATCGGCACATGCTGGATTGTCACGCTGGCGCTGCATGTTATGGCTGACGTGGTGCCAGTTTTCATGCAGACGCTGCCACGTAAACTCTAGCGCGGCGCCGCCGGACAGCTTGATTTGATGATCTTTCCGCAAGCTGGCCACGCGCCGCACTGTCAGCCGGGTTGGCAACGCAGCTGGATCGCTGATTTGCACTAACACGCCGAGTTCTTCATTGAATAGCTGCGCCTCGGCGCTGCCAAATTTAGCATCTAGATGAACGTCTAGGCCGACGTGCCCGGCAAACGCCATTTCGCACAATGCCGCCCAGATGCCGCCATCGGAGCGATCGTGATAGGCGTTTACGAAGCCGCGCGCGGCATTGAGCCAATCCAATAGCGCGTGCAAATCTTCCGGGAATTCCACATCGGGGGTTTCCGGTTCAAACGCACCGCACGTTTGCGCCCACACGCTTTGCCCGAGCCGCTGCGCACCTCGACTTAGATCGATCAAATAGATATCGCCCATGCCGGGTTTTAGCTCAGGCGTTAGGCTGGCGCGCACATCGGCAACCGGTGCAAACGCGGAAATAATCAGCGACATCGGCGCTTCACTTTGCAGCGTAACCGGCTGGCCGTGCGCATCCAAACCGGCAAATCTTGCCCGCATCGAAAGCGAGTCCTTACCGACCGGAATCGATAGGCCAAGCTGTGGGCATAGTTCAAGAGCAGCCGCTCGCACGCCTGCGTAGAGTTCGGCATCGCCTTCAGCACCGCCGCACGCGGCCATCCAATTGGCGGAAAGTTTGACGTCGGTAAAGCGCGTGACCGGCGCGGCCAGCAAATTCGTCAAGGCTTCGGCTACTGCCATGCGCGCGGATGCGGGCGCGTTGATCGCGGCTATTGGTGTGCGCTCGCCGCAGGCAAAAGCCTCGCCCGAATTGCCGGTAAAATCGGCCAGCGTAACGGCAACATCGGCCACCGGCACTTGCCAAGGCCCGACCATTTGATCGCGGTGCGTTAGTCCACCGACGGTGCGATCACCAATCGTGATTAAAAAGCGTTTGCTAGCGACCGCTGGAAAACGCAGCACCCGCAAACAGGCTTCCTCTAAATCGACGCTTGAAGGCTGCGCGCGCATCGACAGCATCGCGGGCATTTGTGCTTGCCGCAGCATGCGCGGCGTATTGCCAAACAGCAGCGCCATCGGCACATCTACCACCGCTTGCGTGCCGAGCTGCACCCGCAGCTGCCTAGTTTCAGTAGCTTGGCCTAGCACCGCTACCGGCGCGCGTTCCCGCGTACAAATCGCTAAAAATCTGGGCAAATCAACGGGGCGCACCGATAAAACGTAGCGCTCTTGCGCCTCATTACACCAGATTTCCAGCGGCGACATTCCCGCATCATCATTAGGAACCTTTGCTAAATCAATTTCGCCGCCGAGCCCTGAATCATTGAGCAGCTCCGGCACCGCGTTGCTGAGCCCGCCTGCGCCAACGTCGTGAATAAAGGTAATCGGATTGGCATCGTTTAGCGCCATGCAGCGTTCAATCACTTCTTGGCAACGACGCTGTAGCTCGGCGTTATCGCGCTGCACGCTGGCAAAATCCAGCGCAGCGTTCGAGCTGCCAGTGCTGATCGAGGATGCCGCACCGCCGCCCAAACCAATCAGCAGCGCAGGCCCGCCCAGCACGATTACCGGATCACCCGGCTGCAATTTGATTTTATTAACGTGCTGCGGACGAATGCGCGCCAACCCGCCAGCCAGCATGATCGGCTTGTCGTATGCGAATTGACGCGCACCGAGCTGCTGCTCGTAAGTTCGGAAAAAGCCAGTTAAACATGGCCGGCCGAATTCGTTGTTGTACGCTGCGGCGCCGAGTGGCGCGTCTTGCAAGATGGTCAGCGCGCGCGCCATCGCGGGCGGTAATGTACGCTGCGCGCCGGACTCGGATACTTCCCAGGGCTCAGGCTGACCAGCAATACGCAAATGCGCGGTCATGAATCCAACTAATCCGGCTTTGGGTTTGCCACCACGACCGGTCGCGCCTTCATCGCGCAGTTCACCGCCCGAACCGGTCGCCGCGCCTGGATAAGGTGCAATGCCGGTTGGATGATTGTGGGTTTCGACTTTGATGGCGATTGCTTGCGGCTCTGCGCTGATGCGATACACGCCATCGGCATGCGCAAACAGCGGCGCTGCTGCATGGCTCGCAAGTACCGCTGCATTGTCAGAGTAAGCGCTCAAGGTGCCGCGCGGATTGAGCGCATGCGTGAGTCGAACCATCGAAAAAAGTGAGCGACGCAGGTTATGTTCACCGAATTGCCAGTCGGCATTAAAAATCTTGTGGCGGCAGTGCTCTGAATTAGCTTGCGCGAACATCATCAGCTCGGCATCCGTGGCAGGCCGACCGAGCGCAGAAAAGCTCACTGCCAAATAGCGAATTTCTTGCTCAGATAGCGCGAGCCCAAGCGCTTGATTGGCGATCGACAGTGCCGATTCACTCGCTTCAATCTGCCTCAATGCGCTGGCTCCGGGCTTGTCAAATACAGCGGCTAGCTCAAGGTCCGTAAGCACGCACTCGGTCAGCGGATCGAACAGTGTGCGGGCCAAACTTTGCCTGTCGACTATTGGCTGGTCAAAAACATACTGGGTAACGCGCTCAAGCTGCGTGAGTACCAAGCCGCAGGATTTCGCGATATCCAGCGCCTTGCTAGACCAGGGCGAACGCAAACCCAGCCTGGGTGCAATCCAAACATGAAAGCCTGACCCTTGTTCGGTTTCATCGCTTGCAGGAAGCAGTTGGCGCAGATTGGGGTGCTGTGCGTCTACTCCAACAACTAAATAAACCTGCCTGCTGAAAACAACTTTGGCACCAAGCGGCGCCAAAGTGGTATTCAAACGATGCAGTCGAAAATCGCTAAGCCCGCAGGGCCCTGGTAGCTGAATCATGGCCATGCCCTTTTGACTGCTCTTGATCTACTGCGACAGCAGGCTAACTAGCCTTTTTTCATTTTTGCACGGCGCTCAAGCTCATCAAATAAAGCTTGCGGCGGCATGTAGCCCGGCATCATGGTGCCATCGGCAATGAAAATGGCCGGTGTGCCGGTCACGCCTACGCGCTGTCCTAAGTCATAATCTTTTTCAATGGGGTTGGTGCAGGTGCTGGTGCCTGGATCAACGCCATTTTTCGCGTCAGTCATAGCTTTGCGCTGATCCTTTGCGCACCAAACCGCGGTGGCTTTACGCCAAGAATCGCTTGGATTGCCTGCGCGTGGGAACCACAAATACTGCACTTCAATACCCAGATCATTCATCTGCGCCATTTCGGTATGCAGCTTGCGGCAATAGCCACAATCAATATCGGTGAACACTTTGACGACGTGCTTAGCCTTACCGCCGCGCGCCGGGAATACAATCATGTCGGCTACCGGCACTTTTGCCAGCTCAACTAAACGTACCTTGGCCTGCGACTCTTCAGTTAAATTGCGGCGTGTTGCCGATTCAATCAGCATGCCTTGCATTAAATGTTTGCCATCTTTGCTGAAATAAATAACTTGACCGCCAACCGTGACCTCCAAAAGCCCTGGAATCGGCGTTTCTTTCATCGAATCAATTTTGGCATTCGGATTGAGGCGCTTAACTGCTGCTTCAATTTCCGGGCTAGCCGACGCTGCAGTGACAAATAATGCGGCCACAGCCGCAGCGATCAGACGAAAACGGAGCATAAAAATCCTTAGATTTGACGAAGTGAGCGTGGCAAGACAGGCCGCAACCGGAATAGTTCCCAAAAGCTGCGGCGCTAAGTGCGGCGCAGATATTAACGCCAACCGCGCTTAAAAGCGTGATCGGCGCATTCTTGAGGCATTTTGGATTTAACTAAGCTCGCGTTAGCGCGCGCTGTCCTCAAAGCCGTTCTTGAAAATCTGCTCGGTTAGGCCAATCAACGCATACACCGCGCCTTGGTTGGGATTCGCTGCATCAACGCCAAAAGCGCCAGCGATCGCGGTTCCATCAAAACCATGAAAAACGCTGTGGCCGAGCCGATCTTCATTGGCGCCGGTAGCGATACGCTGCGCAGATGCCCAAACGCCTTGTGAGCGATTAAACGCGTAAACCGCGCCAGAGCCGACACAAAAGGTAGTTGCGCCGTTCAAGCAATAAGCGCCAACTAAGGCCTCATCTCCTTCAAGCGATACGCTTTGCCCGAATCGCTCATTAGCGAGCGCCTGGGTCGAGCGCAACTTAGCCTGTTCAGCCCAGACATTGCCAGTGCGGGTGAATACATAAGCCGAGCCCGCATCAGCGCCAGCGTTTTTGTCGTCATTGGCAGCGCCTGCAATTAAGCTATCGCCATCAACGGCAACCGATAAACCGAGCCGATCACCGTCTACGCCGTCACTTGCAAACAACGTGGATTGCAAATTCCAGCTTGCGCCCGCGCCGGTGTAGACGAAAATTGCGCCCGATGCTTGTGCGCCTGGATGCACCGGTGCACCGATCACAAGCGTATTGCCAGAAAGCGCCACACTGGTGCCGAATCGACCCGCCGTGCTGGTGCCAAAAATGCTGGTTTGGCGCTGCCAGACGCCGCTAACTTTTCGATAGATATGCACGGCGCCAACTTCAATGCCGCCGTCACGCGCGCGCGGCTCAGTAATAGCTACGTCAGTATCTGAAATCGCAATCGCAGTGCCGAAATTGCCAACTTGGGTAACCGTTGGCGGCGAAATGCTGGCCTCAAGCACGAAGGGCGCTGCGCCAGCGCCGCTGCGATACAAATAAGCTTTGCCGGAATTGAAGTTCGTGTTCGGATCACCGGCATCATCCGCTGGAGCGCCGACTGCTGCCAGCGTGAAATCCTCATATTGATTGATGGCATTGGTTGCGCCAAAGCTATCGAGCGCAACGCCCGACGTTAGTGGCGCGCCGATTGGCGTTAAAACACTTTGCCCCGGCTGCGCAAATGGCATCAGATAAATTTGCGCGCGCCCCGCCAGCCCGCTAGCAATCGCAGTTGGCAGCTGATTCGGCGCCACTTTGCGCGCGGCAGCAACGGCAAATCCAAAAGATTCACTGGCCACGCCATTTGCCAACAAAACCTGAGATTGTGGTGTGTAAGGGCCGAGTGCGAGTGCAAAAACGGGTGTGATGGTTAAAAGCGTCAAGCTGAGCGTTCGTTTCATAGGATTTCCATGGTAATTGTGAAATTTATCGCCTAGGGTAACAGCGGTGGGGTGATTTCTTCGATCCGACGGCAAATTTTGCGCTTCAAGTCAAAAAACTTTAGGTGCGCAGGCAAGCTTAAACGCGATTGGCGATTACTTTTGGCTTTACAAGTTACGCCATATTCAGTCTAGCGCTTCCCTGTCATGCCTCGATAGGCTATATTTCCGGGCTATCTGAAACCACACACGGATGTGTCATGAAAGTTCTGAATTCGCTGAAGTCGGCTAAAACCCGCCACCGTGATTGTAAAGTCGTACGTCGTCGCGGCAAAGTTTTTGTAATCTGCAAAAGCAACCCACGTTTCAAAGCGCGTCAGCGCTAGTTTCGTGCCTGTGCGGTTAGCGCGGGCAGATTCTAAAATCTCAGTGGTAAGTAAAGAGGCGCAATTGCGCCTTTTTGCATTTCTACTAGCGATTGCTTAATGGCGCGTTTCGCACTCGTCGTCGATTACGATGGCCGCGAGTTTCAAGGCTGGCAGCGTCAACCGCACGGCCCGAGCGTGCAATCCGCGATTGAGCGCGCACTCGAGCACGTCTGCAATGCACCTACCGCCACCGTCTGCGCAGGTCGCACTGATTCTGGCGTGCATGGCTTGGGGCAGGTTGTGCATTTTGACTGCGAAGCGGTGCGCGCGCCGCGTGCGATTATGCTCGGCGTCAACACCAAGCTGCCGATCAGCATTGGCATTCGGCACTGCCAGATTGTCGGCGCTGATTTCCACGCACGCTACAGCGCGCTGGCTAGGGTTTACCGCTACCAGCTGGTGAATCACCCGGCGAGGCCAGGCGGACTGCGCGCGCGCGATCACGCTTGGGAACGCACGCCGCTAAACCTGCAAGCCATGCAAACCGCCGCAAAAGCACTGATTGGCGAGCATGATTTCAGCAGCTTTCGCGCGCTAAGCTGTCAAGCGAAGCGGCCCTGGCGGCGCATGGATTTATTGACCATATCGCAGCTTGAAAATCGAATTACGTTTGATATTCAAGCGAACGCATTCTTACACCACATGGTGCGCAATATTGTTGGCAGCTTGCTGGTGATCGGGCGCGGCGAACAGCCGCCCGATTGGCTGCTTGAGGTGCTCCGCGCCAAAGATCGCACGCAGGCCGGCGCCACCGCGCAGCCGCAAGGTCTTTGCTTTATTGGCCCGCGCTATCCGGCGCACTGGGGTTTGCCGAGCGAGTTTGACGCCGCGCCCGAGCTTTTAGACTGGCGTTCAAGCGATCCACTTTTGCACGCAGCAACAAGCGATGATGACCCGCACGCAGATTAAGTTTTGCGGCATGACGCGCGCGGCGGACGTGAGTCAGGCGGTATCGCTGGGTGCAGATTTGCTCGGCTTTGTCTGCGTGCCTGGCTCTAAGCGCTATGTCTGCGCGGAGCAATTGCCCGAACTTTTGGCTGCAACCGGCAAGCAAGCCAGCGTTTTGTTGTTTCAAGACGCCACCACTGACTTCGTGCGCGCAGTCATCAGTGCAGCACGGCCAACGCTGCTGCAATTCCACGGCGCCGAAGCACCCGAATTTTGCGCCGGCTTTGGCCTACCGTTTATCAAAGCGGTGCCGATGGCCGATCAGCCAGATTTGCTTGAATTTGCCGAGCAATTTCGCGGCGCGCATGCGCTGCTGCTCGATTCGCATTCCCTGTTGGATCGGCAAAAAACTGGCGGTAGCGGTCACACGTTTGACTGGCATGACGCCGTCGATGCGCTCGAGCAAAGCCGTGTGCTGTCGAACGTTCCGCGCTGGTTTTTAGCTGGCGGTCTAACTGCCGAGCGCGTCGGCGCAGGCATTTTTAAATTGCGGCCGTACGCGGTTGACGTCAGCAGCGGCATTGAAACCAGTGCGGGCGTCAAAGCTGTCGAAAAAATGCGCGCCTTCATCGAATCTGTGCGCACCGCCGACGATACTCCTCACCAACGAAATTAAAAAAAGGCCATCCCATGCAAGCGGATCGAATTGACCACAGCCATGAACCCATGACCAGCGAGTCGGGCAAGTTAAGCGGCCCTGACGCCCAAGGCCATTTTGGCGAATACGGCGGCTCCTACGTGTCGGAAACGCTGATGTATCCGCTGGAACAGCTGACGAGCGCCTATTTGAACCTGCGTGACAGCCCAGAATTTATCGCCGAGCTGGATCGAGATCTCACCGAATACGTTGGTCGACCTTCACCGATTTACTTCGCTGAGCGCTTGACCCGCTATGTCGGCGGCGCAAAAATTTTGCTCAAGCGCGAAGATCTAAACCACACCGGCGCGCACAAAATCAACAACACCGTCGGCCAAGCGCTGGTGGCAAGGCGTATGGGCAAACGCCGAATCATTGCTGAAACGGGCGCTGGCCAGCACGGCGTGGCATCGGCCACCGTAGCGGCGCGTTTGGGCATGGAATGCGTGGTGTACATGGGCTCGGTCGATGTGCAGCGCCAACAGCCGAACGTATTTCGCATGAAGCTGCTCGGCGCTACTGTTAAATCAGTCGAGAACGGCAGAAAAACGCTTAAAGACGCACTCAATGAAGCGCTGCGCGATTGGGTCACCAATGTTGATCACACCTACTACATGATCGGCACCGTGGCCGGCCCACACCCGTATCCGCTGATGGTGCGGGATTTTAATGCGGTAGTTGGGCGCGAAGCACGCGCACAAATGCTGGCGCGCTATGGCCGCCTGCCCGATGAAATCGCCGCTTGTGTGGGCGGCGGCAGCAATGCAATCGGCATATTCCACCCGTTTATTAACGACTTGGCAGTAAAACTGGTCGGCGTAGAAGCCGCCGGCAAAGGCCTTTCGACAGCAGAACACGCCGCCAGCATTAGCCGCGGCAAGCCCGGCGTTTTACACGGCAACCGCACGTATTTATTGACCGATGCGAACGGCCAAATCACCGACACGCATTCGATTTCCGCCGGGCTCGACTACCCCGGCGTGGGCCCCGAACACGCCTGGCTGCACGATATTGGCCGGGCCAGCTATGTCGGCGCGACCGACACCGAAGCGCTCGAAGCTTTTCATCTATTAGCTCGTCAAGAAGGAATCCTAGCCGCATTAGAGAGCAGCCACGCCATCGCGTATGCGATACGCCGCGCCAAAGAACTACCCAAAGACGCGATTATTTTGGTCAACTTATCGGGCCGAGGCGATAAAGATCTGGGTACGCTGATGCAGGTTACGGATTTTGGTTAGCTTGCGGATTGAGTTTGCGTTAACGGGGTAAGCGCCGAACGCAAAGGCTTTTTACATCCACGTTGGTTACACAGGAGTTCACTGGTGAGTAAACTACTTCAATTTTTGGTTTTGCTTTCTATTTTCAGCTCTTATTCAAAAGCTGAAGAGAAAGTTTCGGGAAAATGTGCAATAGGGTTTTCTTTAGCGGTAGGATTTTTAATCGAAAACGATCACGCAACATACGAGGAGAATGCAAGACGCCATTTTACGTGCCAAATTTATAAAGACTCTGTTGGAATCGCAGTGTTGAACTTTGACAAAACATATTTAGTTGCTCAATTTTATTCCTCAACTAAGCGCGGTGAAATGATGCTGAATCTGAGTAAAACATCTAGACGTTGGTCTAAAATTCTTGACTCAAATTATCTCTTCTGAAAACTCTGGTTAGTCACAGGTCGGTAAAACGAAAAACTCTTGAAATTCAACAATTAGCTCAATTGGCAACTAACATGAAATTAATTTATCCAGTCTCGATTTTACTCGCATTAGGCGGTTGCGCCCATCAATCAACGGCACAAATGATCGCTGACGTGAATGTGCCCAAAAAGACCGTAGCATTTACATCCAATCAATCAATTGATGAGCTAATTGCAGCGCTAACTACAAAAAGCGTGGAATGTCTTGGTGAAAAAGTCGACGTCGCTTCGACAGCAGTTGTTGGAGCGGGTGTGTTTTTTCCAATTGTGACGTCTATGAATCAAAAATTGGAACTTAGCACGCAGGAGGATGGCGTTCGTTGGCTCGCGCTTCGAATGGACGGTTCCATGGTGCAAGCAGTTGCTGCGGCGCTCAAGTTCACTGCTGATCAATCTGCATCAAACACAGCAATTGAGGCCTTTCCTGCTAACAAGAAAAAAGAAAGCGAAATCAAAGCCGCTGTCGAGTCGGGTGACTATTTTTGTGTGTGGCGCGGACTAGACTATCCTTGGGATTGAGGTGTTAGATTGGGGCGCCAAAGTAGATTGTGCAGAATGCGGCGCTGTACAAGCGAACACAAGACTTTGGTGGCCAATTGCGCGGACGCGCTTGAGATTTGAACACGCCGATGTACGTCACTGACTTTAGCTAAACAGCGGTTACACTCAATCCAGTTGCCATTACCGTGGAGCAGTCAATGAACAAGGAATCGCTATTGCCGCAAATCGCCGCCGCCATGTTGCTTGCGGTTTCAATGCAAGCAACCGCCCAAACACCGAACCCAGCCAATCCACCAAGCTACGATTTTGCGCAACTCATCGAAGCACTGACTCTGCGCAGCGATGAAGGCTTGGAAAGCACCGAACACCCGGACGGCACGGTGTCGATAGACTTGCAAGATCGCTATCGCAATGTAACTTTGGCGCGCGTGGTGGATGGGCAGCCGCGCAGCATGTGCGTCAGCAGCCTGGAGCAAGCGAACGCTTTTTTTGAGCGCGATTTGCGCGCTGATGCTTTGCAAGAAAGTGCTGTAGACGCCGATAGCGCAAATTCGTACGGTATAAGCGCGATGCAGCTACAGCGCTATTTGTACATGATTGATCAAGCTGAGCGAGCCGAGAGGCGGCGGTTGCAAGCTGCTGAGCCAGCCGCGCCGAACGCGGCAACGCTGACTATCGTGAATTTAGACGCTGCTGGCGAAGGCTTTAACGACACCTCGCCGCGCGCAAGCGAGGGTGGCAATATTGCGACTACGCTGGGTGCGCAGCGCTTGGCTGTGTTTAATCGTGCTGCTCAGATTTGGGGTGGCGTATTAGATAGTAGTGTAGCGACGCGGATTGAGGCGCAATTTGATCCGCTTTTACCGTGCACAGCGGGCGGCGGCGTTTTGGGATCTGCCGGCCCGAACGGGATTTTTCGGGACTTTCCCGGCGTACCATTTAGTAACACTTTCTACCCGTCGGCATTGGCAAATAAACTGCGCGGTGCTGATCTAGATAGCGCCGATAATGATATTTCCGCCACCTTTAATAGCTCGGTCGGTGTGGGCAGCTGCCTGACTGGAACGCGATTTTATTTAGGGTTGGATAACGCAACGCCAGCGAACACGATCAATTTGCTAGTCGTCGTGCTGCATGAGATTGGCCATGGCGTTGGTTCGCTGAGTTTTGCGAATCAAGACGGCTCGTTTCCAGGCAATTTTCCAGATGCGTGGTCACGGCTGATGTTTGATCGCACGCAAAACTTATCCTGGTTTCAGATGGGCAATTCCCAGCGGCAAAGCTCATCGACCAATACTGGCAATCTAGTCTGGAGCGGCGCGAATGTGCGCGCAGGTTCTGGGTTCTTAACAGCAGGGCGTGATGCTGAAGGCCGCACACGCTTGTTTGCCCCTAGTCCATTTCAAGGCGGCTCATCAGTGTCGCACTTTGACACCGCGCTGAGCCCCAATGTATTGATGGAGCCTTCGATCAATCTCGGTTTGCCGCTGACGCTCGACATTACCCGCCAACAAATGCGCGATATTGGCTGGTATCGTGACACGACGACTGACGGCGTACCGGACACCATTATCAATGTACTTCCCAGCGGTGGCAGCGTTGCGCCAGGTTCTTTTCAAACGGTGACGTGGAGCAATACCGGCAGCTTTAATGACGCGGTTGCGGTCGAGCTATCCACCGATGGCGGATTAACATTCCCGACCGTATTGGCGGCCAATGCGCCGAACAGCACAGTAAATGGTTCGCGCAGCGTAACGATGCCGAACCTAACAACCACACAAGCCCGTATCCGGGTGCGCGCGGTCGATTTTGCTGAGCCAAGCGGCGTGTCGAGTGCGAATTTCAGCATCGCCACGCCCAACGCAGCACCCAGCATTACCGCAGCGACAGGCTTAACTCGTACGCAGGGCAGCGCAGCCAGCACGTCGCAAATTGCTACGATTAGCGATCCGGAAACAGCCGCCACAAGCCTGAGCTTCAGCACGCCAACTGTGCCCGCGCAAATTAGCGTTGCCGGCATTGCCGTGGCGGGCGGCGGCGCAGTGTCGGCCAGCTTGGGTGCTTCGTGTACGGCGGTTACGGGTGCAAATGCGATCCTCATGCGGGTTAGCGATGGCAACTCGAGCACTGATAGCTCGCTATCGCTCAGCGTACTTGCCAATACGCTGCCGAACTTGGGCTACACCGGCGTTAGTCTCAATGAGCAAGCCGGACTAACCATCAATCCGAGCGTCGCAGCAAGCGATAACGGCATTACCAATCCTGTCGTTTCACTGTTGAGCAATGGCACCTACACTGGCGGCTTTTCGCTCAATAGCAGCACTGGCGTCGTCCAACTCAGCAATGCCAGTCCGGTCGGCAATCACGTGATCACGATTCGAATTACTGACAGCTGCGGTGCGATTCGCGATGTCAATCTCAACGTGACGGTTTTGCAGGTAAACACCGCGCCGAGCTTTACCGCAGCGGCGTCCATTATTCGTCAACAAGGCAGCCCCGCAGGTAGTGCGGTGCAGCTTGGCACGGTAGCAGATGGCCAATCGCCGTCTGGGAATTTAACTGTGTCAATTATCAATGGCGGCTCGGTGACGGGCGTTACCGTCAATAACCTAACGAATAATGCAGGAGTGGTTAGCGCCAATATTTCGGCCGACTGCAGCGCGCAAAGCGGCACGGTGCGCCTGCAAATTAGCGATGGGAGTTTGTCCAGCACGGCTGATGTAGTTATCGGAATTAATGCCAACACACCGCCAGTTTTAGGTAGTTACCTAAACACACTAATGCTGCCGGGCGCCTCGGTGAGCGTAAACCCAAGCGCCGCGCCAACCGACAACGGTACGGTTGATTCGCTATTCATTAGCATCAGCCCGCTCAGCTTCACCGGCGGATTTAACGTGGCCGCTCCGAGCGCGCAGATTAGCGTAACGAACGCAAACCCGCCCGGCGTTTATCAGCTCAGTATGCGCGCGACCGACAATTGCAGCGCGCAATCGGTGCAGGTTTTGCAGTTAGATGTCAGCACCGATTTCAAAGACGGGTTTGAGTCGGCTCAGTGAAAATTTTGCTCCAAACCCGCGTAGGCTTCGAGCTTGAAGCCTGCGCGGAAACCAGCCAGCGCTTCCCAGATGCCACAGTTAGCCACACCCAGCCTGGCATAGTTTGGGTGGAAACTAATGAAGTGGCAGCAGGCGCGCCTTCACTTTGGCAAACCTGGCCGAGCTGGCATCAGCTGGCGTTCGTGCGCGAATGCTTATCTGTGCAGGCGGAAATCACTGACTTAGCCAGGGGCCAGCGCGTGCAGGCGTTGATTCAGCAGTGGCCCAAAGCGCTGGCACATTTGCCAACATTTTTTTACTCGCCCGATACTGATGACGCCCGTCGGCTGGCACCGATGACGGCGGCGCTGCAAGCTGAGTTCGATGCCACCCGCACAGATGCCGTGTCTAGCAAACCAGTACGTTCTGCCGCGCATGTGGTTTTTTTAAGCTCCAATCATTGCGTGCTGGGTTTGGCCACGCCGCCCAAAAGCGCGCCAGTGGCCTCAGGCATTCCCAGGCTAAAATTTCCCGCCAGCGCGCCGAGCCGATCCACACTTAAGCTCGATGAAGCGTTTTTACTACTGATGAGTGATGCCGAACGCGCTGAGCGCATTAAACTGGGCATGACAGCGGTGGATTTGGGCGCGTGCCCAGGCGGCTGGACCTATCAGCTGCTGCGCCGGGGCATGAGCGTGGTTGCGGTTGATCACGGCCGAATTGATGACGCGCTAATGCGCACCAATCGTGTGACGCATTTACGCAGCGATGGCTTCAAGTACGTACCGGAAAAACCAGTCGATTGGCTGGTCTGCGATATGGTGGAAAGCCCGCTAAAAGTTGCGGCGCTTGCAGCAACCTGGTTTAAAGAAAAGCGTTGCCACAGCGCGGTGATCAATCTCAAGCTGCCGATGCAAACGCGCGCACAAACGCTGTTTCAATGTCGAGCCATGCTTCAAGCAGCCGTTCCAGATGGCGTGCTGCGCATCAAGCAGCTTTATCATGATCGTGAGGAAATTACCGTGTTGATGCTAGCCGCTATTGTCAAAAAGCGCAGGCGGTAATGGCACTGTTTCAAGCTTCTGACAGCGTTAACCGGGTGTTTTGACCGCGCAGCGCAGCTGCCCAAAGCTCCAAACTCGTGCATTTCCAAATCAACGCGCTTTCGGAATCCGTTCGGCCTGACGCATCAAAGAGTTTTTGTAGGCCAGCTCGGTCAATAAATTGTGGCCAGATTGCGTCAGGATTGAACAATAGCGCGGAAAATTTTGCACGGCACGCACCATCAATCGCGGCATCTAAAATCGGCTGCAAGCTGGTGGCTTTAGTCCGCGTGCGCAGTGCTTCAGGAATGGCGGTGCTGCGCAAGGCTTCTCGGTAGATCCACTTTTGCACGCCAGCACGTTGCATGAATTTTGCCGGTAGCGCGCACATAAAGGCGGCCAGATCAGGATCGCGAAACGGTGAGAAGGTTGACAGCCCAAAGCGCTCGCTAAACTCAGTCTCACCGCAAGATTCAAACGCGGCGCGCGCGCCATAATTCAGCGCGAGCTGGCGCGCTCTAATGCCCTGCTCATACTGCTGCGGCGCTAGCAGCCCCCGCGCTGAAGCTGTCAGCAGCGGCGCGCGATTCGGGCGGCTGATGGCAAGGCCGAGCGTGCGCCGAGCCAAGCGCCGTAGCCCGGTATCTCGCCATAATTGATAGCCGTGCGGGCCGTGCTGGACGCGCCAACGATATTCGCTAAAAATCGCCGAATAATCGCGTCTTGCTAGGGTATCGCTGAGCCATTCGCCAGCGTCTAAAATGCCGTGATCGCCGAAATTGCCGTGCGCGAGCTGGCGTACGCCGGCCGCACTTAGGCTTTGATAGAAGCGCGTTTTGAGCTCGCGATAAACATTGCTAACAGGCGTGTTGAGACTGACCACCCGAAGTGCTGGGCTACTCAACGGCAGAATACTGGCGAGCGGCACTTGCATGACCTGATGCTTTAGCCCGCGCGCTTTCGGGTGCAATTGGGCAAACGCTAGCTCATCGCTGATGGCAAAATCGCTAAACGACCAGCTGGCCGCGCGCAAATGCGGGTGCTTTGCCATGCCGAATACTAGATTGGAATCAAGCCCGCCGCTAAGGCTCACCGCAGTTTCGATCTGCGCTTTGGGCGATGGCGCAGCGTTGGCCGCGTAAAGGCCGCGCCGAAACAGCGCCTGTTGCATCAGCGACTTGAATTGCGAGGTGGCATCCGCATCGCTCAGCTTGCTCGGCAAGGTTATTCGTGGCGGCGCGTTTAGGCTCAAGCTGATTTGTTGATTGCGAACCACCAGCACGCCGCCTGGCGCTAGCGTTTGAATGCCATTGAAAAAGCTTGCGCCTGAATCGCTAGTGGCATTGGCGAAGTAACAGGCAATCGCTTTGCTGGACAGCGTATCGCCTGGTCCAAATAGCGCAGCTTCTTCGCTGGCAAACATAAGCGCATCGGCGCTTTTGCGATATACCAGCTGGCGCATGCCCAGGACATCTCTTGCCAACACCAGCGTGCGTGCGCTGCGATCAATAATGGCTAAGGCAAATCCGCCTTCTAGCTTGGCAACCAGCTTTTCCCCTAAGCGGCGCCAGCCCGCCACAATAATGGCATGCAGCCTAGCCTCAATGGGCAGGTCAAAAGCTTTGCATAGCGCTGCTTGATTGCTAAGCGAGCCATCAAACAGCACAAACAGCTCGCGATCCAGCCAGGGCTGGCCTTGCAATTTAGCATCTTGCGGCACACCGGCGTCGAACCAGGCCAGTGCCACGGCTTGGTTAACAAAACCTTTGCGGCCTTGCTTGGCCCTGTGTGCAAGTCGATTGCAGCGCGCGGCAAATGCCTGTGGTGCGACCGGTGTGCGCCAGTCTAAATTGATTTGACCTAAAATCGCGCCCATCGCTAGCTTTCCGAAACTGATTCAAGCGGGCGCTGCTCGGCAAAGTTTTGCAGCAGCGTTTTAATTGGCGCGGGCAAACCTAACGTGCTGCTGGCCTGCGGATTGATCCAGCGCAACCCAGGCTCGCGCGCGGCATAGTCAACGTTGACGTGCACTAGCCAGGGCGTCGCGTGTAGCGTGAAATGCGTAAACACATGTCGCACTTTCGTTAGCTGCTGCGCCGGTGCTATCGATGCTAGCCCCAGTATTTGAAGCTTTGATGTGACACCCGCGTCATTAAATTCTGGCAGAGAATACAGTCCGCCCCAAATGCCAGCTTCGGGCCGACGCTCCAGTAAAATCTGACCGTTTCTATCGCAAGCTAACAGCCAATTAGCTGTTTTATGTACTGCCGCGCGTTTGGGCTTGGCATGCGGAATCTCGTGGGTTAGCTGGCGGGCATGCGCTGCGCAGCTTGTTTGCACTGGGCACACGCTGCACAGCGGTTTTTTACGGGTGCACAGCAGCGCGCCTAAGTCCATCAGCGCCTGGCTGTAATCCGCTAGCCTTGTGTGCGGCAAGCTTGCTTCTGCGGTTTGCCACAGCTGCGCTTGTGCGGCTGCACTGCCAGGCCAATCATCCAGCGCAATTTGCCGCGCTAATACGCGTTTGACGTTGCCATCCAAAATCGCGGCGCGCTGACCAAACGCTTGCGCTGCAATCGCGCCCGCGGTCGAGCGGCCAATGCCGGGCAGCGCCAGCAGCGCGCCTAAATTGCTTGGGAATTCGCCATGATGGTGCGCAATAACTTGCCGCGCGCAAATGTGTAAATTGCGCGCTCGACTGTAATAGCCAAGCCCAGCCCAGAGCGCTAAAACCTCGTCCAAACTTGCGGCTGCAAGCGATTCAATGTCTGGAAAGCGCTGGATAAATCTCAAAAAATACGGCCTTACCGTGGCCACCTGGGTTTGTTGCAGCATGATTTCGCTGAGCCAAACAAAATATGGCGAACGCGGGTGCTGCCATGGCAAATCATGCCGGCCATGCTGATCGAACCAAGTCAGCAGGCGCTCGGCGAATCGCTCGTTAATCCGCGAGGGCAGGGCGTTGCTCACTAGCTAGCGGTAGACTCAGGCAGCAGCGTATCCAAAAACTCACCGGCGCGAAATTCGCGTAAGTCTTCAATTTTCTCGCCTACCCCAATCAAGCGCAGCGGAAGTTTTAGCTCATCGGCCACCGCGAACACAATGCCGCCCTTTGCGGTGCCATCCAGTTTGGTAATGGCTATGCCGGTCAAACCCACCGCAGCATGAAATTGGCGCGCCTGCATCAGCGCGTTTTGCCCCATCGAGCCGTCAATCACCAGCAGCGTTTCGTGCGGCGCGCTTGGGTCTAACTTGCTCAACACGCGCTTGATTTTCGCCAGCTCTTGCATCAGATTGCTTTGCGTGTGCAGCCTTCCTGCGGTATCGCAAATCAGCACGTCGATTTGTTTGGACTGCGCCGATTGCAGCGCATCAAATACCACCGAGGCGGCGTCGGCATCTTGGCCCTGCGCGATTACCGTGACGTCATTACGAACGCCCCATTCTTTGAGCTGCTCAACCGCCGCCGCTCTGAAGGTGTCGCCTGCAGCGAGCATGACGCGCTGATCTCGCTGCTGTAAACGCTGCGTTAGCTTACCAATGGTGGTGGTCTTGCCGGCGCCGTTGACGCCTACCATCAAAATCACAAATGGCTTTGGCTCGGGCGGAAACCACAGTGCAAGTTCGACCGGCAGCAAGATATCAAACAAATCTTTACGCAGCGCCAGAATCAGATCGCGAGGCGTGGAAAATTCCCGTTTTCGAACGCCATCGCGTAGGCGATTGACTACGCGCTGGCTTAAATTGACGCCGACATCGGCCTGGATCAGCGTGGCTTCTAGCTCGTCCAATAAATCATCATCAATTTTTGGATTGCCAGAAAATAGCGCGGAAATATTGCCCGCCATTGCCTGCACGGTGCGTGCCATGCGCTCTTTTAAGCTCTGCGGCTGCGCGATTTCGGCGGCAATGGTGCGGCTATCGGGTGGCGCGGCGTTCGGTTCAAACTTTGCCAAGGGTTCGGGTAGCGCCGGTACTTCTTTGGCTTTGGTGAAGCGTTTTAGAAATTCAAACATGATGGCTCGGAGAAAGTTGAGATAGAAAATTATTCAGTAAAATTTGATCAGCGCTTCAAACGACTGCGAATCTATATCGTCATTCCCGCGTAGGCGGGAATCCATGCTGCATAAGCGTTCGCTTGACTTTGACGCGTGTACTGGATCCCCGCCTGCGCTGATAACGAAATTACACACTTCGGAAACACTACTGTTGTCTGTTGTGATTATTGCGATCATAAAAAAGTAAAGCCAAAGTCAAGCTGCAACTGCAAGACCACAAACCTGTCCTGCAAAATGCGACTCAGTGAAAAATTGCTCGGTTAAGCTAAGCTGCAAATCTGGGCTGTCAGCGCGCAGCACAATATCGCGTATTGCCATGCGTTCTGGATGTTCTTTGGCGTACCAGCCGATATGTTTACGGGCAATTTTAAGCCCCAATTCTTCGCCATAGAAGCCGTACAGTGCCCGCAAGTGCCTGCATAAAATAGCGCACACTGCCGCATTATCAGGCGCTGGCAACACAACACCCTGCTGCAAGTAGGCGGCTAGCTGGCCGAATATCCACGGCCTGCCCTGCGCGGCTCTGCCAATCATGAGGCCGTCGACCCCGGTTTTTTGCAGCACCAACAGCGCTTTTTCTGGCGAATCAATATCACCATTGGCAAAAATTGGCAGGCGCACGGCCTGTTTGATCGCGGCAATGGTGTCGTATTCGGCCTCACCCTGGTACAAATCGACCCGCGTGCGGCCATGCACAGCCAGCGCTTGAATTCCAGCGGCTTCCGCCAGCTTGGCAATGACAACGCCGTTGCGATTGGCGTGATTCCAGCCAGTGCGAATTTTCAGTGTGACCGGTACTTTGACCGCCTTAACCACCGCTTCAAGGATGCGCGCCACCAAAGGCTCATCCTGCAACAGCGCTGAGCCTGCCATCACATTGCAGACTTTTTTTGCCGGGCAGCCCATATTGATATCGATAATTTGCGCGCCGTGATCGACGTTATGACGCGCGGCATCGGCCAGCTTGCACGGATCCGCACCCGCAATTTGCACGATGATGGGTGCGGGTTCTCCGGTGTGATCCATGCGGAATTTTGACTTCGCACTGTTCCACAAGCTGGCATCGCTAGTCGTCATCTCAGTTGCCGCCATGCCCGCGCCCATCTGCTTGCACAGCACACGAAATACCAAGTCAGTAACGCCCGCCATCGGTGCGAGCGCAAGCGGCGTGGCAATCTCATACGGGCCTATTTGCACCGGCTTAAGTTTAGCTAGCCATTGCACTGAGTTAACGTGTTGAGTCATAAGCTCAGCCTGCCTTGAAACGCAAATAACCGCACGCTAACAGCAGCACCGCCACTTCGGTCAGCTGATTGACCGCGCCGAGCGTATCACCGGTCACGCCGCCCAGTTTATGCCGCAAAACCTGCGCCCAGCCCAGCCACACGATTATCAATACGGCAAACAAAACGCCACTCAGCTTGATGGATTCGAGCAGGCCAATGCCCGCCCGGCTCAGCAGTGTCAGCAAAATCAGCACGGTCAAACTAAGCCCGATAGCAACGATGTTCGCGCTGATGGCTTCAGCGACGGGCTTGTTATCTGCGCCTTCTCGAACGTATGGCAGCCAGCGCGTGAGTGGCAAAACCGACGCTCTAGCCAGGGCGTGTGCAGCCATTAGACCTGCGCAAACCACGAGCGGCGCAGCCTTTGCTAGCTCGGCGAGCAGCGCAGCTTTTAGGCCAATCAACAAGATTAAAGCAAGCGCGCCATAGGTGCCGAGGCGGCTATCTTTCATGATTTCTAGGCGACGCAGCGGGGTAAAGCCGCCCCAAAGGCCGTCAAAACTATCGGCTAAACCGTCCTCATGGAACGCGCCGGTTAGCAATAATCCGGCCAATATCGCCAGCCATGCAGCAATCGCCGCGCCTAGCCAATACGTAGAAATCAACAACACTACCGCAATCGACAGGCCAATTAACGCACCAATCGCAGGCCAAAGCACCGCCGAGCGCGCCAAAGCAATCGGCGCTGGATCCGCGTAGCGTGCCACCAGCGGCAGCCGGGTTAGAAACGTCAGCGCGGTGCAAAGAAGCGTCCAAAAGCTGGAAAGCATGCGGTTATCAGTTCAAAAAATGAGCGATACGATAGCTTGACATGCATGAATATGGGCGGGGTGGGAGCTATGTGCTCGTTCGGCAATAGCTTTGACATTTTACTCGCCTAACCCCAGCAGATCGCCTTATCGTCATTCCCGCGAAGGCGGGAACCCAGGCTCGCCGAGCTTTCCGTCTGCGCATAAGTGTAAAATTGCAGCGACTTCACCGCACAAAGATCCGAGCGAATTTCTGACACCTGCACTGGATCCCCGCCTTCGCCGGGATGACGAGGTGGGGCAAAAAAGTCAGCAAAATCGACCGCACGTTGGGCGGAAACATCGCTGCAAGGGATTGTTGATCGAAATACCCGCCCAATGACTTACGTCAGTCAGCTAGCGCCAGTTTCACCTGTATGCTTGCGGCATGATTGAAATCACCAACCTTAGTAAACGCTTCAAGCAAACCCAGGCGCTGCATCCGCTCAATTTGAGCATTCCAGGCGGCTGCATATTCGGTCTATTGGGTCAAAACGGCGCGGGCAAAACCACGCTGCTGCGTATTTTGGCCACCCTGCTGGCACCGAGCACGGGCGATGCCCGAATTGGCGGGCTTGACGTGGTACATGACAGCCTTGCCGTGCGCCGCAAAATGGGCACGGTTTCCGCGGGAATGGGCGTTTACGAACGCTTGAGCGGCCGAGAAAATCTGCATTTTTTCGGGCAGCTTTACGGCATGCAAAAATCCGACGTGCAGGCCCGCGTAAGCGAGCTTATGCGTGAATTGGCCATCGGCGATTGGATCGATCAGCGCGCGGGCGGCTATTCCACCGGCATGAAGCAAAAAATCGTCATTGCCAGAGCTGTGCTGCACCGGCCAGAGGTACTGTTACTCGATGAAGCCAGCAACGGCTTAGATGTGCTGGCAAGGCGCGCGCTAATGGATTTTGCACTGAGCTGTAAAGCGCAAAACCGGCTGGTAATTTATTCAACCCACGTCATGAGTGAAGCCGAAGCGCTATGCGATCATGCCGCGATTTTGCATCTGGGCCGCCTGATAGCCAGTGATTCACTGCCCGGTTTGCTGGAAAAAAGCGGCGCGAATACGCTGGAGCAGTGTTTTATCAATCTAGTCAGCGCAAGTGAGCGCACCGCCCATGTTCGCTAGCTTACAAATGCCGCAAATCTGGGCGATTGCAAAAAAAGAAATCCTAGCTACGTTACGAGATCGCCGTGCGATGCTGACCGCGACGCTGATTCCGCTTCTGCTTTTGCCACTGTTGGCGCTGGTGATGCCGATTGCTGCCAGTTTTGTGATGCCCGCTTTGAAGCTCGATAAAACCCGGGTAGGCATCGAAGGCACCCTGCCGGAAGAGCTGCGCAAAGCGCTGGTGGGCGGGTTGATCAGTACGATTAAGCTGGAAATGGTCGCTCAAGCGGCTACTGCCAAGGAAATGGCGGTGGCAATTGCTGTGCCAAGGCTAATTCCGCAGGCGATTGGCGATCCACCGGCTGAGCTGGTGTTGTTCCAGCATAGCTCAAGCAAGCGCGCAGCAGCGGCCATTTTGGCGATTGAGGCAGGTGTAAGTCGCTACAACGAGCGCCTATCCGCTATCAAGTTAAGCGCGCTAGGGCTGGACAAAGCGCAGCTCAAACCGCTCAAAACCCGCACTGAGTTCGGCAAAGCCGGGTTTGCGGTGAACATCATCGGCACGCTGCTGCCGCTGATGCTGATTATCTGGTGTGCGATTGGCGGGCAAGCCAGTGCGATTGAAGCCACCGTGGCGGAGCGCGAACGCGGCACGCTAGAAGCGCTGCTGGGCGCGCCAATTACCAGAGCCGATGCGGTGCTGGGAAAGTTTATTTCGGTAACGTTTTTTGGGCTGATTTCAGGCATTTGCGGGCTGCTTGGCATTGCCTTAACTGTGCTTTGCTCGACTTGGGCGATCAAGAGCTTTTTGGGCGCGCTTTCAACCAAAGCTATTGCCGCGATGAGCCTAGCGCTCGGGCTAAATATTGAAATATCATTGCTGGGCGGCTTGGTAATTTTTAGCACAGTGCTAAGCCTAGCTAGCGTCATGTGCGCACTGGTACTGCTGCCGTGTGTGTTTGCCCGCAGCTACAAAGAGGCGCAATTTTACATTGCGCCCTCGGTCATGCTCGGTGTCGGCGCGGCCATGGCAGCCAATTTCGCGGAGTTTTTCTCCAGTGCAGTGTTTAGCAGCCTGCCGATGACCGGCTCGGTTGCCGTCATTGGCGATGCATTTGTCGGAAAAATCAGCGGCTGGACTTGGCTGCTCGCTAATTTTAGCAACCTGGCGTTGACCGCGGTGCTGCTGTTGATCTCGATTTACTTCATGTGCCGAGAAGCGGTCATTTTTCGCGGCGGCTGATTGCCACACCTAATTCACGCCCTACAGCGCACTTATAAGCGGCTGATTTCCCCAATTTTAGGGCCGCGCTGCCGGTTTTATCCGAGCTGCTCTCAATACTGTGCACAAAGCATTAGCGCATTTGGCTGGTTCAAAGGTGGCTGGCTGACCATCACTCGGCTGTGCCGCTGCCATCCGCTGGCGGATTTTGGCGTTGATCCAGTTCCTGCGCAATTTAGCTGGTGCACGCATTGGGCCGGTACGCGGCCACAGCCAGAGGTTGAAGTCTTGGATTTGGAAAATTCCACCGCAAGCCCGCCACCAGATTCGGATAAACTCCACAATTGAGGCGATAAACACAGGGTGAAAAGCGATGAGCGTTGAAGTCAAAGTTCCAGATTTGGGCGGTGCCAAGGGCGTGCGGGTGATTGAACTTTTAGCAAAGCCGGGCGATGTGATCGCCAAAGATCAATCCTTGCTTGTCGTTGAAGGCGATAAAGCCACCATGGAAGTGCCTTCCAATAGTGCGGGCGTGCTGAAAGCCTTCAAAGTGGCGATTGGCGACACGGTTGATGAAGGCTCGCTCATTGCCATCCTTGACACCGCCGCTAGCGCGCCCGTTGCGGCGCCAGTAATTGCCGCAGCGCCAGTAATTGCCGCGCCAGTTGTCACTGCTGCTGCCGCAATACCTGCGATAGCGACTGCAGCGTTAGGGCAAGCCATTAGTGATGCGGATTTTGACTGCGATGTGGCGGTATTGGGCTCCGGTCCGGGTGGCTACACGGCGGCGTTTCGGGCCTCGGATTTAGGTCAAAAAGTGGTGCTGATAGAGCGCTACCCAACCTTGGGCGGCGTGTGTTTAAACGTCGGCTGTATTCCGTCCAAAGCGCTATTGCACGCCGCGCGCGTGATTGACGAGGCGCGCGCGTTTGCCGATTTAGGCGTGAGCTTTGGCAAGCCGAAAATTGATTTGGATCAGCTGCGCAAGCACAAAGATACCGTGGTGAGCAAACTCACTGGCGGCTTGGCGGGTATGGGCAAGCAGCGCAAAGTCACTGTGGTGCAAGGCACGGGTGAATTTGGCTCAGCGAATCATTTTGTTGTCAACGGACACGACAGCGATGGCAAAGCCACGCAAAAAACCGTGCGTTTCAAGCACGCGATTATTGCCGCTGGATCACAGCCGATCAAACTTCCGGGCCTGCCGTGGGCCGATCCGCGCTTGATGGATTCGACCGATGCGCTTTTACTGGCTGACGTGCCAAAACGCCTTTTAGTTGTGGGCGGCGGCATTATTGGTTTGGAAATGGCCTGCGTGTATGACGCGCTCGGCAGCAAAGTCACGGTCGTTGAGCTGCTCGATCAGCTGATGCCGGGCGCGGATGTGGATTTAGTCAAGCCGCTGCATACCCGCATTGCTAAGCATTACGAAGCGATCTATCTGAAAACCAAAGTCAGCAAGATTGAAGCCGAAAAACAGGGCCTACGCGTCACATTTGAAGGCGAAAATGCGCCCGCACCGCAGCTTTATGATCGCGTACTGGTCAGCGTGGGGCGCAGCCCAAACGGCAAGAAAATTAAGGCAGAAATGGCCGGCGTTGCAGTCACAGAGCGCGGCTTTATCGATGTCGATAAGCAGCAGCGCACCAACGTGCCGCACATTTTTGCGATTGGCGATCTAGTCGGCCAGCCGATGTTGGCGCACAAAGCAACGCATGAAGCGAAAGTAGCGGCAGAAGTAGCAGCCGGGCATAAATCCGAATTCGTCGCACGCGTGATTCCTTCGGTGGCATATACCGATCCCGAAGTTGCATGGGTCGGTATTACCGAAACTGAGGCGAAAAAGCAAGGCATCGCCTACGGCAAAGGCATGTTCCCGCTCGCCGCCAGCGGGCGCGCGATCGGCGTAAACCGCACCGAAGGCTTCACCAAGCTGCTGTTCGATGAAGTCACGCACAAAGTGATCGGGGCCGGCATAACTGCACCGAACGCCGGGGATTTAATCGCGGAAGTAACGCTTGCGATTGAAATGGGCTGCGATGCCGCCGACATCGGCCTGACCATCCACCCGCACCCGACAATGTCGGAATCGGTGGGCATGGCGGCGGAAGTATTCGAAGGCACGATTACCGATTTGTATGTGCCGAAGCGCAAATAGCGCGGCTACTACAACGCAGTTTCCAAGCGGTACAAACGCCGGTTTTACGCTGTTAGAAGTGATCGTGGTGCTCGCCATTTTGGCGATTATCAGCGCGCTCGCGTTTGTAAACCTAGGTGCGGGCGGGCAATCGCGCGCGCTAGAGCAGGCTGCCCAGCGCGCGAAGCTTGTGTTGGAGCAAATGTGTGAGCGCGCCAGCTTTGAAGGCGGGCTCTACGGCATGCAGATTTATGCGGACGGCTATGAAGTAAAAACGCCGAGCCAGCCAACCCCGCCGATTGATGGCTCGCCCTGGCTTTGGCAGGCAGTGAAAAGCCCAGGTTTTGAACGCACAGAAGTTGCTGAGGGAATAGAAATAAGCCTCGAATTTGCTGGGCAAGCGCTCAGTTTGCCAACCGATTCCAGTAGCAATGCAAGTTCGGGGCTATCGAATGCCAGGCAGGGTGCGCCGCAGCTCGTATGTATTGACGATCAAAGCTGGCCGCAATTTCGCTTGCGTTTTAAAGCCGCGCGCGCCGGCGATTCTGCGTCCAATACCGCGCTCCAGCGCTGGGTTGAACCGAGCACGGCCATTGATGGCGCGCTGACCATTGGCAAGCCAGGGCCGCAAGGTTGATTTCGCTGTTAAGGCCAGCGTTTTAGTGCTTCACGTATCTTCGCCGCTCTTTTTGCTGATAGAGCTGTATTTCTATGCTGACTTTTCCATGCTTACGCGCCTGAGCAGATTCTTCTGGCGTGCGCTCAGGGCGTCAACATGAGTTTGACGATTGCCATGGTTGGCGGCTCAGGCGGCACTGCGGTTGGCGAATCGCTGGCAAAAGGTGCGCGAGCACTTGGGCACCAAGTTAACTACTTTGATTTGATCAATGCTGTACACCCAAATCGATTTATTCACGGCCTAACATGGCGGTTCTTTGATCGCCGCATGACCCGAATGGGTAGCTTTGCAGCTCATGTGCTGAGTGAATGCCAACGCTTGAAAGCGGACTGTTTAATCACCACGGGCGCGGCGCCGATCCCGTTGAATATCATCCTTGCGCTGCGCGCGGCCGGGGTGATTTGCATGAATTTTTCCACTGACGATCCGTGGAATCAGCGCGTTTGTGGTGGCTGGTTTCGCGCGGCGCTAGCGCAGTACGACTTTGCCTTTACTCCGCGCAGCGCCAATTTTGCCGAGTTTCAAGCGCTAAATGGCCCGAAGACCGCGCAGCTAAAGTTTGGCTATGAACCAGAATTTTTCTACGTGGATAGCCAAAATCATGCGGAAGTATATGACGTCGCTTTTGTCGGCGGCGCGGATCAAGATCGCCTTTTGCTGCTGGAGCCCCTACTAAAAAGCGGGCTGAATATCGCGCTTTTTGGTGCTTACTGGCATAACCATAAACAAACTAAACCGTTTGCGAAAGGCGGCTTAAATAATGCTGGAATGCGGGCTTTGGCCAGCCAGGCCAAAGTATCGTTATGCATTGTGCGGCGGCAAAATCGCGACGGCCACGTCATGCGCAGCTTAGAGGCCGCCGCCAGCGGCGAATGCATGCTGGTCGAGCGTACCGACGAGCACATGGAAATTTTCGGTGCTGAGAGTGAATGCGTGCGCTATTTTCAAAGCGCCGACGATATCCCGCGCATCGCGCGTGAAATGATAGCCGACCCCGCGCAGCGCGCATTGTTTAAGCAGCGAGTGGTGCAGAAAATTGCGCAGGGCAAGCACAGCTATCAGGATCGGTTGGCGAGCATGTTGGAGTTTGCGGGGCTTTGATGCAAGCTGGCTAGATTCACGGCAATCCGTTGGCAATTTTGCACAACTTTGAGTCTGCTTAGCGCGCTGACAAAAGTACACGCAGAAGTGGCTGGTAGCACTTTTCAAAGTGCCAGTCACGTGCAATTTTCTGCCTACCCAGCTCACCTTGAAGCCGGGCATCTGGATGTCTCTCATGCCAACTTCGCAGCGCCGTCGCGATGGAATCGGCATCATTGGGATCGACTGCGATACCAAATTCGGGTAAATACGCTTGCCATTGCGCGCCGTTTGATAACAGCAAACTCAAGCCTGCGCTCATGTAATCAAACACCTTGTTGCTGGCGCCTGCCATGTAGTAGTGGTTGATGTTTTTTGGGCTGTTGGAAAAAAATGCCAAGCCAACATCCGCACGCCGCGTGAGTGCCAACAATTGTGCGCGGTCCTCAATACTGCCCAAATCTATGACCCGTTCGGCAATACCAAGTAAGCGCGCACGTTCAAGTAACGCAAGGGTATGAACCCTGCCTCCGAATTCGTAGCTTGCGAACTGAAATAGGGTGTTTGGCACTTTGGCAATCGCTTCAATCAAAGCCAATGGCACGCGGGCTTGACCCATGGAACCGTGAAAGTGAACCAACAAACTTTTTCCGAGTTGATCTAGGCGCTTGTCTTGCAGTTCGCACAACGGAGCAACGTTCCAAATCACCAAATCTTCCCCACGCCCAGGCCCAACTTGCGCCCGTGCGAACCGCAATCGATCCTCATTTGGCATCACGACTATGTCTGCCGTCTTTAGCGCGCGCGCGCGTAAGCGTGCTACAAGCCGACGCTGCCACGGCTGCTTGCTTTGGATGGCGTCGGGGGAGTCGTGTTCTTGATACAGGAATTTACTAGCGCCGAAAAATCGTGCAGCCATTGCAGCTGGCAATGCCAGGGCATCCGAGGCATACACCCATTTAGGGCGCTGCCACAGCGCAAGATTGCAGGCTTTTACAATAAATACTAGCCAATGTAGCAGCTTACGCCAGCCACTAGGCATCGCCCTGCAAAAGTGTAGGCGTGCTGGGAAATTCGAAGGAAACTTAGGTGAAAAGTCGGAAGCGCTTAGGCAGCTCAGCACTTGCACCGGCAACCCGGCCGCTGCAATCAGAGGAATCGCGTGTAGGACTGGCGGATAACCCGCAACATCGCCAAAATGAATAATTAGAACGCCACTTTTCATCGGTGAAAGTTAGCATAAATGCCGCTCAGGGTCAGGCCAATTTCGCTTAGACTTGCCTTTGTTTAACCATAAAATGGGGATCTGATTTGCATACTCTTTTTTCGCAGCTCGCATGCCGATAGAAGTTGCCCACGTTCTAGCTGGCATTGATCCGCGCTTTGGTGGGCCGACTTATTCAGTGCCCAGATTAAGCGCTGCACTGCGCGAAGTTGGCGTGGCGTCAACGCTGCTAAGCACGCACAGTTTTGATGCGCAGCCAATTAACGACGCGCACATTCAAGCCTATCCGCATGACTATTCAAAGCTGCCAATCTTGCGCGGATTGCGACTCTCTGCAGGATTGCGAACCGCTGTTTTTAGCTCTGCAAAAAATTCGCTAGAAAATGCATCGATCATCCATTCGCATGGGCTTTGGCTGCTGCCAAATGTGTGGGCTGGGCGCGCCGCAGCAAAATTTCAGCGCCCGCTGATCGTGTCACCTAGAGGCATGCTGGCGCCGGCGGCGTTAGCTTTTTCGAGCTTAAAGAAGCGGCTGTTTTGGAAATTTTTACAAGCGTCGGCCTATCAAAATGCGGCCTGTTATCACGCCACTTCAGCGCAAGAGGCCGCCGATATTCGAAGCTTTGGCATTACCGCACCGATTGCCGTGATTGCCAACGGCGTGGATTTGCCTACGTTTGAAACGCCACCGATACCCGCAAATCCAGCAGTTAAAACCATCTTGGCACTAGGCCGTATTCACCCGATAAAAGGGTTGGATACGCTTATTCGCGCTTGGGCGGCCATAGCGCCTACCCGGCCGGATTGGCGGCTAGTCATTTGCGGGCCAGATGATGTGGGCTACGGGCAAATGCTGCGCGCGCTAATTGCTGAACTGCAATGCCCGCGCGTGGAAATTTCTCCAGCGGTTTACGATGTGGAAAAATGGGCGGTGTTGGCATCGGCGCAGCTGTTTGTGTCAGTGTCGCAAAGCGAGAACTTTGGGCTATCCATTGCCGAGGCCTTAGGCTGCAGCGTGCCGGCAGTTGTTAGCTACGGTGCGCCCTGGGCCGGTATGCACGATCAGCGCTGCGGCTGGTGGATAGATCATGGCGTAGCGCCTTTGATGGCCGCACTTACGCACGCTACTGCACTGCCTGAGCACGAGCTACAGGATATGGGCGCGCGCGCGAAAGCCTGGATTGCCGAAGAATTTAGCTGGCGCAGCAAGGCCTTAGCCATGCAATCAGTGTACGCGTGGGCGCTTGGGCAAGCAGATGCGCCGTGTAGTTTGGTTCATGGGCTGTTGCACCCACCAAATTAACTATTGGGCTTTGCTAGTCGAAATTGGTAATCTGCAGCCATGAAAAATTCAGCTCAGCTTGAACAAGCCGTTCTCAATCTCCCGCCTGCGCTTCGTGCGCAGCTTGCGCTTGCAGCATGGGAAAGTTTGGAGACCTATCCAGCCGCAGATCGCACCCTAGATTCTGACGGAATTAGCCTTGCAATTGAGCGTAATAGCCAAGTTGAGTCGGGCCAGGCTAGATTGCTAACCCACGATGAGTTTCGGCATCTTACCGGCGGCCAGATCTAGTGCTAGCTGAGTATCACGTCCTTACGGCCTCAGATGTGAAAAGTGCAGTTGCCTTCTACAACGAAAAAGGCGCTGGCCTCGGCGATCAGCTTCGTCGAGAGATCTATCAAACAATCGACAATATCCTTCTTAATCCACTGCGATATGCAGTGGTCGAACACGATATCCGACGCAGCTTCGTTCACCGCTTTCCATACTCCGTATTATTTCGAATAGTCAGCACTGAAGTAGTCCGCATTCTAGTTGTACGCCATCATCGGCGTCATTCCCGGTTTGGTTTAGCTAGGGTGTAAGTCGTTGCGCCACGCCACCAAAACCTCTGCCCACGCTCGGCGGTAAACCCGGCACCAGCTTCACCAAACATCAAGCTGAGTGCGCCCGTTTCAGACACATTCCACTCGCTCGCGCCCTGCGCCTGCACGCGATCACGCGTGACCCCACGCGGAAAGTCAAAGCGGTTTTGATGCCCAACCGGATACCAAACTTGCTTCGGATCAACCGCTTGCAAAAACGCCGCGCTGTTGGAGCCGGCACTGCCGTGGTGCGCGGCGATTAGTACGTCGGCATTTAAGCTAGCAGAGTCAATACGCAGCATGCGCGCTTCGATTAGCACGTCAATGTCACCCGGCAATAGCGCGCTTTGGTAGCCAGAATTGATCGACTTATCGGCGCTTTTGCCCGTCGAAATATGCAGCACGCAAGAGCTTTGATTGCGCAGATAAGGCAAGCCAATGTTCGGGTGTAAAAACTTAAACTCAACGCCATCCCAGCGCCAGGACTGCCCGGTTTGGCAGGCCTGTGCTGGCGTGCGGCTACGTAAATTGCTGTTTTTACCGACTGCGCTGGTCCAGAGTTCAGCATTCGGATAGGCATCGGTAATCGCGTTTAACCCGCCTGCATGGTCCAAATCTGCGTGGCTCAGCACGATTTTATCCAAGCGCTTGACGCCGAGCGCTAATAAGCTGGGCAGCACCTGGCTTTCACCGGCATTCGAACCCTCAGGCCAGCCTGGGCCAGTATCAAACAGCACCGCATGCGTGCGGGTTTGAATCAGAGCGCTGAGGCCCTGGCCAACATCAAACAGCGTCATGCGAAACTGCTGATCGGCAATTTTTTGATCCGCATTGCCAGGCATTTGCTGTGGTAGAAACAGCGGCAGTAGTAGCAATGGACCGAACCCGCGCCCAGGCAGTGTTTTGGGCGCAAATAGCCACAATAGCCCGGCGCAGGCTAAGCCAAATGCGATTGGGCCGGGTGCAGACAGGTTGAAAATAGGGGCGAGCAGGGCGGAAATTTCGGTGTGCATGGCCTCAAGCGCGACGCCAAAATAGCGCAGCAAGATCAAAGCCAGTGCAATGACCGGCGCGGCAAAGCTGGTGCTAAGCAGGGACAAAATAAGACCGAGCAGTACTAGCGGCACCACCAATAGCGAGATAAACGGTACCGCAAGCAAGTTAATAATCGGTGCGCTGATCGAGATCTGCTGAAATAGCAAAAGCCCGAACGGCAGCAAGCCCAAGCTCATCAGCAGCTGCGCGGGAATCAAGCTCTTAAAAAAACCGCGCTCCGGCCAGCGCTGCCCGTAAACTAATAACAAAAGCCCAACTGCGGCAAACGAAAGCCAAAATCCGGCTGCCAACACCGCAAGCGGGTCCAGCAGCAATACCGCAATCAGTGCCAATGCATAGCCCTGCCACAAGCTTTGTGAGCGCCTAAACATAACCCCGAACAGCAGCGCGGCTAGCATTAACAGCGTGCGCTGCGCCGGCACCGCAAACCCGGCCAAAGCGCCATAGCCGCTAGCGAACAGCAGCGCTAACAATGCACACAGCTGCGGCCTGGGTAGCCAAAGGCAAAGGCTGGGAAAGGCTGTGCTTAGTAACCTACCAAATAGCGCGCCAAAGCCAGCCAACAAAGTAATGTGCAGGCCGCTGATCGCGATTAAATGCGTGATGCCGGTGCTGCGAAACAGTTCCCAATCGGCATCGCTCAGCATTCGGGTATCGGCCACCGCGAGCGCCTGCGCCAAACCCAAAGCGCGCTGCTTTGGTGCGTTTTCTGATGCTGGCTTTGCCGGATCTATCGCCGCCACTTCGGCGAATGTTTGGCTGATATGCTCACGCAGTGCCAGCAAACCACGCGCCGGGCTCAAGCGCTGATTGTCTTTTGAAGCCACCACGTAACCCACCGCCGCGATGCGCCGCAACGCGGCAAAGCGCTCGAAATCAAAACCGCCTGGATTCACTTCGCCGTGTACACGTCTGAGTTTTACTTTGACCTGCCAGCATTCGCCGCCGATTAATTTGGGCGGCTGATACCAGCTCAGTGAAGCGCGGATGGCATCAGTGCTATCAGTGGCCTGCAATTGCATCAGCACCCGAGCCGGCGCACGCGCATCGGAAGCATTGGCGTACTTTGGAAAATCGACGATACAGCCAGTGCGTAGCTGTTCGCTATTCTCCTGCGCCACGGGCAGCTTGGTGGCTAAAAAACGCTCAGCAATGGCACTGCTGTAAAGATAGCCACCTAATAAAAACAACGCCGGCCAGAACCAACCGACGCCTCGACGCAGCCGATAAATCAACGCCAGCAAAAACATTACAAGCGCGATAAACATGAGCCAGAGCTGCTCATGCTGACTCGGCAAAAACGGCTGCCAAGCCGTCGCACTGCAACCCAGCAGCAGCGCGAAAGCCATTGGCAAATTCAAGCCAAAGCGGCTCAAAACAAATTGCCTTAGCGGAGGTTACGCGCTCTGCTTGCCGCGCCGCCGCAGCACCAGCGCCAAACCAACCAACAGCACCGATATCCCGCCCAGCCACGGTGCGTAGCGCTTCACCATGCGCTTGCGTTCGGCGCGCTTGGCGCTATCGAGCATCGCCTGCGCCTTCGCAAAATCCGGCGTTGGGCAGGCTTGTCCGGTGCCAAAAATGCCGCCCCAGGGCACATACGCGCCCTGATTCAAATAGCGCTTATAGATCTTGATGCCCATCTCAGGCTCACGGTTGATCGTCCAATGCGTGGCTCTACACAGCACCGCCGCAAACGCTTGCGAGCGGGCCGGCAAGGCATCCGCCGCCTGTTCGGCTAGCTGCGTAGCGATGTAGCGGTAGTGAAAGCGCTTGTTCGGTTTTGCCGTGCTGCTGGTAAACCGCTCGCGCTCGTTTGGCACGATCAACTCGCTTGGCAGCTTGCGATCTTCACCATCTCGCTCGTGCATGCTGTAAGCGCCGTAGTACACGCTGAAATCCGGGTCCAGCTCAAAGCCCATAATGTCCATGCCTTTTATGCGGGCAACCTTGGCAGCATTAAAAAGCTGCTCGGCTTTGGCGACACCACTAAGAGATTTGGCCGAATTGATGGCTTTAGCGTACTCATCGAGCGCCTGTGTTTGCTCTGGATAATCAAAGTAACTAGCGGCCTTATCTAGCTGCCCATCCCGAACCAATCGACGCGCCAAAATAGCGCGTAAACGCCGCGATACCGCGGTGCGATCATTGCCAGTGTCAAAATAATATTCCGGTTCAGTCCCAGGTTTTGCAGGCTGCGCCTTGGTATTTTTATCGACGAAACTGCTCAACTCATCCAAAGTCAGCACGCGCTCCGCTACATAGGCTAGATCTTCCGAATAGCTGCCGGCGGCTAGGAAAAACTGCTGAATGGCTTCGGTAAAATCGCCCCGACTTAGCGCCAGCGTGCCCGCCTCGCCCTGCACTCGGCAACGCGGCGAGCTAGTAAACTGCTCTGCTTTATTCCAATCTTCTAGCGTTGGAAAGCTTTTGGCGGCTTTCGCATATGCCGCTGCTGCCCCGTTTTGATCGCCCGCCCGCAGCGCTAATTTTGCCCGCACCCAGTTTGCCAACGGGGTTTCCATAGTCCCGGCAAACCGCTGCGCTAGCTCGAATCGCCCATCAGAATAGAGCGCAGCGGCTAAATAGTCAGACCCGGCAATTTGCGTCACCTGCGCGGCATCAGCGGCGGCCAAAATTCTCTCGACTAGCGGTGGCTCCGGTAGGGGTTCAATCAGATTGCCGTTGTCGTCGTACTCCTCGGAATAGAACGCATCATCGCCGCGCGCATAGGCATAGGCTGAAATCAAACGCTGCACTGTTGGATCGGAAATAGAAGCACGCAAAAGCTCATTATTTTGGCTAAGCTTGCGCGCGACAAACCGCAGCGATTTTGCGCCCTCACCATTCGGGCTTTGCGCAGCCTGTTCGGCGTACAGTGCAATCGACTCAATCAATACCGCGCGCTGTTGCTCGGAATTTAAGCTGCCGTCATTTCGCAGCTGCTGCCATAAAATTTGCGCTTCTTCGCCGAGTGAGGCTATCGCTAAGCCCAGTGGATCAACTTTTTGTGCAGTTGCCAGGCGCCGCACTTCGACGAAATGCGCTTTTGCTACTGCGTCGTCGCCAGCGACGTACGCCGCGCGCCCCAGCATAAACTGCGCCATCAACGCCCGATCAGCGCCATCCGCACCGAGCTCCAAAACCTTGCCAAAGTAGCCCTGCGTGGCTTCGTAGCTGCCGGTGCGAAACTCAATTGCGCCTGCCAAATAATAGCGGTGCGCAGCCGGTAGCGTGCTTGCTCGGCTGAGCGCTTCCTCGCCACTGCTAGCTTGGCGGGCACTTAAATGCGCCTGCATTTGAGCTTCAGTGTAATTTTGCTGCTCATACTCGGTTTGCGCATCGCTGATGGGGTTTTCCGGGCTTGGGTTAAACCAGGGGTCGATCAACACGCTAGGCCGTGGCAGCTGCGCCAATTTGCGCGGAATCAGTCGATCCGCTTCAAATACGAAAAATCCTTCTGGCAGCCGGGCAAGCGTGCCCGCACGATCATCCAGCAGCATGGGCTGGAAATCCGGGCCGCAGGCTTGGCTAGGTGTAGCAAACAGCGCGAAACACAGCGCGAAACTCAAGGTTTTTAACGTGCGGATGTTCGAAAGTGTGGTCATAACGCAGCAATCACAAAAAATACATGCTAGCGCAGAACACCTTAAACGAACACGGGTTTTGACCCAAAATTGGAATTACACTTGCCACACACCCCGCAGCAGGCCAAACCATGAATGTTACCGCTTCCGCCCTAGCCGTTCAAAGCACAAGTGAAACCACCCCAATCCGCTTTGTAACCGCCGCCAGCCTATTCGACGGCCACGATGCCGCGATCAACATTATGCGGCGCTTGATTCAAAGCCAGGGCGCGGAAGTGATCCACTTGGGGCACAACCGCTCGGTGGCCGATGTAGTGAGCGCAGCGATTCAAGAGGATGCTGACGGCATTGCGCTGAGCTCCTATCAGGGCGGGCACATGGAGTACTTCAAGTACATGGTCGATATGCTGGCTGAGCGCGGCATGGGCCATATTCGCGTGTTCGGCGGCGGTGGCGGCACGATTACACCGGAAGAAATTGCGCAGCTGCATGCGGAGGGGGTGGAGCGCATTTACCACCCGAACGATGGCATGAGCATGGGTTTGGTCGCCATGATCGAAGATTTAATGCAGCGCACCACTAAGGCTAGACGCAAAACCGTAATGCCCAAACTGCTGGAGCGGGACGATCACGCCGCGATTGCCGGCATGCTAAGCGCGATTGAAGAGGGCGATTTGGAGGGCAGCGAGCTTGAGCTCAAGCGCAAAGAATGGAAGCTGGCCGGTGCAAAAACGCCGGTGGTGGGCATCACCGGCACGGGCGGCGCGGGTAAATCTTCGGTGGTGGATGAGCTGCTGAATCGTTTTTTGCAGCATTTTCCGCAGATGCGCATCGCCGTGCTGGCGGTTGATCCAACGCGCAGGCGCTCGGGCGGGGCGCTGTTAGGCGATCGCATTCGCATGAATTCGCTGCGCTCAGATCGCGTGTACATGCGCTCGATGGCCACAAGGCGCCAGCATCAGGCCACCAATATCGTGCTGGTTGACTGCATTGCCTGTTTGAAGGCGCTGAACTTTGATTTGGTTATTGTAGAAACCGCCGGTATTGGGCAAAGCGATTCCGCGATTGTCGATTTGGTCGATTTCCCGATGTATGTGATGACATCCGACTACGGCGCGGCATCGCAGCTGGAAAAGATCGACATGATCGATTTTGCCGAGCTGATTGTGCTGAATAAATATGACCGGCGCGGCGCGGAAGATGCGCTCAGAGATGTTCGCAAGCAGTGGAAGCGCAACCGGGTCGCGTTTCAGCTGGAAGACGCTAACGTGCCGGTGTACCCCACGATTGCCAGCCAGTTCAATGATCCGGGCGTGACATGGATGTTTAGCAATCTGTGCCGCTTAATCGTCGAAAAACTCGGCGATAAACTGAAATTAGATGCGGCTAAGTGGCAGCCAAACGCTGACACCAGCTTAAAGGAACCGCGCGCCACTGTGCTAATTCCAGGAAGCCGCGTGCGCTATTTGGCAGAAATTTCCGAAAACGGTCGCGCGCAAAACAAGTTAGCTATCAAACAAAGTGAAATCGCTGCGCGCGCGCAGCACTACTATGCGGTACTGAAAGAACTGGACGGCGCAAACGTGCCAGAGGCTTTGGCGCTGTACAGCGATGCACAGCTGACTAGTGGCGAGCATCAGGTGCTGCGCCAGCGCTACAACGATGCGGTGCTATCGCTATCAAACGAGGCACTGCAACTGCTGCGCAGCTGGCCCAAGCGCAAAGCCGGCGTAACCGATGAAGAATTCACCTATGAAGTGCGCGGCAAACAAATCAAAGGCGCGAACTATCGGGATTCTTTAAGCCATCAAAAAATCCCGAAAATTGCCGCGCCGAACTATCAAAGCTGGGGCGAGCTGCTGACGTTCTTGATGAAGGAAAATCTGCCCGGCGCGTATCCGTACACCGCCGGCGTGTATCCATACCGCCGCGAAGGTGAGGATCCTACCCGTATGTTTGCCGGCGAAGGCCACCCCGAGCGCACCAATCGGCGCTTTCACTATTTGAGCGTCGATGCCAAAGCGGCGCGGCTTTCTACCGCGTTTGATTCAGTCACGTTGTACGGTGAAGATCCTGCGGTGCGGCCAGATATTTACGGCAAAGTCGGCAATTCCGGCGTCAATATCGCCACGCTGGATGATATGAAAAAGCTCTATTCGGGCTTTGATTTGTGTGCGCCAAGCACATCGGTTTCTATGACCATCAACGGCCCGGCGCCAATGATTCTAGCGATGTTTATGAATACTGCGATCGATCAGCAGGTCGAAAAATATCTGCGCAGCGATGACACCCGCTGGCAAATCGCACGCGCCAAAATCGACGCGCTGCTAGCGGGCAAAGCGAAACCCTGCTACGGCGGCGCACTGCCAGATGGCCACGATGGTTTGGGCCTGGGTTTGCTCGGCATTTCCGGTGATCAAGTGGTTGATAGTGAAACCTATGCACGCATCAAAACCGAAACCCTAAAATCCGTGCGCGGCACCGTACAGGCGGATATTTTGAAAGAAGATCAGGCGCAAAACACCTGCATTTTCAGCACCGAATTTGCGCTGCGCATGATGGGCGATATTCAGCAGTATTTTGTCGATAAGGATGTGCGCAATTTTTACTCGGTATCGATTAGCGGCTATCACATTGCCGAAGCCGGCGCGAACCCGATTTCACAGCTCGCCTTTACCCTGTCGAACGGCTTCACCATCGTCGAATACTATTTGGCGCGCGGCATGAAGATCGACGATTTCGCGCCGAACCTGAGCTTCTTTTTCAGCAACGGCATGGATCCGGAATACACCGCGATTGGCCGCGTCGCAAGGCGCATCTGGGCACGCGCCATGCGCGAACGCTACGGCGCTTCCGCGCGCAGCCAGATGATGAAGTACCACATCCAAACCAGCGGCCGATCCTTACACGCGCAAGAAATCCAGTTCAACGACATCCGTACCACGCTGCAAGCGCTGTACGCACTATTTGATAACTGCAACAGCCTGCACACCAACGCCTTCGATGAAGCCATCACCACACCCACCGAAGATTCCGTGCGCCGCGCGGTTGCAATCCAGCTGATTATCAACCGCGAACTTGGCTTAAACTTCAATGAAAACCCCTGGCAGGGCAGCTTCGCAGTGGAATACCTAACCGATTTAGTCGAAGAAGCGGTGTACAAAGAATTCGAAGCACTCAGCGAACGCGGCGGTGTACTGGGGGCCATGGACACCATGTACCAGCGCGGCAAAATTCAAGAAGAATCCATGTACTACGAACACAAAAAACATGACGGCAGCCTGCCACTGATTGGCGTCAATACCTTTCTGCCTAAGAACCCCGAACTTAACACCACCATCGAGCTTATCCGCTCCACTGAATCCGAAAAGCAAGCCCAAATCAACAATGTCGCACTGTTCCAAGCGGCACGAAATGGCTTTGCGACTGGCGGGCTAAAATACCTACAGCAAACCGCACGCGAGCGCGGCAATTTGTTTGAGGGTTTGATGGAGGCGGTCAAGACGCACTCATTAGGGCAGATTAGTCATGCGCTGTACGAGGTTGGGGGGGAGTATCGGAGGAATATGTGATTACCTTTAACGCGGGAGATGTACCATGATTGATTTATTAAGTAAGCCGCCTACGCAGCAAATTAATTTAACCCCGCTTTCATTCCAGGAGTTACTCAAAAAAACTATTGAGGAAGAACCAATAGGTAATTTAGAATCGCTAACAATGGCACAAATGGAACTTCTGGATTCTGCCCGATTTGAACACTCGGCTCACTCGGCATTTGTCCAGCGGTTCATCGAACTTGGCAAATCAATTGGCTCGCCCCAATTCGGAACGCCGAGTCTATCCAGCGAACCAAATTTGATTTTTCTAAAGGCGGAAAACAAAGAACTAAAATCAAAATTGTCGACGATTAACAATGATTATCAAGCGCTAGCTTTTCTAGCAAAGCACGCATATCTAACTGAGCGGATAAGTGTCGAAGCTAGTAAGAGGATGCTCGGTAGCAACGGCGCGCTGATTGCAGAAATGGGGCTTAACAGTTCTACGAAATCATTAGAAGCATTTATACTTTCCATCGATATTCGGCGGTCCACCGACTTAATGCTCAACGCGAAAGAGTCAACGCTTTTTGCCGACTTTTTAAACAAACTCTCAAATGGCTTGGAAAACATCATAAAAGAACAGTTCGGTATATTTGACAAATTTACTGGTGATGGCGCTCTGGCTTTTTTTCCTAAACCATTTAGCGGCACGACGGCAGCGCTTAATATTTTAATAGCTGCGAAGAAAGCACATGCCTTTTTCAAGGCACACTACGACGCCTGTCGTGGCAGTTTCAGTTCAGTTTTGCTCGAAACAGGATTAGGAATTGGAATTGATTACGGTTCTGTCAAAATACTAAAGCTATCCGACGGATTGACCGTCGTTGGCAAACCTGTGGTTTACGCATGTCGGTTTGCGGGGGCCGGAGCCGGAACAACTTTGGTGAATCAAGGTGCCTATGAAGCCATGAGTGCGTTGGATAATTTACTTGAGTTTGATGAGGTCTCAATCGACATCAAGCATCAGGGAAAACACCTAGCGTACCAACCTAAAAACTCGCCGAGGATCGAATTGATCAAAGAGCCAGAATGGCTTACGTCGCCTTCGAAACCTTCAGAGTAATCGAATCAATGGCAATTAAAATCTCCGACATACTCAAAGCCCTTAATGACGAGAACATTCGCTATGTGATTGTGGGTGGTGTGGCTGTTAACTTGCACGGCCATGTGCGATTTACTAAAGACCTGGATTTGATTTTCGCTTTTGAGAAAACCAATTTGACGCGTGCTATGCAGATTTTGGCAGCCATCAATTTTTCGCCGCTGTTGCCGATCAGCATCTTGGATTTCGCAAATCCTGCGTTACGCGCCCAGTGGATCAACGAAAAGGGCTTGGTGGTTTTTCAGTTAATCGATCGAGTCCAAATTGATCGCCAAATTGACGTGTTTGTAGATGAGCCAATTCCCTTTGAAAAAATGTACCAGGAGCGCGAGAACGTCGCTTTAGGCGGCACGACCGCGCCGATTGCTTCGATCGAACATCTAATCGAGATGAAAACTATCGCTGGCCGCCCGCAGGATCTTTCTGATATTCAAAAGCTACGATTCCTGCAAATGAGGAATTCGCGCGAGAAAAAGGAGGATTAAATGACTATTCCAACGTTCCAATCGCTAAACCCCTGGGAAAAGGCTGACTATTTGGCCTTGGATTATTACGTCAGCAATTCCACGCCTGCGCAACGCTTGCAATGGCTGGAGGACGCCCATGATTTCGCGTTGCAGGTCGCTTATGAACGCCATAGTCGTGGGCTGATTACGATTGACGATGAGGGAAATGTTTGGCCGCGCAGCTTAGAACGCGCTGTAGAAAATACCCGGACTTCCCCTGACGAAGCGCAAGTGCAGTGAACCTGATCGCAAATTCTCAAAACGATTCGCTAGCCGCAAGTCTATTCAGCTGCACCTTCGAACAAGCCGAAGAGCGCAATTTATGGGCGGGCATCAACGCTAGCACGCGTGCAAAGGTGGGGTTTTTTGAGGCAATGATTGAGATTGGTTTTAAGTTCGGCGCGCTAAAGCCGAATGGGCCGATAACCTGGGATGAATTTGCAGTGCTGCAAAAAGCCGAGAATTTTAAGGGGTTTGAGTAATGCCGACTTGCTGGATTATTGCCGGGCCTAACGGGGCAGGTAAAACTACCTTTGCTCTGGAGTATCTGCCGCAAGTAGTAGGATGCTCTCGCTTTATCAATGCCGATTTAATCGCGGCGGGCTTGTCGCCGTTAGCGCCAGAACGTGAACTATTGGCCGCCAGTCGTTTATTTTTACGTGAGATCGACGTGGCTATTGCCAAGCGCGAAGATTTTGCGTTTGAGACCACGCTGGCGGGTCGTAGCTACTTGAAATTGATACGACGCTTGCGCGCTGAGGGCTGGCGTATAGAGCTGATCTATCTGGCATTGCCCTCCGTGGAAATGTCCAAACTGCGCGTCGCCGAACGAGTTACCCACGGTGGGCACAACATACCCATTGCTGATATCGAACGTCGTTTTGCACGTAGCTTAGCCAATCTACTAGAGGTGTTCAGCCCGGAAGTAGACTTTTGTCGTTGCCTTATGAACAACAGTGCGTTGCCTGAATTGGTATTTGAGCAAAAGGATACTGTCCGCACTATCGTTCACCCTCATTATTATCAGCATTTGTTGCAGGAGATAGCATTTTGATTATTACAACCGGCGAGCCCTCAGCCGAAGCGCAGGCCATACTTCAGGCATTGCGGGCGGCTGTTGCCAAGGCACTTGAGAGAAAGCAGAAACTTGGCCAATACGCCGTAATCTGGCAAGACGGCCGCCCGGTGCAAACGGGTGCTGACGCACCTAGAGACAAGTAGTGATTGCGCGCCATGAGCGCCAACTTTGCCCTGCACGATTTCGCGCTACAGGTCGCTTATGAGCGTCACAGCCGTGGGCTGGTGACGATTGACGATGAAAGCAATATCTGGCCGCGTAGTTTGCAAATCGCCGTGAACAGTACGAACCGGAACCCCCCCTTACAAAACTGCTAGCAAATCGATCAGCGGCGATCGTTATTGATTTGCGTATCTTGATCCGCTGAGCGAGCGCTTTGGAATCGCGGTAGGAATGCGCCTTACAGCGCACCCCCCGCACAGATCCCGGCGGGCGCAACTTACGCACCGGGCTCCTGCCTTGGATGTTTGACGAGAAAGCGCATATTTGGCCACGGGTGCAGAATGCGCGGCATCGGAAG
>JANOQN010000033.1:0-30493 GCA_031422315.1 Rhodanobacteraceae bacterium
AATCCCGTTCGCGCCAAGATTGCCACCGGCATCAGCACTTCTCGCTACACCAGTATAAAAGCCAGAAATCTCGAAATTCTGCGCGATCAAACCAAAGCCGGCGCGCCGCTCATGCCGTTGATTGGCGTCAAATCACTCAACGTGCCGACGCTGACGAATGCCGAATATATCGACTTGGTTGATTTCACCGGGCGCGAATTGCATGCAGGCAAGCGAGGGAAAATTCAGTCAACTAAGCAGAAACAAAACTTGGGCTTGATAAAGATCATTGGACGATGCGTGTTAAGGGCATCGGTTCGGGTTATTGGCGCGTGGTCGGCGAATTGGATGAGTTGATCGACAAGGCCAAAGAGATGGCGCAGCGCACGCTATTTAGCACGGGTTTGGCTCGATTTTTGAGCAAAGTTTAAGGCATTAGCGCAATATTTTTATGGCCGCAAGAGCGGATGGGACTGTTAGTTTTTATTTAAAAATATGAATTTTGGTTTGGTTGTAAAAATGGGAAACCGGCGATTTTAAGGTCGCTGGTTTTTTATTTGTTTTTTTGCGAAAAATGGCTGTCCTTCGCTGTTATTTTTTTTGCGAAAAATGGCTGCCCTTCGCTGTTCCGTCCTTCGCTGTTCCCACTGGCTGTCCTTCGCTGTTCGTTCGCTATTCCGTCCTTCGCTGTTCGCACTATAGGATCGGTAAAACCTCACATCGCGCATGAGAATAATAAGAGACCTTTGATTTCGGCAGTTCCAATTGAAGGCTTTGACTGATTTCAATACCCTCCTGGTCAAGTGCATCTAATTCGATTCGATCAACCAAGCCAGCGAAATGTTCTTCTTCGTACCGTTTTAGCCATTCGCGAATATGAGCAATCAATTCCAGAGATAGTCCCAAATCGTTTGGCTCAATACTTCCACCGACAACCGTGTCTCGGATGCCTGTGCCAGAAAGCATTCCATCAACCACAATGTATCTTGCAATCATTTTGTTGGTCTAAAAAACCGATGGTCGATTACGCCATCCTTTGTTAAACCAATCTCGAACACACCCGGTTTGCTGTTCATAGTGCCCGGCATTTGAAAAATGTTGTAGCCGTTTTTCTTCGGGGTTGGCGTCATTGAAAGAATCTCGTCATCAAAACTATACGGGAAGTTATGGCTAACTGGGTCTTGGACACCGCGAGCACGAACTCGAGGCGCATATTTAAATCCATGCTTAAACGCGTCGCGGCAGTTAAGCGCACAATTATGCACCAAAGCCCGCTGCTCACCCACAAAATACGTATGGAAATCACCCACCGTAAAATTGTAAGTCACTTCATTTTTATTCAACGCGGCAAGCGATTCAACTGTCAACACATTGCGGTCGAAATTTTCGATCTGCATACCGCTTTGCAACTGGCCTGAATCTACCCAGCCCTGACCAATCACCCAATACGGATGGTTATCGGTAACTTCAACCGTTTCAGTGCTGCCCTCACTGTTTTGGGTGGTCAGTGCATAAAGTGGCTTCACTGGCGTCGTGATTAGCTGCGTGACCGGCTTGAGCGAAGTTTCCCCAGATTTTTCGTCACGTGCCCAAACCAAATCGTCAACAGCGATGCTTTCAATTTCGACCATTCCGTTGGCAGTGTAAATCAAAGTACCTTCGGCAAAGCAGCAGCAGCCATTGATTAGCCGGCCAAGACGGCGACCTACACCGCCAAGAACTTTGCTGCCAACTTTTGCGACAACACCTCCAGTGGCGGCGCCAACGGTGACTTCTTTGTACCCCACAACAAGCGCCTCACTCGCCATTTGCGCGCCATTATTCACCGCAGACGCCCCCGCAGCCAGCTGCTGCCTCGGTGCGGCATTGCGATCAAAGCCAAACCAACGCGCAAACGTGTTTTTCCACTGGCCCACATCTTCATCCGACAGCAATTTATTGTAAGCAAATTGCGCAGCAGCCATTGCCGCCCCGTTCGCAAAATCACCACCGGTGATCTCGCTAACCGAGCCACCAATCGCTGCATTCATCACACCATTGACAAAATCATTCTTCGTTTCAGCAAGCGGCGACAGCGCCTTATTCAACCCCGCACTAACAAACCCGTGCCCAAATTTGCCACCGCCCAGCATCTCTAACGTTCCACCCGCAATTCCGTGCGCAAAAATTCGCTCACTAGTTTGCAATGATGAAAGGCCGATTTGATGGAAGGTAAACGAGCCCAATGCACCGATTAGGGCGCCTTTGAGCGTTCCGGAAGTCAATGCACCCGATGCAGCCCCCGCAAGCGCCGCTTGGGTTGCCACCGTGGTGTAAATTGCTGCTCCTGGTGCTAAACACATGTTCGCGCCAGCAGCTTTTAAAGAGCTGACAATATGCATGCCTGTGCTGACTGTAATCGCCAGAGCCACGACCTGCCGCAATATTCCCTGCTCTTTCGCCCTCCAATGCCCAGTCGGATCAGTCGCATTCATGGGGTTATTGCGCACGTAGCTGTAGGCGTTGATCGCTTGTGGATCGAAAACATCTTCCATCAGCGGATCGGCTTGGAGGAAACGCCCTAAACGCGGATCGTAAATTCGGCCATTCATATGGATGATGCCCACTTCATCGGCCTGCTGATGGCCGGTGTAGCCGCGTGGTAGTACGGCGTTGAAGTTGGCTTGATCCACTTCGCTTAAGGTTGAACGATCCGCTGCGTTGGCGCGCTCACCAAACGTCGCGAAGGCCTGTTTGCCGTCAGGAATAATGGCGGCTTGTTCGCTGACTACCCGATGCGTGGAACCGAGCGCATCGGTCATTAGGTATTCGCGTCGGGTTTGCACGGCACCGGTAGCGGGAATTAGCTGCACTTGCGTCATGCCGCTGATGTAGCGCCTAACCTCGGTGCTGCCATCGGGCTTGGTGGTGACTTCGGCATCGCCTGCGTAATGCGTGACTTTGCCTTGGTTGGTTTCGCTGGTGTTCGAGCCCGCAAAATCATAGCGCCGCAAGCGCTGGCGGGCGGCGCCGTAATTAAATCGCGTCACAAAGCTGCGCGGAGTGATTGAGCGAATCACTCGCGCTGCATCAAAGCTGGTGTAGCTGATTTCGCGCTTGAGTACGCCGCCAGCAAAGCCTGCGATTTGGTTGCCTCGGCTGTCGTAACAAAAACTTTCTGCGCTGCCGATTTTGGTTAGCGCGAACGGGCCGGGTGTGGCATTGCCAATGACTGCGCTGCATTCTGTGGGTGCTTGACGATCATAGGCATATCCGCCACTGAGGTTGTATTTCGAACTGATATTGCCTGAGCTGAAATAAGCCATTGGCTCGGTGATGCCATTTCGCACCGTGGCTTTCAAACGCTGCAACTTGTCGTAGCTAAAAGCCTCATTGGTGGTGCCGCTTGCACTGCGATCACTGCGGCTCATGACATTGCCCTGTAAATCATGGGTATAGAGCAAATCTTGTAGTACGCCAAAAGTGGGGCTGGTCAAGCCATTGGACTGTGCGCCGGATTTGATCTGCTTTAGCCAGCCGGAATCCTCGGCGTAGCCTCGAAACACCGTCATGCTGGCGTTATTGGCGAACACTTCTTCGACTACATTGCCGCGCGCATCAACCGATTTGGTTTCCCGGTAAATTTGCCCAGGCACCGCAGCCGATGCGCGATAGACGTTTCGCAAGTGCTCAGGATAGCCGCGTGCGTTGTACTGCACGTGTTCACCAGTCAGCGGAATGGCCGGGCGACTAATCCCAAAATAGGTGCCGGCATCGGCGCTGAAGAAGTTTTGCGCGGCGCGGCCAAACTCGTCGAACTTGGCTTCCATGATGTAGCTGCGCTCATTTTGAATGCGCTGCGTGGTGCGCACGGCGCGACCAAAACTATCGAATACCACGGTGCTGTCTTCACGATCTGAACTGCTGGAATCGAGCGGCAGCAGCTGGGTATTGCTGGCCTGACCAATGCCATTAACGCCCAAATCAAACGACGTTTGGGTCTTTTGATAGGCACTTGACACATTACAGCCCAAGCCAGCGGCCACGTCATAACGCTCGGTAATGCGCCCGGCGAAATCGTGCAGTGCCAGCATACAGCTGCCATCGGCTGCGGTTTGCTGGGTCAATTCGCCAGCATCGTTATAGCTAAAGCTGTAGCTGCCTTTGTTGGAATCGCTGGAGCTGGTGCGGCGGCCGTGCTCGTCAATGACAAAACTCGTCACGCTCACCGCTTCGCCATTGGCCGGCACATTGGTGATGGATTTTAGGTCTTTGAGGTTCCAATAGTCGTATTTGACCTTGTTGCCTAAAGCGTCGGTAACTTCAACCACGCGACCGAGCAAATCTTTTTTCTCAGTTTTCGTTTCAATCAAACCAGAGCCGTTGGTTGGATGCGTGATAATCGTAGTTAAACCGACGTACTGCGTCGTCGTGTTAGCACCATTGGGCGCAATGATGGCGTTAACACGGCCCAGTGCATCGAAGTAAGTCAGCGTCCAGTAATGGCTGCCGGTGGCAATTTCGCCAGGCAAGCTGCCAGACGTAGCAACTGGCGAGTAGCTGAAGAAGGGCTCGGATACCTTGGCGGGGCGGCCTAAGCGATCAAAATAGCTGATCACGCCAACAAATTGGCTAGCGCTAAAGCCTTCGGAGATGGTCAAAATTTCACGGCCTAGCTTGTCGGAATAGCTCCAGCTGGTTGGCGCGCCTGCGGATTTCGTCTCAGTCACAAACACCGCACCCATATCAGCCGGGCAGCGGATATCGGAGCTGGCATCATCACACCATCGGCGGCGCATCAGCGTGCGGGTGCCGGTATTGCTGCTGCTGAAGTATTTCTCACCAAATGCGCTGTAAGCCGAGCGCGCTTTGGCACCGTTGATGGTTTCTGCGAATTGCGGATTGCCGAAGGCGTCAAAAGCGGTGCGGCCAGCGGCAATATCTTGTTTGGTGGCAGAAATTGTCGCCAGCGTGCGCCCGGATGCGCTGTTGACCACTTCTTTGGAATTGATAACAAATCGGCCGGAGACCTCGTAGTCCATGGCCGTCATGCGCTTAACTTGCGTCAGGTCAGCGGTGGTAGCGGAAGTTACATCGGCAGCGCCAAAACTCGCACAGTTCGGCGCAGGCAAACTGCCGCTTTGGGCAATGGTTTTGGTGATATTGCCAAAGCTATCGCGGCAGTAGTGTTTGATGCTGAGAGCTGGAGAGCCGATGGATTCGGAGGCGATTAGGCCAGTAGTTTGATCGTAGGTGAAGTTGGCGTAGCGAATTTCACTATCGAATTCCAAATACGGCCCTTCGACAGACACTGCATTCAAGCGATTTATGTACCACCTGTCGGCGTCAATTATGTCAGTGAAGGTGTTTCGGGTATTTGTTAATGCGGGCAAATCACGTTGATAAAGCCGAGAATCGTATACCTCAACTGCCGCGCCTTTCACTAATGTTTCGTCAATGGTTCTGCCCGATATCACCGCGTTCGTAAGGTCTCTATTTGTACTTCGTGATCGATGGTTTGTTACCTCAAAGCTGGCTTGACCAGCAACCATCAATATGTCTTTGATTGACGGTCGTGGCGGTTGATTCAAAGGATCGGAGTTGTCGAGCAGCTGTCCATTAACTCTCATCTCTGTTTTGTCGAAACTTGTAGAGATTCCGAATTCATCCGAAAACAGCGATTCCTGACCATACGAAAAACAATTGGGATTTTCCGCAGTTTGCGACCCTGTGACAGAACAGCGCGAAAGTTCCTGTGGAGTTGAGTTAGTTACCCAACTTCGCGTTTGTTCTGCAATACCAGTAAATGGAAAAGCCTGGCTGTACTGAGTGAACGCCGCAATTTTATTTTGCGGATCAAAGGTGTAAACCTGCTTAAAGCCCAAGCTGCCGCGCCCGCCGGTTTGCATTTTCAAACCGCCGTATCGATAGAAAATGGATGCGACATTATTTTGATTGAAAACACCGGTATTGACATCGAAGCTTGGCGAATCGCTGCTCAGCGCGGCAACCACCCAAGTTGGGCTGAGCGCATCAAACACCGGTGAGCCGCGCCCTGACACAAGGCTGGCACCGTCATAACTGCGCGCGTAAACCGATCGATAGGTCAGCGGCTGGTAGTTGACGAAGGTTTTCGCGCCTAAGCCATTCGTGATATCCAGCAGCTGATGCCGCGCGCGGTGGTGGGTGGTGCGGCGGTAGATCGACATAAATGGATTGCCCAGGCCTTTAATTTTTGTGAAATCAAGCCGGCCATCACCATCTAAATCCAAGAAATATTGACTCCAATCGGAATTATTGACGTGGCCAACAAAGCCAGTCGGTTCGTCCGTTGTTTTAAAACTTGAACCGGTCCAATACCTGACTTTATAAGGCGAGTCATTGGCATTCAGCCACAAAAAATCTAGGCGTCCATCTTCATCCAAATCGACGAATTGAACATCGTCAATATTGCTCATGGCTTTGCAAACGGTAGTGGCGTCCGGCATTACACAGCCTTGAATGCCGCTGTTGAAAAGCGAGGTCGACGCACCGCCCACTGAACTCGGTTTGCCAGAATTGAGCTTGTATATCCAACCCTCGGTCGTTTGAGCAGTAAAGAACTTGCCGAAATAGGTTAAGTCAGCCAAACCATCGCCGTTAATATCGGTGAAGCGCACTAAATCTAAATCATCGCGATTGGAAATTAGCGCGCCGGTACCGGAGATTTTCAGCTTTTCCTCTACACGGAATTTTTGCGGTGCGGTGCAGCTAGAGTTTGAAGGTGCCCCGGAATTTCCGCTATTCGGGCAATCCCGGCCTTCGTTTACAAACACATAAACATACTCGTCCGCCGCAACCTGGGATGGCTTTTCATCGCTAGATACAGGTAGGTTAGATGGGAACTGCGAAAGATCTAACTGCTGTACCGTCATTTCATCGGTAATCGCTCGGCAACCTGTGGCAGAAACGCTGCTAGCGCGCAGAATGAAATCACCAAAGCCATCACCGTTGATATCAAAAATTTCAAGTTTGCGATTGTTTAACTTTTTGAACGCGCCTGAAAGGCTGGTGCAGCCCAAGCCAAATTCGTTTAAGAACTGCAAATCAATGACTGAGCCAAATTTCGCCAAATTTTGCCCTTCAGGCTTTTGCAATAGGCGCGCAACGAAGGTGTTATTGGGGCCTGGGTAAAGCATATCTTCCAAGCCATCGCCATTTAGGTCGGTGAATTGCAGTTGGGCTTTACGATTTGAAGTCGGCGCTATGGCTATTTCGGTAGCATTTGGATCAGTTAACAAATCAAAATCGTTAGTGTCAAAACCCACACCATTCGAAAGCCGTGCGCGCCACGCAAAGGTCAGGCCGAATTCGGTAAGTTGTTTGAGATAAATTAGATCAGCGCGTCCGTCTGAGTTTAAATCTGTCAAATGCAAAGACCGGCTGTTTTCAACGGCGTTCTGGCCGATAACTGGGCTGTCAGAGATACCAGTACCCGGCAATCTAACTAACGGTTGATACCACTGCGAGGGCGCTCCAAATTGCGCATCGGTCGGTTTACTTCGCGCCATGTAAAGTGCTATGTCATTCGGGCTGCTATTTCGGCGCAGTATTAAATCAAGCCTGCCATCACCATTTACATCTGCAAAGCGCTGCGCTGAGGTTTCATCGGCGGCTTGCTCGTTCAATATTTCCAAACCGTGCGATTGTTTCGCGTAGTTGAACGATACCGGGCGCAAACACACAGTGCCCGCGCATTCCCGCACTGAGGTTACAAATTGCAATGAAGGATTTTCGTCGTTCACTACTGGCGTTTCATTGATTTGGCCGTGGCTCAATACGTAGCGGCGAAGCTCGGTCGAATCCGGCGTCATTGTCGTGTCTTTGCTATCTGGTGATCGAACGGTGATGCCGGTCATGCGCTTGGTGCTGGCAAACCGGATGCCGCCTTGAAATTGTACGGACACACCGGTAGGCAAGGTCGGTTCGTATTGCATGGTGATCAACCCGCCATCAAAGAACACCTGTGTAAGCCATTGATCTGAACCAGCTTGGGTGTAGAAATAGGTAATTTCGCGGTTTACCGAGTTAGTTATTCTGCGCATCGGCCAGGAAACGGCGCGCGAGGCAGCGCTGGCGTCTACTTCAACGCGCCGCGCTACCCCGCCAAAATATTTAGAGGTGCCATCGGGCGATTCCACGCGCCATTCAATTGGGCCTAAAGTATCAGCCGTTACCACGCGAATGCGTTGATGGCGATCAAACTCGGTTTTGTAAAACGATCCTGCTGCGCCGTAAGCGCCCGTGCCAGCTTCTAAAAATAGCCGCATGCCGTTTAAACAGTATTGATCAGTGCCATCAAATTTGACATCTGGAAACGGTTTGCCATCGTTAAAGCCATCGCCCGATTCAATTGATTTACGACAGGGCGTAATGGCTTCCAAGCCTTGCAAATCCCAGCCCATGCCAGCGCGGCCCATGCCACGCCCGCTGGAATAGTTAAGCGTCAATACGGGCTTGAATTCACCAACGCCTTTGCCGACCATAATGGGCAAGGTGTAGTCAAAATTGCCTGATTCATCGACTTTGGTGGCACCACCGGTGGCACCAACCGCTGTGGTTGCCAGATCCTCTGCGGGTGGTAGTGCAAATTGCGCTGGGTTAAGGGTTTCAGGCACGTCTTGGGCAACCAGCACGTCCATTGTCGCTAACGCATTGGCACCCTCTAGCAATCGATAGCGATAGTTGGTGCCAATCGTAATTGTACGCACCAGCGGAGACGCACCGCTGAGTGTGACTACTGCGCCACTTGGTAGAGCCTGCTCAGTTACCGTAACGTTTGCGGCATTTTGCGAACTCCAACCCAAAGAAATATTCTGCGTGCTGCCCGCGCCTGAAGCGGCCAAGGTGCATAAGCCTGAGCTTAGCGCGCACGGTGTAGTAAACTGCCCTGCAGGCACTACTACCGCAATGTTCACTTCTTTCAGTAAACTAGTGCCGTCGAATAATCGGTATCGATAAGATCGGCCCCCTAGTAATGTGCGCGATTGGGGATTAGGCCCAGGTGGCGAGATCGTACTGCTGGCGTTAGTTAGTAAATCCGTTTCTTCAACTCTAGGATTTCCTAAGAAATTTTGATTCCAAGCAATAGTGACGGCGCTGCCTGCAACGGTAGGTGCTGTAATTGAACAAGCAGCAACATTTAAGCCGCATGGCTGGGTAAAGCCGACCAGCTGATCCGTGGCTACATTGACAGTAGCAATCGGGGAAAACGCACTGCACTCAGATTGATTATCTGAGCTATTGCAGGCTTTCACGCGGTAAGCATATTGCCCAGGACCGATTTGTGAAACGTCCTCTGACAGGCTGGTAAAATTGCCAGTTAGGCGATTCACCCAAGCGCCATTACCTACCCTTCGTTCAAGCACGTATTGGCACGCGCCTGAAACTGCGCCCCAACTAATTGGGAAGCTCAATGAATTCGTTGATGAAACGACTTGCGGAATACCCGGTGCAGCGGGAATTTGCCCAGGGCCATTGCAGGTTTGTAACGTAACCGACGCCAACAGGTTTTGTGCTGGATTGAATTGCGTGGGTTCACTTACATCGTTCGAGGCGCGCAGCTCAATAACCGTTGGCCCACTTATCGCGCCGGACCAGCCCGGTACGCTCCAGCTATTGTTTTCGCTACAGCTGATTTTTGAACCTGTTGTGGCTGAACTTTTACGCCAAAGGCATGAGCGCAACGCACTCGTTTTCGTTGCAGAAAATGTGGTGTTGCAATTGCCACCGGTAAAAACGCACGCTGTTGCGTTCAAAGTGCCTGTCGACGGCGCTGCGTAGCGCGCGCAAAAGTTAAATGATGGCGAGAGCTGGCAACCTAAACTAGACCCATTAACACGATCAAACAGCGCAACGGTTTGAAGATATGGCCTTGCGGTTAGTGTTTGGGTAAAACCAACCCCGCCACAAGCTGCGGCGTTAAAAAATCCGTTTAACGCGATGCAGTTGCCCGTTGCATTTAGCGGAACGACTTCGCTAATCGACGCCGTTAAACTACATTGGCTACCAGAGGCGGAAGGTGCACAGACTTGCGAAGGCGAAAGAGATAATAGAGCCTCGCGACCTTTAGGGCATTGGCTAGAGGCTGGCGCATCTATCCGAGCTGGCAACGCAGCACATTCATCGTAAAGTGTTTGAACTGCCAGAGTTCCCAACACATCGGTTGTTCCTGCCTTGCTCAGCTGCAATCTATCGGTACGATTTACAAAAAATGGCACCGACATAGCGCCGTTTGAAGTTGCATTTAGGCGCAAAACTTCCAAGGTTGGATTGGCCGAGTTCGAGTTTACGAACCGTTTGATGTCCAACGCCCCGGTGAAGTTTGATTGCCACGCTATTTGAACATTGCCTGAGACAGCGTTGCTGATGTAGGAAACGCACGGAGCAGCGGCCGATGCGGTGCAGGGCTCAATAAAACGCCCTGTTACAAGTGGAGCTGTACTCGCGGAGACTACTTTAGATTTCAACAGCGGGTTAGCGATTGCGCTAAAGGTGCCAAGCGCAGGCTCTAGCACGCCACCCCAGCCACGCAGCTCAATGGTTTGTGGTGCAGCGGTTACACCGTCGTAGACGTATGTCCAAGAACTGCTTTGTGAAGTATTAAAGCACTGCAACAACCTATCTGGCACCGTTTGATTGGCTTGAGTTTTTGCCCACAAGCATGACCAGCGCATATTGCTGCTTGGGGGTTGGCTTTGAAATTCACTGGAACATGTGGTTGCGCCGCCAGAAAGCGCGCAATCGATGTTTGAAAAATTCCCGACTGGCGCACTGGCCAAAACTTGCACGCCGACGTTCATCAGCGTTTTATCAGTTGGGACGCCGTCATTATCACAACGCGTAACCAACGCTAGCGTTCTTGGCTCGGATGGCAGTCCCAAACTAAACGTGTGTGAACTTGATGCGTTTGGTACTAGGTTTGCAATACACCCAGTAAGCGCGATTCCGTTTGATCTGATTTTCGTACACGTCGCGGCTTCTGTTGAGCCGTTACGCAACTCTGTCACTGTAGCTGTCATGCACCCAGCAACGCCAGCTACGCAGTGATTCACATCTACATCGAATGACCCATCGACTGATTTACAGTCTATTGCCCATGTTATTGAGCTGCAAAAAATTGAGGCAGCTGAAAAAACTAGTCTGGCAGGTGTTAGGTTGAGCGTTGAGCTTAAAAATCTCATAATTTTCCGGAAAGCAGCGGGTTTCGTCAAAATAATCGCAACGTTTTGTGTCGCAAATGTGAATTTTGGCGAAGGCTATTTTGGAAAGACTAGGCAGTTCAACTAAACTATTTGCACATGTTTATGGTTTGTGCATGTTTTAGGCCGCGTGTTGAGCTTTTTCACTTTTTCAATCTGCACCTGAAAAGCCCCCCCCTGGCATTTCCATTTGCCGACAGTAGTCGCAAATAAATATAGACGCTACAAACTATTCTGAGACGGGTGCGATTCAAACTGATGTGGAGAGCCATGCAAATCCATTTTGAAAATTGCAGTTTAAGCCCAAAGGGCTTGCGCCCTCCAGCCCAGGGTTGCGCAACGCGCTACCCTGGTAACGATGGTGTAGGAATTTCAACCCCAACGGGGTTGCGCCATATCGCTTCGATGGGCTCGATTGGTCGAAACCGCGTTGCGGTTTAGTTAATTTGATTTAATTCCCAGGGTAGCCTCATTTCATTCGGACAACCCTGGGCTGGTGTACACAACGCCGTTGGCGTTGAAAGCAAAATACAACGGCACATCAGTTTGAATGGCACCCTTCTGAGACGCCAACCTTGACTAATTTAAACCACAAGACCACCCTTAGTCGCTAAATTTCTAGAAAGGATCGCCGCTATGTGTCGCTTATTCGCTGCTGTTTTCATTTTACTCGCTAGCGTTGGCTTCACACACGACGGCGGCCTATCTGCACCAAAGGACAGCAAGTTGTGGGTTGTTGCTACCGGCAAAATCACTGATCAAGTGTTAATCGTCAACCTAAATGAGCGCTACGATCTTTGGGCGCACGAATTGATAAATGGCAAAACAATCGTCGCACTTCCGCTTTCCGCACTTTTGGCGTTGCAGAAAATTGGGGTTGACCTTCAAGTAGATGCGGCGCGCACCGCGCGAATGAACGCGCCGGCGCAAACGTTAGCGACCGGCCAAAAAACAATTCCCAATTTTCCTTGTTATCGCACGGTTGAAGAAACCTATGACAGGCTGCAAAGCCTAGTTGCCGATTATCCGAATCTAGCGCAGATTGTTGATATTGGGGATAGTTGGGACAAGTTAACTCCAAGTGGCCCAGCCGGATATGACCTGCTTGATTTGGTCATTAAAAATAACGCCGTAGCAGGCCCAAAGGCGCCATTTATTCTCGTAGCAGCCATGCACGCGCGTGAATTGACCACAGCGGAAACAGCGCTCAGGTTTGCCGAACAGATACTCAACGGCTACGCCACCGACGGAGATTTTCGCTATTTGGTAGATCACAGTGAAATCCATATCGTTTCACAGTTTAATCCTGATGGCCGAAAGCTTGCGGAACCTGGCGTTTTCTGGCGGAAAAACGTAAACAATAACCAATGCCCAAACTCGACGGATCGCGGGGTTGATTTAAATCGAAACCATAGTTTCCGCTGGGGTGTAGGCGCGGGCACCGCACCTTGCGCGAGCAATTTCCGAGGCCCGTCGGCAGGCTCAGAAACTGAAACAATGGCTATCGAAGCACTGATGGCAAACGTTTTCCAGGATCAACGTGGTCCGAACGTCACTGATGCCGCGCCAATCAACGCGACCGGTGTTTTAGTTTCACTGCATAGTTTTTCGAAATTTATACTTTACCCTTGGGAGGGTGACTACAACGTTCCTGCACCAAACCGAGATGGGCTTTCTGCACTGGGCAAAAAGTTAGGGTTTTATTTGCCCACTTACACGGTATGCCAAACCTGTTTTCCACCTGAAACTGGTGGTACAACACCGGAGAAAGCCTATGGTGAATACGGTGTAGCAGCATTTACTTATGAAATTGGCGATAATTTTTTTGAATCTTGCACGGCGTATGAAGGCGGCATGGCCACTCAAAATTTAGCAAGCCTTAAATTCGCGCTTAAATCAGCGCGTCGACCCTATCAAGAGCCAACGGGGCCAGAAGTTATTAATGCAAGTGCTACCGTTATTGAGTTGAACCTGATTCTTTCAGCTCGCGCCGACGACACAAGACGGGCCACAAGCCGAGACAGCTATCCAATCGGTGCTCCGATTGTCATCAATTCACCGCAAAACACGGAAGCGACGCAAATCATTAGTGCCGTGCGCTACAGCATTGACGCGCCACCTTGGTTGACGACGCCAATCAGCATGAATGCAGCAGATGGTAGCTTCGACACGACTGCGGAAAATGCGAGCCTGAATATCCCGATCACTGGACTGTCACCTGGCCAACACATTGTGTACTACAGCGCGACTGATGCTAGCGGTGCAACGGGCGTACCTACGGCCGTGTTATTTAGCGTGACCAATTCTGATATCCAATTTCAAAATGGATTTGAATAAAAATAGCTTTTTTCCGGCCCTGGACTGAACCGAGCCTGGACAAGTTGTTTTTTCATCGTGCTGCCTCTTCTGCGGCTTCAATCCGCTCATTAGTAGGTGGGTGAGAAGAAAAATAGCTCAAGCCGCCGGCTTCCTCATTCGCTTTTTGCAGCTCGCGCATGACGGTTGCGAACGCTTGCGGACTTTTGCCTAAGCTGCGCAGCATATTGAAGGCGTAAACATCGGCTTCTCGCTCAAAATCGCGCGAATAGGCGCTTGTGACTAGCACGGCAGGCAGCACGGTAGTCAGTGCGGCCATGCTGGAGGCGTCTCCGAACATCAACGAAATTACTAGCCAGGAGCTGCCGTCTTGAATCACTGAGCGCACGCCGTGACGGTGTTCTAAGTGGCCAATTTCGTGCGCCATTACGGCTAGAAATTCGTCATCGGTTTTCATCAAATCGAGCATTTGATCGGTGATGACGACCACGCCGCCGGGAATGGCAAAAGCATTGGGGGCGTTCCACGAATAAAATTCAAGTCGAATTGGCAGCGGATATTTCGACAGCTTGACTAAATCGGCGAATAATTTGCGCTTTCGGGCGATTTCATCTTTGCTTAGTTTTGATTCGCTAAAGCCATCGCTGGACAGCTCTTTTAAGGTGCCGTCGGCCAAATCTGTTTCCCAGCTGACCGGCACACGCTCAGCAAGCGATCCAGCGGCCCACGGAATAAATACGGTAAACGTCAACACGATCGCCATGACAATGCCGCCCAAAATCCCCCATGCCCAAATCCACACGGGTGTGGGTTTGCGACGGCGTTCACCGGATAAATCTAGGTGCGAAAACCAAGCGTCAACCACGTCAATTTCGGTGGTTCTGGCCTCACCCCAGGGCTCTGGCAATAAGATCACTGCGGTTTTTTTGCCATCATGCAAGCGCGCGATCAAATTGCTGCTGGAGCCAAGCGCTACTTCAGCGCCATCCGCGCTTTTGGCAAATAATATGCCTTGATGATCGAGTGCTAGCGATATCCAACCCTTCTCGGTTTGCGCGTGAATCCATTTCATTAGTTCTGCCGATTGCTGACTGATTAAGCGGTGATTGTCGCGCGAATTGGCGAGCGATGCGTAAGAAAATGCTGATGCGCAGCGCGCCTGAATAAAATCGCCTGCTTTAGCCCAAGCACTTGGCGAGCCGCACGCGGCATAGTATTGTTCGCACTCGCTTGCTTGGGCGCATAGCTCAGCGGTAGAGCACTACCTTGACATGGTAGGGGTCACAGGTTCGAAACCTGTTGTGCCCACCAAGCTGCGAATTTTTCTGGTTTTAGTCACACCCAGTTGACAGCTGCTTTCGAGCTGTGTCAATTCGGCTAAATCCAATCGCACGCGGCAGTTTTGCGATTGCGTCAAGATCAAATCCAAGCTACCTGTTTTTTCGCAGCCGTTGATTTTTCTGCAATTGCAATCAAACAAATTTGCAAGACATGGTTAGCATGGTTGAGTTCTGATAGTGGCACCTTCACTGCCATCGGGACTTGTCATGCAAATCTTTTTTCGTTTTGCTGTAGCTTTGCTTTTTTGCTTTGCCACGCCGTTTGCGTCTGCTGAGATGATTACTCCGCAATCCAATACTGGCCTGTGCCTGGATATGAAGGATCGCGGCACCGGCAACTATACCCAGCTGCAGATTTGGAGCTGCGCAGGCGGCACCAATCAGCGCTTTGGTATGATGAAAAACGGTGAAATCCGCAACTCAAACAAGTGCTTGACGAGCATGGCCAACACCAACGGCGCTTCGGTGCAGCTGTTTGATTGTGATTCCAGCCGATATGGCGGGCAAAAATGGACGCGCTACACCGATAGCAGCATTCGCAATGATTTCGGCCGCTGCTTAGATATTCGCAGCAGCAGCTTCAACAGCGGCACTGCTATGCAAAGCTACAACTGCAACGGTACAGCAGCGCAAAAATTCAATGTCTACCCGGCCGAACAGTGCTTTGGCGCCATTGGCAACGGCTGTCTAGGCGGCGGCGGTGGTTTTGCCAATTTGATTACCACTCCTGCGACTGACTTAGGCGGTGGTAATCGGCGCCAGTGGGTCAGCGTCGGCAGCATCATGCATGATAATTGCTGCCGCGCGAATCCAGAAGGCCAGCATTGCCAAGGCTTTTCAGTCGCGCAAGAGGGCTGGGGCGATCAGCAGATGTGTGTGCGTGAATGGCGCAAAGCCTTTTACAACAGCGCGGATAGCCGCCGCTGGCAGGCCACTTTTGGAAGCTACCCGACCGCACTGTTTGGAGATAACTTGACCACCGTTCCAGGACGCCGAGGCGTTTTACACAACAGCATCGGTCAAGCAGTTGCACGCTACTCAGGCTTGGAAACGCTCTCTACCATCAATTTATTAGCGCCTCCAGGCACTGCATTAGACACTGGCGATGATCTTTACTGCAGATCAGGTACGGCACGCTATGTGGCGCCCAGTTTGGCGAATTCATCGTATGTAGTTTGCAATTAATTGCATCTGTGAGCCGGCATTTAACATCGTGACGCATCTCTAGGTAAGTGCCTAGGATCGGTAAGCTAAAGTTTTCTTGACGTAGCTATACTCCAAAATTTTCCTTAGTTACATCGCTTTCAACGCGCTGTACTGACTAAATAGTTGAGTGAAGCGAATGGTTCGAAGAAGCCTACTTTTGCTGGTTTTGCTGGCACTTTTAATTGTGAAACTTGAACTTTTTAATGCGCCACCGGCTTCCAATCTGGAAATCCGAATTGATTCAGAAAAACCGACTCCGTTTGGTTGGCCAGCGGCGCTGCACTTGATTGCCGGCAATGGCATTTCCGGGCTAAAAAACGGCGCGGTTTTGCACGCACAATTCGCTGATCCTTTCGGGATTGCAATTGCGCCTAACGGCTTGGCCTACATTGCCGATGCGGGCAAAAACAACCTCATCCGCATGATTGACAATACTGGCTTAGTCAGCACGTTTGCAGGATCATTTGAAGGCTACAGAGATGGCTCAGCCAGCGAGGCGCGCTTTCATACGCCTTCGGGCATCGCCGTTGATGGCAACGGCAATTTATATGTTGCGGATACCGGCAATCACGCGATTCGAAAAATATCGCCCTTGGGCGTTGTTAGCACATTAGCGGGCACCGGCGAATCTGGGTTTCTGGATGGGCCAGGCAAGCGCGCAGAATTGAACGGGCCAATGGGCGTCGCGGTGAACGCGGCGGGGCAAGTTTTTTTTACCGATACCTACAATGATCGAATTCGGGTGATTGACACGGATGGCCATGTGCGCACGTTGGCGGGTAGCCGCGTTTCTGGGTTCGCTGACGGCGCTGGCGAAAATGCACAATTTGATACGCCCACCGGCATTGCGCTGGATGGCGCAGGTGCGCTTTGGATTGCCGATACCCGCAACCATGCTATTCGGCGGATGAGTGCATCTGGAACAGTATCGACGCTAATTCGGAGTGATCGATTTGCCGAACCCAATGCGTTACGCCGGCCCTTGAGCCTGGCGGTGACGCACGATGGCTTTGTTTATGTTGGTGAGATGTCTCAAGGGCGCGTTCTGCAAATCAATTCAGCTGGAGAATCGCGGTCCATTATTGGCGCGCTAGGAAACTTGCGGTTAGCAAGACCGTCTGGCCTTGCATTGACCAATGATGATCGATTGTTAGTCACCGATTCGAGTAGCTTTCGCGTGCATCAGATTCGGCTTGCGGAAAAAAACCCACTCAATCCAGCGCGTGTAACTGTTGGGCCCGCACCGGACAATCCGCTTCCTGAAACTAAGTTTCGCTGGCCACTCGCGCCGCAGCTCGGCTGGCATGAAGTGGTCGGCACGATGGGCGAAGTTCGGGGCGATGGCTTAGGCGATAGCCGACATCATCTGCACAGCGGTTTGGATGTACGAGGCGATGTCGGCCAGTTGGTTTTCGCGATTGCAGATGCGAAAGTCAGCAGCCCGGTCGGAACCTGGGGTTACGGTGAACTAAACGAGAGCATCGAGCTTGATCAAATTACTTACGTCCATTTGCGGGTTGGACGAAGGGCAAACCGCGCTGTACTTGACGCAAGTCGATTCAATGAGCAAAACGGTGATGTACATAATGCGCACATTCGCGTACGGCGCGGCACAAAATTTAGCGCAGGTGATCGATTAGGTACACTTAACAGCTTTGCGCATGTGCATCTTAAAGTCGGCGCCAGCGGGTTTGAACAAAATCCAATGCAGCTAGCATTCTTGAAATTTAGTGATAGGCGTGCACCGGTCATTGAAAAAATTAGCTTGCTAGACGCGCAAGATAAAGCCTTAAACACGATAGAAAATAGGCACTTAGTCGTACCTCAAAATCATCTTGGCTTACAAATCGTGGTCGATGCCTATGATCAAGTCGATCGCAATCTAGCGCGTCGGCGCTTAGGGCTGTATGCGCTAGGTTATCAGTGGCTCAATGCAAAAGGCGATCCATTGCCAGGTTTTGCGGTGCCGCGCTTACGCATTGAATTTAACCAATTGCCGCAAGGTGATGCGGCAACAAAAATCGCCTTTGCTCCAGGCAGTGGCATCGCCGCGCACGGCCATAAAATGACCAAATATCGCTATCAACTTAGCAACCTTATTGTTGATGGTAAAACTGAGCATGCGCTTTGGCAGCCTTCAGAGCTAGGCGCGGGCGATTACATTCTTCGAATTTCCGCGCGAGATTTTAGCGGCAATGAGGCGAAAGTGGGCCGCGATTTGCGGGTGCGAATCAAGGCGCTTTAGCGGCGATTTTTTACCGACATGCCTTCACTGATGGCTTGTTGCTCAGCCAACACCTTGCCAAAGAAACCCCGCTACAACAATTTTGGCGCATTGTTGCTATTTTCCGACATCGTCTAACCAAAATCACCCAACCAGCCTTAATCACACCGCTTCAGCCAAGTTTCCCCAGCTTGCTTGGTCAATTGCGTACCATAGCGGCAAATGCATCTAAAGGAACGGCAGTGGCAGATAAAGACGGGCAAGCCAAAGCGAGCGCAAGCGCAGCAATGAGTGAAAAGCAAACCGAACGGCGGCGTGGCATTTACTTGCTGCCCAACTTATTGACCACCTGCGCTATTTTTGCAGGCTATTACGCCATTGTGGCGAGCATCAACGGGCGCTGGGTGGATGCCTGCATGGCGGTGTTTATCGCGGCGTTTTTTGATGGCATTGACGGCCGCGTTGCTAGGTTGACGAACTCGCAAAGCGAATTTGGTGTGCAATACGACTCGCTGAGTGATCTGGTTAGCTTTGGGCTGGCGCCAAGTTTGATTATGTACAACTGGTCCTTGGTGCACTTAAAAGAATTGGGCCCAATTTTTGGCAAGCTTGGCTGGTTAGCCGCGTTTCTATACACCGCCTGTGCCGCATTGAGATTGGCGCGTTTTAATGTGCAAGTCGGCGTGGCGGACAAACGCTTTTTCCAAGGCTTAGCCAGTCCTGCAGCCGCCGCAACGATGGTGTCGCTTATTTGGGCTGTCGAAAAATGGGGCGGCGATGGCAAAGCAGTGCGCTGGCTAACGCCGTTTGTGACCGCGAGTGTAGCGCTGTTGATGGTCAGCAATTTGCGTTACTACAGTTTTAAAGCCTGGCCGGAAAAAGTGCCGTTTATTTGGGCCATTGCGATTGTTTTAGTGTTTGTAGCGATTGCATTGCACCCGCCCGCAGCGTTGCTGTCGATAGTCTGGGTTTACATTGCCTCTGGGCCAATCATGACCATTTTAGGTATGTATTCAAAAGGTAAAAAACTAGCGCAAGATTTGCCAGCGGAAATCAATAGTAAGTCTCAACATGTTCGCGACGAAAACATACAGTCCGACGGAAACAACGCGAGTCAGGATTAACATTAGTGAGTTCCAGCTCACTAATGCCAAGTGATCAGGCTCCGTTCGGTGTCCCAGATTGGAGCCGCGCTGAGCTGCGCATGCTGGCAGATTTGAGTGAAGCATTCACCGATTCAATTGATTTAGAACACACGTTAAAAGAAGCGGTACATAGGATTGCCCAGCACATGCAGGCTGAGGCAGCGTCACTATTTTTACTTGAGGAAAATGGTGATTTAATTTGCCGCGCCAGCGCCGGGCCGATCAACGTGGTCGGCCTGCGGGTGCGCGCTGGGCACGGCATTGTCGGCCGCACCGTGCAGCAAAATCGCGTACAGCTGATTCCAGATGTGCAGCACGACCCGGATTACATAGGCTCAGGTGTGCGCGTCAAAGGCTTTGAACCCAGAACCATGGTGTGCGCGCCGCTGAGCAATCGCTTCGGCGCGCTTGGCGCGCTGCAGGTGATCAACAAACAAGGTGGTGAATCCTTCAATTCCTTGGATGCCGACATTCTGCGCGTGCTGTGCGTGCCCACCACGCTCGCCTTGAATAACGCGCGTATGGCGCAGGATTTATTACAGCAAAACCGCATTCGGCGCGAATTCGAGCTAGCCCGGCAAATGCAGCAAACCCTGCTGCCGAAGCGGAAAATCGGCTCGAGAGTGCAGGCGATGAATCGGCCGGCTAACGAGATATCCGGTGATTTTTTCGACTATTTTAGCTTGCCTGATGGCCGAATCGCCTTCACCGTCGGTGATGTGTCTGGCAAAGGCATGGACGCAGCCTTGTTGATGGTGCGGGCATCCAGCTTATTGCGGTTTTTTGGCAAAAGCGCGCTCAAACCCGCTATTTGGCTGGCGCGCGCGAACGAAGAAATGTGCCAAACCGTGCAGCGCGGCATGTTTGTTTGCGCAGTCGTCGGCATCTATCAGCCAGACGATGGCACGGTAGAGCTAGCCTCAGCCGGCTTTCCACCCGTATTGCTGCGCAGCGGGCCCAATCATTATAAAGCTATCGAAGCACACGGCCCGCCACTTGGCGTGTTAGATGGCATGCACTACGACAGTAGCCGATTTTGCCTAGCCGGCCGAAGTCTATATTGCTATTCCGATGGGCTTAGCGATATCCGCGCGAGCACTGGAGAAGTGCAGGGCCTTGATGGCGTGTGCGCGCTGCTCGAATCGGTGCAAACCGCGTCAACTCAAGCAAGGCTGCGCGCGCTATCGTGGCGGCTTAAGCAAAAAAAATTACCGGACGATACAACGGTATTGATGATTGACGATGCCGCTCCAGAGCCCAGATTAATCGGCGAAATGGGCGTGTTGAGCAGGGCTGAAAATCTTAAACCGGTGCGCGATTGGTTCAAAGCCATATTGCAGCGTTTGTGCGTGGAAGCGGATGCCAGCGCACAGCTGGTATTGGCGCTCGATGAAGCCGTTGCCAACTGCATTCGCCACAGCTGCGCAGGCTGCCCCGACCGGCGCATCGAACTGCGCGCATTACTCAACGGCGGCGCGCTGCACGTTGAGATTCAAGACGACACGCCTGAGTTTGATTACGCCACGATCAAACCGCGCGATTTAAATGAATGCCGCGCCGGCGGCTTGGGCATCAATTTAATTGATATGAGTTTTGATCACTGGCATTTCAGCCGCGCCGAGGCTGGGTTCGGTAACTTGTTGACGCTCGTTAAAAAACTCTACTGAGGTTCCCGAAGAGAGCGTTAGCTACCCGTTGCACATTGCTATTGTTGATATAACATAACTAATTCGGTATAACTGTTATAACATCTCAACAATTGTCGATACCGTAATTATGAATTGTTCAACGAAAAGCCGTCAAATCCTATCAATTGCAGTCAAAAGCGCGCTCGTCAGCGGTCTATTTTTAAACCACGCCATCGCACAAGTCAGTGACGCTGAAACGCTGGACGAAATTATCGTCACGGCCTCACCACTCGGTGAACGCGCTGATGAAACCGCGCAGCCGGTAGCCGTCGTGCGCGGGCAAGCGCTGCTGGATCACACCGGCGCACAAGCGGGCAGTGCGGTTGAACACTTGCCCGGTGTGCAAAGCTCATTCTTTGGTGCAGGCGTGGGCCGGCCGATTATTCGCGGTTTGGAAGGCGCACGCGTGCAAGTGCTCAGCGGCGGTGTTAGCAGCATGGACGCCTCGACCGTTAGCCCGGATCACGCGGTAGCGATCGAGCCATTTTTGGCGGATCAAATTGAAGTACTTAAAGGCCCAGCAACGCTGCTTTATGGCTCTGGCGCGATTGGTGGTGTAGTTAACATTGCCGATGGCCGCTTGCCCGAGCAAGTCAAATTAGGCGCAAGTGGGCGCGCTGAATTAAGCGGCGATTCCGGCGCCAATGCTCTCTTGGGCGCATTGCGTGCGGACTACGGTGTAGAAGCTGGCAGCGGCGCATGGATGCTGCACGCGGATGCGGTTTACCGTGATCAAGACAACTACGAAATCCCTGACCAAGCGGAATCCACACTCGCCGGTACCGGGCTTGAGAGCCGCAATGCAGGCGTTAGCGCCAGTTACTTAGGCGAATCGGCGCGTTTTGGTTTGAGCGTAAGCCAGTTCAATAGCTTGTATGGCATTCCAGAAGAGGAAGAAGCCGACGAAACGGCCAGCGTCAGTCCATTAAGCCGTGGCAAGTCAGTAGACGCTTCCGGGGTGCGAATTGATCTGGAGCAAGATCGAATTGATGTATCAGCAGCATTGCTTGAGCTGGGTGATTTTTTCGAGCAGGCGGAGATACGCTACGGCAGCAACGATTATCAACACGTCGAGCTTGAAGGCGATGAAGTCGGTACCTTGTTTGACGTACAAAGTCATGAAGCGCGCTTAGAAACGGTGCATGCAGGCTTGATCGGCGAGGGCAAAGGCGCGCTCGGCTTAACGAACGATCAGCGCGATTTCAAGGCGATTGGCGAGGAGGCCTTTGTGCCGTTTTCCAAAAGCCGTGGCGTAGGTTTGTTTACCGTGCAGCACATTGAATCGGGTGCATGGCATACCGATGTCGGCGTGCGATTTGATCGGGTGAAGCTGCGTGCAGAGGGTTTTGCCGAGCGCAGCGATAGCCTGCGTACTGCCTCTTTTGCTACGCGCTATTCGATGGAATCAGGATTGCAGCTAACGCTTAACTTAGATCGCGCTGAACGTGCGCCGGTAGCCGAAGAGCTGTTTAGCGAAGGCGCGCACATTGCCACGCAATCGTATGAGCGTGGCGATGCCGATCTAGAAAAAGAATCATCGTTCAATGCCGAGCTAGGCGCGCATTTGCACTTAGAGGACACCCATTTTTCGGCCAGCGTGTATCGCAATCGTTTCAATGATTTTATCTACCAGCAAGATGGCAACGAGATTATCGATGACCTGCCGCTGCAGATTTGGACGCAGGCCGACGCACGCTTTACCGGCGTCGAGCTGCAAGCCAGCACCGCGCTGATGCAAGATGAAACGATGGGTACGCTGCGCGGCGAAGTCATATTCGATCGAGTGAACGCACGCTTAGATGCGGGTGGAAATTTGCCGCGCATTGCCCCGCAGCGGGTCGGCGCGAATTTAACGTGGGCCTTAAATGGCTGGCAGGCGCGTTTAGGCGCAGTGCGCAATGGCAAGCAAAATCGCACCGCCGAATTTGAATCGGCAACCGATGGTTTTACCCGAGTCGACTTAGATTTATCGCGCGATTTCAGTCTGGGTGATGCGGCCAATGCACAAGTGTTTCTGCGGGTCAGAAATGCGACCGATGAGCTGGCGCGCGCACATACCTCGTTCCTGAAAGAATTTGCGCCACTGCCTGGGCGCAATATTGGCTTGGGGGTGCGGGTTTTTTGGTAGGGGTTTTAGGCGAATCCTGCTTCCTGCTTCGGGGTCGTATCGCCAGTTCAAATGACCCCCAACGCACCCTCTCCCCCAACCCCTACCCATGAACCACCACCTAAGTGATTGATTTTCATGAGGCAGGCATAGCAGCTGGAGACAACGGGACGATTGCAAAGCCTTGCGATTTTGCAATTTTCGCAAGCCGCTGTCGCTCACTTTCTTGAATTTTGACATTGTATGCATTCAATCCATATTCCACGAAGGCTAAGCCTTTGGTCATCGCGCGCCAGAAGAGTGCCGCTAACTTTCGAGCAAGTGCTTTGTTGGCAATGAGTCCTCCTCGCCTTGCGCGCAACTTGCGATACGCACCGCCTAGGCCTTTGTCGACCGATTGCGCCAGCGAGCGTGCCATCGTGCAAAACAGCCGCCCCGTCCTGTTACACCGCCGCGATTCGTTACGGCTTCGCTTTCCGCTTTGTTTTGATGCAGGTGCTAAACCGCTCCACGCGGTAAAGTGCTTTTCCGTTGGCCAAGCACTCAGATCAGTACCCACTTCACTGATCACTTGCAGCAACGTATGGTCGCCAATGCCGGGTATCTCCGTCACATCTTCACCATTGCACACTTGCACCAACATCCGATGCAATCCTTCAATATCCGGCGTATTTGGACCGCTCGGTTTTCCCCGCAATGGCACGTTTGCGTCATCTGGATCGCCGCCCATCTGTTTCAGTGCGCCTTCAATTTCCGTATCGCAATCACTGATTCGCTGCTGATAGAACTCCCAGCACAATAAGGCTTGTTTTAACGCAAACAGGTGCTCCGCTACGTAGTTGCCGCGCAACGATTCTATGATTGAAATCGATTTACGCTTTTGAATCTGCTTATCACACAATTTCAAAAGCACCTCAGGATCCCGCTCACCCGCCAAAATCGCCCGAGTTACTTTTAGCCCGCTCACGCCAACCAAGCTACTGATCTCCGAATGAAACTTGATATTCATCCGTATCAAGGCTTTTTGCATGTGCTGCACGTGACTCGCTGCCATCGTTATTAAGTCCGAACGCAGTCGAACGTAATCCTGCAAGCGACGCACGTGCGCAGGCGGTACGAACCCGCTTCGCAGCATGCCGTGCGCATGCAAGGTAGCTAACCACTGGCAATCGGATAAATCAGACTTCTTGCCCGGCAAATTACGTACATGACGGCCATTAACGACTGCTATCTCGATCTTCGCTGCCTCAAGGATTTCGTACAAACTCAACCAGTAAACCCCGGTCGCTTCTAACGCCACTTTGCGCACCTGATGCTCACGCAAATGATCGCGCAAAGCATGCAAATCGCACGTCATCGTGCCAAACTTGCGTCCCGCTTCACCCCCAATTGATACAAACATATACTCACTGCCAACGTCGATCCCCGTCGCTTTTTCGTCTAACACTGCTAACCCTTTCATGTTCCTCTCCTAACAGTCAAGAATCACCACCGTGCTCGATCAATGCAGAAGCTACAAACCTACCCAGCGGGAAGCAAACAACGCTCACCAAAAAAACCCATTGCCATTGATCAAAACCATGCTCTCCCACAGGTATCTCTCCCAAAAGGCGTCGGCTACTCTGCGCGATGGCTTGCCGCAAGTCTAACGGTTCATGTGGAGAAACGGGCAAAGCACACTTTGGGGCAAAGCCCTCCCCGCGTGAAATCCATAGCCTTTCTCAAGTTTACTGGCGTGGAGAGGGAACCGTTCGACGCAATTGATTTGAACCAGCGTTTATCCCACCCGTGCATTGGGCATCGCCAGCTTACCTAAAAGCTGCTGCACTATCTTAAGCCGCTGTGCGCCATCTTCAAGCGTATGCCGCAGCTTAAGCTTATCTTGACCTTCAAAGCCAAAACACTTCGGCTCGGTTTGCACCAATTTAATGACTGCCATCGGATCAATATTAGGTTTGGGCTTGAAAAGCACTCGCCCGCCCCGCGCACTGAGTTCAATTTTCTTAATGCCAAGCAACGTGGCTTGCAGCTTTAGCTCAGCAACTAAAAACAGATTCTGCGCAGGTTCGGGCAACAGCCCAAAGCGATCAATCACTTCGATCTTTAGTTCGCGCAGCGCATCTTCATCGGCGCAGGCGCTAATGCGTTTGTACAGCACTAAGCGGTCGTGCACATCGGGTAAAAAATCGCTCGGCAGCAAAGCAGGCAGGTGCAGATTAATCTCCGCGCCGCGATCGCGCGGTGCGTCTAAATCCGGGATTTTGCCTTCTTTCAAGGCTTTTACCGCGCGCTCTAGCAGCTCGCTGTACATCGAAAAGCCGACTTCGGCAATCTGCCCGGATTGGCCTTCGCCGAGCAGTTCACCCGCGCCGCGTATTTCCAAATCGTGCGTGGCTAGCGTGAAGCCTGCTCCCAATTCTTCAAGTGATGCGAGCGCTTGCAAGCGCTTGTCGGCATCACTGGTCATGGCTTTGCCGGGCGGCACAATTAAATAGGCAAAAGCACGATGATTCGAGCGCCCAACTCGGCCGCGCAGCTGATGCAACTGCGCAAGCCCGAACTTATCGGCGCGCTGGATAATGATGGTGTTGGCGTTTGGTACGTCAATGCCGCTTTCGATAATGGTAGAGCACACCAGCACGTTCGCGCGCTGACGATAGAAATCCAGCATCACGTTTTCCAAAGTGCGCTCGGGCATTTGCCCATGCGCAATCGCAATGCGCGCCTGCGGCACGAGCGCCAGCAAATCGGCTGCCGCCTTTTCAATCGTGTCGACTTCATTGTGCAAATAATAAACCTGCCCACCTCTCGCAAATTCGCGCTCAAAGGCTTCACGCAAGGTTGCGCCATCCCACACGCTGATAATGGTTTTGACCGCCACACGCTGTTTCGGCGGCGTGGCAATAATTGATAAATCGCGGATGCCGGCCAGCGCAAAGTTCAGCGTGCGCGGAATTGGCGTGGCGGTCAGCGTCAAAATATCGACTTCAGCGCGCAGCTTTTTCAGCTTTTCTTTATCGCGCACACCAAAGCGCTGCTCTTCATCAACGATCACCAACCCTAGATCTTTGAACTGAATATCATCGCTCAATAGCTTGTGCGTGCCGATCACGACATCTACCGTGCCAGCCAGCATTTTGACCAGCGTTTCGTTAACTTCCTTTTTGCTTCTGAAACGGCTCAACATTTCAACGCTGACCGGCCAATCGGCAAAGCGATCACGGAAATTCTGATAGTGCTGCTGCGCTAACAGTGTGGTCGGCACCAGTATTGCCACCTGTTTGCCAGCGCTGGCGGCGGCAAAAGCGGCGCGCAGCGCAACTTCGGTTTTGCCAAAGCCGACATCGCCGCACACCAGCCGATCCATCGGTTTGTTTTGCCGCATATCGTTCAACACTGCTTCAATCGCGCTGAGCTGATCCGGGGTTTCTTCAAACGGAAACGCGGCGGCAAACTGATCATAAAGCGAGCGATCCGGCTTGATCGACACGCCAACGCGGGCTTCGCGGCGCGCGTAGATTTCCAGCAGCTCGGCCGATACATCGCGGGCTTTTTGCGCAGCGCGCTTTTTCGCTTTTTCCCAGGCATCACCCGACAGCGAATGCAGCGGCGCATGCTCTGGGCTGGTGCCGGTGTAGCGCGAAATCACGTCTAAGTTCGACACCGGCACGTAAAGCTTGTCACCACCGGCATATTCCAACGTGATGAACTCTTGGATCATGCCGTCCAGTTCCATCGTTTGCAGGCCCAAATAGCGCCCAACACCGGAATCTTCATGCACCACCGGCGCACCAATCGCCAGCTCGCCCAAGTCGCGAATGATCGCGGCTGGATCGCGCACGCGGCCCTTTTTCTTGCGCTCGCGCTGCACGCGCTCGCCATAGAGCTGGCGCTCGGTCAGCACCGCAATGCCCGCAAACGGCAGAATAAAGCCATCAGTCAATGGCGCCACCGCAACCGCTAACTTGACATCACTGCTTAAAAATTCAGCCCAGTCGGCTAGAACTTTGAACTCCAAATCCAAGCTGCCCAGCAGTTCACGCAGGCTTTCGCGCCGCCCGGATGAATCGGCGGCAATTAAAATCCGCCCATCAAATTGCGCGATAAAATTACGCAAGTCCGCGCCCGCTTGCTGATCTTTGCGATGAATCGTCAGCACCGGTGGAATATCCGTCGCTAGCTCGACAATCTCCGCATCCGCTTCCAGCAAAATGCGATTGCAGCTATTGAGCTTTTCGCGCAGCTGAACCGCGCTCAAATACAGCTCCGCTACCGGCAATATCGGGCGTTCGATATCATGCGCGCGCTGATCGAAACGTTTGTCGATTTGGTTGATAAAGCCATCGGCCGCCTCTAATGCGCCCGGCGCAATCACAAACAGCGCATCCGGCCCGATGTAGTCAAACAGCGTAACGGTATGGTCAAAAAAGAGCGGCAAATAGTATTCAATGCCGGGCGAGGCGATCTGGTTCTTCAAATCCATAAACAGCGCCGAGCGCCGAGGATCTAGCGAAAAGCGCTCCAGCAATGTCTGACGCACATTGCGAGTAGTGGCTTCATCAAATGGGAATTCGCGCGCCGGCAATAGCTTGATTTCCTTCACGGTACCGGTCGAGCGCTGGCTCTCCACATCAAAGGTGCGGATGGTTTCGACATCCTCATCGAAGAGCTCAATACGATACGGTTCAGGCATACCCATCGGAAAGATATCCAGCAAACCGCCGCGCACCGCGTAATCGCCTGGCTCAAGCACCTGTTTGGCATTGCGATAGCCCGCGCTGTCCATGCGCAAACGCTCAGCGTCAATATTGAGCTTTTGCCCAACCTTGATGCTGAAGCTTGAGCCGGCAATGTAGCTGACCGGGGCCAAGCGCTGCATCAGCGTTTGCATTGGCACGACTAAAACGCAGGCGTGCGCTCTAGCCGATGGCAGCTCGGCCAGCGCGGAAATACGCTGGCTAACTAAATCGGGGTGCGGCGAAAATAGATCATAGGCCAGCGTTTCCCAATCCGGAAAATGCAGCACCCGCAGCGCAGCTGGCGCCAACGTTTGCAAGTCAAGCTCTAACTGATGCGCATCGAATGCATCGCGCGTCATCGCTACGACTAGCTTACCGGTGCGCTCTGCCAATGCCGCTAAAAGCAGCGCCTGCGCGGCTCCGGCTGGCGCGCGCCAAACGCGTTTGCGTTCAAGGCCGCGCGGCAGCTGGGCGTCAGTTTTAAGGGTTAGATGGGTGCTCAATATCAGCGTCCTTGCTGGGGTTTGGGTGGTGTTAGTGCTGAGTGTTTAATTTGATGACCTGGAGCGCTAAAAACCAGCTTCTTTCTGATGGCGTAATGCCAGAATAGTCACAAGTACGTGATCGAAGTGATACCGGGCCACATAGCCGCTATCGCCAAAATTAATCAGCCACTCGCGATATTGTTCCGTCATGTCTTGCACCGGCCTGCCCATGTGTGGATAGCTGCCAAGCATTTGCGCTGCTTTGATTATCGTTTCCGAAGCGCGCTTCGCCGCGGCTGGATTCTTTGGTCGCAAAAATTCTTCCAGCCGTTGCAAATCGCGGATTGCACGCTGAGTTAGGACTACTTGTGGCATTCGGGCGCGGGCAACACATTATCTGTGCCCCAGCTAGATAGCCAGGTTTCTACCTCTGCGAGAGTCGCATGCAGACCGGTTTCTTGAAATTCTGCCCAAGATTTCAGCGTGTCTAGTCGAAAACTCTCGCGTTTTTCTTCGCGCTCAACATATTGGCTGATGGCTTCGCGCATGACCCAATGCGCAGATCGATTGCGAACTTCTGCTAAATTCTCAACTCGGCTGCGGGTGTCGGCGTCAAGTTTTACCGAAACAATTTTGGCGGCAATATGTTGTTGCGTCATAATTTTTGCTCCTCGCTTTAACAATAGGTATTACCTTATCATTTTGTCAAGCTCAAAGCTCAAGCAGCGCGTAAAGGTGCGCGCCAAAATAGCTGCCTGTGTAGACACCAAGGTCGCACTCGCAAATGGCGTCATTTTTTATCGCGCAAATGAGCGATTCTGGCTCACAAAGTCAGTGCCGGCTTCGTGCTTAAGTGTCTTGGAGTAAGCCCAAATGATGTGGTGCTTCAGCGCATTTTCAAATAGCATCTTACGCCATGCGCGGCGTTAAAATTCGTATTGCGCGTATTGGATCCAACACCAGCAAATCTGCATCACCGCTAACAATTGCGCAGGCATCGGCTGCGATCGCTACATGGATAAAGGCATCATCATCCGGATCTCGGCAAAAGCGTTGGGCTGCCAAATCAGCTTGCACCTCAGTCCAAATTGCCGCTGCGCTAACATCATGCAAAATGCGCTTTCGAGTTTCTAGGCTCAGATAGCGATCAAATTTAGGCTTGAAAATGCGCGTTTGTAGTTCGCCTAACGTCGCTTTGCTAAGCACCAAGCTGGTGTTAACAAGTAGCCAAGCCAGCAAAATAGCCGGTGCGCCAGCGGGTGAAAGCGCTGCGCTAAGAAGTACGTTGGTATCGACAACTACTTTTGGCTGGCTTGGCCATGAAAAGCCATGCAGGTCTGCCACTCTTAGCTTTCTTCCGCTAGCAGCACATCTAGTTGCGCCTGACTTAAATTCGTCCGCTGAGCACTTTGCGACAGTGTCTGCGCTAGGCGGTTCGCGTAAAACAGCCGCATATCCTCAAAATCTTGGGCGCTAACCAGTACGCCGATCACACGATCGTGCCGCAGCACCCGCACTGGCTCGCGCTGAGCTAGATCCAAAAATTCGCCAAATCGGGTTTTCGCATCGTTTGCGCTGATGGTTTGCACGGTTTTTGATCTCAATTTAATAGGTGATGATGTTAGCACGTTCGCGCGAATCAGTTGAATCGCGCGATTTTCCGACTATTTATGCGTCGAATAGCGTGCCTCGAACAGCTCCTTCTCCCCGCCAGTAGACTTAATTCGGAGCCTATTCGAATTTCGGGGACAAGGTTGGGATGAGGGGTGGACGGTGACATCCGCTGCGGGCCGCCCTTGATTATTAGCGTAGACACCAAGGTCGCACTCGCAACGGGCGTCATTTTTTATCGCGCGAATGAGCGATTTTGGCTCGCGAAGTCAGTGCCGGCTTCGTGCTTAAAAGGATTTGAGTGAGTGCGCCGGCACAAACCGGCAGAGCGTAATGGGTGAAAGTCCCCCACAACAAAAGGAGTAGCGAACCATGTTTGTCCCCGAGTCATGCGAGTTGAACCGTGAGGTGCAGCGCGAAGCGTTGACAGGGGT
>JANOQN010000034.1:0-4505 GCA_031422315.1 Rhodanobacteraceae bacterium
AACCATGTCAGCTTTATTCAAGAACACCACAATGTAAGGTACGCCAACTTGGCGCGCCAGCAAGATGTGTTCGCGCGTTTGTGGCATCGGGCCGTCTGCCGCCGAGCACACCAAAATCGCGCCGTCCATCTGCGCGGCACCTGTAATCATGTTCTTCACATAATCGGCGTGGCCTGGGCAGTCAACGTGCGCATAGTGGCGATTGACGCTTTCATATTCGACGTGTGCGGTTGAAATCGTAATGCCGCGCGCCTTTTCTTCCGGTGCTTTATCGATTTGGTCATAGGCTTTGAATTCGCCGCCAAAACGCTCTGCGCCTAACTTCGTCAACGCTGCTGTCAACGTCGTCTTGCCATGGTCAACGTGACCAATCGTGCCCACATTGACGTGTGGCTTGTTACGTTCAAACTTACCTTTTGCCATGACAAAATTCCGTGCGAAAAATGAAAATTGGTGCCCACGATTGGAATCGAACCAACGACCTCCTCCTTACCAAGGAGGTGCTCTACCGACTGAGCTACGGGGGCGGGGACGTGCTTTTTACACTAGCTTTGCTTAATGATGGCTACACGAACAGCCGGTGCAATTCACCTGAAAAACCGATTAGTTTGCTTGAAAACACACCAAGAACTGACGGATTTGCGGCCTAAAACGTTGCTTACATCAAACAGAAATTGGAGCGGGATGCGGGAATCGAACCCGCGCTATTAGCTTGGAAGGCTAGAGTTCTACCATTGAACTAATCCCGCAGTTTTGGGCTTTGGGTGTCGAACGCTTGCATGACGATCTGGTGGAGGGAGGTGGATTCGAACCACCGAAGAAATGAATCAGGAGATTTACAGTCTCCCCTCGTTGGCCGCTTGAGTATCCCTCCACAACTGAGCCCGCTATTAAAAGCTGCGGCGTTGGCATTGTCAAGACAAGCTACCCGCGCATTAGTTCTTGGCTCAGCCTTCGTGACGCCAACGCGCAGGCCGGTCCACATATGTTTCGTGTTTCCAAATGGGCACGCTTGCTTTTACTTCGTCAATCACCCAGCGGCAAGCGGTGAACGCAGCGTCGCGATGGCCCGCCGATACGCCAATCCAAACGGCAAGCTCACCCACCAACAGACTTCCAACTCGGTGTGCAACGCGAACGCTAACGGAGAAGCGTTGTTCAGCTTCACGAGCAATTCGTTCACCTTCAAGCACTGCAAGCGCCTGATGCGCGCTGTATTCAAGCTTGATGACAGCTTGCCCTTGAAACTCGTTACGCACCCAGCCTTCAAAACACACGAAAGCGCCGCAGACTGCGCTTCGCAGCTGAGAAGTCAAATCAGCGACCGGCAGCTCAGCGTTACACAATATAAAGCGCGACGCGCTAGCTTGGGTTGACATGCTTGAGCTCTTTGGCAATAACTTGGATTCGCGCCTGCCTGAGCGCCTCACCGATTTGAATTCCCTGCAGACCTTTTTCAACAAACTGCGCCGCAGAAACCCCGCGTGCTTTGCCAAAAAGCGCTTGCAACAACGCGCCTTGTGGATAGTCAGTATCAGACAGACCCAACCTGCCCTGCTTGTCTGCCTCACAAGCCAGCGCTAGCACGCGCACGCGATCGGGCTTGCGCCACGCGTCAATGCGATCAAACACATCGCAAATACTGCCGGGGCGCAGTTCAAGCAATCGATGCACATGCAAATGCTCAGTGCAAACGGCCAGCGCGCAGGCGCTCCACTCGCTCGGGCAACGCAGCCGCTCGCACATCGCCCGTACCGGTTCGGCACCGTTGATTTCATGCAACAAATGCGCGGGCAGCACTTCACTTGGCGTTTTGGCTTTGCCCAAATCATGTAGCAGCGCGCAAAATCCGACCAGCGCATCACCGGGCGCAATTTTAGCCGCTTGATCACTGACCATTTCTTGATGTATGCCGACATCAATTTCTGGATGAAACTGTGCCCGCTGCGGCACGCCATAAAGCGCGTCCAACTCCGGGAAAACGATGCGTAATGCGCTGCATGCTTTAAGTACGCGTAAAAACGCGCTCGGCTTGGGCTCGATCAACGCTTTTTTAAGCTCCTCAAACACGCGTTCGGGCGTCAAATGCGCCATTTCTCCGGCATCGACTATGGATTGCATCAGCGCCATCGTTTCAGGCGCGACGCGAAAGCCAAACTCGGCAAAGCGCGCGGCGAAACGCGCGACCCGCAGCACGCGCAGCGGATCTTCAACGAATGCTGGCGCAACGTGGCGCAAAATTCGTGCGTGTAGGTCCGCTTGACCATTATATGGATCAATCAAACGACCATCGCTAGCTTGTGCAATCGCATTGATCGTTAAATCGCGACGCGCTAAATCATCTTCCAACGTAACTTCAGGCCCGGCATGAAAGCTAAAGCCGTGATAGCCAGGCGCGGTTTTGCGCTCAGTGCGTGCTAATGCGTATTCCTCTTGCGTTTCGGGGTGCAAAAAAACCGGAAAATCAGCGCCCACTTGCCGAAAACCGCGCGCCAGCATGGCTTCAGGGCTAGTGCCTACGACCACCCAATCGCGATCAACAACCGCGCGCCCGAGTAGAAGATCGCGCACCGCTCCGCCTACCAAGTAACAGTTCAAGTCTGCGCTGGCGATTGTTTTATTGGTCATCGTTGGTTTTCATCGTACTGCTCAGCCGTCAATGTCAATAGGGAACGGATTTGCTCACGCAGCGCAATTGGTGCAATGATTTGCGCGTCCGGCCCGTAGCGCAGCACGTCCATCAGCAGTTCTTTGCCGTTTGCAAACGGCACTTTGAGCTCAAAGCGGCCATCGGCTAAAAAACGACCTTCTTGCTTGCTGTGCCAAACTTCTTCGGCGGCCCAGCGCGCCGAATGCTCCGAAAATACAATCGTGGCGACCTGCTTGGCTGCACCGGAGAATATACCGTAGCCGGATGCCAGCTCGGCTTCAAGCGCTTCATCCTCAACCGCAACCGCCGCTTGCTCGAGCACTTGCGGCTCGCTCATGCGATCCAGCGCAAAACTGCGCAGCGCGCTGCGGGTGTTGTCAAAGCCGTCTAGATACCAGTGTTCGCGGTAATGTACCAGCCGTTGCGGATCGACATTGCGATGCGTCGGCTCTTCAGTCGAGCGCGCGCGATAGGCAAATTGCAGCACGCGCCGCTCCAGCGTTGCGAGCGCGCAGGCGCGAAACACGCTTTGATTAACGCGCCGCTGGCCTTGGCGCACGACGCGTAGCCGCTTTAAATTTACTGCTTGCGGGCCCAGCGATTTTTCAATCCTATCCTGGATGCGCGCCAAGCTAGCGCCCAAAACGCCTTCACCCGAGCCTTCAATGACTTGCCGCGTTAACAGCAGTGCGTAGACTTCTTCAGCGCTGAGCCACAGCCCGGGCAGCTCAAAACGCAGCGATTCACGCTCGTTATACGACCAGCGCCCGGTGTTGGCATCGTTATCGAGCGGCGCGCCAAGGGTGTCGCGCATGAAATACAGATCGCGATAAACAGTGGCAACCGAACAGCCTAGCTCGCTGACAAACTCTTGTGCTGTGCGGCCATAGCGCGCGTTTTTCAAAAAGCGATGCATTAACGTGATGCGTTCTATGCGCTCCATTTAGCCGCCTTTGCTGATGGGTAGGAAGCTGATGATTTCATAAACTCGCCAATTCGCGTTTGACCATCGCCAAGTTCCGGCGCGACACATCCAAACCCAGCGTGCGGCCCTGCCCTATTTTGACATTGACCTGCACTTCACCGGAAGGCAACTTTTGCAGCCCAACAATCCAATGCTTCGCGACTAAACAATTGCGGTGAATGCGTAAAAATAACGCCGGGAATTCTTCTTCCAACGCCACCAGCGATTCTTCTAACAGCAGCGCACCGTTAGCGGTATGCACTTCGATGTATTTGGTATCCGCCAGCAGATAAATCACCTCAGGCAGCGGTATGAGCTTAGTTTGCCCGCGCACGCGCACACTTAAATGAGTTCGCATGCGGGTTGCGGGCTCCGTACGCGGCGAACCGCCTGCAGCTTCGCGCCCCAAAATGCGCTGCACACGCTGCAATGCCGCGCCCAAGCGCTCACGCTTGAGCGGCTTGACTAAATAGTCCACCGCTTGCGCGTCAAACGCCGCTAACGCGTGCTCATCAAAAGCCGTACAAAACACCACCGCAGGCGCATCTGGCTGGTGCGCCAACCTGCGCGCGACCGCCAAGCCGTCAACACCCGGCATGCGAATGTCCAAAAACACCACGTCCGGGCGCAATTGCTCAATTCGAATCAGCGCCTGCTCGCCATTTTCCGCCTCGCCTAGAATCAGCACTTCCGGGAATGCGCGCAATAACTCAGCCAAACGCAAGCGCGCCAGCGGTTCGTCGTCAACCAAAAGCGCGGTTAGCGTGCTCATTCCAGCTCCAGAGCGAGACGATAACAAGGCAGTGCAGCGAGGATCGACGAAGACGTACTCAATGTACGTCTAGGAGACCGCAGCAAACTAACGCAGTTAGCGTTTTGCTCTGGCGCTGG
>JANOQN010000035.1:0-1665 GCA_031422315.1 Rhodanobacteraceae bacterium
CCAAACTGCCCACCACCCGCCAATAAGCCGAACCAAAACCCTTCACTTTCATCGTCCAGTGGTCTTTGTCCAGCCCAAGTTTGCGCAGAGCCGGCGGCTCATCGGCCTTGATCACACCGCGCTTTCCCGGATGCAGTTCGCGACCAGTAAAGTCAACTAAATCAATGTACTCGGCCTCGGTCATAGGTGGCACATTGGCCGATTTCACGCCCGCCAACGGTGCTAAAACTTGACTGGCGATTGCTGCATTCTTGCGAATTTGATCATTGCGCATCTGCACGCTGGTGTTGTCGGAAGTGCTGACGCCCGCTGCAATATCAGCGCGCACTGGGTTCAAATCGACGTAAGTCATCGCCGCCAAGATCGATTTTTCGCTGAGCAAAAGCTGGCTTTCAAACCTGCCTTCCCAGAATCGTCCAGTGACTTTATCTTCACCATTGGCCCGACGCGCAATCGGTTCGCTCAGGCACTTCATTAGCCAAGACACATCAGCCAATCGAATTCGATAAGTGCAAATTAGCTCCGGATTTTCAACAATAGCGGCGACTTTTTGCGCGCAAAGTTCGGGCGTACTGGCGGGAAATAATCGCACCCAACGGTTTGCCACCTCAAGCGCTGACCATGCATTCGCAGTGCCGGGATGCATATGCAAAACCATGTGAAGATGGCTGCTCATCACCGCAAACGCGTAAATGCCAGTCGCAAAAATATCACCCAATTCTAAAATGCGCGTCTCCAGCCAGGCTTTGCGATGCTCAAACTCTGTGTTGCTGTAGGAATCAAATCCACACAGCCAAGATCGGCGCACGCAGCGGTTGACCAGGTGGAAAAATTGCGCTTGAGTGGGATCAACAAGTTGGCGGCGTGGCTGGGTCATGGACTAAGCTTGGCCGATGCTTGAGTTCGATCAAAATCAGAGTGCGCTGGAATTTGACTCGGATTTATCTGAGGCGGTTGATTTTGTGAATGCGGTTTTTGGCTCTGGGTAAGGGTGTGGCGACTTTGCTCGCCCGGAGGTCTAGGATCAACGCGGCACACGGCGTCAGGTTGCTTCGTAGGGAATCTTGAATTTGTCGACTAATAACATCTTGGTGAGTCAAAATTGACAATGACCACCTCCATAACGATACATTTATGAGCAGATATGCGTAGTTTTTCGCTCCCCAACCAAAGTGGCCCGTGGTTAGCGATATTCCAGGTGTTTTGGTTGCTATTGTTAGCGTTACTCGTCAGCGAAATGGCGGAAGCAAACCTTCCACAAAAAGTCAACCAAAGCAACCGCCCCGAAGGCGGCTGGTTCCAGTTCGATCTACAAAACGGCGTCTACGTCACCCGCGCGAATTTGCCGGGCACCTTGGAGCGCTTGACGCAAAGCGGCCGGTTGAGTGGCTGGCGCTACCGCACTGCGGTCGACACCATTGAAGACTTCGACGCCGATGGCCGCTTACTGAGCGTGCGTAATCGCGCAGGCTTGACGCACACGCTCAGCTACGATGTCAAAAAGCGCCCGATCACCGTCACTGACAGCTATGGTCGCACGTTGCGCTTTAGCTACGATGCCGATAGCGGCTATCTGGAAAGCTTAATCGAAGCCTCAAATCGCAGCATTCGCTACGCACACGACGCCGATGGCAATTTAACGCGCGTGACCTATCCGGATACCTC
>JANOQN010000036.1:0-173792 GCA_031422315.1 Rhodanobacteraceae bacterium
TGTCCATCGGCCCGCAGCTTCGATCCACGTTTCCTTCCCACGATTTGTCGCCTCCTCGCAGTTACGCTTCACTTCGCTCGCTGTGGTCAGCTTACGAGAGGACTTTCACCTCCTAGAGTGCGCCCATGCTGGGCGCACACAACAAAGGCGCTTTACGCGCCCTTGTTGTTTGCTGATTTGAAGAACTAAGCCAACTTAGCTTTGACGGCGACTAACCATAAAGCCCACGCCAATAATGCCCGCGATTAGCGCCAGAAGGCCAAGCATGTTCAAGCTAGGCACTTGTGTAACGAGTGCAACTGGAGCGCCTACTGTAACGCTCAGAGGATACACAAACGTACCGCCCGCAGGCGCAGCTACGCAGCTTAAGCTACCAGTGAACGTGCCTGCTGTGGTTCCGACGTAACTCACCGTGACCACCCCAGGTGTGCCAGCGACCAGGGCTAATGGGTTTGGTGCTGCGGAAAAGCCAGCGCCAGTTGCCGAACAAGCCACGCTGCCGTTACCGCCGGTGACGTTAAATGAAAGCAACGATGAGCTAGAACCTGCGGCGCCAGCAACATATCCCGGCAGCGTAATGTTGCCCGGTGCAGTGACAGGGGTAACTGTAATGGCTGCGCCGGTAACGGTGGTGCTTAGGTTATACACAAACGGGCCGCCGGTTGCTGGCGCTGCGGAGGTGCAGGTCAGCGTGCCAGTGAATGTGCCCGCTGCGGTGCCGGTGAATCGTGCAGTAACCGTGCCGGGTGTACCAGCAACGATAGCGAGTGGATTAGGTGTTGCGCTGTAGCCGGTTCCCGTTGCGACGCAACCAATACTGCCATTGCCACCCGTGCTGTTGAAATTCAGCGCTAACGAACTAGTGCCCGGCGTTGCGCCTGCGGCGTAGCCTGGAAGGGTCACGTTGCCAGCTGGGGTGACGGGTGCGATAGAAACACCGCCAGCCACTGCGCCAACGGTTACGGAGCAAAATTCACCGGTATCGAGTGCACCTTTATCTCCCACACAAATCATCCAGCCTGCGCCCGCTGCGTCGCCGTTAAAGGTTGCAAGTCCAAGTGCTGGAACAGTTGCACCTGGGTCTGTGCCGTAGCTGCAAGCGCTACCTAGGTCTCGGCAAACGACATCGTTGGTGCCTAACGGTGCTGCGCCCATGGTTTCAGCTGACGGCGTTAACGCATCCGCGAAACTAACCACGGAGGAGTTTAGCAAGTTCGAACTGTCGCCAACTGGGGCTGCTGGTACTCCCGTATCATCAGGCTCCAAACCACCCGGACGACTCATTAAAGTAGCTGTTTTAGTGCCTGCTGGATTGCGCACTTTGATGACCAAATCACCAACCCACGTGTGGGTAATGCCAAGATTGAGCCGCAGATTATTGATGGTGCCGGTGCCAGTAGAAAATGTTTTGCAAATTGCCTGCGCGGGAGAAAAGATGTCGCCGCGATAAAGGTTGTCAGGAATCGGCTGGCAAGTGCCGTCGGGAGTTCGCACGCTTTGTAAGGGGGACTCGGATTGATTTCCTTTGTCTTGAGCAAAAACAGCTGAGCCAAACATTACGGCAAACAAAATAGACAGCTTCTTCATGAGATTATTCCTGGGTTTTGACGTTGGTGGTGCAGCATATCCGAGTGCGCTAGCGTTAAAAAGCGCTTTTGCGAACATTGGCCGTCATTTTCTCGTCATTTCTCTCAACTCGGTGCCAGTGCGTTCAAAAATCGCTTGTTAACCTCAGTTTTTTTGACAAGGCCATCTGAGTGGGTGACATTTTAAATCAGATTTTACGGCGCAAGGCCGAGGAAGTTAATGCGCGTCAGATGCTGACGCCGTTGTCAGAACAAAAAACGAGGGCCAGCAAGTCCGCGCCCGCTCGTGGTTTTATCGATGCCATTGAGGCCAAACTGCGCGCGAATCAAGCGGCGGTCATAGCCGAAGTCAAAAAAGCCAGCCCAAGTAAAGGCGTTCTGCGCGCCGATTTCGACCCAACGCAAATCGCAAGAAGCTACCAACAAGGCGGTGCAGCTTGTTTATCAGTTTTGACAGATGTTGATTTTTTTCAAGGCAGCGATGCGTATTTGACTGCTGCCCGCAGCGCTTGTTCGCTGCCCGTGTTGCGGAAAGATTTTATTATCGATGCCTATCAAATTTACGAGGCGCGCGCGCTCGGGGCGGATTGTGTGCTGCTGATAGTTAGCGCGCTACCGGATCAGCGTTTGCAGGAATTTGACGCGTTAGCATTTGAGCTTGGCTTAGACGTACTGATCGAAGTGCACGATGCGCCGGAAATGCAGCGCGCGCTGGCGTGCCAAAGCCGCTTAATCGGCGTCAACAATCGAAATTTGCGCACGTTTGAAACCTCACTTGACACCTCGACTACACTTTTTGACGCACATGCGAGCGATTTCGCTAGCAGCAACCCGGCCCGAATTTTCGTAACCGAATCGGGTATTCACTCAAAAGCAGACGTTCAGCGCATGCGAAACGCGGGCATCAACACGTTTTTGGTGGGTGAAGCGTTTATGCGCGCCGCCGATCCAGGCAACGCGCTTAAAAGCATTTTCGCTGACGAACAAACCACGCGCTAATGCTCGATTTCGAATCTATGTTCGCCAAAGCGCCATGTTTGTCATGCAGGCGCACTACAATCGTGCGCATTAATTCTGTGGAATTCCCAAACTCATGAGCACCAGAAACCCTATTCGCAAAGTTGTGTTCCCGGTCGCTGGCCTTGGCACGCGGTTTTTGCCGGCCAGCAAGGTCATTGCCAAAGAAATGCTGCCGATAGTCGATAAGCCACTGATTCAATACGCGGTGGAAGAAGCGGTGGAAGCTGGTGCTGATACGCTGATTTTCGTCATCAATCGAAATAAGCGCCAGATCGCCGATCACTTTGACTCTGCGTTTGAGCTTGAACACAAGCTAGAAAAAAGTGGCAAACATGCCTTGTTGGATGCCGCGCGTAGCGTACTTCCCAAAGGTGTGCAGACTATTTTCGTGACGCAACAAGAAGCGCTGGGCCTAGGCCATGCGATTTTGTGCGCGGAATCGGTGGTTGGCGACGAATCGTTTGGCATTATTTTGCCGGATGATTTCATCTACAGCCCGGACAACGGCGCGCTCAAGCAAATGATGGCGCTGCACGATGAAACCGGCGCGGGCGTGTTGGCAGTAGAGGATGTTCCCGCTGCTAGAACCGGCAGCTATGGCATTGTAACGGTGGAGAAATCCGCCTACGGGTCTGAGCAAAATGCTGAGCATCGACATGCGAAATTGCGCGCGATTGTCGAAAAACCCAAGCCTGAGCATGCGCCCAGCACGCTGGCCGTAGTTGGGCGCTACATTTTGCCGTCGGACATTTTTCCGCTACTGCGCGCACTGCGGCCAGGCTCGGGTGGGGAAATTCAACTCACGGATGGCATAGCCTCGCTGTTGCAGGCGCATGGCGATATTCGTGCGTATCGCTTTGCCGGCACGCGCTTTGATTGCGGCACTAAGCTTGGTTTCGTGCAAGCGACGGTCAAGGTGGCCCTGGCCGATCCTGACTTTGGTCCGGAATTTAAGGAATCTTTGCAGCGCATGCTGGATTAAACAATTAAGCTGCGCCTAACAAAAGCCTAAATGGCGCAACAATTGCCAGCAATAAGCCCCACATCCAACCAAGCTAGCCTCAAAGAAGAGTGCGGCGCGACCTTGCGCCTTGCGTGGCCGATTATTACTGGCCAGTTAGCGGTGGTTGGTATGAATTTAGTTGACACCATTGCTGCTGGGCGGGTTTCCGCGCAGGTGCTGGCGGAAGTGAGTATTGGCGCCGCCATGTGGGGCATCGCTTTGCTGTTTTTGATTGGCACGCTGATGGCGCTTTCGCCGGAGATTTCCAGCCAGCGCGGCGCGAATCGGCGCGATTTTGCCGCTACTTTGGCGCAATCACTTTACCTAGCTGCATTTTTATCGCTCTTCGCGCTGGTCTATCTTTACTTTGCACCAGCGCTGATGCGGCTTGCCAAAGTCGATGCCAGCTTGATTCCCGGCGCTAGCGAATTCTTGCGCGGCATTGCGTGGGGCGCACCCGCTTTGGGCGCGTACATCGCGCTGCTGAAATTTTGTGAGGGCATGGGGCGCTCACGCGCCAGTTTGTATTTTGGCGTTGCCGGATTGCTCATGCTGACGCCGCTGGCGTTTGGCTTTGTGCAGGGGCATTATGGATTGCCGCGCTGGCTGGCCTATGGCTGTGGTTTTGCCACCGCAATCGTGCATTGGCTGAACTTGATTGGCCTGGGCGTTTATGTGTTTGTCCAGTTCCGTTTCGTGGACGCGCTGCGGCGCTGGCCCGCGCCCGATTTTCAGCGCATCTGGACGATAGCTAAGCTTGGCCTACCGATAGCGGTCAGCATTTTGATGGAAGCGGGGCTTTTTTACGCGGTGCTGCTGTTGATGTCGAACTTCGGCAAGAACTGGGTAGCGGCGCATTCGGTCGCGCTGAATGTATCCTCTTTGGCGTTTATGATGCCGCTTGGGTTGGCGCATGCGGTCACCGTGCGCTGCGGCTTTGCGCTGGGCCAGCAAGACAAAGCTGGGGTGTTGCGGGCGGCAAAATCGGGCTGGGTTTTGTGTTTGCTATCGCAGTCATTGAGCGCGGGGCTGATGCTGCTGCTCGCTATTCCGATTGCATCGCTTTACTTGCCGAACGAACATGCGGTCACGCTGATGGCGGCCAAGCTGCTATTTTTTGCAGCACTGTTTCAGTATCCAGATGGCATCCAAGCCGTCAGCGCGGGCGCACTGCGCGGCGTTATGGATACCAAAGTGCCGATGCTATTGACTAGCATTGCTTACTGGGCGCTTGGATTTCCGCTCGCCTATTATTTGGCCTTCAATGCTGGCTTTGGCCCAATTGGGCTATGGTGCGGCTTTATTTTGGGCCTGAGCGCAGCGGCGGTTATGCTGCCGCTGCGGTTTGCCAGGGTTTATCGGCGTATTGTTTAGCTAAGTCCAGACGCCTGATCCGATGTTTGAAAGTTCGGATCGGTGTCAATTCCCAGCATCGTCATTCCCACGAAGGCGGGAATCCAGGCTCGCCGAGCGTCCAGTGATTTCACTGGTTTCAACAGCTATCTCGCTCCTAAATTCACTATATCGTCATTCCCGCGAAGGCGGGAATCCAGGCTCGCCGAGCGTCCAGTGATTTCACTGGTTTCAACAGCTACCTCGCTCCTAAATTCGCTATATCGTCATTCCCGCGAAGGCGGGAATCCAGCACAGGTGTCAGCGTCATTCTGGATTTAAAAGTGCCGAAATATGCGGTTTTTACACCAACGCGTGCTGACAGTTCGGCGAACCTCGATTCCCCCCTGCGCGGGAATGACGATAAGGAAGTTTGCAACTAAGCGTGACCAGCTAAAATAAAGCGCATAGGTGCTGGTCAATTGTTCTCGCTTAAAACGCATTAATCCCAGTCAGCTCTCGACCCACGACTAGCTGATGCACAGTTTCGGTGCCTTCATACGTAATCACGCTTTCTAAGTTGTTCATATGCCGAATCGGGCAATAGTCAACCGTGATGCCCGCGCCGCCTAAAATATCACGCGCTTCCCGAGCAATATCAATCGCCATGCGTACGTTATTCCACTTGGCTAAGCTAACTTGGGTAGGCTGCATTTTGCCCATGTCTTTTAATCGGCCAAGCTGCAATGACATCAACTGTGCCAGCGTGATTCGGCGCGCCATGTCGGCTAGTTTCAACTGGACTGACTGCGTTGCAGCAATGGGGCGATTGAAGATAATGCGGGTTTTGGAATACTCGCGCGCTTCACGATGGCAGGCAATCGCGGCGCCAATTGGGCCCCAAGTAATGCCGTAGCGCGCTTGCGTCAAGCATGAAAGCGGTCCACGCAGACCGCGCACGCCAGGTAGGCGATTGCCTTCCGGCACGCGAACGTTGTCAAAATAAAGCTCGCTAGTGATCGAGGCACGCAGACTCATCTTGCGGTGAATATCTTGGGTTACGAAGCCTTTCATGCCGCGTTCGACTAAGAAGCCTTGGATGCCATCGTCAGTCATTGCCCAAACGATCGCGACGTTGGCAATGCCGCCGTTGGTGATCCACATTTTTGCGCCGTTAATAACCCAATCGCCGCCATCTTTTTTGGCATGGGTTTTCATGTTGGCCGGATCTGATCCACCGTGCGGTTCGGTCAAACCAAAACAGCCAATGATTTCGCCTTTCGCCATGCCGGGCAAGAAGCGCTGTTTCTGCTCTTCCGTGCCAAAAGCGTAAATCGGATACATGCACAGGCTTGATTGCACCGACACGAAACTGCGAATTCCGGAATCGCCGCGTTCTAGTTCTTGGCAAATCAAACCGTAGCTCACGCCGTTCATGCCTGCACAGCCATAGCCCTCAAGGCTTGAGCCCAGCAAACCTAGCTCCGCTATTTCAGGGATCAGCTCTTTCGGGAAGCGCGCTTGATCAAAGCATTCGCCGATAATCGGCAGCACGCGCTCATCAGTAAAACGCGCCACGGTGTCTTGCACCATGCGCTCTTCATCGCTCAGCATGCTGCGAATATCGTACAGATCATCCGCGTCCAAAATCACCTGCTCAGTTTTTGCCTTATTACCATCAGCCATATCGTTTCTCCCAAAAATCGTTCGCGAAGTTTACGCGCTCTCGGTGATTTCGTCATGAAGGGCTAATGTTTATGCTGAATCGCGACGAACATTCTAGAAGATGTGCGCAAATTTCTTTGCACAAAAGGTAACCCAATCGTAACTAAGCAACGTCCGCTACCTACGTTTGCGTAGCCGCAGCTAGCAATTAGCATTAACGTACGGCCTCTTTCCCGCAGGAGCGCGTCCATGAACTTAAATTTCCGACCTCGTAGTGCAATATTCGCAGCGATTGTTGCATCCAGCCTGATGTTGGGCTGTTCCAAAGATGACGCTGGCGATGCAGGCTCCATCAGCGGCGGCACCAGTGCAGCAGCAACTGCGGCACCCAAAGTCAGTCTGAGCGGCGCGGGCCCGGCTGAAACGATGAATCAAGCCGCGCAAATGATGCGTAGCAACGACATCGCCAGCATGATGAAGGCCGTCTTGCCTGACGCGCAATATAAAGAAATGGCCTCAGAGTGGGAAAAAACCCGCAAAGAACCGATCAGCGACAATGATCGCAAAGAATTTACCGACATGATGGCGAAGGTCAATAACCCAGCCGCGATTGATGATTTCATCAAAGAAGTCGAGCCAAAGCTCGTTGAAATGAAGGCGCAGCTGCCGATGTTCATTGGCATGGGCATGATGAGCGCGCAGCAAGCGATCGCCGCTAATGAAGACATGAGCGCGGCGCAAAAAGAACAGATGACCGCCGTGCTAAATGCCACACAGGCGTGGGCAATGAAGACCGATTTTACCGATACCAAGCGCTTGCGCAAAGCAATGACCGAAATGGCCAACGGCGTTAAAGCAATGAAAATCGAATCGCTCGAGCAAATTGCTGCGATGAATTTTGAGCAAATTTTGGGCAAAGGCGGCGTCATGTTTGCCAGCATCAAGCGCGCGCTCAATGCCTACGACATGAACTTGGACGAAGCATTGTCAAGCTTCAAGGCCGAGCAAGTCAGCATGTCAGGCGATAACGCAAAAATCCGAACCTCAATGAAATTTATGGGCCAAGAAATTGCCAGCGATTCCGACATGGTGAAGGTTGATGGCCGATGGTTCTCAAAAGATAGTATCGACAGCATCAAGAAGATGACCGATGCGAAAAAAGCCGCCGATGCAGGCGGTGAAATGGTTGAAGAAGAAGAAACCGCAACCAACTAAGCCGATAACTCCCCTTGCTAGCTGAACGAATTGGGACGGGGCGCCTGTTCGTTAAGCGAACTTGACTTAGGTATAAAGCGAAGCCGAGCGAAAGCTCGGCTTCGTTGTTATGGTTGCCGAATGACTGATCCGAACTCCCCAAATTCAAATCCAAAATCAAACTTGGGCCCGCAGCAGAAATTGGCGGATATTGCGCCCGAGCATTTGGCACATGCGGACGTGTCCGGTAATTCGCCCGCCAGTCGGCAGGAACCTACGTTTGGCGTAATCGATTCCGAAGCGATCGCCATTCCCGAGCGCAAATTTCTCCAGCAGCCTCCGCGCCGCTCATGGATTTTCAAACTGCTGAAAAGTTGGATCAAACCGTTTATCAAGATCCAGCGCGTGCCAGAAAAAGCCGACGCACCGCCGTTCGACCCGGAAAAACCCGTGCTTTATGTGTTGGAGTACGCCGGGCTTTCGAACTTGCTGATTTTGGATATTGCATGCGATGAAGCAGGCTGGCCATCGCCCATGCAAATGCTGCCGCTCAAGCACAAAGAACGCGGCTATTTTGCGCTGACTAAACGCCAAGGCGGCTGGTTTACCCGTACCCGCATTGCCGATCGCTATGACCGACTTGAGCGCTTGCTAATCGATCTACAAACCGAGCTAGGACAGCAGGTACAGCTGGTGCCGGTCAGCACGTTCGTTGGGCGCGCACCCGATCGCACCTCTGGCTGGTTTAAAGTATTGTTTTCCGACGACTGGGTCGTCGTTGGGCGCTTACGCCGATTTTTAGGGGTGGTATTTAACGGACGCAGTACGCTGGTGCAATTTGCTGAGCCGGTTGATTTGAGCGCCGCGTTCGAAGCCGAAGCGGATGCAAATCCATCGCTCAAATCGCAGGCGCGCAAACTCGCACGCGTGCTGGGCGTGCATTTTAGGCGCTTAAGAACTGCAGTGGTTGGACCGGATTTATCGCACCGGCGCATGCTGGCTGACGCGGTGATTGCGAATCCGAGCGTGCAAACTGCAGTTAAGAATCACATGTTAAAAGAACGCGTGAGCTTTGAAGCCGCCGAGGCCAAAGCGCACGGATTTTTCTGGGAAGTAGCAGCGGATTATTCCAACCCGGTTATTCGCTCGTTAAGCTTTATTCTATCGTGGTTCTGGAATCAAATATATTCTGGCGTGCGCGTCAATCATTTTGACACGCTGCAAAAAATTGCGCCTGCGCGTGAAATAATCTATGTACCGTGCCACCGCAGCCATATCGACTATTTATTATTGTCATACTTGTTATATTCAAACGGTATCGTACCGCCGCACATTGCTGCAGGCGTTAATTTAAATATGCCGGTGGTTGGACCGATATTGCGCCGCGGCGGCGCTTTTTTTATGCGTAGAAGTTTTAAAGCCAGCCCGCTCTATGCTGCTGTGTTTAGCGCGTACATGAGCGAATTGATGTCGCAAGGCTTTTCGATTGAATATTTTATTGAAGGCGGGCGCAGTCGATCAGGGCGAAATTTGCCAGCGCGCGCCGGCTTATTGTCCATGACCGTGCGATCTTACTTGCGCAATCCGCAGCGCCCAATTGTGTTTCAACCGGTTTATATCGGCTACGAAAAAGTAATCGAAGGCAAAAGCTATTTGGGTGAATTGTCTGGGCGGCCAAAAAAGAAAGAATCGATCTGGGGCTTGCTTAAATCATTCCGAGTATTAAAGGAGAATTTTGGCGCAGTAACGGTTAATTTCGGCGAACCTATTGAAATCAACGACATGATTAGCCAGCTTGATAGCAATTGGCGCGTCACCGGCTTTGACGAAGAGCAGCGCCCGAACTGGTACCCGCAACTGATTGACAATTTAACCGATCAAATTCTAATTAATATTAACCGGGCTGCCGATGTGAACCCGATTGCGCTGCTGGCGATGGTTTTACTGGGAACGCCAAAACACGCGATGGGCGAGGCCGACTTAATTCGCATGATAGATTTCGCCAAAGCGCTACTGTTGGCAATTCCTTACTCAGATCGCGTTACAGTCACGGACAAAACCGCACAAGAGGTTATTCAATACGGCGAGGCGATGAAATGGATACGGCGGATTAAACATCCGCTCGGTGATGTATTAATTGCCGACGGCGATGAAGGTGTATTGATTTCGTATTATAGAAACAATGTGCTGCATTTGTTCGCACCCGTGAGCTGGATTGCCTGTTGTTTTGTCAATATTCGCAGGCTTTCGCTCAGCGGAGTGGTTACTTTAGGTCAGCTGTTTTATCCACTCATAAAATCAGAGCTTTACTTACCGTGGAACACTGAAGAGTTCGGCCGTTTTATTGAAGCAACCGCACGATTTTTGATTCAAAATCAAATATTGAACGAAGACACCAGCAACAACGCTGTGTGCAGGCCGATTGAAGGTTCCGAAGCGCAATTTACCCTAACCGTGATGGCAAAAGGCTTGTTGCAAACCTTCCAGCGCTATTACATCGTGATTTCGGTTTTAAATAAACATGGCGCCAAACAGCTTGATTCGGTCGGCTTAGAAAAACTTGCCAGCCTAACCGCCCAACGCATTGCACTGCTTCACGAGACATCCGGCCCCGAATTTTTCGATCCTGCGCTGATTAAAAACTGCATCCAAATGATGCGCGAAACCGGTGTGATTTGGCCCGATGAGAATAACAAGCTCGACTTTGGCGATCAGCTTAAACGTCTAGGCGAAGATGCCCGTATGATTCTGAGCCGCGAACTGCGCGCAGGAATTATCAAAGTTACGCCAGAGGCATTGCCGGTGATAGCGCCGGGCTGAGCATTCGGGTAAACGACAATAGGAAAATTTCGATCATCGTCGTCAAATTATCTGGCACTTCAATCCCAACTCTGCGAATGGCTTTACCACCATTTGCGTTTATACGCCTATTCAAGTTATTCGAACGGCAATTTGACTGTAGTAAGACATTCGCAGTGATCGATTAATCAAACAAATCGCGCTGCTTAGATTCTATTCTGGCAGTTTTAGTAGTTTTGCGCGGCTTAGCTGATTTGGCACCGATTGTCAGCGTGCGCTTGTGGCTGCCGTGCTTTCTCAACACTTGCGCGCTCAATGGTGCCATTTCGGGGCGCTGCCAATAGGCGCTGAGCTTGGCTTTGGCGGCGCGCGCTGCGGTTTCGTGATCGAGCATTGGCATTGGATAGTCTAAATCTAATCGCACGCCAAATTGGCGCTGCTGCTCAGCGTGCAGCAGCCAGGGCGTGTGAATCAACGCATTCGGAACCCCCGCTAATTCGGGCAGCCACTGTCGGATAAATAGGCCGTTTGGATCTTGTTCTTGGCTTTGTTTGACCGGGTTATACATGCGCGGAATATTGATGCCAGTGACCGCGCTTTGCATCTGCACTTGACTCCAATGGATGCCAGGTTCGAAATCTAGAAACATCCGCGCAAGATGTAAGCCTGGCTCGCGCCAGTGCTGCCACAGCTGATAGCTGGAGGTGGCAATCAGCATCGCGCGCATGCGAAAGTTGAGCCAGCCAGTGCCGTTGAGTGATCGCATGCAGGCATCAACGAGCGGCCAGCCAGTTTCACCGCGCGCCCAGCGGGCCACCCGCTGTAGATCAATCTCCGATTCGCGCAGGCCATCAAAACCTCGGTGCGTGTTGTGGAATTCCAACGCCGGTTCGGTTTCTAGCTTTTGAATAAAGTGGCAATGCCAGCTCAGGCGCGATAGAAAGCTTCCTAGTGAACGCGCATAAACACTGCGGCCCGCATCGGCGTATTTGGCCTGGCGCTTGCTGGCGGCTTGATAAACTTCGCGCATGCTCAGGCAGCCCAGCGCCAAATAAGGCGAGAGCCGCGAACACGCGCTGGTAGCGCTCAGCGGCGCGCTCATTTCGCGGGTGTATTTTTCACCGCGCGCATCGAAGAAACTGTGCAGCGTTTCGTGCGCGTGCATGCGTCCACCGAGCTGTTGCTTGGATTTTCCGACTGGCAAATCGAGCCCGGCTAAGCGCGTGTTGGGAACCAAATTCAGCTGCGTGTGGCTGGGTAATTGCGCACTGATAATAGTCAGAGGCGCAAGCCGATCAGGCGCAGTCACTTTAGGTGCGTGCATTAGCTCGTGCCACTGCCTAGCCCAAGCTTTGCGTTCAATCAAGCCCCGCACTACACCAAATTGGCGGAAGCTGTGCACCGGTATGCGCTGATTTTTTGCCCAGGCCAGCACCGCAAGATCGCGCGCATAAGTCCAGGCATTGCCGGTTTCTTCATGCGTGTAGATCGCTTGAATCGTGCATTCGCTTTGCAGCTGCGCCAGCACACGAAGCACTTCACCAACTCGCACAATCAAGCCTTGCCCCAAGCCAGTGAGCGCTGCATCAAGCGCGGTCAAACTCTCGATTAGGAACTCATATTGGCGCACGCTGGCATCCGGCTGCTGCCAAAGCTGCGGCTCCAGCACATACAGTGGCAGCACCAATGCGCATTTGGCCGCAGCACTGAGCGGCGCATGATCGTGGATGCGCAAATCACGCTTGAACCAAACCAGATTGACGGGAGGGCGAACGCTCACTGGGCTTGGCAGCTCGGGCAAAAATACAACCGCCTGCTGCTGATTTCGATGCGCTCGATTAACTCACTGCATTCATAACATGGCAGACCAGCTCGATCAAAAATGGCAAAGCGGTAAGTTTCATACTCACTTTGGCCGCGTCGAATGATGGGTTTGGCGTTCGCTAACGCGCGTAAATTCGTCACACCCTGGCTTTGATAGCTACGCTGCGGCACGTCGATCAGCGCAGTTGCGAGCCGCAGTTTTGCGTGCTCGCTCAAGCGCTTGGGAACTGCGCGCGGCGCAATCCGCGCTTCGAACAGCACCTCAGAGCGCAGGTAGTTACCCATGCCTGCTAAAAAACTTTGATCCAGCAGTAAACCCGCCACCGATTTGCCGGAAAATTGCGCTGAACTCAAACGCTGCACCAACATTTCGGCGCTCAAAGTGCAGTCCAAAACATCCGGCCCGAGCCTGCAAATAAACCGATGCTGAGCCACTGAAGCGGTGTCCAATACCGCTATATCCGATGCGCTAAATAGCTGTGCTGACTGGGTTTTGGTGCTAATAGAAAAACGTAAATCGCGCTTACCGCTTGGCTCTGCGCCCGCTTTAACCACTTTCCAAATCCCATACAGCTGATTATGGCTATAGACCGTCAAGCCGCACGCAAAATGTGTCAGAAGCGCTTTGCCGCGCGTTTCAAAATGCGTGACTTGGCTGGCGCTGAGCGCACTTTCGTACTGCTTTAACAACTCAAATTTGAAATACACATTGACCAGCGCTTTACCTACGATGGCGCGTGCGAGCTTGTCAGCAGCTAGGCGAATTTCTGGGCCTTCTGGCATGCGCATGACCAAGGATTAGCGAAGACTCAAATTGCCAAACTGGTTGTGAAAGCGATGCATCTAGGCGGTCAAACGAGAGCGGCCGGCGCACATACGCGCATTTAGAACGATCAGCATCTTCTTCATGCTCCAGAGCAAAACTTACGTTCAGTATCGTTAAATCGCCCCAACCTCAAGCCCCGCCAAAAACCCATCCGTCGCCAAAGCGCAATCCAGCGTCGCGAACGCAGCAGGCAGCTCAAACTGCGCTAAATAGGTTACGTTATCCAGCAAGCGCTGATGCAGCGGGTGTGCGTGCGTTGCGAGTGCAAAATCGGCGCTTAGCCAGCACGCCACGCAGGTGCCGAGCGCGTCCAATACCAGGCTGGCTTGCGCCGCAACTTGATCTGGATTTCGCTGGAATAGCTCAGCCCAAGCCGGAAGTTTGGCGCATAGTTGCTGCACTTTCACGTAGATTTTCTGACAAATATTCGCCAACCCATCGCCATTTAAAGTTGCCCAACTGGCGGCTTTGGATGCGCTGGCGTTGATATCAAGCAGTAGCAAACTCAGCGCATGCCCGGAATCACCCAGTAGTTTACGCAGCAATAAATCCAGCGCTTGAATGCCGTGCGTGCCTTCGTGGATCGGGTTAAGCCGATTGTCGCGATAAAGCTTTTCGACCAGCCAATCGTGCGTGTAGCCCGCGCCGCCCAGCACTTGGATCGCTAGATCGTTAGCTTCCAAAGCGTATTTGGAGGGCCAGGATTTCATAATCGGCGTTAGCAAGCCCAAACGCTGCTGCATAAATTGGTTATCTGGCTGATCGACTAAATGCGCGCCGTACAAACACAGCGCCACTGCGGCTTCGGATTGCGCGCGCGCTTTGATCAGCATGCGTTTGACGTCTGAGTGTTCGATGATGGGTACCGGCGGATTTTGCGGATTCGGCTGGATTAATGGGCGGCCTTGCGTGCGCTCGTGCGCGTAGTCGCGTGAGATTTGATAGCCGCGCCAGCCAATTGCCGCTGCGCCAATGCCGACTGCGATACGCGCCTCGTTCATCATCTGGAACATGCACGCCATGCCGCCATGCAGCGGACCGAGCAGCTCGCCCATGCAATCTCTATCACTACCAAAACTTAGTGCGCCGTTCACCGTACCGCGATAGCCCATTTTGTGATTCAGCGCGACTAATTCAACGCCATTAGGAAGCGAACGATCGGCGGCTCCGCTGGCATCCAGATTAAAACGCGGCACGATAAATAAGCTCAAGCCTTTGCTGCCCGCCGCTGCTCCTTCAACCCGAGCCAAGACGGTATGGATGATGTTCTCGGATAGCTCATGTTCGCAGCCGGAAATCCACATTTTGCTGCCGCGCAGCGCATATCGGCCATCTGGCAACAGGCGTGCGCTGGTTCGAACATCGCCCACGCTCGAGCCCGCGTGCGGTTCGCTCAGGCACATGGTGCCGAAAAATCGACCACTCTCTAATGGCGCTAGAAAGCGCGCCTGTTGCTCCGCTGTGCCGAAGCTGTGAATCAAATTCGACACGCCGGTGCTCAGCATGCAATAGCCAAAAGTCGGCGCATCAAAGCTAGCGAACAGAGCGCTGGTGGCCGCGGAAATCAAGATCGGCAGGCCAATGCCGCCGCGCTCGGGCGGCGCGTTTGGCGCGAAGAAACCGGCTTCAGCAAGCGCGTCTAGCGAGGCTTTGAGTGCCACCGGTGTGACTACTCTTCCATCAACGATGGCTGGTGACTGTAGATCCAAAATGCGAGCAGACGGCAGTAGCTTTTCCCGCCCGATTTGATCGGCAAGCGCTAATACTTGGCTAAGTGTAGCTTCGTCTAAATCGGGTTTGAGCCAGCAGCTTAGCGCGCAGTTTAGAAAGTCTATTAATTCAATTGGATTACTCCTAGGTTGCATTTTCTATCCTGTGTGATGCAAGCGCCGTGTTTTCGTGAGTTTGCAGCAGTTTGTGCTCCGCAGAAACCGTCAACTGTGGCAAGTGAAACACACAAGTAAGTGGCAGCAATGAAAAAACGTCAACCTTCTATCACTGCCGTCATACCTAAATAAAAGATCAACTTCTGGTAAAGATTGGCTCGCGGCACCACAAGAAAAAATCAACATCATCAAAGTAAGCAACCTACACATCACAGTCTCACGACTTTCGACTCGCCCAAGCACCCAAACCCAGCACCAGCAAGCTCATCAAGCCGTAACTCCAAGTCGATAGAGGCACTTGAATTGGGATTGGCGGCAAAATGCCGATGGTGATTTGCTCAATGTTATTCGAAGGATTCGGATCAGTCGCGGTGCCTTGCGCATGGATAACTCCAGCGCGCGCACGAATTGGAATTCCAACGTACTGCGCTGCTACTCGATACAAATCGCAGTAGCGGGTTTCGCCTGCTGGAATTATCTCTGTCCGAAAACAAAGATCCGAGCCGATGCACGGCCCGCAATTACTGAGTTGACCTGTTGGGTTGAAAACATCGTACGGTTCTACGTCCGGTGGAACCGATGTTAGAAACACTATTTCTCCAATTGCAGGCCTAGTCGTAGAAAGATTGGTCACTGTATATCTAAAAATAACATTCGTTCCCAAAGGCACCATTCGTGAAGGAATGATTTCATACCTAAATAAAAGATCAACTTCTGGTAAAGATTGGCTCGCGGCACCACACGAAGAAATCAACGCCATCAAAGTAAGCAACCTACACATCACAGTCTCACGATCTTCGACTCGCCCAACCACCCAAACCCAGCACAAACAACCCCAAAAATACGTAGCTCAAGGGCGATAAAGACACTTGAATTGGGATTGGCGGGAAAATGCCGATAGTGACTTGCTCAATGTTATTTGAAGGATTCGGGTCAATCGCGGTGCCTTGTGCGTGAAGTACACCGGAGCGAATCCGAACTGGAATTCCTGCGTACTGCGCAGCAATAAAGTACTCATCACAAAATCGGGTTTCTAAAGGTGGAATAACGGCAGTCTGCACGCAAAGATCAGAGCCTATACAGGGCCCGCAATCGCCGAGTTGGCCTGATGGATTAAAAACATCATAGGGTTCAACGTCGGGCGGAATTGACCGCAGAAAGAAAATGTCAGCAATCGCTGGCTGCGTTGCCGAGAGATTGGTGACCATTAAGCGAATGGTAACGTTCGTTCCAAGCGGGACGAAACGTGAAGGAATGATTTCATGTCTAAATAAAAGGTCAACTTCTGGTAAAGATTGGCTGAAAGCCTGTGCTGAACAAAGTAAAGCAATGGTAAAGCATAACTTTTTCACAAAAACCTCGGAGTAAACGTGGGTGCGCGAGCGCGCAGAGTGCCTGATTGCCGTAGAGCAAGCCAAATGATTACCTGCGTTAGCTTTTTGGTGCGCAGCAATGTCGCTGTGCAATCCCGATCTAACAGAGAGCATTGATTATGAAAACGAACAAGCAATCTCAAATTGAAGGAACAAGCAAGCTCAATTCCTGCTTTCGCAAATTGACCTTTGCCATTATGGCCTGTTGCATGGCAGGCGCGGTAGCCGCTGGGCCACTGCCCGTTGATAATTTGGCTACTAGCCCGCAAAGCGCTGAGGCAAACCAGAACTATCTTGCACTGCGCGCTTTGGCGCAGGCCAATGGCAGCGTGCGCGTCGACTTACTTTTCCAACTGCCGGCGGCGGTAAATGCGCTGAACACAGCGGCAGATATGCAGGCCCGGGAAGCAGCGGTTTTGGCCGAAGTAGCTAGTTTCCAAAGCCGCTATGCGGCAAGCATTGTTGGCACAATTGCGCATGCCAGCCTAACGCCGATGATTCAAGCCGACATTAGCGCGGCGGGTATTGATCAATTGCGAACTGACCCGGCAATTCAGTGGTTTTCCAAGCAGGGCGTCTACACGCCATTGTTGAATGAGGTAAATAACGTTTTGCAAACCAGTTCCTTACCGCTGATGGGCGACGTTAGCGGCAATTCAAACGCTACCATTGCGATCATTGACAGCGGCGTGGATGTCAATCATCCAGAGTTTTCAGGAAGGGTGTTGGCTGGCGCTTGCTACAGCACCTCGACCGGAAATTTTGTGGGCGGTTCGAACCCTCTGCCGTCTTTATGCCTTGGTCGCCCAGAAACAGGGATACAAAGCGCATTGCCTTGCGAAAGTTCGAACTCATTGCTTGCTAGAGCTGTTGAAAATTGTGGTCACGGAACTCACGTTGCGGGCGTTGCGGCGGGCAGAGTTCCAAACCTCGCACGCTCGGGAATTGCGCCTGCAGCTAGGCTGATTGCTTTTCAAACCAAATCACTCCAACCAACGGGTAGACCTGCCAGACCCTACGTTTCAGTCCACAATTCAGTAGATGTCGTAAAAGCGTTCGACGAAGTATTGCTGCAACGGCCGACAGTCGCCCCCCGAAAAGTGGTTGCGATCAATATGAGCTTTGGTACTGCAATCATAAATGACCTGTTTAAACCATGGACGTTGGAACGATGCCAGCGTTATGACGATGCGATTGAAAGGGCCATAGCTTCTGTTCGAAATCAAGGCATTGCGGTGGTGGTATCAGCTGGCAATGATATTGAAGTAGAAGAAAAGGATGGCAGTATCACGCGCGTCGACTTTGGTATGGCCTATCCAGCCTGCTCGCCGCTAGTCACCTCTGTTGCTGCCACCAGCAAATCCAGTACGTTGGTAGGCTACTCGGTGTATGGATTTCATCCGACCCTTGGTTTGAATGACATCGGCACCAAAATCGCCAGCATTGCAGCCCCAGGTGGTAACGACGTACCGAACGGGCTAATCTTGCCGACGATAGGCTGCACCGATCAGCAATCCGGACTTGGGCCGGTTTGCTCAGCACAGCGTAGCGCCGCTAGAGAACAGCGATCAGGTACATCCATGAGCGCACCCGCAGTTGCAGCGCTAATCGCACGATTAGTGGATCGCTTCCCAAGCTTGACTGGGGTGCAAGCTGCCGATTTATTGGTCAGCTCTGGCACGCCATTGGTGGTCAACGCGCAGGTTAGCTTGCCGAAGGCAGCGCCGGTTGCTGCATTTCGATTAGCTACGCTTCCGCGCGACATTAGCGCCGCAACACCCTCGTGCGGCATCGCCAATCTAAACTGGCTTGCACCGTTTGCACAGCCAGGCTCGAGCTATCACTTACGGTTTGCCAATAGCCCGGCACTGCCGTCAGGTGATGGGCAATTCTTAGGTAACGTCAATAGCTTTCAACTGACCGGTCTAACCGGACCATTAGTGTTCCAGCTTCGTACGCAAAACGGCACCGAATTTGGGGAATGGAGTGATTCGGTTTCGGCGACTCCCACGCCTTGCGCACCCAACGCAGTTGCCAGCTTCCGAAGCGCCGACGGCGATGTGCCACCGGGAACCAATGGCTGCTTTGCAGGTATGCGCTGGAGCGCCAATACGCTACCGGCGTTCACACGCTATCAGTTGGAAGAAGTTTGCTCTGGCGGTGTGCCAACTTCACTGGTTGATATTGCGCCGAACTCTATGTTTTTTAGAACGCACTCAGGCCCTATTGGCGCCTGTGATATCACTAAGCCAAATCAATATCGAATTCAGGCCTGTAACGTAAACGACTGCGGCCCCTGGAGCGCGGCAATTTCACATTTGCCGTCGAATATTCGTTGCGAGTTTAGCCCTGAGTAGTGAAAGGCAACGCGTGTTAAGTTAAGGAGGTTCAAGGGGCTTGCCCAACGGCGAGCCCCTTTCGCATAAATGCATTACCCGCAACATCAATGCGCCCGCTTACCCAGCAAACCTGCTGCTGCAAAAAAACGCCTGCACACTCTCAATTTGATCACTTTGCGGCATATTCGGCAAACTTTTGAGAAAGGTTTTCCCGTAAGCCTTGGTTTTCAAACGCGGATCGCACAGCACCAGCACGCCTCGATCGTTTACCGTGCGTATTAGCCGCCCCACGCCCTGTTTGAGCGCCAACACTGCCGCTGGCAATTGATAGTGTACGAAGGGATTGCCACCGCGCGAGCGGATTGCTTCTAGCTTGGCTTCCAACACCGGATCACCAATTTGCCCGAACGGCAGCTTGTCGATAATCACTACACTAAGCGCATCGCCCGGAACATCCACGCCTTCCCAAAAGCTGGCTGCGCCTAGCAGCACGCCGTTGCCGGATTTTTGGAATTGCGTCAATAGCTGTGCGCGCGGCGCTTCACCCTGCACGAATAGCGGAAATTTCGTGCGCGCTTTGAGTTCAATCGCGGCTTCTTTGAGTGCGCGGTGGCTGGTAAACAGCATAAACGCGCGGCCCTTTGAGGCGTGTAACACCGGGATTGCGGCGTCCACCACCGCAAGCGTGTAGCCGGGCGCATTGGGCTCCAGCGGCATCGGCGGCAGATAAAGCAGCGTTTGCGTCTGAAAATCAAACGGGCTGTCGAGCTTGAGCGTGGCGGCATCGAACGCACCGGTTTCGTGCTGAAAATGAGTGAAGCTTTCCCCGACCGCCAGCGTGGCGGAGGTGTAAATCCACGCTGCGCCAGTTAGCACGCGAAATTCGGCGAGCGGGCTGGCGATATCCAGCGGCGTGGAGTGCATGACGAACGCGCTGGCGAAAAGCTCATACCAGCGAACTTCTTCGGTCGATTCCGTGCTGATTTTTTCCATGCGCGCTTCAAGCTCGCCGGCGCGCTCAGCGCAGGATTTCAGTCCATCGCTGCGCTCGGCCTGGGTATTTAAGGCTTCGTGCAGCTCGGCAAGCTTATCAAGCAGCGCATTGAAGGCTTCCAACACTTCAGGCTCGACCAGCACTGGCGCCAGCGGCGCTTTCGCAGCGTACGGCGTGAAGGCGATGCGCAAATCTTTGGCTACCCGTTCGAGCGCCATCGCCGGTTCGCGCAGCGTATCGAGCGCGCCGGGCTGGCTGGCGCACTCGCTGATGCTATCGCGCGCAAGCTCCAGCAGCTGGCGCATGCCCACACTGGTCGAGAAAAAGCTGCTGGCCGACTCGGCGATCTGATGTGCTTCATCCAGTATATAAACCTGCGCGCCGGGCAATACTTCACCAAAGCCTTCACGCTTAACCGCCATATCGGAAAACAGCAAATGATGATTCACCACCACCAAATCCGCCGACTGCGCCCGCCGACGCGCCTTGACTACATGACAGTCATCCCAGAACGAACATTCAGTACCTAAGCAATTTTCTGCATTGGAAGTCACCAGTGGCCATATCTGCGCATCTTCACTCAAGCCAGGTATTTCTGCGCGATCACCGGATTTACTTTTCGGTGCCCATTCGCGCACGCGTGCCAGCTGCTGCACCAGCTCCAGATTAGCGAGCCGGCCTTCCTTGACCGTTCGATCTAGCCGATGTAGGCAAATGTAGTTCGCCCGGCCTTTCAGCAAAGCTACCTTGACATCGTTAAGTTCCAAAGCTTTTCGCAGCCGGGGTAAATCACGATGAAACAGCTGATCTTGCAGCGTTTTCGTACCGGTTGAAACAATCACTTTTTTACCTGAGCGTAAGCTTGGTGCTAGATACGCGTAAGTTTTGCCGGTGCCGGTGCCCGCTTCGGCTATCAGCTGCGATTTCTCATCAATCGCCCGCTCAATAGCTTGAGCAAGCTCCTGCTGCGCCACGCGCGGCTTGAAGCCTTCAAGCTCCTGCGCGAGCGGGCCATGCTCGCCCAGCAGCTCAAACGCGCGCATTGAGCTCCGCCAAGCGTTCGGGCGTGCCGACATCAAGCCATTCGCCCTGATAGTGTTCGCCACGCACATCGCCAAAGCTCATGGCTTCGCGCAAAATCGGTGCTAATCGATAGCGCCCGGCCGGTAAATCAGCAAACAGCGCAGGGCTGAAAACGCCGATGCCCGAATAGGTCAGCTTTGCCGGCCCACACGTTTTGCAGCGGCCATTGACCAGCGCAAAATCGCCTTCTAAATGGTGCGCTGGATTGTCCACCAGCACCAAATGCGCCTGTTGACTTGCTTGCAAATTTGGCAGCGTCGCGTAATCGTAATCAGTCCACAAATCGCCATTCGTCAAAATAAAAGGTTTGTCGCCTAACAAATGTAATGCATGACAAATGCCTCCTCCGGTTTCCAGGGCCACGGCACCTTCATCCGAATACACGATATCCAAACCAAACTGCGAACCGTTTCCCAGCGCAGCAACAATCAAATCCGCCAAGTACGACACGTTAATCACCACGCGTTCAATACCGGCTGCTTTGAGCTTTTGCAGCTGGCGCGCGATCAATGATACGCCGCGCACTTCGAGCAGCGGCTTTGGACGGGTAAGCGTAAGTGGGCGCATACGCTCGCCCACGCCGGCGGCGAAAATCATCGCGGTTTTGAGTGATGTCATGACAGCATCAAATCGCGCGGCGCGGCAATCTCTCGCGCGCTGGAAACTTCGCTCAGCCATTTCGCAAACGGCTGTAAATCCGGGTAGGCCTGGCACACATTAATCGTGTAGCGCAGCACCAGTGGCAAGTCGGCTAAGTAGCGGGATTTGCCGTCACGATAGTTTAGTCGCGCAAAAATACCCAGCACCTTCAAATGCCGCTGCACGCCCATCCAATCGAACTGCTGAGCAAACTGCGCCGCCGGCAGCTTGACGCCGAGCGATTGCTCGCTTTGCAGCCGAAAGCACTCACGCCAGCGTTCCACATCGTGCGTTGGCCATTCGATGTAGCAATCGCGTAGTAGCGACACTGCATCGTACGTCACCGGGCCGATTACGGCGTCTTGAAAGTCAATCACACCAAGCCTAGAACCAGGCGCAGAAGTATCTAGCATCAAATTGCGCGAATGAAAATCACGATGCACAAAACACTGCGGTTGATCGAGCGCGCTGGCAATCAGCAGTGCGCGCGTGTGCCGCCACATGGGCGATATCGCTTGCGCACTAGGCATGCCCAAATGCCGCTGCAAAAACCACTCGGGAAATAGATCCAGTTCGGTGCCTAATCGACTGATATCGTAACTGGGCAAGCCGTGCGCCAGCACTTTTTGCATGTGAATGACTTCACCGAGCGCAGCGGTGTAGTGCTTGTCCACGCTGGCAGAATTTAGCGCTGGCAATAACAGGTGAGAACCAAAATCAGGCAGCAACAAGAAGCCTTGCGCAGCGTCAAATGCCAGCACCTCGGGCGCGCGAATGCCTGCGTTGAGCAAGCGCGCGCTGATGTCAATAAACGGTGCGCAGTCTTCCTTATCGGGCGGCGCATCCATGACGATCCAGCTTTGCGCACCGTTTTGAGCGGGCTCAGATTGAAAGCGCCAATAGCTGCGGAAGCTTGCATCCGCGCTCGCAACGGATTGCCTCAGCACCTGACCTAAGTGCGTTTGCGCAAATTTTTGACGCGCCAGCGCGCGCGGGGTAGTCAAATCGCTCAAGTAGTTCGCCCGTGGGGCTAAGTTAAATCCAGCCAGAGTTTAACCTGACAACTTAGATTGTGGTGCGCGGCTAGATGAGCAGGTAGCGTCCATTCGGTTTTTTCGCAAGCGAGTCAACGATATGACTGAGCAGTCCGTGCCGAATACAATTTAGCTGTCTAGATGCCGAATTCAATTGGTCGGACAAATGCCGTATCCAAGTCAAACCCCAAAATCTGGGGTTCTGAACGCAGAATATCCATTCTGGGACGCAACGCTGCGTGCGGCGCCCTACAAAGCATTACAATCGCGCCCGCCGGACAGAATTTAATGTCCGCTCCACTTCTAGCAACGGATCTAAACCCATGAAAAAACAACTCATTTTTGCCGCACTTGCGCTTGCTTGCGGCGCACCTTTTGCCAACGCTGCAAAAAATGCTGGACCAACGATTGCGGTGTTGGAATTTCGCAATGATTCGGGCGCAGCCTGGTGGCGCGGCGGCGTGGGCTGGGAATTGGCTGGCATGCTGAGCAACGAATTGGCATCCACGAAAGCCTTTCGAGTGCTGGACCGCACCAAAACCGAAAAAGTATTAGAAGAACAGAATTTCGCCGCATCCGGCCGCGTATCTGGCCCGCAAGGCGCGAAAATGGGCAAAATGCTCGGCGCGCAATATTTGATTACTGGCACCGTTAGCTCGTACGAAGAAGATGTGTCCAACACCGGCGGCGGCATCAGCTTCGGTGGCGTATCGGTTGGCGGTAAAAGCGAAAGCGCTTACATGGCAATCGACATGCAAGTCATCAACGCCACCACCGGCGAAATCGAATTCACCCGCTCCATTGAAGGCCGCAGCAAAGGCGGCGGAATGAGCCTTGGCCTGTATCGTGGCGGTTTCGGCGGTAATTTGTCGAGCGAAAACAAAACTCCAGCCGGGAAAGCCATTCGCGCTACGCTGGTTGAAGCGTCCGACTACTTAGAGTGCGCGATGGTCACGAAATCCAGCCGCTGCTTGAACGCGTTCGAAGCGAAAGAACAAAAACGCCGAGATTCCTCAAAAGGCGCACTTGATCTCGATTGATCGATTGCTAATCTGAAAACTTAGAAACGCCCTGATGATTTTATTGGGGCGTTTTTTTGTCAGGTCAAAAGACGCTGATGCCACTCATGTGCGCATAGCGGCATAGATCACCGCTTTGGCCTGCGCGGGAGGTTGTCATGACAAGCTACTCGCAAAATCAGCAGCGGATTCGGCTGAAACAGCGTTATCAATGCGCGCGTGTTTGATTGAATGCCCCAGCACCTCCGCAATCCGCTAAAATCCAAATTCAACGAATTGGGATTACCTATGCACACCGAATGGAGCTGGCCTGAGGGCAAGCGATTGGCGCTGTCAATCGTCGTCAATGTTGAAGAGGGCTCAGAACTTAGCATTAAAGAAGGCGACAAAGGCCCTGAGCCAGTTGATGAGCTGGGCGTAGTGGTGAAAGCACCAATTCGCAATTACGGTAATGAGTCGAACTATCGCTACGGCATTCAAGCAGGGTTTCCGCGCATTGCCGCGCAGCTGGAGGATTTTGGCGTCAAGGCTACCTTTACTGCGGCCGCCTTAGCGCTGGAACGCGCGCCGCATATCGCTCGCTATATCGCCGACTTCGGGCATGAAGTGTGCTGCCACGGTTGGCGCTGGGTGCATCAGTTCAAGCTGGATCAAGCTGCAGAGCGCGAATTTATTCGTAAAGGCGTCGAGAGTATTGCGCGCAGCGTTGGGGTTCGGCCTTACGGCTGGCTATCGCGTTATTTGCACACAGCTGATACGCGTGCGCTGCTGGCTGAAGCCGGGTTTTTCTACCACATGGATGATTATTCTGACGACGTGCCATATTGGGACCAAGTGCAGCTAGCGGATAAAAGCTGGCGCAATATTGTCGTGCTGCCCTATGCGCTCGATAGCAACGATATGAAGTTTTGGACCGCGCCCAGCCTAACCGCCGACGCGTGGCTGCAATATGCGATTGACACTTTTGATGTGCTGCGTGAAGAGTCTGAGCAAACCGCGAAAATGATGTCGCTCGGACTGCATCTGCGCATTATTGGCAGGCCCGGGCGCATCGGCGCGCTTCGGCAATTTTTGCAATATGTCAGCACACATGATGACGTGTGGATTACCACGCGCTTGAATATTGCCAAGCATTTTAGTGAGGTGATTCCCGCGCCTGCATTGCCGGGTGCGCCATGATAAGCAACGCGCACGTAACCACGCTCACAACGCCCCGGCGCTGCCTGCTGTTCGTGCCGGGCAGCCGGCCGGAGCGCTTCGCCAAAGCGGTGGCGACCGGCGCCGATATGGTGTGCATTGACTTGGAAGATGCGGTTGGGCCCGCCGATAAAGCCAGCGCGCGTGCGCAGGCGCTAGCGTTTGCAACGCAGCAGCACAGTTGCGAATTAGTGCTGCGTATCAACAGTCTGCGTACGCTTGACGGGCTGCAAGACTTAGCGGCCATTGCGAGCGCAAAAACACCGCCGAGTTTAGTCATGCTGGCAAAAGTCAGCAGCGCAAGTGAAGTTGAAATAGCCGCTGAGGTGCTGGCGGGCAAATCCGTCAGGCTCATCGCGCTAATTGAAACCGCGCTCGGCATTGAGCGCGCGTTCGAAATTGCGAAAGCGCCGAAGCTTGCAATGCTCATGCTAGGCGGCGCAGATTTATCAGCCGAATCAGGCGCTTTGATGAACTTTGCCAGCTTGCAATATGCGCGGAGCCGCATTGCCAGCGCGGCAGCCTCAGCCGGCTTGGGCTGTATTGACGTGCCGTTTTTAGATGTGGCTGACGCGCCCGGTTTAGTCCTAGAAACCAAGACCGTTGCCGATTTGGGTATACGCTGTAAAAGTGCGATTCACCCGAGTCAAGTCGGCCCAATTCAAGCGGCACTGATGCCAAGTTCTGCAGAAATTGCAGCCGCTCAGCGCGTGTTGGCAGCGTTTGCGAATAGCGCACACGCTGCGGTGTTGGTCGACAACAAACTAGTGGATCGGCCGATACTGTTGGCAGCTGAGCGCACCCTAGCACGAAGCTTGGCGCGCGCTGATTTGGCAGAGCGCGCATGAGCGATAAGCCTGAAATCAACGAATGGTTCTATCAACATTACGCTCAGGAAGTTGGCCCGCTAACGTTTCAAGAGCTTCAGCTGCGTTACCAAAGCGGTGGAATTAGCGATGATGGCCTAGTGCGCCGAAGCGACGAGAGCACTTGGCAACGCGCCGATAGCGTTATAAAAAAAATTGACCCAGAAGCGCTCGTACAAGCGGTGCAAAAGCCCGCGAATATTAGCGCAGCAGGTCCTGAACCCAGCTCAATCTGGCGCGGGCTAAGCGCTGGCAAAAGCTGGACCTATTTGGATTTGCGTAGGCAAACACTCAAGCTCGGCCTGCTGCTTTTATTAAGCGCAATCGGCATTACCGTGTTGCATGTCATGCAGTATTTTTTGCAGCCCGAGCTTGAAGCGGCGATCGCGGCGGGCTTGACGATAGAGCAGTTCCAAAAACAAAGCAGTACATTGCAAAACGCCTCAGCGGTGGTTGCGCTGTTTACTTTGCCGGTAGTTTTTGGCGCGACCATCATGAATTGGGTGTGGATTTTATACGCCGCCCGCAACGTGCGCGCGCTGGGTGCTAAGGCCATGAAAATTAGCCCGGGATGGGCCGTGGGTTGGAATTTAATTCCGCTCGCCAATCTAATCATGCCGTATTTTGCCATGCGCGAAATTGCCCAGGCCAGCGTCAATGCCAGCGAGTGGCGTACGCAAAGCGCAGGCCAACTCATAGGCTTGTGGTGGCCGGTCAATATTGCTACCGGCATTTTGGTGCAGATGATTTTTAGCGCCTCAATGAATGCCGATACGCTGCCCAAGCTTTTGGAATTGCACCAGCTTCAACTCTGGCAAATTCCCGCCACGTGGATCTTGCACAGCGTGATTTTCTTGCTGTATTGGCAGATATATTTGGCGCAGGCGGCGCAGGTTTTGGCCGCGAGGACCAATCAACCCTCTCCGCCAAACCCAATGCCGTTAAGTTAAGCGCTCAATCGGAAAATCTCTAATGGAATTTCCGGGTTGAAGCTCGTCATCGCGAGGCGCGCAGCAGTTTGGCGATCTCATGCCACCGAGATTGCTTCACTATAGTTGATCAGGGTTTACACACACAGGCGCAAGGTTTGCAAGATCGATTGATAGCGACCCGGAAGCGCCGATTTAACGACGCGAAAGATAGACTTGAGGATTGGCTTGATGTTTTGGCGCATGAGTTGGCCTTAAAATTTGCGCGTTTGATTGCGTGCGAGAACTGTACTTTATCACTGCACTGTTTTCTCAAAAATGCAAAACCTGCCTAAAAAGCCCCCTCTCCACACGTGTCAATTTGATAGGAACCGAATAGGTGGTGCGGGGAGAGCAATGGGGTGAGGGACAACTAAGGTCGCCTAACGTTTTTCGCAACACTGATATCTACCGGCGTGGAGAGGGAACCGTTTGACGATGTCGACCACACCAATTTCAATCTATTCATTAAACCCGCTCCAAATAAAAACTACCACCGCCAAAACCTTGCCCACTCGGCAAATTTAGCGCCTGAGTGACAGCCTGTGGATAACGCCAAAACGCATAGTTGTTGCCAAACAGGACTTTGAAACCGCTGGAGAACATCAGCAGAGCTTGCAGTAAATACTGCTCGTTCCAGCTTCTATTTTCGTGAATAACCCATTCTCTTGGATATTCGAACGGAAGGAAAATATCGTGAATATGGATGCGCACACCAGGCTTTAGCTGCGGCAGCACTTGGAAAAACAGATAGTTGACATCACTGCCGGTTTTGCACACATGTGCGCTATCTATAAAAAGCAAATCGCCCGCTTCAAGCGACGTGAAAAATTCAATTGAAACATCCTGCACTTGCTTTTGAATGAGCTCAAACCCCTGTTCAGATCGATGCATAAACGGTCTTGGAAACGGTTCCACGCATTGGATGACGGTTAGATTGAGAAACCGACGTTTGACGTCACTCATCAGCAAACTCGAGTAGCCCGAGCCTACCTCAACAATTCTCGCGGGCTGCCAAAGCCGCAAAAAACAAAACAGAGCCCTTGCATCCAGCCAACTAAACTGGCTGTTCTGGGTGTAGAAAAAATCCAGCTCGGCATCAAGCTTGCCATGCTCCGGATAGTCGTATTCCTGCACGAAACGCGCCAGCCCATGTTCAATCAATTCGAGATGGCTTTGATCATTAAAGTTGATGCCGTGCGCTTTTGGCTCCGCTGGATAAAGCTGATCCAACCGACTCACCAGCTCAGCTGGATCAACAATGGGCGAGTAGAAATGACCGTTTGGATGTGCGGTGCGAATCGTCAAAGCGCTTGATTTTAGGTTTGGTCGGCTAAAAATTCGAAAAGGGTTCATCTGCGCACTCTGAATTAAGCATGGAGCCCGCCAACACCACACCCCGAAACAGCGCCGCAAAATCATGCCGATCTACCGCATTCGCTAGGTCAATTGGTAGCTTGCGGCCGTAGTCGTGGGTATTCGGATCGGCTCCGGCATTGAGTAGCGCTTCGGCGCTGGTTAGCAAGCGATGCCGACAGCACCAGTGCAGTGCGGTGCGGCCGCGTGCGTCTAGCGCTTGGGTGTTTGAGCCGAGTTTTATGAGCAACAGGATTAGCCTTCGCTCGAAATTTTCTGGGTAGTGCGGCGCGCCCAACTCACCTGCGCCGACAGCAATTAGTAAGGCACTGCGGCCTTCTGGGTCGGGCGAGTTGATGTCCGCGCCTGATTCAAGCAGCGCCTCGAAAATCACTTCGAGCGTGCTGAGCAATTGCTTAGCTTGTTCAGTAGTTTTTGCTTCGCTTGCCTGCGCTAACACTGCGTGCATCAGCGCGTGCGTGGCGCATATCGGTGCAAGCGACTTTCGCAGCGCAGTCGGATCAATAGCCAGCAAACATCTGAGCGCGTCAATATCCAGCAGCGCGCAAGCGGTGCCGAGTGCATCAATTCCGTGCGGGGCGAGTTGGATGTCGGCCCCGGCGCGAAGCAGGGTTTGAATGATTTCAAGGAAAAGCGCGGGCGCTGAGGGTGCGCCTAGCTCATCATGTATGGCAGGTGCTTTGGCCTGCGCATGGGCTCGCAATGCGCAGTGCAGCGCGGGCTGTGCGCCTGCATTCGGATCCGCACCCTGGGCGAGCAAAAACAGCAACATGGCCGTATTGCCCTGCCCCGCCGCATGCGAAAGCGCGGTGCAGCCTTGCGCATCGAAGGCGTTGATAGATAACCCGCAGATCAGCAATCGATTGAGCGCAACGATGTCGCCGCGCTGCGCGCTGGCGGGCACGTCCAGTGCAAGCAAACGCCGGCGCGGATGGCTGAGTGTAGGCCAGGTCAGCAGTTCGACGATACCTACAACGGCCCCACCGCGCGCCAGTGCCAGAGCGCGCGGGCTTTGCCCATCTTGACCAACAAAATTAGGATCAGCGCCGGCCCTAATCAGCGCCTGGGTAATTTTGAGCTGCTGCGCCGGTTCTAGCCCGCTGCGGCGCAGCCAATACAGCAGCGCGCTTTGGCCTTCGCTATCAAAGCTGTTGAGTAGTTCGCCGCTTTGCGCAGGGCTAAGCTGCTCACCGAAGGCTTGCAACAGCCTTTCGATAAACGCGGTGCTGGCAAATTCCATAGCCCAAGACAGCGCGTGCCGCAAGCTGGCGTCGCGGTGCATGAGCAGTGCTGGGCTGGCGCGTTGAAGTATCGCGTCCAGCAGGCTTAGCTCAATCTCAACGGTTTGCGGCGCAAGCAAGCCAGCGTAATCGTGCGCTGCGCCTGCAACTAAATTCAGCAGCGAATCTTGCTCGCTATCGGGTGCCAAACTTGCGCCGTTATTGAGCAGTAATTGCAGCGCATTTTTCGGCATTGGCTGTTGCCTAGCGAGCAGCGTCAATAGCGGTTCGCGCTCTTTTTCACCCAGCAAAAGCCCGCCTAATCGCAGCACTTGTAGCCAGTCTGGATTTAAGTTGTCCGCTAGAGAGACGATACATTCGCTCAGCACTGACTGCGGCGCTGGCCCGAGCTTGAGCATCACTTTGGCAACCGAAAGCCGGTTAAAGCTAGCTGCTTCTTTTAATAGCTCAATTCGATCTGGAACGTGCGTGCCGTGCGGCTCAAGCGCGGCTTCCAGCGCGCCGGGCAGTTCGTGTTCTGGGTTAAGTAAGCGGGCTAAATCCCACCAGCCGCGCAGCAGTGCGAGCTCGGCGGCGTTGCGGCGAATGCCATCAAAATTCATGGCCGGCGTTAGCATTTCGATCAGCAAGCGCGCGGCTTCTAAATTCGGCGCATCGGCGCTGGATAAATAATGCAGCGCGCTTTGCCTGCGGCTATCGAGCAAACTTACGCTAGCATTCGTGCTCGCCAATAGCTGAAGAAATCGAAATGCCGATCCGCTGGCAGCCAGCATGAGCGGCGTGCAGCCTTGCTGATCTTGCAGATTTGGATTGGCACCCGCGTTGATTAAAGCTGCACCCATATCGAGCAAATCGTGGCTCGCGCAGGCGTGCAGCGCGCTGCGGCCGCTTGCATCCTGCACGTTAGCATCACAGTGTGCGAGCAGCAGTTTGACGAGTTCCGGGTCATCTTGCGGGCTGCTGCCGAGTGCTACCAGTGGCGGTGTTGCACAATCCCAGCCCTGAGCGGCTTTGTCCTGCGTGCGATGGCTAATCAGTGCAGAAATGCCGATTTTATTACCCGCCGCCGCCGCGCAAGCCAGTGGCGAGCATCCAAGCGCGTTTGCCACGCTAGTATTGGCACCCGCGTCCAGCAGCAGCTGAATCAGCGCGCCATCGCGCGAACGCGCGGCGTGGTGCAGCGGCGAATTGCCGTCGGCATCTAGCGCGTGTACGTCAGCGCCGTTGGTCAGTAGCGTCATGACGACATCAAAACGCCCGCTCCAGCTATCGCGGGTGGCGGCAATCAGCGCGCTTTGCCCGCCGCACGGTAGATTGACCTCAGCGCCGGCTTCTAGCAACACCCTCGCCATTTTGCTCTGCCCCAAACTAGCCGCCAGCAACAATGGCGAGCGGCGCTCACGGTACTGATCACTGAGCGCGAGATTAGGGTTTGCGCCCGATTTAAGCAGCGCTTCAACCTGTACTAGATCGTTTTGCAAAATTGCGGTAAACAGCGCTAACTGCTGGGTTTTTGCAATCAGCTCGGTTAACGGCTGGGCGTTTTCGTCCAGCGTTTGCTCTAGATTTTCTACCCGCGAGCGCTCACGCTGCGCGCTGGCAAGCGATTCCTGGCTCCAGGCGAGCATTTGTGCAAAGGCTTCGGTTTGCGCATCGGCTTGGTGCTGCGCCGCAGTATTTTCATTGCCAAACAGACTGGGTTCGGTGCGCGGCTTTAGCCAACTGGCAAGTTCACTGTCACTCGGCGCTGCAATATCGGCATTCGCAATCTGCGGCTTTAACAGCAATAACGCCGCTGCAGGTGCAAGCAATAGCGCATAGCCCAACCAAGGCATGACCAACGTGCGCTGCTGCAGCGGCATAAATACCAATGCAAACGGCAGCGCCAGCACCAATAGATATAGCGCATTACCGAGCGTATCCACTGAAAAAAACCGTGCGGTTTGGCAATGCTGCGCGTGGATTGCCGCCAACGCACGGCGCAGCGGTGCAATGCGCTTGCTCGGTTCGGGCTGATAGGCCAAAACGCTAAGCCAGCGATGATCGATAAAAAGCGCCTGCAGTAGCAACAACGCCGATGCCGCTAACAGCGTGGCATACAGCGGGCGCGATGCCGCAAAAAAGAACCAGGCCGGCAATAGCATCAAAGCAACGCCGAGCAGGGTGATACTCAAATGCTCGGCCAATAACAGCACCCGCGCGGCATTCCAAAGCGCGGGCTTTTCTGCGCTTTTATTGCAGATACCAGCGGCCAAAATAATCAGCCACAAATACATTGGCAAAGCCATTACCGTAGCAACGGATTGCACTGAGGCTGGCGCATAGAAAGCCGCTGCTGCACTGACGAAAGCGAGCAGCCACAGTGCGGCTTGGTGCCAATTAGCTGGCGTGTTCAACATATTTTATAGCGTGCTTACAGACGGCGAATATTCGCGCCAAGCCCAGAAAACTTCTCGACAATGCGCTCATAGCCGCGATCAATATGGTAAATCCGATCAATCACGCTTTCGCCGCGCGCCGCTAACGCAGCTAGAAGCAAACTGGCGCTGGCGCGCAGATCGGTAGCCATCATCGGCGCGCCAGAAAGCTGTGGCACGCCATGGATGGTCGCCGAATGCCCGTGCAGGCGAATATCCGCGCCCAAGCGCATCAGTTCGGGTATGTGCATCATGCGATTTTCAAATACCGTTTCAGTAATAGTGCCAACGCCTGTCGCCACACAATTGAGCGCGCACAGCTGCGCCTGCATATCGGTAGGAAATGCCGGATAGGGTGCGGTCGTGACGTCGACTGCCCTCGGACGGCGCCCTTGCATATCCAGCTCGACAAAACCGCCATCAGCATCGCCATGTGTGATCAGCGCGCCGGTTTCGCGCAGCTTTTGCAGCACCGCATCTAACATCTCTGCCCGGGTGTTGATCGCGCGCACGCGACCGCCGGTCATGGCCGCTGCCACTAAGAACGTGCCGGTTTCGATGCGATCGGGCTGCACCCGAAATTCCCCGCCGTGCAAGCGGCTTACGCCTTCGATGGTCAGCGTATTCGTGCCCGCGCCTTCAATTTTCGCACCCAAAGTTCGTAGGAAGTTCAGCAAGTCGACCACTTCGGGTTCTTGCGCTGCATTTTCGATAATGCTGGTGCCCTCCGCCAAACAGGCCGCCATAGCTGCGTTTTCGGTGCCGGTTACCGTCACGGTTTCCATGACGATACGCGCGCCTTTTAAGCGATCTGCACGGGCGCGAATATAACCGCCTTCGACCTCAACTTTGGCGCCGAGCGCCTCCATTGCTTTGATGTGCAAATTCACCGGGCGCGCGCCAATTGCGCAGCCGCCGGGTAAGGACACTTCCGCATGGCCAAATTTTGCCAGCAGTGGCCCGAGCACCAAAATCGAGGCGCGCATGGTTTTCACTAAATCGTAGGGCGCGACGGTGCTGTTCATCGTGCGCGGATCGACCGTTACGCTGTTATCCACCAGCGTACTGCACGTTGCGCCCATTTGCGAAAGCAGCGCCAGATTGGTTTTAACGTCTAGCAAATCTGGCACGTTGTGGATCAGCACTGGCCCATCCGCCAATATCGTGCCGCATAAAATCGGCAGCACCGCGTTTTTAGCGCCGGATATTTTTACATCACCCGACAGCGAAACGCCGCCGGTTACACTCATCTTAAATGGCATTGAATCAGGCTCTCAACTTTAGTAATCGACTTGCTAAGCGCTTTGCGCAGCGGCTTCGGCAGGCGTTAGCGTTTTCAGGCTAAGCGCGTGTATTTCTTGACCCATTTTGCTGCCCAAGCACGCGTACACCAAACGGTGCCGCGCTAATGGCAGTTTGCCGACGAAGCTTTCGCACACGACGCGCGCTTCAAAATGCACGTTATCAGGGCCGGTGACTTCAACTTGGGCATTCGGCATACCTTGCGCTATGAGCTGGTGGATATCCTTTGGCGTCATTAGATTTTCCTTTTATTTGAGGTGTACAGAACAGAATAAGGCAGGTAGTTCCAGTGAAATACCCATCAAGGGCAATAATTGTTAAAACACCTGGAACTTTTGCCACAGAAAGTCACCGAATAGTGACAATTTCGTCGTAATTCGCGCTTGGCTCATGTGCGCTTAACGCCAAAATCGAAGCGGCGATGGTACTAAGCGACGACTGCGGCTCCAACCGAATCCGTTAAACAGTCAGTCAATTGCCAGAACTTCAAACATCCAAATGGCCTTAACATGATTTTTGGGCTACCAGCCGCCTTAACAGACTCGACTAACCGCCCCAGAACCGGTCAAACTACCCAGGAAAATTTGTGAACGCTCAGGTAAAAAAATTCCTCATGACGCAACCCCTGCGAGACACCCGCCGAGATTTGGCCTCAGTGACGCCGCTCAGAGGCATCTCTACTCAATTGGATATCGCTCAGTCGATTGACATTGACTTGTTAAGGCGCAGCGCGAGAAGCGTGATTGAAACCGAGGCCCGCGCGATTACGCAGCTGCTTGATCGCATCGACGATAACTTTATTGCAGCGTGCGAGCAGCTGATTGCATGCCGGGGCCGGGTTGTTGTATCTGGCATCGGCAAGAGCGGGCATATTGCGCGCAAAATCGCCGCGACCATGGCGTCCACCGGCACGCCCGCATTTTTCGTACACCCCGCCGAAGCCAGCCACGGCGATTTAGGCATGATTACCCCAGATGATGTGGTGTTAGCGATCAGTAATTCCGGTGAAACCGACGAGCTGCTAACTATTTTGCCGGTGATTAAGCGCAAAGGCGTGCCACTGGTAGTCATGACCGGCAATGAAAGCTCGACCTTAGCGCGCTTGGCCGATGTGCATTTAGACGTATCGGTCGATCAAGAAGCCTGCCCGCTGGGTTTGGCGCCCACGGCAAGCACCACCGTCGCGCTGGTCATGGGCGATGCACTCGCGATCGCGATGCTTGAAGCGCGCGGTTTTACCAGCGATGACTTCGCGGCTAGCCATCCAGCGGGTTCGCTGGGTAGGCGCTTGCTGGTACACATCCGAGATGTCATGCATTCGGGCGCTGAATTACCCAAAACACACGCGAACGCGAGCGTGACCGAAGCGCTGATGGAAATGACCCGCACGGGCTTGGGTTTGACTGCGATTGTCGATTCTGATGATCATCTGCTGGGTGTTTTTACCGATGGCGATTTGCGCCGCGCGGTTGATGATTCGGAAGTGGATTTACGCACTGCCGTGGTGTCGGATTTAATGTCAGTGCCGGGCCGAACGATTACTGCAGATAAGCTGGCGATTGAAGCGGCGCGGCTGATGGAACGCTTTAAAGTCAACGCGCTGGTGGTTGTGAATGAGCACAATATCGTGCTGGGCGCGCTAAATTTTCATGATTTACTGCGCGCGCGTGTCGTTTAAATTCGGCTGCGCGCGCGTAGTTTAGTATCTCGCACTAGGAAAGCACTGCATGCAGAAGTTGTACGACAAACTAAGCGCCATCAAACTCATCGGATTTGATGTGGATGGCGTGTTAACCGACGGCCGCATCATGCTGATGAGCGATCAGCGTGAAATGAAAAACTTCCACGTACACGATGGCTTAGGCTTAAAGGCACTGCGGGAATCGGGCGTCGAAGTCGCCATCATCAGCGCGCGCAACAGCGTGGTAGTGAATCAGCGCATGCAAGAACTCGGGATTTTACGGGTGTTTCAGGGCGAACGTGACAAAGGTGCGCGCTTACAAAAAATCGCTGCATCTATGAAATTTGAGCCCACCCAAGTCGCGTTTATGGGTGATGATTTACAAGATTGGCCAGCGCTCTCGTTCGCTGGCTTGAAGTTAACGGTGCCGAACGCGGTGCCGGAAATCAAAGAGCGCTGCGACTATGTTACCGCCGTTCCAGGCGGCTTTGGTGCGGTGCGGGAAGTGTGTGAGCTGCTGCTCAAAGCGCAAAATCGTTGGCAAGACGTTCTTAAAGTTTTTGGGCTTAGCTGATGCCATTTCGCAGCGCCTTAGCGATTGTGCTGCTCACACTGATGGCGCTGGGCTTGTTCGCCGCATTGGAGCGTATTGAGCGCGCAGGTCGTCGCGCTGAGCGGGTCGAAGTGCCGAATATTGACTACCGATTATTTGGCGTGCAGCTCAGCTTGTATGATGCTGAGTCGGGCGGCAAAGTGCAGCTGCGCGCCGCGCAAATTCAGCACCTGCGCAAAGAAGATGAACTGCTGATCGACAAGCCTGATATTGATCGCTTTGGCAAAGCCACAGATAGCGCCGCAGCGAACGCACGGCAAAATTTACAGGCGTCGCATGCAAGATTGTTTAAGCAAGGCCAATCGGTGCTGCTTTACGGAGGCGTCAAGTTGACGAGCATTACCGGATCCGCCGAAACTGGTGCTGACCCGCTAGCTGCAAATCTGGTGCTTAATACCGAATCGCTGTGGCTTTATCCGGCCGAAAAGCGCGCGGAAACGTCTCAGGGCGTGCAAATTCAGCAAGCGCAGACTACGCTCTCCGGCAAAGGCTTAAAGGCTGACTTTGCTACCCAATCGCTGGAGATTTTGCAAAATGTGCAAGCGCGCATCACCCCGAAAACCGCATTTCCTTAGCTCGATTCCTTGTCTGACTGCTAGTCTGGCACTCTTTGCGCTGGGCTACTGCAGCAGCGCATTTGCGCTTAAAGCCGACAAAAGTCAGCCAATGGATCTAAAAGCCGCGCGCTGGACGGGCTCAATGCAAACCGGAACGCAAGTATGGGACGGCAATGTGTCGATCACCCAAGGCAGCCTGCGCATCACCGCCGACAAAGCCACTTTGCATTACAAAGACGGCGCAGTTGAACGCGCCGAGCTGATCGGCAGCCCCGCGCGCGTCCAGCAAGCGCAAGACGGCGGCGGTAATGTCAGCGCGCAAGCCGCAAAAGTCGACTATTTTCTAGGTGCCAATAAAGTCACGCTCAGCGGCGCGGTTCGCATTGAAGAAAACGGCAATATTACCCAGGGCGAACGCTTTGACTACGCGCTTGATACCGGCGCGTTGCAGGGCGATGGCGGCGCAGGACAAGTCAGCTTGCGGCTGCTACCTAAGCCCAAAACGCCCGCTGCTGCGCCTGAAAACGTGCCCGCACCAGAGCCGCGCTAGCACTCATAAATAAAGGACGCTAACTATGTGCGGTTTGATTGGAATTGTCGGCCAAACCGACGTCGCGGCATCGCTTTATGATGGATTACTGGTGCTACAGCATCGCGGGCAAGACGCCGCGGGCATAGCGACCGTCAACGGCTCGCGCATCAACTTAGTCAAAGGCCTAGGCCTGGTGCGCGATGTGTTTTTAGGCACTGCGGTAGATCGTTTGGAAGGCAACACCGGCATCGGGCATTGCCGCTACCCAACCGCTGGCTCGGAGAACGTCGCGGAAGCGCAGCCGTTCTACGTGAACTCGCCATTTGGCATCGTGCTGGCACACAACGGCAATCTAACCAACGCGAAAGAATTGCGGCGTGAGCTGTACGCCGCCGACCGGCGCCACATCAACACCGACAGCGATTCCGAAGTATTGCTGAATATTCTGGCGCACGAAATTGAAGCAGCGCATCGCACATTAACGCTCGGCCCAGAGCTGCTGTTTCGCGCGATTGCCGGCGTGCATAAACGCTGCTTGGGCGGCTACGCCGTATTAGCGCATGTGCTTGGCTTTGGCTTGATTGCCTTTCGCGATCCCAATGGCATTCGCCCGCTGATGTTAGGCCAGCGCCTAGGCCCAAACGGCATTGAATATGCAGTCGCGAGTGAATCGGTGGCACTGGACGTGCTCGGCTTTAAGCGCATTGGCGATATTGCCCCGGGTGAAGCGGTGTTGATTTCCGAAACCCGTGAGCTGCGCCGGTGCATTACCGCTGAGCCGCGCCCGCACGCGCCCTGCATCTTTGAATATGTCTATCTAGCACGGCCCGATTCGCTCATTGAAGACGTGTCAGTCTACAAAGCGCGCGCCCGCATGGGGCAAAAATTAGCGCGCAAAATCATGCGCCTGCGCCCGGATCACGACATCGATAAAGTCATTCCAATTCCTGATACCAGCCGCACCGCTGCGCTCACGCTGGCACAAACTTTAGGCGTGGACTACCGCGAGGGTTTTGTTAAAAACCGCTACGTTGGCCGCACCTTTATCATGCCCGGACAAGCCGAGCGCGTGAAAAGCGTGCGCCGCAAACTCAACGCGATTGATCTCGAATTTCGAAACCGCAACGTACTGCTGGTCGACGATTCCATCGTACGCGGAACCACCAGCCGCCAGATCATTCAAATGGCCAGAGAAGCCGGCGCGCGCAAAGTCTATTTTGCCTCCGCCGCGCCGCCCGTGCGCTTTCCCAACGTCTACGGCATCGACATGCCAGCCGCAAAAGAACTGGTCGCGCACGGCCGCTCGGAAAGCGAAATTGAAGCGCTGCTTGGCTGCGATTGGCTAATCTACCAAGACTTACCCGACTTGATCGATGCAGTCAGCGAAGGCAATCCAAAACTCACCCAATTCGACACGTCCTGTTTTGACGGCAGCTACGTCACCGGTTTGAGCGGTGACTATCTCAAGCTGGTCGAACAAGCGCGCTCTGATGAGGCTAAGGCGCAGCGGCGGGAGCAGGCGGCGTAATCGAAACTCCACGCGCATCCGGGTTCAGCGGTAATGGTGCGGCTAAAAAAGCACCTGCAAACGGTGAAAATATGCAACAAGATAAAGAGACCCGCTTCGGCAGGGGTTCTTTTGCGCGGCCTCGGTTTTATGAGCCGCGACGGTTCCTATTTCAGTTTTCCAGCGAAAATTCTAGCCCAACACACAGCGCGAAGATTCCAAAGCCTCTAATGCTTGATCAATATTGGCGATGCGCCATTGGCCGTTCTGCAGAACCAGCTGCATGGTCACTTTTGATGTTGATCGTTCCGCAGGCAGGTGCCCTGGAAACGCTTCGAACCCGACTGTAAATCGATTGCCGCCGAGCGCTCTGATAGTAATCGGACCAATGCCACGCTCACCAAAATCTTGCGCCGCGATGAAAACGTCAGCGCTCAGCGCGCCCATATCGCCCGCTGGCGTGCAGCGTTCGTCGCGCTCAACAGCTTTGACAAAGCGTTCGGAAAACAAACGCTTGCGCTTCGCTTTGCCCAATAGATAGGGCGGATGAGTTCCTGGTGCTAAGTTCTGATAGTTTGCATAAACGTTTTGTATGAAAGCCTTAGATGACGGGGCTTTTTGTGGCGTGGCAGCCATAAGCGTGCAGGCGATTAGCACCCCGCATGCAACACTAACTGCACGCCTGAGATTGAGTATTGCCAATTGCTTCCACAACAGTTTTTTAGTCATTGGTTAGCTCCGTAGTCTAATCATCAGCCCGCATTAATCGCTTCATCCCGCCAACTCCACCAACATCGCCTTAGCCGCCTCACGGCCCTCAAACACCGCTGTGACCACCAAATCCGAGCCGCGCACCATATCGCCGCCGGCGTAAATGCGCGGGGCGTGGGTGCTGAAGCGTTCGCTGTTCGTTTGCACGCGGCCATCGGCGTGCAGCGCGATGCCGTGCGTAGCCAGCCAATCCGGCGGGGATGGATCAAAGCCGAACGCGACAATAACCGCATCGGCAGCAATCACGCGCTCTGATCCAGCGATTACTTCAGCGCTGCGGCGGCCGCGCGCATCGGCAGCGCTCAAGCGTGTCTCGAGTACCCGCACGCCGGTTAGCTTGCCGTCTTGAACTTCTAGACTGATTGGTTGTACGTTGAATTGAAACTGCACGCCTTCTTCTTTGGCGTTGGCAACTTCCCGGCGGGAACCTGGCATCGCCGCTTCATCACGTCTGTATGCGCAAATCACTTTTGCAGCGCCCTGGCGAATTGCGGTGCGGTTGCAGTCCATCGCAGTATCACCACCGCCCAGCACTACAACTTTCAGTCCGCGCAAATCAATTGCCGCTTGGATAGTTTTAATGCTGAGTAGGTCATAAGCGTTGCGCACCAGATAATCCAGCGCCGGATAAACGCCTGGCTGACTCATATCAATACCGTGCTGCTGTTTCGCGGTGTAGGTGCCGAGCGCTAGGTAGACGGCATCGTAATCTTGATACAGCGCGGCGAATGCAGCAGCGTCGATTTCAACGCCGAGCTTAAACTGCACGCCCATTTCCTCCAGCAGCATGCGGCGCTGCTGCACCACCGATTTATCGAGCTTAAAACCCGGAATGCCAAAAGTGAGCAAGCCACCAATTTCGGGCTGCCGATCAAATACAACAACGTCCACGCCGCCCCGAATCAGTCCGTCCGCGCAGGACAATCCAGCCGGGCCGGCACCGACAATCGCGACGCGTTTGCCGGTTTTGATAACGCCTGACATATTCGGGCGCCAGCCTTGGGCAATGGCGGTATCGCTGATGTATTTTTCCACTGCGCCAATGCTGACCGCGCTCATATTCGGGCCGATATTGAGCGTACATGCGCCTTCGCAAAGCCGATCCTGCGGGCACACGCGTCCGCAAATTTCCGGTAGTGGATTGGTGCTGTAGGATAAATCGGCGGCCTCGAAAATCTTGCCCTGTTCCACTAACTTAAGCCATTCCGGAATGCGGTTATGCACCGGGCATTTCCATTCGCAATACGGATTACCGCAGTCCAAACAGCGCGCCGATTGCTCACCGGCGGTTTCTTGATCGTAAGCGCCATAGATTTCATGGTGCGCCAACACCCGCACGGTGACGGGTAAAACCTGCGGCATTTTGCGCGGGATAGTTAGGAAGGCAAACGGATCTTGCTGGCTCATTAGGCGGCTCGCTTCAGGGTTTCAATCAGGCTTTGCAGGCTTGCCGCTTTAGGTTTGACCAGCCAGAACTTCGGCAGGTACGCGCGAAAATCCGCGGCTATCGTTTTCGCCCACGCGCTACCGGTAAATTTGATGTGCGTGGCGATTAGCTGATCTAAATGCTGCACGTGATTTTCTAAGCTCTCCGGGCTTACCCGGGTGATGTCGATCAGCTCATGATTGTAGCGATCAACAAAATCGCGCTCGATATCCAACACGTAGGCAAAGCCGCCAGTAAAGCCCGCGCCAAAGTTCAACCCGGTGCGGCCAAGCACCAGCACCACGCCGCCGGTCATGTATTCACAGGCGTGCGCACCCGTGCCTTCGACTACTGCAGTGGCACCGGAATTTCTGACTGCAAAGCGCTCGCCCGCTAAGCCTGCGGCATACAGCTCGCCACCGGTGGCGCCGTACAAACAGGTGTTGCCGATAATCGCCGCTTCGCGCGGAATGAATCCGGCATCGGCAGGCGGGTAGACAATAATTTTGCCGTCCGCCATGCCTTTGCCAACGTAATCATTGGCCTCGCCTTCTAATTCGATATGCAGGCCGCCGGCGTTCCAAACGCCCAAGCTTTGCCCAGCCGACCCGCGTAATTTGAGCGTAATCGGCGCATCCCGCATGCCATAGTTGCCGTGCTTGCGAGCGATCGCACCGCTCAAGCGCGCGCCGATTGAGCGGTTGTGATTTTGCACGCTGTAGCTAAACGTGCCGCCTGATTTTTCATCAATAGCGGCTTGCATATCCGCCAGCATTTGCTTGGCAAGTATCGATTGATCGTGCGGTGGATTATCAGGCCGTGCGCAGCTGCGCCCGGCTTCGATCAAACCGGTTTCGCTGAGCAGCGGCGATAAATCCAGGCCGCGCTGCTTTGCGCTATCGCCCATCGTTTGCGCCAACAAATCCGTGCGCCCGACTAGCTCCTCAATCCGGCGAATACCGAGCGCCGCCATGCGTTCACGCACGTCGCGCACAATAAATCGGAAGTAATTTTCCACCATTTCTGGCAACCCGATAAAAAACTGCTTGCGTAAGGTTGGGTGCTGCGTTGCAATACCGGTTGCGCAGTTATTCAAGTGGCAAATGCGCAGATATTTACAGCCCAGCGCCACCATGGGCGCTGTGCCAAAGCCAAAGCTTTCTGCGCCGAGCGCGGCGGCTTTGAGCACGTCCAGTCCCGTCTTTAGTCCGCCATCAGTTTGCACCCGAACCCGCCCGCGTAAACCGTTGCGGCGCAGCGTTTGTTGGGTTTCTGCCAAGCCCAATTCCCATGGCGTGCCGGCGTATTTGATTGACGATAACGGTGATGCGCCGGTGCCGCCGTCATAGCCGGAAATGGTGATTAAATCGGCGTAGCACTTCGCCACGCCTGCGGCAATCGTGCCGACGCCAGCGTGGCTGACTAACTTGACTGACACCAGTGCTTGCGGGTTGATTTCTTTAAGATCAAAAATCAGCTGCGCCAAATCTTCAATCGAATAAATATCATGATGCGGCGGCGGTGAAATCAAGCCAATACCGGGCTTGGCAAAGCGCAGCCGAGCAATCAATGCATCAACCTTATGGCCCGGCAGCTGGCCGCCTTCGCCCGGTTTTGCACCTTGGGCAATTTTGATCTGCAGCACTTCGGCGTTGATCAAATATTCCGCCGTCACGCCAAAGCGCCCGCTTGCTACTTGCTTAATTTTGCTGGATTTTTCTGTGCCGTAGCGGGCTGGATCTTCCCCGCCTTCACCGGAATTGCTGCGCGCGCCGAGCCTATTCATCGCAATCGCCAGTGCCTCGTGTGCTTCTGGCGATAGTGCGCCTAGCGACATACCGGCCGAGTCAAAGCGCTTCAGCAATCCCGCTTCGGGCTCAACTTCATCAATGGAAATCGGTGCACCCAATGGTTTGAGCGCTAACAAATCACGCAGCATGGCTGGCTTTCGGGTATCGACGTGTTCGGCGTAGCGCTGGTAGATCGCATAGTCACCGCTGCGCACCGCTTCTTGCAGCGTATTAATCACGTCCGGGTTGTAGGCGTGGTATTCGCCGCCCTGCACGAATTTCAGCAGGCCGCCAGCATCTAGCTGCGGATTTAGTTTGCTGACACCCGGCGGTGCGGGTTCACTTTCCGCGCTGAGCCTAGCTTGATCGGCTTGCAGATCCGCAAAACTCGCGCCACCAATGCGGCTCACGGTGTGTGGAAAGCACAGCGCCACGACTTCATTACGTAGCCCAACAATTTCAAACAGCTGCGCGCCGCGGTAGCTGTCAATCGTGGAAATACCCATCTTGGCAATAATCTTCAACAGGCCTTTGCGTATGCCGCGTCTGTAGCTGCGGCCGAGCTGGCGCTCATCACCCACGCTCGCGTGAATCGCGTTCGCCGACTTCAGTGCATAAAGCGTTTGATAAGCCAAATACGGATACACGGCTGTGGCACCAAAGCCAATCAAGCAGGCAAAATGATGTGCATCGCGCGCCGTGCCGGTTTCAATCAGCAAGTTGCACTGGCAGCGCAGGCCAGCAGCAATCAAGTGCGCATGAATGGCACCGGTCGCCATGAGCGCGTGCACCGGCAGCAATCCTGGCTTAGGGTATCGATCCGACAGCAGCAGCAATACCACGCCCGCGCTCACCTTCGTTTCAGCTTGCAAACACAGCGCTGCAATTGCAGCTTTTAGCCCCAGCTCTGGCGCGTAATACAAATCCAGCAGCGCGTAGCCTTTTTGCTCAGGCCCGACTAACTCAGGCATCACGACCAGCTGGCGCAGTTTGCGCTGGCTCAAAATCGGTGAGTTCAACACCACCATGCGCGCGTGCTTGGCATCCAGCTCAAACACATTGCCCTCCGCACCGAGCGGCGTGACCAGCGACATGACGCCGTGCTCGCGCAAGCTATCAATTGGCGGATTGGTGACCTGCGCAAACGCTTGGCGAAAATAATCGTATAAGGAGCGCGGCTTGTGGCTCAGCACAGCCATCGGCGTATCATCGCCCATCGAGCCGGTGGCCTCCACTTCCGCTTCCGCCAGCACTTTCAACACGCTGTCGCGCTCTTCTCTAGTCAAGCCAAACATGCGCTGGAACTGCACCAGCTCGGCTTGTGGAAACGGCTCGGCGGCTAAATTGGGATCGACTAAGTCGCTGATCACATTGGTCACGCCCTCGCGCAGCCACTTGCCAAACGGCGCGCGCGCGGCGTTGATCGAATCAATCGCGCGCGAGTTCAATAATTCACCCGAGCGAAAATCCACCGCCAACATCTCGCTTGGGCCAAGCCGGCCTTTTTTGATGACGTCGCGCGCGGGCACGTCAAATACGCCGGCCTCCGATGCCACCGCCAAAACGCGATCACGTGTGAGCAGCCAGCGCGCCGGCCGCAAACCATTGCGATCCAAACAGCAAGCGGCAAAGCGCTGATCCAGCATCACCAAGCCCGCCGGGCCATCCCAGGGCTCCATCGGCAGGCTGAAATACTCATAAAACGCGCGCGCATCATCGCTCAGCGTTTCATCATCGCGCCACGCCGGCGGCAGCAAAATCCGAATCGCGCACAGCAAATCCAGCCCGCCCAAGAGAAGTGCTTCCAGCATGTTGTCCAGGCTTTGGCTATCCGAGCCGTGCATCGACACTACCGGCTGCAGCGCCCGAAAATCCAGCACCGGGCTTTGCAAAATCGCCCCTCGCGCGCGCATCCAGCTGCGGTTGCCTTCAATCGAATTGATTTCACCGTTGTGCGCCAACACCCGAAACGGATGCGCCAAACGCCACTGCGGCAGCGTGTTGGTCGAAAAGCGCTGATGAAATAGCACCGCGCTCGCGCTCACATCCGGGCGCTGCAAATCTGGAAAAAACTGCTTCAATGCGCTCGGCATCACCATGCCTTTGTAACCAAAGCTGTGCTGTGAAAGGCTCACTACATAAAAGTACGCATCAGCCAATAGCGCCAGTTCGGCTTTGCGGCGCGCGATAAACAGCGCTCGTTCAAAGCGCTCCTCCAGCATGCTGCCGGGCGCGCTGACATACACTTGCCACACCGCTGGCACGCTTAACTTCGCCTGCGCGCCTATCGCAGAATGATCAGTAGGCACCTCTCGAAAGCTAACTTCCGGCAGGGCCTCGCTGAGCAAACACACGCGCAGCGCATCCAGCGCGGGCTGCGGATTATTTGGATCAACAAATACCAAGCCCGATGCAAAACGCTCACTCAAAACAATCGCACTATCCTTGGCCAGCGCGCGCAAATACGCGTTTGGTTTACGCAGCAAAATCCCACAGCCATCGCCCGTCAACCCATCCGGGGCAATCGCGCCGCGATGCGTCAGCCGATTCAGCGCCTCTAAGGCCGCATCCACCAAACGCCGCTGCGGCTGATCATCCAGCTGCACAAACATCCCGAAGCCACAGGCGTCGTGCTCGAAGCGAGATTGGTATAGACCAGAGTCAGAGCCAGCACCTGGCAGATTTAAAGCGTTTTCCGAGCGATCTTGCATCTGTGATTCCTGTCATCGACCCGCGCGCATTTCCGGGCCTTCGAGGTAAACACGGGTTTTGCTAATAGGTCAAACAAGAAATGGGTTTTTAACGGTGTTTTTTTTATTGGATTCGATTTTTTTTCGACTACAGACGCGCGCCGTCAGACTAATGTGCAGACAAATCTAAATTTTCTCAGTGTGAATTTGTGCAAGCAAGGGGTCCTACAAGCGCTGATCGCTAACCATCAGAGTGACTCAAACCCATTCTTAAAATCCAAATTGATCTGCACCTCGAACGCGCCAATATCGCTGCCGTCGCTATTGATTGCGTTGGCTGCAGGCAAATCGACAACGCGTAAAAAACCTGGGCCGCGCTGATCGTTGGGCGCGCTATTTCCAGTAAAACCGGCGTCAATCGCCGCGCTATTGCTGAGCAATGCGCGCGTAGGCGTCTGGCCGCCATTGTCAGCAAGCGGCGCTAGCCCGGCGATCGCAAGTGTTTTGTCCGAGCTTTGCGTTAATAAACCACTGCCGTCATCGCTTGATAAATTAAAACCCTGTGAGATAACGGTCGCGGTTCCGTTGGCGCTCAAATTCAGCGGCGTATTATTGGCGAACAGATTGTTTTGCAGACGCGTAGGTCGTGCACTGCTGGTGCCATCGAAAACGCCAGCGCCCGTATTGGCGGCGTCGGTCATATTGTTGGCGATCGTGCAATTGCGAATCAGCACTGAGTTGCCGGTTGAGCTTCCGCCAATAGCAATGCCACCGCCGGCATTGTTGCCGCGATTGCCGCTAACGGTGCTATTTGCCATGCCAAAACTTGAGTCAAGCGGCTCGATGTAGATCGCACCGCCGCGATCGCTGCCGATATTTCCGCTGAAGCTAGAACCGCTAAAATCGCCGCTCGCGCCGATCAAGGCCACGCCACCACCGCGCTGCGCACCATTGCTAGTTACATGTACATCAAAAAGATATAAAAAGCGCTGGCTATATATGCCGCCGCCATCTTGCTGGGTAAAGCCTTGCCTAATCGTTAGGCCACACATGACCACATTGCCATCACCCGGCGAGATTGTGAATACACTAAATTCCCCGGTTCCAATTAGCCCGCGTTGCACGGTCAGTAATTTGGCGCCTGGTCCGCGCAACCTTATATCAGCACTAAAATTCGGTAGCGCAGTTAGCAAATTAATCGTCTGCGGCGTACTAAACAGCGGCAACGCGAATTGAATGAAAACAATTCCGGCTGGCTGGCTTTGCAGTGCCTCGCGCAGGGTGCAATTCGCCGCATCGCAAACACCGTCAGTCGTGTCGGCAATCGAGTTCACAACAAAGGTCGGGTCACCCCGTTCCGAAACGTTTATGCGCTTTGCCAGAGCATTGTTTTCGTTAACCATTTTAGCCACGGCGCAAGGATTAACCTCGCCGCTTTGCGCGGTTGACGCGCATAACAACTGAACGGCCAAGGCAAACAAGACGTTTCGCCTAAAGTCCCGACCGCCGTTACTTTCGACGAGCGTGTTGGCGGTTTTTGCAACAAATCGAGTCCATGTGTTTTTCATACGCACCCTAGCTTGGTTTGGTTTGCTTGTTTCATCAGTAAATCTTCACAACACTATAAACGAACTGTGTGTTTTTAATTTGTTGTTTTCGTGCCGAACGAAACTTGACCAAAAATTTAGAAGCTCAGATTGCTTAGCCGCTGGCTTTCCATTTTTAAAAACCTACGCTTTTACGTTAAAGGCCATCTAAGATCGCCGCAATTTAAACGAGTCGAGAAAGCTTGATGACGAACGAAACACAAGCGCATGATTCTCTTGCAAAGCCCGAAGCACACTGCGGCAACTGCGATACAGCGCTAATCGGAGCGTTTTGCCATTCCTGCGGGCAAGCCGTGCGCTCACCGGTGCGGGAGTTTTTTGGGTTTATTAAAGACGGCAGCGCGGAGCTAATTCGTCCAGACGGCAAGTTTTTTCGAACGCTAGCAGCGCTGTATTTCCGCCCTGGGCGGCTCACCACGCTTTACCTGCATGGCCAGCGCAGCGCTTTTATCAAACCCATCAAGCTGTATTTTTCGCTCAGCGTAATCTTGTTTTTGCTGGCAAGTCTGCATCCAAATGCGGGTGTATCGGTCGGCAGTGGCGATTCCACTAACGCAGGCGCGGAACGCTCGGCGATCCACATTCAGCTGGACAATGATGAGAACAGCGATCACTCTGGCATAGATTTTAGCGTGGACGACAAACCCTGGCACCCGCAGAGCAATCCGCTCAACTTTGATATGGCACCGGCCATGCTCAATCGCTGGATCAACAAGAAGCTGTCGGATATTGATGCAGCTGCCAAAGCGTCGGCGCGTGATCCGCAGAAAATTGTCTCTAGTCTTTATCGCGTGCTGCCAACCATGATGTTTGTGCTGCTGCCGATTTTTGCGCTGCTGCTCAAGCTGCTGTATTGCTTCAGCAATCGACTCTACGCACAACATTTGTTAGTCGCCGTACAAAGCCACAGCTTTATTTTTTTGAGCTTTATCATGCTGATATTGCTCGGGGATATCAGTTTGTTTGGGGTAGCGCTTTTGACCCAAGGCGCGCATCTGTTGATGTTCGTGATAGCGGCGTGGATTCCAATTTATCTGTTTTGGATGCAAAAGCGGGTGTATCAGCAAGGCTGGTGGCTGACACTATTGAAATACAGTTTTGCGGGCTTTTGCTATATGTTGATGCTGTCGTTTGGGCTAGTGATTGCGATTTTTGCGGCTTTGGCGAGTATTTGAATACTGTGGTTTGAATTCAAATGAGCAGAGCATGGCACCAATGGCAAGCGTGCCTGGCGAAGGGATTTATCGCACTATATTTTGACGAACTTGAAATCGAAACGGAATTTATCAAAGCCATTCAATCAAACTTCAAAAAGCCGTTTTCAGAAATCAAAATTCTGACGAACTGGAGTGGCAGAGCTAAGCCCAACCGAGCGCTTTGATTTAATAATAAGTAAAGGCGTTTCCAGTCATTCTCGTGGCGAGCGAATAGCCGAAAAAGGCGCGAGAATTCAAATTTTGTCGCACTGCATACGAAATCGGCTAAATTCCGAGCTTTGAGTTCCCAGCTACGCACATGCAGCAAATTGGACCCTATAAAATTCAGCAAACGCTTGGGCGTGATGGAATATTCAGCAAACGCTTGGGCGTGATGGCTGGGCGTGTTGTTCAAAGCCGTCGATGTAACGCTGCAGCGCGCGGTCGCTATCAAGCTGCTTGCGCCGGAGTTAGCGCAAGATCGTGAAGTGGTCGAACGGTTTTTGCGCGAGGCGCGGGCGATGGCGCGGATTAACGATCCGAACGTCGTGCAAGTCTATGGTGCCGATGAGCAAGATTCCCAGCCCTACATGGCGGTGGAATTTGCACCGCACGCGCTCCAAGTTTTACGCCAAGCGCGCCAAGCAATCGGTGCCCGAAGGGTCACAGTCTTTCGACAACTTTCACAAATCAATTTGCAAAATCATGGAGCCCGGGTCAACCAAACCTGGGCTTTTGCGTTAGATTGCCGCATGCGAATCCCCATACTGATCGGACTACTCTTTTTGCCACTGGCGCTTCACGCTGCCACTGGCTGTGCACCGTTGCCTGGCACCGTAACGCCGAACGTGCGCTGGCCGCAGGTCTGGCAGGCGCTGACGGATCAATCCAACTGCACGCAGAACTGTCATGTTGGTGATAGTGGTAGCGCGGGCCTGGATTTGAGCAACCTTACAAACTCAATCTATTTTTTAGTCAGCCAGCAAAGCAGCCAAAGTAGCGTGTTTTTGGTCGATGCGGGCAACGCCCGGAACAGTCTATTTTTCCAAAAAGTGAACTGCACCGGCCCCGATGTGGGTGGTCGAATGCCGCCCGGCGGCAATGTGCCGGTCAATTTACAAGCGCTGATCTACGACTGGATTGAGCAAGGCGCGTACGGAGAAAACCCGAACGATCCGGCATCACGCGATTTTATTTTCAAGGACGGAGCGGAGTCGCAGCGCCGATAAGTATCTGATTTCCTTGTTTGCCAAAGCAAACAAGCGCATTCGTCGATTTAATTTCTGCCAAAGCTGTCAACCAATTATCAAACAGAACGTTTAGGCTACCCAGCAAGCAAAGGACGGAGAACGAGCATGACTCAAGTTTTGAAGAAATCCCCAATCGCACAGTGTTTTGCACTCAGTTTGTTGGTTTTTGCCGGTGCAGCGCAGGCTCAACAGGTGCTAGCCGATGCGCCAGTCGGTGATCCGGCACTCACCAATGAAGTTCTAGATCAGCGCATTCCTGCTGTTCCCAATGACATTATCTTTGGTCAGCTTGCCGGCGGTTTTGACGATCGCCCGCAAGCGCCAGCAAATGATGCAGAAGCGGCCAAGTTTTTAACGCAAGCCACGTTCGGCCCGACCATGACCGAAATCAACGAGCTGAAATCTATCGGTTACGCCGCTTGGATAGATCGCCAGCTGAGCTTGGATGCTACGCTGCAGCGCCCGGAACTTGAGCAACAAGTCGCCACAGATGTCGCCACGACCGCTTCGGTTGGTACTGGCGGTCATGTGGCTTTTCGCCAAGAGCGTTGGTTTGCGACCGCAGCCAAATCATCAGATCAATTGCGTCAGCGCATGGCGTTTGCCTTAAGTCAAATATTAGTGATGTCGGACGTAGGTACTTTTAATAACCAGCCGGTGGCAGTCGCCGAATACAACGACATATTGCTGCGTAACGCCTTTGGCAGCTATCGAACGCTACTAACGGATGTGACCTACAGCCCGATGATGGGCCGTTATTTGACCAGCTTTCGAAACTCCAAAACGGATTGGACGATTCCAAGTCAGGTTGTTGGGGGCCCATTGGTGGCGGGTTTGGTAGCACCCGATGAAAACTACGCGCGTGAAATTATGCAGCTGTTTTCAATAGGCTTGGTTGAGCGCAATCTGAATTTCACCCCGATAGCCCTCGCGCCGCCGACCTATACGCAAGAGATTATTAGCCAAACCGCAAAAGCCTTTACCGGCTTGGCCTATCGCTGCAGTGCACCCGTTACCTATGGGGCGATCACGTTGAGCCACAATTGCGCAAATTGTGTAGGTGATGCCTGCAATTTTTCCGCAACTGCTTTCAATAGTAGCCCTCAGCGTTACGGCATACCGAATGGCGGCGGGCAGATCATCACAACAGCGCTATATCACCCAGATACCTATCGCCCGATGGCCTGCTACCCACGCTATGCCGATACCGGGCGCTCGCAAGAATTGTTGAACAACTTCGCGGTGCTGCCAGCGCCGTTTGATAGAAAAGTGATTATTGCGGGTGTCACCATCAACGCTAGTCCGGTCGCTTGTCATGCGAATACGCCTGTAGCCGATCGCGCAGCCTGCATTAACTACTGCACGGGGCAAATCGATACGGTTGTCAATACGCTATCTCTGCACCCGAATGTTGCACCGTTTTTGTCCAGGCAGCTGATTCAACGCTTTACCACCAGCAATCCGAGTAGTGAATATATTGGTCGAGTCGCGGCTGTCTTCGTTAATGACGGCAGCAATGTACGGGGCAATTTAGGCGCTGTGCTTAAAGCGATTTTGCTTGACCCAGAAGCCAGGTCAGCAACGCCCGCGCAAGAATTTGGCAAGCTGCGCGAGCCACTGCTGCGCCTCACAGCAATTTGGCGCGCGTTTGATGTTTCACCGAACGCCGCAGGCACGTTTGGCGTGGTGTTCCCGGAGCGCGCTTTTGCGCAACGTGCTTTTGGCGCGCAGAGCGTATTTAACTTCTACGAGCCTGATTTCCAGCAGGCTGGCGAGATCGCAAACGCGGGTTTGGTCTCACCTGAATTTCAGATACTGGACGAATCCACTGCGATATCCGCGTCTGACCAGCTCTATACACGTATTTTTAACGGCTACAATGTGGCAAGCGCAGCATCCACGCCCTTTACGACGCCCGGTTCATCCTATTTGCCGCCTGCGGTTATTGACGCGCTGCCGACCGCCAATGCTGAGCTATTGGAAGCACTAAATATTCGGCTGTTGGCCGGGCAAATGAGCGCAAGCATGAAAACCAAAGTATTGGCACTGATGAATGGCGCAATGGCCGCCACCGATCACCGACGCCGCGCGTTGAGCATGATCCATTTGATTGCTATTTCCCCCGAATTTGTTATTCAGCGCTAATAGGAACCTGACATGTCTAAGTCCACTCAGCAAGATCGCCGTGTGTTTTTACAAAAATTGAGCCACAGCTTTGCGGCAGGCTCGATGGCGGCGCTGCTGCCGCAGCTAGCCTTGATGCCCAAAGCATTTGCGCAAACCGCAAGCCCTAGCGGAAACGCTTATAAAGCGCTGGTCTGTATTTACTTAAACGGTGCCAATGATTCGTTTAATTGGCTGATGCCGCGCGATTCTCAAAACACCGGATCTCACTACGATCGCTACCGCACCTCGCGCGGTGGAGCCTACAACGCAGGCACCAATCCGGCTGGACTAGCACACAACTTCGCCGACATTTTACCGATCTCGCCGAGTAATCAAAGCAGCGGTTTTGGTTTGCATCCTGCCTGCGTCGACTTTAGTGCAGGAGCGCAGGCGCACAGTGGCATTCAAAGCTTGTTTAATACCGGCAAAGCGGCCTTTGTCTGCAATGCTGGGCCGCTGATTGCCCCGATCACCAAAACCCAATACGATGCCGGTGCGGCTCGCCCTGCACAGCTGTTCTCGCACAACGATCAATCGCTGCAGTGGCAGATTGGCCAAAGCCTAGGTGGGGCAGTCTCCAGGTTTGGCTGGGGCGGCCGTGTGGTGCGCTCACTCAATCGCCCGCCGCTTAGCAATGGCTTAGCGCACGCGGTTTCGGTAGCGGGCTCAACCCGATACCTTTTGGGCGAGCAAGTGACGCCGTACCAAATCGCCAGCAACGGCGTTAATTCGATCGACAACTACGCATCGACCGGAACAAACAATTTCCAAGCACAGCGCCGCGCTTTGTTGAACGATTTGCTTGACGATAGCTACGTGCAGCCGTTTTCCAAAGAATACGCCAGTATTTTGAAGCGATCACTTTCGGTAGGTGATGATTTGTCAGTGCGCTTAGCCGCTGCCGCCGGCAACGTCAGTACGATTTTCCCGACCGGTAACTCGTTGGCGGATCAGCTAAAAATGGTCGCTCGTTTGATCAAAATCAGCAAAAACGAGCTGAGCGCAGAGCGGCAGGTGTTCTACGTCAATCTGGGCGGTTTTGACTTGCACGATGCAATGTTCATAGCCGGCCAGCCGGTTGCCAGCTCCGGCCACGGCGCACTGATCTCGGCGCTAAATCAGGCTGTGGGGGCATTTTGGACTGCGTTAGGCGAAATCGGCGCGCAAAGTGAAGTCACGACTTTTACTATGAGCGATTTTGGTCGTACTTTGACCGGTAACGGCGATGGTTCCGATCACGGTTGGGGTGGCAATATGATGGTGCTTGGCGGCGAAGTGTCGGGTAATAAACTCTACGGAACCTATCCGCGCATGGTGCTTAACAGCAATGATGATGCGGCGAAAGACTGGAGCTTCAGCCGTGGCCAGTATATCCCGACCACCGCCGTCGATCAAATTGCCGCCACGCTCGCCAAGTGGATGGGCGTGACTGATACCAATGCGATGAACGCAATTTTGCCTAATTTGGATGCGTTTGGCTTACGGGATCTGGGATTTATGATTTAAGGTGATTTGCTCAAAACGTGCAGTAAGTGACCACTGCCGTTTGCATTCGTCTAGCAAAGCGAGGCAGAGGCGTATGCCCAATGTCATTAACTCAAGCAGCAACCAAAATGTCGTCACCCTGTGGGTAGTCGCGGGGTCCATGGATTCTGCGACTGCGCGCAGAATGACGTGCGTCACTTTCGCCAAAACGGCTTAAGTTAACGGGAATGGGCGTATGGCTGGGCAACATGAGGTTAGTCAAGTTATTCGATCAGGCACCCCACACCGCAAACTCATTGCCGCTAGGCTCAGTAAAGTGAAATCTCCTTCCGCCTGGAAATGAGAAGATGGGCTTCACTATTAACCCACCACTTGCCGATACTTTATCCAAAGTAGCCTCAAGCGCATCACTGTAGAAAACAATGAGTGCCGCTCCACTATCTGAATTAGACTTTAAGTTTGCTTGGTAAAAGCCACCGTCTAATCCCTCGTTTGAGAACGCGCAGTATTCAAGGCCGTAGTCAACAAATTTCCATCCAAAAGCTGATTCAAAAAATGCTTTCGTAGCAATCAAGTTACATGCTGCAAACTCGACGTAGTTAATCTTTTCGTGGCGATTCATAGATTCCTCTTCTTCTGGGTCGCTCAAACTTTCGTGCGGATACTGGCAATAAACGCTACTGTATTTCAGCTTTAAAAATGCCATCAAGCGTGACTTGCGTGATCGGATGATAGCCTGGGCGCGCGCGCTGATAAATTTCTCGTGCGCGTGCTGGCTGCTTCTCGAATAGTTTCGTATAAATTGGCACGATCAGTTTACGCCGCCCGATGTTGCTCAAATACGCGTCAATGGACGGGTCTGCTGCCTTGTAATTGTTCGCTAGCGCTAGCAAGTACCAAGCGTGCGCGACTTCCGAATTGCCGGTGCCGTTGAGCTGGTAGGCTGCCTGCAGGGCGTCCATTTTGGTTTTGGATTGCGGCTCGGCCTGCAGTGCGCCTAAAAAACGCAGCCATTCTTGGGTCGACCAGGCTTTCGCATTCAGCGCTGCTGCACTGACTTGGGCTTTGGTAAACGCGCGAATCGCCAAGTCGACTTTGGCGAATAGTGCAGATTCGGCGCTTTTTGCCGTGCTCGGCAAGCCCGGTTTTTCGACCCATTCCAGCACCTGCGCCATGCTGACTACGCCAGGATTTGGTGTCAGCAAACGCGCATCTAAAAAGCTAAGAAAGTCATCAGTTGTGACGCTTTTAAAAGCATGCTCATCAAACCAAGATTTAAGGAACGGATCAAAGCGTTCACGCCCAAAGCTTTCTTCTAGCCAGCGCAAAAACCAGTGGCCTTTATCATAGGCAATCGCCGACATGCCATCATCAGGATCGCGATTGCTCAGTACCAGCCGAAACTTTTGATCAGCGGCTGGCAATTCTTTAAGCTCTTCAGCTAGCCCAGTTTCGCTGAGCGCGGTTTCCATGCGCTCGCGCTCGCGGCCATAAATATCTTCAACAATTCGAGACTGCACGTAGGAGGTGAAGCCTTCATTGAGCCAGAAGCTTTCCCAGGTTGAATTAGTGACTAAATTGCCGGACCAGCTATGCGCCAACTCGTGCGCAATCAGCGATACCAGGCTTTTATCGCCAGCAATAAACGTCGGCGTTAAAAACGTCAGGCGCGGATTTTCCATGCCGCCGAAGGGAAAGCTGGGCGGCAACACCAGCATGTCGTAGCGGCCCCAGCGATACGCACCAAATAGCGATTCGGCGCTATCAATCATGGCTTCGGTATCACTTAGCTCCGCAAACGCGGCCTCAATTCTGCCAGCCTCGGCATACACGCCGGAGCGCGGCCCGAGTGCGCGAAATTCCAGCTTACCCACCGCCAATGCCAGCAAATAGCTCGGGATCGGTTGCGGCATCGAAAACTGATAGCTGCCACCGGCAATGGCATTCGGCGGATTGTTCGCGCTCATACGGGCCAGCAAGTGCGCGGGCGTGCGAATCCGGGCCTGATAGGTAAAACGCACAGCGGGCGTGTCTTGAATCGGCACCCAGCTGCGCGCGTGGATGGCTTGGCTTTGGCTAAACAAAAATGGATGCGTTTTATCCAACGTTTGCACAGGCGTCAGCCACTGCAGCCCGCTTGCTTCCGGCCGGGTTTGATAAACGATGCGAACGCGCTCAGCGGCTTTGGGCAAACTTATGCGCAGCTTTTCGCCGTAGATCGGATGCGTTTTGCTCAGCGAATAGCGCGTTTTGGTAAAGCGGCCTTCGGCAATCGCATATACGGCTTCAATATCAAGCGCGCGCGCGTCTAGGATCAGCTCACGCACGTTTGGCGCATGCCGCGTTAACGATAGCTCGGCGAAGCCTTTGAGCCGCTTGGCCTCGAAATCGACATCCAAGTCAAGCCGCACGGCATTGACTGAAACCTCGGAAAAATTCGCGTAAGAATTAGGGTCTGTTTTAACCGGTGCCGCGATTGCACTGTGGCTGAGCAGCGCAATCGCTAGCGTAAAGATCTTGCTCATGTTTTGGGTTCCGATAGGCGAGCGGCTAGTGTAGCGCGTGTTTGACAAGCCCGCCTTTGGCTATGCGCTAGCTACCGCGTACCCGCCGTTCTCAACGCCTGCGGCGAAAAATCATCCGCCGTCAACTGCTGACTAAAATCCGTGCTTTGCTCCAGATTATCCAGGCCTGAGGCAAGGTAGCGCCCGCTCTTCAAATCGTGATGCACTTCGACGGTAGTCCAAAACAGCGGCTGATCGTAGTAATTAATGCCAGCGGCTTCCGATACGCGCCACAGCGCTTTGGCAGAATCGTAGTGATCAACCGCCATAATCTGCCAGCTGTCCTCATCTAGATAAAACGTGCGGCGCGCCATTTGGTGCCGGGCACCCGCTTTTAGCGTGGCATCGACTACCCAAACCCGGTGCAGCTCATAGCGAAATAGCTCTGGATTTAAATGTCCAGGCCGGACGAAATCGGTGTATTTAATACCGGCCTGATGCGCTTTATAGCTGTTGTAGTTGACGATCATTTCGCGCTTGCCAACCAGCTTAAAATCATAGCGATCAAGCGCGCCGTTGAACATATCGGTCATATCGTTGCTGCGTAAACCATCCGAGCCGGTGCCCGGATTATCGTAAGCCACTTGCGGTGCTTTACGAACCCGGCGCTGGCCAGGGTTGTAAATCCAAGCTTGGCGTGGCTGCGCGTTCTGATTCATAGTTTCATGCACCAGCAATACGTTGCCCGATAAGCGCGGCGGTGATTCAACCGTTTGCAGAAAATAGCCCAGCACGTTATTGATCGATTCGCTGGTCATGCCTTGTTTGTAATACAGCCCAAAAAATTGCTCGCGAATGCGTACTGGCGTGAAATCACCATTGACTGATGGCGCCACCGAATTTTCCCAGCGCGACACTGAAGCAGTCTTATATTTTAGCTTGTGGTTCCAGATAACTTCCGCGCCAGTGCTTGGAATTGGAAACGGCGTGCCTTCAGCAATATTCGCCACGCCTGCACCATCGCCAATCATCGTCGCGCGCGCAGCGTTAGTTTTGGTAGCCGCATAAATTCTGGCCGGGAACGATGCCGAACGCCGCGTCGGATACACGTTGAGCTTGTAAGTGTTCGGGTATTTAGCAAACAGCGCCAGCTGGCCAGGGCTGAGCTTATCTTTGTGCTGCGCCAAGTTTGCGCTGGTAATGGTCACCAATAGTTTGTCTGCCGAAAACGGATCTATGTGCGGCGTGCCCGGCTTATATCCGGCAGGTGCTTTGGTTATGCCGCCTTCCCATTTTGGAATCGTGCCGGCGGCATTGCCGGCCAGTTCCGCGCCCATCGGAGTCAGGGTGGTGCCGAGCGTGTTGGCTTGCTCGGGCGTTACTTTGGCACACACGCAACAGGCGCTCAAACAGCCGAGCAGTAGCCCAAATGCGTCTTTAAATTTCGTTGCTATTCTAATTTTGATCATGGCATGAATACGGCTGAACGGATCTTCATCATGGCAGAGCAAGCCGCTGGCGTCACGTAAATTTCGTCAAGTCATCTAGTGTTTGACGCAAGTGGTGATTGGCGGTGATTTGGTAGGGTGATTACGCATGGCCGATGAAACTGTAGGGTTTCAATCTCTCACGCAAGGTGAAATTGCGTCATCCCCGCGCAGGCGCGGACCCAGTACAGGTGTCAAAATTCGACGCAACTGCAAAGCTGCGAGACTCTTCGTTTTGTACGCCTTTAAGTTGATTGCAAGTTCGGCGAGCCTAGGTTCCCGCCTGTGCGCGGACGACGAAGGCAAACGGGTGGCTCAAAGCAAAATAAATTTGATACATCAGTTTGATCAGCATCACAAACTCACACCAGTTGCACAGCCGTGCCCTGCATCGGCTAGACTGCGCGCATGAGCGAACACACCATTCCCAGCAGTACACCCGAACCGCACGCCGTGCCCAGGCACGCGCGCCCGCGCCTCAAAATCGCGCCGCAGCAAACCGGGTTTTCCTCCCACATCGGGCCTGCGTATGAAATTATGCTGCCGCACGGCATGCGCCGCGCATTAGAGCTGGACGCGCGCCACCTCAATCCCGAAGGCGTCGTGCACGGCGGTGTGATCACCAGCTTCGCCGACTTCACTTTGTATCGCACCATTGGCGATGAGCTCGGGCACGAGCTACGCTTTGCTACCGTGCAGCTCAACGTGCAGTTTTTAGCGTCCGCCAAATCTGGCCTGTGGCTGTTTGGCGAAGGCATTGTGCTGCGCCGAACCCGCGATTTGATCTTCGCCAGCGGCGAGCTGTTTACTGACGAGCGCTCGATAGCCGCCGTCAGCGGCATATGGAAATTACTCGCGCACGCTTGATTACTGTTCGTTTGACCTAGTCTGATGCCAGTTGTCGGCCGCTTCGCTCCATCACCCACCGGGCCACTGCATTTTGGCTCACTGGTAGCTGCACTCGGCAGCTACCTCAGCGCCAAATCGCAACGCGGCGCATGGCTGCTGCGCATAGAAGATATCGATCCACCGCGCGAGCAGCCGGGCGCGAGTCAAGCGATTATTGAACTACTCAGCGCCTACCAGCTGTTGCCTGACCGAGCGGTGCAGTTCCAAAGCCAGCAATCTGTCAGGCACGGGCAAATCCTGCAACAGCTTATCGATTGCGAGCTTGCTTTCGCCTGCCATTGCAGCCGCAGCGAGCTAGGCGGGCAGGTCCATCTAGGCCGCTGCGGCTCAAAAGTAAACGCCGCAGGCCGCGCACCTAGCTATCGATTTGACATCAAACGAGCCCCCGAACACATCGAATTTGTCGATCAAATCCAAGGCAAGACCGGTGAGAACCTATGGCAAAGCGCCGGCGATTTCGTGCTCTGGCGCAGCGACGGCCTACCCAGCTACCAGCTCGCCTGCGTAGTCGACGATGCTGATTCCGGCGTAACCGAAGTCGTGCGCGGGCTGGATTTACTCGATTCCACCGCACGCCAAATCGCGCTGCAACAAGCGCTCAAATTCCCAACGCCCACATACGCACACCTGCCGCTGGTGTTAGGCGCGGATGGCCAAAAGCTCAGCAAACAAAATCTAGCACCAGCGCTTGACCCACAAGCCGGCCCCAGCCAGCTCAAAGCCGCACTGCAAACGCTAGGACAGGGCATTCCACAGTCTAGAGTTGAGCGCGAAATCCTAGTCGAAGCGATCGAAAACTGGGAACTCCAGCAGGTACCCCGCGCTGAACGCCTGCGCAAATAAATCCAGCCGCACAAAAACAAACGCGCACAAATGCGCGCAACTGGGCTAGTCTTGAGCGGTACTAAAGTTTGATGGTTTCACCCAAGTTTCCGGGGGCGTATTGGATTCGACGGGGGTTCAAAAGCTTGAGTGCGTGCCGAGGGTGTCATCTAACCTCGAAAATCTCGGTGGCAAAAGACATAGTCGCAAACGACGAAGTCTACTCCTTAGCAGCCTAAGGGCTGCTAACGTGAGCTGGTAGCGTGTCCGTTCGCTATCTACCTCGCGTCACTAAAGACGGAATCGCGAGCCCCGGGGCCTGACCGGTGCAGCTAAAGGTTACAGGCTGGTTTTTGGATTGCTCTGTTTGTCGAGAAGCCCAAGAATGAGATTAATAGACAAACTACGCACGTAGATCGCAAGTCGTAGGGCTTTCGGACAGGGGTTCAACTCCCCTCGCCTCCACCAATAACGAACCCGCCGAAAGGCGGGTTTTTTATTGGTAGTGGCAGAGTTGAGTCCCGGCCTGAAAGCAAAGCTTTCAGGCGTTCACCGGCGCACGCGGCATGCCGCGTATGCGCGCCGGTTCGCAAAACGAGGCGGCGATTTTGTTTTGGGTTTTTGACGTGCACTGCATGTTTTCTTGGCGCTTAAGTTGGTTTTGTCTTTTATCTGAGGTTTTTTGGCGAGATGAAAAAAGCTAGTTCGGAAGCAGGTCGCCTAAATAGTGTTTTAATTCAATGACTTATTAGCGCGCGTTTTAGTGTCGCTTGGATTTGATAATTGGTAGGCGATTCGGCATTTTAGCCTCAGCAGTCATTCGCCGGACGACCATCACTCACACACGCAGTCCAACAGCCACATCCCGAAACGCCGCCAAAGCTACTTCGAGATGTTCAATGATTTCTTGCTGCAACACTTCAGGCGGCGGCAGATCATCCAAATTATCCAGGCTATCGTCTTTGAGCCAGAAGATGTCGAGGCTTGCTTTGTCACGCGCCAAGAGCTCGTCATAGCGAAAGAACTTAAAGCGTTCGGTTTCGCGGCGTTCGTGCCGGTTCTCGGGGTTGTAGCATTGAATGAAGTCTTGTAAGTCGTCGAGCTTTAACGTCCGAGTTTTGAGCGTGAAGTGCTTATTGGTACGCAAGTCATAGAACCAAACGCTTTGGGTGTGAACCTTGCCGTCTTTCGGTTTAGCGTCGAAAAACACCACATTCGCCTTCACGCCTTGCGCGTAGAAGATGCCGGTCGGCAGCCGCAGCACGGTGTGCACATCGCAGTTTTCCAGCAGTTTCTTGCGAATTTTTTCGCCTGCGCCGCCTTCGAATAACACGTTGTCTGGCAGCACTACGGCGGCTTGGCCGGCAATTTTTAGCATGCTGACGATGTGCTGCAAGAAGTTCAGCTGTTTGTTTGACGTGGTCTCCCAAAAATCCTGGCGCTCGTAGGTCAGCGCTTCTTTGTCTTCCTCGCCTTCTTCATTGGTGAAAGTCATGCTGCTCTTCTTGCCAAACGGCGGATTCGCCAGCACGTAGTCGAACTTGCGTTTTGGCTCGCTAATTAGCGCATCCGAGCGCTCTACCAACGGCTCACCGTCCAGTTCGCCAATATTGTGCAGGAACAAATTCATCAAGCACATGCGGCGCGTATTCGGCACGATTTCATTGCCGTAAAACGTCTGGTCGCGCAAAAATTCCTTCTGCGCTTTATTGAGCTTGGCGCCTGGGCGCGTCAACCAATTGTAAGCACCAAGGAAAAAGCCGCCGGTGCCGCAGGCGGGGTCGCTTATGGTTTTCATGGGCTCGGGGCGCACGCATGCCACCATCGCCTCAATGAGCGCGCGTGGCGTGAAGTATTGGCCTGCGCCGCTTTTGGTGTCTTCCGCGTTCTTTTGCAGCAGCCCTTCGTACAGATCGCCCTTGGTGTCAGCATCCAGGCTGATCCAGTTTTCCGCGTCAATCAATTGTACCAAGCGCGACAGCTTGGCCGGGTCTTGAATCTTGTTTTGTGCCTTGAAGAAAATCGCACCCAGCATGCCCGGCTCTTGCCCCAATTTATGCAGGGTGGACAGGTAATGCGCCTCCAGCGGTTCGCCCACCTTGGGCGTCAGGCTGGCCCAGTCATAACCCTTGGGAATGTGCGTGTCGCGGTTGTAGGGCTCTTGCGCATATTCGTGCGCCAGCTTCAGGAACAGCAGGTAAGTCAGCTGTTCCAAATAGTCACCATAACCCACACCGTCGTCGCGCAAGGTGTGGCAGAAATTCCAGACTTTCTGGACGAGGGTGGAAGTGTTCATCAACTAGCCTTCAAGGGAAATTTTCAAATGAGATACCTTTCATTTCCTTGGCTTTGTGTATAACAAAACGGGTTTTTTCGGACACAAAGTGATTTGTGTATCACCGGTCGGACTCAAGTTTTGCTGCCAATTACCAAACGATGTCGAAAGTGCGAGTTTGAGTCCGAGCCACCATACACAAATTAGTTTGTATATGAAATTTGGCAAATTTACATACACAAATTACCGAATTTCGTGCCAACTCATAGAATTTTCCTGCCTTCTGCGCAATTGAGCAGCTCAGAAAAGGCCAGTACCGCAGAGCGGCGACCACTGGGCTCGCGCAGCACGCGCAAAATATTGGCTTCGCGAAGTTTGCGCAAAAACGGCAAAGCCGACTGTTTTGGTATTCCTGAGCGCTGCAAAAAATCGCCAGAGCTGAAAATCGGCCGGTCGAATAGAGTGTCTACTACGGCCATGGCATGTTGTGAGCGGGTCAGCTCGGCAATGCGCCGCTTCATGCTCTCGTACAGCGCCATCATTGCACGCACCCGTTCGGTATTGTTCAACGCCTGTTGCGTGACAGCCTCCAAAAAGAAAGCAATCCAGCCAGTCCAGTCACCGTCCCGGCTGATCGCTTGTAAACGCGCGTAATACTCTTCGCGATGTCCTTCCAGATAGTCGCTCAGGTAAAACATCGGGCTGGTCAGCGCGTGCTTTTGACACAGAAACAGCGGGATGAGCAGCCGACCGATACGACCGTTGCCGTCTTTGAATGGATGGATCAGCTCGAACTGCGCATGCACCACTGCGCACTGCAACAACACATCCACGTCAAGCTCAGCCAGATATTTTTCCCATGCCTGCAGATAATCCAGCAGTTGCAACGGCGACGGCGGCACAAAGCTGGCTTGTTCAATCGTGCAACCCGCACTGCCAATCCAGTTTTGCTCGCGACGAAACTGGCCAGGAGTCTTATTCGCGCCCCGAACGCTGTCCATCAACACCGCATGCATCTGGCGAATCAGACTCAAACTGATCGGACGCTGCGCAACTTCCTCCGTCGCCAGCGTCAGGGTTTTGCGGTAATTGACGATCTCCTGGATGTCTTTAGTTTTTTCTGGATCGAAATCAATGCCCGCTTCGAACTCCAGAACTTCATCTACCGTCGCCTGCGTGCCCTCAATCTTTGACGACAGCACCGCTTCCCGCTGCGTCAATGGCGAAAGCATCACCGCCGGATTCACCACGCTTTGCAACAGGCCGTCGTAACGCGCCAGCGCGGCATTGGCTGGGCCAAGTTTGGGCACCAGGCGCGCCCAGTCAAGCTGCGTCAGCGGTAGGGAATCGGGGACATAAGGTTTCATCGCGCAGCCTCTTTTGCATTGCGTTTGCGCATTTTGGGTTGATTTTCTCTTGCCGCCCTTTCCGCCCGAATGCGTTCCAACAGCACGCTGGCTGGTTCGTCGTTTGGGTCTTGCGGTACCAGTTGGCCGGAGAAGGCGGCGCGCAGGATGTTTTGGCGTTGGGCGGTGGATTGTTTGAGCCCGAATTCTGTCGGCAGCTCAAGCTCTTTTACTGACTGCAACGCATCTTCCAAAATAGTAAGCAAGTATTTTTGTTCGTCAACTGGCGGCAAAGGGATAGGAGTTTTTTTCAAATCCTCTCCCGATATTCCTGTTTGGCCTGCTGTGGTTTTAACGCGGGCAACCAGATGTTTACGCGACAATCCCACGTTGCCGCAAACTTCCATCCACGCGCCCAATTCCACCCCAGTCATTGGTTTCATGCGAATGATCTTATCGGGATATAGCGTGCGTAGAGGCACATCTTTGACCATCGCAAAAACACCCAGTAAATCAACGCTCCCGTTGTATCGAGTTGCCAACACGTCACCCACCTCAACCCAAAAATCGGCGGCCTCGTTTTCGTCAATTTCAATGTGTTTGATAGCCATGAAGTTCACAGCCATGGGACGCACAGCGTTGATTTTGAAAATTGGAAATCCCCGCTGGTCGGTGTTAGGTGTCTTCGATAGCCCGTTGCGAACCGACTCTGAAAGTTGATCAACACTCGCCCATACCCATCCCTCCGGCAACCCAGACAATCCATCGGTATCCGGCTGAACCGGCGCAGGATATTTCTCTCGCCACTCTTTAGGCGGCGCTTTGCCTTGTTCCTTGAACTTGGCAAGCTGCTTGGCTTCCCAGCGGGCGCGGCGTTCGGTGAGGATGCGTTCCAGTAATTGCGCGCCAGTTTCAGAGTAACCCTCTCCCCCAGCCCCTCTCCCACGGGGGGAGAGGGGAGCAAAAGCCGGGTCGTTTCGGGGCGCAGCACCGGTTTCCGTTTCCGTTTTAGTTTCCGTTTTGGTTTCCGTTTTAAGCACCTCTCCCCCCGTGGGAGAGGGGTTGGGGAGAGGGGGCCGCTGCTGCGTGCGCCACTCGGCGGTCAGTGCGCCTTCCACGGCAGCTTTCAGCAGCGACTGCCGGTATTGCTTCAGCTTTTTCTGCGCGGCCTTGAGTTCGGCGACTCCGGCATCGAGGTCGGAGAGAAGTTCTTCGAGTTTTTCGACGATGCGGATTTGTTCAATTCTTGGGGGAGTTGGCAGTTGCAGCGTGCTTAGGTTTCCCCGGGAAATTCGCTTTCGAGTAGACCCACTTTGAAGTTCATTGATGCGCTCACGAAACTCTGGCGCATTGACAAAGTACATGAGCCACCTTTGGTCGAAGTGCTCATTTCTTCCACGCACCACGCAAACATCCACGACAGTTACCGCAAGCTTCTTATCACCTGGGAAAATGCATGCACGACCTAGAGGGTCCGGCATTCGGGCAACAAGCACATCGCCCTTCTCTAGAAACGTACAGCCCAGTTGGATTGCTGCAGAGCGAGTCAAAAACCTGTTGGACTTATCTACGTAGTAGCCATCGCCGACATCCGCAAGCTGTATGAGTCGAACGTCACCCTCTGGATCTTGATCCTTGCTTTCAACCCAATCACCGTCGATAAAAAGGCCATCGCCAGGGATCAAGTCTGGTATGCGTGCAAGCGCCCAACCGTTCGGAACATTTTCGCTCACGCCACCAACTCCAAATTCATTTCACTCATCAAAATATCCAAGTCCTTACCAAATAGCCCCCACGCTTTCTGCAAGCCACCCTTGTCCGCCAATTCGGCGTAATCAAAATCATCCCGGCTAATGCTGCAGCTGCTGGAGATATGGTCTTTGATCAGGCGCAACCATTCGGTTTGTTCCGCGCTAAAGGCGGTGGCGCGCTGGGCGTTGTGGCGAAAGATCCAGGCTTGGAAGCGCTTGTCGACTTCATCAGCAAACGGTTTGAGTTCCGAATCTAAGCCCAGTGCAAAGCGCAGCAATGACACCAAATCCGTCAGCTGGCGGCGGCTGGTCACGCCCTTGACTTGGCTGGTTTGCACGCGGGCATAGGCACTCCACAGGCGTTCGGTGGTGAGCATCAGCGGCGGCTTGCTCAGGCGCTCGTGCAGCGCTTCAATCATCTCGAAGCTCAAGGCGCGGCGCTGGTAGGGCTGTTGGTAGAAAAAACCGAGTGCGGCGATTTCGTCCTTGTGCTGTTCAAGGTAATCGGCAAAGCGTTGAACCAGCGCTTTGGCTTGCGCTTCGGCCTGCTCGGAAAAGCCCGAAAATATGACTTGATCCAAGTTGATGTGATCAATCAGCTGCTCGCGCTCGCGCCGGGCGCTTTCGATTTCATCGCGCAGTTCGGGTTGGTCAAACGGGGCGCAGGCCGTCGCGACCCGGGCGGCGCGGGCGGCGGCAATTTCTTCCGGCAATAATGTGTCCTCTGAACGCGTAATGCCTTTTGCCTGCGCGGCCGCCATGGCATCGGCAACGATGGCGTCCGGATCGATGGCCGCGATCAAGTCTTTGCCCAAATCGTGGACGCCAATACCGCCGCTGGCAAGCGCGATGCGTTTATGCGCCTTGTCGTCTAGCTGTTTCGCCAAGCGCACCAGGCGGTTCGCTAACGTGAGCACGGTATCGTCATCGCGGCTGCCCATCGCCACACCTTGCAGCAAGTCTTTTAATGCCACACCGGGCTTTTTCTCCAGCGGGCGGCTTTCGGTCTTGAGCGATTTTTCCACGCCCACCGCATCAATCAGCACAAAGCGGGTCTTTGCGCCATCGCTACTGTTACTGACGCGCTTGAGGCTGTCGCCATCCAGCGAACGTACGCCACGCCCTTTCATTTGCTCGTAGTAGCCGCGCGAACGCACATCGCGCATAAACAGCAGCACTTCCAGCGGTTTGACGTCAGTACCGGTGGCAATCATGTCCACGGTAACGGCGATGCGGGGGTTGTAGTCGTTGCGAAAACTGCTGAGGATGCTGTCGGTGTCTTCCTCGGCGCGATACGTCACTTTTTTGCAAAACGCATTGCCCTGCCCATACACCTCTCGCAGGATGTTAATGATGTCGTCCGCGTGGCTGTCGGTCTTGGCGAAGATCAGCGTCTTCGGTGTTTCCTTGCGCGTGGGGAAAATCAGCGTTTCGACCGCCGTTTTCATCGCTTGAATAACGTTACGAATTTGGCTGGGATTGACGACGGATTTGTCCAATTCCTTATTCGAGTAGGCATTGTCTTCTTCCGTTTCCGCCCAGCGCTTTTTGCGGGTAGCGCGGTCGCGGTGATCAATCCACCAGCCTTGTTTCAAAACGCTGCCTTTTTGCGAGAACTCGGTTTCAATCTCGTAAACGTCGTAACCCACATTGACGCCATCTGCCACCGATTGCTCGTAGGTGTATTCCGCGACGATGTTTTCATTGAAAAAGCCGAAGGTGCGTTTATCCGGCGTGGCCGTCAGGCCGATCAGGCTGGCGTCGAAGTAGTCCAACACCTGCTTCCACAGGTTGTAAATGCTGCGGTGGCATTCATCGATGATGATGAAGTCAAAAGTTTCGACCGGCACCAAAGGGTTGTAGCGCACCAGCTTCTCTTGCTTGGCGGTTTGCTGTACTTCATTGAGCGACACATCCTCGGCTGATTCATCAATCGGCTCGCCGCTCAGGATCGAATACATGCGCTGGATGGTGCTGATGCACACCTGCGAATGCGGGTCGATGCTTGGGCTGCTCAATCGCTGCACATTATAAAGTTCGGTGAACTTGCGACCATCGTCGGGTGGCGTGTAGGCCATGAATTCCTGGTGCGCCTGTTTGCCGAGGTTGCGGGTATCGACTAAGAACAAGACGCGTTTGGCACCGCCGAATTTAAGCAGGCGATACACGGAAGTAATCGCGGTGAAGGTTTTGCCTGCGCCGGTGGCCATATGCACCAAGGCGCGGGGCTTATTTTGCGCCAGCGATTTTTCCAGGCCAGTCACCGCGCTGACTTGGCAATCGCGCAGGTTGAGTATTGGCAACACTGGCATGGATTGAGCCAAGCGGCGGCGCAGTGTTTCTGACTGCGCCAGCCAGGAGGCCAAGGTTTCCGGTTTGAAGAAATGGAATATTTCTCGCGAACGCGGCGTCGGATCTAGGCCATCGGTAAAACGAATGATCGTTCCTGTGGCCTCAAATAAAAAACGCAGCGGCGTGTTGTCTTTGCGCCATTTCAACACTGCTGTCGCATAACGCTCAGTTTGCGCCTCAGCCACCGTTAGATTCTCGCCGGCGCTGTCTTTTTTCGCCTCAATCACTGCTACCGCAACGCGGTTGACGAACAGCACATAATCCGCCGGGCCAGTGTCGGTTGGGTATTCACGGACCGCTACACCCAAGGCCGCCCCGAGATTGAGCTCTTTGTGGTCTTGGATTATCCAGCCAACTTGGCTCAGCTTCTGATCAATCTGCTCTCGTGCTTTGTCTTCTGGCTTCATGGATGCGGTTCCCTGACGCTATGTAAGTTTGCGCAGCAAGCGCCGATCTGGCGCAATGTGCTTGCCCCAATTTCTAACGAGCACCTGTGCCATGAGTGTTTGATGCCACAGCGGTGCAAAAGCTTTGTTGTGGAGAATTTAGATGGAAGCAGGTTCATTGGCATTTGGATTGGCTTTGAGACGCATTAGATCACAGGATCGCATGGAGCAAAATCGGCTTCGTTTTTTCTATAGCTAGCTTTCGCCGCACAAATGACGATAACTTTTGACCTGACGTTGTGGAGCAGCTTTTGGTCGACACGTGTCAACCAATCAATCAACCAATCAATCATTAATCCTGCGCGCAAGGGCCAATTGTTTCGGCGAAGCGTCGCCATCGCAGGGCCGTTCCAGGCCCTCTCGCAACGTCACCAAAGACCGCTCTGCGCGTCGTTTGAGCGCACCAGGTTTCAACAGAGTCTTTGGCCCAAAATCTTCCTCAAAAAATCCTTGTTAGGCGACTTCGTGGCGAGCAGCTGGTTGATCTGTGCGTGGATCAGGCTTTTTTTGATTCCTGCGTTTGCAGCGGCGAGTACCAGGGCAGCGTACACATCTAAAACATCGGCGCTGGTGATCTCGTAGCCATACCCGAGTGCGATCCAGCGCAATGCTGACAGGCCGCATGCCAACGCGAACTGGGGCCGGGTTTCGGCGAAGTCTCTGGCGGCACGTGCCAGCGTGTGCGGGTCGGTCGGGCTGGTGTTTGATAGTTGGATCGCGGCGTCGTACAGGCCTGCGTCTTTGGCTGCGGCAAACCATTTTCCTTCCAAGCCGGGCGTACTGGCGATCAAATCACGCAATACGTGCTCGGGCTGTTGGTTTGGGTATTTCTTGGTAATCGCTCTAAAGCTCGCCAAGTACGTCGTCGCTTGATTGGCTTCAATCGCATAGCGTTGGTAGGCTTCATCGACAAGCCCAGAGGACAACAAGATTGCCTCGCACGTCTGCGCAATTTGACGACCTGGATCGCCTCGGTCTTTTTGCCTTGTGCGACCAGTGCCTGCACGCCCCAGCGCCGGTAGTGCCACCCTTTGTAAGGCGCGTAAGCAAGCCGCAGGCGGCTTCGTGTTTGAGCGCGAATAGCTCTTCGGAGGTTAGGCGCGAGAGATGGCCCACCAGCTTAGCGCTGGCTTCTTTCAGGGTCAGCGTGCTCATGCTGCACCTGCCATCGCTATCGCGCCGTTGAAGGGCTGACTGGTGCTCTTGCGCAGGCTCTGCGCCTCGTAGGCTTCGACATCGCTAATGCGGTACAGCACGCGGCCTTGCAGCTTCAGATAGACCGGGCCAATGCCCGCGCCGCGCGAGCGCTCTAGGGTGGATTCGTTGGTGTTCCAGCGCGCGGCAAGCTCGCGTTGGCTGAGGTGTTTGATGATGGGTTCGGACTGCACGGAAAACTCCTGACTCGTTGTGGGAAACAGCGAGGCAAGAATTGAATGAGCGATGACAGGAACCGTCCTGTCCTTTTGACAGGAGATTTGACAGGAGCGTGGTGTGCGATCCTGTTTAGGTGCGCTAAGTGATTGATTTAACTATCTGCCAGTCCTTTTGCGTTTGACAGGTTCCAGCATGGGTCAGCCATGAGCAAACTGGGCAGCATGTTACTAATCTTCGCCAATTACTTGCATTTAGCGAATATAAGTAACATGCTTTCACGCATGCTTTCCGATACCCAAACACAAAATCACCGCGTGCTCACGCTTGCAGCCGAAACCGGGAAGCTGCGTGCCAGCGACCTTGATGCCATCAACGTACCAAGAGTGGTGCTGGCGCGGCTCGCCGCTGCTGGACTGCTCGAGAAACGGGCGCGGGGGCTCTACGCACTTCCCAATGCGGCAGTAAGCGAGTTCGAGACGCTTGCCATGGTCGCAACCCGATCACCCCAATCGATACTTTGTCTGCTGACCGCGCTCCAATGCCACGAGCTCACCACACAACTGCCACGCGAAATCTGGATTGCCATGCCACGCGGTAGCCATAAGCCCAAGTTCGACTACCCGCCGCTGAGGATGATCAAATTCTCAAGCGAGGCGTACGCCGCCGGTGTTGAAGAAATGGAGCGCGATGGCGTGACGCTTCGGCTCTACAACCCTGCGAAAACGCTCGTCGATTGTTTCAAGCACCGCAGCAAGATTGGGCTCGACGTCGCACTAGAGGCGCTCAGAGAAGCACGAGCGCGCAACAAAGCAACGCCTGCGGATATTTGGCATTTTGCGAAAATTTGCCGGGTGACCAGCGTGATCCGGCCCTATCTCGAGAGCGTCGGTTGATGCAGTCCAAGCGATTAGATCTACCAAATTTGTCGCGCTAGAGTGCAGTGCTCGTAATGCATTTTGGTAAAGCTGGGTTGGATTCAGTTGGTTTTGCTTTACTACGGCTAACTTGCCCATGTGAGGTCAATATGCATTTCAGAAGTCTGCTCGCTAGTTTGTTCTTGCTGAATTCTGCACTGGCATGCAAGCCATCCGCAGATTTCTTTGCGATCAAGCCAAGTGAGCAAGAGCAGCAAAGCTTGGAGGCTGCGCAAAAAGCCTATAATCAAGCTATAGAAAAAAGCCGCTACCAAGCGTTTCAATTGAGACTCGAGGCATTAACTGAGTGCTTGCAAGACGAAGCCTGCGCGCCAAGGTCGAGGAAAAACGGCATGCAGAGCGAATTAGATGCCTACCTGATGTATATGCAGTTTAAGCCCACGCAACGGGATATTGAAGCCGCAATAGTCTGGCAAAATCACAGCATGTTGTGGCTGCTAAAGCTCGCACTTGTTGATGAGGAGCGCGGAAACTCTAAAGCCGCAAACCAGAAGTTAGTGCTCGCAATTGCGATGCCGTGGGACAGCGCGCTGACCCGACAAACACGCGAAATGGTGATTGAATTTCTTCGCATTTCGAAACAACACCAACCAGCGGTTGAGCTGCGCAAGTATTTGGACCCCTGCGCGAAACTTTGGAAGTACATTTTCGCAACGCAATTTATCGATCTGACAGCCTATGAAAGCCTAGAAATGATCGATAGTGACTTCTGCCAAGATTCACCAGGAAGCGCGCGGCGGCGGCTTTGCAAACAACTTCAGGCAAAGCTCAACAAATTCCGCCCAGATTTGTCCTGCCAGGCTAGTGATTCGTCGTGCGAGGCAAGGCACGATCAAATTGAACAGCGCTTTTCCAACTGTCCAATCGATTTCTTCTATGCCGTTGCGCAGTTAACTGACTTGAATCCAAGCGAACGAGTCGAGATTTTTGAGCGATTGATTAAACAGTCTTGCTCGGATTTCTGAGGCACCCAATTAATTCGGCGAGGGCGATCTAGAAGTAAACAAGCAAATGGAAAGAGCTTTCAGCTATGCGAGCGCTTCGTACAGTTCGGCGTCGAGTGTCGATGGCTTACCTTGCTTGATCTCAATATTCTCCAAAATGATGAGCAGCGCGCCATTCAAACGCCGCCATGCAGTCGTTCGATCACAGCCCGTTTGTACCCAGATCTCTTTCCATGGCTCGCGCTTGGCACGCTCAAAGCGTTTGCGCTTGCCATCCGGCAGCGCCACCAAAGCGCGCCTCGCGCGTCGTTTAAGCGCAATCGGTACGCTGTTGGTGATGCCGCCTGCGCTGTCGGTGATGCGCTCGGCGCTGCCGGTTTTCGGGAAGGTTTGGCTCATGCCGAGAGCTCCGTAACCAGTTGCTCAATGCCACTTGCACGAAAGCGAATGTCGAGCTCGGTGGTTGACACCGTGATGCGCTCCACCAGCAACTGCACGATTCGGCTTTGCTCCGCAGGGAATATTTGCGCCCAAACTTGCTCGAACTGCGTCAGCCTTTTTCATGAGTACTTTCTCATCAAGTCATTCTCGAATAGACGATTGCAAATCAGTTGCAAATCCGCAAGCGCAGTGCATTAGTTTTGCTCTCCAACGTTATCGGGGAAAGCCGCTAGTTCCCGCTCAATCTGCTCAATGCTGGGCAGGCTGGTTTGCAGCTCGGCAGGCAGTGATTCCAGCAGTTTATATTCAGCGATGCCCATCGGCTGGGTCTTGTCGCCCAGTGCATACTCGGCCACCACCTTGTTCTTGCTTTTGCATAGCAACAGGCCAATGGTTGGGCCGTCCTGGTCGCTCTTTACTTGCCGGTCGACTGCAGTCAAATAAAAGCCGAGCTGACCCAAATGCTCAGGCTTAAACTTGCCACCTTTGAGTTCGATCACCACATAGCAGCGCAGTTTGAGGTGATAAAACAACAAATCGATAAAGAACTCATCTCCGGCGACGTCGAGCAGTATTTGGCGGCCCACAAAGGCGAAGCCTGCGCCCAACTCCAGCAGAAACTGCGTCACATGCTGTACCAGCGCGCCTTCCACTGCACGCTCCTGCGCGTCATCACTCAGGCCGAGAAAATCGAACCGATACGGGTCTTTCAGTGATTCGCGCGCCAAATCTGAAAGGGGCGCGGGCAATGCTTGGGTAAAGTTAGTAACGGCGTTGCCGGTGCGGGCGCGAAGATTGCTTTCAATTTGCATCTCTAAAATGCTGCGCGACCAGCTGTGTGCCACCGCTTTCGCCAGATACCAATCGCGTTCTTCTCTGATCTTGAGCTTGTCGATTAGGGTGCATAGGTGGAACCAGGGCAATTGTGCAGCAGCCTGCTGCACAAATTCAGCTTCCGGCCAAGCCTCAGCAAAAGCGCGCATGTACTTCAGGTTGCGCGGGGAAAAGCCCTTCATATCCGGAAAGGCAGTGCGTAAATCATGCGCTAGTCGGTCAATCACTTTCGCGCCCCAGCCTTCGCGGCTTTGCCGCGCCAAAATATCGCGGCCAAGCTGCCAATACAGCAGCACCAGCTCCCGGTTCACCGCCAGCGCGGCGCGCTGCTGGGCCGTGTGAATACGGGTTTTCAGCTCGACTAGCCAATCGCTGTAGCCCTCGGGCGGCGTGGTCAAAGACACCGGGCGCTCGCTCATAACTCAGCTTCCAGCAGCGGCGTAACCCGCACGCGGCCAGTGAGGAGGTCATCCATGAGGCCGGACTTCTCGACCAAATACTTGTCGAGCGCTGCCCCCTCTAATCGAATGCGGGAGTTCATTGCTTCCACCCGGTTCAGCAAAACATGTTGCTCCTCCAAAGACGGGACCGCTAGCCGCAGATCTCGCACGTCCCGCAGCGTGACCTTCGGTCGGGTCACTCCGGCAGTTATTTGTTCAACCTGCTTTAGAACGGGTGGCGCGTTGATGAAGGCTGACATCCAAAGGGGAAGGATGCGAGTAAGGCTCGGCCGCAATCGAACTATGTCAGCCGTAACAATGCCATTTGGCATTGAGTCAGGATATACAGCGGAGACACATGGCGGCAGCCCCATCTTCGTGGCGACAACGTCACCGGCTACAACTCCATGGGCAACCAATGCCTGTGCCTTTCTCGCACTAACATAAACTTCACTCTTCCAAATCAAATTGCCTGGCTTCACGTCCCGCACAAAGATCACAGGTACGCCTGTCGTCCGATAGTCAGTTGCTACTAGGTCGCTGCCGAACGGGCCGATTGCTGAGCTTGTCGTGAGTTTGACTATCGAATCAACCTCCCACTCCCTCGGAATCCACCCCAGCGGCGATTCCTTGTACAGCTGCGGAGCCTCAACCTGCGGCGGGCGCAGTTCGCCATTGGCATCGATGCCACGTGTTAGCAAATCGTGCAGCAAACCCTGCTTGACAGACTTGAGTTTCGCGATGATTGATTCGGTTTGAACGATGGCGGTGTCGAGGGTGTCGAGGATTTCACCAATCGCTTGTTGTTCGCCAAGCGATATTCGGCCGAAACGATATAGCTCCCTGATCACACTCGGGTGCGCCTTCATCTGGTAGTCGAATTGAATTCCAGATTGAAGTTTTTCCAGTAGAGCATGTAGGTATCGGTAATTCCATGCGCCCGAACTCTTGATTCTTAAGTAGCCGCACACGTTTGTAACTGAGTACCGATGCTTTGGTCTGTAAAAAGGCCGTCCGCCGCCGTCAATTGACCAAGTGATTAATTCTTCATCGAACATGAATCGTCCGTATCGACCAAATTCGCCTGCGCCAACTGCAGAGGATGAGTACACAGGGTAATCACCAAGAAAAACGGTGAGATCAATCGATGAAATGACGTTGCCGCGCCCCAGCTCAATTTCTCCCAGGCTTTCATAGTAAGCGAGCGGTTTAATGGCGTCCTTAGACATACCCCAACCCCGACAAAAACCCCCTCAATGCCTTCGTCGCTGCATCCCGCTTTCCCTCAATCTCAGTCAACGTTATCCGATATTTGTCCCACCAATTTTCAAACGCAGCCACAATCTGCTTGCGCTGCGCGGCCATGTAGCGCTCGACTATCGCCTGCATATCGTTGTGCAAAATGCTCAGCAGCAAATCGGCGGCGGCTTTGGGTGCCAGCCCGTCAACCGCTGCATCGATATGCTGTTTAAAGCTGTCGTGTTTGGCCTTGAGCTGCTTTTTGACGGTATTGAGCTCCGCTTTCCAGGTTTTCAGCTGGGCTTCGTCCACCGCGCTTTCTTCATTGGAATCATCTTGCCCGGCTGCATCGGCAGCATCATCATCGGCCTCAGCGGGCTTGGGGCTGGCGGCCTTAATCTGGCTGTCCAGCTCGGCTTTTTTGGCTTCCAGTTCGGTAATAACGCCGACAAAATCACTCATAAGGAATTTAACTAGCTTGTGCTCCAGTGGGCTTTCCTTGCTGGCTTTATCTTCCAGCGCAGTCACGATACTGGTGCGCCACGCATCGGCTACGCCCTTGGCGCCGCGCGCCATCAGGGTTAAGAAATCGTACTTAGTTTGGTACCAAAAACCCGCAACAATGCCGCGCACTTGGAAAGGATCCAGCAGGCCGATGGCTTCTAGGCTTTGGCTAAAGCTGGTCAGCAGATCATTACGCAGCGCAACCAGGCTGGCTGCGTTGTCCATCTGCCCAGACAGCGCGGTGATGCGTGCGCTGTGCGCGTGCCACCAGGCTTCGAATGCGGTGCGAATGGCGGCCTCCTTGGCAAGCAAGCCGGCATTGCCTTCAATGCTGGGCTTGATGATCAGACGTTCGTCAATCACTGGCGCGAATTCGAAATATTTGCCGTCTTTTTCAATCAAAAAATCCATCGGGTTCAGCCCATGCGCGCTGAACAGACCAGCTTTGGCCGCCACTTCCGCCTTGGGCACACCGCCCAGCAGATGCGCGCGCACATCGTGCGGCTCGGGTGTTGGCGCGTTATCGGCATAGCGGCGGATATTGAGGTTGTAGTCATTGGTATTGAGCGTGGCGTTGTCGACAATTGCTGAAAATCCGTCAATGGCGCGGAATTCATCGAAGGTGGTCACGATTTTCTCGATGTGCTCAGGCAGCAGATAGTTCTGCGCGCGGCCTTCGAAGAACTCGCGGTCGGCATTGATAAACAAAACCTTGCCCTGGCGCTCGGCGGCTTTTCCACTGACACGATTCGCACCTTTCTGTACGCGCTGGCGCAGCACCAGAATACAGGCCGGAATACCGGTGCCATAAAACAGGTTCGGCGCAACCCCGATCACCGCTTCGAGTAAATCGTCTTCAATGATGCCTTTTCTGATCAATTTTTCCTCACCGCTGCGAAACAGCACACCGTGCGGCAAAACGGTAGCCACCATGCCACCGTCATGCGTGACGGCCAGCATGTGCTGCACGAACATCAAATCGGCTTTCTTGGCACCCAGCGGCACTTGGCCGTAGCTAAACCGTTCGGGGAATTTCGGCGCCCACGCAGCCGTGCCATCCGCGCTTTTTTCGTTATTGCCCCAGGGCAGGGAAAATGGCGGATTGGTTAGCACACGATCAAATCGCATCAACTCGCCGCCTTCAACGTGCTGCGGTTCGCTTAAGGTATCTTCGTTTTGCAAACTTTGGTTGCTAATGCCATGCAGCAGCATGTTCATTTTGGCAATTGACCACACCGTGCCGTTGAATTCCTGTCCAAACAAATTGGCCTTGCGGCCGTCTTCACCGTGCTCGTCGATGAATTCTTTAACGGCGATCAGCATGCCGCCCGAGCCACAGCAAGGGTCGTAAATCTTGTGTTTGAGCGCAGGCTTGATCAGGCGAACCATCATTCGCACCACTGAGCGCGGGGTATAGAACTCGCCGCCTTTTTTGCCCGCCGAATCGGCGAATTCGCCAATCAGGTATTCATAAGCAGCCCCGAGCAGGTCGGGGAATTCGAAGTCTTCATTGCGCAGGCGGTACACGCCAAAATTGCTGATGAGCTGGCGCAGCTTGATATCAGGAATTTTGCTCTGGCCGACCTTGCGGGTAAAATCGATGTGCTCCAGCACGTCGTACAGGCTGGTGTTGGCCGTCTCAATGCCGGTCAGCGCCTTGTTTAGAAAATCCCCGACGTTCTGATGCGCATGATTAAGCAGGAATTCGTAGCGCGATTGCGGCGGCACCCAAAATGAACCATCCTTTTTATACCAGCGCGAATTCTCAGCGGATTTACGGGCCTCAGCCGCACTTTTTCCCGCGTCGATTTCCATCTTGATAATTTCCTCGTGGCGCTGATCGAATAAATCAGAGCAGCGCTTGAGGAACAGCATGCCAAAGATGTATTCCTTAAACTCCGAGGCATCCATTTTGCCGCGCAGGATATCGGCGGCTTTAAAAAGATGGCGTTCTAATTGCGACAGGGTTAAGGGCATGCACAGTCCAGAAGTAATCGAGCGTGTTCGTTTGGCTAGCGAATCAGCACGACCTGACGATTGAAATTTGTAAAGCTGGCATGTTCATCCGGTTTTGACAATCCGGGCCATGCTGGCGCACTTGATGTTATCGCGTTTGAGCGTCGGCTGGGTTTGGGCCTAAGCGGCAAGGCCGAGTTAGCGCCACAGATATATAATTTTCAACTCGACAAACGGCGCTACTGGCAAGATTAAAGATGGGCTCACGGCGCGACCGTCGCTGCCGAACACCAGTCCTTCGAGCCATACGCCCAAACTCGATTATCCCCCACCACTGAAGATGGTGAAATTTCCGAGCGCGGCATAGGCAGCAGGTGTTGAAAAAATTGAGCGCGCAGCCTGATTTACAAAAATCGCGCGCATACAAAATTGACGATCAACCGCATCAGATCAAATTGAAGTATTGCGCTGGCTTCGCAAAAATTGGCTGCACAGTTCGCTACTCAACTGCAGCGGCAATCTGGCCCGCAACCATATGCCCCGCATGCTCCGACTCAAACGTCTCGGGTGCGGGCTTGCAGCCAAATTCGCGAATCAGGCGATTATCAACTTGGCCGGCGGCGCTGATAAATCGTTTGACGCGCTCGGCTAGCTCGTCTTGCTCGCTTATGCCGAATACATCAGAGATATGCACGACGTGATTCATGCGCACGATGTTGCCGTTCAAGTCAAAATTAAATGGCGCGTGTGACCCATCAAGTAGATAACGATACAGCGGGTCAAACTGATCACCCGAAATCAGTGCCATGGTGGATGAGACGTTTAAGTGCTCAGAGCAGCAGCACCAGATTTTAATCGGCGTGCTGGCGTGGCGAAACGTCCAGTTGTTTTCGCCGTGCCGCGCTAGCACCGGATTCACGCCAGCGCGATCCAGTGAGCGTTCAACAAACGCGACCAGCGGATGCGGCTCGTTCGGGGCGAAAAATTCGATAATGTTGTTGTTGCCGTCTAAATTCATGCCGCAGCTGGTGCAGTAGCGCTGCTCTTTGATGATTTGCGCCTCACACGCCGGGCACAGCGCGGCAAACACGGCTTGCTGGCTGCGAAAGCCATCAATAAAGCGCTTCACATCATCCACCGGTATGCCAAAGCCAACGGCGTCGGCCTGCGATAGCTTGCAGGTGGTGACGGCGATGACCCGGTGTTCGGCGTCCAAAATCGGGCCGCCGGAATTGCCTGGGTTGATTGCCGCGTCGGTTTGCACGAAAAATTGATCGTCCAGCAGCTGGCTCGGGCGTGAGATAACGCCTTCCGTAAGCGAGAGTGGCAAACCCACAGGGAATCCTAAAATATGCACGGCCTGTTTCGGGCGCAAGCCATCGCTTTGGCCCAATTCCAGCACGTGGCCGGGCAAAGATTCACTGAGTTCGACAATTGCTAAATCACGCTCCGGATGTACCCGCCGAACGATGCCGTGAATGCGCGAGCGATCGCGCCGCTCAACCGCGACTTCGCGAAATGGCTCAACTACGTGGCAATTGGTCAGCAAATGTCGATCGTCAATCAGAAAGCCCGAACCAGTGCCGGTGCCGGTGTAAACCTGATGCACGCCGACGTGCGTTAGGTTTTCTAAGATAGTTAGGTTCGTAGCGTGATTCGTGGCTAGATTGGTCGTTAGATTCTGGGAAACGGTTTGGCTCACGCGTGCTCTCCTTGCTCGTTGGTGCTGGCATCGTCTTCGCTTTCTTCATCGCTGCTGCTGCCGAGCTTTTCGCCAATCGCCTGCGCGTGTTTCCACAGAATATCGGCGCTCATCTGCCAAGTTTTGTTTGACGCCGCTGCAATCGCGGCTCGCAGAGCGCGCTCAACTGGCGCTGGCCAAGCGAAATACGCCAGTAAATACAAAAAGTTCGCGACTAAGCCAACGCTGGCTTCGAGCGCGCGGCCACTCAGGCGCATCTCATTACTTTGATGCATGTGGTGCACGTTGCCGATGGCTGAGCGCAGCACATCAGCGCTGCCGGGCGTCCATGGGCTAAAAGCGTATTTGACGTGGCCTAGGCAGCTGAGCAGTTGTGCTTCGCTGGCACCCTGCATCGTGCGAATGCTGCGTGCCAGCTCGTTTTCGCGCAGTTTCGGGTTTTCATCACGGTCGGTAAAGATGTCGGCGCTTTGATTAAGCGTGTGGCGCAGGCTGCCAAATAGTGGCAAAACATAGCGCACATGATTGATGGCTAAGCGGCCCACGGAATCTAAAAACTGCATAGATCGGCGCCGGCGGGATTCCAACAGCAGCGCTTCCATATCGTTCCAGTGCTGCGTCCAAAAGCTCAACGCGCGCTTTCGCTCGGCAGCGCTCAACGCTTTGAGCGGTGCGCGCGCGCTCAACGCGGCGCCAAGTTCCTCACACAGCCAGGCATCGTGGCTATCAGCAATGCCGGGTAGCTTTTGCAGCACTTCAATCAATTTTTGTGGGTGCAACAAGCTGAGCTTTTCCGAAAATGCCAGCTCCAGCAGATCACCGGTAAGCCTGGGTTGGAACAGCTGACCGGTGTTGGAGATTTTGCTTAAAAAATAGCGCAGCACGGCAGGATTGCTTACTTGGGAATCGATGCAAATGAGCTGGCTTTTGACGCTCAGATGTTCGCCTTCCAAAGCAATTTGAATCTGCGCTGTGCCTTGCGCCCAGTGCAGCGGCGCTTTTTGCAAATCGACTTTACCCGCACTTGGATTGAGATAGCGCAGCGCCTCAACCACGGCCGGCAGCGGTGCATTCGCTTCAAACAGTGAGATCGCGTGATCGCGTCTTGCGTAATCTTGCTTAACAAACGTGGGCCGTTTTTGCAGCGGGCTCGGAAAAACTAATCCAGCAATCGCCATGAATTTTTGACTCCTCAAGCTATAGCTCGCGCGGCCCCGCGCGATCAAGCCGAGTAGCTTATCGCACTCTAGTGCAACTTGAACGAAATGGTGGCGGGTGGGGTGCAGCGCGGCAGTTATCTAGGCTGGGTGGCGCAAAGCGATACCCAGCATCAGCTCAAACAAAACGACCAACACAAACAACTAAAGCTACTTAGTGGGATACACCGCCAAAAGCGCATCAAAATATGCCATATTTCGTGCCAAATTGGAGAGACACACATGCGAACAACGCTAGCTATTGATGACGAATTATTTGCCAGCGCTCAATACCAGAGCGGTATCACGGCCAAGTCAAAATTAGTCGCAGAGGCGCTCAAAGCCCTCATTGAAAGAGAAAGCGCAAGGCGATTGGCGAGGCTTGGTGGTAGCGAACCCGATTTAGTCTCGATTCCCAGACGCCAAGCGCTGGTTGATGTTGCTTTGTGATTTTAGTTGATACTTCAGTTTGGATAGATCACTTAAGATCTGGCAACCCTGAACTTGCGCGTTTACTGGATGCTGGGCAAATACTCATACATCCATTTGTTATCGGCGAAATTGCGCTCGGGTCGTTACGTAATCGAGCACATATTATTGGAACGTTGCAAGGCCTGCCAAAAGCAACCTTAGCGACAAGCAGCGATGTACTTTCTTCAATCGAACGAAGTGCTTTCTACGGCTTAGGTATCGGATACGTGGACGCACATTTAATCTGCGCAACACGGCTAAGTCCTCCATTTGGAAGTTCGCTAACCAAGCTATGGACGCGCGACAAACGATTACGCGTGCTCGCAGAATTGTTAGGCATCGCATTTATTGCAAAACCCGAATAAGTTTCGCACTGCAGTCATACAAACTTAATGCATTAACGACATTTGTTTAGCGCGATTCGTGCAGCAAATTCACACCTGTGAAGCATTGTGTGCAGCCTTAGTTTCTCCCGTGTGAATCGCTCACACGCAGCTGACAAAATCGTGACACACATGATTTTAGTCGTGATTTTACTTTGATTTTCAGTTGACGACGGTGCGGGCACTTTCCACCTCGCCCAACGTCGGGCTGCCACCAGGAGCAAAAATATGAAATCAAACTTCCAAATCGTTCGACCTGCTAACTTGCCGAGCGCGCTGTGCGCACTCGTCTCGTTAGCGCTTATTTCAAGTGCAAGCGCGCAAACCAGCAGCGCTGTACGCGTCACTGTCGGGCACTTTGCACCGTTTGCAGATAGCGTTGACGGCACGAGCGTTACGGTGCGCGTTAACGGCGCCGATGCGCTGACTAACGTCAAGTTTGGCGACTTTACCAACTATTTGCCCATCGGCAACGCAGGCCGCTATCGCATTGAAGTGATTCCCACTGGCACCACAACCGCAGCGATCACCCAGGAAGTCGAGTTGGCAGCGGGAGACCACACCGTGCTGGCAGTCGGCGGCGCTAATTCTCAGGCTTTGGGTTTGCTTGCGCTTTCCGACAACAACACCGCACCGGCCGCAGGCCAGGCGAAAGTGCGCGTGGTGCACGCAGCGCCGTTTGCAGCAACGCTAGATGCAACCGCCGTCAGTATTAGAAATGAAAGCAATGCCGTAGTCGGCGGCTTATCTAGCGTCCCGTTTCGCGTAGCGAGCGGCTATTTGGAAATTCCGGCAGGTCGTATCGATCTAGCCGTGGCAAATCCAGCAGGGACAACCACTTTTATTGACGTTAAACCGGTAACACTCGCCGCTGGCAGTATCACCACACTGGTCGCGATTGGGGGTGGTAACACGCTTCCGCTTGGCGTTACTGCAATTGCAAACGGCGCAGCGCCGCGTAATCCACTGCCGCTTTTCACACTTGGCCCAGTTAAAGTCCGCGCGATTCACGCCGCACCATTTGCCGCGACGATCCCCGGCACGTCCGTCAGTATTCGCGTTAACGGCGCAGTGGTTGCCAGCAACGTAAATTACAAACAATTCACCGGCGTTTTAGATCTGCCTAGCCAGGGTTCTTACCGGTTCGAAGTCATTCCGACTGGCTCAACCACAGCTGCCATTTCGAGTTTCATTGATCTAGACGGTGGCAAGAGCTTCAATATTGCGGCAAGCGGTGATGGCGTGAATCAGCCGCTGGCGTTTTTAACTACCGAACAAAACACTACTCCACCTGCTGCGAATAAGTACAAACTGCGAGTCGTGCACGCTGCGCCGTTTGCCAAAATGCTTGATGCAACCCGCGTGTCGATTCGCACTGACGGCGGCGCTGTCGTTGGCGGCTTAGCCAACGTGCCGTTTGGCGCAGCAAGCGGCGTGTTAGAACTCGATGTGGGCGCACTCGATATTAAAGTTGCGTCCCCAGATGGCAACGCCAATTTTATCGACCCCGCAGCATTTAGCTTGCCAGCCGGCGCGAACGCCGTGGCCTATGCGATCGGCGATGGCGCAAACCAGCCGCTTGGAATTCTGGCGGTGCCAGTTGGCGAGCTGCCGCTAGAAAAACTGGTGGATTTTAGCGCCGGCGGCCATTGGTTTGAGTCAGCAAAATCCGGACAAGGGATTGATTTTCTACCGATCCCGCGCGACAACCGCTTGCTTGCCACTTGGTACACCTACGCTAGTGATACCAGCGGCGTGCAAAAGTGGTACCTGCTTGATAGCTGCCGCGCCGCACCCGGCTCGAACACTTGTCCACAAGCGGGCGGGTTCAATGGCACCAGCGCGCAGCTCAGCATTTATGAATCTACTGGCGGGCGGTTAAATACCGCAGGTGGCAATGTACTGCGCGAAGTTGGCGTTATGAACGTGACGTTTGCTGACTGCAAAAACGCCACCGTAACCTACCAGTTCACCGGATCCGGTGCACCGAGCGGCACGCTGAATTTGACCGCGCTGATTTTGGGTGCAGGCTGCAAGTAACCATTAGTTGACGATACAGGCATTCAAAACCGACAGCGTTGAATATGCTGTCGGTTTTTTTATGCAGCTGAGAATTTTCAATCAGAGTTTGTGGGGCGTGGTGAGGGAGCTGGCTGCGGCCGTTTGCGACATCAAATCGCACCTTTTGAATTACTCCTATAGATGCCGCTTTCGCGGCGCGCTAAACTGACGGATGAACTTCTCGAACCAAATCCAGCCTGCTCGCTGGATCAGCCTAACTTGGATCAAACGAATTGCGCTGCTAACGCTTGCACTGCCAGCATTACTACCGCTGTTGTGGCTGAGTAGCGCCTGGCTGAGCCATGATGCTGATGGGCTGTGGCCTCATTTGCAGTCCGTGGTGCTGCCGCCCATGCTGCGCGAAACCGCGCTATTGCTGCTCGGCACCGCAATAGTCGCCGGGTTTTTGGGGCTAACGCTCGGTTGGCTGCAAGCGCGATTTGAATACCCGGGCCGGCGGATTTTCGATGTGTTGCTGCTACTGCCGCTAAGCCTGCCCGCTTATGTGACGGCGTTTGTTTGGATCGGTAGTAGTGAATATTCCTCCGGTTTTGGTCAGCAATGGCGCTTACTGTTTGGCGAAACTGTGATGGCGCCGAGCGTGCGTGGCGTGTGGGGCGGCATCTTTGTGTTTGGCTTTGGGCTATTTCCGTATGTCTATGCGCTGGTTCGCCTTAGCGCGCGCCAGCTGCCCCAAAGTTTGATTGACAGCGCACAGCTTTTGCAGTTGCGCCCCACAGCGCAACTGCGCCTACTGTATTTGCCACAGCTTTGGCCGGCATTAGCATTGGGGTTGTCGTTAGTGCTGATGGAAACGCTGGCTGACTATGGCGCAGCCGCGCTGTTGGGCATCGAAACGCTGACGACTGGCGTTTACAAAACATGGCTGGGCTTGCAAAGCTTGACCGCGGCAGCGCAGCTGGCGTCGCTCGCGGTTGGGATTGTGTTGCTACTGCTTTTGCTTGAACAGCGCGCAAGATTAAAGCTCAGCACCGCCAGCAAAGGCACGATGCAGCGAGTTCGCCTTAAATCCAATCAGGCCATACTGGTTTGGCTCGTGCTGATTTTGTTGTTGGCGCTTAGCTTTGGCATTCCGACGCTGCAACTGATTATTTGGGCGCTGCATAGCGCGGCGCTGGTTGACTGGCCTGCGCTCATACTAGCCGCGTTCGACAGCGCGCTGCTTGCCGCTATGGCGGCAGTGCTAGTAGTCAGCCTCGGGCTTGTGGCCGCGCTATTGCAGCGCGGGCGTACCCACGAAGCTTCGCTCGCGTTGTGGAGTATTCCGCTCGGCATTGGCTACGCCGTGCCGGGCACCGTGTTGGCGGTGGCGATTTTGCTACTGCTGGGAAGTATCGGATCGGTTGGGCGATGGCTTAGCGTGAGCATTGCTGCTTTGCTGTTAGCCTATCTTGCGCGGTTTGCCCGCATGGGATTTACCCCGCTGCAAAACCGCCTGCAGCGATTAGCACCCAGCGTGCCGGATGCCGCACGCGGGCTCGGTTTAGGCGCATTCGCCAGATTTCGCACCTTGTACGCGCCGCTTTTAATGCCCTCAGCATTGACCGCTGCGACGCTGGTGTTCGTCGAAACACTTAAAGAGCTGCCTGCCACACTCGTACTACGGCCCTTGGGCTGGGATACGCTCGCCATTAAAGTGTATGGCTACACGAGCGAGGGCCTTTGGCAGCAGGCGGCGTTGCCTGCTTTGATTTTAGTTGCGGTGAGTTTGGTGCCGGTCTTGTTTCTGGCGCATTCGGCGCGGGATTGAACTGGACGGGCGTCTGGGCACGCGTTTGGGCAGGCGTGTCAACCAGTAGGCTCGCTAGGCGTTTAATCACTCAAAATGGAGATTTGCTATGCCTCGCAGTATTCAGTTCATGGTTGCCGCGTTTTCGCTTTTGAGCGCGCAGCCCGTTCTTTCAGAAGTGTGCAGCTTTGCCAGCGCGCGAACCACATTTGCTGAGTTAGTCCAAAAGCAGGCGCTGCCGGGCGCTGCGATGCTGATCGGATCTCGAGAGGGCATCTTGCATGAAAGCTTTTTCGGCGATTACACCCGCGCTACCGTGGTGCCGATTGCCTCGGCCAGCAAGCTGCTTTCCGGCGTACGTATATTACAGCTGGCGGAACGCGGCGCACTAAATTTGGATACACCAGTTTCAAGCTACTTGCCGCAGTTTACTGGCGTAAAAGGTACCATGACGGTACGACAAATGTTTAGCCATACCTCAGGCTATGGCAACGATTCGGGTTCGCCGATCTTATTCAACAACACCTTGACATTAGCGCAGGCGGTTGACCAAATCGCGTGCTGCCGGCCGCTCAATACGGGCTATAGCGTCGGCGGGCAGTTCTCCTACGGCGGCGTGTCTATGCATATTGCAGGTCGAGTAGCCGAAATAACCGGCGGCGGCGATTGGCAAGCGCGCTGGCAAGCTGAGATCGGCGCGCCGCTTGGCATCACCAGCATCGACTGGCAGGGTTTGGGCACAACCCAAAATTATGGCATCGCCGGAAGCGCGCGCAGTAATTTGCGTGACTATGGTCAAGTGCTGCATATGCTGACAAACGCTGGCCGTAGCAACAACCGCCAAATCTTACGCGCAAGCACCGTGCAAACGCTAACGCAGGATCAAGTGGGTACGCTGCCGATTGCCTACGCGCCGGTCAATGCAGGCACGGTCGTTCGATATAGCGTTGGCAGCTGGATCGAACCCGATCGCCCGACTAGTCAGGCGCCGCTGATTCACAGCTTGGGTGCTTTTGGCTTCTTCCCCTGGGTGGATTTTCATCGCGGGCTTTTCGGCATTTTTATGGTGCGCGGCAATGCGGGCATAAACAACACGGCATTTCAAAGCTACACGCAAATGTTGACCAGCATTGCCGCTGAATCCGATAGCGGTAGCTGCACGCCGGTAGAGCTGTTTGATGAAGTGCTCAATGCGGGGTTTGAGGCTAACTAGAAGGTAGAGTCAAGTGACGAACCGACCTGTTAGCCGTTTGAACCGCGCAAACACGGGTTGCGCGCCGAGCACCTAAACTGGTACGGTTCAAGGCCTATTTGCTCGAATTTGTACAAAATGCAATTTCTTCTTTCTGCGCCTGAGCGCATCTTGCGCCGCTTTAGCTACGGCCCGACTTATCTAGAAATTCAACGCATCAAGCAAATTTCGCTATTGCAATGGCTAGATGAGCAGTTAGGGGCTAATGTTCGTCGGGATGATGATTTAGAAGTCGCACTTGCTGCGGCTAGCTACCCAATTGACTACGCTGCTGGCAAAAACTTTGCAGCGGTGAACGAGCCCAATCGCAAATTCAATACGATCGGCAAATCGGCGGCGCAGTTGAACGCGTTGGCGCACGCAAGTTTTGATGATGTACCGGTGGCTGAGCGCTCCCGCGCGCTGGTCGAGCTCAGTATCACGCTGACATTGCGCCGGCTTTGGAGCAACCGCCAAGTTGAAGAAATGCTGGTTGAATTTTGGCTGGATCATTTCTACGTCGCGGCCGCTAGTGATTTCAAGCTTGAGGTACTGATGCCGCTATTTGAGCGTGTCGTGCGGGCACACGCACTCGGTAATTTTTCCACGCTGTTAAAAGAAGTTGCGCGCCAGCCGTGCATGTTGACGTATCTGGATAACGCGATCTCGTATGCGCCAGCGCCAAATGAAAATTACGCACGTGAGCTCTTGGAGCTGCACACTTTGGGCGCACAATTGGTGGGCACGGCGGAAGTGAGCGCGGCTTACACCGAAGATGACATCAAAGCTGCAGCGCAAATTTTGTCAGGCTGGAGCTATGGTTACGGGCAAGCCGTATCAGGCCGTACCGATAAATTAGCCAGCACTGGCGAATTCGTGTTCGTGCCGGAATGGCATGTGAGCGGTGAAAAGCAAATTCTGGGTGCACGCATTTCTGATAGTGGCGTGGCGGAAGGTGAAACGCTGCTCGCGCTATTGGCCCGCCACCCGGCATGCGCGAAAAACTTGGCACTTAAACTATGCCAGCGCTTTATCGGTGAAACGCCACCTGCCGCGCTGGTGCAGGTGCTTGCTGATACGTGGTCAGCCAATGTGGAAGCGCCCGATCAAATCGCTAAAGTCATGCGTGTACTGATCACCGAAAGCGTCAAATACGAATCGCAAATCAAATTTCGACGCCCGCAAGAATATGCACTGGCCGTCATGCGGCCGGTGCGCGGCTATGTGCGAATCACGCCCGATTTCACCTACACGCTGGCGAAAACCGGGCAGCGCTTGTTTAGCTGGCCAGCGCCGGACGGTTTTCCGGATATCGAAGCGGCCTGGCTATCAAGGGATCAGTTCAATTCACGCTTCAATATTGTGATTTATATGCTGCTAGCGAACCAACGTTTTGGCGAGTCCTACTTCAACCCGCAGGCCTGGGCCGATTTAGCCGAGCAGTTTTTGACGGTGTACGCCACCGAATCGGGTATGCAGTCGCGCTTTAACGTCAACTTGCCAGAGTTTGACGCCGCCACGCGGCAAGTGAAGTATTTTTCCGGCATGCAAGATGCGCTCTATCGCGCGTTTTTACATCCGCATATGCAGTACCGCTAGGAGCCCGCCATGACTTTTAATAGACGACAGTTTCTAGCTGCCAGCGCAGCAACCGCCGGCCTTATCTCAGCGCCAAAATTGGCATTTTCAGCAGCAGCGAGCGCAGCTCCGACGCTTGTGCACGTATTCTTGCGCGGCGGTATGGATGCCATGATGCTGGCAGCACCGGTTGATAGCGCGGTGTATCGCTCAGCCCGGCCCGGGTTTTTGCGGCTCGACGATGGCGCGCGTTTGGATGCATCAAGCAGTGCTGACTTTCGCATGTCGAACTTTGCACCGGAGCTGCTTGCACTATCCCAAGCTAAGCAAATGAGCCTGATCTGGGGTGTTGGCCACGGCACACGCACGCGCAGCCATTTTCAATCGCAAGAAATCATGGATTTGGGCGCCGCCGCGCTGAAAGAAGGCGGCGCTACCGGCTGGCTAGCACGCATCGGCACAACATTACCCAAGCCCGAGCTGCGTTACGAGACAATCCCATTCGGCGGCGATGGCTATTTCAATAACACCGCCGAGCGCGAAACCACGATTCCTACCGTGCATGCCTCGGGCCTTTTGCCGCGCAGCTGGTATGGCGATGGTTCGGTTTCAGGTTTAGGCGATAGCCCCAGAATTTTGATGGGTAATGATCAAGCGGTGCTGTCGGATTATGTTTACGGCGGGCCGGAGATTAAAGCGCTGGGCTTAGCGATGCAGCGCATGGTGATAGCGAAAGTGCTGCCAGATAAAGATATCGCAGCCGCGCGGGGTTACCCGGCCGGGGAATTTGGCATTGCCATGGCGCGCATTGCCGATCACATCAAAGCCGATGTGGGACTACGCTTGGCCAGCATTGATTTTACTAACTGGGATTCGCACGACAACCAGGCCTCGCTCGCACCGCTGGAAATTGCGCAGCTGTCAAAAGCGCTGGGCGCATTTTGGCAAGAAATATCCAGCGCTAGCCATCCAGTTGTCGTAGTAGTTACCACCGAATTTGGCCGCCGAGTCGCCATCAATCAAACCAACGGCACCGACCACGGTCGCGGCAGCTTAGCGCTCGTGCTAGCGAACGGATTAAAGCAGCGTTTTCACGGCAACTTCGCACCGCTCGCGCCACTGGTGAATGGCAATGGCGACTTGCCAGTTGAAATTGACTACCGAGAAGTGCTGTCTGCCTGCGTTGCAAAAACTTTTCCTGATTTGCCAATAGCGCGGGTTTTCCCGGGTTTGGAGCGCTCGTTGGGGTTGTTTTGAGTTGTGGTCTATCAGGCGTGATTTTAAAGCAGGAGTTGTTTGACATTTACAGAAAACTTGCAATGCAGATCGTAATAAATCATTGACTTTCACAAAGCACGCAACTAACAATAGTAATCAATTGCAAAAAAGAGTCCATCATTATACCAAAGTTAATAATGCAACAAAAAGATGACAGAAATTGGCAAATTGGCAAATTGGCAAATTGGCGCATTGGCGCATTGGCGCTAGCGCTATCAGCTTCTGTTAGCGCGGATTGGCTCTGGGAACCCGTCACTGGCCTGTATTTTGATAGTCAAGAAGCAATGGAACACGCAATCAGAACGGATGCACCCAATGGTGGTTCGCATGAGGTTGCGTTTCTCTTTTCCGATCCTTTTTCGGAATCACCTGCGTCGCGTGCTGCGTTGGACTATCGCGTTGCAGGCTCACTAGCTATCGGTGCCGAGCTTCCCCCAGCAGAATACGCGCCTGAGGGCTTTGCTATTTGGAACGTCGCATCGAATTGGCGAGTTGAGTTGCAGTGCGGTTCGTCCAACAATCCAGCGCTGTGTGAAAGCGAAGCCGCCCTAGTCACACAGATCAATCAAAGCTATGCAATGCTTTTTCCTGCAACTTGTATTACGTCTCCAGCGGTTGCTTTAGGATCACCTACCAGCGGTTTAAGCGTGTACAACCTTGCGCTCGCCGCCGCAGATGATCCGCAAATTCATAGACTGGTGGGCGGAAAGATTAACTACGGTGCGCCAAACACTCAGTCTTACCGAATTCAAATCAAAATCAAGTCTGACAACTGTACCGGTATTGAGAGGACTTTGACTTGGCCAATCGCTCGCCAAAAGCGATTTGTATGCCCGGAAAATTTTCGGATAAATCTTGCGGCAATAAACAATAATCCGAACAGCTACTGCATATCGTCTATAAACGGCCGCGGGCCGCTTTCAACCACATTGGCAGGAAAATCAGCCGCAGTATCAAAAGGCGGCATCAATCCTCCTGAAAAGCTCATTCCATATGGGCCGCCGCGTGATCCGGAAACCTGCCCACGATCTGGCAATCCTTGCGAATTGGCCACCGGCAAAAAAGTCGAGTCCTACCTTGATTTTACGCATGCGGGAATTGCGTTTCAACGCTTCTACGATTCCGTTCGAGAAAATGCGGACTATGGAAATTTGGGCCCGGCTTGGCAGCATAGTTTCAGCACTCGAGTCATAACGACGCATTTGACAGCAGGTCATTACGTTTCAAGTGCCAGTTCGGCGCTGCTACAAAGTGAACGCGGCTTCCTGGTCAAGTTCATCGGTTCGGGCAGCCTGCACGCTTCAGATTCATCTGGCGATACCCTAACGCTTGACACAGCAAATTGGGTGCTGACTAAGGCCAACGGCAACCGCATTATCTTTAATTTAGACGGCTATCCGATTCGATACGAATACCAAAGCAACCCAGCGGGTAATCTAACGCTAAGCTGGCAGAGTGAGTTGGCATCATTGGGTGCCAACAATGCCGAATACATGCCCCGCCGCCTAACCCGCGTCGAAAACGCTGTAGGCCGCGCGCTACACTTTGAATACACCCCGCAAGGACGCCCACGCCTGCGCCGAATTCGAGCTGACAGCGCAACCGGCGCAGTATTGGCCACCTATAAATACCAGCGCGAATCCATCTGGCCCACCGCAGCCCTGCCTGACGCGCACGCTTTCGGCAATTTAGTGCGCGCCGAGCTACCCGGTATTACCGCCGTGTATGGCTACAAAATTTTGAACGGTTTTGATACCGCGCTATTGACCTCAATTGCCTACGAATACGGCGGCGTACTGCACCCGTTTGGAATCTACGAATACGATATCCATTCGCGCGTCTCATCCAGCCAGCGGGTAGGCGGCTTAAACACGCTAACGCCAAGCTACCAAACTACCGGCACCAGCGTTACGGCTACCACAGCCCTCGGCGCCACCATGTCCGCCACGTTGCAAAACAATGCCTTCAAACGGCCTCTATCAATCACCCACGGCAGTGGCGCATCGGCCGAAGAAACCACTTTCGAATACAACACCAGCGGCCGCCGCACTTTCATGCGCAAACGCATCAACAGCACGGTTTGGAATGTAACCGAGTACATCTACACGAATGCTAGCGATGTGCGCCCGTTTGAAATTATCGAAGCCAAAGGCACTGTTGCTGAGCGCAAATCCCAAACGCTGTTTGATCCCGCTTTAAACCTGCCTACCCAGCGCACTATCTTCGACTGCAACAGAAACGCCAGCACCGGGCAATGTGATTTGCAGGCGAAACAATCGTCGAAAATGACCTACAACAGCGCCGGCCAATTGCTCAGCCAGTGCCTGATTGACCCAGCCATTGCAGGCGCGTCCAGCTACACCTGTGGCAGCTCAGCGGTTGCGCCAATTGGCGTGCGGCAATCGATATACACCTACTGCGACAGCGTCAACACTAGCGACTGCCCAATTGTCGGCCTCATCAAAACGATGGACGGCGCACGCATCGATGTAGTCGACACCACCAGCTATTCCTACCGCATGGCGGACGCACCCGATCTGAGCTATCGCAAAGGCGATTTGTGGAAAATCACCAACGCACTCGGGCACGTGCTGGAATATCTGGCCTTTGATAACGCAGGCCGCGCGCTAAAAATGCGCGATGCGAATTTGGTTGAAACCTGGATGAGCTATCACCCGCGCGGCTGGCTATTAAGCCGCACGGTCAAAGGCGCGACTGCCACCGAAGATGCCACGACCAGCTTCGCCTACACACCCTTCGGCGCTATCGAACGCGTCACCCAGCCAGACGGCGCTTTCCTGCAATACGGCTATGACGCCGCGCAGCGCTTAACCGGCATTTCCGATAACGGCGGCAATGCCATTACTTACGTGCTGGATGCCGCCGGCAATCGCGTCAAAGAATCGACTACCGACTCAGCCAGCGTGGTCAAACGCCTGATGGCGCGCCAGTATGATCAACTCTCGCGTATGCGCGCCAGCATCCGCGCGCCGTTCGCGGATGCACCAAATCTAGACGACACTAGCGTGCGCAAAACCAACATGACCTTTGATGCCAGCGGCAATACCGAGCTAACCACCGACCCGAGTCTAGGAACGCCCGCTGTAGCCGGCACAGTAACCGACAATGACTATGATCCACTTAGCCGCCTCATCAAAACTCTGCAAGATGTGGGCGGCATTGCTGCCAAAGTAGAATATGGTTTTGATGTACTGGATCGCATGACCAGCGTCAAAGATCCGAAAAACCTAAACACCGTGTATGCCTACGATGGCCTGAGCAATTTAACCAGCTTGACCAGCCCAGATACCGGCATATCCAGCTATCTTTACGATGCGGCCGGCAATCGAACCCAGCAAACCGACGCGCGCGGGGTCAAATCAAACATGACTTACGATGCACTTAATCGCCTGCGCAAAATCGAATATACGCCAGCCGGAAGCACCGTGGTCAATGCGCTAAAGACTGTGGAGTTTTTCTACGATGAAACTACGATTGGCTGTACATCAAACTTCGCCACTGGCCGCATGAGCCGCTTTACCGATGAATCTGGCAATACCAAGCTGTGCTATGACCGGCGGGGGAATGTCGTGCAAAAAACTCAAGTCACGAGTAACGCCACACAGGTTTTAGCAATGACATTCAGCGTAGCGGATCGGCTTAGCGGCATAACCTATCCATCAGGAACCACCGTTAGCTACGGCCGAGATAATCAAGGCCGCATTACCAGCCTCAATATCAATGGCAGTTCATTTGTCAAGGCAGTCAGCTATTTGCCATTTGGGCCGATCAATCAAATTAGCTTTCAAAACGGCAAAACGCTGACTAAAACTTACGACCAAAACTATGACATTGACAGTATTGTCAGCACCGCCACCGGCGGGCTTAATTTAGATTACTCAGTCGATGAAGTCGGCAATATTAAGCAGGTCAATCAATCCGGTATGATATTTAACCTAAATTACGACAAGCTGTATCGATTAACCAGTGTGAAAGATCAAAATCAGGCGTTGATTGAAGGCTTTACTTACGATGCGACCGGGAATCGGCTGAGTAAGCAGCTAGGGAGCAATTCGCCGGTTAATTACAGCTATGCTGCAACCGAGCACCGGTTGACTAGTGCAGGCGATGGCGCGCGCGCATTTGATTTAAACGGCAATACGTTGAATACGCCGTTGGCGAGCGTTTTAAATTATGACGAACGCAATCGACTAGTGGCGCGCGATCAACGGAAATCCAGCTCAGTTGTTGGAAAAGTGGTCAAACCACCGTTTAATACGGCAGCAAACGATAACTTTGAATTCAATGCGCGGGGTGAACGAGTTCAGGCGTATTATGGATTTGGCAACCGTGTACTGCTTAAAACTCATACCTACGATGAATCGGGCAAAATGCTAGCAGATGGGGAGCAGGATTTCATTTACCTAGATTCAATACCGATTGCGCATGTTCAATACGGAATTGTTTATCCCATTGAAGCGGATCATTTAGGTTCGCCACGCGTAATACAGGATGTAGCCGGGTCAAGCGCAGTATGGACCTGGAATTTACTGGCAAATACCGCCACTGGTTCAAATGCGTTCGGCGAGCAAGCTTCACTACCGGCCAATAATGAATTTAGACTACGCTTTCCAGGCCAATATTTTGACGGAAAGGGGCTAAATTATAATTACTTTCGGGATTATGAGCCGGGTACTGGGCGGTATGTGGAGTCGGATCCAATTGGGTTAGGGGGTGGGCTTAGCACGTTTGGATATGTGGGTGGTGGGCCTCTAAATCATTCAGATCGCAGAGGGCTAGCGCCTGAGTTAAGCTGCCAAGCTGCTTGTATAGGCGCTGGAGCCGCAGCCGGTGGAGCTGCTGGGTACTTTGGAGGCGGAGCACTCGGGGGTGTTGTTGGTGGTGCGCTTGGAGGAGCTGGCGGAACTGCTGTTGGGCCAGGTGGAACGGTCGCTGGTGTAAGTATTGGTTCCTCTGCCGGCGCGAGCGCTGGTAGCTCTGCGGGTGGCGCGGCTGGGGCTGCAGCTGGAGGAATGTTGGGTGCTGCAATGTCCTATGTTGTCTGCCCGTCCGACGATTTTTGCTACAAGCGCTGGGAGATTGAGGATAGCAATTGTGGGTCTAGGTTTGGACGTGGGCCCAAAGAAGATCGCCAAGCCTGGTATAGGGGCTGCAAGATTAGGGCTGCGGAACGGCGTCGTATGTGCGACGCTAACGGTGGGAAACCGGTTGGAGGCGAGCCATCTGAATGGGGTGATGGCGATGAATAGACCCCGGATATTGGAGAAAGGAAACTATGACAATGGGCAGGCAATAGCAGAGACTGGTGGCCTAAATGCAGAACTTACGGGCCTGTACCGTACTTTCTTTCACAATGGTCGTGAATGCTTCTGGGTTGAAATGGTAAACGGCGCGTTTCAGGGAAGGTCTGAGTCATTTTATCTCTCTGGCATGATTCACTGTAAAGCAAATTATTTTCAAGATGAGTTAAACGGTCCCTACGAACTCTGGTGGGAAAACGGCCAATTAAAAGAAGTCGGAGAATATAAAATGGGTAAGAAATCAGGCTTATACAGCTGGTTTAAACTCGACGGTAGCCTTTGGAATGAGCAGCTCGTTGAATGAAAAATGTTTCGCCAAGCGTTTTAGAAGCGATTCTTGTGGAAAATTAGGAATACACAATGAAAATTGGTGAAGTATTGTTTTGCGTCACTTTCAAAGATGAGAATTTGACTATTCCGGTAATTGAGATGCTTCTATTTGTTGAGATGTTAGAAGAAAATGGTTGTGAATTTCTCTGTTTTTAATCAGATAACTTCAACCGGCAGGCAACCCGTTCGTTTTTCATCTATTTCCTCAGCAGCTTTACTCAAAACTAATCTCGAATTAAGTGAGATTCTGGCAAGCTTATGATAAGGGAATCTACATATCAATACGCTAATGGAAAGCTGGTAGATTTTATGACCCTATTGAGGAGGTCACCTTAGGACCATATCGCCAGGCTGGTGATTCTACCTGTCAAACTTGCAGGATGGTTTGCAACCGCGACGGAAGCTGGCCTCCTGGAGTTTATGGTTACAATGGGAAATTTGTTCGATGCCCCTAAGAACAACTATATTTCAAAGAGCACTTTCTGAAAGGATTGAAAGCAAAATATTCCTGCCATTTGCAAAAAATGAGTTAGACTTAAGCGTTTCGTTAAGACTGCTCTCGGCTGAGTGTGCCGAATTCGTAACCGAGCATTCCGGGAGATATAAAAAGTCGCGTGAGCGTTGGGCGAATATAGTTCAAGCTAGGTTCTATTATTATTTAGTGATCAATGAACGCTCTTCAGTTCACGAGATTGAGAGTGCTATTGAAAAAATAGCTGAAACACATGTCGACGACGCGTTTGAAATCGTATCCTTTATGAACTCAGCAGCCCATCTTTTACGGCGAAAATGTTCGACGGCCGCAGCTGCAATGCTTCAGCGTGCAATTAAAATAATTGACGGTAATAAGTGGCCGCATATTTGGGAGGAAGGCCGTTTAGGATGCGATTTTGTTAAACTTGCCAAAACAATGTCTTTAAATATTGTTCGTTAAAAACCACGGTCTCGAGATTTTATTAACAGCAAAGCTGCTTTTATAGGCGCTGGAGCCGCAGCCGGTGGAGCTGCGGGGTACTTAAAACGAGCCCAGACACCCACGTTTAATGAATAAAACAACACAATTATGTCTAGAAGTGGATGTCCCAGCGCCTCCCCTTAATCGTCTGCGCAAAATCGAATATACGCCGGCCGGAAGCACCGTGGTCAATGCGCTGAAGACGGTGCAGTTTTTCTATGACGAAACCACAATAGGCTGCACATCAAGCTTTGCGATTAGCCGCATGAGCCGCTTTACCGATGAGTCCGGCGATACCAAGCTATGCTATGACCGGCGGGGGAATGTCGTGCAAAAAACCCAGGTAACCAGCAGCACCACGCTCATTTCCTCCATGACTTACACGGTGGCAGACAGGCTCAGCACCCTAAGCTATCCATCCAGCAGCACCGCAAGCTACGGCCGCGATAGCCAAGGCCGAATAACCAGCGTAAATATCAATGGCGCTGCGTTTATCACCGGTGTTTCTTATTTGCCTTTCGGACCGGTAAGCCAAATCACTTTCCAGAATGGCAAAACGCTAACGAAAACCTACGATCAAAATTACGATATCGATAGCATTGTCAGTACCGCCACCAATGGCTTGAATCTGGATTATTCAGTTGATGAGGTGGGTAATATTATCCAGATTACCCAATCAGGAGCAGTGTTCAATTTGGCCTATGACAAGCTTTATCGACTGACTAGCGTTGCGGATCAAAACCTAACCTTGATAGAAAACTTTTCTTATGACGCAACCGGAAATAGATTAACAAATCAACGCGGAGCGTCTACCGCACCACTTAGCTACACCTATGCACCGACAAGTCACAGGCTTATCAACGCAGGCGATGGCAACCGTGGATTTGACGCGAATGGTAATACCCTGGATCTGCCACAGATCGGCCCACAAGAATACGATGAACGAAATCGATTAGTGACAAACGGCAAGGCGTATAACGCGCGTGGCGAACGCATTAGCAAGAGAACGTTTATTCGGGCTGCGCCGTTGCAGCAGTTTCTTTATAATGAATCCGGCGCGCTCATTAGTGAAGCGAGTGTGTCTTTGAGCGGTAAAATCACGTTGACTGACTATGTGTATTTGGATAATTTACCTGTAGCGCGTGTTCAAAGCGGGCAAATAAATCCCATTGAAACCGATCAATTGGGATCGCCTCGTAATATTCAAGACCCAACAGGCACGTCAAGTATATGGCAATGGAATATGCTAGCAAATTCGCCGAGCGGCTCTAATGCGTTTGGCGAGCAAGCGCCAACCGGCACATTGACAGGATTCAATTTACGGTTTCCAGGGCAATATGCCGACGAGGGCCTGCACTATAATTATTTCCGAGATTATGAGCCGGGAACTGGGCGGTATGTGGAGTCGGATCCGATTGGGTTAAAAGGTGGGGCGTCAACTTATAGCTACGTGTTTGCAAATCCATTGCGCCTAACGGATCCGAATGGCCACGTGCCTCTTCTGTTGCTATGTTTAGGGGGCGGCTGCGAAGCAGCAGGGGCGGCGGTTGCTTGGTGTGCAGCGGGGCTTGCTACTTTGACAATGGCGTTGGCTGCGGATACGGCTATTGATTGTGCTAATGGGGATCTTCCAATCTGCCAGAATAACGATGACTGTTACAGGCGATGGGAGGTTGAGGATTCTGCATGCAACGCTTTTGGGGGCACTGGGCCGAAAGGCGACCCTGATAGGTGGCGTCGCGCGTGCAAAACTCGCGCCGCTGATCGTCGAACCCTTTGCATGCGAAATGGTGGTCCAAGCCCGAGCGATCCGCCCGAGTGGCCATAATGGGCGCAAACTCCCAAATTGTTAAAGTTCGAGGCCCAATTGAAATCGTTGTCGGTGAAAGCGTGGATGTAAATGGAAACGGAGTGCACAAAATTTTTTTTGAAAACGGGCTGCTATATAGCAGCGCAGAATGTCGCGATTTCAAAAAACACGGCAGTTATTCCCGTTGGTCAAGCCAAGAAATTCTTACTTGCACTGCGAATTATGATTTAGATCGTTTGCACGGAGAGTATTTTACGAGATGGAGTGATGGCACTCCAAAAGAGGTTGGTCAATATTTTTATGACAAAAAAATTGGCATTTACCGTTGGTATCGAATGGATGGGTCGTTATGGGCTGAAATAGACTGCGGCAATCCGGCAATGGAACTAAAATAGGTGAGCGCTTTAAAATTGGCGAAATAATTATCTGTGTTACTCTGCTTGGAAACGAGCCCAGAGAAAACAAGCCCAGAAGAAAACGAGCCCAGACACCAGAAAACGAGCCCAGACACCCACTTTTAATGAATAAAACAACACACAATTATGCCTAGAAGTGGATGTCCCATCGCCTCCCCCTCCCTTATAGGCATCCACATCGGCGTAGCTCATCTTGGTCTGGCGCAGCGTGTTGTGCGGTAGGCCTCGGCTCATCACGGTAATGGGTAGCTTGTTGGGAACGGTAAAGCTTGGCGCTGCCATAACCGCTTCCACTGCATCTTCATGGGAGTGGCGCTGCTTTTCCCATTCGATAATGTTCTCCATGGTTTTCCAGCCGGCGACGGACATCGACAGCTTCATGTCGTGGTACGCGGAATGCCGTCAACTTTGGCAGGGTACTGATGCGTGTAGGCGCGCGCCACGAAGCCACCAAACGAATGGGCTACCAGTATCAAGTTGTTCCATTTGTTTGCCTCCACCACGCCATTCAATTCATCGGCGAGTTCTTTCACTGAGCGAACGCGCGGCTTGGTAAAACTGCTGGCGCCGACACCGGCGCGGTCGTACATGCAGATCTGGTAACCGTCGGCTTGATAATTGTGATAGATGTTCTTGAAAGACTTGTGTGCATCCAGGCCCATCCCCGCGATCAGCAACACGGTTTTATTGCCCTTGCCACTGCAGGAATAGGCCAGCTTGTTGCCATCAATCGTTACAAAGCGGTATTGGTGTTCGTCTTCAGCGTGTAGGAGTGTCGACATCGCTAAAACGGATAAGGCGAACAGGTGCTTCATGCTATTCCTCAAAAATGGAGTATCCATCCGGCCAAACCCACCTAGCAAAGTAATCGCCAACCTAAGAAAGTAGTTCTTTTGACTCAGAGTCGAAGATGGTTTCCGAAGCGGTGGTTTTGAAGTGGCAAGCGCGGTTAGAGCGGCAGGCACAGAGCGGCAAGAGCGTGCTGCAATTTTGCGTTGATGAAGGGATTCCCCGCTCGCATTTTTACGCGTGGCGAAAGCGGAGTGAGCCTGATTCAACTTTTGTGCCTATGCGGATGCAGGCGATGTCGGCATCAACGTCTGCGCCAACGCCAAATGATGCCGCTGTGCATAACTTTACGCTTGACCACAGCACACTGTGCTGGCGCGGGTCGGAATTACCCAGCCCGCAGTGGTTAGCCAGCTTACTGAAAGCACTGCGCGCATGATTACCCCTTTGATGTGGTTTGTGGCGGTGGCGCCGGTGGATTTGCGCTGCGGCATGGATCGGCTGTTGCTTAGGGTGCAGCAGCATTATGCACGCGATAGTTTTGATGGCGCGGCGTATGTGTTTCGCAATGGCTCCGGCAATCGGATCAAAGTGCTGTGCGTTGACGCGACTGGAGTTTGGCTGTGTGTGCGGCGTTTGCATCGTGGAAGTTTTGTTTGGCCACGCGAACAAGATTCGTTGATGGGTGTGAGTGCTGCGCAGTTTTCATGGTTAGTTATGGGCGTAGATTGGCAGCGATTGAGCGCGGATTTGGCGTCGGTTCCAAAGCAGTTTTAGCAGGATCGTTTGAGATGTAAAGCAGGTCTTAATGAGCTAGCTAACGGCTAAAAAACGAGCTGTTTTTGACTGGTTTTTACTATCTAAAAATGCAGGTTTTTGCTAGCATTTCGGCATGATCTTATCCACGCAAATCGCCCTTCAAAATGACGCTATCGACAGCGTTTCTGAGGCGTTTGAGCGGCTCCAGAAAGTCATTATTGAGCAAGCTGAAACTATCGCGCTTAACGACATAGTGATCGCTAGCCGCGATCAAACCATTGCAAAGCATGATTTAGTTGTCGCCCTGTTAACGGCTCAGATAAAGCAGCTCAATGACAAGATGTATGGCCGTAAAAGCGAGCGTTTTGATCCAGCACAACAGGTTCTGTTTGACGAAGCGATCAGCATGGATATCGGCGAGATCGAAGCGCAAATCGAAGCGGTATTGGATGTGCAAGATGCAGCGTCAAATGACGCACCTAACGCTAAACCTGTCGCCACAAAACCGAAGGCCAAACCGGTTCGCAAGCCACTGCCTGAGCATTTGGAGCGCGTAGTCGAACACGTGCCTGCGCAGCACTGCGAGTGCCCACAGTGCCGCGGCGCGCTCCATCAAATCGGCGAAGAAATAAGCGAGAAGTTAGCGGTAAAACCACCCGTGTATTTCGTACGCCAGATCATCCGTCCGATCATGGGCTGCCGCAGCTGCGAAGGTGCCTACAGCACGCCGACCCAGCCTGAAATCATCAACGGCGGCATGCCCGATCCTAGCTTGTTGGCGCAGATTTTGATCCACAAATATCTGGATCACCTGCCACTATATCGGCAATCTGAAATCGCCAAACGCAGCGGCATCGAGCTGCCGGTTTCAACGATTGCCGAATGGGTTGGAAAATCCGGTGTGGCGCTCATTCCGCTGGTTGATCGATTGCGGCAGCACCTGCATCGTTGCTGTGCAATTCATGCCGACGAAACCCCGATTCAAATGCTAAATCCGGCACCCAAAACGAGCGGGGAACAGCGTGCGCAAAACGTGCAGCGCGCCTACTTATTCGCCTATCGCAGCGCTGAGATCGGTACTGAGCCGATTGTGATATTTGACTTCCAAACCAGCCGTGCCGGTGCGCACGCGGCACAGTTTTTAACCGGCTATACCGGCGCACTTGTGATCGATGATTTTGCCGGCTACAAAGCGCTGTTCAAAGACACGCCAATGACAGAATTGGCCTGTTGGGCGCATGGGCGTCGGAAGTTTTTTGAGCTGCACGTGGCTAACAAAAGCGCGCTGGCGGCTGAAGCGCTGAGCCGAATAGGCGAGATCTACGATGAAGAGCGCGAAGTCAAAGACGCCGCGACCGATGCGCGCTATCAGCACCGTCAAACGCACAGCTTGCCGAAAGTGCTGGCACTATTTGACTGGCTAAAAAAGACCAGGGCCGGCACCACCAACAACACCGGAACGGCGAGAGCGATCGACTATCTGCTGCGCCGTGAAGTGAGCTTCCTACGCTTTTTGGAAAACGGCAGCTACCCAATCGACAACAATCCCGTTGAGAACGCGATTCGACCGATTGCGCTTGGGCGCAAGAACTGGCTTTTCGCAGGCTCTGTACGCGCCGGCGAACGCGCAGCCGCCATCATGAGTCTGCTCGCTACCGCAAAAGCCTGCGGATTAAACCCGCACGCTTATCTGCTTGATACTTTGACCCGGCTGCCGAGCACGAAAGACAAAGACATCGAGTCACTGCTGCCTTACAACTGGGTTGCGAGTGTTTAACACACTCGTCTGACTATGGTTAGGTGGGTTTGGGCGGGTTTGGGCGGAGGGATACAAAATGGATGATGAGATGATTGATTAGAAAGCAAAGGGCCGCTCATTGCGCCGGCTGCGCACAAGCCTGGCGCCGGGTAAACCGCACGCGCAAGGGCGTCTTGGGCTTCAGCGCGACGTCCACAAAAGGTTCGGGCAGGCCCATGCCGTCTTCCAAGGCCAGGTCAAAATTCTGCACGAGGTGCGCAGCAATTAAGGCCATTTCGATGCTGGCGAAATGCTGGCCGAGGCAGAAACGCGGCCCCGCGCCGAAAGGCATGTAGGCACCGCGTGGGATCGCTGGCGCGTCTGGCATGAAGCGCTCGGGGCGGAACAGCTCGGGCTCGGCAAAGGATCGGGCATCGTGATGCAGGTTCCAGATCGGAATCACCACCAGCGTGCCTTTGGCAACCGGCGTCGTACCGATCACCACGTCGCGCAGCGCGACGCGGGTAAATGGCGCGGTGGACGGCGAAAACAGGCGCATGGCCTCTTTGATCGTGGCGTTCAGATAGGGCAGACGCGCGATGGCTTCTAACGGCGCAGTGCCCGCATTTGCGCTGTCCATTTCGCTTCGCAAGCGTTCCACGACCTCCGGGTGCTTCGCCATCAGCGCTATCCACCAGGTCAGCGCCGACGAAGCGGTATCGAAACCAGCAACGAAGAGCAGGATGCAGTTGTCATGAATTTCCTGCGATGTCAGCGACGCGCTGGCGGTTGTCGGAGCGTCGTCACGCGCTGCCAGCAGCATATCCAGCACATCGTTTTGGGTTTCGCCGCTGCCAGGTTCGCGCGACTTGATGTGCGTGGCAATCAAGTCGCTGATGGTTTTCAGGTGCCTGAGTTTGGCGGTTCGACCGGGGTAAGGTAGCCACTTAGGTGGGATGAATGGCCAATACACCTCTCGCATGCTTTGCCTAGTCAGTGCGCGAATAGCGTTGGAAACGCCGCTCGCCTCGGCGCGCGTGGTCGCGTGGGTAAACAGCGTGCGCAAAATGACGTCCATGGTGATCCGCGTGGTCAACACGTCCACGTCCACCGAGGCACTTTGCCCGGCCAGGGCAGGCAGCTCTTCGCGCACGCTGGCGTCGATCGCTGCACGCATCAGCGCCATATAGCCGGCGATGCGCTTGGCTGAAAACCCGGGCGTTAGGATGCGCCGTTGCCGCTCCCAGTCCGGGCCCTCGGTGGTCAAAACGTTCTTGCCCTGCATTGACTCGAAAATCTTGATCAAGCGCGCTTCGCGCTCGAAGTCAGCCTGATGCTCGACTAGAATCTGGCGCGCGGCTTCCGGGGTGAAAAAGTAGTAGATGCGGCGAAACAAAATGTTCAGTCGTGCAACGTCGCCAAAGCGGCGCTGGAAGCGAATGGTTGCGCCCAACGGATCCTTCTTGATGTACGCGAGTAGCGGCAGGCCAAGCGGGGTTGTCCTGATCGGCGCGCTGTCGTTGAAGCTTTCAATCGTCATTATTTGGCTCCTGCGCCACGTGATTTCGGTTGTTTGATTGTTGGAGTGCTTGCCACGCCGTGCATGGCTAGGTCGAATGCGGCGAGAAATCTTGTTGTCAGGTCCACGCTCGGGTCGCAGAGCCAGGCGGCGACCGCACCGAACAGCAGGAACTCAAAGCTCCAGGCGATCTGCGCAGCTGTTTGCCGAGTGTCAACCTCGCCAGAATCTTGGCCGGCCTGAAACATCAGGGTCAGGATCTGTCGACTACCACTATCAGTAGGCTGGGCCCGAGTCTCGTCGCCATACCGGGCTTGACTAGTCATGTACCGCAGGTAGTGGGGTAGATAAACCTTTCGCGCGGTGTTCCAAGCAGCGGATTCGCATACGAGATATCGCATACGTGCTTCGAAAGTCTTGTGTGCGGTAAGTGCGCTCGCTCTTTCGACCATGCCAGCGGCGATGTCCTCCCGAAAGCGATGCGCGATCAGGGCTTCCTTGACCGGGAAGTAGTTGTAAAGCGTGGCTTTCGCCACATCGGCTTCGGCGGCGATCTGTTCCATCGCAACTGCCTCAAAGCCATGCATTTCGAACAAACGGTAAGCGGTAGCCGCGAGGTGATTCGCGGTTTGTGCGCGCTTGCGCTGCCGGCGACTGCCTGCCGAGGGGAGGATATCTGTCATCAGGCTACCAAAAACGTACGTTGTAAAAATATATACGACGTATGGTATTCTTATCGCAGGCTTCTGGCAATATCGGGCCAGGACTGGTGCGTAAGCGCGGTTTCATGGGAGGCGAAATACTAGCGAAACGCCTTTGCGACGCTATCAAAGAATGGTAGTCCGTTGCCATTTCACCTACGCGCTTTGATAGTCTTGCGCATCCCTTATATTGACGCCCTATGCAAGCAGCCTCGAACAAGCCGCAAGCGGCCTATATTTTCATACTCGTCACGGTTTTTTTGGACGTGTTTGCCTTTGGGCTGATTATTCCGGTGCTGCCGCACTTGATCAAAGGCTTTTTTAATGGCGATCAAGGCCAGGCGACGGTCATGAGTGCTTGGCTCAGCACCATGTATTGGGTGTTGCAGTTTTTTACTTCACCGCTGCTCGGCGCGCTAGGCGATCGCTATGGCCGCAGGCCGGTTTTGCTGCTATCGAACTTGGCGATCGGGCTTGATTTTATCGTTATGGCGCTGGCGAACAGTTTTTTGCTACTGTTTATCGGCCGAGCCATCAATGGCATTGCGGCGGCGAATTTTTCCACCGCTTCAGCCTATATTGCCGACGTCACCGCGCCAGAAAAGCGCGCGCAAACCTACGGCATGATGGGCGCGGCGTTTGGCATCGGCTTTATTGTTGGTCCGGCGCTGGGTGGGTTTTTAGCGCACATTGATCCAAAGCTGCCGTTTTGGTGTGCGGCAGGTTTGGCGCTGGCGAATTTTATGTACGGCTATTTCGTACTGCCAGAATCACTCAAGCCAGAGAACCGCGCACCCATCAGCTTTGCCAGATTAAATCCGTTTAGCGCCATGCGCTGGCTCTATCAAAAGCCGCAGCTGTTTGGGCTGGTGGCGGTGGTCTTTCTTTCCAGCTTTGCACACGTGGTTTACCCCAGTACGTTTGTGCTGTTCGCCGACTATCGCTACGCCTGGACCGAGCTAGATGTGGGCTTGGCGCTCGGCACAGTCGGCTTGCTTGCGGCGATTATGCAGGGCGGCGTCATGAAACATGCAATCAAGCGCTTTGGCGAAAAGAAGCTGGTGCTGTTTGGCCTAAGCGCCGGAATTATTGGCTTTACCGCGTACGGTTTGGCGCCCACCGGTGCGTATTTCATTGCCGCTATGCCGATCATGGCGTGCTGGGGTTTAGCTGGGCCAAGCGCACAAAGCCTGATGTCGCAGCAAATCGCCGCAAACGAGCAGGGACGTATGCAGGGCGCGGTGAGCTCAATGAACAGCCTGGCGAATATTTTCGGGCCGCTAGCGTTTGCACATATGTTCGAGGCGTTCGTCAAAGGCAAAAGTGGCGCCGCGCCCCCGGCTGGCTTAGAGCTACCGGGCGCGGCGTTCTTTCTAGCCGCGTTCGCGCTGGTGCTGGCACTGGCAGTGGCGTATTTCGTGCTACGCAAGCTTGAGTTTGCGGCAGTAATCAAAGCTAGCGCCGAACCTGAGCCGCTGCCGTGAAGCCGGTTACAGTGGTTTTGCGCGGCGCAGGCGGGCGCTTGGGCCAGCGCGTTTTAGAGCAGCTGGCAGCAAACGGTAGTTTTAAACTACACAGTGCGCTGGTATCGACGCGTTCGGCGTTAGTGGGTCAGCCGCTGCCGTTTGGTTTGCAAGGAAGCTATCAAAATAGCGGTACTGACATTGCACCGGCTGGGTCAGTACTCTTAGACGTCAGCCACGCGGCTGATACCTCGGCAGTTGCTGCATATTGCCGCTCGCACAGCCTGCGATTGCTAAGCGGTGTAACCGGCTTGGATGCAGGGGCGCGCAATGCCATCGAACAGCTCAGTCAAACACAGGCGGTGCTGCACACCGCTAATTTTAGCGTCGGCGGAGCAGTTTTGGCGCATCTCGTCAAGCAAGCGTGCGCCAGTTTAGGGCCGGAATTTCAGCTCGGTATTCTTGATTTACACCACCAACATAAAAAAGACGCGCCATCAGGCACCGCGCTCTTATTGGAACAAGCGGCAAGCCCGGCAATCCAGCCGGCGCAACACGCCAATTTTCGACTGGCCGAACTCATTGGCGAGCATCGCGCGTTTTTAGTCAGCCCGTTTGAGCGCCTAGAACTAAGCCATACCGCGCTTGATCGCGGCGTGTTTGCGGCCGGTGCGCTGCGGGCGGCAAGCTGGCTAGCGCAGCAGCCGCCTGGCCACTATTGCATGGCGCAAGCGCTCGGCTTAGCGTAGGTCCAGACTCGATGAAATTGCGCTAGAGTGTCATAAAACTGACACCGGACTGCCATATTTTAGCGCCATGAATCCATGTGTCCTACTCGTTGAAGATGAAGTCGCGATTCGCGATATGGTCGTTTTTGCGCTCAAGCGCGCCGGCTTAGATGTGCGCTGCGCCGCCGATGTGGCTGCCGCGCAAATTGAAGTTAGCCTACGCAAGCCCAATCTCATTTTGCTAGATTGGATGCTGCCCGGTACCAGCGGGCTGGAATACGCCAAGCGTTTGAAGAAAGACGAACTGACTCAGGAAATTCCGATCATTATGCTGACCGCACGCGGCGGTGAAGATGATCGGGTGCTCGGGCTTGATTCTGGCGTTGATGATTACGTTGTTAAACCTTTTTCCACGCGCGAACTGGTAAGCCGAATTAGAGCGGTATTGCGGCGCGGACAAAGCAGCAATGAGCGCGATGAAATCACACTTGGCAAATTGACGATTGACGTCACCGGTCAGCGGGTTTCCGCGAGCGGCGAACTCATATCGCTCGGCCCAACCGAATATCGCCTGCTGCACTTTTTAGCAACACACCCAGATCGTGTCTATAGCCGCGCACAGCTGCTTGATCATGTCTGGGGCACCGCGGTGTACATTGAGGATCGCACCGTGGATGTCCATATCGGCCGCCTTCGCAAAGCGCTCGAAGTCAACCAGTGTGATCGCTACGTGCAAACCGTGCGCGGCAGCGGCTATCGATTTTCTTTGAGGGCAGGTTAGCCAGCCCAAAAAAGCGTAGATTGCCAGTGATAGAATTCGATGGCTTTCAATTACGCAATGCGGGGCATTCAATGGCAATTCCAAAGACTAAACAGGGTGAATTCACTTACGCAGACTACTTACGCTGGCCTGAAAACGAGCGCTGGCAGCTATTGGATGGGTTTGCCACCGCCATGGCACCGCCTTTGGTTCCGCATCAAACAGTGGTGTTCGAGTTGGGGCGTCAGCTTGGCAACCAACTTTTAGGCCATCGCTGCCGCGCACTCATAGCACCCGTCGGCGTTCGTTTGCCGAAACAAGGCGAAGCCGACGATCAGATTGGCACCGTATTCGAACCTGACGTGCTAGTGGTCTGTGACCCGAGCAAAATTGAAAAGGTAGGTATTCGCGGCGCGCCCGATTTCATTATCGAAGTGCTTTCCCCTAGCACCGCTGGGTACGATCAAATTGAGAAGCGCTACGCCTATGAAAAAGCCGGCGTGCGTGAGCTGTGGCTTATCGATGTGCCAAGCGGGTTGCTCACTATCTACGTTGCGGCTGAAAATGGATTTGTCGCACCAAACATCATTCGAGCGCAAGGTTTGATTGCACTACAGGCATTGCCGGGCGTCAGTTTGGATTTAGACTTTATGTCGGAGCTGCGTGAGCGCTAGCCTGCAAACAAAACCCTAAACGTTCGCTCTGGATTGTTAAGAAAGTCTTTGGTCACCCGGTAGTGCTCAGTGTCTTGATAAGCTACCTTATTAATGCCTTCGGCCCCAAACTGATAGAGCGTGGCACCTGGATAGGCGAGCAAAATCGGCGAGTGCGTCGCAATCAAAAACTGTGCATGACGCGGCGTCGCTAGCTCATAAATAATCCGCAAAAAGGCAAGCTGGCGCTGAGGTGATAGCGCGGCTTCAGGCTCGTCCAAGATATACAGACCGTGCTCAAATCGATTTTGAAACAGCGCCAAAAACGATTCGCCGTGCGATTGTTGATGCAGCGACCTACCGCCGTAGGCTCGCAGATCTGACGCGCCATCCAGATAGCTGGCAAAGTTATAGAAGCTCTCGGCGCGCATGAAAAACCCCTCGGGCATTTTGGGCAGCCATGCGAGTTTCAGCGCCTGCGCGAGCGCTGATCGATCTTCCCTTGCCTCGCGGAAATGATCTCGATTACCGCCCTCCGGATTAAAGCCGCAAATCTCTGCGATGGCTTCTAGCAACGTTGACTTGCCGCTGCCGTTTTCGCCTACGAAGAACGTAACCGGCGTGGTCAGCTCAAGCTGGATGCCCTGTTGAAACGCCGGAATCGTGAAAGGATATTGGGTGCCGATCATCTTCTCGGGCTGGCTGTGAATACTGCGCAAATAGGGCGCGCCGAGGCTACTTGCGGTAGATCTAAAGGGCTTTGCGGGCGTCATAACGTGCTTATTAACCTATTTCATAAATCGCTGCGCAAGCGCGGCAAATACATCGGCTATTTGGCGCACGGTATCGGGTGCAGGCAGTGGAATTTTTAGGTGCGCCGCGTGCTTTGCAGGTTGCTGAATGCGCGAAAGTTTGGCTTCATTCTTGAGCTTGCTGGATCTAGCGGTTTTGCTTGATGGCTTCGATTTGCTTTTGTTTGCAGCAGGCTTGGGTGCGGCTTTGGTGCGCGAGCTATTGGTCATCATTTCAGCGCTAACATCTGGGTGGGTCGAATGCTACAAAGTTTGCGGGGCAAAATGCCATCGTTTTAGTTTGAGCGCTTCATTCAATCGGGCGGCAATAGAACTCCCTTTCGCTTTTTACTTCGCATGGCTGCAAACGTCTCCTTCTCCACACCCGCTATCCGTGTTCAATGCGTAAAGATCGTGTGGGGAGAAGGAGCCGTTTGTCGAGCCAATAGCCTAGCGTTCCACCCCTTATTGATTCCCAGAGTAAGCTGCAATCGCAATTTCACACAACATAGAACGGAAATTTAAAGGACCGATCAGTTCGAGATAACCCCACACGCAATTCGCGCCCCACCGCCGCCCAAAACTTCCGGGTGATCAGAATGATTGTCACCACCTGCGTGCAGCATCAAGGAGCGCCCGTCAAGATCGCTCGCCTTCAAGCGTGGTGCCAACACCGGCTGGCGCGCGTCGCCTTTGGCATCGACGTAAAGTGCGGGCAAATCGCCGAGGTGTCCACTATTGAGGCCATCGCCCCAGGGTTCCCCGTGGCGTAGCGAATTATTTGGATCAAAATGCGGGCCAGCGGCGAGTGCGGCCACCGCTTTGCCATCTTTCTCGCCGGGCTCACAGCTGGCGTTTTGATGCACATGAAAGCCATGAATGCCAGGCGCTAGGCCTTTTAATACTGGCCGAAACACCGCGCCGTAGGGCGTGTCATGTACAAAAATGGTGCCGACTGAAGCGAGCTTGCCGCTGGCATCGACGGCGTCCATGGATATTGCAAGCGCCTTACTTTGGGCCTGCTGCGCTTGAATTTCGTTTAGCAGCGGCCCGCTGATGGCTGCTTCCGTCACGTAAACTTCCACGCCATTCCCAGGCACCGCAATTTGCTTGGCATTGAGCGCGCTGGCGGCATCGCCAGAAGTTGCCGAAAGGCGCGTCCAGCCATTTTCAGGCAAGCGCGCATCCAGCGTAAATTGGGTGGTATTGACTGCCTTATTCAACAAAACTAGCGCAGTTTGCTGTACGCCTTGATACTGATAAACCCGTAAAAACGCCGCGCGATCTGGCTCAATACTCAAGTTAAACTGCACGCCGCGCTGCAGCGCAACGCTGGCTTTGCGCAGCTTGGCAATCCGCTGTAGCGATTGAAAAATCGGGCTTTGCGGTGCACCCGCTATGCGCTCAGCGCCAAAGTAATTGCGATTGCCAGCGTGTTCGGCGGTGCCGCGCATGAAGCCAACTTCGGAGCCGTAATAAAGCACCGGAACCCCGCGTGCGGTAAATAGCCAGTTGTTGGCGTTGATAAAATCGCTATCGCTACCGGCAAAACGTGCCATGTCATGATTATCGTAAAAGGTCATCAGCTCATAGGCATTGGCGTAGGGGCTGTGCTGTAAATACAGCGCGCGCGCCACATCAGTGTAGCTGCCACCGGCCTTGAAAGTGCTGGCCATGGCGGCTTTCATCGGAAAATCCAATACGCTGACGCCGCCATTTTCGGGCAAAGTGTGCTGCGCAATCGCTTCGGCTTGATAGTCAAAACTCTCACCGAACATAAAAAAACCCGGGTGTTTGGCGCGAATATTGCGGGCAAAATCGCGCCAAAATTCGTGCCGCATTTGCCGGATGGTGTCGATGCGAAATGCGTCCGCGCCTTGCTCAATCCACTGCAAATACGCCCGGGTAAAATAGTCCAACACCGCCGGATTAGTTTCATCAGCATCGGATAGCTCAGCCAGCTCGGCGTCTTTTGCCGCATAAAATCGATGCAGTGGATTGTTTTTCGGATCTAACTTTTTGCCGGGCAGGTTTTGCTGATCTGCGATCAAGCGATTATTTTCATCGTAGATTTCGCCAAATTTCGGCTGATCAACCGGCATGGAAAACGCCGGTGAGCCGTGATTCGCGACGATATCAAGCACGGTTTTCAGCCCCTGCGCTTTTAAGCCTGCGGTCAGCGCTTTAAAGTCTAAGCCTGGGCTCGGCAGGTGTTCGTCAAGCTTGAAAAAGTTGACACCCCAATAGCCGTGATAGCCGGTTTTGCCGCCGTCAGTCCAAAAGCCATTCCAAATGGCTGGTTTGCCGCCGCTAAAGGCTTCATCTGGATTATCAACAATCGGCGTTAGCCACACCGCGCCAAAGCCAAGCTCGGCAATGTACTTCGCGTGATCCAGCAAACCTTTAAAATCGCCGCCTAGATAGCCGATGTTGTCCGATTCACCCGTTGGCCCACCGGGCGTGGCGATATCAAAAGTCGGGAACTTGCCGCCTTGCCTGCGCTGATCGTTTGACGTGTCACCGTTGACGAAGCGGTCGGTCAGCACAAAATAAACCGCGTGCTCGGCCATGGGTTCCAGCGTGCCATAGAGTTCTTCGTTTTCGATGGGCAGCGTGATCGGTTGAATAGATTCGAGTTTCTCGACATTTTGCGCGGTTGGTTTTTGCGCACAGGCAGCTAACAGCAGCGCACTGATGGCAAGCGCAATGGGTCGAATGCCGGGTTGAATCGATTTCATGTGCGCGCCTCAGTGCCGATAGGAACACGCAGCGCCAGCAGGCCTGCGATGACAAAGCTTAGCGCACCAATCAAAAAAGCAAAAATCGGTGCGCTATCGAAATATTGCTTGAGCAAAAAGCCAAGTACGCTGGCAGCGACGAGCTGGGGAATCACAATGAAAAAGTTGAAGATGCCCATATAGGTGCCCATTTTTTGCGGTGGTAAATGATCCGCCAGCAGCGCGTACGGCACCGATAAAATCGAGGCCCACGCAAAGCCAATGCCAACAGTCGACAGCAACAGCCAGTTCGGGTCTTTAATAAAGTAGAACGACGCAAAGCCCGCTGCGCCGAACCACAAATTGATCAAATGCGTCAAACGCACGCCGAAATGTTTGCTCATTGATGGAATGATAAACGCAGCCACTGCTGCAAAACCGTTGTAGCAAGCGCCCAACACGCCGGCCCAATTGCCGGCTTCGTTGAACGCGGCGCCGGTGGTGTCGGTCGCGCCAAAATGGGTTTGCGCGACTGCTGCGGTCATGTAAATCCACATGCAAAACAGCGCAAACCAAGAAAAAAACTGCACCGCTGCGAGTTTGCGCATGGCTTCAGGCATGTGCTGGAAATCCACCACAATCACCCGCAGCATGGAAAGTGGTGGCAGTAGCGGTGCGATCAGCATGCAAGCAGCTAAGCCCGAGATGAGCCCAGCTAGAACGTACAACGATTTGTCTAACTGATAGTTAAAAACCAGTGCGGCAAAACCCATACCCACGAGCAAAGCCACGAACGCAATCGGAGATTTGGACGGCTCGGCGGTACTAAAATCAATCTGATGTTTGGGCTGCTGGTCTTCAAAGCTATCGAGCTGTTCGGGCGAGTATTCTTTGGTATTGAAAATCGTCCAGGCCATCGCGGCCATTAAAATCGCCGCACCCAGATAAAAGGAATACTTGACGGTATCTGGGATTGAACCCTCAGCGGCGACATTGTTTACGCCCGCACGCTCTAAAAAGTAAGGTAGCGAACCACCCACTGCGCCTACGCCGATAAAAAAGCTCTGCATCGAATAGCCTTGCGGGCGCTGCCTGGGTCCGAGCATATCGCCAATCAACGCGCGAAACGGCTCCATTGCAACGTTGATTGAGGCATCCAAAATCCAAAGCAATAGCGCTGCTATCCACAGCTCTTTGCAATTCGGCATAAAAAACAGCGCAAATGCCGCCAAAATCGCGCCGCTTAGAAAATACGGGCGGCGACGGCCAAATGAGTTCCAGGTTTTGTCCGACAAAAATCCAATGACTGGCTGCACCAACAGGCCGGTTAGCGGCGCAGCAATCCACAAAATCGGGATTTCATCAATCTTCGCGCCTAGCGTTTGGAAAATCCGGCTGACGTGTGAGTTCTGCAACGCAAAGCCAATTTGGATGCCCAAAAAGCCAAAACACATATTCCAGATTTGCCAAAAACTTAAGGTTGGTTTGGTATTCAATGTGGGCTCCGGGTACGACTATCGGTAAATGTGACGGTTTTGCGTATACAAATGCTGCGCTAGAGCTTAGCTGGCGCGCCGTTCGTGCAGCTCAATTGCAATCGTATTCATCGCAAAAACCTGAGCCGAAGCACTAATCGCCAAGTAGGGTAACTTACAACGCGCGGTTGCGCTGAAGTTTTCCAGCCATTTCCCCCCGTTCGCCCGAAGCGCATCGAAGGGAGACGTATCGTTCCATTGGAGCCACATAATGATCGTTCGAAGCCTGCAAATTTTTGCCGTTATCAGCTTTAATTTGGCTGCCAGCGCAGCGCCCGCCGTGTTGGCCGATTGCAATGGTGAAGCCATCACGGTGCTAAGCCGCGAAGCAAGTAAAACTTCCGATGCTAGCGCGGTGTGGCTTAGCGATTCGCTTTTGCGCTGGCCGGGTAAAGTCAATCAAGGCAAATTCAGGCTAGCGTTTTCCAGCAATGGCTCTGTAGCGAGCGTAATTGGCAAAAAAACCAGCGGCGCTGAGCGCACAGTTGAGCTTGATACTGTGAAAGCGCCGCTGTCGGACGTGCTGCGCGCGCGCTTTGACTATTTGGGTGCTGCTGGCGTAACGCTTAAAGTGCGCTCGGCTGATTTGGCTGGCCTGCCAGCATTGCTGCGCGGGCAACTGCTGCTGGTGAAGGTGGATAATCGCGGCCGAGTTATCGATTCCACTGCCATTCAACACGCTGGCTTTTTAGATGCACGCTTTGCAGCTAACGCGGTGCGCCAGAACGATTTTGGTGTCTCGCTCAAAACTAATGCCACGCAGTTCAAGCTTTGGGCACCGACGGCAGGCAATGTCGCAGTATGCATTTACCCGGATGCCAGTGCGCCCGCGCAGCAAATACTGGCATTGAGCATGGATGCGCAGAGCGGCGTCTGGAGCGCAGAACATGGCATGAATTTGAGCGGTGCGAGCTACCGATTTTTGGTCGATGTCTATGCCCGCGGCAGCGGCCAAGTGCGCAATTTAGTCAGCGATCCGTATTCGCTAAGCTTAAATGCCAATGGCGAACGCAGCTTGATCGTTGACTTAGATGCTGCCGAGCTAGCGCCCGCGGGCTGGTCAGAGAATAGGCGCGCACCCGCGTTGAAGCAGCGCATGGACATGTCGATTTACGAGCTGCACGTGCGGGATTTTTCCGCCAACGATGCGCGTGTAGCAGCCGTTGATCGCGGCAAATATCTGGCATTCGCAAATCCATCATCAAACGGCATGCGGCACTTAGCGGCGCTGCAAAAAGCGGGTTTGACTGATATCCACTTGCTGCCGGTATTTGATTTTGCCACTGTGCCCGAAGTGGGCTGCGAAAGCCCAGAGATTCCGGCTGCCGCAGCGAATAGCGAAGCGCAGCAGGCCGTAGCTTCGCAATCACGCGCGAAAGATTGCTACAACTGGGGCTACGATCCGCAGCATTTTGGCGCGCCTGAAGGCAGCTACGCGAGTGACGCCAGTCAGGGCGCGCTGCGCATACTTGAATTTCGCGCCATGGTAGATGCGCTGCACCGCATTGGCCTGCGGGTCGGCATGGATGTCGTATACAACCACACGTCGCATTCGGGTCAGCATCCAAAATCGGTGCTAGATCGCATAGTTCCGGGCTATTACCATCGATTAAACGAGCAAGGGCAGATCGAACGCTCGACCTGCTGCGATAACACTGCCACCGAACACACGATGATGGCAAAGCTGATGGTTGACACGGCAGTGCGCTGGGTACGCGATTATCGGATCGACTCCTTTCGCTTTGACTTGATGGGGCACCAGCCGCTCAGCGAGATGCTGGCGTTACAAGAGTCCGTTAATGAAGCTGCAGGGCAAGCGATTCCGCTGGTCGGCGAAGGCTGGAACTTTGGTGAGGTAGCGAACAATAAACGCTTTGTGCAAGCTGCGCAATTGTCATTAGCCGGCAGCGGCATCGCCAGTTTTAGTGATCGCGCACGCGACGCCGCACGAGGCGGTGGTTGCTGTGATTCCGGAATCGATATTGTGCGCAAACAAGGATTTTTGAACGGTTTGCACTTTGATCCAAATGCACTAAACGAGTCCAGCAATGGCTTGAACGGCACGATCGATTCCAGCCGGGTTGAGCTGCTCAAAGCTGCTGATTTGATGCGTGTGGGCTTGGCTGGATCCATTTCGAACTTTAAGATGACTGACTATCTAGGCCAAAATCTTGCGCTGTCACAGATTGACTACGCCGGGCAAACCGCAGGCTATGTGCAGCAACCTGGTGAAGTTGTGAACTACGTCGAGAATCACGACAACCCCACGCTATTCGATATCAACGTGCTGAAATTACCGATAGATACCAGCACCGCTGAGCGCGCCCGGGTGCAGATTTTGGGCGCCGCCAGCGTGCTTTTCAGCCAAGGCATTCCCTATATTCACGCGGGCATGGAAGGCCTGCGCAGCAAATCCTTAGATCGCAATAGCTTCGATTCTGGCGATTGGTTTAATCGTATTGATTGGACGTTTACTAACAACTATTTCGGTTCCGGCTTGCCGCCAAAATCAGATAATGGCGCGAACTATGCGATCTTCAAACCGCTGCTGGGCAACCCGCAACTCAAGCCCAGCGCAGCGGATATTCAATGGACTCGGGATCGCTTTTTGGAGCTGATGCGAATACGCGCAAGCACGAGGCTGCTGCGCCTGCCCGATGCGGCGGCGATAAACCAGCGCCTAAAATTTATCAACACTGGGCCAACCCAAATTCCCACCGTACTCGCTGCGATTATTGATGGAAAAAATCTGCCCGATGCAGCCTTCCAGCGACTGGCATTTTTCATAAACGTCGATGTTCGCGCTCATACTATTGCTGCGCCCACAGAGGCAGGCCTGCGTTACAGCTTGCACCCGGTTCAGCTAGCTGCGGTTGCCCAGGATGCCAAGCTGGCTGATGCGAAGTTTGATCTTGAGCGTGCGGAATTTAGCGTTCCGGCGCGCAGCGCTTTGGTGTTTGTTGTTGAGGAGCCTTAAAGGCAGGAGTTGAACTTGATTGAAAACGCCTGCCGTTTTAGATTAACTTAGTGTCATGGACGTAATCGAAAAGCCCTCAATCATCATTATTGCTTTAAGACGCTTTACTACGCTCGCCGTGCATTACATCTTCGCAACCGGATTTTGGTCAATAGCGGTCGCCTCTGTTTTTCAGCTTGCTCATTCTGATCTGATTCCAACCTATTCAATCGTGACGCTACTTTTAGGCGCGCTACTGGCATTTTTTGTCCCCTTAGACTTTAGCCAAAAGAGAGACCAAGCCGCCGAAGGCAGCCTTTCCGCAGTGCAATCAGCAAGTGGTGCGTCAATGAGCAATGTTTCAAGCTCCGATTGGGATTCAAGTGGTGAGGGTGGCGATGGCGGAGATTGATAGGGTTGAGAACCAACAAAACGCTGCTATTGAAATCAAGTCAGAAACGAAGCGCCGAACCATTCTTGAAACACTCATGCTATTGGTTGGTTTTGAACTAGCGTTTTGGTTTTTAGTTGCACTTGTCGGCGTAGGATTGGGTTGGCGGCTGATTTAGCTTCGCGCTAATAATGCTCGTTGGCTGTGCTACATAAAGGAATTAACGTTCTCACAGCGTGCCTCATCTGCCGTGAATTGCGTGCGGCTCACCCCGACTTCGCCAATCCCTCAGGCTTATAAAAGCCCTGAAATGACGGATAAAGCGCGGGAAACTCAGCCTGTAGACGATCCGGATTTAAGAAATAGCTTTCGGTGGCGACGGCGAAAAACTCTTGCGGGCTTTGCGCAGCGTAGGCGTTGATTACGTGTGGCTGGCCAAGTGCGATGCGCTGATTGAGATCGTCAAATGCCCACATCAAACGCTCGGCAAACAAGCGCGCATCGCGCTTTGGCAGCGGCGGCACGCCATCGACGCTGGCATCCAGCCCGTCAATTTTGTGGGCAATTTCATGCAGCACTACCGAATGACCGATGTCAGGATTGGCAAAATCACGCTCAATATCAGCAGCCGACAGCACAATCGGGCCGCGCTGCCACGCTTCACCAGCCAGCGTTTCTTGATATTCGTGTACCACACCGGTGCCGGCATCCACTTTGCTGCGCTGCGCAATAAACGCTTCTGGATACACCACGATGTCATACCAGCCGCTCATTACGCCGTAGCCTAAATACAGCGCGGGCAGGCACGCCAAGGTGGCGATTTTGACCTTCAAACTCTCTGTCAATCGCAGATTTTGTGCGCCGTGAAATTGCTTATCGACCAAAAATTCTTTGACGAGCTGGCGCAAGCGCACAACTTCCGCCGCACTCAAGCGCTTTAGCGCAGGCAATCGGTGCAGCGCCGCTTGAAACCACGATTCCTGCCAAGGGTAGCGGCTAGCAGAGTAGCGGCGATATTTTTCAGAGAGCCATGTCAACATCTTCAAATCATCCATTTTCCAATAGCGATAGTTGCTTAGATTGCGCTTGGAGGGCCTTTTTCAAGCCGTAGAAGTTTGTTAATGCGCAAACAGACCTTCGAATGAGCAGGACGGACCCAATCTGGCGGCATTTGTTAGAGAATCAGCGATCTGATTTGCGCCGCCCCACTTGCAGTACAGTCAGATTCCTTTTTCAAGTCTGAGCTTAATATCATGCCTGTATTTTCACCGACCCTACTTAGCGTCAACGTCAACAAAATCGCTACGCTGCGCAACTCGCGTGGCGGCAACGAGCCTTGCGTTTTGCACGCTGCGCGCACCGCACTTGCAGCGGGCGCGGGCGGCATTACCGTACACCCAAGGCCAGATTTGAGGCACATTCGCCCTGATGATGTGATGGCACTTGCCGAGCTTTGCCACACGCAAGCGCAAGCAGAGTTCAATATTGAAGGCAATCCCTTTGCGCCCGCGAACGAAAAATATCCGGGGTTAATCGCACTCATTCGCACCACTCTACCGACCCAAGCCACGCTTGTGCCCGATTCCGATGCTCAGCTAACTTCCGATCACGGTTTTGACGTGGAGCGCGATGAGAAAATCCTAGCGCCGTTAGTTGCAAGCATCCGGGAACTGGGGGTGCGGGTTAGCGTGTTTGTAGACGATCAATGCAGTGATGCCGCTTTAATACGCGCCAAAGCCATCGGTATTGACCGAATTGAGATCTACACCGGCCCATTTGCTGAGGACTTTGCGGCTGGCTGCCAAGCCGGGCTTGAGCGCTGCGCGAGTTTAGCGCGGCGTGCGGTGGCAGTCGGTTTAGCCGTCAATGCCGGGCATGATCTGAGTCAAGCAAACTTATTTGCGTTGCTCAGCGCTGCGCCAACGATTACAGAGGTATCGATTGGGCATGCGCTGATTGCTGAAGCGTTGTATCAGGGGTTGAGTCAGACGATTGAGAGCTACCTAAGTATTATTAGACGGGTGTAATTTACACCATTCAACAATTACTACTCAACGGCAAATAACTCACCACTTCCAGCCCAAATCCACTCAGCGCACTAAAGCGGCGCGGCGTGCCCATCACAATCAATTTGCGAGCGCCGAGCGCTTTTAAAACCTGCGCGCCTAGGCCGTGCGTGCGCCAGGCTGGCACAGTGGTTTGCCGATCATCTTGGGAGTTGGTTTCTCCGCTCAAAATTACCGCAATGCCGCTATCTGCCTTTTCAAGCTGTGCCAATGCGGCGCGCAACGGTTGGCGCTCGGTTTTGACGGTCAACACATCGCTCAGCCAATCGCCAACGTGTACTCTCACCAGCACCGGCTCGCTTGGGTCAATGCGGCCTTTGACCAGCGCGTATTGCTCGCTACGGCTGAGCCGATCACGAAAACGATGCAGCATAAACGCGCCAAATTCAGTCTGCACTTCACGCACGTCGATGGCCTCAATCGTTTGCTCGGTTTCTAAGCGATAGCGAATCAAATCGGCAATCGTGCCCATTTTCAAGCCGTGTTCGCGGGCGAATACTTCAAGCTCGGGGCGCCTAGCCATTGAGCCATCTTCCGCCATAATTTCGACTAACACGCCTGCGGGCTCAAACCCGGCCAGCGCCGCTAAATCGCTTGATGCTTCCGTGTGCCCAGCTCTGGTCAAAACGCCACCTTGTTGGGCCATCAGCGGGAAAATATGCCCGGGTTGGCGTAAATCATTGGCGCTGGCATCAAGCTTGACCGCAGTGCGAATGGTGTGGGCGCGATCAAACGCGGAAATGCCGGTGGTGACGCCTTCGGTGGCTTCTATCGAGGCGGTAAAGGCGGTTTGATAGGGCGACATATTGGTCTGCACCATCGGGCGCAGGCCGAGTTTTTCACAGCGCGATTGCGTCAGCGCTAAGCAAATCAGGCCGCGCGCGTGCCGCGCCATGAAGTTAATGTCTGCCGGGCGGACTAGTTCCGCCACCATAATCAGATCGCCTTCGTTTTCACGGTCCTCATCATCGGCCAGAATCACCATTTTGCCGGCGCGCAAATCAACGAGCAGCTCGGCAATGCTGGAAAATGCGCTTTTTTCGCCCGCGTTCACCGCCGTGGCTTGGCGTGCAATTGTGCTGACTTGACTCATTTATGCGGCCTTTGCGGTTTGGGCTTTTAACCCAGGAAACCCGAGTTTTTCACGCTGCGCGTAATAGGCCTGTGCAACTGCTTTGGCAATCGTGCGCACGCGCAAAATGTAGCGTTGGCGCTCAGTAACACTTATGGCGCGGCGCGCGTCCAGCATATTGAAGCTGTGGCTGGCTTTGCAAACTTGCTCATAGGCTGGCAGCGGCAAGTCTTTTTCTACCAGCGCTAGCGCTTCGCCTTCGCAGGTATCAAACCAGCGCAGCAGCTCAGGCACGTTGGCGTGGTCAAAGTTGTAGTGGCTTTGCTCGATTTCATTTTGCAAAAACACATCGCCATAGCTGACGCGGCCCTGGGGCCCAGTCGTCCATTCCAAATCGTAGACATTTTCGACGTTCTGCAAATACATCGCCAAGCGCTCAAGCCCGTAGGTAATCTCGCCGGTTACCGGCTTGCATTCCAAGCCGCCGGCCTGCTGGAAATAGGTAAATTGCGTGACTTCCATGCCGTTAAGCCACACTTCCCAGCCCAAGCCCCAGGCGCCTAGGGTGGGCGATTCCCAGTTATCTTCGACTAGCCGTAAATCATGAACCAGCGGATCAATTCCCAATGCTTTGAGCGAACCGAAATACAGCTCGACAATATCTTTCGGCGAGGGTTTCAGCACCACTTGGAACTGGTAATAATGCTGTAAGCGGTTCGGATTTTCGCCATAGCGGCCATCTGTGGGGCGCCTCGATGGCTGCACATAGGCTGCGTTCCAAGGCTCCGGGCCCAGCGCGCGCAAAAAAGTAGCCGGGTGGAATGTACCCGCGCCGACTTCAATGTCAAACGGTTGAATCAGCACGCAGCCCTGCTCGGCCCAGTAGCGATTCAGGGTCAAAATCATGTTTTGAAAACTCATACCTACTTTAGGTGGCGTAGCGTGCGTCATAACTTGGCTCAACTTTTACAGCCGTGCAGTATAGCTTGTAGCGCTGAGCGCGCCGTCACCCTGTAAAAATACCCTACACGATCATGAAGCGACCGCGTCTTTTTGCTCGCGCGGCTGGCCACTTTTCGGCAGTGCAAAAAATTGCTAGCCGACCACGCGACTTTCTGCGGTATCGCGCTATCATCCGCTCCCCGGCCGCACGGCGGCTCAATTGTTAGGGCTCGCAAATGCCTATGCGCCTCCACCCTATCGAACGTGACGGCTCTGTCAGTCTAGGAAAGGTCGAGCTACCGCCAGTCCTGGCAGAAGTCATAGCGGCAACCACAGCGCTTTACAGTCGCAGAGGCTTCTCCCCTCCCTGGATCGGATACGTTGCGGTCGAATCCGACCAAGTGGTTGGAAGCTGTGGCTTTGCAGCGCCTGCGGAGCACGGTGAAGCCGAGATTGCCTACTTCACGTTCCCGGGCGGTGAAGGGCGGGGAATCGCCACTCGTATGGCCATGGCGCTGATGTCCCTGGCGCAGGAACAGGCTCAAACGCAAGGCGTATGCTTTGTTGCTCACACCCTACCGGTAACGGGCTCTTCCGCATCAATTCTTGCTAGACTTGGATTCAAGCTGCTTGGGAGCGTTCAGCATCCAGAAGATGGGGAAGTCTGGAAGTGGGTATCCGGCGCGTCGGTTCCTTATTTTGGTTGTTAGCCGCGCATGAAACATAATCGCATCCTGCTACTTGCCGCGTCTTTGATTGCCGCTTCGGTGCCAATTGCGGCATGGGCATACTTCAAGCCCATTCGCATCATTGCGCCACAGCTCAACGGCGTGACCTGTCCGGGCCGCAAGTCAGCTGAATTTGCCGTAAGGCATCACAATCGGACCCGTCATGAATCGACGCCAACGCTAAGTTGCTCTCGCTGCGTTGCCGGGTCGGTGACTTCATCCTCGCCCAGAAAGTAGCGCCAGTCGAGGGAATTCACTCAAATTTCTTCATCAAACCAAGGATTATTACTGCCATGTTTGACGTAGCTGCAAACAAGAATTTGTTGCGTCAGTTCCTCACGGAGGTTTGGAGCAATGGCGACATTGCCGCTTGCGACCGATACATCGCTGCAAAGTACACAGTACTGCATGATCCAGGCGACCCATGGGACAAGTGCGAACTCGACCTTGCGGGGTACAAGGAACGTGTTGCTCTCTCGCGTGCGCCATTTCCTGATCAGGCCTTCACGATCCAGGAGCTTGTTGGCGAGGACCAGAAAGTAGTTGTCTCCTGGCTTTGGAGCGCAACTCACAAGGGAGATATTCCAGGCTTTCCAGCAACTGGCAAGAGAATCAACATGTCGGGGATAACCGTCTACTCGTTTGAGGAAGGTCGTCTCACGGGGCACTGGCAAGTCACCGATCGCCTTGGCGTATACAGTCAGTTGCGCCAAAGCTAGTAGGTGCTGCCTAACCAATAAGGATGTCTCGCGCGCAGCGGCGACCTATCCTGGATTGAATAAGCCCAGACCGATTGCCTCGGGCTTTGTTAAGCGAAGTGTTTTTGAATGGGTAAAGCACTTCGAACGACACTATGCCGATCGATTCGTCAGCTGCCTAACATTAAATGCAGCAATTCCCAGCAAGCCGAATCCCAATATCCAGCCTAAATCGCTAATCGATCCAGTGCTGTACTCGCTCAGATTGCTAAGCGCGTAATAGGCTAAATCAGCGCTGTAGTACAGCACAATGCCGACCACGGCAATCCACCACGATGAGCCAATGACACCGCCCCTAAAGCAAGTTGCCACCCACACCGTAGCGCCAATCATCAGCGGCTGAAACAAGGCGTAGCTGGTTTGCACAATGGCGGGCAGCGTTTCTTCGCCGGTAATGGTTGACCAGTTGAAATAAAGGCCGGTGGCAGCCGTCAGGACCATGGCTGCAAACGCACTAGCGCCGCCAATTGGGCCGGAGCTTAGGTTCATGCCCCGCTTAAAAACAATTAGTGCCAGCGCAATTAGTAGCGGTGTCAATAAAAACCCGATATCGGAGATATACGGCGCTGGCGTTTCTTCGCCTTTATTGAGCAGCGGGTAGCTGGCAAATAGCAGCTGTGCTAGAAACCACGCAACCAAACCCGCGCCGATCAAAAGCCAAACTCGGCGCAAAGGGCTTGAGCTGGGGAATTTGAACGCCGTTATCAAGCAGGAAATTCCCCCGCCAAAACTAGCGACCAACTGCATGGCGTTGGAGTAGTAAAGTCTCGTTTCATCATCGAATCCTAGCCCTGCCAGAACTAACACAACGAGCGATCCGAGCACCCAAAAACCGATAAGCAATATTGCGAGGGGTGACATATTAAGCGTCCTATTTTGGCGAGATTAAAAAATGAAAAGAAAACGGCTTGGCTGGGCTAACTCAAATCAAGATTGAATTGCTTGGCAACCGGCGCGATTTGCTGCGCTGCTGCGCCGGGGCCAAGCATCTTGCCGAGCTCAGCACGCAACAGACGCATAAACTCGACCGGATTTTCGTGTGGCGGCGCTTTATTTGCTGCTTCGAGCGCAATTTTTTCCGCTGAGCCGCCTAAAAATCGACTCAGCAGGGTGCGCATTGCCGCACTCAGCTGATCGGCGTGCTCGAACGAGGGTGCTGCGGATTTTGGTGCAGCAGCGCCCGTCCTGCTTACTTCATCGGCAGGGGTTAGCCCGTTCAATGCGTCCAGCAGCTCATGCATCTTGAAAGCTGCAGCTGCTGGAATAATGCTGTTACCGGCCACAGGAATGCTCATGACGCGATTGATCTTGAGTTTTTGAATCGCGACCAGCGCTTCTTTCTTAGGCAAATTCAATAGGCTGAGTTCGCAACTTGCGCCGCCCCAAATATTGACAAAGCCGGTACGAAGTTGGCTTGTACCTTCCAGTCCATAGAAATAAACTTTCATAGAGCTTTGCGCGCGCTGCGCGTTTCGCAGAAGCGTGATGAATTCGTCCAAGCTGCTCACAACTTCTGCCCGTCAATTTGTCAAGCCCTAGTTTAAGGTGAAATTCGCGTCATGATTCACTATTTCAGCGCGCGTGACAATTGTTGGCGCTTATCTTGCTAGTAGAGCGTAGGAATGCTTTCAGTGGCGTTTCGGTCCGGAAATACGTTCAATTTCGGCCGCTAATTCGGCGCGCAATCCGATCGCGAAAAGCAATTCTGCCGCAATAAATAGCGGCCCAATCATAAAGCCGACTAAATCATCGACGAACGCCGGTTTCCGGCCCTCATAGTGGTGCCCTAAAAATTGCAATGCCCAGCCTGCGACAAATATGGACGTGAAAATACCAAACGCCAGCCATGTATTTAGCGCAAGTACTGGCTGCACCGCTAACCCGAAAAGTATCAATAGCGCAGCCATCAGTGCGCCGATCGCAAGCTCAAGGCTTAAGTAGTACACGCTGGTAAAACCAATGAGTATCCACATCATCGACAGCGACGTACCAAATGCGTTAAAGCGAAGCAAGCCAAACAAACCCGCGACTGCAAACACAATCATCGGTACGCCTAACAGGTGTGTTTTGATATTGCGTTCGCAGCGGTGATAGCCAGCATATTGGCTCAACACCCGCAACAGCGGGGGGGATGCGGAATCTTTGCTCTGGTCGGGCATACTTTGCGCTCCTTATCCGTGTTAAGCGGCCTTGCCGGGCTTTAGGCTAAGTCGCTGGGTCATTTGCAGCACTTTTTTGAAATAATACTCCGGTAGCCAGCGTTTTATGCGCCATTTCATGCGGGTATCGGGGTGTGGCAGCAGTAAAAACGTGCTGCGTTCGGACTCACGCACAGTATATTCGGCGACATCGTTAGCACTTAGTGCACCGGTTTCCATCATTTTAGTGGCCGCGCGGCGCATGCGATCGTGCCCTGGCGCGAATGATTCCAATAAATTCGTCTGAAAAAAACTCGGGCATAAACACGATACCGTAAGCCCGTGCGCAAATAATTGGCCGCGCAAAATTTCTGAATAGGCCAGCACCGCCGCTTTGCTAACGCCATACACGCCGGTATCCGGTGCTGCCGCTAAACCCGCAAATGAAGCGACGTTGATAATCACACCGCGCTTATTTGGCAGCATCATCGGCAGCAAAAACTTACAGCCGCGCTGCACTGAGCTGACGTTGAGATTCATCACGCGATCCCACTCCGCCATTGAAGTGTCAAGGAAATCACCACTGCTTGCGACGCCCGCATTGTTGATGAGCACATCTAACTTCGGCCATAGCTTGGCTAAGTGCGAGGCGGCATTGCTAAAAGACTCATCGTTGCCTACATCTAGCAAAATTTTGACGTGTTCGCCGGGCGCAAGCTCAGCTAGCGCGGCGTCTAGGCGATCTGAGCGGACATCGGCCAGTGCCACGACATCGCCGCGCGCTGCGTAAACTCTCGCTAGTGCCAGCCCTAATCCGCTGCCCGCGCCACTGATAAATATGTGTTGCATGATAAATTTCCTAATTTTTCGCTTCAGCTAGCTGAGCGACATTCCATTTTTGCCAAGCTGGCGAGATGTACTTCATCCGGGCCATCAGCCAAGCGCAACGAACGCGCAGCAGCGTAAGCATGGGCCAAAAATGTATCCTGCGACACGCCCGCGCCGCCGTGAATTTGAATCGCGCGATCAATTACCTTGCAGGCCATGTTAGGCGCAACAATTTTGATCATGGCAATCGCTTGTTTGGCAAATTTCGCGCCGCCTTGATCGATTTGCGCGGCGGCGTGCAACGTCAGCAATCGTGCTTGGTCGATCTCGACCCTTGATCTGGCGATGGCTTCCTGCGCCATGCCGTGTTCGGCGATTGGCCTGCCAAATACCACGCGGGCTTTGGCGCGCTGCACCATCAAAGCCAATGCGCGTTCGGCCAAACCTATCAAACGCATACAGTGGTGAATTCGGCCCGGACCCAAGCGCGCCTGCGCAATTTCAAAGCCGCGGCCTTCGCCTAAAATCAGATTCTCGTGCGGCACCCGTACATTGTCGAAATGCACTTCGGCGTGGCCGTGCGGGGCGTCGTCATAGCCGAACACATGCAGCGGACGTTTGATCGATACGCCGATGGTTTGCATCGGCACCAGCAGCATGCTTTGGCGCTGATGCACTGGCGCATCCGGGGAGGTTTGCCCCATGACGATCAAAATCTGACAGCGCGGATCCATAGCTCCAGAAGTCCACCACTTCTTGCCGTTGATGACCCAATCATCGCAGTCGCGCCTGATTTCACAGCGGATATTGGTGGCATCAGATGACGCTACATCGGGCTCGGTCATGCCAAACGCTGAGCGAATTTCGCCAGCCAAAAGCGGTACTAACCAGCGCTGCTTTTGCGCATCGGTGCCAAACAAATGCAGCACTTCCATATTGCCGGTATCGGGTGCGCTGCAATTGAAAACCTCAGATGCGATTTCGCTTTGCCCCATGAGTTCGGCTAGCTCAGCGTACTCGAGATTGCTGAGCTTCGACACCGCCGGCAAAAACAAATTCCAAAGCCCAAGCGCTTTCGCCTGCGCTTTTAGCGCTTCCATTTTCGGGCAAATCTGCCAGCGCGTTGCGGGCTCAGCGTTGAAGGCAATGATTTCCGCTTCGGCGGGCAGCACATATGAACCTATGAATTCGCCAAGCTGCGCAAGCAATGCTTTGGCGCGTTCGGACCTGGGGAATAGTGGACTCATCTTAATTTGTTCTCACTTTTACTTAAAGACCTTTAAACGACGGATTCCGCTGCTAAATCAGGACGATAACAAGGCGGCGATGTGAGGATCGACGAAGGCGTACTAATAGTACGTCTAGGAGACCGGATCAAGCCAACGCAGTTAGCGTTCTGATTTAGACGCGGAATCAAAATTCAGCGTGACCTGGCGTTCTCGGATACGGAATCGCGTCGCGAATATTGCTCAAGCCACACACGTACACGACCAGCCGCTCAAAGCCTAGGCCAAAGCCGCAGTGCGGCACGCTGCCGTAGCGGCGCAAATCGCGATACCACTGATAGCTATCACCGTGTACGCCAAATTGCGCCATGCGTTTGTCGAGATAATCGAGCCGTTCTTCGCGCTGGCTGCCGCCGATGATTTCACCAATTCCAGGCGCCAGCACGTCCATCGCCGCGACGGTTTTGCCATCGTCATTTAAGCGCATGTAAAAGGCTTTGATTTGCTCTGGGTAGTTCATCACCACCACCGGGCGGCCGACGTGCTCTTCGCTCAAATAGCGTTCGTGCTCGGTCTGCAAATCCACACCCCAGCTCGGTGCAAAATCAAATTTGCGGCCAGATTTTTGCAAAATCTCGATAGCTTCACCGTAGTGCATGCGCTCAAACGGCGCGGCGATAATGCCTTCGAGCCGCGTGATAGCCGTTTTCTCGATCTTGTCGGCAATAAAGGCCATGTCATCCGCGCGCTCGCTCAGCACGGCCTTAAAAATATACTTCAGGAAATCCTCGGCGAGATCAGCGTTGTCATTCAAGTCAGCGAACGCGATCTCTGGTTCGACCATCCAAAACTCCGCCAAATGCCGGGTGGTGTTAGAGTTTTCCGCTCGGAACGTTGGCCCGAAGGTGTAAACCTTACTGAGCGCCAAGCAATAGGCTTCGACATTCAATTGGCCCGAAACGGTTAAAAATGCTTCTTTTCCGAAAAAATCCTGGCCAAAATCAATCGCACCCTTGTCACCACGTGGCAGGTTCGCTAAATCCAAAGTGGACACACGAAACATTTGCCCAGCGCCTTCGCAATCGCTGGCGGTGATGATCGGCGTATTGATCCAGAAAAAATCGCGCTCATGAAAGTAGCGGTGAATCGCTTGCGATATGCAGTTGCGGATCCGTGTAACGGCGCTAAACGTATTAGTGCGTGGGCGCAAATGCGCAATCTCACGCAGGAATTCCATCGTGTGCGGCTTGGGCTGCACCGGGTAAGTTTCTGGATCGTCGACTAAACCATGCACCCGTAGCGTATGCACCTGCATTTCCACCGATTGCCCGCCGCCCTGGCTTTGCACCAACAAGCCCGTACACTCGAGTGACGCGCCGGTGGTGAGCCTAAGCACGTCGTGGGTGTAATTAGCTAACGTATTAGGCACAACGAGTTGTATCGTGGCAAAGCAGCTGCCATCCGATAGCTGGATAAACGAAATACCGGCTTTGGAATCGCGCCGGGTGCGCACCCAGCCTTTTAAGGTAACGGTTTGATCGACATATTGAGGGCCAATTGCGGCCTTGACTGAAATAGCTGGGCTTGCCATAGAAGTTGCGTACTCGATTGATTGAATTGAAAATTATTGACGTACTTAATGTTGATGTACTGTTGTTGATGTACTAGAGGCTAGAGGCGAGAGGCTAGATGCCAAGTTGCACTTGTCCATCGCGCACGAACGGTGCTTTGACGACGCGCACGTCGACCAGCTTGCCGCGAATATCGACTCTCACTTCGCCTAAATCACCAGCTGGCAATCTGGCAAAGGCGATGCCTTTCATTGCGCTTGGCGAATAAGTGCCCGACAAAATTTCGCCGATGCCTGCTGCCGAATGAACCGCTTGCCCATGCCGCAGCACGCCTTTTTCGTCCATTACAAGCGCGACGAGCTGGCGCGGTACGCCGCTGACAAGCTGCGCTTCCAATGCTGCTCTGCCAATGAAATTGCGTCCTGGCGGCGCCATGGCAACTGTCCAAGCTAAGCCCGCTTCAAAGGGCGAGATGGATTCATCCATATCTTGACCGTACAAATTCATTCCGGCTTCCAAGCGCAGCGTATCGCGAGCACCCAGGCCAGCGGCCTTCACACCAGCGGCCTCTAAACGCGTACAGAAATCTGCTGCTTCAGATTCTGGCAGGATGATTTCATAGCCATCTTCGCCGGTGTAGCCGGTGCGCGCGATGAAGTAGCCATCGCCCTCACAAGCGGAAAATTTACTCAAAGCAGCGGCAGCCGTAGAAGTTTCAACGCTCAACAAGCTATGCGCTTTGGCTCTGGCGTTGGGCCCTTGCACCGCCACCATGGCTAGTTCGCGCTCTTTGGCTTCAATATCAAAGGCCTTTGCGTGCTTCTCAATCCAGGCCAGGTCTTTATCTCGCGTTGCGGCATTCACTACCAGCCGGAACCAAGTTTCGGTTTGAAAGTACACGATTAAATCGTCGATCACGCCGCCCTGTTCGTTCAACATGCAGGTGTAAAGCGCTTTGCCGCGCGCTTTGAGCTTGTCGACATTATTAGCCACCAAATAGCGCAAAAACTCCCGCACGCGCGTGCCGAGCAAATCCACCACCGTCATGTGCGAGACATCAAACCAGCCGGAATCACGCCGAACTTGATGGTGCTCATCAAGCTGCGAGCCATAGTGCAGCGGCATATCCCAGCCGCCAAAGTCCACCATTTTCGCGCCTAAACTTCGGTGCAGCGCATTCAAAACCGTTGCTTTGCTCATGACTTAGCCTCAATCAATTTAAGCGCGCAGTTTAGCTTAAAAACTATACGCGCCTGCGCTGTCAGATTCGTCTGACAAGCGAACTCGCGCTTTTGCGCCTAAACCTGACACCGCACCTGACAGCGTCAGCTCAGACGTTCGCCTAAAGTTTCTCTACCGGCCAGCCAGCCGGCCCGCGCAAAGCAGCGCTGCAATTCATCCAAAACAATCCATCTCAAATCAAGGAATTCACCATGTTCAAGCACATCATCGCCGCAATCGTCCTTAGCTTCACCGCATTCGTTCAAGCCGGTCAACCGGTTAATATCAACACCGCGACCGTCGCTGAACTAGCAGAGTCGCTCGACGGTATCGGTGCAGCCAAGGCCAAAGCCATTGTGGAATATCGCACCGCCAACGGCGGCTTCAAAAGCCCGGACGCGCTCACTGAAGTCAAGGGCATTGGCTTGAAAACCGTTGAGAAAAATGCTGAGTTTATTAAGCTAGGTGCAGCGCCTGCGGCTAAGACACCTGCGACAAAGCAGTAGTCGACTGTCGAAATTCTTGATAATCCTTAACTTCGACTCGCTTCAAAGGTCTTTGATCCTCAAATCGTCATTCCCGCGCAGGCGGGAATCCAGGCTCGCCGAGCTTTCGTGCGACATGATGGTGGAAAAACGCGGAAATATCGCGATTTTAAAGTTGCGTCGAATACGGACATCTGCTCCTGGATCCCCGCCTCCGCGGGGATGACGAGGTAATTGCAAGCCTCGACTTTAAATCAAGTCAGTGGCGTTTAAGAAAATCTAAAAGCTACACCTGCCCAACCCAGCTCGCATCCGCCACTGCCAACCAGCGTGATCGAATGGCGTCCAGTTGCGCAGCGCTCAGTTCCGATTGCCCAAGCGCATGTAAATTCTGCTCAAACCGCCCCGGTTTTGTCGTACCGACTATCGCCACTGCAACGCCGGGCTGGCTGAGCGTAAATTGCAGCGCGTGTAAGGCCGCTTGTTCAAGAGGTGTGTCAAGAAACGGATACGCGAGCTTTTGCAGGCGCTCAAAATAAGCGTGGTGATAGCTATCCTCGGGCAGTTTGCCGGTGCGCCACGCAACATTGGCGATCGGGCGTTTGGCGATCACGCCGACCTGCATTTTTAGCGCGAGCGGCAAGGTTTTGCTGATCGGCTCTTGATCAGCGACGCTCAATGAGGTTTGCAGCGTGTCAAACACCTTCAAACTCAGCGCGGTGCAGGCAAATTCGCCATCGCCCGAATAGCCGATGTAGCGGGTTTTGCCAACGGTTCGCGCATCTTCTAAGGCGCGGATTGCATCACCCTGCAGCAGCGTTTCGCTATCGCAAGAATGCAATTGCAAGAGGTCGACATAGTCGGTTTTCATGAGTTTCAGCGATTGGTCCAGCTGATCGGTAATGCCGTTACGGGACCAGTCTTTACGGGTAAAACCGTCGGTCGCGCCGCATTTGGTAAACAGATAAAAATCCCGCCGCCGCGCCCTGGTCGCATGGCCAATCAGCGCTTCGCTCTCTTTATAAGCACTGGCGGTGTCAATCACGTTCAAACCGGCATCCAAGGCTTGATTGAGCAATTTGGTTATCGCTGCCTGCCCATCATGCGTTTGAAAGCCCAGTTCCGCGCCGCCGAAGCCTAGCGGCGTGAGGTGCATGTCGGTACGGCCTAATTGTCTTTTTTGCATATTGAGTATCCTAATGTGGTTATGAACCCGCAATCGTCATAGCCGCCAGCAATGCCGAACCGGTGTGGACCCCACCGCGCCGATCCACATCATTGCCAATAGCGATCAAGTCTTGATACATCTTGCGCAAATTTCCGGCAATCGTTACTTCGCTGACCGGATAGCAAATTTCGCCATTTTCTACCCAAAAGCCGGCGGCGCCCCTTGAGTAATCTCCGGTCACGCCGTTTACGCCTTGGCCCATCAATTCAGTCACCCAAAAACCGGTGCCCATGGCTTGCAGCAGCTCAGCGTGGCCGCCCGCATTGCTAGAAACCGTTAAATTGTGCAGTCCGCCCGCGTTGCCGGTGCTTTGCAAACCGAGCTTTCGCGCCGAATAGCTGCCCAGCACATAGCGGGTCAGTACGCCGGATTCGATCAGAGACTGATTGATCGTCGCGACGCCTTCGGCATCAAAATTCGCGCTGCCAAACGCCCGCTCAAGATGCGGCGTTTCGAGCCAATGGCACCAATCGGGCAAGAGTTTTTCGCCCACTGCGCCCAATAGAAAAGACGATTTACGATATTGCGCGCCACCCGCCACGGCTGAGGTCAAATGGCCCACAAATCCGCGTGTTAATTCAGGCGTCAACAGTATTTTCGCGGTGCGGGTAGAAAGCTGGCGCGGCTGCAGGCGCCGGAGACTCTTTTCGGCCGCGCGCAGGCCAATCGTTTCTGCGTTCTTTAATTCGGCAAAATCGCGCGCGGCGTCGTAGTCATAATCACGCTCCATCAGGCCATCGCCGGCGTCCGCCACGAACGAGGCCGACACCGAATAACTGGTGCCCGCCTCTACCCCGACAAAACCGTGGCTGTTGGCGTACACGCTGTAACTTTTACTCGCGCTAACGCCCGCGCCTTCGGAATTGGTAATGCGCGGATCCGCATTTAAGCCGGCCGCTTCGCAGCGCTTGCCCAATGCAATCGCCGCTTCTGGCGTTAAATCGTGCGCGAACCACAGTTTAAGATCTGGATCCTGCTTGGCCATGCGCGCGGCATCGGCCAAGCCGTGGCAGCTATCGGCTTCAGTGTGGCGCGCAATCGCAATCGCCTGTTCGAGCGTGTCTAGTATCGACTTTGGCGATAAATCGGCGCTGCTGGCGCTGCCTTTGCGCTGATTCACGTAAACCGTAAGCGATAGCCCGCGATCCAGCGTGTGCTCAATCGTTTCCACATCGCCCAAACGCACGTTCACGCTCAAGCCTTGATCGACGTTCAAGCCTACATCGGCTTGATCCGCGCCAGCTAGTTTGGCTCGGCGAACGACGTCAATTGCTAATTCTTGCAGCGCGCTGATCTCGGCGCGCAGCTCTGTGGGTGTGGTCATTTGATTTAATCCGAGTGGTTTGATCATTGCGCCAAGGTTAGCGTCTCGTCATTCCCGCGAAGGCGGGAACCCAGGCTCCATATTCGTTCGGTTGAGCTTAGACACCTGTACCTGGGTCCCTGCCTTCGCGGGGATGACGACTAGAAGAAACGTGCGGCTACCCGCAAACCACAATTTCGTCCTGACAAATGCACTACCAACCAAACCTAAGCGCTATGAAAATGCTGCAGCCGCGCCGATCCAGGTGACAAATCACCATCCGGCAAGCTCACCCAAGCAATAGAACCTGGCGACATGCCGCGAAAATTGCCGCTTTGGCCGGTGCATAAAAACGCCAGCAACGCCTCAAAACCTGGGTTGTGACCGACTAACATGACATCTCCGCTATGGCTTTCCAGCACTTGCAGCAACGTCGCGACACTGCCTTCGTAGATGCTCTCAACGCTAATGCGTTCGCTCACATTGAGCTTTTCAGCCAACACATCGGCGCTTTGCTGAGTGCGAACCGAAGGCGAGCAGAGCAGCTTGATTGGGGTAGTGAGGTGCTGCGCTAACCATTCGCCAGCTCTATGCGCTTGCGCTTGGCCGACCGCGGAAAGTGCCCGGGCTCGGTCATCGGTGCCTGGATCGGCGTGTGCGTGGCGGCAAAGTAAGATGTGTCGTTGTGTGCTCAAGGCCTACTCGATCGGAATATAAACGTTGGTTTCAAACTGCGCTTCGAGCGTTTCTGGTGGGCTCAGATATTCAACAAACTGTTTGCGACCTGACTCGACAGGTGACACACGCATGTCGTGCACGCCTAAATACGCCAGCATTTTGTCGCGCGTTTGCCCGGCGAGCTTCCAACTATCGCGCAGGCCAATATGCTTACCGACTAAGAATTTACCGCCCGGCGTTTGAATGGCCTTGATTTCAGGTGGCAGCTTCAAGCCGTCAACACGATCAACCGGCACGGTGACGTCGAAAGTGACCACATAGGCCGCATCATCGCGCGATAGCTCCATAAACTGTGGGCCGGTGGCGGTCAACGTATTGGCGGCTACGGCGCGCTCAAGCTTTTCAATGGCGACTTGGCGATCACGCGGGATATTGAGCGGGTCGGTTGAATAGCCGCGAGAAGTATTCGTCAGCTGCAATGCATTAGCGGGCGCTAGCACTTTCGTTTCAATAGCGGTTTCAGCGTAATCGCTGGCGTACGGCGAATTTTCCAGCATCGCTTTTAAACTGGCGAGCGCCAAGTTGAGTTTATCGCCCTGTTCCGAATCCAGATAAAGCCCTTTATAGCGCGCGTACAAACCATCGAATTTTGTCGCGTAGCTCATTTTGAGCGTTACGCCTACGTCTTGCGGCTCAATCAAAAACTTGCCGGTACCGTCACGACCTGGGCCCAAGTTAAGGCGCATATCGACGAACTTTTCGCGTTCGCCGCCAGTAATGGCATGCATACCGCTGCCCACTGCGCGTTTGTTGGATACCCAAGTTGCTTGAGCGCCGACGCCAGAATCGATTTCGCTGAACTGGATTTCTGCGTCTGGATCGTCGCTCGTCCAAGGTGCCCAGGCAGCATAGCGCCGCAGACTATTGACCGAATCGTAAACGTGAATCGCAGGACGTTCGATTTCGATACTGCGCTCAATACGGCCTTCGCTAGGCAATAAAAACCCGAGCCCAACAAAAAACACAGCGGCAATCAGCAAGGCAATGACGAGTTCGATCAATGAGCGCATTGAAAATCCTTATTCCAAAATGATGAGTTACACAGTTCTGAGGTACAAAAAACTAACGCCGAAAATTCAAAATAAATATCCGAAGTTACAGTGCAAAGCGCTCCGGAAGCAGACGCTAGTCTAGCGGGCTAGCGCGGTGTTGGCTACGCCAATTTACGACTCTAATCCGGCTTCGTAAGTTTTCGCATCCAAAAGCGCATCAAATTCGCTCGGTTGGCTGGGCGTTAGGGTAAACATCCAGCCTGCCCCGTACGCGTCTGAATTAATCGTTTCTGGACTATCACTGAGGGCGCTGTTGACGCTGCTAACAACGCCGGAAACCGGGCTGTAAACATCGCTAGCCGCTTTAACCGACTCCACTACCGCGCAAGTTGCCCCTGCGCTGAGCGTTTTGCCCACCGCTGGCAGCTCAACAAACACCAAATCGCCCAGTGCGCTTTGCGCGTGATCGGATATGCCAATGCAAACGCTGCCATCGGCATTTTTTCTGGCCCATTCGTGGGATTTTAGATAGCGGCAATCTGCGTCTACTTTGCTCATAGTGATTCTGGCGTTGGGAAAGCGCTGAGTGTACCCAAAGCCCGGACGGGTGGAAGGGTCTCTATGAAAATACTTGCATTAATTGGCCGCAGGCTTGATTTTGACCGCACCAAAACCTCAACTTATTACTCTTTGATTTTGAAGCCATGCTGCGCCAATCCACTATTCGCTATTCAGATTTGATCTTTGAAGCCGACACGCCAAGGCTGCCATCGGCTGGCGAGCTGGTGTTTTGGCTGCTGCCGCCGATGCAAAATGCGCGTGCGGTCATCAGCAAGCTTTTAGAAGTGCAATTGGGCCGATTAGTGCATTGGCGCATCGGCGAGTTCGGCAAACCCGAGCTAGCTTGCGGCACGGTTTCCATTAGCTACTCGCATACCCGTGCGCTGACATTAGTGGCGCTCAGCAAATCCGGAGCGATTGGCGTTGATATTGAAGGGCCGCGCGCACTCAGCCCGGCACTTTTAAAGCGCTGCTACACAGCACCCGAGCGGGCACTCTGCGCAGCTGAGCCCGACGCTGCTCGGCTAATTTGGTGCATGAAAGAGGCTTACGTCAAAGCCATTGGCCGTGGCATTGCATTTGGCTTGCAGCATATAGATTGCAGCGGCTCGGCAATTGAATTGATCGAACTGACCCAAGCGCCTAACCACTTTGAGCCGCCTGCTTTCAGTGCAAGCTACCAACTAATCGAGAACCACGTTGCCGCGCTGGTGTGTTTAACCGAAGCTCCGCAGGCATTTGTTGCGATTGACCTAAGGCAGCAGTGCCTGCAAATAGGAATCACCGCACAGTAAGTTACTGACCACCATGCTAGCAAAAGCGATATTCGGCTGAACATCAGCAGATTTAGCGATTTTTGACCCTTTTATTTGCGTGGCAAAGGACTTTCAATTGCCTGTTACACTAAAGCCCGACAATTTTTGGACATGATTTGAGCAAAGTTACGCCGCTGCCACAGATCCCAGGTTACGAGCTGCACCGAGAAATTGGCGCAGGCGGAATGGCGCGCGTGTATCTGGCGACCCAAATCTCCTTAGATCGAAAAGTGGCGCTGAAAGTCATGGCGCCGATGTTGGTGGCTGACCCAGCGTTTTCGAAGCGGTTTTTGCGCGAAGCGCGCATGCTGGCGAATTTGACGCATCCGAATATTGTCGCGGTTTATGAGGTTAATGCTGGCGAAAGTAGCGATTTGCACTATTTTGCGATGCAGCACCTGGAAAGCGGCGATTTTTCATCCAGAATTCGCGCTGGGCTCAACGAGGTTGAGCTGGTGCGTGTATTGGTGGCGATTGCAAAAGCACTTAGCTTCGCGCATTCGCGCGGTGTGGTGCACCGTGACGTGACGCCGGGCAACATCTTGTTCGACAGCGCCAACAACCCGGTACTCACGGATTTTGGCATTGCCCGCAGCCAGCACAGCGGCAGTCGAATCACCCAAACCGGCGTTTCGATTGGCACATCAAGCTACATGAGCCCTGAGCAGGCGCGCGGTGGTGATGTTGATGCAAGAAGCGATCTCTATTGCTTGGGTGCACTGACGTTTGAAGCGCTGACTGGACACCCGCCCTATCAGGGCATTGACGGTTTCGCCGTGGCTTACGCGCATGTGTTCGAGCCAATTCCCAGACTGCCGATGGCGGTTGCACACTGGCAGCCATTTTTGGACAAAGTGCTGGCGAAAGATCCGGGTGAGCGCTTCGCGAGTGGCGAGCAGTTCACTACGGCTTTGGGTGACGTGCCCGTCAGCGCTCAACGAAAAATACCAACCAGAGCGCTCAGCGCGCCCGGCTCAAAAGATTTTGAAACGCTGAGCCCGGGCGGCTTGCTGGCGCAGCAGTTAGGTGAAGGTATCAAAGCGTATGAAGCGCAAAAATTGCAGGGAAGTGGGATTGCGAGTGAAGCAAACGCACCGCACATTTCTGCGCAAACCGTAGCACTAAATGCGGTACCTCAAAAAGTTCAGGCAGCTGAGAAACAAGATCAGCGCAAAGCACCGTTGCAACCGCAATCGGTGCCACCGCCGCAAGCACGAAAGACTGACTTTGCTACGCCGACGTCAAGTGGCGCATCAAAGTGGCCGTGGATATTCGCTGGCATAGCCGGTTTGGGTGCGGTTGTTTCCGGTGCTGCTTGGTGGATGCAAAATCGGCCGACGAATTTCGATCCGGTGACGGTTTCTGACGCACCCTTAGAAACACCAAAAGCGCCCGCCAAATTAACGCCGCCGATTGCAAACGAGGAGCCTGCGCCAAATCCCGGTGTAACTGAACTCACGGACCCGAGTTTGGATCCGAATGCGGATCCGCTTTTGCTCACCCAAACTCCGCTGGATGCCACAGACCCTAAGCCCGGCGACTTTGGCCCGCCGACACGCGCCGAATTTGTCAAACCGTATTTGGCAAACGGCAAGTTACTGGTATCGAAAAATCAGTGTTTTGGTGCCCGATTTGGCGCGATGGACGCGTTCCGGCAAACGCTGGTTTTCCTGCCAAAATCGCCCGAGGCACTTGCCGGTGCAGCGCAATGTGGAGCCTATCTCAAGGCACAAATTGACGCCGCGTTAGCGCTTACAGCGCCCGATGCCGCGCAGCTCCAACCCAGCTTGGATTTACTGACACACGCTCAACGCAGCAATAAAGACTTTGGGCCAGCATCGCCAGAATTGAAGCTCGTATTGAGTGAACGCCAGCGCGCTGCATCGTATTGGATAGAGCAGGCCAAACCTACCGAGAAGAGTTGGGACTGGGCTAAAGGTGAAATGTTCTACGCTGCAGCTGCTTTGTTTGAGCCAAAAGATCCTCGAATAGCGGAAGGACTGGCGCGCTTAAGCAAACTGGCAAAACCAGGCTTCCAGTTTGCCGACTCGCTCAAATCAGGTGGCAACGCCCCGGCCATGTTGATTCTTGGGGCGGGCAGCGTAACGCTGCGCGATGCTAAAGGCGGCAGCAAATCGGCAAAAATCGGTGAAAATTTCGCGATTGCGCGCTATGAAACTAGCCTGGGCGAATACCAGCGTTTCGTCAAAGCAAACAGTCACCGCACTACCGCGCGCGGCTGTAAAGATTCAGAAGATTTCGCGCTGTTTGGCGATAGTAAAGAGCGCACTTTCACGAGCCCAGGCTTTAACCAAGATGCCAAATCGCCAGTGGTATGCGTTGGATTTAATGATGCACAGGCTTACACCAAATGGCTCAGCCGTGAAACGGGTGAAAACTACCGATTGCTGAGCGAATCGGAATGGCAATTTGCTGCAAGCAAACAGGGCGGCGTAAGCTGCAAAACCGGCAATCTAGGCGATATCAGCTACGGCAAACAGTTTAAAGAACGCGATGTACTGAGCTGCGATGATGGTTTTGCTGGCACCGCGCCGGTCGGCAGCTTTGGCGGCGCAGTGGCGGATTTGATCGGTAACGCGCGCGAGTGGGTCGCAGATTGCCGTAACGATGCGATCACAGGCCATCCAGGCAATGAAAAACCCTGGCAGTCCGGTAACTGCAAAGAGCGCATGGTGCTCGGCAGCGCATGGATTAGCGGCAAAAAAGAAAACACCGCCGCAGTTCGCAATCGTTTTGGGCCAGACGAATTGAACAATACCGTCGGTTTTAGGGTTGCGCGCGACGTCGTGCAACGTGATTAATGTGCAGCGTAATAAAAGTAAGCAGTCAAGCCGGGCCAAAACTGGCTCCGACCTTTTTCCGAAAAATTAGCAGAGTATCCGTATGAGACTTATCTTTCCGAACAGCGAGCATGCGCCAATAGAGCTTGAAAACGGCCTGTATTTGATTGGCAATTCTAGCCACGCACAGATTGTATTGACTGCTGCCAGCATTGGTGAAAAGCACGCCGATATTCAATCCAATAACGGCAATGCGATGATTACGCCCGGCACGCCAGAAGCGCTGATTTTGATCAACAACGCGCGGGTGCAGCGCGCAACCGAGTTCAAGCCCGGCGATTTGCTACAGCTGGGTGATGTGCGCATTCGCGTGGTGGCAACCGACAAAGCGGTCGCCGGCGCGGGCTCCATTCCGATCACCGTGAAACGCCAAGAAGAGGACGATGGCCGCACCAAAATCCGATCTGCGCTGCCTAAATTCATGCTGCGCGGGGTTTCCGGCGTCACCTTTGGCAAAGTATTCCCGCTCAGCGGCGTAACCGTAATTGGCCGCGCACCTGAATGCGATCTATCGATTCCAACCGATGAAATTTCGCGCCGCCACGCCGAATTACGGGTCAGCCAAGATGGCGTCATGGTGGAAGATTTGGGCTCTGCCAATGGCACCTTCGTCAATGATCGACGCGTTACCCGCGAATTACTCAAGCATGGTGATGAACTGCGCTTTGATCAGCTACGATTTCAGCTGATTGCACCGGGCAAAGAAATGCTGCAAAGCACGCAAGCGTCTAATCCATCCGCCGCTGCCAATCAGGCAGCCGCCGCTGCGGCAAATGCGCAAGCCAACAACGCGGCTGGTGGCGGCATGCCGACTTGGATGTGGGCGCTGCTGATTGTGGTGGCGCTGGTGCTGCTATTTTTAGCGGCAAAGTTTTCAGGCTCCATATAATGTCTGAGTTAAATTCAGTACCCGAACGCTTTCACGCATTTCGAATTCACGCCAACGAGCAAAGCTACACGGCAGGTATAGAGCAGATATCACTCGCCGACTTGAATGCGGGCGAAGTCTTGATTAAAACCGCCTATTCGAGCGTCAATTTTAAAGATGCTTTAGCCGGCACCGGTGAAGGAAAAATTCTGCGTAAATCGCCGCTGGTTGGGGGCATTGATATTGCAGGCCACGTAGTTGAAAGCCAAGATGCCAGGTTCAAAGCGGGCGATGCGGTGCTCGTGACCGGCTGCGGATTATCGGAAACGCGAGACGGCGGCTACAGCGAATATCAGCGCTTGCCAGCGCAATGGGTAGTGCCTTTGCCAAGCGGCTTAACGCTGCGCGAAGCAATGGCTATCGGCACGGCGGGTTTTACCGTTGCGCTTAGCTTATGGCGCATGCAGGCGAACGGGCAGCTGCCGAGCGCCGGGCCGCTCGTGGTTACCGGCGCTACCGGTGGCGTAGGCACATTGGCCATTGATATATTGACCCGCGCGGGTTTTGAAGTACACGCGATCAGCGGAAAACCAGCGCAGTTTGAGTATCTGAAATCACTCGGCGCAAAAGCGGTGCATGATCGCGCCGAGCTAAACATTGGCCAGCGCCCATTGGAATCGGCGCGCTGGGCTGGCGCATTGGATAACGTCGGCGGTGCCATGCTGGCTGATTTATGCCGCGTGATCCAACCTTGGGGCTCGATCGCCAGCTGCGGCATGGCGGGCGGTCATGACGTCCACACCACGGTCATGCCATTTATTATTCGCGGCGTGTCCATTTTGGGCATCAACTCAGCCAACACCCCGATGCCGATCCGCGCCGAGCTTTGGCGGCTATTAGCTAGCGATTGGAAACCGATCCAGCTCAACAAAATCGTACAGGCTGAAGTGCCTTTGGCAGGCTTGCCGGATGTTTTTACGCGCCTGATTCAAGGCGGCGCGCTCGGGCGAGTTTTGGTCAATGTCGGCCAGCAGTAGCGTTTTCCAGTTATGAGCGCTATCGACCCGCACTATAATTTTCCGCTCTTTGAAGTCAAACACCCGCACGGCTTTATCCAGCGCGGCTGGGACACCGGCAAAAGCGCGAGCGCCAAGCCCACGCTCGTTTTTGTACACGGCAACCCGAGTTCAAAGCACCTATTTCGCCATTTAGTAGCCGCCTGTGCGGCAAACTATCGCTGCATTGCGATTGACCACATTGGCATGGGCGAAAGCGATAAACCCGCGCGCGGCGCCTATGATTTTCATTTTGAAACGCGGGTTGATGACCTAGAACGCGTGCTCGCTCAGCTAGATGCAGAAAGTCCAATCACGCTCATCATGCACGACTGGGGCGGCATTATTGGCCTGCGCTACGCCCAGCGCCACCCTGGCCGCGTCACGCGATTGGTGATCAACAACACCGCAACTTTCCCGCTGCTGAAGGGCAAAAAACTTCCATTTGCGATTGGATTTATTCGTAATAGCTGGTTTGGCGGTATGGTGTGTAAGTATCTCAACGGCTTTCAGCGCGGCGCCGTTTGGATTGGCGTGGGTAAAAAGCTCAGCCGCACCGCCGCGCACGGCTATTTAGGCGCGCACCCTAATGCGGCAGATTGCGAAGCCATTTTGCGATTCGTACGCGATATTCCCCTAAAACCGAGTGATCGTGGCTTTGATAAAATCGCCGAGCTCGCCGCGTTTTTACCCAGTTTGGCGAACCTACCCATCCAGATCAACTGGGGCATGCGCGATTTTGTATTTGATGCAGATTATTTAGCGGAATACGTCCGGCTTTATCCAGATACCGAAGTGCATCGCTACCCTAACGCCGGGCATTGGTTAACCGAAGATGCGCACGCAGAAATGGCGCCGCGATTGGTCGCGTTTTTAGGGAAAACTGATTGCTAAGGCGGCGTGTGAATTCGGCGTAGTAACAGCAGCTGATTGCGCAAGTTAAGTTTTTACCACCAAATTTAACCGCTGCGCCGCAACGCTAATCTCTACCGATTGCCCGGAAGCGAATTCAATGCAGTCGCTTTCAATGCCATCGGCAAAAATAATGCCGCCTTCGCCCATTTCTGAGATCACCCGCAGCGCCGCTTGCTGCGTCAGCATGCCGAAATTGAGCTGTGTTTTGGAGGCAATCGAGGGCCAAGGTTCGCGCACGAACCAGGCTAAGCGTTCGTCTATCGGGCTGGGCATAGGCTCGGTAATGCCGCGCTGTTGCACGATCGAGCGCGCCCAACCGGTGCTTCCCGTGCCGGTGGCGACGATCAAGCCGGATGAAGATTGCCGCTCGTGCACAGCGCCTATCTGCAAACGATAGCGCGCGGACTGGTGCGTGCGGTGGCCAATAAACACTTCATTGAGGGCGAATAGGCGCTGCCCATCCTCACGCAACGCCTGCGCTAACACGCGTGGCTCGACAACATAGGGGCCTGAGTGCTGATGCGCATCCACGCACCAGTCCAAAATTTCGCCACTCGATTCTGGTGTATGCGGGCACAGCACGCCGTCAAACTGCCCCGGGTCGGGGTTTATACCAATGGCGATTTGCCCGCTCAGGTATTTTGCGACGTTAGCCATCAAGCCATCTTGGCCAACGATCATAACTGCATCGTCCGAAGCAAATAAAAACCGGTCAAGCTGATCACGCCCGACCCGAACGTAGCTCAAATGCGCTGGCAAATGCGCAAGCGCAACGGCTAAGCCACGGTTTAGCCGCTCGTGCTGCTGCTCGTACCAGTTCATGGATTCACCGTGTGATTGCAGGTGAAACTGCGCTTGCCCGGCGGTGCCAAAGCGCTGCACGAGCAGCTCGAGCGGGCTGGCTCGAGTTACGACCACGAGGCGACCTATACGCATCGAATTTGAACTTGCGGCTGAAACATTAGCGATCTAGGGCGTTTCAACACGCGTGGGCTCAGCCCCACGACCACCACCATCACTAGGCAGCTGCTGCAGCCAGTTTTGGAAGTTTTGCGCCAATAATTCCGGCGTAAGATTGATGTTGCCGACGCTGTGGACATTCTCGGCAAAACGCGCCATAACCAGCCCCAGCGCTGCGTGGCTCGGCGTGGCTTTCCAAATATCATGGCGCGCTTGATCTTCTTCTAGCCTTGCTGCGGCAAGGCTACGCTGTGCCTGTGCACCGGCCTGCGCTTCGATAGTGGTGCGTTTTGCGTTCGCTTCGGCGCTCAACGCAACACGCTCAAGTTTCGCGATGATTTTGGCCTGCTCGGCGGCATTGTGCTGCTTAACCTGGGCAAGCGCGTTATCGCCGCGCTGTGCGATGAGCTGCTCTTGTTTGCGTTCAAGTTCCAACTCGGTCGCGAGTTCGTTTTCTTTAATGGCGCGCTCTTTCTCGACCGCCTCAGCGCGGCGTCGAAAAGTGGCTTGATCGGCTTTACCTTGAATCGCTTCGCGCGTCGGGGTTTGCAGCGCTTTTTCAACCTCCGCCAACGGGGAGATTTGGTCAATCACCACGCCGACCAGCGCCAGCCCCATAGCGGCAATTTCCGCATCTTGGCCGAGCGCTTGCATCAGCGCGCCACGCATTTTTTCCGGGCCTTCTCGAAGCGCGGATTCCAGCGTCGCGCTGGCAAGGTAGTTTCGCGTGGGTGTCAGCGCGCGCTGCATCCACAGCGTGGCGATGGCATCTAGCGGGCGCTCATTCCAAATACCGGTGTTGACGCCAATTGAAAAATTAACCCTCGACACCGCTTTCGCCGGATCAGCAACCCGATAAATCACTGTGCATTGCAGTTTGACAGCTTGATAGTCACAGCTACGCTCGTTCAACACAAAAGTAGTCGACACGTCTTCAACCGGCACTTGCGCTAACGCGGCGCTGAGCGGAAAAAACCAATACGCAATACCCGGGCCGCTGCGGCGCAGTTTGCCGTTGCTAAAATGCAGCACGAATTGGTTCGGTTCGGCGCTTAAGTGTTTGAAAAATCCGTAGCGGGTAATGGTGGCCATGGCGGCGCGTCCAAATTGAATAAGAACCTAAAGAATACTAAATTGCAGCGGCGAGCGTTTTTAAACTCGTATGCCGTTTGACCGGCACTTTGCGCTTATCGAATCAAGTTATCCAACATCCCGCCGGCAAACGCTTCTGGCTCTTCCAAAATGGCGATGAGCAAATCTATATGGGCCGAGCAAACTTCGCCCTGCGATAAATCGGCAATATTCTCTACCGCGTAGGTTCCGGCTGCGCGCACGACTTCACTGCTGTAACGTGCTTCGAGCGATGTCCGAATTTCGAGATAGCGCACAGCTCTGGCATTGGCATCAACGCTGCGATATCGGGCGGCGCGCCTGGATTTTTCAGCTTCATCCCAATGGCCCCGCGCGCTGGCTTGAACGATCAAGAAAACCTCACGGAAGCAAGCGCTCACTTTGCAGCTGCGCTTCAACTTCTTCAGGACTTGCCTTGAGTGGACTGGCAATGCCCGACAAATTTTCCTTGCCGCGCGCACTACTTCTCATTAACCCAGGGTCCATAGCGCACATCGGTGAACTCGAATTCATCCCTGAAATATTGAACGGTTACTAACTGCTGCTTGCATAGCATAGGTTTGCCGGCCACTGCAGGCGCGCAGGGAATTGCCAGCGGTGCCAAGCGTGGATCTAAGATGTCTGGATGCGGATCGCGCACGCCGGGAATTATCTTAGCGCTTTGATAGCGATCCGCGCCTAGCTCCATTACGCCCAAGGCATCGACTAGGGTTTCCGCGTAGGTTTCACCCAGGCAAAACCGTGGCCGCTTTAACAGTAAGGCCTGCTGCGCTTCGGTAGGCTTATAGCTGGGTTTTGCTCGCGCATTTTGTTTGCGTACGGCGGCGTTAAAGCGCACATCTGCATCTTGCCGATAAATGGATCGACCGAACTGCGTCAGCTCATAATTACCTTCGCGCTTTTCGATCAACTTGGCCGACATTAGCTTTTCGCACTGAAAGCAAATCTCATGCGTCGGTTTAGGAAATGGCCCTTCCGCAATACATAGCGGCTCATATAGCGCGGTCAAATCATCAAACTGTGCTTTAAGTTTCGCCGCCGTTTCGGGTTTGATGGTTTTTCCGCCGGAATTAAACATCATTACAATCAAGGCAATCAGCACCGCGCCGATGCTGGCCCATTTTAAATTTCCCATGTGTTTTCCTTACATCCTAAGCAAAATGGCGCAGCGCCTGCTCTGATCGTCTCAGAAACAAACTTCGTCTTCAATTTGCATCGAACTACGGCCCAATTCATGCGACGCTACCTACACGCGGCTGCAGGGTTCGACAGACTCACCATGAACGATGCAAACCACAATTAGCGAGGCAGGACAAAAAACGAAATGACCGCGCTGAGCTTAATGATAGTCGATGACCACGATATGGTTAGGCGCGGGCTTAAGGCGTTTTTCCAGGCCCGCCCAGAATTCAAATGGATAGGCGAAGCGGGTGATGCGCTGGCTGCTGCCGCGATCGCGCGGGAAATGCAGCCCGACTTGGCGCTAGTCGACTTGCTATTACCCGGCGAAAACGGCGTTGGTGCGTGCGCGCGCATCTTGGAGCAGAGCCCACAAACGCGCTGCCTGGTGTTGACCAGCGCCAGCCACCGCTTGCCGGTACTGGAAGCGCTGCAAGTCGGTGCGCGCGGCTTTTTGTTCAAAGACAGCAGCGCCGACGATCTAGCGGCGGCACTATTGCGCGCGGCGCGCGGTGAAGTGGTATTGGACGCCAGAGCCACCCAGCATTTGGCGGCCAGCCGCATGCCCAAAGGCTATCACCAGCTCAGCCCGCGCGAGCTGGAAGTGCTGACGCTGATAGCGCAGGGCTTTAGCAATAAAGAGATAGCGGATAGCTTGGTGATTGCCGAAAAGACCGTCAAATCCCACGTTGGCAGTATTCTAGCCAAGCTTGAACTGAATGATCGCACCCAAGTTGCGGTGTGGGTTTGGCGGCATGGTTTGGTAGCTTAAGCAACAGTGCGATCAGCGGGTACGCAGCACTTCGAGGTAAAAACTCGCACGCAAATTTTAGGGGCGAGAATTTTTGCCTATTGGACTTGCGCGAAGCGAATTCAATCTTCCTAGCCTGATTATGATCCCAAAGTTCGTTAGTCCAGCGAGTTCCTAGATCGGTTGGAATCGCTCCTCAGCGGTTTCCCCGCTATGATTCGCGGATGACGAACTTTACAAATACCGGCACAGGCGCCACGCAAGCGACGTTGTCCTCCAACAACGCGGGAAGCATAGCGCTCGACTCGGCAGTGCAACTCCTGCCAGGTCAGCGTTTTGATCGTTTTTTGATTCGTAGGTTATTAGGTGCAGGCGGCATGGGCGAGGTGTATCTCGCCGAGCAGCAGCAGCCGCTGGTGCGCGATGTGGCGTTGAAAATACTCAAAGCACCGGACTTGTCGGCGCGTGATCGGGTGTTTTTTGACATTGAATCGCAAACGCTGGCGCGCATGCGGCACCCGAACGTGGCGCAAATACTTGAGGTGGGTGAAGCGAACGCCCAGAACGGACCTGGAACGGGCGTGCCGTATATCGCCATGGAATTCGTTGAAGGATTACGGATTCACGAGTACTGCGATAGCACGCGGCTAGCTATCAATGCCCGCTTAAGGCTATTTTTAGACGTACTAAAAGGCGTGCAGCACGCGCATCAAAAGGGCGTGATCCACCGGGATTTGAAGCCCAGCAATATCATCGTAGCGCTGCTTGATGGCCGCCCGTTGCCTAAGCTGATCGACTTTGGAATTGCCACCAGCGCGCACAAATCGGCCGATGGCATGCGCGATCATGCTGGCACGCCGGATTACATGAGCCCGGAACAGGCTGGGCTGGACCCAGATGCAGCGCACATAGACACCCGGTCGGATATCTATTCGCTCGGCGTGGTGCTTTATGAGCTGTTGACTGGCGCACTGCCCTACATAGCCAGCGCGCGGGCACAGCCAGGCACACAGACGAAAACCATACGACGCGCCGAAGCGGTATTGGATTCGATGACCCAAGGCGATATCAGCGAAATTGCGCTAACCCGCCAGCTCAGCGTTGATGCGCTGAAACGTGCAGTTCGGGGTGATTTGAGCTTCATTTTATGGCGCGCGATTCAACCAGAGCGCAGCCACCGCTATGAAACGGCGGACGCATTTGCCGCTGATATTTCGCGCTATTTGGATCATCAAATGGTGCTGGCTGCGCCCTATTCAAAGCGCAGCGCAGTGTCAAAATGGCTGCGCCGCAATCAGCTAGCAGTGGCGCTTGGAAGCATGACCGCGATTGGCCTTGCGGCGGGCGCAGGCGTTGCCCTACACGAATACCAGCGCGCACAGACCGAGCGCGATGCCGCAAATTCTGCGCGCGCCTTGGCCGAACGCGAGGCTCGCGCATCGGATGCAGTAGCTGACTTCATGACTGAAGATTTGCTGGCGCAGAGCGATGTGAATGCTTCGGGCGATGGTGCAAAAATTACCGTGTTGGATGCTATTCGACGTGCAAACGCCGATTTAGGAACGCGGCTTTCGGGTCAACCCGATGTTGAAGGCCGAGTGCGCTACACCCTGGGTGTGACGCTAAAGAACCTAACCGAATTCGCAGATGCCGAGCCGCAGCTAAAAGCGGCGCACGATCTGCTGAGCGCAAGTTACGGCCCCGATAGCCAGCGCGCGCTGCAAGCCTATATTGAAATCGGCCAATTGCGCTTACGGATGGGTGATTTTGCCGAGGCCAAAACGATTTGGAATGACGGCTATCAGCGCGCGCTTAAAGCCTTCGGAACCGATGATCCGCTGACCCTGAACTACGTATCGCAACTCGCGGTGCTGGCTTGGCAGATGCAAGATATCGACGAAGGCATCGTTATTAGTGAAACTGCACTGAAAAGCCCGACGCTGCAAAAATCAGGTAAGCACTACCACCGCGCGGTGTTGATTTTGAATAATCTAGGCCGCTTGTATCGGCTCAAAGGCCGCTTTGCCGAGGCCGAGCAGGCGCACAAAGAGGCCATTGAATTCCGCGAGAAGGAATTCGGCAAAGGCGCGTTTTCGACATTGGAAGCCATAAATGATTTAGCCGGGCTGTATCGGCAAATGAAGCGATTGGAGGAATCCGCTTCAATGTATCGGGCGATTATTGCCGGCTACCGGGAATCGTTCGGCAATAGGCACGCAGCAACCGCAACCGCGCTGAATAACTTAGGCCGCGTGTTAGCCGATCAAGGCAAGCTGGACGAATCGTTGGATACTTTCGCGCAGGCCTATGAAGTTGCCGTCGCAGTTGGCGGCGGCGAATCTTATTTAGCGGCGGCGATAGATTCCAATTGGGCTAAGAGTTTGCTGCTCAACCAGCAAGCATCGGACGCCCTGCCCCGGTTTGTGCGCGCAGCAATGCTATTTGCCAAACAATTGCCTGAAAAACACCGCCAGCGCGTTGATAATTTGGTTGGTTTGGAAAAAGCGTATCGAACACTTGGACGAATGAGTGAGGCGGATGCGGTTTTGGGACAGATAGATGGCGTGAAGTAGGCCAGTTGTGCATTTTTGAGCGCCAACGGCGCGACGACGATATCCAGAAGTCAAAACGCACTAACAAGTCCGGCAAGTCATATGCAATAAGAAGGTTCAACGACTAAACGTCATTCGCGCGCTCACCGTGCTCGGTGCGATGGCATCCAGGCTTAGCTCCTGCACGCTGACGCGCTGGTTTTTCGAGAGCGATTCTAGCGTGGTAATTAGTGCATCGAAATTCACGCCGCCTAATTCAACGCGCACTGCTGTTTCACTCAGCGGCTCGATCTTTTTGAGTGCGCCTTTGAAGCCGGCTTCGGTCAGTGTGCCTTCTAACACTGCGGCAAGCGACATGCTGGATGATAGGCTCGGCACGGTGTTTTGCGGCTGCGCGGCCAGATCTACTTTGCGCGCTGCCAATTGGCTGCGAAGCACGATCAGCTGATCGGCTTGCGTTTGCGTTTGTGACCGAAGCGTTCGCATCGCCTGCGTGATGGGCTTGTAGCCGAACTGGAAAATCAGCATCAAACTTAATGCCATAGCGCCCACGATGAGCGTTTTACGCTCTGATTCGCTACGCGCGCGCCAAAGCGCTGAGTTAGTTAGCCCGCTTATCAAACGCTTCCAGAGTGAGCTCATGGCACACTCTGTGGCGTTGTGGAGCTTGGCGGTACAGAGGTGCGCAGTGATAGCTTGATGCGCCCAGTCAACATTTGCCCGCTCGGGTCAACCACATTGTTGCCAAGCGCTACGTTCAATTCAGGCAGCGTCGCCAGCCTGCCGCGCACGCCATCGAGCGTGATTAAATTCGCCGCGCGCATGCCCAGCTCCAGCTCGCCATTGCGATATTCGGCGTTGACTAGGGTCACGCGCGTTTCGCCGACTAGAATCGGCGCAGCTAACGACAGCAGCGCCAGCAAGCCGCCGCCTTGAAGTGCGCTGCTGCGCTGGCTGTCTTGCTGAAGCTTGCTGTTTAGCATGCCGATGGGATCAAGCGCATTGCCTTCATAGGCCGCCTTGCCCGGGAAAACTTCAGCGAACATGGCGCTAATTTCCGCGCGCTGTGCGGCATCTTTTTGGTGTAACTGCCAATAGCCGCTGAAAAAACTGAGCAATTGCAACAATGCAGCAGCGCCCGCCAACAGCCCTACCCAACGCCACGAAACGCCGCCGGCTTTGGGCGCTTGATTCGCGGGTGCATCTGCTTTTAATAAGTTGCCCCAGCTTTCGTGTGCGAGTGCCTGCTGCAATAAAAAGTGCAGCACATAGCCGAGCGGCTCCGCGCTGACATAGCTTGGCAGGCCTTTGAGCTCTAGCGCATCGGTGTGGTAGAGCGTAATCGGCAGCGCGCCATCGAGCTGATTACGCTGGCGAAATATGCTGACCAAGCTATCCGATTCAATCGCACCGGCGCTATTGCTGCCAAGCTTGAAGCTGGCGAAATGGCGCTCAAGTAGCGCGCTGTTAGCGGGTAAAAGCAGGCATTCCGGCACCAATTGCGACCGTGCTATGCCCCAAGTTTGCAATCGCTGCTTGAGCGCCGCTAACCAACTAGCCCTGGCTAATACGCATTCGTTTATGCCCTCTGCGAGCGGTTCTGGCAGCGCAAATTGAAGCTCGTCAATGTCACTGGCTAAGCTGTCTTCAAGTGCGAAACCGACTGCGCTGCGAAAGCGCTCTTGTGCCTTAGCTGGCACTTGCACGCCACGTACCAGCAGCTCAGGGCTGTTACACATAATCAGCGCGGGCAGCTGACAAGCGGCTTGGAAGTCCGCGTTTTCTAGCTTCCAAGGCCCGCGTAAAATGGCGCCGCTGGCGTTCGCAACGGCCCACTCGTAAAGCGATAAGTCAGCGGCAAGCCGCAGGATTAAAAAACCTGCTGATGGCGCACTGGCCTTGGGCCGCACTTGCAATCTCAGTGATTAGTTGACGAAGTAATAACTAACGCTTCATAAAGCTAAAGAAATCATCGTTGGTCTTGGTCGATTTCATTTTTTCCAGCAAAAATTCCATCGCAGCGAGCTCATCCATCGGGTGCAAAAGCTTGCGCAAAATCCAAATCTTTTGCAGCTTCTCAGGATCAATCAGCAGCTCTTCACGGCGAGTGCCGGAGCGGTTGATATTGATCGCCGGATAGACGCGTTTTTCCGCAATGCGCCGATCCAAATGCACTTCCATGTTCCCCGTGCCTTTGAATTCTTCATAGATCACATGATCCATCGCCGAGCCGGTATCGACCAGCGCCGTCGCTAGAATCGTCAAGCTGCCGCCTTCTTCGACTTTACGCGCGGCGCCGAAAAATCGCTTCGGGCGCTGCAGGGCGTTGGCATCCACGCCGCCAGTTAAAATCTTGCCCGAACTCGGCACCACGGTGTTGTAGGCGCGTGCTAAGCGAGTAATCGAATCAAGTAAAATCACCACGTCCTTTTTATGCTCGACCAAGCGCTTGGCGCGCTCGATCACCATTTCCGCAACCTGCACGTGGCGCTGCGGCGGCTCATCGAAGGTTGAGGAAATCACTTCAGCGCGCACTGTGCGCTGCATATCGGTGACTTCTTCTGGGCGCTCATCAATCAGCAGCACGATCAAATGCACATCAGGATTATTATAGGAAATCGCCTGCGCAATATTTTGCAGCATGACGGTTTTGCCGGCTTTCGGCGGGCTAACGATCAAGCCGCGCTGGCCCTTACCAATCGGTGCCACCAAATCAATAATGCGGCCAATGACATCTTCACTCGAACCATTGCCGCGCTCTAATATGAGCCGCTCGGTGGGAAAATATGCGGTAAGGTTCTCAAACAGCACCTGGTTTTTTTTGCTCTCCGGCGCGTCGTCATTGATGTCGTTGACTTTCGCGAGTGAGAAATAGCGCTCACCTTCTTTGGGTGCACGCACATTGCCGCGTATGTAGTCGCCGGTTCGCAAATTAAAGCGGCGGATTTGCGAGGGTGAGATATACACATCATCAGGCCCGGCCAAAAACGAAGCTTCCGCGCCACGCAAAAAACCAAAACCATCCGGCATGATTTCCAGGACGCCTTCAACGTCAATACTTTCTTCTTTTTTTGCCAGGACTTTCAAAATTCCGAAAATGACGTCTTGGCGCTTGCCTCGGCTAATGCCTTCGACTTGCAATTCTTCGGCCATCAACAATAGTTCGTGGATGGGTTTTTGCTTAAGTTCGATCAAATTCATGCGTTTACGCCTGGCAAGCCGGACTGCGGCGCTGCCTGATTTAAGTGGAAAAGTGAGTAGTTATATGTGGCGTCCTGCCACACGCTGCGCATTCACTAGGGAATGCTGCCGCACGCTTCGCGGGTAATTCCAGTAGCGGGCCGTCCAAACAGACGAGCGTCACATTGCTGATCGCAAATATCCGGTGCAGCGCGAAAGCTACCACCACAGCGCAAAAAGGTCAAAGTGTACGCAGCAGCTGACTGCCGCTGGTACACGCTAGTTTTTTACAGATGCGCTACCCAATCGCGCGGTCAATAAACTGCATCATTTGCGATTTCGCGACAGCGCCCATCTGGGTGGCGCTGACTTCACCGGCTTTGAAGATGATAAAAGTCGGCATATTTCGAACCATATATTTCTTCGCCGTGCCGGGGTGCTCTTCTACATTAAGCTTGACGATTTTGAGCTTGCCGTCGTAGTGCTGCGCCAATTCTTTGATGACCGGTTCGATTCGTTTGCAGGGCTCACACCAGGTCGCCCAAAAATCAACTAGCACTGGCACGCCAGATCGCAAAACTTCCGAATCAAAATCTGTGTCACCCACGGGCAGCAATTCAACCGACATATTATCAAGCTCCTAATTAATTATTATGGCTAATCATTTTGGGTAAGCAATTTGGCGTCATTAAGCCAAATCGTGGTATTTCAAGGGTTTCGCGTTAGACTAGTCGCCAATGTTGACGAATTTCAGCGTTCCGCGCTTCGCCAAACAGCCGCAATGTTGGCTAACCGTAAGCACGAATCGCCGAGGATACATGCTTTGGCCGGTCAGATTGCTACAAACCGTGAAAGATCGGGGCGGGTCATCAACGAGCGCGAGCGCTTAACGCAAGCGCTGATTTTCTTTAAGCATTTGTATTTATTAGTATTCTTTATCGTCTGTAGCGTCACATTTCTTTAAAAGGCCATAATTTTAATGAGCGATCGTGTTTTAACTGATTTAGATTTTGCCTCTTTTAACTTGCACCCGACTTTACTGTCGAGCTTGACTGCCGCTGGCTTTATTCGCTTGACCCCCATCCAAGCCATGACCCTACCTGAACTGCTAGCAGGTCAAGACGTCGCCGGGGAAGCACAAACCGGTACCGGCAAGACAGCGGCGTTTTTAGTGGCTGCGATGCAAAAACTGCTTACCACTTCAGCAAAAGCTGAGCGCCGGCCGCAAGATCCGCGTGTGGTGGTGATGGCCCCGACCCGTGAACTGGCGATACAAATTCAAAAAGACGCGCTGTTGCTGAGCCGTGACACCGGTTTGCGCGTGGCAGTGGTGTTTGGCGGTGTGGATTACGACAAGCAGCGGCGCCAGTTTGAGCAGGGCGTGGATATCCTGATCGGCACGCCAGGTCGGCTGATTGACTATTTCAAGCAAGACGTGTTCAGTCTCAAACGCGCCGATGTCATGGTGCTGGATGAAGCGGATCGCATGTTTGATTTGGGCTTTATTGCCGATGTGCGCTATGTGATGCGCCGTTTGCCTGATCGGGAAGAGCGCCTGACCATGATGTTCTCCGCCACACTCAGCCTGCGGGTGTTAGAGCTGGCCTACGAGCATATGCACAATCCGAAAAAATTGGCCGCCGATGCGGGTACTAAAACGGCTGCACGCGTGACGCAGAGCGTCTATTTTCCGGCAGGCGAGGAAAAATTGCCGCTTTTGCTCGGAATTTTGGCGACTCTCAAACCCACCCGCGCGATTGTGTTTGTCAATACCAAACACGTGGCCGAACGCATTCAACGCGCCCTGGAACGCGCGCAGCAGCTGGCCGGCGTGCTGTCGGGTGACGTGCCACAACGCAAACGCATGACCTTGTTAGAGCGCTTCAAAAAAGGCGAGATTGAAGTTTTGGTCGCCACTGACGTCGCCGCGCGCGGCCTGCACATTCCAGACGTTAGCCACGTGATCAATTACGATTTGCCGTATGACGCCGAAGATTACGTACACCGCATCGGCCGAACCGCGCGCTTTGGCAGCGATGGCGCGGCGCTTAGCTTTGCCTGCGAGCAATACGCGGTCAGCCTGCCGGATATTGAGCGCTACATTGAGGCTACGATTCCGCGTGCCAACGTAACCGATGCACTGCTTAAGGCTAGACCAGAACCCAAAGCCGGTGCCAAAGAAATGCATGCGCTTGATGCGGACGATAAATCCGGTGCGCCGGTTAAAAAGCGCCCGACCAAGCGCGGCGGGCGCTCCGGGCCACCATCAGGCGGCGGGGGACGGGGGAAATCCGGCTCGCGCAGCGCTACTCCGGCCGTGTCAAGCGCGTTTACCCGAACGCCGACCAGCGAATAAGCGGTTTGCACGAATAAAGCTATGCGCGCCCAAACAAGAACGTTGGCTGAACTTTTCCCTACACCACATCGCTGGCCTGGGCTGCGTGCGCTGCACGGAATTTTGCTGCTTGCCGCAGCGCTTTGGTTTGCCAGCGCCGCTGCAAAACTTGCCTGGCAGCAGATTACGCCCGCAAACGAACCCAAGCAAAACAGTGCCGAGCTAGGCCCCGCAGCCATTTTGCCGCAAGCGCCGGCGATAGCGCTCGCGCAGTTTCATCTATTCGGTGCCAGCGCCGAAGCGGCGGCGCTAGCTGCACAAAATGCGCCGGCAACGCAATTAAAGCTCACGCTGATGGGCGTGGCGGCCGGACGTGATCCTAAAACCGGCGTGGCGATTATTGCGGATGAGCAGCAGCGCCAGCGCGAATATCAATCCGGCGATAGCGTAGCGGGCGCGGTGGTTGATGAGATTTATTCAGATCGCGTCGTACTGATATATCAAGGCCGGCCGGAAACGCTGTACCTACCGAAGCTCTCCAAAGCGATAGAAAATCAGAGCCTAGCGATCGTGCCACAAACCGGCGCGCCGAATTTCGGATTGCCTGGTGCAAGCTTGCCAACTTCAGATCCCTCGAACGGCTATGTCAACCCCACGGCTGGTGCCTCCACAGCCTCATTTGCAGCAGCGCGCGAACAGGCGCTCGCTAATCCAGCCGGGTTAATCGGCATGGTGCAGCCAGTCATGGATGCCAATGGCCAGCTCAGCGGTATTAAGCTCAATGGTGGCGCGAATCAAGCGCTGCTGACTCAAGCAGGGCTATTGCCAGATGATGTGGTGGTCGCGGTGAACGGCCAGCGCATCAATTCGATTGAGCAAGGCGCCAGCATTGCCAATCAGCTTGCAGATGCCGAGCAAGTCAGCGTAACAGTACGCCGTGGTGGCCGTGAAGTGACTTTGCCTTCGATACGTTTGCGCTAGTAATTTTTTAAGCGCAAGCGATCATTTTTAACGCTGCTGCTTTTTCAACCCCAGAATCACCCAAATCGTCTGCCAAGTGTGGCGTCCTCGTCTAACTCATTCACCATCATCATCAACTGAGGCGATTTTTCAGCCCAAATTTCAATTAAAGCTGGGCAAATATTTCGGGTCACCTCGAACAACTCAAAATTGGACATGCCAATATTCAACCGTAAGCCGAGCCAACTCGCGGAAAGTTCGCTAGCCAGGCTTTTTGAAAAGGTTTTGGCGGTGGCTTTGCCAGCTAATCATCTGGCGGTTTCAATATCGCTCCAGTCCCAACCACACACCTACGCCGCGAACCAACGCGGCGTTTTGAGTTTTGGAAACTGGGTTTGACCGAGCCAAGCCATGTTCGGCGTGCCGCTGCCGATATTCTGATGCAAACGTATGTAGTTGTAGAAGAAGGCAAATTCGGTCACGGCTTGTTGCAGGTTGGTGCGGCTGCGGATCGTCCAAAAGTTGAATGCGCATCAGGTAAGTCTGACAATGACACGGATTGGTCAAAGAAAAAATCGAACTTACTTTTTCGCTCTGGGCAGGTTTACTGCGACACTGCTCCCCCGCAGATAAGTAGTGCCGACCACGATCCCAGATAACTACCACATCAAAATCACGTCCACCTTCCAATCTCTAAATGAGCGTTGGAAGCTCGGTGTTTAAGTATCAAGGCAGTTGTCAAAGAAGAATTTCTCGACGAAGAGTTGATTTGGTTGGGTTGAAGTTGCGGCATGGGTTTTGACTATTGAATTAACCAAAATCAAACGCGACATCAGTGTTTGATAGAGTCTTTGCCCAACTCACGGCTATCGAGTCGTACGATCAGCGGTAAAAAATTTTAGTTCTTTCCAAATGCACAAAACCACTTCGAATGAGCAACAACAAAATGAAATCTATTTTTATGTTTTTTTTAACGTTAGCCTGCAGTTCGGCGTTTTGCGCAAATGCTAGTGAAGCTAAGCCCCAGGTCGGTGCGCCAATTGCAGAGTATTTAGATACTGACGGCAGGCTGAAAACTCCTAGTGACTACTTAGGAAACTTAGATCCAACTGGATTTCAAATGGTAAGCAAAGCTGGCGAAGCACCCAGATTTTTGCCAGTAAATGATTTGGTTCGAAAATTTGGAGCCGTTAGTAGTCAATGGACAATTTTTGGCTATCCAGAGGTTACCGCTAGCAGTTGTAACTCAATTCGTGCGGTTGCTCGGATGGAAAACGGTGACTTGGTGGTTGGTGGCCGGTTTAACGCGTGCCATGGCGTGCCAGCAATTAACATTGCTATTTACTCGCCCAGCAGCGGAACTTGGTCCGGCCTGCCAGGCTCAGGAAACATTGGAAACGCAGCGCTTGTTGGTGAAATCAGCGCTATCGCTGTAGCTGGAAAAGATATTTATGTTGGTGGTGCGATTGGTCGAGCCGGTAGCGCACCGATTAGTAGATTAGCGCGTTGGAACGGCAGCGCTTGGTCAGGCTTAGGCAGCAGCGTTAACGGCGATGTGCATGCGCTTGCGACATCGGGTAGTGATCTTTATGTAGGCGGTACGTTCACGCAGGCAGGTGCAACACTAGTCAGTAATTTGGCGCGCTGGAATGGCAGCGACTGGTCGACCGTAGGCAGCAGCGCAATCGGCAGCATAGGAGTGGATGCCCCGGTGACGGCCATGGTTGCCCTTGGTGGAGATCTGTTTGTCGGCGGCAAGTTCAGAAATGCAGGAGGCATATCGGCTAATCGAGTGGCTAAGTGGAACGGTAGCACTTGGTCTAGCATAGGGGTTGGAATTAGCAATGGCGTAGAAAATGAAGTCACCGCACTCGCGCTATTGGGTAGCAATTTTTATGTAGCGAGCAACGCTGTTGGGCTAGCGGGCGGAGCATCCATCGCGCGATGGAACGGCAGCGAGTGGTCAGGCTTAGGCAGCGGCAATGCTTTGAATGGCCTAGTTAGATCCTTCGCTGTAGTAGGCAATGATTTGTATGCTAGTGGTAATTTTTCGCAAGCTGGTGGCGCAATTGCATCAGGGGTTGCGCGCTGGAACGGAACCAACTGGTTCAGTTTGGGAGCAGGCGTAACAAACGGCGCCAACAATTCATCAGTGGCTGGCCTAATGAACGTAGGCAACGATCTTTATGTTGTCGGAAATTTCTCTCATGCGGGCGGCGTGTCGGCGAAAAATGTTGCCCGTTGGCGTGCAAGCAATTGGTCTGGTGTTGGCTCCTTTAGCACCAATAACAAAGGTGTAAACGGTAATATCCGTCACTTAACAGCTGTGGATCAAGATGTCTATGCTGTTGGTGACTTCAGCATTGCTGGAGGCGTGCCAGCCAAAATGGTAGCGCGCTGGAATGGTAGTGTTTGGTTTGGCTTAAACGCTGATATTGGTCAAAGCCCCTTTAACGCACTCAGCATCAACGCTGTGGCAGTGTCTGGAAATGATGTTTACATTGCCGGGCGCTTTAACAGCGTCGGCGGCACACCAGCCAATAACATCGCGCGTTGGAACGGTAATGCTTGGACAAGTTTGGGCTCAGGCATTTCGTTTTCAAATTCTCCAAATAGTGGGTCGGTTTTCGCACTGACAGTAGCTCCAGGTGGTTTGCTATATGTAGGTGGTAGTTTCAATAGCGCTGGGGGCGTGCCGGCTATAAACGTAGCAAGTTGGGATGGCACTGAATGGTTTAGCCTTGGCATTGGTAACAACAACGGCGTTAGTGGCGAAGTCAACGCGCTGGCAGTTGTAGGAACTGATACCGGAAACGACCTGTATGTTGGCGGTAGCTTTAACCAGGTCGGTGGTCAAATATTTGCAGATAATATAGCTCGCTGGAGCAGCGGCAGTTGGAGTCCGCTAGGTGATCAAAACCGTGGGTTGAACAATACCGTAACCGCAATTGCGGTCTCTGGACGTGATTTGTATGTCGGTGGACACTTCACGCAAACGGCAATCGGTAGTCCAGCAAAAAAAATAGCACGTTTGAGCGCTGGTACATGGACCAACCTCGGAGTTGGTCTTGATCCCAATGATTCTCTTAACATCAAGACACTCGTAGTATTTGGCCCAGATTTATACTTGGGGGGTGACTACTTCGATTCATCCATAGGGCGGAGAGCTATGGTTGCGCGTTGGAACGGTGCAGTCTGGAGCAATCTAAGTCCAGGCCTTGCCCCCTTGGTCTCCGGCGAGGCCACAACCGTCAGTTCGTTGGCTACATCTGAAGGAGGCGTCTTTGTAGGTGGGAATTTTGGTCTTGCAGGAGGCGAGATTTCAGTCAATATCGCTAAACTGAACGCTAGTACTGACACTTTCTCAGATGGATTCGAAAGAGATTAGCGTAAGGGTTATCAAAAGTGTTCGGAACCAAGTACGAGTTAGCTTAGCTGGACTAAACTCGTTCTCGACAACTCTTCACATTTAACAATGCCGCATAAAACAGCGTGAAGCCGCCAGCTATCATCAACACGCTGTGCAAAACTTGCGCCTGCATGGGCGAATACGCACCCGCCAGGCTAAGCAAGGCACCTGCAACAAATAGCTGGCCGGCGCGCGGGTGGGCTTTGGCGTTGGCAAATAGCGTAATGGCAGCGAATGCCAAGCCGATCCACACCAGCCAGCGCTCGTAGCGCAGGCTCATCAACATCAGCATCGCCATTTTGTGATTCGGGTCGCGCACGGAATAAAGCGCAAGTTTGAAGGTCGGCGTGATCAAAAACAGCAGCGGCACCAGCGCACAGTGCAGCGCACACAGAAGGCTTAATCCACCGCCGAGTAGCGTAGACCAATTGGAAAAATTGCGATTTTCGATCACTGCACTCACGCGCATCCCGAATTGAAGTAACGTTATAGACTTACATATTAGCGCTGAAACCTAGGCAATTGGTATCGGCATGCCCGACTTTATTTCGCCAGTTCAGCCGAGTGCGGCTTTTACGGGCGTAATTCAGCGCACTAGTGGAGGGCTGAGAGAATTTTTATAGCGCGTGCGTCTATTCGAAAGCTGAAAATTGTGAACTGCGTCATTGCAAAGCCGTCCACAACATTTATGGCAAGACAAAACTTCGGAGCCACTTATGAAATCGCAACTTAATCAAGCTCCGGCAGCGCTGGAAATGCGTGACGCCCTGGTCGGGCTTGCCTGCGGCGAGTTGAGTCTGTACGAACGCCATGCGTTGGTAGCGAAGATTCTGCAAAATCCAGCCGCTGCAGCCCAAGCCAAATTGGCGCTGCGTTTGAGCGATCAAGCCACGCAAACGGCCAGCACGCTGGTGCAGCGCGCCGATTCGATTGCGGCAAACAAGCGATCATTCGCCTGGGGTTTTCGCGCGTTGGCCGGTGGCACTTGCGCGGGCTTGCTAATGTTTTTTGCGTTACCGAATCCACAAACCAACTCGCCTGAGCGCTCTGTCGTTGCTAACAGCACTCAAGCCGCAGTGCCTGAGCAAATGATGTCATCCAGCGGCTTTGAAGCGGCAGCTTCAGACTTTAGTTCAGATTTTGGCGGTAGTTTCGAATAGTTCGAAAGGTCGACGGCAGTTAGGCTCCGATAGGCCAAAGCAGCACCACCGCATGCGCGGCAAGACCTTCGCGATTGCCAATCGCGTCCATTTTCTCGTTCGTTGTGGCTTTGACGCTGACATCGTGCAGCGCGCAGCCTAAGTCCTGACTCAAGCGCTCTCGCATCAGCAGCAAATGCGGCGCAAGTTTTGGTCCTTCACAAATGACCGTGATATCGGCATTGCCGACGCCAAAGCCTAACTTGGAGACTTTTTCGACGCAGGCGCGCAACAGAACGCGGCTGTCAGCATCTTTCCAACGCATATCATCGGGCGGAAAAAAATGCCCAATATCGCCGAGCGCCAAAGCGCCGAGTAGCGCATCGCACAGCGCATGTATGGCGACATCGCCGTCGGAATGCGCGTTCACGCCTTGATCGTGTGGAATTTGCACGCCGCCAATAACGACATAATTGCCCGGCTTGAACGCGTGGATATCAAAGCCGTGGCCGATGCGCGCGCGTTTCAGGGCGTGTTGCTCAGGAAAAAACGCTCAAGCGCAGGCAAATCACGCATGTGCGTCAGCTTGATATTTTCCACCGGGCACTGCACTAACTCGGCAAAATGCCCGAGCCGCTCCATCGCCTGCGATTCGTCGCTGACCGCCACACCGTCCGAAAATGCGCTCATCAACGCGGATTTCAACGCGCCCAGCCGAAAAATTTGCGGCGTTTGCGCGCGCCACAGCTGGCTGCGATCCAACGTTTCCGCAACCGCACGATTGGGCTCACTGCGCTTGATCGTATCGGTTAACGCTTGCGCCCAAATCGCCCCGACTGGATGCGCAATCGCGCGCTCGAATAGATCAGTGAGTGCCAAAGTGGGCACGCAGGGCCGCGCAGCATCGTGCACGGCAATCAGCGTGTCGGGCGATAAATTGGCGGGCAGCGCGAGCAGGCTGGCCAGCACCGACTCCGCGCGCGTATTTCCGCCACAAGCTTGCAGAACCGGCTTGCCTGCAATGGCCGAACTCGCATCTAAAACGTTCAAACGCTGATTCGGCGCTAACGCCACCACCGCGCCAACGCTCGAGGGATGCGCCAGCAGCGCATCCAACGTGTGTTGCAACACTGTTTTGCCGGCAACGACTAAAAATTGTTTGGGCGAATCAGCGGCAAAGCGCTGGCCAGAACCCGCAGCGGGTATGATGAACCAAATTGGCGCAGCTGCCGCTTCCAAAACGCCTACTTAAGATTGTGCGCCACTTCGGCGCTGGTGGGTGTTGCAGCAGCGGGCGCTTCAATCAGCTGATAAAACGTCTCGCCATGACCGACCATACCTAGCTCAGCACGCGCGCGTTCTTCAATGGCTTCTTGACCAGTTTTGAGATCGAGCACTTCAGCAGTCAGTACGTCATTGCGCTGTTTGCGATCTTCTGCGCGCTTAGTTTGCACCTCAACTTGCTGCTGAAGCCGCCAAACATCGCGCATACCGCCGCTTACCCACAGCTTGAGCTGTAGTGTGGCAAGTAAAACGAGCAGCCCGAGAGCAATCCAGCGCGACATTTGGGTGATTTTTGGCCGTGAAATTGGGTAGCAGTCAAATATAACAAAGGCTTAGGCGAATATGCGAACCAAATCCGCAGATTTTTGCGCCAGTTTGATGATTTTTATCAGAGTTTGGGGAAATCGGGTGTCAAAGTGTGAAGTTAAAACGGCAGAGTGCAGTCGGACAAAGTTTTAATTAAGAGCTTGCATTGATTATGGGGATGTTGCTGTAGTTCATCTCCTAATCAAATCGATCTCATCAATAACTATCGAACACAACCTCAAAGCACCCGCTCAACACGCAACTTTCGCACCGCGCTGCGGCCTTCGTCATCAAACACCTGCACTTGAAAATTGCCGGCTTTGCGGGGCAAAAACGGCACGCTTTGCCCTGACGCTGTGCTAGCAATAAATTGCCCGTTGACGAACCAGTACAGCCTGGTGCTGCGCGAATTGGCAGTAAAATCCAGGCTTTTTTGGCCTAACTCCTCGGCACGCAGGCTGTAGCTGACATTTTTTAGCGGCGCGGTAATTTCCGGTGCTGTGCCCACGCTGGCTTGCTGCGGCGTGGGCAATGCGCAGCGCGGCGCGCGGCGGCGCTGTAAGCCGGCTTGCTGTAATGAACGCGCCAGCTCATCCGGCCAAAATTCAAAAATGACCGTGCGGGTGCGCGCGGGCTGCGATTTGCCAGCGCACACGGCTTCGCCTGTTCGGCTATCGACTTGTACCGGCTGGTGCAGACTACTAATTCGGATAGGCGAAGTACCGGGAATAAACAGCGCAGGCGTTAACGCGCTGCACCACTGATTGGGAAAATCGCCGCTGGCGGCGCATACGTTTTCCTGAGTCACGTTTAAGCCGGCTGGAATGTCGACCCAATTGGACTTGCTATCCGTTGCGTGTGCAGTCTCCATTTGCGGATGTCCTGCGTTTTTGGTTTGCAGCAACTTCAGCGCGTGTAGCTCATCCAGAATATTGAAAAACAGCGGCGCGGCGGCGCCTTGGCCTGTCAATGCGGGCACGCTGTCATAATCGAAGCGGCCTAGCCAAACCACCAGAACATAGTCACCGGCAATACCGGCGGACCACGCATCGCGAAACGCCCACGAGGTGCCGGTTTTCCAAGCCACCCTGTAGCGCTGCGCTTTGCGGGCTGCACCGGGCCTTGGATTGTCCAACAAAATTTGCCGAACAATAAACGCGGCCTCCGGCGAAAATAGCCGAGTCGCAGCACGCGACTCAACTGTAGCCTCCCGCATTTTTGGCGCTTGATGCAGGCCGCCATTGGCCAGCGCGCCGTAAAGCCCGGCTAGCTCCAGCATGCGTAGTTCACCGCCGCCTAATGCTAAGGCCAAGCCGTAAAAGTTTTGACTGGCTAAATCTTGTACGCCGGCTTTGCTCAGCAGCCGATAAAGGCCATTGTCGCCAAGTCGCATTTGCAAATTAACCGCTGGAATATTACGGCTTTTAATCAGCGCATCGTGCGCGGTGATCGGCCCGATAAACTGGCGATCATTATTCTCTGGCGTGAACGGTCCGAAAGCGGTTGGCACGTCGCGCAGCACAGATTTTTCGTGGATCAAGCCATTATCCAGCGCGAGCGCATACAAAAACGGCTTTAGCGTGGAGCCCGGTGAGCGCGCGATGTCAGCACCATTAATTTGGCCTTGAATCTGCGCGTCATTAAAATTGGCCGAGCCCACTAGCGCTTTGACTTCACCGGTGCGCCAGTCAAGCAGCACGGCAGCGGCGTTGTTTAATCCGCGCGCTGATTGTGCGCGGGTGTAACGTGCAATTTGCGCCTCCAGCAGCATTTGTAGCGGCAGTGCTACCGTGCTGTGAATGACCGGCTCTGGATGCTGCGCCAGCAGCGCCAAACTTAAATGCGGTGCGCGCATCGGTGCGCCTTGCGGGCCGCGCGCGCTCAACACGAACGGCGCTTGCATCACGCCGGTGTAATTCGCCAATCCAGAATCCAACGCCAGCATTAGCGCAAATAAATGATCCCGACTGGCGCGCAGATCCACCTGCAAATCGCTGGCGCCGCCGCGCGCTCTGGCATTCGGGCGCTGTGGCAATACTGCCAGCGTTAGCGCTTCAGGCAGGCTGAGCTGACTTGCAGGCTTATCAAAATACAAATAGCTGGCCGCCGCCGCGCCTTCAATATTGCGCCCGTACGGCGCAAGATTTAGATAGGCTTCTAATATCTCTGGCTTGCTATAGCGCAGCTCAAGTAAGAGCGCCTGCGCAATCTGCTTGATTTTACCCGGCAGAGTTTTGCTAGAGCCCTGATTGATCAGCCGAACTAGCTGCATGCTGATGGTTGAGCCGCCTTGGCGCTGGCCGCCCATGATGGTTATCGCCGCTGCTTGCAGCAAGCGTTTTGGATTGATTCCCGGGTGCCAGTAAAACCACTGATCTTCTTTGACTAGCGTGGCCCGCACCAGCAGCGGTGATAGCTCAGAAAGCGGTGCCCAAAGCCGATAGCGCTGATCATTCGCCAGTTGCAAACGAAGCAAGCGGCCTTCTGCGCTCAGTACAATTTTAGAGTGCGGAAAATAGCTGCTAAGCGCAGGCTTGGGGAATAGCGGCAGCACTAGTTTTAGAGCTAGCCAGAATAAGATTAGTGTCAGGCTGATCTTAGCAATGCAAAAGAATTGACACCACCTAGTCGCCAACTTCACCCAATGGATTCCCGCGCAGACGGGAACCCAGGCTCGCCTAACTTCCGGCGCTTTCACGGGTAAAAAACACGCAGATTGTGGTGCTTTACAATTGGATGGAAGCGCTGACACCTGTAATGGATCCCCGCCTGCGCGGAAATGACGAGGTGGGGCGCAGCTGCTGGCAAAATCGTCTGCGCGCATCGCTTCACTTCAATTCGCCTAACTTCGGCCCCAACACCTCAATCACGCCCGCGCTGCCTGATTGCGCGCGAATTTTGCGCATATACATGCTGGCGGCGCTGGCACCCGGGATGAGGTAGCGTCCGGTATTGCTGGCTTTGATCGCATAGCAAAAGCGCTGGATCGACTTGCTGGCGCTGGCGTAAAGCACAATGCGATCTTCACGCACATCTGCGTAATCGAGCGCCATTTCATTTCTGCTGTAAATGCTTGCGCCGGGGCCAGTGCCTGGGTTGCTGGCGTTGACGATTTCGAAGCCGCCCGGCAATAAATCCAGCACCGCAATATTGCGCAAGCCATCGACTTCCAGTGCGCGCAAACTCACGCAGCTAGTCAATGAATCGCCCAAACGCACGCTAGTAGCCAATGCGCCGCTCGCATCGCGCAGCTCCCGGGCTACTTCTAAGCCCATTTTGACCGGTTCGGTGGCGCTCGCACGATCAAATCCGGACTCATTCAACGCGTACCAAACTGGGCCGTTGTAGCCTGCTTGACTAATCCGCAGTGCAGGTGTGCCAGCTGTAAACGGCGTGCTTTGAATCGCACCAGATTTACTGGCGATCAGCGGCGCAAATAGCGCAGGGCTAACGCCAATAGCGCTGGTTTGCTGGGTGAAAACTAGCTCGGCAGTTTTACCGCGCTCGCCTTGTTGCTCCAATGCCAAAAGCCCAAAAGCTGAAGACAGCGTGTTATTGAGCTGCAGCTCAATTGGACGATACAAGCGTTCCAAAGCCGCCTCATTTAAACGCTGTTTGGGAAAGTGCTTGAGCACCAAATAGCTGGCGAAAGCATCGCTACTTATCGGGCTATCGAGAAGGCTGACGTCATTCAATCTCGTTAGGTCACTGACATTTGGCGCCGCCGCTAAATCGGCAAGCCGCGCTATCACAGGTGCGATGCGCGCATCGGCGATTTTGTCCTGCTTTAGTAAGCGATAACTAGCGGCCAGTAGCGCGTGAGTTAGATCATCTACGGGTACGTTAGGGCCGAGCTGCGCCAACGCGGCCTCAATTTTAGCAATGCTAGCCGTGGTGACGGCACCGGATTTAGTCAGCACATAAATCGCCAGCGCGCGTTCGCGAAGCTCGTATAGCTGGCCCGAGTTATCAGAATCGGCCAGCGTTTTTAGATAGTCCAAAGTGCGCTGAAACATAGCCGGATTAACGGCGACACCGCGCGCATCCGCCTCGGCCAAAAACAGCCCAACATAGCCCGACACAAAGCTATCTGCTTCCGGCGCTGCGAGCCACAAACCATAGCCACCCTGAAGGTTTTGCCGCGACGCTAGCGTGCTAATAATTTGTCGAAGCTGTTCGGCAGTTTTAGGCCTATCGGATCGCAAATCAAGCAGACTAGCTTGCACTAACAGCCCCATACCTTGACTGCTGAGCTGCTCAGAACACGCGTGTTCAAAGCTTTCCAAATAGCTGACCAGCGCGCGGCCCAGCACCAGCGGCGTGGTACTTGCCGCAATTTGCTGCGCGGCAAATTGCGGGTAGAGCTGGCGCAGGCCATCAAACTGCTGCATGGGCGCGCTGAGTTTGCCGGCGCGCATGCTGACTTGATAAGCCTGCGCAGGCCGTACCGAAAAACTGATTTGCGCACTCGCGCTCAAGGCTTTCAAACTGCCCTGCGCGGGCGCCTCAGCGCTGACGTTTAGCTCGGCAGCGCCCAGTGCGTCTGTCGCTTTAACGTTAAACATTAGCGCGGCTTCATCGCCCGGTTTAAGGCTGATTTGCTGTGTGCTCGGCTCAACCAACTGCGCGCCGGCATTGCTGCTGAGCTGCACTTGAAACACCCGCGCCATGGCTGCATCAGCGGCTGGTGCATCCGTTTGCGCATTGGGTTTTGGATAAGTCACAGATACGCTAATTTGCGTTTGATCGCCCGGCGCGAGCGTAGTGGGCGCGTTCGGCTGCAGCACCAAATCGGCGCGCACTTCGGTTTTACCGGTGAAGGTGCCGACTTTGGTAGCGCTTGCCGCAACCGCCATCAAACGCAAGCTGCCGTTGAAATCATCCGGCACCGGGTAGCTGACTTGCGCTTTGCCATCCACGCTTTGCACGCCTGACCAATACACCACCGGCAATTTGCGTTTGCGCTTGAACGGGTTTAGGTTTGCGCCGAGTTCCTCATCGCCACCACCACCCGGGGCAGCGGTAGCGAGCAGCTTGGAAAATTCGGGAAGCATCATGTCGAGTATTTGCTGGGTCTGTACTTGCAGGCTGCGCTTCGGGAAAAATTGCGCGAGTGGGTTTTCCAGTTTATAGCCCGCGACTTGCAAAATGCCTTCGTCCACCGCAAACACCACCACTTGCGCGGGGCCATCGGTGCTGACGTCAATGGTCAGAACTTCACCCGGCTTGACGCGTTTAGGCGCGCTCAAACTTAAGCCCTGCGTGCGTCTATCGAGCGCAATTTTAAACGGCATGGCTGCAACGCTCATCGGGCTCATGAACACCTCAGATGATTGCGGATCACGCAAGAACTGCACGTTGACGTATGCACCAGCTTCCAAAGCTTCCGGAATTTGAATGCGCTGCACGGAGCTAGTCGTGCCGGTTTTAAACCAGCGGTGCGCAAACACAGATTCGCGCTCAATCGTGATCAGCCCTGCGCCAATGTAAGGTGCCTCAATATTCAATTCGATCCAATCACCCGGCTGATAGCTGGCTTTATCGAGCCGCACGCGCAGCTCGGCGTTGCGCTCGAGCGATCGAGTCAAGTTCGCCGCACCCGCCACGCTAAAGTTCACGCTGTTGAGCACCACAGCGTTCGCGTCATGCAGCTCAAAGGTAAAATCACCGGGTTTGTCAGTCGGCAAGCGCAATGGATTAATTGCGGCGCTTAAGTTTAGCGGCTCAGTTTTGACGACATTGCTTTGTTTGGTCGACACATACTTGTAAACGCCAGAACCTTGTTTGGTAAGTACCGATTTATAGCTGTGCTCAACAATTACCTGCCTAAGCACAGCGCCAGCCACACTGATGGGTGCCGCGCTACGATCCAGCGCGACGATATCCAGCGTGCGCGCCGCGTATTTTTTGATGTAATTCAGTGGATCGGTGCTGCGAATGCCGAGCAGCATTTCCGGCTGCCCAACAATCGTATGCGCCTGCGTTGCGACGCTGCGGCCACTGCCCGCCTCGAAGGCTTCAGCATAGATGGAGAGCGAGTAAACCCCAGGCGCAAAGGCGGATAGATCGAGCGGAAACTGTGCGTTGCCGTCTACATTGGTGCTCAACTCCGGCAGCGCATCCGGGTATTGATTTTGCGGCGTGTTGGGGTCAAAGAAATTGAAATCTGCATAGCCTGCGAAGCTGGGCAAGCTGGGCGATAGTGTAAATGTGGTTCGCACGCGCCGATCTTGCGCGGCGGTGCCAAATAGCGTTTTGACATTCACTAACAGGCCCAGATCTTTGACATCCTGCCAAGCTAAACCAATTTTGGTGCCGGTGATTTCACTGCTGACTTTGAGCTGATCTGGCAGAAATTCCTGCACCGTTACGCTGGTACTGCCTAAAGTTTGCAGGACATCGGAATCTGGCACTATCTCATCGCCATTTTCATCCAAAACTGGTGCTGCGCCCGGGCTGCCTAATAGCTCCACATAATAATTGCCGGTCGGCGCGGTTTCGGCAAATCGATGCGAGGCTTCGATAAAACCGGCGCTATTCAAGCTCAGTTGTTGCTCTGTTATATCGCCACGCGGATCACTCATTCTCAACGTAACCGGCACGCCCGCCAGCGCGGTTGTCCAATCTTGCCCGCGTACGATCATGCCCAAATTGAGCGTATCGCCAGGCCGATAAAGTCCGCGATCTGAAAATACGTGCGCGCTAAGTGTGCTTGGCACTAGCGAGGTGCTTTGCCCATCAATCTCAAAGCGCGAAAAATCGACCTCGCGATCATAGGTTTTGAGCGATAAAAAGCTGGTGTCGCCGCCGGCCTGAACGCGAATCAGCACCGGCTTATGTTCGCGCTGAAAGCCCGACAAACTCGCCAAATCCGCGCGCCCAACCGCATTGGTCGGCGCTGCTAACAGCACGCTGCCATTCGCGGCTAGCACATCAATCTGGGCACCAGCCACGGGTTCACCGCTGGCTAGCGATTGCACAAAAATGCTTTGACGCTCATCCAGCATGACTTTCCGAATTACGCCTAGATCGCTCAGCACAATAACGCGCACATCGCGCTGCTGGCCGGGCAGCTCGTATTTCGCCTGCCAGTCAGGGCCCAATTTGCGAATGCTGTCTTGATCGTCCTGGCTCAGCTGAAACAGTGAGACCAAAAAAACGCCCTGTTTGCCAGAACTTAGAAAGTTCGACAGATCCACGCCGGAATAGCTACTCTTTTCTGCTTCTCCCAACGCTTCCATGAACTCAAAGCGCTCGCTCAGAACTTCAGGCTGGACATCATAAAACGACGGGTTCTTTTGATTAGCCGTTTGGAAATTAACAAAATGATGCAGCTGATCTGGCAATACCCGCTCAATGCGAAGCCGCATGCCCGCGACATGCCGATGCACGATTGACAGCTTACGCTCTCCCTTCAAACTCAGCAGCGTGCCTTCGCCAACAAAATTCAGCAGCGGCGGATTTTCCGGTACTTGCTGCATGTCGATAAAGGCATCCTTCATCAGCGTGCCGCCAAACGCTGCCAAGTTCGCCGCTACCGCAATGCGCACCGAGCGCCCAACCGGCACTTTAATTTTGAACTGATGCAAGTTGGCATTGGCGCGCTCACCTGGAATAGCGGACAACAGCACGACGGTGCCGGCTTTGAGCGCAGTTTCGTCCACTTCGCTGGCTGACCAAACATGCGGGCGTTTGCGCTGAGCTGCGGTGGATTGAGCCGCATCGCGCGGCAACAAAACAACTTTCAGGGCTTTTTGCAAAACCGCATCGTTAACTTCCGTATTAAACTGAAGCTCTAGAATTTGCTCGGCTTCGCCATCTGGCGTGTCGATTACCGCCAGTCCACTTTGCTGCACCGTAACGCTGTAAAGCGATGGCAGGCTAACGCTGCTGGTTAGGCCTTCTTTAGCTTTATTATTGGCTGCGCGATTGGCCGCATCGTTCGGGCCTAAAACTAAGCTTTTGGCGCCTGGTTTGAGTACAAGCTCCAAGCTTCCGCCCTGTTTAGGCAGGCCTAAAGTTGCGCTTTTCACAAACACCGTGCGGCTATTTTCGCCCGGTAAAATTTCAAACTGCGGGGCTGCCATAATCGGTTCACCATTGGCATCAAGACTAGGCTTCAGCGTCAACAAACCGGCCAAGCTGCTCATATCAACCGGGTGGCTAAATTGCAGCGTGTAGATGCCCCGTTTGTTGGCAGCGTCAGACGGGTCTTGATAAAACTCAGATTGCACACTGGCGGAGAACTCGGGCGTGCTGATTTCTAACTCAGTGTCATGAAATACCGCACCCGCTCGAAACGCCAGTTTGGGGTCGATCAAAATCACGTACGGCACCGCAATCGGCCAATCCGCGCTCGGGGTAAAACTCAGCGTGGCATCATCGCTCCAGCGCCATTCGCCAGGGTGCTCAGGTCTAATGCTCAGTCCTTTGGCGGGCAAACTGAGCGCATCAATCGCGGCAATCGAGTTCGAGAACCGCAGCGTAATCGGGCTAATGCGAATCGGCTCAATTTCGTAATAAGTCAGGCTAATCGGATCAACGCTGACCGTTACCAAATCCGGAATGATTGGCGCGGGCCGATTGATCCAAGTCTGCAGGCCATAGCTGAGCCCTGCGAGTGCGACTAGCGAAAATAGAATTCGCCAAGGCCGCGCAGCCACCACATCACGCGTGGTGTTTACCCAGCTCGGCGCCTGGTACGACACATCGCCCAAAAGTGTACGCGCTAACCCGGAAATTGCCGAAAAACTCCAAGTGATGAGCCAAATCAAAGCCGTCCAGATGCGCGTTATCATTGTAAAGCCCTTGTTAAAATTTAACTAAGTTGCGGAAGTGTGCGCGCAAAGCTAGGCGCATTTACGGCGAAATTGAGCGGTAATTCGGGCAATTTGCTGATGCACTCTAACTGACGCTGGTTTTACCATTCAACCGCCACATGCGAAACTTCCGCGAAACTGCCTACCCGACTCATTCAATGAATTATCAAAGCACGCGCGATCATGCGGCAAATCCAGCTTACTTCACCATCGATACCGCACTTAATCTAGGGCTGGCACTGGATGGTGGCTTGTACGTGCCTTCTGTATTGCCCTCGCTTGATTTTACCCAGATTGACCCCGATGCCGGTTTGCCATCGGTAGCGGCCTTTGCACTTGCGCCGTTTTTCGTAGGATCGAGCTTAAGCGATGCGCTGCCCGAGATTTGCGCTGAAGCGCTCGCTTTACCAATACCGGAAATCACGATTGGCAAACCCAGCGATGGCGTATCGGTACTTGAGCTGTTTCACGGCCCGAGCGCAGCGTTCAAGGATTTTGCCGCCAGATTCCTAGCCGGCTGCATGCGTCGGTTGCGCGTAGATCAGCCTGTGGCAACCGTATTGGTTGCCACCAGCGGCGATACCGGCGGCGCCGTGGCGGCCGCATTTCATCGCTTGCCTGGGTTTAAGGTGGTTATTTTGTACCCAGATGGGCGCGTATCGGCACGGCAAGCGCATCAGCTCAGCGCCTTTGGTGACAACATACTGACTTACAAAATCGATGGCAGTTTTGATGATTGCCAAGCGCTAGTTAAAGCCGCGTTCGCTGATGCGGATTTACGCGCTGCTATGGCGCTGCTCACTGCCAATTCAATTAGCTTGGGCCGATTGTTGCCGCAAATGGCGTACTGCGCCTTTGCTGCGGTGCGGCACCAAAAAAACCATGGCAAGCCGGTCAATTTGATTATTCCAAGCGGCAATCTTGGCCACGGCGTTGGCGCAGTTTTGGCGCGTGCGATAGGCGCGCCAATTGGCGAGATTGTACTAGCCGCCAATGCCAATACCGTGCTGAGCGAATACTTCGCCAGCGGCAACTATCAACCGCATGCCAGCCTTGCCACGCTCGCCAATGCGATGGACGTCGGCGCGCCAAGTAATTTTGAGCGCCTGCGCTGGCTGTATCCCAACGGCAAGCCGGATTGTATGCAGGCGCATAGCGTGTCAGATGCAGAAATCCAATCCGAAATCACCGACGCTTTCACCGAAACCGGCTACGTGCTGTGCCCGCACACGGCATGCGCCATGCGCGTGCTAAAACGGCTGCGCGCAAGTGGCGATCAGCGTCACTATATGTTGGCAGGCACCGCACATCCGGCCAAATTCGAAACAGTGGTAGAGCCACTGATTGGCCGTGCCGTCGCCGTGCCTGCGGGCCTTGCGCAGCTGCTCAATCAACCCATGCATGCTCAGCCAATGGCCGCGAATTCAGCGGCGCTCAAAGCCTTGCTGATGAATTTAGGTTCATAACGAATGCCAGCCCCCATAGAGAACATAGCCGGCTATCTATTCACGCATTTGCAGGATCTAGAGAGGAGAGCGAAAGTGATGCAAAGCTTATGCGACGAACTATCACTAAAGGGAACCATTTTGCTGGCGCCCGAAGGCATCAACTTATTTTTAGCGGGTAGCAGCACAGCGATTGATAGCTTTCTAACTACGCTGAGATCCGATCCGGTGTTGGTCGATTTTACTGTCAAACGCTCGTATTCTGAGGCAGCGCCATTTGCCCGCATGAAAGTCAAAATTAAACAAGAAATCGTGCCGCTCGGCGTCAATAATCTAGACCCTAATCGCGCGCCTGCACCGCGGATGAGCAGCGCCGAACTCAAGCGCTGGTTAGATGAAGGCCGTGAGTTTATTCTGCTTGATACTCGCAATCGGTTTGAATTCAACCACGGCACGTTTGCTGGCGCGATTGACTTGAATATTGAGAAGTTTCGCGACCTTCCAAATGCCGTACAGCAGCAGCGCGAGCGGTTACAGAACTTGCCGATCGTGACGTTTTGCACCGGCGGCATACGCTGCGAAAAAGCCGCGCCGCTGCTACAAAAGTTCGGCTTTCATGATGTCTATCAGCTCGACGGCGGCATCTTGAAATACTTTGAAGAACAGGGTCAGGCGTACTACCAAGGCAGCTGCTTTGTGTTTGACGAGCGCATCGGCTTGGACGGCGAGCTCAGCGCGATTGATCCGCCTTAGTTTGCGCGGCTGCGGCGCTAAGAATCGCTAGCGGCTTCCGAATGCCACGCGCTGTGATGGAAAGCTGCGATTTTCGATGAACGCACCAATGCGTACTAAATGAATCAAACCGCTAAATCGAAGAAAGTTAAGCGCGAATTCACCGCGCACCGCCAAGCTTGCGGCAACTTCCCAAGCGAGTACTTGCGCCATGATTCGAATGCTGTTTTTGCTGGCTTTTAAAATTGCGGCGATGTTTACTTTAGTTTCTGCAACTGATCTTAACGCCGCAGCGCCCGGCCCGGCACGCCAAGCGCTAAATCAGTTTAGCGGTCAGGTCAAAACACTCAGTGGGCAATTTTCGCAGACGATATTAGACGCGAACGGCAAAACCATTGACGCCAGTTCGGGTTTGCTCAAGCTGCAAGCGCCCCGGCAATTTCGCTGGGATGTGCAAAAGCCCGAGCCGCAGCTCGTGATCGCCGATGGTGACAATATCTGGGTATACGATATTGAATTAGAGCAAGTTAGCGTGCGCCCGCAAAGCTTTGATGAGTCCAATTCGCCGCTCGCGGTGCTGCTTGATTTGGCCATGCTGGATCAAGAATTTATTGTTAGCGAAGCGGGCAAGCAATCAGGCCTGCAGTGGCTACAGCTCAAAAGCCGCGCGAAGGAGCCCGAGTTCCAATCCGCTAAGCTGGGCTTTGACAAATCCGGGCTAGCACAGATGCGTCTGACCGATAATTTTGGCCAGCGCACCGAGATTCGTTTTAGCCAGTGGCGCAAGAACACTGCGCTAAAAGCCGCTGAATTCCAATTCACGCCGCCTGAAGGCGTAGATGTGGTTGGGCAAACGGCGGGTAAGGCGAGCGTGATCGGGATTCCGGATTAAGTCCGCGTTACGTCACCCCAGCACCAACCCCAACTCCAACGCACTCAAAACCCGCCATTGACCCGACTCCAGCGCGCCCAACTCCAGCCCACCAATTCGGCTGCGATGCAGCGTTTCGACATGATTTCCTACCGCAGCAAACATGCGGCGAACTTGGTGGTAGCGGCCTTCGCTAATGGTGACGCGCGCGCAATTGGCGCTAATGACGTGCAGCTCAGCCGGGCGCAGTGGCGTAGTTTCACCATCCAGCATAAGCGTGCCGCTGGCGAAGATTTCCGCTTCGTGGCCCTCAAGCGGCTGCGCGAGTTCGGCGATATAGCTTTTCGGCAGATGGGTTTTAGGTGAGGTTATCTTGTGCAGCAGCTGGCCGTCATCGGTCAAAAGCAGCAGGCCGGAGGTCTGCCGATCTAGCCTGCCGACGCAGGCCATAATCGGGGTGCGCAAGCGAAACCGCTCGGGCAGCAAATCGTAAATCACCAGCTTCGGATCCGTGGTCGAACAGGTGTAGCCGCAGGGTTTGTGCATCAGCAATATGCTGCCCGGTGCCGGATCAAGCACCGAGCCGTTGATTCGAATTTGCGCGTATTCGCAGGCGCTTTTCTCGTTCAATACCGCGCCATCTGCGCTGCGGATTCGGCCATCGGAAAACATGGCCGCCACTTCCCTGCGTGTGCCGTAGCCCAAATTGGCAATCAGCTTGAGCAGTTTCACTTACGCGCTTCCAGCACTTTGAAACCCAAGCCTTGCGCAATCGGCGTGACCTGCTGAAACTGCTTCTCAAGCACCGCTTCATAGGGCAAATGCACGTTCGCCACCAAAATAAAGCGGCCGCCGGATTTCAGCCCGCGCGCCGCTGCGTTTAAAAAGCTGGTGCCTAAACCCGGCTCATCCATTCGGCCGGTGTGGAATGGCGGATTGGAGATCACGAAATCGTAATCATGCCGCTCCAGGCCCTGGCTTACGTCGTGCCAATAAAAATTCAGCGTCTTTTGCGAAGCAAACGGCTGCAAGTTAGGCTCCGCCAGCTGCAAAGCGCGCCGCTCCGCCTCAAAACAATCCAAGCCTTGCACTTGGGGATTGCGCTCCAGCAGCCGTTTTGCCAGCACGCCAAAGCCACAGCCCAAATCGGCACCAGTGCCGCGCAGATTTTTCGGTAAGTGTTTGGCGAGCAATGCCGAACCCGGGTCGATCCGATCCCAGGCGAAAAGCCCAGGGCGCGAAAGGAATTCATCATCAATCACCCGCGTCGGTTGATCGCCCGCCAGCCATTCGGTTGCTAAGGCCGCGTTGAGTTGATTTGCAGTGCCCCACATGACCCGCGATTTGTGTTTTGACGCGTGCTGGATAGCGCCAAACAGCGCTTCGCAATCCGATTGCAGCGAACGCGCGCCCTCAGTGTTTAACTGCGCCACCACAAGTTGCCCAGCCGGTGTCAGCAAACCGGCAGCAGTCGCCAACAGCGCACGCGTTTCAGCGCGCTGGCGCCCCGGCAGCAGCAAAATACGATCAAAGCGCTGGCCGCTCGGCAAATCTGGATTTGACGCAAAACCAGCAGCGTGAAGCTCATCGGCCCAAGGTTTGAAGCTTTGTACGCAGGTCAAATTCGGAATTTCATGCAGTTCTGCGCTGGCGCGTGCGCGTATGAATAGCGTGGTGGCGGCTTTTTCTGTAGGTTCAATGTGATTTGAAAGCGCCCAAAAAATGGCGTCGAGTGCGGGGTTGGGCATATAGGCGAGCAACTTTTTGGTAACAATGGGCCGGATCATAGCTTCAGCAAGCTGACTTAGCTGCAAAGTATCGCAAACGCAAAATGCCGCCAATTCGCAATTAGGCTTGTGCACTCAACAAATGCTTTGCATGATCACGGCACTTTAATCACTGCCGGGAATTTCATGCAAGCTGACAACGCCAACCCCAATTCTGATTCGATCCTTTGGCTAGACCAACTGCGCCTAAGCGATCTGGCGCAAGTCGGCGGTAAAAACGCCTCGCTTGGGGAAATGATCGGCAATTTGAGCCAGCTCGGCGTGTCCGTGCCGGGTGGTTTTGCCACCACCGCGGATGCGTTTAAGGAATTTATTGAACTCAATCAAATTAAGGATCACATCTTTGCGCGGCTGCAAGGCTTGAATGTCGACGACGTGGCGCGCCTCGCACAGATTGGCGCGGAGATTCGCGCGCTAGTGATGCAGGGCAAATTCCCGGCAAGCTTTGAAAATTCGGTGCGTGCGGGCTATGCCGAACTGGGTGTGTGGGCCGGCATTCCTGAGCCTGCAGTGGCGGTGCGTTCGTCGGCGACTGCGGAAGATTTGCCGGATGCGTCATTCGCCGGCCAGCAGGAAACGTTTTTAAATGTCAGCGGCGCGGAAACGGTGCTAGCGAAGATTAAGGAAGTGTTTGCATCGCTGTATAACGACCGCGCAATTGCCTATCGCGTGCATCACGGTTTTAAGCATGAGGACGTGTTTTTATCAGCCGGCGTGCAGCTGATGGTGCGTTCGGATGTCGGCGTTTCTGGCGTTACCTTTACGCTGGACACGGAATCTGGCTTTCGCGATGTAGTGTTTATTACCGCCAGCTTCGGCCTGGGTGAAATGGTGGTGCAAGGTGCGGTAAATCCTGATGAATACTACGTTTACAAGCCAGCGCTGCGGGCCGGCAAGCGTGCGCTAATTCGTCGATCATTAGGTTCCAAACAGCAGCAAATGGTGTATTCCAATGTGCCGGGTGAGCGCGTCAAAATCGAAGCGGTGCCGCTCGCCAAGCAGCGCCAGTTTGCGCTTAGTGCAGCCGATTGCACTGAGCTGGCAAGTCAGGCGCTGACCATCGAGCAGCACTACGGGCGGCCTATGGATATTGAGTGGGCGAAAGATGGCATCAGTGGCAAGCTTTATATCGTGCAAGCGCGGCCTGAGACGGTGAAATCCCGCGAAACCGCGAAAGAAGTCGAGAAATTCAAGCTGTTAGAGCGCAGCACGGTGATCGCACAGGGCCGCGCGATTGGTCAGAAAATTGGCGCTGGCCCAGCGCGCGTGGTGAAGGGCACCTCGCAAATGGATTTGGTGCAGCCAGGTGATGTGCTGGTAACGGATATGACCGATCCAGACTGGGAACCGGTCATGAAACGCGCTTCAGCCATCGTGACCAATCGCGGTGGCCGCACCTGCCATGCGGCGATTATCGCGCGCGAATTGGGTATTCCGGCGATTGTCGGCTGCGGCGATGCCACGCTTAAAATTAGCAACGGCGCATTGGTGACGGCGGTGTGCTCAGAAGGCGATACCGGCAGCATCTATCAGGGCCTGCTGAACTATGAGCGCTTAAGCGCGAACCTGGGCGAGATGCCGCCCGCGCCGCTAAAAATTATGATGAACGTGGCGCACCCCGAGCGCGCCTTTGAATTTTGCCAGCTGCCGCACGCGGGCGTTGGACTGGCGCGCTTAGAGATGATTATCAATTCGCACATCGGCATCCACCCGAAAGCGCTGCTGGAATACGATTTGCAAGATGCCGCGACCAAAGCGCTGATTGATGAAAAAATAGCTGGCTACGATGATCCGGTTAGCTTTTATGTGGATCGCCTGAGCGAAGGCATGGCAAGCATCGCCGCTGCGTTCGCGCCAGAAACCGTGATCGTGCGGCTCAGTGATTTTAAGAGCAACGAATACGCGAACTTGATCGGTGGTAAGCGCTACGAGCCGCATGAAGAAAACCCGATGATCGGCTTTCGCGGCGCATCGCGCTACGTCGATCCACGCTTTAAAGATTGCTTCGAGCTGGAATGCCGCGCCATGAAACGGGTGCGCGAAGAGATGGGCTTGAGCAACGTGTGGGCGATGGTGCCGTTCGTGCGCACCACAGACGAAGCCGAGCGCGTGATCGACACCATGGCCGAGTTTGGCCTCAAGCGCGGCGAGCACGGCTTAAAAGTCATCATGATGTGCGAAGTGCCGTCCAACGCGTTGCTGGCAGATGAGTTCTTGGAATTTTTTGACGGCTTTTCGATAGGCTCGAACGATTTAACCCAGCTCACGCTTGGACTAGATCGCGATTCTGAAATCGTGGCCGCACTATTTGATGAGCGCAACCCGGCCGTCAAAAAGCTGCTGTCAATGGCAATAAGCGCCTGCAAACGCGCCGGCAAATACATTGGTATATGCGGCCAAGGCCCGAGCGACTATCCTGATCTCGCGCTGTGGTTGCTGGAACAAGGCATCGAGAGTATGTCGCTCAATCCTGATACCGTGGTGGATACTTGGTTGATGTTGGCGAAGGCGAAGGCTAGCGCTTAGGGTAGCTTCCTAATTTCCTTCCAGTACGCCAACTGTGCAGGCCGCAATCCGTAACGCGCTAACACCCCATAATGCAGTCGGCGCACTTCGTCAATCAGTAGTGCTTCGACGTTTTGCCGATCCGCCGCATCAACGGCTTGGCAGAGCTGGTGAATGAGTGACATCGAATCGATATGTGGCTGGGTGACGATCTCATAAACACCCTGTTTGATTAGGCTGCGATAGCTTAAACGCAGCGGGTCAGGCTCACTCAGATCTTGTTTTATAGCCAGGTATTCTTGACTTGAGCGAACGTAGGCCCAGCGATAAACATCACGCAGTAGCTCGATTCTGCCTAGCTCGTAGACGCCCAAAATGGCGCGGCTGTACGCGGCTTCAGGCACGTCTAAAAATGTCAGTGGGCATAGATTTGCGCGAATAAGTGGCAAGTTGGCAGCGAGGCGCGAAGTGCGCTTGTTAATGTCGCTAAAGGCTTGCAAATAGGGCAAGTGAACCATGACAAAAAACGACTGCTCAAAAGGATCGATGATCTGTTCCAGTTTTTCCAGCATTAAATCGAACTGTTCGCTTATTTGGCTAGGTACTGAAAGCGGACGATACACACTGCCAGAAATTTCCACTGTGTGGCATCGCAGGCGGCCCTCATCCGCCGGATTGGGGAGCAAGTTTTCCGACAGCGCGCTGTGTAGATTCATCAACGTGAAGCGATTAAAACCCAGCGATTCGGTATTTTCTACCAGCAATTCAATTGTTGCTTTGTGATTCAAAATCATCTGCGTTTCGCTTGCCGCACGGCCCTTCGCCGCTCGACCATTTTCTATCAGTTCGCGCGTGTCTAGTCGGCTGTAGGTATTGCCTTCCAATTGGCTAGACGCCCATGACAAATCAATCAGCAGGCGATTCAAAATTGCCCGCCCGTGCGTGCCGGCAGGCCTTGGCTCCACACCGGTTTCACCGATATTGCGCAGCTGCCTACGTAGCGACTCGGGTAGATAGAAGCTGGCATTTGGCTGGTATGCAGACAGCAGCTCTGCTTGATAGCCGACCGGCGTTCGCGCAGCTAAAGACTGATCGACGTATCGAAGAATATCCAAGCTGTCGCTAGATAGACTAATAACCCTAAAAACCGCAGTTACCCCAGCGATTCCGAAGCGATTTGGCGCTGCCGAAATATCGGTGGCGGGATAAATCGAGCGATCACATAGTTGATAAATGACTGCCAGCGGTTTTGCGCTGGCAACTGCTCCGCACATACTTTG
>JANOQN010000037.1:0-69165 GCA_031422315.1 Rhodanobacteraceae bacterium
CTCAACTATGCCTAAATCAAGGCGCGTCAAGGGTTCGCTACGCCAGCTTCGCTGCCCTTGACTCGTTCACGACTAAAGCAAGCTGTACGCTCAACATCGTAAATCTATTTGAAAATCACACGGCGTTGCGCGAAGTGCCAATTTTTGAGGCAATTTGGACAACCGGGGATGACCCCAATGATCCAGCGGTACTTGCAAAGCTAGCGTGCACGATTGGCGTTGAGCTTTCGCAGCTTAGCTCGCAAGCGGTCAAAGACGCACTTCGGCTTGAGACTGAGAAAGCGCTCGCACATGGTGTATTCGGAGTGCCGACACATAGGCTCGATCAGCAATTATTTTGGGGTGCCGACGCTACTGATTTCGTCAAAGCCTATCTTGACGATGCTTCAGTACTTAATAGTGACGAGATGCAGCGCGTTGCCACTTTGCCGATTGGTGCGATTCGTAAATCTGCTTGAATACAGTCAGATAGTTGTGCGCGAACTCAGCATTGATAAGCATCAATTGAGTCGAAATCGACGAAATCAAAGTTGTTGTCGTGTGCTTCAGACCAAAACAGAGCGCGTCAGCGGCTTGTGGCGCCAAACAAGAATAAAAGCTAATTGACAGCGATTCGCATTTGCGTTAACGTGTGTCTAGGTTTGGTTTTCCGAGCGCCCACATGATCCTATGTATTTGCAATGTCGTACGCGATGCGGATATTGATACCGCGATTGAATCTGGCGTGCGCTCTTTTAAAGAATTCGCCCAGCGCACCGGCTGCTCGGGTGTTTGTGGCACTTGTTTGGAAGATGCGGAAACGCTATTTCATGCTCGCCTGAAACTGTTCCGCGCCGAGCGTCGCGAGTCGATTTTTGGCACTGTGTTGGCGTGCGCTGCGTAACGCAGATAATCGCGGGCGCCGAAGGTCGCATCTACTGCTATTCTAATATTATCGATATTTTGGATTGGTCCTCAGTGATAATTAGAGTTTTAATTTTTTTGACCGTGGTGCTCAGCCGCTTTGCAGTAGCAGCAGCGCAACTTCCTCTTCAATTAACGCCTGAACAGGAAGATGTAGCGCTTAGATTGGCAGAAACGAAAGGCAGGGAAATATTTGTTCATGACCGAGCAGCAGCCCTAGCGACAGACGCTTTACTTGCGTTGCGAACGTTCAAGAAGGACAAGCGCGTTAACGGCTGGATCACCGAAGCACAAGGCGAAAAAATCGCCGTTACGTTTATCGATAATTCGCCAGCTGCTTTGTATCGCGTCGTAATTTCTGAATCTGCCAAGATAAAAGGTGGAGTGAAAGCCTACAAAGCTCCAATTCCATTGACAGAATTTGAGCTCGGCGCGGTTACTGCACGAAACCTTGCTATTTTATCGCCATTCAATCGGTGTTCGGAGAATTACAACTCCGTAGTGCTTCCCGAAGATCAGGAAAGCGGTGCTAAAAAATGGTCCGTTTACTTAATTCCTGGCACTAAGAAGAAGCACATCATTCCGATAGGCGGAGCGTTTTTAGTGCATACAGACGGCACAACAGTTGCGTCTAGCCGTGGTTTCACAAAGACTTGTATTACTTTGGAATCCGATGCTCGCGCTGTGGCAGTATTTATTACCCATTTGTTGGACCAAACGCCAACAGAAGTGCACGTTTTTTGGAACCTATGGGCTAAAAAGCCGATAGCGGTAGGTACGCCATTAAACCGAGATGGGAAAGTCTGGATGATTGAAAATGGTAAAATTGCGCTCATCGATGGCGACAAGCAGGAAAAATGAAACGACTGAACGCTTTTTTCGTCTCACTAAACAATAAAAACATTTATTGTAGTTCGGTGACCGCTTGAAATAGCGAGAAATAACGCTTATGAGCCCCACTTTCGGGCATGCTTGCGCGTTGCGGTTTTACGCCAAGCTTGGATGCATTCGATGCTGTTGATGATCGACAATTACGATAGTTTTACTTACAACCTCGTCCAGTATTTGGCTGAACTCGGTGCTGAGGTTGAGGTGCATCGCAATGATGCGATTTCAATCCAGCAGATTCGCCAGAAAAACCCGAGCCATATTGTGATTTCCCCGGGGCCGTGTACGCCATCAGAGGCCGGTATTTCATTGGCCGTGCTGGCTGAGTTGAGCGATTTTTGCCCGATTTTGGGCGTGTGTTTGGGGCATCAGAGCATCGGTCAAGCCTTTGGCGGGCGAGTCGTGCGGGCGCGGCAGGTGATGCACGGCAAAACCTCGATGATGCACCACACCGGCGTAGGTGTTTTTACTAGTTTGGAGAATCCTTTTGAGGCCACGCGCTATCATTCGCTGATCGTAGCGCGCGATTCTTTGCCAAGCTGCCTAGAAGAGACGGCTTGGACGGTAAATTCTGAGGGTCAAATTGACGAAATCATGGGCTTGCGGCACAAAACGCTGCCGATCCAAGGTGTACAGTTCCACCCGGAATCGATACTGACGCGCGTGGGCAAAGATCTGTTGCGCAATTTTCTGGAGGCAGCATGAGTATCAGCGTCATTACCGCCGTCAAACGATTAGTAGAGCGGCAGGATTTATCTGATGCCGACATGCGCGCAGCAGTCGGGGAAATTATGGCAGGCGAGGCTAGTCCGGCCCGCACCGCAGCGTTTTTAGTGGCGCTGCGCATGAAAGGCGAAACTGCGGTTGAGATCGGCGCAGCCGCAGCCGTTATGCGCGAACTGTCCACCAGCGTACACGCACATCCGGGCGCGGAAGTGTTGGATATTGTCGGCACTGGCGGTGATGGCGTCAGCAGTTTCAATGTCTCGACCGCAGCAAGTTTTGTTTGCGCGGCAGCGGGTGTCAAAGTCGCTAAGCACGGCAATCGTTCGGTGTCGAGTAATTCGGGTAGCGCCGATGTTTTAGAAGCGGCGGGCGCGCGCTTGGACTTATCGCCCGAGGCAATTGCGCGCTGCATTGAGGAGGTCAACTTCGGCTTTATGTTTGCACCAGTCCATCACGCCGCCATGAAGCACGCGCTACCCATTCGCCGAGAGCTAGGCATTCGCACGATATTTAATTTGCTCGGGCCGCTCACCAACCCGGCAGCGGCGCGTTTAAACGTGATTGGCGTCTATGATCGGCGCTGGTTGCGCCCGATGGCGGAAGTGCTGCGGGCGCAGGGCAGCCAGCGCGCTTTGGTGGTGCATTCCGCCGATGGCATGGATGAGCTTTCGATTGCTGCGCCTAGCTTTGCCTGTGAGCTTAGCGATGGCGAGCTGCGCGAATTCGTCATTGAGCCGCAAGCCCTGGGCATTCAAGCGGCGCCGATGAACTCGTTGAAAGTGGCGAATGCGGGCGAGAGTTTGGCGCTGGTCAAGGCCGTTTTGAGCGGTGAGATTAGCGCCGCCAGTGAAATCGTCACGCTCAACGCCGCCGCCGGGCTTTATGTCGCAGGCCGATGCGCAAGCCTAGGCCAAGCGATCGGGCAAGTTCGCACGCTGTTGGCAACCGGCGCTGCATTGCAGGTGCTTGAGCGATATGTGGCGCTTACGATTGCGCTTTCGGAACAGGCGAAAACCGCGTGAACCCTTCATTTGACGGCGAACAGTTCGTCAAAAATGAGCTTAAGTTCGAAGAGCTACAAGAGTCCTTACTGTGGGCCTTCGCCAGTGAAATTCGCACAGCCCTTTATCAAGCAAGACTACCCGCCGGTTTAGCGGACGCGCTGACCAAACATCTAACGGTGAAGGTGTCAAATATTTTAGACGGCAAACGCGTGCTAAAAAGTGATTCCGGTGATTCAACGCTGCGTTTGCGTTTCAAACTCGGCCAGGAAATCATCGGTCACGATGGCGATGCCTGGACTAGCGAGGCGGTGCAAAGCACGTTAGAGGCGCTGTTTAGTGAGGCGCCGCCTTAGTCCGACGGCTTGGGACGAACTTTAGGATTAGACTGATGCGCTATCGTAAGTTATTCGCGCTCAGCTTGATCAACTTGATGTCTCCAAAATTCTTGCTTTCGCCGTCATCTACGGATTCTTGGATTTTCGGCACTGGCTAATCGGTCAGGGAAGATCGATTTGTCGCACCGCATTGTCCAACCCAGACTCTCTCGCAAGCAGAACCACACAAATAGCGGAAGAAATGGCAGCTGCAGAATGGGAGATTTTCGGCGCGACTGCTGACCGCGTCTATCAGAGCAAGTCTCAGCGCGACCTGTACACGGACCTAAGTTCACACGCGCTGCAAGCGACCCCAAAGATAGACGAGTGGGAGTAGTCAGAGTATGACGATGCAAACATGCTCAATTACCTTCCGAAGCTTTGGGCTCGCTACGGGCAACATAAGCTCGAGTTCGACAAGCGTGTGGACGCGCTGGTCCTTGAGTGCGCCAAAGCTCAACGCACATAAAAAAACCCGCCATTACGCGGGTTTGTGGACTTCTCTGGATGCTGCTGAACTGCTATTTGGTGCCCGAAGCCGGAATCGAACCGGCATGGTGGTTTTAGCCAACCGGCGGATTTTAAGTCCGCTGCGTCTACCTATTTCGCCATTCGGGCAGTGCGCGGACGATAGCGTTTAGCGGCGCAGCTGTCCATCGCTGTGTGCAAAAACGCTGCCAACTCATTGATTGCGCAGTTACCATCTGAACGAGCGGTTTAGTCAGTCGATTCAGAACTAACTCTCCGGCCGCATATATGGAAAAAGTAGTACATCGCGAATCGAGCCGCAATTCGTTAGCAGCATAACCAGCCTATCGATTCCGATACCTTCGCCGGCGGTAGGCGGCATGCCGTATTCCAGCGCGCGGATGTAATCGGCGTCAAAGTGCATCGCTTCGTCGTTGCCGGCGTCCTTTTCTTGCATCTGCGCGCGGAAGCGTTCGGCTTGATCTTCAGGGTCGTTGAGCTCAGAAAAGCCGTTCGCAATTTCGCGGCCGGCAATGAAAAGCTCAAAACGATCGGTAAGTTCGGCATCATCGTCGCACCTGCGAGAAAGTGGCGACACTTCCAGCGGGTAGTGCGTCATAAACGTAGGCTGCTGTAAGTGCGGCTCGACTTCGTGCTCGAACAGTGCGAGCTGCAATTTGCCCCAGCCATCACCGGCATGAAACCTAAGTTTGCGCTCGTTGCACAGGCGTTTGAGCACTTCCATATCACGGCCGTTGCTTGCGTTTAGCTCAGGAATGGCGGCAAATACCGCTTCATCAATACGAAGGCGTTTGAACGCGGGTTCAAAATCAATCGTTTTGTCTTGATAGCTCACCTGCGGGCCGCCGGTGGCTAGCTGCGCGAGTTCACGCAGCAGCGTTTCGGTCAAATCCATCAAATCATGAAAATCGGCATAGGCCCAGTAAAATTCCATCATGGTGAATTCTGGGTTGTGCCGAGTAGACACGCCCTCATTGCGGAAATTTCGGTTGATTTCAAATACCCGATCCATGCCGCCGACCGTCAAACGCTTCAAATAAAGCTCGGGTGCGACGCGCAAATACAAGTCCAGATCCAGCGCGTTGTGGTGGGTTTTGAACGGTTTTGCCGCAGCGCCACCGGGAATGTAATGCATCATCGGCGTTTCGACTTCCACGAAGCGGCGTTGCTCCATAAATGCGCGAATATGGCCGATAATCTTGGCGCGCATAGCGAACACCGCGCGCGATTCGGGTGACACGATCAAATCAACATAGCGCTGGCGATATCTAGTTTCGGTGTCGCTCAAGCCTTGCCATTTGTCCGGCAATGCGCGCAACGATTTGCTCAATAATTCAATCTTGTCGGCATGAATCGACAGCTCATTGGTTTTGGTGCGAAAAACCCGGCCGGTAAAACTGACGATATCGCCCAGATCGTAATGCTTGAATGCTTCAAAAGCGGCTTCGCCGACTTCATTGATGCGCACAAACGCCTGGATTTGCCCGGTAAAATCTTGGATTGTGGCAAACGCGGCTTTGCCCATGACGCGCTTGAGCATCATGCGCCCGGCAATCGTGACTACCCGATTTAGTGCTTCAAGTGCGGGCGAATCGTGATGTTCGTATTCGCCATGCAAATCACCTGCAAACGCACTGACTTTGACCTGATTCGGGTAAGCCTGCGCACCATTCGCGCGTAAATTTGCCAGTTTGTGGCGGCGTTCTTGCTCAATGGCGTTGAGATCAGGTGCGGCTGTGTTTTGAGGTGCAGTCATGGATTGAGTAACTCTCTAGAAGGGTAGGGCGATAGCGCGCAGTTTAGCGGATTGTCTACTGAAAACCCGGCTGCCCTATATCCTCAGCCGCTTGCGGCACGCGCTTTAAACGAGCAGCGTCATAGCCTTGTGCCTGCAATTTTCCCAGTAGTTCTTGGAATAGTGGCTCGGGCATCTTGGCATCGCGCCCGAAAATCCAGGCTAAATCTCGGCTCGGGTGCCCAACAATCGCCCATGAATAATCCGTTGCGGTTGCCAAAATGATGTAGTCAAAACTAATTGGCCAAATAAACTGCGCTTTCCACACCGCGTTGCTGGTGCGGTCAAGTACCCAGGCGATGCCGGTCCACTGTTTGATCGGCTTGCTGAAATCGCCTTTGCGAAAGAAATACAAATCGTCGATTTTTCCATCTGGCCTTGCGATGTATTCAACGTAAGTGCCGACTTTGCCTTTCTCTGCCGAATAAGGAATATTGGCGATCACAAACCAGCGTCCGTAGTAGCGATCTAGCGCGACTGTTTCAGCCGCTACTAGCGCGGGTAGCCGGTTTTTCTCGGTGAAATTCGATGCGCAAGCGGATAGCCATGCGAGTGTGGTTAGGATTAGCGCTAGGCGTATTCGTAGCAACAGTTTGCTCATGTTTAAGTGCTCTAAGTGCGTTGAGATGCGCCACTTTATCGAGCATTAGGTGTAGAGGTCGGCAACGTTTGAGATCAGTTTGCATATTAACCCAAACGGTAGTAAAGCCACACGCAGAGCTTGGTCAAACGAGCCATGAAGGTTCGACCACATTGGCCGCAGATTCCCGATTAGGATTTCGGTGAACGCTCCCTCCGGGCAGGCCTGTCAGCGCTCTGGCCTGGGTTGTTACTCGGCGAGTTCAGCAATACCATTCATGAGGCGATCTTTGGGCTGCATCGTGTGGCAAACAGTCTAAAAAAGGTTTCATTAAATGTAACTTAGTGAAGGCTTCCGGGCAAGCCTGCCGGCGTTATGAGCTCAATCCATCCGATAATTCGGCGCTTCCTTGGTAATTTGCACGTCGTGTACATGTGATTCACGTACGCCCGCGCTGGTTATTCGCACGAACTGTGGGCGCGTGCGCATCTCATCAAGCGTTTGACAGCCGACGTAGCCCATCGAAGCCCGTAGCCCGCCCATCAGCTGATGCAAAATTGCGCCAATCGTGCCGCGATACGGCACTCGGCCTTCAATGCCTTCGGGTACCAGTTTTTCGGCGTCGACTTCATCTTGAAAATAGCGATCTTTCGAGCCTGTTTGCATCGCGCCCATGGAACCCATGCCCCGGTAGCTTTTGTAGCTGCGGCCCTGATAAAGCTCGACTTCACCGGGCGCTTCTTCGGTGCCGGCAAACATGCCGCCGATCATGACACACGATGCGCCCGCAACAATAGCTTTGGCAATATCGCCAGAATAGCGGATGCCGCCATCGGCAATTGCTGGCACGTCATGACCTGCTTTTGCGAGCGCTTCCGTCACCATCGATACGGCGGTAATTTGCGGCACGCCAACGCCAGCGACAATGCGCGTCGTGCAAATTGAACCTGGGCCCACGCCCACTTTTACGCCATCCGCACCGACATCAGCTAATGCAAGTGCGGCATCACCCGTGACAATATTGCCGCCGATCACGTCAATCTGCGGGAAATTGCGCTTTATCCAGCGCACCCGATCCAACACGCCCTGCGAATGCCCGTGCGCGGTGTCGACGATCAACACGTCAACCCCGGCTTGCACAAGCGCAGCGACACGCGCCTCAGTATCACCGCCGACAACAACCGCCGCGCCGACCAAAAGGCGCTCCTGCGAATCTTTTGCGGCGTTCGGGAAGTCGCGTGCTTTTTGAATGTCTTTCACCGTTATTAGGCCACGTAACGCAAACTCGTCGTTGACGACCAGCACCTTTTCAATCCGGTGCTCATGCAATTTGGCCAAAACCTCATCTTCTGATGCACCTTCGCGAACGGTCACCAGTCTGGATTTTGGTGTCATGGCGGTGCGCACTGGCTCATCCAGGCGCGTCTCAAAGCGCAAATCACGGCCCGTTACAATGCCGACCAGTTTGCCGCCATCGACTACCGGTACGCCGGAAATATTGCGCCGCCGAGTCAGCGCCAGCACTTCTCGGATTGTGGTCTCGGGGCTCACGGTAAAGGGTTCGCGAATGACCCCGGCTTCGAAGGTTTTCACCAATCGAACTTCTTCGGCCTGCTGCAGCAGTGGAAAGTTTTTATGGATAACGCCCATGCCGCCCATCTGCGCGATGGCAATCGCCAATTTGGCTTCAGTGACGGTATCCATAGCCGCCGACAGCACCGGGATATTCAAATGAATATTGCGGGACGCCCGAGTCGCAAGCTTTACGTCTTTCGGCAAAATATTGGAGTAGGCCGGTACCAGCAAAACATCGTCAAACGTCAGTGATTCGGTCATAAGGCGCATCGATAAACTCCGCAAAAATTAAGCTCGCTAGTTTACGACATGGAACTAGCTGAGCGCGTTTGCGCCCTGTTCTGACCCTTTACAGGTTCAGCGAAGTGATCGCAATGCGCGTTTTACGAGGTAAGCCGTTTGGGTAGTTTGGCTCTCAGCCTGCCATGAAGCGCAAAGCTGCTGGACCCAATCGGGCTGATCTTTGCTGGCGTCATTGAGCCAATTTGCCACCGAATCTTGCACATATCGACTTGCATCACTTCGCAAGGGCGCAATCAGCGGCAAACCTAACCCAGGATTCGCTTTTAACTCAGCAATATGCGCACACCAAACCCCGCGCGGGCGTAGCGCTTCACTGGCAAATCGGCGAATGTTCGCGGATTCGTGCAAGCTCCAAGGCGTAAGTAATTCGATAGCATGAGCAAGCCGCGCTACCAAGTTAGGCCGCAGCGCCAACCAAGCCCACTCACGCACGCCAAAATGCGGGTCGTTCGCAAGCGGCTTTATTTGTTCAAGTTGATCCGCAAGCGTCAAACCCGGCGCATTCGACAGGCAATACGCGGCAAAACCGCGCATCGTATCGCTCGTGTGCATGCGAAACTGCAAACCAGCGGTATCACCGTATGCGGTCAGTAAATTTTTTGCGGCGTGCTGCATTCGCGTGGTAACGCCAAGCTTTGGGTCAATCAGCGATACTTTTGCAGCTTTCGGCGCACACGCCTCAAGCAAGCGCTGAAAATCAATAACTAACACTTCGCTTAGCGTGCGTGATTGCGCTGTGCCTGCTTCCATCGCTGATTGATGCGCAGGTGAGACTGCGGCACGAGAGGCGGCACCTTTGCTGTCCGCAATTGTGGTCGGCTTATTGATGGCTGTTGGTTTCATTTTTCTCTTGGTAACTTTGCTCTACCGCTATGGCATTTTAGCCCCATTTCCACGCGGACAGGCACTGATCGTTCGCGACATATCGGGTTTCGCTTTGCTCAACCCAACCTGCGAATTTTGATCCCGCCCAATGCCAAATTCACAGCAAGATAGATTTTAAGCAGTATTCTCCACCGCAATAGACCTACCGAGAATAGCCAGTGTCAAACACCATCAAAGCTTTTGCAGCAACGGCTCCCAAAGCAGCACTTACGTCATTTGAATACACGCCCGGCCCGCTGGGTGACGAGGATGTCGAAATAGCGGTGGAAAGCTGTGGAATTTGCCACAGTGATTTATCGATGCTGGATAACGAATGGGGCTTTTCCGCGTATCCGCTGGTGCTTGGTCATGAAATTATCGGTCGGGTGGCAGCGCTTGGCTCGCACGCGAAGCGCTTGAAAATCGGCGATCGCGTTGGTTTAGGTTGGCATGCTGGCAGCTGCGGTGCATGTTCGCCGTGCATGTCGGGTGATCAAAATCTATGCGGCTCAGCTCAAGCGACCATTGTTGGGCGCCACGGTGGTTTTGCGACGCGTGTGCGCTCGCACTGGATGTGGGCAGCGCCTTTGCCTGCGCATCTTGATGCCGCAAGCGCTGGGCCGCTGTTGTGCGGTGGCATTACCGTGTTCAATCCGATTGTGCAGTTTGGCGTGCAGCCCACGGATCGCGTCGCGGTGATTGGCATCGGCGGGCTAGGGCACATGGCGCTGAAGTTTTTGCGTGCCTGGGGCTGTGATGTCACTGCATTCACCAGCAGCGATGCCAAACGCGAAGAGGCGCTGAGCCTTGGCGCGCATCGCACGTTAAATTCGCGCGATGCGGGTGCGCTTGAAAAAGCGGCCGGCAGCTTTGATTTCATTCTCAACACCACCAATGTGGGCCTAGATTGGAACAGCTACATCGGCGCGCTTAAACCCAAAGGCCGCCTGCATCATGTCGGCGCAGTGCTAGAACCGATGGCCATCGCTACGTTCCCGCTGATAATGGGCCAGCGCTCAATTTCCGGCTCACCGATCGGTAGCCCCGCAACCGTCGATACCATGCTGGATTTTTGTGCGCGCCATCAAATTGCGCCGGTCACCGAAAACTTCCCGCTTTCCAAAGTCAACGATGCACTCGAGCATCTACGATCCGGCAAAGCGCGCTATAGGGTGGTGTTGCAGAATGATTTGGGGTAGCGGCAAATCACTTGAATTAAAATAATTTACTATTAACCCTTAAACCGCCAAGCCACAAACCGCGTCTGCTTTTTCCCCTGCGCCATAGGCTCAGTGTGCACCTCCAGCGCACCGGCTTTTTTCAGATTTTTGTACACATCGGGCAGGTGTTCGGATTTCGCAATCAGCGTGCTAAACCAGCGCACTTGGCTGGCAAACTGCACGCTTTCGCGAATCATCCGCTTGACTAGGGATGCTTCGCCGCCGGTACACCACAGCTCTTTATCGTAGCCGCCAAAATTTAGCCCGTGATGACCAATCCCTAAGCCCGCCCACTTTTTCTGGCGCGCCTGCGCAGCTTCTTTTTCGCTGGCATGAAAAGGCGGGTTGCACATGGTTAGCGTAAAACGATCCTGCACGGTAATCGCGCCGGAAAATATCTGCCCGCGATTGGGCTGCATGCGCAAGCTGATGTTCGCGTTCAACGCGTTCGCGTCAATATTTTTTTGCGCAATTGCAAGCGCGGCGGCGTCTACGTCCACACCGACAAACTGCCAGCCGTAAATTGCCTGACCCAAAAGCGGATAAATGCAATTTGCGCCCACGCCGACATCTAAAACACGCACTGAATTTCCCGCAAAATCAACGCCTGCATCTTGCGCCAATAGCTCAGCTAGTCCGTGCAAATAATCTGCCCGGCCTGGAATCGGCGGGCATAAATAGCCCGCTGGCAAATCCCAATGCTGTACGCCATAGTCTGCCCGTAGCAGCGCTTCATTGAGCGCGCGCACGGCATTAGCGTCGGCAAAATCAATGCTAGGTTCGCCCCAAGGATTACGCTGCACGAACGGCGTAAGCTCAGGCGCTTTGGCACTTAGACGCGCAAAATCATAGTGACCCTGATGCAGATTTTTTGGATGCATAATTTGCTAGCTCGGTTACTTCGGCGAACCGACCGTATCCAAGCGGATTAAACGCAGGTTGCGGCTAATGCTGGCATCTGGATGGGTAAACGGCGCTTCCCAGGAACCATACATCGGGTTGGGTAGCATAATCCAGCTGCTGCCCCAGCGATTTGATGCGTTAACTAACTGCTTGCGATCCGCCGGGCTTTGCTTGTAGCTTTCGGTAAAATCGCCTAGGTTATCGCCGATCACCATTATGATCCGGTAGCTTTTGGCAAAGTGCGTGCGACGCGCGGCTTTGGTGTCCCAGCCTTTGGCTTTGTCGCGAAAGGCAAAGCTGTCTAAATTGTCGGTATCAGCAAAGCCAAAGCGCTTGAGCGAGGCGCGAGTGACTTCAGTCAAACTGGCATCGCGATTGCTGATGTAGATCACCCGCACACCATTGGCTTTGGCAAATTCGCTAAATTCAACCGCGCCAGGGATAGGTTTGGAAATATCCTCATTACAAAACTTCGCCCAGGTTGCGGCATCAAATTTCTCGCCTGATTGCACCAAGCGCGCCATGTAGGAGGAGTTATCCAGCATGGTTTCATCAACATCCACCACCACCGCCGGCGGTAGCTTGCTAAAGTCGCCGGTAAGCTCTAATTTTTGATCATCCGGCACCGCCGTGGCACCCAGCGCTATCAAACCTGGCAAATGCGTGCGCGCAGCGGCAAACGCTTGGATCGCGCTGGCTTGGTATTCCGCTGCCGTTTGAAACCATAGCACTGCGTTTAGATTATCGAGCGGCGCTAAACCAGGCTGCATAGCCGGGCTGGGTGCAGCGATAGTTTCTGGCGTAGCGGCGGCTTGATCGGTTTCATCAGCGCGCCAGTTCGCACAACCGCTTAGCATCAGCAGCCCTGATAGAGACATCACAAACGCGCGTTTTGTTAGCCGTAAAGATTGGGATTTCATAAATTGTCCTAATGCGATGTTGAGTGGATAAGTTAACTAATTTAGCGTTGTTTTTCCTACAATTTTCTGGGGCGCCCAATACTGATTTTCGCGCCCGCCAAACCATGCAAAAATTCCCCGCCGCATAGTTTTGAGGGCGTTGCAAAGCCGGTGTAATCGGTGCCGGCCAGCAAGAACTGCGCGATTTGAAGCGCCGCATCAATCGTCACGTCATAGCCATTTGGCAGCTGCACACGTGCCTCACACTGGTGCGTGTTGCTGCGCACTCGGCCATACACGTAAGTATGGCTGGCAGCTCGTCGGCTTTCGTCTGGCCCGCCATTTTCATACGCTCTGATTTTGCGCCGCTCGACCCGGCGTTTAAGCCAGGCCTGTGCGGGCTTAAGCGATAATATCGGCACCATCCAGCGGGTTCGCTTGAATCTTGCGATTGTGTCCGGTGGCATCGCCATGTAAACCTCGATATTCGGAATGTCAGTGGACACAAACGCAGTGTACACATCGCCCCAGGGAATCGTCATGGCGCGCCTGACGTGCTTGCTAGTAAAGGGAATATCGGCAATTTTGTATGCGATTGGCACCCGCTTGAGCGCGCCCTGCACGCGCACTAAGCCGCCCGATTTCATGACCTCAATACTGGTTTTCGCAGTGCCGCGCGATTGCCCACCGCCAGCTTCAAATGCCAGCAACAGCTCGTTTGCATCGGGCAGCGCTTGCGCCAGCAGGGCCGCCAAGCAATCGGTAGGAACCACATCAAAACCCACGCCCGGGCAGATTACGATGCCCGCAGTTTGCGCTTCACGATCCAGCTTATCAGCGAGTGCAAACACGGCAATTTCGCCGGTAATATCCAAATAGTGCACTCGCTGCGCCAAACACGCGCGCATCATGGGTTCTGCGGTGGCGGAGAACGGCCCAGCCGCGTGCAGTACGACGGAGACGCCTTTTAAGTTGGCTTTGCTGATGTTGTTCAATGAAAAAACGCGGCTTTCCAACTTTAACGCGCTCGCTAGCGCCTCTATGTGCGCCGCATTTCTGCCTGCCAAAATCGGCTTCAGTCCTAGCGCTTTTGCGCTGCGCGCCAGCAACGCGCCCGCATATCCATTGGCGCCATAAATCAACAGTCTAGCCACGCGATATTCCTGTTTCAGTTGGGGCAGACTCTAACAAACTGAAATTACCTTTGGGTGGTTTCTGGCGAAAACGGGTGCGAGTCAAACAGAAGTTCTTTTTGAACGCGTTTCGGTAAAGTGGCATTAGCTTGAGCATTCGCATGCATTTTTCTTACAAAGCCCGCGTTCGTTTTTTGCAATACACGCAGGGTTGCGCCGACTACAGTTCCACCCGCGTCGCTTGGACGTCAACAACTATTGAGATATCGATGAAAAAAATCGCGTTGGCCGCTCTTTTGGCGGCTCTGCCAACCAGCTCGCTATTTGCAACGGCTGCTAATCACTACGGAATCCGATATGACAACACGGAAAGTGCGCCCGGAATTTCGCGCGCCGGCAGTTATTTAGCTTTCGCCGCCTCGCTTAACAGCAAAACGCTAAGCACAACTATTCACCGACTTGATGCTGCCTTTATCAAAGTCTATTTTGACCACGTCAATTTGCCCGCTGGCTGGCAGCTCGAAGTGCGTAGCACGGATGGAAAAGAGCGCTATGTTTACGGATCGGTCAAGCAGGCGAATGAATCACCTGCCGATTTTACTTTTGACCCGGCAATGGGGCAAAACGGCAAGAGCAGTTTTGCGGCTATGTCAATTTCTGGCGACAGCGCTACGGTGCAATTGATTCCACCCGCGTCGGCTGAATTAGAAAAAGCCCAGCCTCAAATTGAAATTTCCCACATTTTAGAAGGCTATCCGGACGCGGTGATCGAGCAGCTCAAAGGCAGCGACCTGCTAGCTACTGGTGGCGAAGGAATTCAATCAATCTGCAGTACCGACAACAAGCAGCGCCCCGCGTGTTATTCCGGCAATGCATTTACGCGCTCAAAAGCGGTCGCGCGCATGATTCTTGGCGGCGGCGGCAGTTGCACCGCGTGGCGTATTGGCTCAGGCGACAAAGTGATGAGCAACAACCACTGCGCGAGTAGCAACTCAGCCGTGACCGGCAGCGAAATTTGGTTTGACTACCAGCATTCCGCCTGTTCGGGCAGCACGACCAATGCGGTCAAAAAAGTCAGCGGCCGCGCCATGTTGAAAACCTCAGCGGCGCTAGATTATGTGCTTTTTACTGTCAACAATGCCTCCACAATCAGCGACTACGGTTTTCTGAGCATCGATCCCCGCATGCCAGTCAATGCAGAGCAAATCTACATTCCGCAGCACCCGGGTGGACGGCTCAAAGAATTGGCAATTAATTCAACCAGCGATACCGGCGGCAAGTGCAAAGTGTTTAACAGCCAAGTCGGCAATGACTTTACCTATCACTGCGACACCGAACCCGGCAGCTCCGGCTCGCCGGTACTCGCATCAAATTCCAACAAAGTCATCGGGCTGCATCATCTTGGCGGCTGTCCGAATAGTGCGGTGCGCATCTCAAGGGTTTGGCAGGAAATTGGTAGCTTCTTTAACAATCAAGCGCCCTAACTCGGCATTGCAAAGCACGCAAGCGCTTGCTGTGAGCGCTTGCATTGACGCCTGCGCGGTTGAAAGATCAATTCGCCATCGCACTCGGTGCAGGCGCGCCAGAACCGGTTTGCACAGGCGCTGCCGGTGGAATCCACCAGGTTTCCACCCGTCGATTTTGCAATCGGCCCAGCGCTTCATCATTGCCTGCTACCGGCAGCGCTCGACCAAAGCCGCGCACCATTTGCACCGATACGCGGCTGCGCGCAAGCTCCGATGCCACTAAATCAGCCCAGCTTTCTGAAAGCGTCAGTTCGGTGTAAGCATTTTTGAAGCTGGCGTCAGTGAAACCTGCTAAACGGAGCGTGCCGCCTTTGTTCGCTGGGTCATTAACGAACTGGGAAAGCCTTGCGACGTCGGCCATTGCGCGGTTGTCGAGAATTGCGTTGCTGTCATTAAAGCGAAAGTTGACGTTCAAGCGTTTCGCCCCGCGCACCATGTCTTGATATTCTGCGGGCGCTTCGGTTTGCGGCGCGCTCACAACCGGGCGCACGGCAAGATCGACAAAGCCGTGTTGCGCCACCATGGCTTGGCCTCTTCGGCTTAAAACATACAGCAAAAAATTCTCTGCCAGCGGATTTTTTTGCCGCGCATCGTATAAATACAGACGGCGCGCGAGCGGGTAATCTTCGGTAGCAACGCTAGCGACCGATGCCTGAATTGGCGCGCTTGCACCGACGTCAATCGCCAATAGCTTAGATTTTTGCGCTGCCGCTAAGCTCATAAATCCGATTGCGCCTGGGGTGCGAGCGACTGCAGTGACGACATCAGCATTGGCTTCAAAAACCGCCGTGTTGGCTGACAATTTTTGCGCGCCTAGCACCAGCATGCGAAAGGTTTCAAACGTGCCTGAGCGCTGATCACGACCGAATAGTTTAATGGGTAAGTTCGGCCCGCCAAAGACGGACCAATTCGTAATTTCGCCCGAGAATACTTGCTTGAGCTGGCTCACCGTCAAGGCCTTTACCGCAACGTTAGCGTGTACCGCCACCACTACGCCATCGAGCGCTACAATATGTTCGCGATCCTGGCTACCAATGCCAGCTGCGCCCTCAGCCAGCTTTTCTTCGGCAGAAACCGGGCGCGATGCCATTGCTACGTCACAGCGGCCGGCCAGCAAATCCGAAAAACCAGTGCTCGTGCCATGTGAGTGAATCTCTATTTCGATGCTTTTTCCGTCTTGCCGAGTTGCTTGCACCAACACTTCGTCGATCGCGACAGATTTTTGTTGAATAGCTTGCCAATTACTTTGGACCAACCAATCTTGTACGAGTGCAGGAACCAGTTTTGAGCCCATGGTGTTGGAGCCGTGTAGGCGCAGAGTTTGTGCCTTACCAGCTGCATACGAAGGAGGCGCTAGGATTAACGCAATAAAAAATGTGACTAGCGTGATTGCGCGCATGTGTCCGCTCCGGAGGTTAAGTATCTTCGGAGTATTTGCGTGAAAAGTTACATACTTGTGTCAATTGTTTAATTTTTGCTTGGTTGATCGGGGTTGGTTAATTTAGACGAGCCGAGCTGCTGATCTTCGATCTGAAGCCCCACGAACGCCCGCAACCGCCGCGCTGAATCCTAGCGTGACGACGTTTTCTTCAGACTTGCAAAAGCTGCTGGGCAGGCTACATATGGCATAGTCATCAAGATGACCATCATTAAAAATTCGGCTGACAAACTTTAGGAGAAGACTTATGTCAATGGCTCGCAAAATAGGCACCTTCATTTGCATTCCCTTTTTAGTATCTTTATCGGCGGCTGCTGCAGAAGCCAACAAGGCAATTATCGACGATCCTGCCTATTCCCAGCCGCAGCGCCTGGTCGAGATTGAGCCTGGACGAAAACTCAATCTATATTGCTTGGGGGAAGGCGCACCAACCGTCATATTCGATTCTGGACTTACCGATGAGACGGCTGTTTGGGGCTTAGTTCAACCGATAATCGGCAAACGGACACGCGCTTGCACCTACGATCGCGCTGGCTCTGGCTTTAGTGATCCAGGCACGCGCGCTGGGTCAAGCGCACACATAGTCGATGACCTACATCGGCTATTAGTCGCAGCGTCCGTCAAGCCACCTTACATTTTGGTTGGGCACTCGTATGGCGGCATGAATGTGCGGCTTTATGCAAATTATTATCCGACTGAGGTAATCGGTATGGTGTTAGTTGACCCGGCACATGAGGGTTGGCGAGAACACGTGTGGCATCTGGACCCAAGTCAAGAAAATCGCGCGGTGTTTTTTGATAACGAGCCCGACTTTCAAGCGCAACGTGCCTGCGTAAACGCTGCAATCAGTGGGTTCATAGCGGGCTCAGAGCTACACAATAGCTGCGTTCCAGAGCCAAACCTACGCTTTGGTGACGCCATCAACACCGCTCATTTGAAAATCCATTTAACGCCAAGCTATCAGCAGGCGAATCTTACCGAGCTAGAAAACTTCCAGAACGCAAGCGCTACACAACTAAGTGATTCTCGGCGATGGTACGGCGATATGCCACTGATCGTGCTCGCTGCTGGCATAAGACCCGGGCCCCGCGCTGATCAAACTCAAGCGCACCGAGATGCGCTAAATAGAGTGTGGATCGTACTTTACGATCAACTTGCGGCGCTATCCACGCGCGGCATTAATCGGGTCGTGCCTGACACCGATCACTTTGTTCCACTGAATCAGCCAGACGCCATTATCACGGCAATTTCTGAGGTTATGGACCGTGTGGCAAAAGCCAAATGAGTGAGTATTGACATTCGCGATGGCCGTGCACGCAGAGCACGATGCCGCAACCCCGTTGGGGTTGAAATGGGCGTTGGTGTCAGCGCCTTGCTCACTCAAAAGAAGAGCTGAAAATCAAGTTTGCGACACCGCGAAACTGCGCAATGCTGGGGGCTGTGATAGCGCCAACCCGAGCGTTATCGCGAGCATTCGCAATACCCGTTGGGTTACCCATGAACGATACATTGGGATTCGAAAAATAAGGGCGTCGCGGCCCACTTTGGGTGTTCATGACGGTTCGGAAAACGCCGTCAACCAAGTGGCCGACGCCATAGTTAAAGGCTGAGTTTGTATCGCCAAAATTGTGCAGCATGCTCATATTGTGCCCATGCTCGTGCGCATAGCTCAAATTGCCAACCGCACAGCTGCGCGTAGTGACTTGAAAAGCAAAAGCATCGCCTCCGGGCGGCGCGCCCAAAACGTAACCAAGCCCGCAGACACCGGTCAGCTCGGCGAGCATGCCAACCATATCCGCACCTACGTCATTGCGCCAGTTCGCCACGCCAGGGTCGCTTTGTAGCCAAGTAAGGTCAATATTTGAATCGCCATTTTCTGCACGCGTGGTAAAGCGCACGCCAGCGAGGCGAAAGCGCGCCGTCATTTGGCTATTCGAAAACACCAGATTCGCCGAATCCACAGCCTGCTGCGCAAACGTCATCGCGGCAGCTTGGCCGCCCAACTGCGTGACGCTGCCGGGCGCCACGACGATAAGCACGGCTATCTCGACACTGCCTTGGTTCTGTGCGCTTGCAATTGGTGCGCGCGGTTCATTGCCTGGTTCATTGAGAAGCATTTCCCGGCTTGATTCATCTGATGCAGCTGAATCTAGGTGCGCGGGCGATAAGTCGACAGTTTCGTTAGGCGCAGCAATCGCGCTGCAGTCTGGAAAACGATCAGTGTCGATTCGCATCAGTACGTTGCCGCCTTGGGTCGGAGTAATTTCAAAAATGCCGCTTGCAACACTGATGTAGCCCGCAAGATGCTTGCCATCGTAAGTCAGGGTGATTTGCTCGCTGGCATTGCCTTCAATGATGCCTTGCCAGCTGATGCGACCGTCTTGTGCTTGTGCTTGCGTGCGACTAGCAACGATTTCGCGATCAAAAAGTGGTATCCGCAGCGCATTGGCGTCCAAGCGTATCGCCGCAGCGTTAACGTCAATGTAGCGCGCCTCAACCGCCGCAGGCGAGGGCGCTGGCACTGAGTTGCGCAGTTCGCCAGCCAGCGTAAATGCAGGTATTTCGGGATGCGCATGGGTGGTGATGGCAACGCTGATGAAAAAAGCGGTAAATCTCAACATCAATCCTCCGAACGGCATGACTGTGATTCAATAGTCTAAGCCGACTAAGCTACGTTTTTATAAATCCTAGCGAGTCAGCAACTTGGCGAACATCGCTTGAGTTGCTGATCGGCGGGGATTTTAAATGCGCTATTGCATAAACAGCCACACTTCTTCAGGTTAAACTCGCGCAATCAATGCGCCTTGGTGAGCCGAATATTTGTCCACAGTAATTTTGAATCGCGCACAAGAAGTGCTGGCGCGAGTGTTTGGCTATGAGGATTTTCGCGGTGAGCAGGCCGCTATTGTCGAGCACGTCACCAGTGGCGGTCATGCGCTGGTGTTGATGCCAACTGGCGGCGGAAAAAGCCTGTGCTATCAGATTCCTGCGCTGCTCAGGCGAGGCTTGACCATCGTTATTTCTCCACTTATTGCATTGATGCAAAACCAAGTGGCGCAGCTGCAAGGCTTTGGCGTGGCAGCAGCGGCGCTCAATTCAAGCGTTGATACCGAAAGCTCGCGCGAGGTCTACTTTCGAATTCGCCAGGGTACGCTGAAGCTCTTGTATGTCTCGCCTGAGCGCTTGCTGATGGATGGCATGGTGAGCTTCCTTATCGATGTGGGCGTTAGCTTAATCGCCATTGATGAGGCGCACTGCGTATCGCAATGGGGGCATGACTTTCGCCCGGAATATCAAAAGCTGAGCGTGCTGGCAGAGCTTTTCCCAGATACGCCCAGGCTTGCGCTGACTGCCACCGCCGATGAGCGCACCCGCGCTGAAATTGCGCAGGTGCTGGGCCTTATTGATGCACCGCTATTTGTATCGAGCTTTGATCGGCCGAATTTGCGCTTGAGTGTGGTCGAAAAGATTGACCCAACGCGCCAATTGCTGCGATTTTTAAGCGCGCATCCAGGTGAAAGCGGTATTGTCTATGCGCTATCTCGAAAGCGCGTCGACGAACTAACCGCCAAGCTCAATGAAGCCGGTGTGCGTGCGCTGGCCTATCACGCTGGGCTTGACAGCCAGCAGCGCAGTCAAAATCAAGCGCAGTTTTTATCCGATGAAAAAATCGTTATGGTCGCGACGATTGCTTTTGGTATGGGCATCGATAAGCCCGACGTGCGCTTCGTGGCGCATGTGGATTTGCCCAAAAGTATGGAAGGTTACTACCAAGAAATAGGAAGGGCCGGGCGCGATGGCGGTCCAGCTTACGCGTGGATGTGCTACGGGCTGGCCGATTTAGTGCAGCTCAAGCGATTTATTGAGGAATCTAGCGCACCCGAAGCGCGCAAACGCTACGAGCGTTCGCAGTTGGACGCGCTACTCGCCTATGCCGAAAGCACAGGCTGTAGGCGCGTGCCGCTTTTGCAGCATTTTGGTCAACCTTTCACTGCGCCGTGCGGCAATTGCGATCGCTGTTTGCACCCGGTGCAGCAAGTCGATGCGACTGAATCAGCGCGGCAAATGCTGTCCGCGATTCACCGCACCGGCCAAAAATTCGGCGCAATTTATGTGATTGCCGTGCTGCGCGGCGCGCAAACCGAACAGGTCGAGCGCTTCAATCATCAGCAGCTCAGCGTGTTTGGCCTAGGAAAAAACTGGTCTGAGGATCGCTGGCGCGCGCTGGTGCGCCAGCTGATTGCCAGAGGCATGGTCGAGATTGATCACGAGGGTTTTGGCGCACTTAAACTCACCGAGCGCTGCCGCCCACTGCTTAGAGGTGAGCAGACCTTTCAAATGGCTAAGGAAGTTGAAGCTGAGGCGCCCGTGCGCGGCAAGAAAAAGCGCGCCGAACCCGGCAATAGCGCCATCAAAAGCGATCCACTGATGGAAGCGCTGCGGGTTTGGCGTAAAGAAACCGCCACCGAGCAAAAAGTACCGCCGTTTGTGGTATTTCACGATGGCACGCTGCTCGCCATAGTCGCAGCGCGCCCGAAAACGCTGAGCGCGCTGGCTAAAATCTCGGGGCTCGGCGAGAAGAAGCTGGAACGTTATGGTGATGCTGTTTTGCGGATTGTGAAAGCTGGGGGTTAACAAGCGAAGTAAAGTCTAGACGTTCAAACTCAACAAATCCCAGCGCCAGCACAGCACCGCAAACAGCAAAAACGCCGCCACGCTCAAAGCATAGCCTAGCTTCGCCAGTAGTCGCCAGCGGCTGGTTAACACACGACCCAGCAGCAGCGCGCGAATTACCGCAAGCAGCGCCAGCCCGGGAAGCAAAATCATAAACATCCAAACCGCAGAGTTTGGATAGCTGTAAAGCGCATCTGGGCCGGACAAATCTGCGGCTGCCATGGCAAATGCAGCGATCATGGCGAATGCAACTAACGCGTTGAATAGACTCAAGACCTTCACGCCTAATAGCCCAGGCCTGCGATCTGAGCCTATGCCTGCGTAGGCACTAAACCAAGCGACAAGCGCTATGAACCCGCAAACGCCCAGCACACCCAACAGCAATAGCGGGTGCGTCCAAGTGCTTAGCTTGGTTGAGGTTGAAATGCCGCTGCTGCTGGCAAACCCGGTGATTTCTATGCCGGTTTTTTCGGTGAATTGCACAACCGCGCCGGAATCATGGTGCTGATAGATCAAAGGTGCAACCGGCACAAAGACATCTGTTTTGCCGCCCGATTCAATCTGTAAGGAACCGTTCGGCCACGGCTTGCCTGCTGCCTTGACCGACACGCCGGTCAAGCTGGTGACTAACCCATGAAATCCAAAAAATGCACGCCGATTGCTGAGGTAGCTTCCGAGCGGCGCTGTCCGCTGTGCATCGCTCAGCGCAATCGCAACTGGCGCGGATGCAATGGCTGCGGGCGCCAAATAGCTAACGATCTGCCGTACGATTTGCTGCGCGGGTTCGCGGCCGTTGTCAGTGTTGATCGACACGAACACGCCGAGCGATAGCTCAGGAATCGTGATGAAGGCGGTGTGAAAGTTCAGCGTTGCACCGCCGTGCCCGTAGCCGCGAAATTTGCCAAAATCTTGTGTCAGAAAGCCGCTACAAATCGGCTGCACGCCTATTGCTGATGGGCTCGTGGATTTGTCAGCGGCGCCGTTGCGAAAGCACTGATTTTGCATAGCGCTCAACGTTTCTGGTTTAAGTATCGATACGCTCTGCAAACTGCCGCCGTTAAGCAGTGCGCGCGCGAATTGGCCCATATCGCTTGCGGTAGTTGAAAGCCCGCCCGCCGGAGCTACCTGAGCGATTTGCTCGATGGGTTGCTCAACAAAACCACCTGCCATATAGCGCATGCCTTTACTCAATTCAGCCGCCAGCGCGCCGCTCATTTGGCGCGGATCGGTGGCTAATTCAATTGGTTCTTTGAAAGTAGATTGCTTCATCGCGAGCGGATCAAAAATATGCTCCGCCACATAGTCTTCAAACAGCTGGCCCGACACTTTTGCGACGATGCTGCCAAGCAGCGCCACGCTATAGTTGGAGTACACCGCTTCTATACCCGGTTCACGCACGCGCCTGGGCCGATATTTAGCTAGGTAGCTATCCAATGTCAGCACTGGCGTCGGCGCTTTGACGAATAAATGCCCGAGCGCCAAGTCTTCAAAACCGGCGGTGTGCTGCAATAAATCCCGCACTTTAATGACGCCGGTAAAACCATCGCTTGGGATTTTCAGTTCAGGCGCTAGATAATCATTGGCCGGTTTGTCCAAATCAAGCTTGCCCTGTTCGACCAATTGCATGGCCGAAATATAGGTGAATAATTTTGAGAGCGAACCGACTCTAAATAAGCTTTGCTGTGCGTCTACCGAATGCTTTGGCAGCGCGGTAATGCCATAGCCTTTGCTCATCAGTACCCGATCAGGCCGCACCACTGAAATACTCATGCCGGCCAAGTGATCTCGCTTTGATAATGCGTCTGCAAGTCCATCGACATAGGCTTCTAGCGTGCATTCCGTGCCTTCGCAAAGTGCAACTTGTGCAAATTGCGGATCGGCTAGCGGGACTACCGTTGCGCCCTGGGCACTGATGCTGGCGTGAAACAGCGCCGCAATGCCTGCAAAAAAGTGCAGCAACGGCTTTGGCCTGCATGGTTGCTTGTTTAAACGGGGCTTATTTAGACGCCCACTGCGCAGCAAATCGATCAAGCTGCTAATGCGGTCACGATTGCTCGATGCCATGGTTTATTCCTTAGAATGGGTTGCATCAACTTTGTAAACTTCAGCCGGCCACAATCAGTTGAATTTGCGGCTGATAAAGCGTGAAGTTTTTATCGGCTGAAATGACGGGGATATTTTCGCTAAGTGCTGTTGCCAGCAATAATCGGTCAAATGGATCCCGATGTTGTGGCAGCAAAGGAATGTCTGCGTACGTCGCTATATGCGTGGTTTTAAGATCAAGCAAAGTGAAGCCATCTCGGCTAACAATCTCACTCAGTGCAGAAATCGGCATCTCAAACTCAGGTAGTTTGCCAATCTTTTGTTTGACAGTAATTTCAAAGAGCGTGATTGCGCTAACAAAAATTACATTGCGCGCGTCGTTAATTAACTCATAAATGCCTGGGTTTAACTTATTGCTTGTAAGCTGATACCAAATCAATATTTGGGTATCGATTAGGTAGTTCACTACATGTATTCCTTTAAGTCATGTAAAGGCTCGTTAAAATCATCTGGGATACTGTAAATTTTATTTTGGCTTTGCGCATAGCGTAAGAGGCTGCCTGGCTGCCTATCTGGCGCTTTTTTGGCCTGATTCTCGTGCGCCAAACCAAGCCGAAAATAGTGAATCAAGTCAAAGATTTCAGCCAATTTATGTTCCGGAATTTGCCGAAGCTCGGCGATAATTTGTTGCTCTAACATGATGCTTGCCTCGCCTTGGGTGCAATGTCATTAAATCAAGAAATGTGCAATTTGACTTCAAATTGCCAGCTACTTCGCTTAGTTAAAAACAGCTCCTTATCCATATCCGATATTTGTTTCAAACGCCTGAAGATTCTGTGGGGAGAAGGAGCCATTTGTGCTGACTTTGCTAATATATCCATAGATTTTTACGCGCTTTCAATAACCGCCATTAGTAGAAGCAAAGCTTGCTCGCAAACCACTACCTTCTCGGCAAAACCCCCAGCGGATCAACCGGCTTGCCGTTTTTGCGCACTTCAAAATGCAGCAGCTCTTTGCCTTGCGGGTCTTTGCCCATTTCGGCAATCAGTGCGCCTTGTTTGACCACCTGGCCCTCTTTGGCGCTGCGGGTTTGGTTGTGGCCGTAAGCGGAGAGCGTATTTTCATCGTGTTTGATGACGATTAGCTCGCCATAGCCGCGTATGCCACGCCCGCTATACACCACGGTTCCGGCTTTGGCGGCATATACCGGCTGACCCAAATTGCCGCGAATATCAATACCTTGGCGGCCGGCGTCTGAAGCTGCGAAAGTGCTGAGCAAACGGCCTTCGGTAGGCCAAGCCCAGCCGTTGCTGCCCGGTTTGGGCGCGCCGCTTGCGCCTTGCATGGGTGCGGGTATAGCCTCAGGAATCGCGGCTATCGTGGGTGCAGGAATCGCTGGCGCGGGTGCAATCACTTCGGCGGCGGGCGAGGTGCTAATTGAAGGACTTAGCACAGTTTGATTGCTTGCTGTGGGCGAAGCGGGTGCAGTTGTACCGGTGACAACACTCGAACTCGAACCAGGGTCTACGCTAACAAAGCCTTCGCTCGCTGGCACCACGGTGGGTGCCAGCGTAATGCTGGTGCCGTCAGCTGCGGGTGCGGTGCCAGTAGCTGGCGTCGAAACTGCGCCTGTAGAGACGGTGCCTGTGCTGTTGTAACCATCGGTTGACGATATTGGCTGCACGTCAGGTTGAATAGCGGTGATCGCTGTACTCTGCGAGCTGCCTGATTCAAGTCTGCTGGATGCTTGCTTCAAACGCAGCACTTGACCTGGATAAATAATGTAAGGCTCATAGATCTGATTGAGCTGCACCAACTCACGCACATCCAGCTGATAGCGAAACGCAATGCCATACAGTGTGTCGCCTTTTTCAACGCGGTGCTGATCAGATTGCGGTGCGTTGCGACTAGGCTCGACTCGATTTGCAGTGCTAGTGCGGCGCACGCTAACCGTCGGGTCAATACAGGCGTTGAGCAGGCAAGCCAAACTGATCCAGCAGACTAGACGTGCGGCTCGGTGTAAGTGAGTAGCAACCAACATCAAACAATTCCTTGCAAAAGGGGAACGAACATAACTTGCGCAATTGATTCTTGTGACCAGCCGTTTGTACCGTGACGAAACACCGTCAAGGTTTGCTCGCGCGCATCGCCCAAGGGCGCGATGACCACGCCACCGACGCGAATTTGCGCAAAAAACGCGTGTGTCAGTGACAAGCCGCCGGCCGCCACAATCGCCGCATCAAACGGCGCTAAGGCGGGCCAACCGAGCGTGCCATCGGCATGGCTGCTGCGAATGTGCTCCATGCCTTGATGGCGTAATCTCCGCCTTGCAGCGCGCAGCAGCTCATCAATGCGCTCAACAGTAAATACTTCTGCAGCCAAATGACTCAGCACTGCTGCTTGATAGCCACAGCCCGTGCCGATTTCCAATACGCGCGTAAACGGCTCCCCGACGTGCTCAAAGTGCTGGATCGCCAGCTCACACATGCGCGCAACAACCCACGGCTGACTTATCGTTTGCCCCAAGCCAATGGGTAGCGCGGTATCTTCATACGCACGCGTTTGCAGCGCTTCATCGACGAACAAATGCCTAGGCACTGCGGCCATTGCGGCCAGCACGCGCGGGTGGGTAATGCCCTGAACTTGCAAGCGCGCCACCATGCGATCGCGCGCGCGCTGGCTGGTCAGCCCGTTGCCAGCTTGATCACGCGCAATCGGCGAAAGCCTGGAAATATGATTTGAGCTCATGCCCTGCTGCCCGTTTGAATCATCCGAATCACAAAGCGCGTCATAAAGCGCGCGACCAGCGCGCCAGCGTTTCCATCGCGCTGTAGCGGGTTAGATCGATGGTGATCGGCGTGATCGAGACAAAATTGCGGCGAACCGCATCAAAATCCGTGCCGAGTGCATCATCCGCCGCCGCACCCGCTGGGCCGACCCAATAGATGGTGTTGCCACGTGGATCGAGCTGGCGAATGGCTGGTTCACCTCGGTGCCGATTGCCCAATCGCGTGACCTCAAAACCGCGCAGCTGCGCCCACGGCACGTCCGGCACGTTGACGTTTAGCAAGGTATCGCTGGGTAGCGGATCAGCGAGTAGCAGCTCGACCACGCGCTTGGCGACTTGACCGGCGGTGTCAAAATGTTTAGGCGCGTGATTTTCGCTGACAATCGACATCGCGACCGCAGGCAAGCCCAAATTGCGGCCCTCCATCGCGGCCGCGACGGTTCCCGAATACAGCGTGTCATCACCCATATTGGCGGAATTGTTAATGCCGCTGACGACAATGTCGGGGGTGAAATCGAGCAGCCCACCGAGCGCCAAATGCACGCAATCAGTTGGTGTGCCAGTCACTGAAAAAACGCCGTCACTAAGCGTTTGTACACGGATTGGGCCGCTTAAGGTCAGCGAATTGCTCGCGCCCGAGCGATCTCGATCTGGAGCGACGACGCTAACTTGACCCAATTGCGACAGCCAAGTCGATAGAATTTTTATACCGGGCGCGTGCACGCCGTCATCGTTGCTGACCAAAAGCCTCATTGCTACCTTACAAACCAAAAAACGGGAAAGTTCCTTATCATACCGGGGTTCCCGCAGGAGAATTCGCGCGAAAGCGATTTGAGCATGAAAATTCCTCGTCTTCATTCACTGCGTGGCTTGTTCAACGAGGCCGCCAAAGCGCTGCCACCTACCGTTGATGCAACCACTGCGCCTGCTAAAGCGCTGAGTAAGGCGGCGCAGCGGCGCGCGAACGTTCAACCAGACAAGCCAGAGCCGCTTGACGATGGCGCGCTGTTTCGCGAATCCATGGGTGAGGTGCGCAAAATCGTAGCCAAAGCCGAACCGACGCGCCCAGCGCCGCCCGCGCCTGATGCGCGCATGAGCCGAGCCGATGAAGCACATGTGTTAATCGAGCTACATGAACTACCCGACAATGCCGATTTGCTCGAATGGAGCAGCTTAGAGGGCGCCGATCGCATGCAGTATTTGGCGAATGGCTATCCGCTGAAAATTCTACGCAAACTCAGGCGTGGGCAGTTCAAAGTGCAAGATGAGATTGATCTGCATCACATGCCGCTTGCCGTCGCTAAAACTTCATTGAACGCATTTTTGCAAGAAGCCAAACAGCGGCGCATAGCTTGCGTGCTGCTGATTCACGGCAAAGGTTTGCGTTCTGGCAGCACTGGGCCCGTGCTGAAAAATATGCTAGATCGCGATTTACGGCGGCGCCAAGACGTGATCGGTTTTACCTCCGCGCCGCTAGCTCAAGGTGGAACTGGGGCGCTGTTGGTGCTGCTGAAAAGCTAAAGGAGCTGCCGGTCACGCTGATTGCAACAATTGGCGATCTATTTGAACCGCCCGCTGTTGCAAGTTAAGAAAGCGCGCTATATTGATGCAGATTCTCACACGCACTCAGCACTTTGAAATTTCATCACCACCTTTTTGGAAGGAGTTTGGCATGACCGATTTAAATGCACAGTTTGACGCCGCTGCGGAAGCAGTTAAAACGCTGCCCGAGCGGCCTGATAATGAAATGCTGCTGCGGCTTTACGGGCTTTACAAGCAAGGCAGCGAGGGCGATGTTAAAGGCGACAAACCCGGCTTTTTTGACTTCAAAGGTGGCGCAAAATATGACGCCTGGGACAAGCTCAAAGGCACAAGCGAGGTGAAAGCGAAAGAAGATTACGTCAAGCTGGTCAAACGCCTGGGCGGGCAGTTTTAGACAAATTCCATTGACGAATATCTTTGCAGCAAGCTCGCGGTTTACAGTATTCGCGACGCATGGCGCCGACCAAAATCGGCGGCCTAATTCAGGGAACCTCTAAAAACCTCATTTTCTAAGTCAAGCTAGGCGCGAATGACAAAAATGGAGGCGGTATATGGTTGATATATAACGACATTTTTTTTGAGCAACGACGCTTCAAAACGAAAATGGGGTTTTTAGAGGTTCCCTACAGCCTGGGAGGGCAATATGACAGCACCAGCAGCGCCAGCGCCACCGAAAACGCGAGATCGCATTCTGACGATCAGCTTAGAGATGTTCAACGCGCAAGGCGAGCCGAACGTCACTACGAATCACATTGCCGACGAGCTGGAAATTAGCCCGGGTAATTTGTACTACCACTTTCGCAATAAAGACGACATTGTCGAGCATCTGTTTACCGCATTCGAAACCAGAATGGATCGCGCACTAATGACGCCGGATGCCAGATTGCCGAACTTAGAAGATTTATGGCTGCAAATGCATCTGGTGTTCGAGTGCATTTGGGAATATCGCTTCGTTTATCGCGATTTGGTCGATTTACTAAGCCGCAATCGCAAGCTGAAAATGCATTTTTCAAGGATACTCAAACGCGGCCAAGAAAGCATCGTTGCGGTGTGCAAAGGCCTGGTCGAAACCGGCACCATGACCGCCAGCCCGGTAGAAATTGAAACCGTCGCGCAGCATATTTTGCTTACCACCACGTTTTGGCTCAACTTTCAACATATCCGCCCTGCGACCGCTAGCGCGAAGGCAGACCAGTCCGATTTGGGGCGCGGCGCCTATTTGGTCATGATGTTGCTAGCGCCCTATTTGCGAGAAGCCGAACGCAGCCACTTGAATAAATTGGCGCAGCAGTATTTGAATTAGGTGAAGTAAGACGAGGTAAGGGAAGGTGAGGGCGGTGAAGCCTGCAACAATGCGTTGCAACCGCTTAGAAAAGTGCCTCAGTCAAACTGAACACGATTTGCTATGCTCGCGGGCTTCCTCTTTTGGCTCGGTGGCTCATGCGCTATTCCTTAAATTCAACGCGTCCGCGCGCACTCGATGCTCAGCTCGCCATTGTTGGGCTGTACGATGATCGCATGCTGAGTAGTGCGCTGGCCGAATTTGATGAGCTCAGCGGCGGGCAAATCAAGCTGCTAATCGAAACCGGCGATCTTAGCGGAAAGCTGGGTAACACACAGATTTTGTTCAACTTACCCGGCATGCCAACCAAGCGCGTGCTGGTGGTTGGGCTTGGTGAACAACGCAAGTTTGACGCAGTAAAATTTCAGCGCGTGCTCCGCGATTCTCTGCGCGCCGCGCGCAGCACCCCCGCGATCAGCGCCGTGACCTATTTGATCGAACTTGAAGTGCCCGGCAAAGATTTAGCCTGGAAGCTTTCACAAGCGGTGCTAATCAGCAATTACGCCAGCTATCGATATGCGGCCACGCTGAAAGCAAAGCCCGAGCAAACGCTGATTGATTTAGCCTTCACAGCGTCTGCGCAGGTTCAGCCCGTTTTGGAGCAGGCGCTCGCGCTGGCAATGGGCGTGCAGCAGGCGCGTGAGCTTGGCAATTTGCCGCCAAATATTTGCACGCCGGCCTATTTGGCTGAGCAAGCGCACGTTTGGGCAAAGGCATTTGAGAATTGCAGCACCGAAGTGCTTGAACAGCCTGAAATGGAAGCGCTCGGCATGGGTGCACTTTTGGCCGTTGCGCGCGGCAGCGCCAACACGCCGCGTCTGATTATCATGCGCTACCAAGGCGCAGGCGATGCGCAGCCGTACGTGTTTGTCGGCAAGGGCATCACGTTTGACACTGGCGGCATCAACATCAAACCCAGCGCTGGCATGGAAGAAATGAAGTTTGATATGTGCGGCGCAGGCGCAGTGTTTGGCCTGATGGAAACGGTTGCGCGCGTGCGCCCGCCGCTGAACGTGATTGGCGTAGTTCCGGCCGTGGAAAACATGCCCGATGGCGCTAGTTATCGCCCATCAGATGTCGTCAAAACTATGGCCGGGCATTTTGTTGAGATCCTCAATACTGACGCCGAAGGAAGGCTTGTGTTGTGTGATGCGATTACTTACGCGCTGCGCTTTAAGCCAACCACGCTGATCGATATCGCTACGCTCACCGGCGCTTGCGTGGTGGCATTGGGCGGCGTGGCCACGGGCCTGCTAAGCAAGCACGATGATCTAGCCGCTGAGCTACTCGATGCCGGCGAACACATGCTTGATCGCGCTTGGCGCTTGCCGCTGTGGGATGAATATCAAAGCCAGCTCGACACCGGCTACGCTGATTTTGCTAACTTGGGCGGTAAAAACGCGGGCGCAATTACCGCCGCTTGTTTTCTATCACGCTTCACTGAAGGCCAACGCTGGGCGCACTTAGATATTGCCGGCACCGCGTGGGATTCTGGCCGAAAAGGCACGGCCACCGGCAGGCCCGTCGCATTGCTTGCGCACTGGCTATTGAGCAAGCAAAGCGCCTGATTGATAAAAGCGCCACCTTAGTTCGGCACAACATCCGCGCGCATTTTGAACGCGCGGCGAAAAGCTACGACAAGGCCGCAGCGCTCCAGCACGAAGTTGAAGCGCGACTGCAAGATCGGCTCAGCTTAATTAAAGCCCCGCCGGGTTTAATCGCCGATATTGGCGCAGGCCCAGGTCGAGGCGCGTTAGAACTACAAAAGCGATATCCGAAGGCGCAGGTTATTGCCATTGATCTCGCGCTAGCCATGCTGCAGCAGGCGCGCGCACAGCAATCCAGATTTGCCAGATGGCGCAGGCCGCTGCACACAATTTGCGCCGACGCCCAAAAGCTACCCGTACAAAGCGCATGTTTGGACGTGCTGTATTCCAATTTATGTATCCAGTGGTGCGAGAACTTAACTGAGCTATTCGCCGAATGGCGCCGCGTTATGAAACCCGGTGCCTTATTGCTATTTTCCAGCTTCGGGCCCGACACCCTGCACGAGCTTCGCAGCGCCTGGGCGGCCGTCGATGCCGGCGCACACGTCAACCCATTTTTCGACATGCACACCGTAGGCGACGCGCTCTTAGCTGCTGGGTTTCGTGATCCAGTATTAGAAACCGATCGCTTCAGCCTCAGCTATTCGAGCCCGAGCAGCTTGCTCCAAGAGCTAAAAGCTATTGGCGCCAGCAATGCGCTACAAAACAGGAAACCTGGATTAGGCGGCCGCTCGGCGCTCAGCGCCATGCAAAATGCTTACCCAAGACGCGCAGATGGTTCGATTACCGCGACTTATGAAGTGGTTTACGCCAGCGCGTTTGCCCCGCCCGATGGTGCGCCGATACGTCAAAGCGGGGTTGAGGTTGCGAGTGTGGCGGTGGACAAGATTCCGATTCGTAGAAAATCATAATGCTTTTGCCCCAAATTACTGAACTCACGCTTTGACATAAGTGAGCAAATCTGCGAATAAAAGCGCCAAAATCTCAGATTTGGCGATCAATATAGCGCGCCACGGCAATTCAAGTTAAAACTTCTCAGTTGAACGTTAGAAACTCAGTTACTTAACTGAGTAATCAGTCTAATATTCGCTGTCACTCAGTTGTAACTCGCCATCAAATCAATCCTTCTTTTTTCACCTTTCAGTCAGGATTTAAACCCGTGAATTCAATACTTATTCGACGCCAAAAAGTCAGTGCAATTGCGATATCTATCGCGTTGATGCTGGCCGCCTTACCCGGCACTTCATCTGTTCCCGATCAGCGCGTTCAAGCGGTCACGCAACCGACACCAAACGCCGTTGTCAATGCAACTAACGGCAAACTACTCGTACTCAATAGCGGTATTTTTGACCCACAGTCCAGCCGAATCAGCGATAGTGAATTTCGATTTGCTCCGGTAACCGATGCACACTATTTTATCGTGCAGTTTGAAGTGGGCAAGATGCTAAGTGCTGAAGGCCTAGCGAAGCTTGGTTTTAAGGTTGCTGGCTATGTGCCAAACAATGCCTATCTCGTCGATGCATCAGGCTTTGACAAAAAAACGCTGGAAGCACTGCCCAATGTTCGCTTTGTCGGCGCTTGGCTACCCGAATACAAAGTCAGCTCAACTATACGAAACCACGTTCAGACTGAGACTAGCGTGATTGTTGAGGTACTTGGATTTCAAGGCGCCGCTGCAGGTAAGCTCGAATCCTCGTTGATTAATGCGCGCTTGATGCAGGCCAGCGTGAAAGCCGATGCATCCGCCAACATTGCCAAAGTGCGCGTTAGCGTTGCGGGTAAAGACTTAAAAGATTTTGTCGAGCAGCTGGCCGCCATCGGCGAAGTTGCATGGATTGATCGTTTCGAATTACCTGAGCTGCATAACGTCGATTCGGTTGGCCCAATTCAATCGGGTCTAGCTTCAAGCAATCCACCGAGCCCCACAGCAGCCAGCATTTGGGCGCGCGGCATTATGGGAACGGGTCAAATTGTTGCGGTCATTGATTCGGGCATGGATCGAAATCAGGCGTTTTTTAATCGCTACAACCGTATTGGTTTAAACAACGAAATTACTGACGCCACCACTATCGCCCCACCAACGCCAGGTCCGACATTCCCAAATCGAAAAGTGTTTGGTTACTTTGTTATGCCCGGTGCATCAGGTTACGACGACAATCAAACTTGCCCAGGTGGAAACAGCACCGGTTTCCATGGTACCCACGTTAGTGGCACCGTGGCAGGCGATTCCGGCACAGCGACTACACCGCTAGCCATCCAGTATGACAATGGCGATGGCATGGCACCGCAAGCGCAAATTCTGTTTATGGACATAGGCAACGACACAACTGGCTGCTTAAGCGGTGATGCCGGGCCAAATATGTTTTTAGCGGCGCGCAATGCAGGGTCTTTTATCTCTAATAACAGCTACGGCTCTGGAAACTCTGGCAGTTACAATGCGCGCGATATTGAAATCGATGACACGCTTTGGGCCACTGAAGATTTATTGATAGCGTTTTCAGCTGGCAACAGTGGTTCCGGTGCTGGCACCATTGGTCACCCTGCACATGCAAAACATGCATTGACGGTTGGTGCGCTTAATCATGGCGCGTCTACCACGATTGTTGGGTTCTCCAGCCGTGGTCCAACCACTGATGGCCGTCGCAAGCCAGACATTCAAGCTCCAGGCGTTGCCATTATTTCTGCACGTGGAAATGATGACGACGCTAGCCCGCCAGCCAATCTAAACGATGCTGGCACAGCAAGTTTGTCCGGCACCTCTATGTCAAGCCCAACCGTCGCAGGCGGCGCAGCATTAATGCGGCAATACTTTGTTGATGGCTGGTATCCAACTGGCGTAGCCAGTGCCAATGATCAGCGCAAACCGCTCGGCGCAGAAATGAAAGCCGTGCTGCTCAACGGCACCGGCATGATTTCAACCGCGCCAGATAACAACTACGGCTGGGGCCGCATATTTTTAGATCGTAATTTGTTCTTCCCGGGTGACTCGCGCGATCTGCGCACCTTCGCCCGTAAAAATGAAGCGGGTGTGCGCACCGGGCAAAGCCATAGCTACGAGATCAATGTGGCGGCAGGCCAGGAATTTCGTGCAACTTTAGTCTGGTATGACCCAGCAGGAACCGCAGGCGCAGCGCGCGCGCTCGTCAATAACCTGGATTTAGAAGTGAGCGACGGCACCAATGTTTATCGCGGCAATGTCATCAGCGGTAGCGGAGCGGCGGCGAATTCAACCACGGGCGGCGTTGCTGACATTACCAATCCAGTCGAACAGGTTGTTTTGACCGCACCCGTTGCTGGCACCTACACCATTACCGTCAGGGGTTTAGCGGTGCCGGGTAACGGCGTGTTTGGATCCGATCGCCAAGGCTACGGCCTTGCGGTATCGTCATCCGCAGTTGCAAGCGCCGTTGTGTTAGCACCCGGCACGCCCGTGCTTTCAAACACCGCTGGCACAATCAGCGCAGCAATTACGCCGATAGCAGGTGCAACCAGCTATCAGCTATATCGGGCTACAGGCACCTGCGCCAGCGCCAATGCGCAAGACTTTCAGCTCATAGCAACTTCAGCCACCACTGCAATCACCGACGATTCCAGCCAAGGCGGCTTTAGCTACGCCTACAAAGTACGCGGCGCCGACAGCAACGGCGAAGGCCCGATCAGCGCATGTGCGCAAATCGTTTCAACTGCGCCCTGCACATTAACGCCAAGCTTTAATGCAGCGTCCATTGCGGCGTCGAAAATCTCACCGACCGATTGCGCCACCCGCATCAGCTGGACGCCCGGCGTAAGCGCCTGCCCACTTGGCACCAACATCCGCCACAGCGTGTTTCGATCAACCGATCCGTTCTTTACTCCAGCGGCCGGCAATCGAATCGCCACCAACGTCAGTGGGCCCGAGTTTGTCGATACCACTGCCGCAGCGCTAACCACCTACTTTTACGCAGTACGCGCAGAGGACAGCACTACAGGAAACCCAGGCCCGAATGGCGGCAATGAAACCAACGCCACCGTGCGCTTGAAATACACCCCAGCCGCAGGCACTACGCCAGGCACATTCACTGATGGCGCTGATTCTCCATCATTCCTAGAAATGGATGCGCCCTGGTATTTGAGCAACACAAATGCGAGCGCTGGAACGCTTAGCTATCGCAACTCCGCACCTGGATCATTGCTTTACTCACCCGACGTGTGCGCCGCGGTCACCACGCCATCACTAGCGATTACTGCCGGTGCCATGCTGAGCTACAAAGCCCGGTTCAATCTTGAGCAAAACTGGGACGGCGTCATCGTTGAAATCTCCACCAACAACGGCGCAACCTGGGCTGGCCTTCCACCCGCAGCAGGCTATCCAGGAACACTCAGCGCTACCCAAGGCAATGCGTGCGGTTATCCAGCAACCCAAGGCGCATTCACTGGCTCCAGCGCGAATGCCTTCGTGACTGCAAGTTCTGATCTTGCCAGCTTCGCCGGTCAAAACGCGCGCATTCGCTGGCGCTTCACTGCCGATAGCGGCGCTGAAGAGCTCGGGTTCTTCCTGGACGAAGTACAAATCACCAATTCAAGCACCCCAGCGGCCTGTTCTGCAGGTGATTTTGTCTATCGAAATGGCTTTGAATAGCTTGAGTTAGCAGCACATGAGTAAAAACAAACCCTGCGTAAGCGGGGTTTGTTTTTGGGGGAGCGTATCGCTACCAACATCGGCAAAAAAAGATAAATTGAAAAGACGCAGAATAATTCGGGTGCCAGCATCAACGTCTTGCTCCAAAATCCAGTAGCCGCACGAATATGCCTTCCGATCCAGACCTAACCCGACTACTACAGCAATGGCGCAGTGGTGATCGCGGCAATGAAGCAAAGCTATTTGAGCAGATTTACCCCATGCTCCGCACCATTGCAGGGCATCGAATGCGGGAAGGTCATGCCATGACCATGCAGGCCACTGAAATTGCCAATGAGTGTTTTATTCGCCTGATTGACTCGCCTAGCGCGATACTTTCACGCGAACAATTTTTCGCATTAGCCAGCACGGTGATTCGTCGAATCATCATTGACCATTTTCGCGAGCGCCAAGCGCAAAAACGCGGCGGTGACGTTGTGAAAGTGTCGATCCAACAATTGCCTGACACCGAACAACCGCACGAAGTTTACAGTGATGCGGATTGGATAAAGATCGATCAATTACTAAGCGCGCTTGCGAAAAGTGATCCTGAAGGCGCTCGCGTTGTTGAGCTACGTTACTTCATGGGAATGAGCTTGCAACAGGCAGCAGCATCACTCAACGTTTCGGTATCCACAGTTCAACGCCAATGGCGCACAGCTCGCGCTTGGCTCCATAGTAGGTTGGCGGAGCCGGAAACCCCTTCGTTAATGTGTTAACAAATCATCAACAATTAACTAGTATTCACTACTCTTCGGATTCCTGACCACTTTTTCCTAGGAGTTACGAGTTAAACAGCAATCTTGAAATTTTTTCTACTTATAAAAATCAAAACCAAACCCTCATGACCCTAACACCCGCACTTTGGCAGCAGCTGCAAGCGCTCTTTAATGAAGCGCTTGGGCTACCCATTGAAAAACGCGAAGCATGGCTGCGCGCGCAGGTTCACGTTGAAGAATTTTTAATTGAGCGCGTTATCACGATGCTCACCGCCGATGCGCAGCTTGAGCAGATTCCAGAACAGTCTGCGGCAAGCGCTTTGATTGGTGAGCCTGAGATACGGCCCGGTGAAAAATTGGGCGTATACACGATTGAAAAGCTGATTGGCGCAGGCGGCATGGGCCAGGTTTATCTTGCAGCCCGCACTGATGGAGTTGTTGCGCAGCAGGTGGCGATAAAACTGCTGCACGGCTTTGGCAATACGCAGGAATTGAAGCGCCGTTTTGATCAAGAACGCCGCATTTTGGCCAAGTTGCAACACCCTGGCATTGCGCGCTTTCTTGATGCGGGCACCGGTGCAAAAGGCCGACCATACGTCGTAATGGAGTACGTTGAAGGCGAATCCATTAGCGATTATTGTACTAAGAGCAAGTTAGATTTGCCCGCAAAACTAGCGCTATTTGCGCAAGTGCTCAACGCAGTGGCCTACGCGCATTCGCAGCTCATCGTGCACCGTGATATCAAGCCCAGCAATGTATTGGTTAATCTCGCAGGTCAAATTAGGCTTTTAGATTTTGGCATCGCCAAACCACTATTAGATTTAGACAAAAGCTTGCGTACCAGCGAACAAACCGCGACCGCACTGCGAACTTTTTCCATACGCTACGCCGCACCAGAGCAGATAAGTGGCGTAGCCAGCGGCGTATCGTGCGATATCTACGCGCTGGGCGGTTTGCTTTACGAACTACTAACCGGCAAAACAGCGCTGGAGCTGAGCGACAAAAGCTTCGCGGATGCAGCCAGCACCATCCAATACGCTCTCCCGATACTTCCCAGCGCACACAAAAACGCAGCATTGCCAGCGAAATTGCTCAAAGGTGATTTAGATCGAATCTGCTTACATGCGTTGAAAAAAGGCCCGAATGAGCGCTACGCCAGTGCTGAAGCGTTTTTGCGCGACATTACTTGCGTACAAAACGGTGAGCCGATCAGTTTACGAAGCAGCGTAGCAAGCTATAGGTTTCGCAAGTTTGTAGCGCGCTACAAACTGCCGGTAGCGCTTGCAGCGGCGCTAATTTTTGGCTTAGGCACCAGTAGCTCGGTGCTTTTTATGCAACAAGGCCAGCTGGTGGCCCAACGTGATGTTGCGAAAGCCGAGCAGCTGCGCGCTGAGCAAGCGCAAAAGCGTGCAGCCGGAGTCACAGAATTATTACTCAGCGCGTTTCGCGCCGCCGACCCTAGCCAAAATCGTGGTGAAAAGCTGCTCGCCCGCGAAGTGATCGATCAAGCCGCGCTGGGCCTTGAAGACAATAGCCTCGACGCGGAAAGCGCTGTGACGCTCAGCACTACACTCGCCTCGGTCTACCACTCACTTGGGCTGCATGACAAAGCTAGAAAACTGATTGACCACGCGCTGACTCAAGCGAACGCCGCAGCATCAATTGCACAAGCGCAGCTGTGGCAGCTCAATGCAGCGGTCTATCACGCAATGGGCCAAAGAGAGGGGCGTGCGGCGGCGATAAAGCAAGCAGGGTTGTTTCTTAAAGGGAGCGATCCGTTGTCGCCGGATGGCGTTAAACAACAGCTGCTGGAGATTGCGCTTTTACGTGAGACAAGAACCTCAGCCCAAAGCCAGCGGAGTGCAAGGCAGCTTGATAGGGATGTCGCTCATCGATACGGCGAATCCCATCCACTATCTGTAGAAACGGCAATTTCAGTTTTAGCTTACACAGGAAGCCTAGAGCGAGACGAAGAAGTTACAGAGCTGATCAACAATCGGCTTAGTGGCCGGAAACTCGATTCGCTCGATATTAATCAGCTGATGTTGCTCAAAGATCGGGCATACCTACACTTAGATGTTGGAAGGCTCACTGAAGCTAGAAAAGACATTGAGCATTTTGGAAACTCAACAGAACGCCTGTACGGTAAAAATCATCGGGCTTACGCCTCTTTTTTGAATCTTAAAGCGAGATTATTCACAGATCAGGAGCGATTTAACGATGCCCTTCTTACATATAAAGATCTAGTGTCTTTAATTGAGTCATTAGAGGGCGAGTCTGTAACTTTGGCGTTAGCTCTTAACAATGAATCTTTGGCATATCAAAAATTAAGTGATTTCCGCCCAGCGCTGCAGTGTTTAACAAGGGCCAAAGCAATTGTTCTAAAACTGCTACCAGACAGCCATAGATTCTTAGCGACGATTCGCGGAAACTTAGGAGGTGTTTATCTTAGTCTAGCGCAACTAAAAAACGCCGAGCGCGAACTCTTGGCTTCGCTTGAAATTTTTGAACGGATATTTAAAAACGGGCAAAATGCTGACGTTGACGATAAGCATCTTGATTTAGCTGAAGTGTACATGCGTCTTTCTCAGCATGAAAAATCAAAAAAGCACTGGTGTCTGGCAGGATTTCATCTTAAAGGTGAAGGAAAGAGCACGGAGTTCAAGGAATCAAAACTTCGCCTATCAAAGGCATTTCAGCCATTTTTTTCATCACAACAGGACAAAATCCATGAAATTGACACTTACATTACTCATAACTGTAAGCTTTAACATTTGCGCCGCCGACAATTGTGAACTTCGGCCAAGCACAGCTATTTTAAGCTCAGAGAGGATGGAGCTTTATGGCAGAGTAATGCTCAGCGATTTTTTTGGTGCATCAGGCCCTATTGGTGACCCAAGCCCACACGGTGATTTCGGGGCAACGATTAGAACAACTGGCAATTCAAACAGCCCCGCATACATTGAGCAAGTGTTCATACCAGCCACCAATTTCGAAAACACAATCCAAATTCGAGCCGCGCAAAATTTCAACTCTGTTTATAGCCCTGCTGGCTCTTATATCAATTTTTACAGCCTCGGTTTTAAATCAGCGGGCTTAGGTTATCAAGAACTTCGCTTTAGTGCATCGGCTAGCACCATTCCAGGAAATGTGCTAATTTCTGCAAATTGGTTCAATTTCAACTCGAACACTCAATCCATTGTGGCAATTTTCGATGTATTACCATCGGAGAGTGCCCGAATTACAACATCTATTTCCGACCAGAGCGTCATTATTCGAACCAATGACGGAACCAACGGAATTTTCGCATCAGTCGGACAAAACAGAACTGTGAATTTACGCTTCGGTTCGCTGATCGAGCAAGGCATGGTAGGTGGAGCGAGCCTTAGATTTAGCTCGTATACTGAATGCCCAGGCGCGCGTAAAGGTGAAAGCTGCTTCAAATAACGAAAAATAAATTCTTCAGACTTAAATTAGACGAATTAATTGTTAAATCCAAAGAATTAGCGCAGCGCACGCTATGTGGAACTGGATTAGCTCGAATTTTGAATAAGATTTAAGATTCTGCGCAGTATTTTCTGTGCCGCAGCGGCGGCGGGGCGCGTTGGATTAAAGGAATAATTATGAATTGTGATTAAGGCTTTCAAGTAAAAAACCAGCTAATTTAATTTCGCTGGTTTTTTTTTTGCTTTTTATTCAAGAAAAGTAGCTGTCCTGCGCTGTTACCGGGCGCGAGTGGCATGCAGTGAAGCGCGGAAAAATTGAATCAACTGAGCCGAAAGCACTCACAAAACTTGGGCTGGATAAAGATCATTGGACAATGCGCGTTAAAGGCATTGGATCGGGTTATTGGCGCGTGTTCGGTGAACTGGAGGAATTAATTGACAAAACCCAAAGAAATGGCGCAGCGCACGTTATTTGGTACCGGTTTGGCTAGAATATTGAGCAAAGTTTAAGGCATTAGCGCAGTATTTTTATGGCCGCAAGAGCGGCCGGGACTGTTGGGTTTTATTAAAAAATATGAATTTTGGTTTGGTTGTAAAAATGGAAAACCAGCAATTTAAGATCGCTGGTTTTTTATTTGCTTTTTGTTTAGTAAAAGTGGCTGTCCTTCGCTGTCTTTTTCGTTGTTTCTAGGCTCAAAGTTGACGCTTCTGAACGAGCAAGAGTTTGCCATCATTTCGTTCAATATAAGTTATGAAATGAAGAGGCTCTGCGGCATCTTTCGGTCGGAACGAGATTTGATAGGAGTTATCGCTTTCTTCTGCAAACCCGATTGAAAATGCAGTCGCGCCTTTCAGCAGAATTCTGGCCTTATCACTCGCAATTCCTTCGAATGACGGAAGCCTGCAGGACGCTTCTCTCGCGCATTTAGCCAATCGCAAGAATCGCATGATGGCGCCGTCCATGGACTCCACATCACCCGTGATTTCGAAGTATTCAGAACGCTTGTTTGGGCACCGATCGCTCGTAGAAAACGAATGCGCTTCGACTGTTTCAACAAAGGCGCCCAGATCGCTCTCTGCGTCAGCGGGGAAGAGGACGAATCTTGCTGAGCACAAATTGCGCGTTTCTTTGTAGGGTTTTGTCGAGAGAACAATTTGATCTGCCTCCCTAATCAAGCGCCCTTTTCTCTCGGCCGCTTTGAGATTTTCTGCGATCAAGCTGCTGAACTCGCTGGCTGATGCAAATCCGGAAAAAAAAATGATTATTAGGCATCTGATAATCATTTTCCTGCTCCATAAATTTGCTTCAGTGAACCAATTGAATAGTTTTTTACTGATCGGCTAGGGTCATAACTCATCATCGATTTAGAACCCGCAGGATCATGATGGAGCCCGAGGTTGTGACCAAATTCATGAGCAAAAGTGCCTAACCCATAGTTGCCTTGAGGCAAAAGGTTAACCATCAGTGTGCTTCCGCCAACATGATCAACTTTTGCTGGTATCCATGCTGACGATGACTGCACACCGCACGTGATTGCAAGAATTTCTGCCGTGCCATCCGTTAGAAAATAGTTTGCTTCCGCTGGATCAGAAACCCGTGTCAACGTCAAATCTGTCCTGTAGCGCCAATACTGCTTTATGTCAGCAATTATTGTCTTGGTTAGCGAAGCTGAAAGATCGGAGTGGTATTTCAGATTGACCACCAATTTGCCTTCGGCATTGATTGAAACTGCACCGCTACTTGCCCAGGCTTCATTGGCGATATCCGCATTTGATTGGCCTTTTGGGCCTGAAGCAGTTAATGTTTTCTTGAGGGTTGACGGATGAACGCAAGCATTAAACAACTGCTGAAAAGCCCCCATCTGCGCCCCATTAGCAAACGAACCACCCGACAATTTTGAAGCTGTTCCTCCAATCGCCGCACTTACCGCAGTTCGTGCCAGCACCGACCCAAACCCATCGCCTTTAATTTGCCCAACCGCCGGACTCAATGCCTCCGTAAACCCAGCAGCGATAAACCCATGCCCAAACTTGCCACCTTGAAGTGCGTTAAGCGTTCCGCCCGGTGCCGCATGTGCGGCAATTTTCGCAGCACGCGCGCCAGTGCTGAGCGCTTTTATAGGGATGTATTTGCCATCAACGACGCCGTGAGTCATTTTTGCAAATCCGGTACCGATTCCCCAGAATGCTGCGGCGCTAACTGCGCCCCACAAGCCGGCCTTGAGCGAACCAGTTGAAATAGCGGCACTGGCGAACCCGCCAGCAACAGCTACCAAAAAGGACTTCAAAAACATTTGATGTGCGAAATACCACTGCCCTGTGATCGCCGCGATCACCCCCACCACAACTCCAAGCGCCTGCCTAAGCGAGAAATTTCCACTCGGATCCGTAGCCGACAGCGGATTATTCAAAACATAAGAATACCGATTTAAACCCTGCGTAGCCTCCGGCTCAACAAAATCATCCGCTTGAATAAACCTTCCCAGCTCCGGATCGTACAGCCGCGCATTCATATGCACCAAACCGACTTGATCGAGCTGCTCGTGACCGGTAAAGCCTTGCGTGGTGGTTGACGTGTTGAACTGCGAGGCTTGGAACAAGCTCAAAGTCGTCCAGCTTGTCGTAACAGCCGCCGCAGCCGTTCTGCGCTGCCCATGCGCGTTAAACGACTGCCTAGACTTCATTACACCCGTTTCTGACGCAATCGTATCAACCGAGCCCAACGAATCCCGCAGCAAGTAGTCAAACGATTCTGGCTGGCCGCCGATCTTCGTCACAACCAGATAGTTTCCTATGTATCGCTTCGTGCTGCTGGTAATTCCCTCACGAATAAACTCAACATTGCCGACGTAAAAAGTTGTTTTCGCGCCGCTTGATCCACTTGCACCATCCACACGCTTAAACATCGCCCGATCAGTGCCGTATTGAAAACTCACTTGCGCTTGAATGCGGCCCTCCGGCGTCATTTCATCGCGCACTACTGACTCAGCTAGATCAAAACCGGTGTAGACAATCGTTCGGATGACTGCGCCGTTCTTTCTAACCTCGGTATTATTGCCATTTAAGTCATAGCAGTAGCTTTTGCCATTCACCAAGCTAGCGGCATGTGGGCCTGAAACGTTCGCGCAGCCGGTAGTGCTTGTGGCAGATTTGTATTGATAGGCACCCAGTACGGCTTGGCCTGCGCCAGTTTTGCTGGTGATATTGCCGAGTTGGTCGTAAGCAAGCACCAAGCTGTCGATATTGGTGACCGTGCCATTCGTTCGCGTTTGCTTGACAGTAGTGAGCCGATCCAGCGTGTCGTAGACGAACTCCTCTTTCCAGTCTGCACCATTGGTGGTGTCTGCGCGTTCGCTTAGGCTGCCGTTTTTATCCCAGCGGAAGTTCCACTTTTGCAAGCTGCCATTGATGCCGGCTGTTATTGCCGCCAACCTGCCGGTGTTATCTTCAAAGGTTCTATCGCTGACTAAATTGTCGGTGCCATGGTAGCGTTCTTTGCGGACTTGCTGGCGAGCTGTCAATGCCAGCACTTCTGAGTAAACTTGACCGATCATTCCATTGGAGGCTTCTTTAACTTCAATTGGGTAGCCATCACTTGAGTAGATTTGCAGCTGTCCATTTGGGCTAGATGCGTTGATTGAGGCATCAAAACTTTGGAATACACGACCATATTGATCGTAAGTAGTGCGTTGGAAGTATTGCGTGCCTTCTAGATTGGTCGCCAAAACCGCACTTCTTCCAAATGCATCATAGCTGTAGCCGCGTGTGAACTCGCCTGTACCTGCCAAACCGTTCGTTTCGCTGATCAGCAGGCCAATCGCTTTTTGCGCGGTGCCCACTAAGTTGGCGTCGTCGTAAATCCAGCGCGCGGTTGGCTCATTTTGAAACGTGCCGTTGGCTAGCTTCCTATTTTCCCTGCGCTCAATCAAACGGCCCAGTGCATCGTAAAACAGGCTTTGAGTTTGGATTTTGGCATCGGTTTGCGTAAGCAATTCGCCAAGGGCGTTATAGCTGTAGCTAATCGTGCCTTTGTCAGGGTCGACCATAATGAGCTTGCGGCCCAGCAGGTCGTAGTCTATAGCCGTGATAATCGGTTGGCCCGCACTGTTGCCATCATTCGGCGTGCGGGTAACGCGATCCATATTGCCATGAGCTTCATAGCGATAAGCGACGCTGAAGTTCGCGGCATCGGTGGCGAGCGTGGCTTCGGCAAGGCCGTTTTTATCAATGATTGATTGATTTTGACGAGGATTTTTGCTCGTCGTTCGCATGCGATCAAAAGTAGCGCTGGTTTCGGTCAGCCCGTTGTTGTACGCCTCACTCGGAAGCACGACGTTTGAGCTGCGGCCGAGTGGGTCGTAGGTTGTCCGCGTTTCGCCCGGAACCGCGTTAAGCTGCCTATCCCCTGCACGATGTTGGCTTTGCAGTGCGGTTGGAACCTTCGACAAATACGGCTCTGACTTGGCTTTTACCCGGCCCAGCAAATCATAACGGGTATAGCTGCTGGTCCAGCGGTTGACGCCAGTGGAGTCTGCCGCTGCACTTTGATAAAGCCGCGTGGTACTCAAGATATTGCGGCCAAGTTTGTCAAAATACGCAAAAGACGTTGGCGCAATAGACTTGATGTTTAGATTGCCTTCTGAGGTATTGGATTCAATACGGTACAGTGCGCCGCGCGGGCAATTGACTCGGGATGCAGCGCTCGGAATGCCGCCCGAACCATCTGGCATTGTGGTGCTGCTGGCATCAACGCACCACGCATAAGTGCTGCGGCTAAACGCGCCAGTCGCGGCTCTGGCAAAGTACTCACGTCCCATCGGGCCATAGAATTTTTCAGCAAATACGCCGTGCGCAGTCAGTGCGCCGAGCGGATCGCCGTAGACGTTGAAGTTAAGCGCACCACTTTGGGTAACGCCACTACGTTCGTTGTAGGCCTCCACGCCCTTGACGTTTGATGCACTGTAATAAGGTGACCTGCTGCCCGTCATAAAGCGGCCAAGCGGGTCGTATTCCATGCGGGTGTAGCGCTGGAACCTAGTCGGTGTAGCGGGCCATTGCTGCTGTTGGAACTGGGTTAGGTTCAAGCAGGCGGTGCGGTTGGCGTAGTCGCTGACGTTACAGGTTACGCTGAGGGTTCGATTGCCGTTCGCATCAAGTTCGTAATCGGTGCGCTGGTTGAACCGGGCTTGGTCGCTTACGGGTGGTTCGCCCGCCGCGCCGTAGTTGTAAAGGCCCTGGACCTCTGCAATCAACAGGAAGGTAGTTGAATCGTACTCAAAACTGCTACGTCGGTTCTTCGTTATGCCACCCCGCGCGGTGGAGACGCTGCTTAACGACATGCGCCCTAAGCGCAAGCGCTCGGCATGACCTGGCGATCCGCAGTTGGGATTGGCGCCCGTGAGCACTAGCTGCACCGGTGCATCGGTGCAGCCGTAAACATTCCACTGCCGCTTGCTTTCGACTTCAGTATCTGCCGCGTCAAAGGTAGTTGATTTTTGCTCGGTCATGTTTGACTGAGTATCCATTGTCATGGTGGTCAAGATGCGCTGAGTTTGACTTTGCGTTGCGAAATCTTTGCGCAGCTCAGTTTGACTATTGCTGTACACCGCGATGGCAAGCTGGCTTACTGGGTTAAACACCGGATTACTGGTGTATACGCTTGTGCTATCGGTAATGATCGGATGCTCGGTGCTCATGAAGCGATAAGGTGCGGGGCTGGCAACCCGAGTTAGCACACCGCCCACTTCAACCCTCGGCGCGCGTGACTCGGCAATCGGGCAAATATTCGGGCCGCAATCATCGGGTGGTTCTTCAAAACAGCTCGGATGCAGCGGATTAATCAGGCAGGTTTCATCCAGAATGACGCTGGGTAATGTTTGCACAATCGTGTGAAATGGGCGACCGACGTAGGGGTAATCTTGTCGGTAGCGCGTGGTGGTCAGCAATTTGTTTTGAATATCTTCGGTACGGATTTCAGAAAAGCCTAAAAAGCCTCTTCCGCCGGTTTGCACACGTGCGCCGCGGTAGCTGTAGCGGATGATAGAAGTGGCGGCTAAAGCCGCTGGGTCGTCGGTCACGCAATTGATCGCGTCAGGCGCGCAGCCTGGCGAGCTGGATCTGGCCTCACGCACGGCCCACAGCGGGCTGAACACGTCGAACACCACTGAGCCCCTCCCGCTATTTAAGCGTGGCCCATCAAAAGCGCGTTCGTAAACAAACTTACTCACCAGCGGCGCGTAGCTAACCGAGTGATCAACATTAAATCCATTACTTAATTTGACGATGAAATCGTTACCGCCGAAACGCAGATTGGATTTGACCACATACAGATTTTGCGTGGCGCTGCCTATTTTGTAGCGCAGTAATTCAGCATTGCCATCGCCGTCTAGATCTAAAGGTAGAACTAAAAACTCATTCGGATTTTGGCCGCCCAGCACTGCCGGTGACCCAGTTGCAGCGTCCTGTTCAAAAGCAAAGCCACTGCTTAAATAGCGGCGCATCTTGAGCGGATTGGCACCCAAAGTGCAAAAGGAACTGGTGCAAGCGCTTTGGTACACCAAATCAGTTCGCTTATCGCCATTGGTATCGATCAGCTGCACTCGATCCGCCAAGTCTTTCCTCAGGATCAAGCCAGTGTCTTGTTCGGCCAACAGACTGGTGCCAACATTATTGCCGCCGCGATTTAAGCGATAGGCAAAGCGATCATTTTGGTTCGCACCGCCGCCATCACTGCTAATATGGCGCATAAAAACGTCGGCCATGCCGTCGCCGTTAATGTCCGCCAATGAAGCGCCCTCTAAGTTTGGCTGGCTATCGCAAAACGCAACGTTGTTCCCACTGCCAATGCACTGCCCTGCATTGACGACAAATTCATTGCCGACTTGAGTCACTTTTGCAGTAACCCAGTAATCGCCTACTGTCGTGATGTTATTGGGCGCAAAGGCTGCCTCGGCGCGCGCTGCATTTTGCCAGCGCGGCTGCGGGCCTAAGCCGAGGACGTCCGATCGGTCTTGCAGGCATGCCGCATTGACCTGGCTGCAACTGGAGCCTCCAGGGTCAGTACATTCGGGCTGGTTTTTACCGCCGCACGCTTGGCAGGTGCCCGCAATGCATTGAATTCCCGTGCGAACCTTGTACACCTTCAAAACCAAATCAGCCACACCATCGCCGGTCAAATCGCCACTGGCAAGCGCGTCACGCCCGTCGTTGCCGCTACCAAACGATAGATTGGCGTTGGGCTCAAAACCAACAAAAGTAACGGTGCGATCTTGCGATTCAAAGGCAAACGCTTGGTTACTGGCTGGATCATTCAGACGTTTTAGGGCGCGCACCGCGTTGTTGAGATTCGGGCCTGGGCTGCCGAGCACCAAATCGGGCAAACCATCGCCGGTAAAATCGGCAAGACTGGAGTCACGATCGTAAGCCGCATCGACACTTAAATCGATCGATGCACTGTCAAAGCGCCAATTTTGTGCAGCATTTTGCGTAGTTCGGTGGACAAAAAACCCAAAACCCGGCTGTTTTACAAGCTGTTTAGGACGTTGGGCGATCAAATCATCACGGCCATCGCCGCTTAAATCAAACAAGTGCCACGCGAGCGACCAAAAAATCGCAGGTGTTGACAAAACTTCGTCATTGCTTTGCCGACGCACTTCAATGCGCACCGCGCCAGCTTGATTGTCACTGCATGGCGTGTAGCTGTAACGTCTTCCATAAAATGGCAAAGTCGGCGACAACTCATCATAGGGCTTGCGGTTTAAAAATACGTCAGTTGGAATTGGCGCGTTCAATCCGGTGCCGTTACTAATCGCGACCATGAGTCGAAAGCGATCTGGATGCTGCGGGCCCGACACGCGATCCGCGCCAGCTGCTTCGCAATCACGATCTTTCAGAAAAACCAAGTCTTGACGACCATCGCCGTTAATCTCCCCGATCTTGAAATCCGACGCAATTCTGAGCTGATCTGAATAATTGCTCAAGGTAGGAGGCGCAGTGAAACCTTCCGGAAAATCATTGTCGGTTGTATTATTCCAACTAAAACGCGTCGGCGGATAGCACACATCGGTCGATCCTGCAGTCGTTGCTGGCGTGCATTCCCGCACTGCCACCAAACGCGGCATGCGCGAACCGCTAGTAGCCGTGGCGTATTGCAATTGATAGCGGCGCGCATGCACCTGTGCCGCAGCATTACTGCCATTGTTAGCCGGTCCGAACACATTGACCTCATCTAGCCGCTTAGTAAGCAAAGAGCGGCTACCGGCAAAATAATCGATACGCTGCTCATCAACCGGCAGCGTTGAGTAGATAAACTGCGTACGCGCAAATGGTTCACGGCTATAACTTGCGGCCATGTCTAAACGGTTAGCGACCTTACCGGTGTAGCGTGCTTCGGATAGCAGCAGCTCGCCAGTACTCAGATCACCGCTGTAAATAAAATCAACCGTATTGCCAGTGATATCCGCAATGCGATCCAGCGCCTGCACAGCGTAACCCACAGCTAAGGCATTGCCCAAGCCATCGTTTGGGCGCAAAGACGAGTTACCGGCATAGCCATAGCGGCGCATCGTGCCATCTTTCGGGAACACTAGCCAAAAATCTGTCTCAGCCGTATTCGACACGTTCGAGTAGCCACAAATGCGCGTCGATGGGTCTAATTCAGAACGAAATGGTCGACCGGTTGACGCAATTCCTGTCAATGCCGGGCAAGTATCGGCAACTGAAAATATCCGCTGGCCGTCCATGCAATAAGCAATGTCAGAAACGTCGGCGTAATCCACACTCGGATGTGGACCCGCGCCATCACCTGCCTCAACTGTGCGCTTACAGCGCGAAAACGCCGACTGCCCCGACAACACAAAGCCAGTGCCGAGCGCACCCACTGCGCCGCGCGCGGAGTAGTCAAGCGACAATTTAGGCGATAGGCCCGCTGTGCCTGGAAGCGACATTATCGGCAGCGAATAACTGGCCGCGCCGCCTTCATCAACTCGAAAATCGCCGGGTGTGGCGCCTACGGAATCGGAGCCAGCATTGGAACTGCCTATCGACTCAAAGTGTGGCGTTGGCGGCGTAGCGGGTTGGCTGGTTGGAAGTTGCGGTAACCCTAACGCTTGCGGCGTAGCAACCCAAGCCGAGCAAACTGTCGCAACGCAGGCGCGAACCCTAAAAAAGTAGCTTCCATCAGCACTAGCTGTATCCGAAAACGCCAAGGTCGACAAACTCGTGCCAACTGCGGCCCAGGACTGTTGATTGTTAGCGCTAGTTTCAACGTTAAAGCTTGTACCAACCGCGCTGACATGATTCCAGGTCACTCGGTAGTCGCGTGTTCCTGGGCTTGTGGCAGTTGCTATGACGTTGGTTGGCGCGGCTGGCGCAGGGCTAACAATTTCACCCAAATCAATCGCTTGGCTAACAACCCACGAAGAGCAAGAACCTGATCGACAGGCTCGAACGCGAAACAAATAGGTGCCGCTGGAGGTGACATTGCCGAGCAGTTGCAAAGCGGTAAGCGGAGGATTGGAAGTAATTAAATTCCAAGTACCGCTTGGCTGCACTTGTGACTGAACTTCAAAAGTGCCAGATATGCCGTTCCAGTTTTGCTGCCAATTGAGTCGATACCCGAGTGCAGATGCTGGCACCGTGGCTGCTGCGATTAGGTTCGTCGGGCTTGCTGGCGGTGCGCCATCGAAATAGGTAATTGGGCTTCCAGCGACGTCCATTGGACCCGTAGATTGCACGCTGTTATTGATTGACCCAGTCAGCTTATAAATAAATCTTCCTGCCTGCCCGCAAGCTTTAAAAGTGGGCGGGTTTGTTATGTTTCCACTTGAGTCTAAATTACTTGTCAATGCTTGAAAGTTAATGGGCCAATTTCGCAATGAACCTGGTGTGCTACACGGTTGTCCAGTTACTGAATTAATTTCGCTTAATGTGTAGCTGTGGCCTTGGAAAAGCCTGCCTCGGAGCGTGATGGTTGAGTTTTGCCCAACAGGAACAGCGGTGCAGTCATTATTTGGGCATTCGAGCAAAACACTGGCTCCGCTTGGGCTTAGCTGCTCAAGCGAAGTAACGAAAATAACGGGTGAAGTTGCAAGCAACGTTCCAGTTGTACTCGAATTTTCCCAGATTTCGTAATAGTACTCTCCACGTTGGTTAATATTATCAACATGAGAGTCGATTGCGCGCCAAAATATTGCGGGCACACCTCCAGGATTTTGAAATTGTCCGTTGATTGTCAATCTTGCGCCAGTAATTCTATTGACTCGAACTAAAACTCGATTGTGGCTTGGGTTTGAGCAATAGAAATTACTTGGTGGGCAAATTGTTTTTAACCCCGTGGCCCATTGGACGGTAACCGCACCCGAATCTATATTTACAATTGGCGATACTCGTATTTGCGCGGATACACCGTCATTAGCAGCATTTCGGGTTAATAGTCCTAGTCGTGTATCAGGCTGACCGAGCGTTTGCGAATAGGATGGCCAGCCACTGCAGCTAGAACTCGCTGCCTGTTGCGACGCAGAAAGCTGATATTGCATGTTTAAATCAGAATGTGGAAATTGCACACCTGATATGACGGGGTTTATTGTCGCTTGAAATGATCCGATAGGGCCCGTACAGCCAGAAGTATTGGTCAGTTGATAAAATGGGTCGTAGTTCGAAAAAAAAGGCGAAATATATGTACTAGTGCGAATTGCACCGTTGTTTAACCAAAGCGGTTTTTTCGCGTTATCCCAAACCAAAGATTTAACACCTGCGCCATTAAAGGCGCTGACACCACGCCCAAACCGACCTTCAGCGCTAAAATGCCCGGCGTAAACGTCAGTATCTGCTGCTTTTAAACACATTGACTCTTTGGCAAATGCTGAAGCGGCACCATAGACTGATCTTATATCCGCCATCTCGGTTGGAGAGTAGCCGCTGCAGCTAGATCCTGCACAAACCGCTGCTTGAATATCTAGAACCTGATCATTACTCCAAAACTCTGGTGCACCCGCGAAATATGGGATTTGCGCGCGGTAAAATGTTCCTTGTATTAGGCCAATCATGCGGCCAGATGTTTCCAACGCTAATTCCGGGTGCATGCTATATTCACGCAAGCTGCCCTGGAACGCTCCAAAAGTCATTGGCATCCACGCTGTTCTTAGCCATCTTGGGTGCCCGTGAGTTCCATATGCGAACCAAGTAGCGCGTGCGTACGGCAGGGTTTGTTCTAAGCCATTAATCTGCGTTCGGCGGCTACGAAATTCGAGCCCATAATCACTACCTCGAGGTTGAAAGTTATTTGACGCTACTGATCGATAAAGGCCAGTGTTATGCTTAGTTTCTTGGGTTAGATACTGACCTAATAGTTGAGTCTGTATAGTTGCGCAAGGCGACAGAAAATTAGGTGGTTCTAAGCCAACCACTAGATTAGGCGAATCGTTTAGTTCCACCACGGAGACGCCTACTTGTAAAGACGCAGCAGGTTTTGCAGGCTGTAGTAAAAATACAAATGGCGGCGCGTTCAATTCATCTTCAAATGCCGTTGGGACAAGATCGGTCTCGTAGACACCAGTAAATGGGCTGCCTTGGATGCCGCCAGCGGTTGTATATTGAAGCGTCGACGGAAATGGACCCTTTCTACTCAATACTGCCGAGGGCAAATTTGCCAAATAACTAACGCGCACACGGCAGGATTGCTTATTTGCGCTAACGGCCAATATCGGAAAAAGCCCATCTTGAATGACATTGCAATTACTATCAATCGACTCAATCAAAAGTGTATTGCCACCACTGCTGACACTTGAGAGTAGTACGGAACTCGTTCTTCCCAAATCGGGAATAACGGCTTTGGCTAGAACTGGTTTAGCAGCGGCTTCGGATTGCACGATTAATGTTGTGATGGGTAACTTAGGCGTGACTTCAGCTCGAATAGGTTCTGACTGATAGAACTTACCTAACCCCGAATTGACGTAAATCCCTACGACCACAGCACCTAAAAAGCCCACAACCAGAGTTATCTTACGCATCACTTTGCTCCATCTTCGAAAATTGATCGGCGCGCAGGATTTAGCGTTGGCCTCAACCTTCAAATCGGAAAATGTGAAAAAACTTGGTCAAAAATTTTGAGGACCTCAGCATCCAACCTCAAAATAACCGGCTGGTCACGCTACTGTTAATTAATCGCATCAGCATTGGAGAGGGAAGGGCAGGTAACTTTAGGATTTTCTAACCGTCAAGCGCGCCGAGGTTTGCAGGTGCGATAAAAAGACAATAAAAAACCCCGCTTTCGCGGGGTTTTTTATTGTTCAACCGTTAAATCGCTTAGCTGAAGCGACGAACTGCCAACGTACCAACCAGCGCGATACCCGCCAGTAACGCCAACATGCCGAGCATATTCAAGGCTGGAGCTTGTACAGCAAACGTGCTGCCGAGATTGAAGCTGGTTGTAAATCCTGCTGGTCCTGTGCAAGTCAGCGTACCACCGGCTGAACCTGATGCAGTTACCACCAATGAACCAGGAACGTTAACTACGCCACCAGCTGGGATGGAGTAAGGACCGGTCACCGTGCAGTTCAAGGTAGCAGGACCGCCAGTAAACGAGATCGTTTGTGATGCTGAGCCGCCTACTGGAACCGAGAAGTTGATCGTGGAACCTGAAACCGGTGAGCTAGCGATAGGTGCTGAGCTGATACCTTCGACGAAACTAAAGGTATCGATACCCATGAAATTTGAGTTGTCGCCAGCTGGACCCGCGTTTGTTACTTGATATCTAAATGCAACGCGACCGGAGCCAGATGCTGGTAATGCAGCGCCTTCAATCGTGACCTTGCACCATGCGGTATTCGGGAATCCGCCAATCGTAGACGCAAGCGCTGTGAATGACGTGGTTGGGCAAGCGATGTCAGTGATCGTCAATGCGGGGTTCACCGTCAATACTAGGTTGGTGAAGGTACCAACATCCGTAAGCGCGGTTCCAACGTTAGGCGTTCCCGTATCAGCTGCGGTGCTGGTGCGCACTTCAAGGCGATCAGCGAATGTTCCTGCTGCGCGCGTCCAAAACTCTAGCTTCGCACCTGTACCAAATGTTACGCGTGGTGACACGAACCAAGTAGAAATAGACCCGGTGCCGACCGAGTTATTAAAGTTCAAAGCCGCATATTGCGTTGCGGTTCCGGCTTGCGCTGGAAACGTGGTGCCTGCGCCGCCATTAAATACGCAAGTTGTGCCAACTGGTGCTGCATTGTTTTTTGCAAACCAGCCTTGTGTGACTAGCGCCGGGTCAAGAACGCAAGTTGGGTTTGCGGTGCCAACGAGTTCAAAGCCTTGCGTGATGGTAGCATTCGGCGCAAATGGCGAAGCGGCAACTGGCGTATCAAGCGAGGTAATCGCGCCTGGCTTTGAAGCTGACAGGACGCTTTGAGCGTTAACAGATGACGCCAAAACGAGTGCGATTGAAAGAGCGAGAATTCCTGTTTTTTTCATAGTGTTGACCTTTTGGTTTAGATGGATTGCACAGCTGTAGAGCGGCTGGGTTTTACCGCCCACAACTTTGAGCGAGCGCGCGAATGTGATGATAGCGAGATTGTTAGGTACAAATCAACATTTGCTGATACTGAGATTTGATTGTGAACGGCTGGTTAAGCTAAATCTGTTTATTGAGAACTTTTAGAAGGCGTCGCTAAGCTGACATATTTTACATAATAAACATTACACGCAGTTATAGGGGTGTTGTCGCTATCGTCCAGTAATTAATCCCAACACCATCTGGCCCAGTGCTTTTGGATCGACGCGCGCATTGTGTGGCGTTAGCCCCAGTGATTTCACAAAACGCTGGCCGACTGCATTGTCTGTAGCTGGCCCTGCGATCAAGTCAGTCGCCAAGCCAAACTCAGCTTTCAAATGGGCCACGCCACCAGCAACGCCGACTGGATCGTTTGCACACAATAGAATGCCTTTGCTTAGCGACATCAGTTCTTTGTCCGCCAAAATGGCCTGCACGCCATATTCGCCCATAACGCCATCGCCCGTTTCAGCGACAATTACATCTACGCCGCGTTGCGCCAATTCTGACAGCACAATTCTGGCAGTTTTAGCGGCGTGCGCTGGGTCTGAGCACACCACGCCAGCATCGGTAAAATCGGCAATCCAGGTGGCGCCGTGATCGTGCATGCTTAAAGTGTCGCGCATCAAAGAAATTCCAGTAAGTTTTGCACCGCCAACGCGCAAGCCAGCCTGATGCAGCGCGCGCACAATCGCGCATGCGGCCAAGGTTTTACCTGAATTCATGCAAGTGCCGACGATGTAAATTACTGGCACTTTAATAGGCTCAAGCGATCCTTTTATTGCGCCCTGATCAATCACGGCTGCAATGCCTGCGCGTGAGCCAAATTCGGGAAAACTCAATACCTGACCTAATACTTCCAGCACGAAGGGTTTACCGACATCAGGGTTGTACGAAACACATTTACCCATTACGCCACCGATATTGAGCATATTGATCTGTTCACCGGTTTTAAGCGATTCCGGCATCACGCCTTCATAGCCGTGCAGTGCACGACGTTTACCGAGCGTGCCGACCACAATATCGCCATCGTGCAGTGTCATCCAGCGGCCGTTAATATCCTCTAGTTGGTTGTAGGTGCTTTTGTCGCCGATAACGCGCACGGCTATTGCGCTGCCTTCTACGCAGCGAATATCGTCACTGAGGGTTAGTGAGCGGCTGAGCTTAAGATTTCGAGTGCTAGAGGCTATTTTGTCGACTGATATTCGTTGCATGGTTATTCCTTTAAATTTGAATGACTTTCTTTACTACACTCAATCCGATTTAACTTCATTTTGAATGTTTGCGGACATTGATATTTGCTGACTTATTCCAAACAGTTTGCAAAACCCAGCCGCTTCAGCACCCGTCCACGCTTTTGCAGACTCCCCATAGCTGGCAACGGTTGACTGCATAAGCAAATGCGGTGAACGTACGCCTTCAACTTGAAAGCAATATGGACGCAGTTTTAGGCGAACAGCGCCGGTGACACGGTTTTGGCTTGAGCTTAAATAGGCTTCTAAGTCGCGCGCGAGTGGATCAAAATAATGGCCTTCATGCAGCAAGCTGCCATAAAGTGCGCCCATTTGCTCCTTGTTATAGAGCTGCTTGCCAGAGAGCGTCAGTTTTTCCAATTCCCGGTGCGCTGTAATCAATAAATGCGCTGCGGGCGCTTCAAATCCGACACGGCCTTTGATGCCTAAAATCGTATCGCCTAAATGGATGCCTCGACCGATACCATACCCACTGCCTAGAGTGTTGAGCGCTTCGATAATCGATACCGGACCCAAGACTTGCCCGTTTAATGCTGACGGCACGCCTTTTTCAAAGTCGATCACGCAATCAATTGGAACTTGCTTTGAGTCGATTTCACCGCCCGGATAAGCAATTTCCGGCAAATGCGCCCAGGAATCGTGCGTCTCTGCGCCGCCCACGCTGGTGCCCCACAGACCTTCATTGACTGAGTATTTTTGCGTGCGTGCTGGCAACACTACGTTCAATTTGGCCAGCACGGCTTGCTCGTGTTCGCGGCTAAATCCGTGTTCGCGAATCGGCGTGATCAGCGTACAGCCAGCGATTAACACGCGAAACGCCACATCGAACCGTACTTGATCGTTGCCTGCGCCGGTTGAACCATGGCAAATTACGCTGCATTGGTTCGCAATCGCCACTTCTGCGACCAATTTGGCTTGGCAAACCCGCTCTGCTGACACCGATAGCGGATAAAGCTGGCCGCGCAGCACATTGCCGTAGACTAAATACCGCAAATAGTCCTGCCAAAGCACCGCTTTTGCATCAATAGCGATGTGTTTGACCGCACCCAATTGCTTTGATAGTGCTGCAATTCGAATCAGCTCATTTGCATTAAACCCGCCGGTATTGATGCTAGCGGTAATGACGTCATAACCGCTCTCAATCAAATACGGTACGCAGAATGAAGTATCAAGCCCGCCAGAAAATGCGAGTACGCAGGTTGACTTGGTTTTGCTGGTGTTTGACATATTTTCCCGATGAGTGAAGCATGCGTTTTGCATAATATGCATTTTATTTGCATATTATGCAAGCGTTTGAACCTCGTCGTTGCGAGCACAGCGAAGCAATCTCGTTTCTAACTCGGCGCGAATTGAGATTGCTTCACTACGTTCGCAATGGCGAGGTGGCTGTACACTTCGCGCACTTTTCTAGTATTCCCTGCGAGCCCACATGCGCCTGAGCCAGTTTCATATTAATACGTATAAAGAATCACCCAACGACGCTGAGGTGATCAGTCAAAAGCTGATGCTGCGAACCGGCATGATTCGCAAACTCGCAGGTGGCATTTATACCTGGGCACCGCTGGGCTTGCGGGTGTTGCGCAAAGTCGAAGGCATTGTGCGCGATGAAATGAATAAATCAGGCGCTTTGGAGGTGCTGATGCCAGCAGTGCAGCCCAAAGAGCTGTGGGACGAAACCGGGCGCTGGGAAAAATTTGGGCCGCAGCTTTTAAAAATCAAAGACCGCGCGGATCGGGATTTTTGCTTTGGGCCAACGCACGAAGAAGTCATCACTGATTTTGCCCGGCAAGAGCTGAAAAGCTACAAGCAATTGCCGAAGAATTTCTATCAAATCCAGATGAAGTTTCGAGACGAAATTCGCCCACGCTTTGGCGTGATGCGCTCGCGCGAATTTTTGATGAAAGACGCCTACTCGTTCCACAGCAACGAACCTGACTTAGCGCGCGAATACCAAAATATGTACGACACTTATGCGCGCATTTTTACCCGCTTAGGCTTGAAATTTCGCGCCGTGCAGGCTGATACCGGCGCGATTGGCGGCAGTGCGTCGCATGAGTTTCATGTGTTAGCTAGCTCAGGTGAAGATGGCTTGGCATATTGCGAAAGCTCCGACTTTGCTGCGAACGTCGAGATGGCTGAAGCGATTTGCAAAACCATTAGGGCACCTGCAACGGCTGCCATGGAAAAGGTGGCTACTCCCAAGCAAACTACCTGCGAAGATGTTGCCGCCCTACTCGGCTTAAGCATCGAGAAAACCGTCAAAGCGGTCGCGGTCGTTGCAGCCTCTGGCTTTTGTTTGGTGCTGGTGCGCGGCGATCATCAAGTCAACGATATTAAGCTCGCCAAATTGCCCGGCTTGAGCGATTTTAGACTCGCCACGGAAGCCGAAATTCGCCAATTTATTGGCTGCCCGCCCGGTTTTATTGGCCCGGTCAAACCCAATCCAGCGAATGTGAGCGACACGCTTCGCATCATTGCAGATCGCACCGTCGCGGCTATGAGTGATTTTGTCTGCGGCGCAAATGAGCCGAAATTCCACTTGCAAAACGTCAACTTCGGACGCGATTTACCAGAGCCGTATCTGATTGCTGACTTACGCAATGTCGTGGCCGGCGATGTCTCACCGGATGGCAAGGGCACGCTGACGCTGGCGCGCGGCATTGAAGTTGGACACGTATTTCAGCTTGGGCAAAAGTATGCTGAAGCCATGAACGCGACTGTTTTGGATGACCAGCAAAAATCTGTGGTGATGTGGATGGGCTGCTATGGCATTGGCGTCTCGCGCATCGTAGCCTCGGCGATTGAGCAAAATCATGACGACGCCGGGATCATCTGGCCAGAATCGATTGCGCCTTTCCAAGTCGTGCTGTTGCCAATGAATCCGCAAGCCAGCGAGCCCGTGCTTGAAGCAACCACCCTGCTCTATCAGCAGCTGTTGCAAGCCGGTGTTGATGTACTGTGGGATGATCGCGGCTTGCGTGCTGGCGTCATGTTTAACGATGCCGATTTGGTCGGCATTCCGCACCGCGTGGTAATCGGCGATAAGGGCTTGGCCGCGGGCCAGTTCGAATATCGGCATCGGCGCGCAGCTCAGGCTGAGAACGTGGCTAGCGAGGGGTTTGTCGAATGGCTGCTGGCGCGGGTGGGGCAGACATATCATTCAAGCTGAAGCTGCCGAGCCTCGAACTATCTAATTAGTCATCCCCGCGAAGGCGGGGATCAAGTACAGGTGTCAATGTTCTGACGAATTAGCTTTTCGTCAGTGTGCAATGCCTTAGGATATATTTCATCGCAATCCGAACGTTTAAGACACCTGGATTCCCGCCTTCGCGAGAATGACGATAAATCCCAACACGCTTTAAGGTCTAACCATGTCCGAATCAAATCAAACCCATTTAAACCTACCAACCCAACCCCTACTCGTCGAACTCGGCTGCGAAGAACTGCCAGCGATTTTACTCACTGATCTGGCGCAAAGTTTCACTCAATTACTGAGCGCGGCGCTGCAAAAATTAGGCCTGACATTTTCAGCGCCAATCAGCTACTACACCCCGCGCCGAATAGCCATTTACATCGCAGGGTTGGATGCGCTGCAGGCGCCGCAGACTATCGAGCGGCGCGGCCCTGCAATCTCCGCAGCGCTGGACGCGAGCGGTGCGCCAAGTCGCGCACTAGTGGGTTTTGCGCACAGCTGTAACGTTTCAGTGGATGCGCTCGAACGTTTGGAGACCGATAAAGGCAGTTGGTTTGTCTATAAAGCTACCCTGCCCGGACAAACTACCGCCGCGCTATTGCCTGCTTTAATTGCCGAAGTTTTGCATGCGCTGCCAGTGGCCAAACCGATGCGCTGGGGCGGCGGTGATGCCGCATTTTTGCGACCGGTGCACTGGCTGTTGGCACTATTTGGGGCAGATGGAATTGCCTGCGAGGCTTTTGGCGTATCCGCAGGTCGAGTCACTTATGGACACCGCTTCCATGCACCAGGTGCAATTACAATCGCGCATCCGGATGATTACGCCACAAAGCTGCGCCACGCACATGTTGAGCCTGATGCGCTAGTTCGGCGCGAAAAGATTTTGGCGCAAAGCACGCAGCTGGCCGTAGCTCAAAACGGCGTGCTTCGTGTACCTGCGGCGCTCTTAGATGAAGTAGCGAACCTAACCGAATGGCCAGTACCGATCGTCTGTGCGCTGCCTGCCGAGTTCATGGATTTGCCGCCCGAAACCATCGTCACCACTATCGAAACGCATCAGCGCTACTTTCCGATTTATGCCTCGAATGCGCCCAAAGCAGCGCTGCTGCCCGCGTTTATCGGCATTGCCAATATTGAGAGCAAAGATCCGAGCGAGATTCGCAAGGGCTATGAAAGGGTCGTTCGCCCCCGTTTGGCGGATGCGAAATTTTTCTTTGATCTCGATCTAAAAACCCCGCTTGCTGAGCTACAAGCGCAGCTCAAAAACGTCACGTTTCAACAAAAGCTCGGTACCGTATGGGATAAATCCGTTCGTGTCGCCTCACTGGCGAAGCGCTTTGCCGTTGATTTTTCAGCTGATCCGGAGAATGCAAAAACCGCCGCGCTACTCGCAAAATGCGATTTAATGAGCCGCATGGTCGGTGAGTTTCCAGAACTGCAGGGCACGATGGGCAGCACCTATGCCAAAGCTGAGTACGGCTCGGCGATTAGCGTGGCATTGGAGGAAGTTTACTGGCCGCGCCAAGCTGGTCAAGCAATTGCAAGCTCACCGCTCGGGCGTTTGCTAGCCGTGTGTGAGCGATTGGACACCATTGCCGGAGTTTTTGCAGTCGGGCTAAAACCCACCGGTAACAAAGATGCGTTTGCGCTACGCCGCGCCGCGCTTGGAATGGCGCGCACGCTGATTGAAAGCTGCACCCGATTTGATATTCGCGCGGCGATTACTGCAGCGCTAGCGCAGCTGCCCGCGACCGCACAAGTCAAGCCCGAGCTAAGCGATGAGATTTACAGCTTTACGATCGAGCGCCTGCGCGCCTACTACCAAGATCAAGGCATCGCCAGTGAATTGCTGGATGCAGTTGCCATCCAAAAACCTAACGATTTATTGGATTTCGACCAGCGTTTGCGCGCCTGCGTGGCGTTCAAGGCGCTGCCAGAGAGCACAGCGCTAGTGGCCGCTAATAAGCGCATCCGCAATATTTTGCGCAAAGCGCGCGAACTTGATCCGGCCATCTCCCTCGCTCAGCCAGCATCAGCCAAGCTGTTCCAATTAGACGCCGAATACGCGCTCGCCAGCGCCGTGCAAAGCGCCACTGCCGACACTGCGCCGATGTTGGCAAATAAGCAGTATGTCGACGCCTTGCTGCGTTTGTCATCGCTACAAGCGCCGGTAGATGCCTACTTCGACGCGGTAATGGTGATGGATGACGACGCAAATATTCGCTTGAATCGCCTGCGTGCGCTAAATGAGCTCTCCGAGCTTTTTTTGCAGATTGCGGATGTTTCGGTGTTGGCGTAGTTTGGAACTAAAGAGTACGTCGTGTCCGATCCCGTCAGGGATCACAGATGGTAGCCGGTGTGTCGCAAGCGCGAAGCGCTAAAGACCACCGGATCTACGCAAACACATCCTTATCTCGACCCCTTGTGGGTCGTACGAATATACTTCGCAAATCAATTTGCGCCCGCTTATGTGTGCGACCCACAAGGGGTCGATTTGGTGTTTAACCCTAGTTCCGGTGATCTACGCCGCTTCGCGGCTTCGATACACCGGCTACCATCTGTGATCCCTTGCGGGATCAAAATCTGCTCATGAAATGCTGTTGCTAGAGAGAACTTCAGTTTGAGTCCTACTCAGCCCACTTCGCAGCGCTCAGATCAACTCCTAATCAGCTAAACTCACTTCAGTTTTTGACAGGCCACGAAGCCATTAGCACCCCGCACACATTCCATAATTTAAGGCTGTTGACGCTGGTGGGTGCCTCGCAGCCCAGCATGCACCTCACCGACAATGCCGCGATGATCGTTGATGCGAGTGGTGTGTTGACTTATGCCGGCCCAGCCGAAGCTTTGACCGCCCTGCAGCGCGCGCAAAGCGTTGATTTACACAGGGCTTTAGTCACGCCAGCTTTTGTTGATTGCCACACGCACGCGGTGTTTGCGGGTAATCGGGCGGGTGAATTTGCTCAGCGTTTGAGCGGCGCTAGCTACGCGGAAATCGCAGCTGCAGGCGGTGGCATTATGCGCACCGCTAGACTTACCCAGGCGGCGACAGAAGCTGAATTAGTTTCGCTCGCCCTGCCCCGTTTGCTGCAGCTCAAAGCCGATGGCGTCGCGGCACTCGAGATCAAATCTGGCTATGGATTGACGCTGGAAGCAGAGGCAAAAATGCTGCGCGCGGCTGGAGCTGCCGCAAAGCTCGCGGGTATGGAAGTGCAGCGTACTTTTTTGGGCCTGCATGCGTTGCCAGCCGATGCTAAATCAGCCACCGCCCGCGCTGAATTTGTACGGCAAGTTTGTCAGCATTGGCTACCGGAGCTGGTCAAACAAGGTTTGGTCGACGCGGTCGACGCGTTTATGGAGCACATCGCTTTCAATGCCAGTGAGGTGCGGCAGTTCTTCAGTGCGGCGCAGGCGCTCAACGTGCCGATCAAGCTGCACGCCGAGCAGCTCAGCAATTCGGAAGGCACGGCGCTTGCGGCTGAATTTAACGCACTGAGCGCAGATCATCTAGAGCACCTGAGCACGCGCGGAGTGAACGCCATGCGCGCCGCAAAAATGACCGCCGTATTACTTCCAGGCGCATTTTATTGCTTGAAAGAAAAGCGCCGCCCGCCGATTGCCAAGCTGCGCAAAGCTGGCGTGCCGCTAGCGATTGCCACTGATTTGAATCCGGGCACATCGCCCATGACATCGATTCGTTTAGCGATGCATATGGCCTGCATTGATTTTGATTTGACCCTTGCTGAAGCGCTGGCAGGCACGACGCATAACGCCGCGCGCGCGCTGGGCTGGCGGCATCGGGGCCAGCTTGCTGCCGGCCAACGCGGTGATTTTATTGCTTGGCAGGTTGATGATCCGGCTGAGATTATTTATTGGCTGGGCGGCGCGCCGGTCCATACGCTTTATCAGGCGGGTGTCGCGCATGCCAATCTGGGTGCGCCTGCGTGCTGAAAAAGTTTCTAAGCGCTTGGGGCGGCGTTTGGGTAGCAGCGCTGGTTTTTTCATTGGTTGCCGCTGCGCTGCTGGTGCATCACGCCAGTGCGAAGCGTAATTTGCTGGAGGGCGCGCGCAGCGAAGTCGAGCAGCTCGCTTCGGTGGCTGCAATCCAGCTCGATGGCGATTTGCATCGTCAGTTAGTCCAGCCAGGGCAAGCTGGCAGCGCAGAACATTTGCGCGCACTTGCGCCGCTGGTGGCTTTCCATAAGGCCAGCAAAGATTTGGTGTTTGTTTATACGGCAATACTAGAGCAAGGCACTATCAAGTTCGTTTTGAGCACGAACTATCTTTACCGCGCACCCGGGGATGAGCTGCCGGCCGATACACTTATGCAACCTTACACGGGTGTAGATGCAGACTTTATGCGGGCCTTGCAAAACGGCGTTTTAACCAGCAATCCAACGCCTGTGCAAGAACCTGAGCACGCCCTGCTGAGTGGATTCGCGCCGTTTTTTGACAGCCAAAACAAGCTTGTTGGCGTTGTCGGGGTTGACATGTTGGCGACCACCTTGGAGGCGCGCCAGCGCCAACTATCGGTTATGGTCGGCATGCTCATGCTGATTAACGCGCTCGTTTCCAGCGCGCTCGGCGTGCTCTATACCTACGTCCAAAAGCGCGCGGTTGCGACATTGCAAATGGCGGGCGATTTGCAGCGCGAGCGCGTTGCAAATACCTATGCCGGCAACGTAGTTGCATTAGCGGGCGTAGTTGCACATGAGTTTAGCCAGCATTTGACTGCGGCAAGCGGGTATGTCGATATGGCGCTCGCTCACTCTGAAACGGCTGCTAACCACGAACTCAAAACTGAACTAAGTAATGCCGCGCAAGCGTTGGAGCACTCAAATGAAAGTATCAGCCAGCTACGCACGCTGGCAGGCGGCAGCTTTAGTACGTTAGAGCGCGTTTCGTTGGCAAGCTTGCTTGACGCCGGAATTTTGCATTTGCAAAGCCGGGGCTTGAATGCCGAACGGCTCAAGCAGGACGCAAGCTGCGATTCCAGCCTTTACGTTTTGGTTGACAAGCGGCAAGCCACCACCGCAATTGTTCATATTTTACGAAACGCGCTGGAAGCCAATTTTTCAAGCGATGTGATCGTCAGTATTGTCAGCATTGATCTTAAAAATACCCACTGGTTGGGCTGGCAACGTTTATTTGACTCTAGCAGTGCACGCGAACTCGCAGGCATCGTGGTGTGCAATCATGGCGAAGCAAATCATAATGTAATCGCTCAAATGGGCCAGCCGTTTTTTACCAACAAAGGCCCCGGGCGCGGATTGGGATTTGCGGTAGTTAGGGGTTCGCTCAAAGCGATGGGTGGTGCCTTGCTGCTGCAAAGCCATGCTGGCGTAACGCGCTTTGCGCTTGCTTTCTTGAAGTCATAATGCGAACCAGTCTTTTCAATGAGCACTCGCTGAGTAACACCGCCATTTTATCGCGCTGTGTGCGCTGGCTAGAATTGGCGGTGATTGGCTTAAATTTATGCCCGTTCGCCAAAGCGGTACACGTCAAAAATCAAATTCTGTGGCGCGTCAGCTACGCCCAAGCATCCGAACAGGTCGGCGTTGAACTTGAACAATTATTGCAAGAGTTGGATTCAATAGACCCCGAAAAAACCGACACCGCTGTGTTGGTTTTACCTTGGGCATTTAGCGATTTCGCCGACTACAATGATTTTTTAAACGAAGCGGATAGGCTGCTCGAATCAATGGATTTTGATGGCGTATTTCAAATTGCCAGTTTCCATCCAGACTATTGCTTTGTCGATTCCCAGCCCACTGATCTCAGCAACGCCACCAATCAAGCGCCCTACCCGCTTTTGCACGTATTGCGCGAAGCCAGCGTGACCCGCGTGGCGGATAACAATCCGGATATTGGCAAGATTATCGAGCGCAATCAGTTGAAATTAAAGAGCATTGGTAAAGCAGGTTGGCGCGCGATTCGTGAGCAGTTTGGGGAGTTGCAGACTTTTGATATTCAATAGACCCCGCACACACTCAGTCACCCTCAAACCCCGAAGCAAACAAATCCGCTGGATTGAGCTGCACGGTTGTGCTGGCAAAATAGTGCGGATCGATTAAATCTGCAGTCAAAATTGAGCCTTCGGTGAAAAACGAAACGGCCTCACCTGCCGCAAACTGATCAGCGTTGATAAAGGCGGTTTTTGATCCAGCAACAAGCGCGACGTGGCCGCGAATGGCCTGATTGGGCCGCGCGCCTGGAAGCAGCGCTCGCACGCGAACTGCGCCTGGTTGGCGAGCATCAGGCGCTATCTCAAGGCGTAGCGCGAGCGCTTGTAAAAGGGGCGTTTTCGAAACTCGTGCTGCGCTGCCGCTGTAGTTTTGATCGCCCATATAGTTCGCGCGCAGCGTGCCTGCAAAATAAGGCAAGTTATTGTTCCGGCCAATAATTAACGCGCACGATGCCAACAAGCTCTGGCCTTGCGCGCGGAGTGGCGCATCGCATTGCCCACCAAAGCCTTGAATCCGAACAATTCCCGTTGGTGCACTGCTCAATGCGTTCGTGGTGACTTCTGTTTCAACCAGATACGGTTGGCCCCAATTCGGCTCAGTCGGTGTGGTTGAGATAATCGCGGTTTGGGTTGGGGCTCTGCAAAACGGGTTCGCTAGCGTGCGCAGGCCAACGCTCAAATCCGTCACCGCAATTTTGCAGCCATCGTCCGACCAGGCAAAATCTGTTGCGCCGACGCTCAAATCACGCCTTTGCTCGGTTTGGGAGTCGTAAACTGCGAGTGTCGATGGTGCCAAACCGCCCGGCGGCGGGCTAATGTTGGATGCAAAAATACGAAGATACAAAACAAATTGCCCGTTCTGTGAGGGAAGCCCGACGAATCTGTCGCTGGAACTTGTTTCAATCAGTTTTTTTGCGCCGGTTGTGAAATCCCAGTATTCAAGTGAACTCGCCGTCGCGCCAAATGAGCCGCCACCGAATGAAAAGCTCACCGCCGCTTTTGCGCCAGCATCATCGAGCCCGAAAATACTGGGATTAAACTCTGGCGTACCTTCGATCAGTGTTTGCGCTTGGTTAGTGTCAATTTCAATGCGCTGAATACTGCGATCAGAGCAGCGGCGAATCAAAAAGCGTGAACGTAAAAATGTACTTGAGGTGCAACTCAATGCTGTGGGTGCCAACACGCTTACTTGATTGTTGAGCAGATTAAGCCGCAGCAAAACGCGCGTTGACTCAGATGAACCTAGTTCGCTGGCTTGCACTGAAAACACGAGGTTTTGCGGACTCAACTGATGCAAGAGAACGCCAAGGCTGGGCCGAGCGCCGCTTGGTAAGCGGCTCAAAAGCGTGAGCGTGTTGGTGCTGCGATCCAGTCGATAGACATCCGATGTCATGTTGGTATCGTCCGGCAGCAACGCTTCCAACTTAGTGAAGTAAAGCTGCTGACCGTCAGCGCTTACCAAGTAGCCCGGTGCCTTGTGAGCCAGTTCAGTTTGCGCAGAGCCATCAATTACCTGCTCTGAATTACCGCTTGTGCTAACAATAACGGTGCCCGAAGCGTCCATTTGAACCCTGCGATTTAAAATTCGAACGTCGCCGCGCTGCTGGATAAAACGCTCATTGGAAGCGCCGGTTAGCAAGTTGTATTCCAACACAGAGCCGGAACTGGCCACTAAAGTGTAGTCGTCGCGTACGCTATTGAGATTCACGATGGTGTTGGGCAATGCAATTGCCGCGCCGAGCAAGGGTTTCCAGATTGTTTGCGAACTTCCGATTTTTACATCAGATAGACGCATCACTACGCTTGAATCAGGTGCGAACAAAGCGGATGTTACCGAACTAACCAGTGCGCCCTCGAGATTACTGACACGCGTGAACTGCTTATTGGAACTCGCCCATCGAAACGCGTTTACTTCATCGCCTAGCGCCTCACTGTTGAGCGCCGTTGTAGATGTCAATAGAACAGCATTTGAACCTGCTGCAATATCGACAATATCAGCAACTTTTCCGCCCAGCGCAATCTTGCGAAGCGGCTGAGTTTCCGTATATAAAAACGCGTCAACGAGCGCGTCTTTGTCGTCAGCAGTGAAGCTAGGCGAATCGCTTGTGAAGACGACACCATGTTCGTTGCTAAACGAAAAATTTACCCCGTTGTTTGATGCGCTACCGTCGGCGCGTTTGGATACCCAAATAGCGTCGCTGCCACGGCGCAAATAGATGTCTGCGCGTTTGTTGTTATCCGCAGGCACCAAAGACTCAGTAGTCAGAATCAGAACCGATCTATCAGGATAGCTCGCAATAAAATCTGTGCTTGCAATCGTTAGCGGGAATTGATCGCGCGGGCCGCGCTCGGAAACAAACTCACTTAATTTGGTGATAACACTATTCTCTGATTGCCAAAGATACCAGCTATCTGAAGAAGCTGACCCAATTCGCTGAAACAGGTTATACGAATTACCAAGTCGCGGATTTAGAACGTCTCCAGCGAGAAGGCGCTCTTGATCGCGATTGAGCGAATTTCTTACTGCGGAAAAATTGCGAAGTTCGGGTACTGACGGAATAGATGGATCAGCCAGCCGATACAGATTGGTTTCCGCCAGCGATTGCCGCGTCAACACCCCAAAAGGCGCACTGGTGATTGCAGCAAACTGCGCGTCGCCCGAATAGTGTGCGGTGTAATCCTGCCTTCCGGCTTGCAGCATCAACGCTTGGCAAAACGTTTGTGTTGGCAGCACTATTCGGCAGCGCTCAAGCCCACCTGCGTCCAGAATACGAATGGAACCAGATGGTTGCACCGCTGAAAGTCGATTATTGGCTTCCAGGTTGACAAAAAACAGCGCGCTGCGGCCCAGCACCGGCTCTTCAGGCTGAGTTTTGACAATTGCAATGCCTGAAATATTTACGGTTTGGCTAGTGATTTGTGGTGCCCCAACAGGCGGTGCGAATCGCAGTTCAAGCGGAAGTTTTCCACCGAATGGCACGCGCATGGTGCAAACGAACGCGCCATCACTTCGCTCAGCCGTGCAGCGCCGCTGGCCGTCCACCCATACCGACGCCAAGCCTGCTGGCGCACTGCCATTGACTGCAAATCGCACATCAGCCAAATCGCCCGGCCTGGCATTGTCGGGTGACATGGATAAAAACGTCACTTGCGCGATTGCGGCTGTGCTCGTCTGCAGCACCGCACATGCCAAAAGCAGCGGAATTGTTTTACTTAGTGATTGAACTTTCACGCGCTAAATCCTGTGCTATTTCACACAGCATAGCCCGCACTTACGCTTAGAGCAAGGTGAAAAGCGACCAATTGGAGCCAATTCCAAATCACCCACAAACCGACTGTCCCTCGGTGACCCGAAACTGTATTTCAAAGGGCGTGACGATCGTCAAGAAAGATCCGACCACGGCTAAAGGCATGAGCAGCGCCAATCCGCTATGAATCGGATCAGCGCTGTACGCTTTTTTTTGGGCCGGTTACTTTGCTAGCGCCGATTCTGCGCCCGGAATCAGCTTCGCACCGTCTGGAATCGTAATGCTCGAACCTGCAAAAGCACTGCCAATTGGCTCGGCTCGGCCACCCAAGCAGCTAGCCAAAAACTGCTCTTGCACGGCATTAAATGCAAGCGAGTTTTCCGGCCGTGCAAAGCCGTGGCCTTCATCCGGGAACAGTACGTAAGTCACCGGCAGGTTGTGTTTGTTCATTGCAGCGATGATTTGATCCGATTCAGCCTGTTTTACGCGCGGATCATTCGCGCCCTGGCCAATTAGCAGTGGGCGTTTGATTTTATCGGCGTGCGTCAGTGGCGATGCCGCCATCAACAGCGCTTTGCCCGCTTCGGTGCGCGGATCCCCAACTCGGCGCGCCATTTGCTCAAAGCCCGGCTTCCAGTACGGCGGAATGCTAGCCAGCAGCGTGTTGAGATTGCTCGGGCCGACGATGTCGACGCCACAAGCAAACTCATCCGGCGTGTAAGTCAAGCCAGCGAGTGTGGCGTAGCCACCGTAAGAGCCACCGGCAATCGCGACTTTACCGGGCACCGCAATGCCCTGCTTTTCCGCCCAGCGCACCGCATCAATCAGATCGTCGTGCATGGTTTTGCTCCACTGCAAATTGCCCGCATTGGTAAAGTTCTTACCAAAACCGGTGGATGCGCGAAAATTGACGCTAAGCACGGCGTAACCACGGTTGGCGTAAAACTGATGCGTACTATTTGAGCCGTACTGATCACGCGCCCACGGACCACCGTGCACGTACAGCACCATCGGCATTGGCTGTTCGGGCTTGCCATCGGCATTGCTGTCAGCGCCTCTAGGAAGCGTGTAATAGCTCGGTAGCTTTAAGCCATCTCTTGCATCAATAACCACCGGGTGCATCTTTTGCAGCGGCGCATCCTTTAAATCAGGACGGGTTTCAAACCAAGGCTTAATTTCGCCGCTGCTACGTTCGTAAATATAAAACGCTGGCGGTGAATCACTGGCGAAGCCAGCCACAATCCAAGTCGAGTCATCTTGCGTGCGAGCTGTGATGTTGAACTCGGGGAAGCGTGCTTTGAGCAGCGCGATATCTTTTTCGATAGCCACATCGAACACCGTCCATTCATTGCGCAAATAATTGACTGACACGGCCTGCACTAAGCCGGTAGTTGGATGATTCAACGTGCCGCCGACATCGGCTTTGGCGTCTTCATGAAACAGCGTTTTTACGCCGGTCGCCAAGTCAACGTCGAACAGCGCGGCGGTGTCGCGCCCGCGGCTATCGCGCATATAAACACTTTGCGCGCCGGTATAAAAGCTAATTGGCCCAGTGGTGCCCGCGTCTTCAAAGTCTATCGAGGTGAAGTTTTCCCAGCCTTTTGCAGTTTTGCGCAGTAACTCAGAGCCGCCATCCTGCCGTGGTTTGATCGCCAGCACCACTTCGAAAACATCGTTTGCAACGAAACCGCCAAAGCCTTGGTCGTTCTTTTGAACCAGCGTGCGTTTGCCGGTTTTCAGCGAAATCCTATACAAATCGAACGCGCTTTTATCCCGGTCATTAATGTTAACCAGCAGCTCGCCCGGCACCTTGTGGCTCAGGCCAGCTAAGTTAGCGCGTGAGCCTGGAAATGGGGTGATGTCGCGCGTTGTGCCAGTGCTTAAATCGGTGGCGAACAAATGAAAATCTTCGTTGCCGCCGGCATCTTGCACATAAACCAAGTGCTGATTATCGTGCGCAAAAAAGAAGGATCGGATCGGGCGAGTGGTCTCTTGCGTCAGCGCGCGTGCCGCATCCGGCGTTGCACGCGGCGCGACAAACACGTTCATGACGCCATTGCTGGGTGCCAAATAAGCCAGCATTTTGCCATCCGGGGAAATCGTGCCGCCAGTGCGCGCCGGGTTGCCAAATAGCGCGGCTCGGGGAATTAACGCCACTTCTTTGGGTGTCATGGCGGTGCCAGCGGTGGTGTCTGTTGCGGTTGATTTGACTGGCTCGTCAGCAGATTTGCAGCTAACGATGAGTGCGCAGGCGATTGCGAGTGCGATTAATTTCATGAGTTATTCCATGGTGGAGGTGGTAGTGACTGCAAATTGTGGGACTAAGGGGCCGGATTCACCCTCTCCCCAACCCCTCTCCCATAAAGGGAGAGGGACTAAACCCGACTTCAACGCAGATTGAAGTTTGTATGCTCCCCAAAGCTTGTTTGCTCCCCTCTCCCTTGATGGGAGAGCTTTGCCCCAAAGTGTGCTTTGCCCGTTTCTCCACATGAACCGTTAGACTTGCGGCAAGCCATCGCGCAGAGTAGCCGACGCCTTTTGGGAGAGATACCTGTGGGAGAGCATGGTTTTGATCAATGGCAATG
>JANOQN010000038.1:0-137118 GCA_031422315.1 Rhodanobacteraceae bacterium
CAAAGTATGTGCGGAGCAGTTGCCAGCGCAAAACCGCTGGCAGTCATTTATCAACTATGTGATCGCTCGATTTATCCCGCCACCGATATTTCGGCAGCGCCAAATCGCTTCGGAATCGCTGGGGTAACTGCGGTTTTTAGGATCAAAGATCTGATCAGCACAACCTGCTTAAACCTCAAAACGGCGTCTCGCGCATGTCGCCCCGGCTGGTGCTGGAGGGCTCGATTGAAGAGCAAATTTGGGCACTGCACGGGCAAAAGTGCGCGTTGATTGACAGTATGCCTAGCAAGCCCGTCAAACCCGTCAGCGCGGATGAGCTGTTGGCGTTGATTGCGGGAGATTAACTGACGTTGTTTGGGGTTAAACCGCCTCAAAATGTTTCAACTCAGCAAAAAACGCCTCGAAACTTGGCCAGCGCACACAGGCCTTTTGCCAATCGTCTATTTCAAAATCGACAAAACCCACGCTAGGCTCGCTGCCGGTGTTGTAGTCCAAAAACAGCGTTAGTCGATACCACTGCGCTAAAACCACCATGTTGGCGCAACCCTCGATAAACATTTCCTGCTGATCTGGATCGTCAGGATCAGCAAAATCGGTGACATTATCGTGCAGGCTGCGCAACAGTTCAGTAGGCATCAAATCTTCGTAACCGCCGAAGGGCTGCAAAATATCGTCCCAGAATTTGGGTTCAACAACGCCTGGTTTTAGGATGCAAATTCCGGGTACCGAGCCGCCATTTTGCTTTCGATAAATTTTGCACAGGCTTTCGGGCAGTTTGAAACCCAGCTTCGCTTCTGCTGCGATTATTTTTTCATTTGAACCAATGGCTTGTGTGTCAGCAACATCAAGGCTGCTATGGCTGTAGTGAGTGCCCTGGAACAAGCTTTGTAGCGTTACAGGTTTACCTATGATTATTTCGACATTTGATGCAGACTCAGTCGTTTGATCGGCGTCATTTTGATCAAAGCTAAAACCCGGAATCGGCGCATACTGCCCGCGCCAAATGACCAAGCCCGCTAGGCCTAGACTTATAACGGCGACCCCGGTGCAGTAGAGCCCGTCCCAGCTGGAAAATTCGGCCGCACTGGTTCGCCCGAACACCGCTGCACCGCCGCGCCCGAGTAGATAAAAAACGCTGACCAATATCGCTTGGATTCCAAGCGTCGCGCAAAGCTGGCTAGCGATTTTTGCGATCGTTGAATCGGCCAGCATCGCCTTCCAGGCACGCCATTTGCCAAGCACATAGGCCACGGTAAAAATTAATCCGAGCGGCAAGATAATCCAAACCGAACGCGCCATTACGCCAGCGGCAATCACGCTCGCCAATAGCAACAGTGCAGATGTGATTCGAAGTAGCGGCAGTTTCATTTTACGTAAGCGCAAGTCTAAGGCCGCATTGGCCGATCACGTTCCCGATCTACAATGCAAAAAAATCCAAAATCACTATCGCCGCTGTTGCAGAGCTGATGCACTTCCAACGGCTGCACGTAAGCCACATCCATCGTGTTGAAGCGCTGATCGACACCGTTAATCTGCAAAATACCGTGGCCGCGCGCGCCGATAATCACGTGCGTGTGCAAGTGTTTTTCCAGGCTAGTGTGGCCGCCGGGTGCGATTTCAAAATAGCGCAGATCAAAATCGGCGCGTTCGCCGTTTTTGCCGATCAGCTCTACGCGCCGAACGTCAGTGTAGCTCAGCTCGTTTGAGCTTTTGTAGGCGCGGCTGCGCCGATCTGACCAGTTAAAATCGGGCAAAAAGCTCAGCAGTGAGCGTATGCCTTCAGAACTGTCGTCAAAATTCACCTCGCAGCTAGATTCTAATTCGGGCTCGGGTTCGCGCTCTTCCGGCTGGAAGTAGGCTGCGATTTTGGCTTGATAGGCTTTCGTGCCAGCGACTATATCGCTTGAATAAGCCTGCAAGGAGCCGCCAATCAACAGCACCGAATCTTGCCCGTAAGTTTGCGAAAGCTCAGCAACGCGATCAAAAGTAATCCCGCCAGCGGGGCAGGGGAAGGTGGTTTTGAGTGCGCCTTGTGGCTGGGTCAACTTCGCGCAAACCGCTGCGCAATCTTCCGGTGCGTAGTTAAAACGTCCGCCAGTGGCGGGAAAAACTGAAATGTCCGCGCCTGCCAGCCGAAATAAACTGCCTAAAAGTACGCTGTGGCTCATGCCGTGATCACGTCCTGAGGTATAAGCGCCCGTCATTGCCGGGTGCGCCATAAACACCAAGCCATAATCGGCGGCTAATTTTCGGCACAAATCCAGCCCGAGCACCATCGGGCACATCAGCACGCCTTTTAAGCCGCTGCGATAAACAAACTCAATCGCGCGCTCCAAATCCTCTGTGCGGGCTGCCAAATGCGGAAAATACAGGCAGTTTCGACCGGTTTTATCGTTCGCTTTTGCCACTGCGCTGGCGATTTGATCAACCCTGGTTTTGAACGATTCAAAATCGCTAGAGACAAGATTTTGGTCGTCTTTAACAATATCGCCGCCGCCGAGTGCAAAATCAGCCGCCAGTTTTGCCAGCCCTTCAGTCGGCGTGCCGCGCGGTTTGACCGCTGTCGCTAGCAATGGCCGCTGATACACGCCGGTCAAGCGGCGCAAGCCATCAATGCCGTGCAGTGGGCCTTTGAACTGCGTCGTTAAATCAGCGGGCAGCATCATATCGCTGAGCCGAACCCCATCTAGCATCGATACATTGCCATACAGCAAATTCACCAGTTGGCTGAGCTGATTGGAAGCTAACTTACTGCTGTAGCTAATGGTGGTTTCAAAGGCGAACTCGTCAAGCTGATGCAATCGCTCAACCCGCCCAACAATTTCTTGCAAAATATGCGGATCGCGAATGAGCGCTTCGGGTAGCTCCACGGTTTGCTCGTAGGCAATAAAACGCGCCATTTTCTCAGCGCTTTGCAGCCTTTGCTGCGTGCTAACCGAGGCAGATTGTGGCAGCGCCAGACGGTAGCTCGCCAAAATGCGATCAGCCGCATTGAGATCAGGTGGACTCAGCATGGGTGAATAAGTGTAGGAATCGAGGAGTAAAAATGCATAAAAGCTTGCGATTGATAATCCTCGAGTTTAGCCCAAAGCACCTGAAATCCGTGCAAAGCGGCTTAGCTGCCCGAGAATTGCCCGAAACACCGGCCATAGCTGACCCGATCCAATTCAGAGTAGTCACGCAATGTTGTGATATCGGTAAAACCGCGCTGCGTAAAATGCGCGCGCACCGCTTCGCCCTGCTGATAGCCGTGCTCCAGCAACAGCCATGCGCCGGGTTTTAGATAATGCGGCGCAGTATCAATGATGTGCTGTAAATCCGCCAAACCTACCGCTGAATTCGTCGGCGTGAGTGCGCTCTGCGGTTCGAATCGCAGATCGCCTTGCTGCAAATGCGGGTCATCCGCATCTAAATACGGAGGATTGCTGACGATCACATCAAATAGCAGGCCAAAAGGTATGGCCTCAAACCAGCTGCCCTGGCGAAACTCAATCTGAGTCAGCCCTAATGCAGCGGCATTTTGCCGGGCGATGGCCAATGCGCCTTCACTGGCGTCAGTCGCCCACAGGCTAATCCCCGGGCATGATTTAGCCAGCGCACAGGCAATTGCGCCGGAACCCGTACCCAAATCCAATGCAGTGGCCGGAAATTCAGGCAAAAGCGCAATCGCCTGCTCGACCAGCAGCTCTGTTTCAGGGCGTGGAATCAACACTCTGGCATTAACGCTAAACTTCAGCCCGTAGAACTCGCGCTCGCCGGTCAAATAAGCCACCGGCTGACCTTCAGCGCGTGCTTGTACTAGCTTGCTAAATTCGGCATTTTGCGCCGCCGTAAGTGTCTGTTCTGGAAAGCCAAAAAACCGTGCGCGATTGCACTGCACGGCATGCGCTAACAGGATTTCCGCGTCGGCACGATCTAATTGATGCGCGTTGGCGAAGGCTAACGCGCCGGCAAAGGTTAGGTTACAGGGTAGATCTGTCATGAGGAACTCTTTTGGGAAATGCTCTAAGCATGTCGATATGCCTCGAATAGCGTATACATCTTCACCCTCGCCAATCGCCACCGCAAAGGTTATCTTTAGCGCATGAGAATGATTTACGAGAATGCGCTTCCCGAACGCGCAGAAACCATTGCGGGCGTTTTGGATCACGGATTTGAGCTTTATATCCGTTCGCTAAAGCAAGCCGCGCTGCTGATTTTGCTGGGCGCAGCGCTGGGCGGCGTTTTGAGCCTGATTGCGAGCCGCGCTGGGCCGCTGTCTTGGCGTAATTTGTGGCCTGTGCCGCTTTGGCTGTGCGTTTTTTTGGTTGGTTCAGCAGCGCAATCTGCGGCGATTTATAGCATCGGTTTGCGCGCGCGCGGGCGATTTGAATCATTTCGCACCTGTATGCAGTTCGGCATTAAAGATGGGCTGCGTATGTTTGGCTTGCTGATCGTGTGCTTTGTGTTGATTGCGCTGGGCTTTGCTGCGGGTGGTATGTGGATGTATGCAGTCGGCGCATCGCTGTTTAAATTTATGGAAGTGTTTAACAACATGCCGATCTTGGGGCCGCTATTTGGATTTTTCTCGTTAATCGTCATGTTTGCGCCTCTGCTGGCCATTTTGTCGTTTTTTTCGGTGCCGGTCATGCTGGCACCGTGTGTTTTGGTGCTGTTGCGGCAGGGCGTTTTTGCCTCAATTGGCACTGGTTTTGTGCTGATGGGCCAGCATTTTTGGCGCAGTACGCTGATTTTTTCGGTGCCCGGTTTGCTGCTGATGATTGCCATTATGGCAGTGCAGTCGATTGTGCTATTGGGCATCACACAGGGTTGGGGCGTGAGTCGGCCGTTTATATTGGAACTGGTTTCGCAGCTGGTCATAATCCCGACGCAAGCATTGTTATTTCCATTGTTGTTTGCCAGCACGATTGCGCTGTTTTCCGATTTGTTAATTCGCCGCGAAGGCCGTGATTTGGCCGTGCAGTTGGATGCTTTGACGTGATTCGATTGATTTTCAGAATCGTGCTCGCATTGGTCATGACGGGCGCGTTAAGCGCACAACCTGACAAAACTATAGTCAACTGCCCCGATGCGCGCTACACGCTTGCGGAAGTGTGCGAGCCGCTTTTGCAGCAGCTTGATGCGTTAGGGCTGACCCAAGCTTTGCAGCTCAGCGATGCCCAAAGCGCGGATCCTGAGCTAGTTGCGCAGCTAGGCCAGCTGATCGCCCAAATGCAGGCGAGTCAAACCAAAGTAGCGGTTAGTGATCCCAAACTGTTAGAACAAATTCTAGCCAAACATTACGCACTAGCGCCCGTGAAAGAGCGCGGTTTTCTGGAACGCTTGGGGGATTGGTGGGATAGCCTGTTTAACGATGAAGATCGCAACGATAATTTTAATGGCGATTTTTTTGAGCGCTTAGCGCCTTCAGAATCGTTTGCTCGGTTGCTGTTTTATTTGCTCAGCGGTTTGATGCTGGCTTTTTTAGTGGTGCATGGCTGGCGCGAAGTGGCCCCGCTGGTGCGGTCTTATCGAATTGAACGTAAAAAGCGCGCTTTGCTTGCTGCGAACGCACTTCCGGCTTGGCCGCCGGTTTTGCAAGGCGCGAGTTTAGACACGCAAATGGCGAAAATTTATAGCGCGGTGGTGGCGTACTTGAGCCAGCGCAGCGCCCTGCCGGATGCGCCTTCGCTCACGCACGCTGAGGCCAGCGTAGAAATTGGCAGCGCAACTATGAAGCCTGAGCTGCAAGCGGATTTTCAAGCGCTCGCTTTACAGGCATCAAACAGCTTGTTTGCTTCATGTGCGCCGAATGAGGCTGAGCTACAAGCCAGCTTGCAAAAGGCTGATGCGCTGATTCGCGCGAGCCAAAAAACGCCAGCAAAGCGAGCGCCGGATGCGTGATCGACTGATTAGTTTGGTGCTGGCGCTGCTGGCGATTGCTATTTTCGTCGCCATGTTTTTTCAAGGTGAGAAAAAAATATCTAGCAGCATGCCGCACACGGAAGATCGCGGCGAGCAAGGCTTGGCGAGTTTTTATCAGTGGCTGAAAGCGCGCGGCGTATTGGTTAAATCGCACCGGCGGCGCTGGCATGAGCTTCCCGCTGGCAGTGGCCAAGTGCTGATGACGCACGGACCGTATCGGGAAATGGACACCGATCGGCGCAGCTGGCGCGATTCACCGAGAAGCTATCAAGAAGATCGCGAAGGCAAAGGCATCGTGCGCTGGGTAGCGATGGGCAATACGCTGGTGGTGGCGCTAGCCGCCGCTGACCCAGATTCGCCGGAGTTTTATCAGCGCGAGCAAGAGCGTTCGGAACTGCAATATTTCAGGCTGCTGCACCAATTTGGTTGGGACACCAATGCCGATGCCAAAGACATTGATCCACAAATCGCGATTGCGGCGGTCGCGATGTCTGATGCTGCAACACGCGCGGCAAAGGAGGCCCTTGATGAAAGCGCCGATGATTCACCGCCAAAAGATGCGCACGGAAGGGATTCCAGACTTTCTCAGCAAGTACCGCGTTCGCGCACAGCGAAAAAACCTGCGCCAGATGTAGAGCCTGCACCTATTGCAAGCACACCTAACCCAATCGCAAGCGATCCACTCAAAGCCACGCCCGCCGCGCTGCACCAATTGGTGCTTGATTTGCCCGGCGTGCCGGCCGCGAACGCCAAACCCATCACGCTTGAATACCTGAGCTGGAGCTCGCAAATCGAGCAAGCGTCAGGCATGTATCGCTATGAAGGCGAAAACTTTGGCCGCGAATGTTACCCGCCAAACAAAGATATGGATGATGAGCTGCTAGATGACGAATATGCCAGCGGCGAAAGCGAATTCGACGACGACGAAATAGCAGACGATGGAAGCGTTAACAACGCCAAAGCACCGACACAACCGCAAGCTGCAAGCACCGAATCTACGAGTCAGCAAGACTATTCCGGCGATAAAATATTGGCCGATGGCAGCACGCTATCGGTGACCGGCGAGCGCATTTATCCGCTTTGCAATCCGCTCGGCCTAGCGAATGCGCTTCCCATCATGCGCTCGCAGCGTGATGATTCTGCGCAAGGCTGGTGGGTGCCGTTTGGCAAAGGCCATCTGGTCGTACTGCCTTATGGTGGCCTGTTTCGCAACCGCAGTTTGAATCAGCCGGATAATGCGAGCGCAGGTGAAGCGCTGCTGCAGCGCTTTCAGGGCGAAAATGCCGCAATTTATTTCGACGATTATCGCTATGGCTTGAGCGATATTTATGACCCGGAAGCGTTCTACAAAGACCCGCGCCTCTACGGCAGTGTTGCTATTGCCGTGCTGCTGTGGCTGATGTATGCGGTAGGTCGGCGCTCCAGGTTATTGCCAGTGCGCTTGCCGCGCCCGCGTTTTTCTAGCGCGCAATTGGCGATAAACCTTAGCGAATTCTACGCGCGCAAACTCGAACCCAAAGCGCTGGCAGAGCTTCTGCTGTGGCATTTTGACGCAGCGTTAGCGGCGCGCTACCCGGCGGATATTAGCGATAGCGGCGCGCTGGATCGGGTAAAAGCCAGGCTGAGTGCGCTTAGTGCCGAACCCTGGGTGCTGGACAAGCTGAGCTTGCTCGCAAAAGGCGATAGCAATCAGGATTTGAGCGCGCAGCTGGATGAGCTAGCGCAATCACTGCAGCTGCCAGCGGCGAGGACAAAGGCTAGCGAGGCAGTAATTCCAACTAATGTGGGCATTTGAATGTTAGAACCCATTTTCCTGCTTTTGCGGTTTGATCCCGCAGGGATCACAGAAGTATTTGTCTTTCTCGTTTGCCAAGGCAAACAAGGTAGCCGGTGTGTCGTAGGCAGAACGTGCCGAAGACCACCGGACTTGCAGCGTCTTATTTCTTTCGACCCCGGCAGGGGTCGCAGTAAATTGTGCGACCCCTGCCGGGTCGAAGTGAACTTAGGAACACGTTTTTCGGTGGTCTACGCCGCTGCGCGGCTTCGACGCACCGGCTACCATCTGCGATCCCTGTGGGATCGATATCTCGCCAATCAGCAACGTGATTTGCTTTTGAATATTTCAATTTTTGAAGTTTCGACACCAGCTTAAGTTGAAACCAAATTCATGTAATCAGGTAAAACACAAAACTTAATCTTTACTCAGGATGTTAGACATGCAAGTACAGCACTTTGAAGCAGAGTTACTCAAACGAATTGGCGGCGTGGTGTTTGGCGCACAAGCATTGGTGCGCCAGTTATCCATCGCGCTGCTGGCCGGCGGGCATGTGCTGCTCGAAGGCGTTCCAGGAGTTGGCAAAACGCTGCTGGCGAAAACCCTGGCAGGCGCGTTAGGTGGGCATTTTCGGCGCATTCAATGCACTGCCGATTTAATGCCCTCAGATATCACTGGCGTACACGTTTTTCGCCCAAACAAAGGTGAGTTTGAACTCGTGCCTGGCCCGATATTCGGCAATGTCGTGCTGGTCGATGAAATCAACCGCACCGGCCCGAAAACCCAATCCGCACTGTTGGAAGCGATGGAAGAACGGCAGGTCAGCATTGATCGCAAACGCTATTCGCTGCCGGATGATTTCTTTTTGATCGCCTCGCAAAATCCGCACGAGTTTGAAGGCACGTATCCGCTGCCGGAAAGTCAGCTCGATAGATTCCTAATGAAGCTCGACGTGCCTTATCCTGATCCAGTAACGGAAGCGCAAATTCTGCGAACCTACGATCAACCCGGCGGCGGGCACAGTGCAGTTGCAGTCGAGCCCATGCCGGTAGATTCCATCAAGCTCGCGCGCGCTGAACTCAAAGGCGTACAAGTCAGTGAAGCGGTGTATGACTACGCGATTCGCTTAAGTCAAGCCAGCCGAGTTGACCCGCGCGTGGCTCTAGGCTTGAGCACGCGCGGCGCGCTCGCTTTAATGCGCTGCGCTAGGGTGCGGGCGGCTTTAGAAGGGCGAAATCATGTATTGCCAGATGATCTCAAAGCGCTGCTGCCGAACGTTTTGGCGCATCGATTGGTACTCAAGCCAGAGGCTGGTTTGGAAGGTGCTAGCGCCATGCAAGTGGTTACCCAAGTTCTTAATAAAGTGCCGGCGCCGCGCGAAAATCCCGCCCCCATTGTTGCTGAGTCTGTTATGGCTGAGCCAAGTGCAGCGCCCTTGCCAATCGCATGAGTTTAACGGCGCGATTTTTGGTGTTGGCGATGCTGATTGGCGTGCTAGCGATCAGTGGTATTTGGCTGGGTGGCAGCTGGGCGCAGGCATGGCTGCTGCCCGCAGGGTTGCTGTTGGCGCTGCTATGGCTGGAACATACGCTATCGCGGCGCTACAAATTTAGTTTGCAGCGCCAATTGCCAAGCACCGTAGAATTGGGCCGCAGCTTCACTCAGCGCTATCAGCTCAGCGTGCAGCCCGCGCGCGCATTTGCGATTGAACTGGCCGAAGCGCTGCCCGATGCCGTGCACCAGCCCGATTGGCAACTGCCGATGCGCATTGCACTGCAAGCGGACGGCCAAGCGATGCTGGCGTTTGAACGCAACTGCGCCAGCGTGGAGCTAGCGGTTTTGAGTTTTGATGCGCTTGAACTGCGTTATTTGGGCGTGTTCGGACTTTGCCACTGGCGCACGCGCGTCAGCCACCCAGCCAGTATTCGCGTAGTGCCGCAAAGCTTGACCGCGGCCGAGCGCAAGCAGTTCACCCGCGAATCGGGGGATGTTGCGCAGCGCCGCGCAGGCCAAGGCATGGAGCTGATCGGGCACCGAGATTATCAACCGGGTGATCCGAACCGTTCGATTGACTGGAAAGCCTCGGCTAAGAACGTCAATGGCGAACTGAAAGTGCGCGTCATGAGTGAAGATCAGAATCTAGAAATCGCGATCTTGCTAGACGTTGGCCGACGCAGCAAATTGGCCACCGGCGCCATGCGCCGATTGGATCATCACGTTAATTTGGCCTCGCGGCTTACGCAAGCTGCGCTCGGGGCAGGCGATACGCTGCATTTGCTGGTGTATGCCGACACCCGCATTCAAGAAATGACCAACTTGCGCGGCAATGTTGGGATTAAAACGGTGCATCAGTGCCTGGCAAAACTGGCACCGACTACCGCGATAGGTGATCCGGTGGTGGCCGCACTTGCGCTTTTGCAGCGCGTGCCCAGGCGCTGCTTAGCGGTGTTTATGTCAGACACCGAAAGCCCAGACGCAATGCAAGCACTGCTGCGCGCAAACGTATTGTTAAAGCGCAAACACTTGCCGCTGGTGGTTTGGCTGCGCGACAAATCTTTAAGCGAGCTTGCCAGCTATCAAGGCGCAAATCAGCGCAAGATCGATGCGCCCTGGCACGCGCCCGCGCAGCAGTTAGCCGCGCTAGAAATCATGCAAAGCGAGCGCGATCTGCGCCGCCAGCTGCGCGGCTTGGGCGTAGTGGTTGTAGATGCCGAACCCGAGCAAATGGACGCTAAAGTGCTGAGCGCCTACACCCAAATTCGAAAGAGGAAAGCGGTTTGAATAGATCTGAAAAATCGCTCGGAGCATCGTCATCTGAGTCTGGCGGCATTTTCGCAAACCTGTGGCGCAATATTGAGGCGGCTGAAGTCAAAGCGGTACTGCTGTCAGCGGCCTGTTTTTTTTGCGTGTTGACCAGCTATTACATTTTAAGACCAATCCGCGAACAGTTCGCCTCCGCCATCGGTGGCAGCCAAGCGCTGCCGATGCTGTACACCTATGTTTTCATCACCATGCTGGTGCTGACGCCGATTTTTGGCGCGGTTTTTACCCGCTTTGCGCGCCGTACTTTTGTGCCGCTGATTTATGCCTTTTTTTGTGTGTGTATGGCGGTCATTGCTTGGCTGCTGACTCAGCCGGTTGAGCCGATATTGATGGCCAAAGTGTTTTACATCTGGATCAGCGTATTCAACTTATTTGTGGTCAGCGTGTTTTGGAGTTGCATGGCCGATGTCTACAACGCCACCACCGCAAAACGCGTGTTTGGCATTATTGCGCTTGGCGGTACGCTGGGTGCGATAGTCGGCCCGAATATTGCAGCGGTGTTGGTAAAGCCGCTAGGTCTGTCTGCTATGTGTTTGATCGCGCTAGTATTTTTGGCACTAGCGCTGGTGTTTTTGCTGCTGCTTTTTAAAGAATGCAAAAGCGTGCAGGAAGATCAAGGCGCAGAGGTCATGGGCGGCTCGATTTGGGCTGGTGCTATGGCTACGTTTCAAGATCCGCTGCTGCGGCGCATGGCGCTTTTGCTGCTGTGCGCGGATGGGGTTTCATCGGTGCTCTATTCACTGCAAAGCGATTATGTAGCGCTCAATTACAGCACTGCCGAAGCGCGCACGCAGTTTTTTTCGATCATTAACGCCATCACCAACACCCTTCAAGTGGTGCTGCAGCTAGCGTTGGTGCGTTTTATGCTTTTAAGATTTGGTGCAGGCAAAACGATGGGCTTGCCCAACGCGATCAATGCCGCAGCGTTTTTGATGATCGCAGTGATCGCCGCGCCGATTTTAGTATCCGTCGCGCTGGTTTTAAGTCGATCGGTGGGCTACGGATTAGTTGGCCCAGCAAAAGAATCGGTCTATACCCACGTACCTCGTGAATCGCGCTACAAGGCCAAGAACTTCATCGAAACGGTGGTGTGGCGCGGCGGTGATGTACTTTGCATGCTGCTGACCGCTTGGATGGTCAAACAAGGCGCTGGCATCAGCGAGTTTGCCATTGTATGTGCGCTATTTGCCGGCGGCGCTGCTATCGTCGCTTGGAATGTCGAGCGGCTGTATCCGGTGCAGACAAGTCGCGACTAGATTAGATGATTGAAGCGCGTTTCTATTTACCGCTAAACCGCAGCGATTCCATATCGTCATTCCCGCACAGGCGGGAACCCAGTTTCGCTGAATTTCAAGATGCTGTGAGGTGCAACAATGCGCAGATTTCGGTGGTTTTAAACCCGAGCGAATTTCTGACACCTGTACTGGATCCCCGCCTGCGCGGGGATGACGAGGTGGAAGTGAGTTGCCAGCAGAATCGACTTTGCGTTGAATTGAAACGCCGCCATCGCCTTGATCGAGTTCTAATACCATCGCCTTGATCGAGTTCTAATACCTTATCGTCATTCCCGCGCAGGCGGGAATCCAGGCTCGCTGAATTTCAAGATGCTGTGAGGTGCAAAAATGCGCAGATTTTGGCGCATTTTTTAATCAGAAACGAATTTCTGACACCTGTACTGGATCCCCGCCTGCGCGGGAATGACGTGAGGTGCGTTTTGCGACTGAGGTGAAGTGCATTCGCGCCACAAAAAACCGCGTCGCTCCCGAGCCACGCAACGCGATAAACTCGCCGCTGATCAAAAAGCTTGGAATTCAAATGAAAAATCATTGGCTGTGTCTATTCTTGGCAGCGTGCTGCGTTTCTGGCAGCGGCGCCACTACACCTGCATCAAAGCTAGACGCGTTGGCACCTACTTCAAGCGTTCAAGATGCGCTAGCTTCACCACTCAAGCGCGTTGTTATCTCGACCAATTCCTTGCCGGAGTCGCTGCTTTTTTATCGCGATGCGATGGGTTTGCAGGTCGATGGGCCGGTCAAACTTAGCGCGTTTGAGCGTAAACGCCGAGTGAGGGCTTGGGCGCTTGATAGCAAAGAAAGCTGGCAGCTCTATCGGCTTTATCGTGATGGCGTGCCAGCTGCAGCTGAAATTGAGCTGGCGGTTTTTGATCGAATCAAGCCGGCGATTCACCGCAGCTGGAATCCACTTGTGCTCGGGCCGCTATCCATTGGTTTCCCCAATGCTGATCAAGTTAAACACGATCAAACCGTCCGCAAATTGGGTTTTGGGGCGCTCAATCAGATTGAGATATATCCCGTGCCGCGCCCGGACGGCACGCAATATCGCATTCAAGAAACGATCTTCAACGGCCCGGATTTCGTGCACGCGGTGGGCATTCACCGCGCCGACGGTCAGCCCCAGCTTGGTCCGCTTGATGCACATGGCTTGGGCGGCCCGGCCTATTCGGCCATGGTGGTGCAAGATTCGGCCAAGATGATTGCATTTATGACGGATGTGCTGGGTTGGGAAGTGCGCTCAGATCGAACCTGGAAAAGCGCGGGTTCTAAAGGCGCGCTCAACGTGCCCGACGGCACTGAATTTCGCTTCTCCATCCTGTACGCCAAAGGCGCAAGCACTGGGCATGTGCTTTTGATCGAATTCATAAACGCCAACGCGCAGCCGCCCGCGATGACCGCAGAAGTGCCTAATCGCGGAATCGGCATGTGGGTGATGCAAAGCCAAAAAATTCAGACTATTCGCGCCAATGCGAAAAAACTCGGCGTTGAAACGCTGCGTTTGAATCCGGATACGCTGCAAGAAAGCCTGGTTTTGACAGCGCCGAACGGCTTCAAAATTTGGGTAGAGCCGAACGCTGAGTCTGATAAATAGTTGTGATAGCCAATATCCGATCCGCTCCAATTGCCGTCTCAAATTCTCAATGGCGTTAGCATTTGAGCGCGTAGACAGATTTGCTTTGGCAATTGCGTAATTCAAACCATAAAAGCCTTGAGATTCCGGCTTCGCGGGTAGTTTTGCTCTATTCTCCGTAAAAATTGGGTAAGGGTTTCTATGCAACTAGCAGGCTTCAGCATTGGGAATGTGATTCATGCAGCCGGGGAAACCGTGGTCGCGGCGGCGCAGACCTCGGACGGCGAGTCCGTGGTGCTGAAAATTCTCAACACAGAGCAGCCTGCGCCCGAACAAACCGCGCGCTGGCAACATGAGTTCTCGATATTGCAGAGCCTCGATTCTGAGTGGGTCATTCGCGCTAATGCGCTGCTGCATGTGGGTCGGCGTTCGGTTTTAGTGCTGGAAAATTTTGCCGAGGCGAATTTGGCTCAGGTAATCGCGCGCAATCTTTTGGATTTTTCAGATCGCTTGAGCATCGCTATGCAACTGGTGCAGGCCATCAGTGTAGTGCACGCGCAGCAGCTGATCCACGGCGATATCGCACCGAAAAACGTGCTGGTCGATTTGGCTAAGCTGCGAATAAAGCTGTGCGATTTTGGCTTGGCGAGCCGCTTGCAGCACGCACAGCGGCGTGAGCAAATCGACTTCCCGCGTGGCACGCTCGATTACATGTCGCCGGAACAAACTGGCCGCACTAATCTGGAAGTGGATTATCGGAGTGACTTTTATTCGCTTGGCGTAACGTTTTACGAGCTTTTTTCAGGCCGCAGACCCTTTCAGGTCAGCGATTCCATGGGCATGCTGCATGCACAGTTGACCATGATGCCGGAACCCCTGCACATTTTTGATAGCAATATTCCGCATGCTTTGTCTGCGCTCGTACAAATGCTGTTGGCAAAGTACCCTGATGATCGCTACCAAAGCAGTTTTGGATTACTGCACGACTTGAGCCAAATTGCCGGAGCTTGGACAAATGGCCTTGCCGCCGAGAATTTTGTGCTGGCAAATAGCGATGTACCAGAACGCTTTTGTTTGCCACGAAAATTGTATGGGCGCGAAGCGGATGTAAGAGCGATCTTGTCGGCGTTTGAGCGCGTGGTCGATGGCCCCGCTGGGCTGGTGCTGATTAAAGGTGCGGCAGGCATAGGCAAATCCGCGCTGGTCGGGGAGTTACATCGCCCGATCGTGCTACGACGGGGCTATTTTTTGCGCGGCAAATGCGATCAGTTTGGCCGCAATCAACCTTATGCCGCACTCGTGCGCGCGTTTGAGCCGTTTTTGCAGCAGCTCGCCAGTGAAGGCGAAACTAGGCGGCACTATTGGCGCGAGCGTTTAACCGAAGCGTTAGGCGAGCAGGCGGCTGCGGTGGCAAGCATTATTCCGAATCTTCGCTTGATACTAGGCACATTGCCCCGATTGCCGGTGGTTCCAGCCGCCGAAAATGAGCAGCGCTTTCATATCGCATTCTTACAATTTGTAAAGGCGCTTGCGGCGAATAATCATCCGCTCATGTTGTTTTTAGATGATTTGCAGTGGGCTGATGCCTCGACCTTGCGCCTGCTAGAACAGCTTCTTGGTGATGAAGATTCGCGCTGCGTTTTGATTGTCGGCGCTTATCGAGATCAAGAACTAGATGGCAATAGCGCGCTCTCGCTGATGTTGGATCGCATCAAGCAAAAATCCACGGCTCACATTGTGTTGGAGAATTTAAGCGGCGCTGACGTAAGCGCGATGCTGACTGACATGCTCAAGCAAAATCAGAATCAAGTCGCTAGTTTGTGTCAGCTGCTGATGGAGAAGACCCACGGTAATCCATTTTTCCTTAGCCAGTTTCTACACCGGCTGTACGAACAGGGCGCGCTGCGCTATCGGCGTGAGCAAGGCGCGTGGCACTGGGATATCGCGCAGATTCGCGGTCTCGGCATGACGGATAATGTCGTTAGTTTGATGTTGGAAAACCTGCGCGCACTGGCACCTGCGACGCAAGATTTACTCGCGACGTGTGCACAGCTTGGCGATAGTTTTTGCCTGCGTGAAGTCATGGCGGTTGAGGCGCAAGACGCGCTGAGCTGCCATACGCGGCTTTGGCCTGCACTGCAATCAGGATTGCTACTGCCACTGAATGAAGATTATAAATTCGAGCGCAGCCCGGAATTACTAGCGAGCGCGCGCTATCGATTTTTACATGATCGCGTGCAGCAAGCTGCGCATGATTTAACCCCAAGTTCAGAGCGCTTGGCGTTGCAGCTGCGCTGCGGTAGACGCTTATTAGCAGCCAGCTCATCGGCTGAGTTAGATGATCGACTGTTTACCATTTTGGCGTGCTTGAATGCGGCCAGCAGCGCGATAACAGATACGAACGAGCGTGATAACTTAACGGTGCTTAATTTGCGCGCGGGATTGCGCGCAAAAGCGGCGTCGGCTTTTGAAACGGCCGTGCAGCTGCTTCGGCACGCCAAGGCACTCATGCCTGAGCAGCCCTGGTTAAGCGCACCGGATCAAACGCTCACGCTTTATCAGGCGCTTGCTGAAAGCGAATATTTAGCGGGTAACTTTGACGACGCCAATGCGCTTTATCCTGAGGTAATGCACTCAGCAACTAGCGTAGTAGCGAAAGTAACGCTGCTGCTTGTGCAAGCCGATCAGCTGCATATACAAGGACGTTTTCCGGACGCGCTGCCGGTATTGCGAGAAGCACTGAATTTGCTAGGCCGTCCGTTCCCAGAGTCCGAGCTGGAAGCAGCAGCGATGTTTCCGGCAGAATTTGCGGAAACCGAAAAGCTGCTTGCAAACTATCAGCTCGAGCAGCTGCTGCTCGAGCCGGAAATGCAGGGCAGTGCGCAGTTGTTAGAGATGCGAATTTACTTCGCATTGTCGTACGCAACCTATCAAAGCGGGCAGTTTGCTTCCTTCGCAGTGGACGCCTGCCGCATGGTGCAAACTACGCTTAAACATGGCCAAGGCGATTTAAGCTGCATTGCCTATGTGACGTACATGACTGCCATGGCTGCGATGCGCAAACCCTATCCGCTGTGCTATGCCATGGGCCGTTTGGCTTTGGCAATGGCTGAAAAACGCGATAGTCAGTACTACCGCATGCCGGTTTATCAGTATTTTTCGCCTTTCTATCAGCATTGGTGCGAGCCTTTGCCGGAAAGCCTGCCATACATGGAGCGTGGGCTGGAACTAGCGATGACCGGCATCAATCCGCTATCGGGTGGCTATTGCGTGGTGTTGGCAGCAATTAACCGGGCTATTTTTGGCGAGCCGTTAGAGGATTTGGCGCAGGATTGCCAGCGTGGTTTGAAGTTTTTGCGAAAAAGCAACCAACCAAAATCGCAAGCGATGCTGTATTGCGGGGTCATCCAGCCAATGTTGGCATTGCAGAGCAAAACACTAGATGCACTGAGCTTTGATTCCACCGATTACAGCGTCAGCGCTTTTTTTGATGACGATTATCAAACACCATCCATACCGTTGGCGTTTTATATTACCGCGATGCTGCGGCACGCGTATTTGTTAGATTCTTACGCACATTGGCAGCCTTGCTCGCAGCAGCTTGGAATTGTGGCCGCCTGTTTGCCGGATAGTCCAAGCTGGGTTGAGGCACAGTTTTACGTTGCGCTCGGCCTCTTGAACTCAAGTTTCGCGCATACGCAAGCGTTGCCGGAACGAATGGCAGAAGTAAAGGTATACCTTAATTTGTTCCAGCATTGGTCAGCGGATTGTGCGGCTAATTTTGAGCATAAATATCTACTAATCGCCGCCGAACTGGCTCGCTGCAGTAACGAGCCGCAGGCGGCCATGGATTTTTATGCTAGAGCGATAGACGCGGCATCAGATGCCGGTTTTTTATCCTGCGAAGCCCTGGCAAACGAGCGCTACGCGGAGTTTTGGATACAACAGCAACAGCGCCAGCTGGCGCGCAATTTTGTTAAAGAAGCTTATCATCTGTACCGGCGCTGGGGCGCGATTGCAAAATGTAATCAGCTTGAGCAGCGCTGGCCGGAAATCGCGCTGCGCAGCTATCGCCAGCGTAGCTCGGTTAGCCTTGGCAGTGCGGCGAGCAGCGGAACATTTCGCAGCAGCTCAGAGAATACTGGCTTTTTAGATTTGCAATCTTTGCTCAAAGCCAACCAGCTATTGGCGAAAGAAATTCAGCTGGATGCACTGCTGCGCCAGATGCTTGCCGTGTTGATTGAAAATGCCGGCGCCGAGCACGGCGCTATCATTTTGGCAGATGATGATGAGTTAATCGTCGAGGTAGTAGGCGGGCTTAGCACAGCTAGACGCGTGGAATCGAAGCGAATCGCAAAGCCGCTCGCACTAGCGCTTCAACAATCCACAAAGGGAATGAGTTTGCCGCTTTTGCCAAACGAGCTGATTGAATACAGCAAGTTGACCTATAGCACGCTGGTGGTAAACAGCCCCCACTTAGACGAACGCTTTTCTCGAAGCAGCTATTTTCAATCGCAAACGCCAAAATCAGTGCTGTGTTTGCCGGTGGTCACTCAAGGCCGCATGGTTGCACTGGTTTATTTGGAAAATAACCAGCTTGAAAATGCCTTCAGCACGAAACAGCAGCAAACCCTCGAACTGCTGGGTGCGCAAGCGGCCATTTCGCTGTTGAACGCGCGCTTGGTCGAAAATTTGGAAGCGAAAGTCGAGCAGCGCACGCAAGAACTTCGGCAAATGACCATGCGCGATGGCTTAACTGGCATCGCGAATCGACGCGCGTTTGACGAGCGCCTAGAGATCGAATGGCGCCGCAGCGAAAAAGCGGGCTCGCCACTTGCATTGTTGATGATTGATATTGATCACTTCAAGCAATACAACGATGGCCTGGGCCATTTAGAAGGTGATCGCTGTATAAAGCTGGTTGCCCAGACGCTTGCGATGGTGGCAATTCAGGCCAACGGTACCGTCGCGCGCTACGGCGGTGAGGAGTTTTCCATGCTGCTGCCCGAATGCAATCTGGAGTTAGCCCAGCAAATTGCGCAGCGATGCTTAACGGCGATTAGTGCGCAAGCTTTGGCACATCCAAAATCAAATGTTGGGCCGCACTTGTCAATCAGTATTGGCGTATGCGGCGTTGCACATAACAGGTCCAATCCATCGCTATCCATCGTCGACGCCAATGCGTTAATACGTCATGCGGATGCCGCGCTTTATCAAGCAAAAAATGCCGGGCGCAATCGCTGGTGTGGGCAAGTGCCTTAGTTTTTATCCCCGTTCGTGGTGCGCTTGTCAAACCACTAAGCCTTAAACCTGAGATCAAGGATCTTCAATGTCTGAAACCCGTCTACCCAATCAAACGCTACCCGAGCACTGGCCTTTATGGGCGAAAAAATTCGCTGAGCTATATTTTTCCGCCACCACCGCGATGTATGTTTTGCACGGCAATGTCGCGGATTTATACCCACTGCGGGACGCGCGTTTTGGCACGCTGAGCGAATTTTTAGCCGAGGAAATGTTCGGGCAATGGTCCTTAGTGCTGGGGTTCGATTTGGCGCGCGGCATTCGTGCGCTCGGTTCTAGCGATGCAAAGCGCCAGCTGGAAATGGTCGGTTTGCTTTCCCGAACATTAGGTGAGCCGAAAATGCTGCCGCGTGATCCGACTGTGGTGTTGGCGCTGCTGGATCGCATGGTAGCGGAGCAGCTGATTGCCGATAAGAATGATCAGCTGAGTATTGCCATCGTGATTGATTACGCGTCGTTTGTGGTGCCGAACAATGAGCGCGCCAATGCCAATAGCGCGCAGCATTTGGTGACGCTGCTCAATTGGGCCAGCAATCCGTACATTAAACGCGGCAGCTTGGCGTTTGTGCTGGTTGATTCCAGATTAGCGGATATCAATGATCGGCTGAGTAGTTCACCGCACGTGGCTAGCCTGGAATTGCCGCTGCCGGATGAAGCGCTGCGCCAACTGTGGCTGAAATCGCTGATGGACAAAACGCCGTTCGATTCCTATTCGGATTTTCCGCCGGAAACCCTTGCTAAGTTGACCGCTGGCACCTCGCTCACCGATTTGGACATTCTGGTGCGCTCCAGCCGGGAAACCAAGCAGCGCCTCGATGCAAAGCAGTTCAAAGTGCGTAAAAAAGCGCTGATTGAGCGCCAAGCGCAAGGCTTGCTGGAGTTTGTCGAGCCCAAGTTTGGTTTGGATATGGTGGTCGGCCATGAAGCTGCGAAAAAACGTTTGCTAGAAGATGCCGAGCTGCTGCGTTTAGGCCGATTAGACGTAGCGCCAATGGGCTATCTATTCAACGGCCCGGTTGGCACCGGTAAGACTTTTCTAGCGACCTGTTTGGCCGGCTCAATTGGTATTCCGTGCGTGCAGCTAAAGAATTTCCGCAGTAAATTTGTCGGTGAAACCGAGGGGAATCTTGAGCGTGTGCTCTCCGTCCTGCGCGGCATGGGCCCGGTGATGGTGATTATTGACGAGGCCGACACGGTGCTGGGTGATCGTGAAGGCGGCGGCGATTCGGGTGTGGGTTCGAGGGTGTTTGGCATGATCGCCAATGCCATGGGCAATACCGAATATCGCGGCAAAATTGTCTGGATGCTGCTGACCGCGCGCCCAGATTTATTGCCGGTCGATATCAAACGCCAGGGCAGGGCAGAGATCCACGTGCCGCTGTTTTATCCGCAATCGCAAAGCGAGATCAAACAATATTTTTCGGTGCTAGCGAAGAAATTTGCTACCACGCTCGCCGTTGAGGACGTGCCCGACGTGCCGGAAAGCCACGTCGGCAATCTATCGGGGGCGGATATCGAAGCGCTGGTTGGGCGCGCGTGGCGCTTGGCGCTGCTGTCCGGGAAAGACAAGCTAGATCGCGCTGCGATTGAATCAGTCTTGGCTGGGTTTATGCCGTCAACCCAAACTGTCGAGCGTGAAATGCAAGAACTCGCGGCTATTATTGAATGCACCGAGCGCGAGTTTTTAGTGCCGAGTGCGCTGGAAAAACTCGAAGCTGCCGGTTCACGCGAAAAGCTGCAGCAGCGCTTCAAACAATTGCTCGCGCAGGTCGGTTAACGGTGTTTAATACTGCGTTTGATACCGAGAAAAAACTTCAGCTAGGCGCTTACGCGTTGTCGCTTGCGCGCCCGTTGATCATGGGTATTTTGAATGTAACTCCGGATTCGTTTTCAGATCGCACCAGCCAGCCCTCACACGAGCAGGCAATTTCCGAGGGCATTCGGTTGATGGATGAAGGCGCGGATATTGTCGATATCGGCGGCGAATCCACCCGGCCCGGCGCCGAATTTGTCGGTGTAGCTGAAGAGCTTGCGCGCGTCATTCCTGTCGTGCAGGCACTTGCCGCTATGAATCGCTGCCCGATTTCTATCGACACTCGCCGCGCCATCGTTATGCGCCAAGCGGTCGCCACTGGCGCGGTGCTGATTAACGATGTGTCCGCATTGACTGAGCCGGGCGCAATGCAGGCTGCGGCTGAGCTGGGTGTAGCAATCGTGCTGATGCATATGCAAGGCCAGCCCGCCACCATGCAAACTGCGCCGAGCTACACCGATGGCGTGCTCGATTGCGTGATTCGTTTCCTAACCGAGCGCATATTCGCCTGCCAAATGGCCGGTATCGACAAAAAGAAGCTGCTGATAGACCCGGGCTTTGGCTTTGGCAAAACCCTAGAACATAACCTTGAGCTGCTGGCTGGGCTGGATAAATTGCTGGCTCTAGACTCACCGATTTTGGTCGGGCTGTCTCGAAAAAGCATGATTGGCACTGTTACCGGTCGCAGCAATCCGGCTGATCGGGTTGCGGGATCAATAGCCGCCGCGGTAATGGCTGCAGAAAGGGGCGCGAAAATTATCCGCACGCACGATGTCAAAGCAACGCTTGATGCGATTGCGGTTTGGGCGGCGGTGCCGAAAACAACGCCCAAGAAATCGGAAGCGGGTTTGGCGAATTTGTTTTGAGACGATTGACGTTGATTTAGTGGTTTCGTGGTTCAATCACGAAACAATATCAACACCACACAGAGGCTTGTCATGCGTTTTTGCTTAAGCCAAATGTTCGCTGCGGGTTTACTCGGATTTGCGGCCAGCCTTAGTAGCGCCCCAGTCATCCAAAATCCCTTGCTCTCTCCCAATCGCATCAATGTTGGCGATTACGTACACGTTTATTTCGACGTCACGGATTCAGGCGTTCCGGTGTTGGGTGTGGGTTATGTTGAAGTGCGTGGCAAACGCATTTGTAGAGCCCATGCAACCGGGGTTTTGGGGCGCCATGTTTGCAGCTTTGCTATTCCACATGGCGGTCAATTCACCCACGTTATTCACTTCATGCCGAGCGCTGGAACACCGATCACGCTTAGCCAAACCCAGTTAGTAGGCGATCTTCGAATTGTTCGGGCCAAGCCCGCTATCACGCCCGAGGGCCGTGCAAGTTTGCTTTTCGCCAAGCTGGATTATTTAGATCCAGGTTCCGCCATTCAACCCACCGGCAATATCATGATTGCAGCGCGGTCAGGCGCACCGAGCTGCACCATAACGCTGCCGCAACTAACGCACTGCTTTTTGCTGTTTCCCTCAGCAGGCACCTATGAGCTTATCGCGCGCTACAGCGGCGATGGCCAATTCCCCGCGCTCAGCAGCCCAATTTTTTTGCACAGCGTAGCGAAAGAGCGGCTAATTCACCGAATACCGCAAGACGAAACGCCCGCGACACAAGCTACGCCGCTGTTAAGTGAGCGCTTCGAACGGCTCACCGGTAGTGATGCGCTCGGGCTGCGCGCTGTCGGCCAGAACCCGGGTGTTTTTGACTATTCGGTTGGAACGCGCATACCGGGATTTGGCGACGTGCGCGGATTTTTGCAGCCAAATTCCTTGATTAACAGAGCGCTGAGCACGGCAGATTCTACCTTCAACACACTTCGCGGATTCGCCATTGCGCGTACTAGCAATAGCGGTGGCCAACTAGTCGATGGCAAATTTTTGATCAACACGACACTTGCGCTTAATCCGCGAGACACTAATCAGCGCAACGATGCATATCTGCTCGGCCCAGCAAATTCAAACGTGCAATGGTTGACCGCGCGCGCCGATGGTAGCGCCACCGCTTTGGGCGTTTCTGATGCGGAGCCTGGGCTTGACGGCTTCTTTTTCGTCAGCGCAGAAAATGGCATCGTCGCGGGCGATGCGGACAACGCACGCGATTTGTTTTTTGTTAACCCGGCGGCGTTACCGCCTGAGCTACCGATTATTCGCTATCCGCTAGCTTTAACCGGCAATTCCGGGTCTATCAGGGAAGTTGATGCAGCAAGCCAGCAGCTGCTCATAACTGGCGGCGGTTTAGTGGTTGTTGATTTGCAAACGGGCGCGTTTCGCCAGCTGGTTGATGAAGAAACCTTCGTCGCCTATGCAACGTTTACTGCAGCTGGTGATGTGCTTTATCAAACCAGGTTTCCTGGATCGCTCGTGCGGGTGACTAGGGCTGGCACATTGAGCACTTGGCCGATTCCAACTGGATCGGAAAATTACACGCTCAATCAGGTGCTCGCTAACGGCGAGGTACAGTTTTTAGGGGTCAATACCCAGCTCAGGCTTAACTTGCAAACCGGCGTGAGCAGGCAAGTTTTTAATGAATACGCAGGCGATGAGTTTCTTATTCGCGGCGGCTTGCTTAACTTCAACGCCTCGGGCGATCGCCTCGCAACATCTGGCTTTGGTGGTAGTCAAATAGTTGCCCTGCCCAGCACACAATCCGCGCGCTTGAACCTGCCCGCCGATTTTTTCAACCTCAAATTAGCGCCCGGCTTTGGGCAAGGCGCCGAGAACATTGGTTTTGAGTCCAGCAATGCCGAGCTAATGCAGGGCGATACCAACAGCCAGAGCGATGTGTTTTACAGAAATATTCAAACCGGTTTGACAAGTCGGCTGAGCCAAACAGCAGACGCCATGCAAACCACTTATGCAACTCGGCTTGCTGCACTAGGATCGAGTTTTGCGGTGATTGATCGCCCATCAAGCTCTGGCAACCCAGCCATTTTGGGCGGGCTGCAGCCGCTGTTGATTTCACTTCGGGATAATTCCCCAACGCCCATCGCACCGCCTGAAGCATTGCCAATTGGCTTTACCCCGAGCAAAGATGCAAGTTCAGGACTGTGGGTTTCACGCGATCGCCAGCGCGCCTACTTTCAGCGGCTGGTGCCTTTGTCAGCACCGATTGGCATCAGCTTGCCCATGATTACCGAGCCGTTTGTATTTAAAAACGTAGCGCTCTCAACGGATGGATCACACGCGGTTCTATCCGTATCCAGAGGCGATGGTTTTGCAGATCAAGATTGGCTTTTTGATCTATCTTCGCAAGCTGCGCGCCTGCTAAAAGAGCGAACGCCCGCACAAAGCAGATATACGCTGGTTCATTACACGCTCGCGCGCGGCGCGGACGTTGCCTTGCGAAGTGAGACGATTATTTCTGATGTGTTTGCCGTCGATTTCTTGAGTTACTTTTTGGTGGATATTCGTACCGGCGTTGAAACGCCATTTCCGGCCAGCACTGATGCTGCCGTGGGCGTATCGGCGCAGCAGGTGCAGGTTGGTCAAATGGCGCTGTCTGACGATGGCTCAGTGCTGGCCTGGGTTTATCAAAGCGGCAACGCGAGCCCTTCCCCAAATGCAGGCTTGGTATGGCAGCGCAGCCCTTTTGCAGGCGTAACCACTGCTACTACCATTACCCGCACTGTGCCAAGTACGCCGTTCGTTCGGCAAAACTATTTAGTCGAAGCGGTAGTGACCCACAAAGGCGCAGCGGGCACGCCGAGCGGGATAGTTCGCTTTGACGATGGCGCTGGCAGCCAGTGCGATGCCAACTTACAGCCGCAGGGCAGCGTAGGCCTAGCGCGTTGTAGCTTAAAATCCTTTCAAGCTAGGTCGAACGACGCAGGTATGCCGCGCATATCAGCAAGCTATCTAGGCGATTCAGGGTTTGCCTCAAGCTCAGCCGAATTCGCACTTGCTATTGCACGCACTACGCCAGCGTTACTGCGTTTGAGCGCGGTTTCGGTAAATGCGGCAACTTTTCGCGTAAAAGCCGACTTTCAGCCGCGCGCCGAGCTGCCACTACTTGGCATTTTACGGTTAAGTCTGCAGCAGTCAGTTAACGCCGAGCGAGTTGACACCCAAGCCTGCGATCTAACCGCAGCGCAACTACTAGAAAGCGGCGGCTGCGAATTTATCGTCAATAATCCAGAGGCCAATATCAGCGTTTTGGGTGAGCTGATAGACGCCAACTACACATCTGAGCTGATCTGGCTTAGCGTGAATTTGCGAAATGCATTGCATAGCAGCGGGTTTGAGTAGGCTGGCTCGTTTCACAACGAAAATCGGTTTTTCGCGGTTCCCGTTTGTTACCGCCGCCGCACGGCAAACATGCCCAATCCAAGCACCAATAGGCCCAATACGAACGAGGAATTTGACGTAAGCGCCGGAAGTTGAGGCTCAGGCTCAATCGTGAAATAAATTCTTCCAGCAACGCCGGGGTAAACTGGACTAGGTACTAGGATTGAGCTGGTAGCCCCAGGAAAAAGCGTAGTTCATCACTAATGCCAGCCATCGCGATAGCATGCCGGGGCGCGGGTCTAGGTTGAGTGTGCAGTACGCCGTGAATCAACTCCGCAATCCTGTGCGCAGGTACGCGGAGCAAATCCTCATAGGTTGCGAACTTCAGTGCAGTATTCATGGGTTTAGTTTGTTGAGGTGCAGCTATGCTGCCTGGAACACATGCTCTGGAATATCCATCAAACTGCTCGCGCCGGATCGAATCGCCGCTGCGTGCATCAGTGTGCGGGGCAAAATGCGAGCGAAGTAAAATTCGGCGCTGGCTAATTTTGCGGCTTTGAACTCAGGCGAGATTGCTACAACGCTAACTGGCCGGTGCGCCGCTTCCACTTCTAGCGCCAAATAATAAGCCAACGTGATATAGCCAGCATAGAATAGATAATCGACCGCAGCGGAGCCCATTTCTTCGGGGTTCTTTTGCGTGGCGGCGATGATTTCTGCGGTTAACTCGCTCCAGTTTTTGGCATGTTCGGCGACAATTTTCGCGTATTTGCCTGCTATTGGGTGTTGGCTGTGCGCGGCTACAAATGCCTCAACCTCGCTCAAGAATCGGCGCAAACCTGCGCCCTGGGTGGCCATGATTTTACGGCCCAACAAGTCGAGCGCTTGAATTTGTGTGGTGCCTTCGTAAATCGTGGTGATGCGCGCATCTCTAGCCAGCTGCTCGACGCCCCATTCTTTGATGTAGCCATGCCCGCCCAGCACTTGCACGCCGTGGTAGGTGCATTCAACGGCTGCTTCGGTGAGCAGCGCTTTGCAAATCGGCACCAAAAAGCCGAGCAATTCTTCCGCTGCCTGACGATTCGCCGCTTCCGGATGCCGATGTGATAAATCCACCAGCAAACCGGCGTGATAGCACAGTACGCGGCCCGCTTCTGCAATCACTTTTTGCGTCATCAGCATGCGGCGAACGTCCGGGTGCACGGTGATCGGATCGGCAGGTTTGTCCGGACGTTTGGGGCCGGAAAGCGAGCGCATTTGCAGGCGATCCGCCGCATAGGCCAAGGAGGTTTGATAGCTGGTTTCAATCAAACCCAAGCCCTGTACGCCGACGCCTAGGCGCGCGGCATTCATCATGGTAAACATCGCCATCAAACCGCGATTGGGCTGGCCAATTAGATAGCCTTCAGCGCCATCAAAGTTCATCAAGCAAGTGGCGGAGCCCTTCAAACCCATCTTGTGTTCGATATTGCCAGCGGTTACCGCATTTCTTTCGCCTTTAACGCCATCAAGTCCAACTTTAAATTTTGGCACGATAAACAAGCTGATACCTTTGGTGCCGCTGGGTGCATCAGGCAGGCGCGCTAAGACTAAGTGGATGATATTTTCGGATAAGTCATGCTCGCCAGCGGTAATAAATATCTTGGTACCCGTGACCAAGTAAGTGCCGTGCGCGGTGGGCTCGGCTTTGGTTTTCATCAGCCCTAAATCCGAGCCAGAATGTGGTTCGGTCAAGCACATCGTGCCGGTCCATTCGCCGGCCAGCATCTTGGTAACGAAGGTTTCCTTTTGCCAATCCGTGCCATGCAGCATGAAGGCATCGACCGAGCCCAATGACAGTAGTGGATACGTGCCCCAAGCCACATTGCAGCTCTCAATCATTTCTTTGACCACATAGCCGAGCGTCTCTGGCATGCCCTGGCCGCCGTATTCTGGCGCACCGCAAAGCCCGAGCCAGCCAGCGTCGACATAGGCGCGAAACGCGTCTTTGAACTCGGGTGGCAGCGTCACGGTTTGCGTGTCCTTGTGGAACTGTGCGCCTACGCTATCGCCAATTTGATTGGTCGGCAGCAATACTTGTTCACTGAATTTGGCGGCTTCTTCTAAAATTTGGTCGATGAGCTCGCGGTTTGCGCTTTCAAACGCTGGAACTTGCGCGAATACGCTTTCAGCTTTTAAAACATCGTGCAGGACAAAGCGCATATCGGTGAGCGGAGCGGAATATTTCATTGGGCTGGCCTTGAGTGTGGATAGGGTTTGGGGAAGGTCTGTTGCGTTGGTGCAAATGAACTTTGAGTCTCAACTAACCGCTACTCATCATCATTCAGATTAGAGGGTAGCTGTGTGCCTGTGAAGATGCACAAACACTGAGGCGAAAGTCCTCGTCAAGGCTAGCCGAACGTGGTTGCAGGCGTAACGCATAGAAGTTTGTGCGCAATAAGCAAGGATTTCTGGAGACGTGTTGAGATGCTACCAGAAGTCAGAACGCTCTTTGTAGTCCTGCGGTCGGGCAATGTTTAGAGGAACGAAGGAGCCCTGACGAGCGCACTACCGCTGCTGTATTCCCATCGCCTGCAACACGTCCACAGTCGCCTTCGCGCGATTGAGGGTATAAAAATGCATCGCATCAACGCCGCCTGCGATCAATTGTTCGCAAAGTTTCGCAACCACATCAGTGCCGTAGCTGCGCACGGCATCGGCGTCATCGCCAAAACCCTGCATGCGTTTGCTGAGCCAGCGCGGTAATTCAGCGCCGCACATATCGGAAAAGCGCTTGAGCTGGGAAAAATTAGCGATCGGCATAATTCCCGGAATGATCGGAATCGTCACGCCTTTCTGGCGCGCTTCGTCAATGAAGCGAAAATACGCATCCGCAGAATAAAAATACTGGGTAATGGCACCGTCTGCGCCTGCGTCCACCTTATTGATGAAATGCTGCATATCGCTGGCTGCACTTTCCGCCTGCGGGTGGAATTCTGGATAGGCCGCCACTTCAATATGAAAGCGTGTGCCATATTCAGATCGAATAAAACGAACCAAATCAATCGCATAGGTGAAATCTCCGCTGGCTGCCATGCCGGATGGCATATCGCCGCGCAGCGCCACAATGCGCTTTACGCCCATCTGATCGTATTGCTGCAATAGCTGCTTGATTTCCGCTTTAGTGCCGCCCATGCAGCTTAAATGTGGCGCCGCATCTTGCCCCAGCGCGCGCAGCTTGCGGATGGTTTCGACCGTGTAATCGAGCGTCGAGCCGCCTGCGCCAAAGGTTACGCTGACGTATTCGGGCTTAAAGGCGAGCAATTTAGGAATTGAACGCTGGATCAATTCCTGCTGCTCAGCCGTTTTCGGCGGGAAAAACTCAAAACTCAACGCCAATTCACGCATGTCAATCTCAGTCAACTCAAGGATTGCCGCAGATTAAAAGGCTTTCATCTTTCTATCAAGATAGATTGATGAATGTATGGGTGGCGGTTTAGGCGTTTGCCTTAAATCAATCAGCGAATCAATCACCGCTCAAAAAAACACCCCGGTTTCCCGAGGCGTTTTTTTGTTTGTGAGCTTGAAGCGATTGCTTAGAACTTGTAGTTCAGCGTCAAACCATATTGACGCATGCGGGGCGGGGTAATGGCTACATCGCGCAGGTTGGTGCCATTTAAGCCGCCAGAGCAGGTTGCTGCGCTGGTGGATTCACCGGGAATGGCAGGGCGGCACAGGGAATACTGCGTGCTTATATAACGCAACACATCTTCTGGCGTATCGTCATCGGTACCATTTCGAACAAATGCCGTTACTGACAGATTTTCATCCACATTGACGCCAGCGCGTAGGCCTAGATTAAAGCTGCTGCCAGTGCGTGAGGTGTTCTCAATTTGCGTGAAGCGTGAGCCTTCAAAAGAGCCGACACCGCGAATGAAATAGCCCATGCCGTTGGCAAAAGTCGATTCCCAATTGGCGGTTAAGCTGGCTTGATTTTTCGGTACGCGTGGCAGTTCATTGCCGGCCGCAGAACCGCAACCGGTCAATGGGTTCACCGCGCCGCAGTTTCGCAAATCAGCGAAATCCTGATTGAAGAACGAATCAATTTCGGTGTCAGTGTAGGCATACGTTGCGCGCATCGAAAGTTCATCAGTGAAGCGATAATCGGCTTCTAGCTCAAGCCCATTTACGCTGCTTTCGCCGACGGTTGCGGTGAAAGAATTGAGCTGCTGCACGCCGCTGAGCAAGTCAAACGAGCGGCTAAGCGTTAACTGCTGGTTTTTCCAATCAATAAAATAGAGTGCGGCAGACACATTTAGTGCATCGTCCAGCAGCCCTCCTTTAAAGCCTAATTCATACGTCCAGGCGCGTTCTTCGTCGAACTGATCCAAACCCTCTGCAAATAGCGTTGCACGAGCAGCATCGGTCAAGCTTGCGCTTTCTGCAGTGCCGTTAAAGCCGCCAGGCTTATTGCCTTTGGCTGCTAACGCGTAAATGTTCATGCTGTCGTTTAGATCGTACTTAACAGTCAAACGCGGCAAGATGTTGTCAAACGAACCCGTTTTGTTAAAGGTTCTGGACGCAATCGTTGCGGGCACAGAAGTAGGCGTGCCTAAAGGGCGAAAACTAAACGTCGATGTGCCGGCAAAATCAATCTTGTCTTCCGCAACGCGAAGCTCGGCAGTCGTGGTCAGCGCTTCAGTCCAGTCGTATTCAATCATGCCGAACATGGCGTTGTTGATTATCGAACCACCTGGGCGGGTTCGATTGCGCGTTGGCAATACCGCTGCCGTCGTGGCCGTTGCGGGGCGGAAAGTGGTCATATCGGCGCTAAAGCCTGGTTCGCCCACTTCGCGGTAGTAATAATAGCCAACCGAGCCGCGCAAAGCGTTTTCGACCGGTGTGGTTAGCCGAAATTCTTGGCTGTAATCTTTGCCGATGCCAAAATCGACGGTTTCAAATGCGCCGTTTGCTGAAAACGGAAAAGGAAACAGCGAAGAGCCGGTGTAGTCCTGATCCACAACGCTCAAGGATTTGACTTCGTTGTAGGCGGTCATTGAGCTGAAAGTCCAGCCCGAGTCCGTGGTGAAGTCATTTGACCAGCTGTAACGGGTGCGTTCGCGATCAATCCCTGGCTTGAAGCCGGCTGCGCGGAAGCGATCGGTGTTGGCACCAAATGCGCGTGGAATTGCGACTTCGCCGCAAATCTGCCCGCGCGTACGTGTGCTAGAAATCGGCCGAACGCCGCCCAGAAAACCTGTGCTGTTGGCACCAGTAAAGGTTGGCTTAAAGCAGTTTTGTACGTTATTGACGAAATCAACCGCGTTATTGACGACGATGCCGTTCAAACGCAAGTTTTCGCGATCACCCAACAAGCCAATCGCATAAGCCTCATCTTCGTCTTCGCTGTAATTCATGCGCAGCGTGGATTCCCAATTTTGGGTGGCGGTCAAATACAGCGTGCCACCCGCAGAGGTGGTGCGTTGGCCACCCAAGTCCTTAACGCCATTGGTGTAATTTTCATACTGGCCACCAAACTGGTAATAGCGCGCATTGAACTGGAATTTCAGCACATCAGGCACGAAGGCGCCGGAAACATTGCCGGAATATTCGCGCTCAGAATCGGTAGCCGCTGTTGCGCTGACGCTGGCTTTTGGCTCATTGGTCGGTCGGCGGGTAATGTAGTTAATCGCGCCAGAAAACGCTCTGCGACCGAACTGCGCGGCTTGCGGGCCGCGAATAATCTCAACGCGCTCTAAGTTATCAAGCCCAAAACCGGAAATATTGCCATTGACGAAAATGCCGTCAATAAAGAACGCCGCGTTGGCTTCGCCCTGAATGTTGGACTGCCCACGAATGACCGGGCGATCGCCTTCACGGCCAAATGCGGAGCGAAATGAAAAGCCGGGCGTGACCAACGCGATATCGTTTAACGATTCAAGGCCAAGTTTTTCAATGCGATCGCTTGAAAATGCAGTGATTGAAAGCGGCACATCGCGCAGCGTTTCTTCGCGCTTACGGGCGGTGACTTTGATGGTATCGAGGGTCGTGTATTCAGCTTCTTCGGCGGCTTCTTTTAAAGGTGCTTCGTCTTGTGCAAATGCGGCCGGCGTGAGTGCTAACAGCATTGCAGCGCGAACGGCGAGCGCTAAATAGTTTGGTTTTGTCGTCATTGGAGGGCTTTCCTCAGTTAGATTGAATCAGGGTCGGGTGGTTGACGGGCAGTACCAGCATCTGCCAACGAAAAATTAACGCGTGAAGATTAACACGTGAACGGTGCGATTTTGCAGTGCCAAACGCCAATTGGGTGAGGTCTTAAGCAACTTTTGCCAAATCAATCGCCAACGTTTGCCGGTTTTTTGGGCAAATTACACCCTATTTGCGGCAAACTCGCGGCATTAATGATCTGGAGTACCTCAAAAAATGGACAAGCCAATGGACGAGTCAAACCATGAAAAGCGTAAGGCTAAGCGCGCGCTTTTAAGCGTGTCAGACAAGCGCAATCTTGCTGAACTGGCGCGCGGTTTAGTAGCGCTCGGATTTGACTTGATATCAACCGGCGGTACGGCACTTGCGCTGCGATCGCTGGGGCTTAGCGTGCAGGACGTGGCTGAAGTGACTGGTTTTCCAGAGATTATGGACGGCCGGGTAAAAACATTACACCCGAAAATTCATGGCGGGCTTTTGGCGCGTGCTGGGTTGGACGAAACGGTCATGGCAGCGCACGACATTGCCGCAATTGACGTGCTGGTGGTGAATCTCTACCCATTTGCAGAAACTATCAGTGCGTCAAATTGCACCGATGCACATGCGGTGGAAAACATTGATATTGGTGGCCCTGCGATGCTGCGTGCGGCGGCTAAAAATCATCAGCGCGTGCTAGTGTTGTGTGATCCTATCGATTACCTTGAAGCTTTAATTGCTCTGCAAACTGAAACCAATGACTTTGAGCTGCGCCGAAAATTGGCGGCCAAAACCTACGCGCACACAGCCACTTACGATGGCAAAGTGGCCGAATATCTGGCGCGCTGCTTGGATATTGAAGCGAAACTGCCGGAAATTGCCGCTGATCTACCGGTAACGCTGCACCTGACATTTAAGCGAGCGGAGTTGTTGCGCTACGGTGAAAATCCGCACCAGCACGCTGCGCTGTATTTAGAAGCGAAGCTGCCCGAAGCGGTCGTGGCGTCGGCGCAAATCCGTCAGGGCAAATCGCTAAGCTATAACAATATTGCCGACGCTGATGCCGCGCTCGAATGCGTCAAGCTGTTTGACGCGCCCAGTTGCGTGATCGTCAAGCACGCTAATCCCTGTGGTGTGGCGTCCAGCACCAGTTTGTTCAATGCGTATGAGCGCGCCTTTGAAACCGACCCGGTCAGCGCGTTTGGTGGCATTATTGCCTTCAACGACACCCTTGATGAAGCCACCGCGCGGACGTTAATTGAACGGCAATTTGTCGAAGTGATCATCGCGCCGAAATTCAGCGATGGCGCACTGGCAGCCATTGCCAGCAAACCGAACGTACGCGTGCTTGAAACTGGGGTTTGGAGCCCGCAGCGCACGCCCTGGCGTGATTTCAAACGCATTCAAGGCGGATTGCTCGTGCAAAGCGGCGATGTGGATCGCTTGAGCGTCAGCGATTTCAAAGTCGTCACCGAACGCACGCCAACCGCTGGTGAATTCGCGGATTTATGGTTTGCCTGGAAAGTCGCGATGCGGGTCAAAAGCAACGCGATCGTTTACGCCAAAGATAGCCGCACGGTAGGCATTGGCGCAGGGCAAATGAGCCGGGTGATCAGCGCGAAAATTGCCAGCATGAAAGCGGCTGAGGCGAATTTAATCGTGTCGGGCGCGGTCATGGCATCGGATGCGTTTTTCCCGTTTCGAGACGGGATTGATGCCGCCGCGTCAGTCGGTATTCGCGCCGTCGTGCAGCCGGGCGGTTCCATGCGTGATCGTGAAGTGATTGATGCAGCGAACGCGCACGGCATTGCCATGGTGTTTACTGGGGTTCGGCATTTTTTGCATTGAGTTCGGTAGTAGCTCCGCTTGGGTTCAATTCGCAGGCTTGTTAAACAACTTCCAGTCGCAACCTACATCATTACCGCACGACAATCGTAAGCGCGCCTGCTAGCATCAAAGCCAATGCTTAGTGCTGAGAGTGAAAATGAGCGTAGCTGAATTAAGTGTAGAGGCGCTATTTCAGGCCGTGTATGAGCGCTTGGCGCTGAGCTGTATTACCGATCCGGCGATTGGTGCAAGCGCGCGGATTGAGCCGCCAGAAAACAGTTTGCGACGGCCGTCTTTGGTGGGTTACTTGAACTTGATCCATGCAAATAAGCTGCAAATTATTGGGCATGAAGAGCTCGCCTACATTGACGCATTAGCCCCAAAACAGCGTTTGAGCTTGATAATCACGGTGTTTGAAACAAAGCCCTCAGCGCTGATATTTGCCGAGAGCTTGGCAGTGCCTGAAGATGTGCTGCTGGCAGCTAGCTTGGCGGATATTTCAGTGTGGAGTTCAACGCGTGGCGGGCATGAGCTGCTGACGTTCTTGCAATACACATTGGCGCGCGCCTTGGCTCGGCGGACCACGCTGCACGGGGTGTTTTTAGAGGTTTACTCGATTGGCGTACTGATTACCGGTGAAGCTGGCGTGGGTAAAAGCGAGCTGGCGCTGGAGCTCATGACGCGCGGGCACCGCTTGATTGCGGATGATGCGCCGGAGTTCACGCTGATCGCCCCGGATGTAATTGACGGCACCTGCCCGGAGGTATTGCAAGATTGCCTGGAAGTGCGCGGTTTGGGCGTGTTAAACGTGCGGGAAATGTTTGGCGACACAGCCGTCAAGCGCAACAAATATCTGCGTTTGATCGTGCATTTGCGCCCGGAGCGCTCTGACTACGTGCAAGAAGGCGTGGCACGTTTATATGGCGACACTAGCAAACGCAAAGTGCTGGATGTGGACGTGCCGCAGCTGACGATTCCGGTGGCGCCAGGCCGCAACTTGGCAGTGCTAGTCGAAGCGGCGGTGCGCAATCACATCTTGAAAAGCAAAGGCGTAGACGCCGCGCAGATTTTCATTGATCGGCAAGCGCATCAAATGCGCAAAGAACAGCTGTGGTAGTGCGCAGGTTTAGTCCCAAAAAATCAAACCGATACGATGCACGGCTCGGCTGATTTTTTACACAGCTTAGCGGCGGTTTTTTGCATAGCCGCCATTACGACAGTCATTTGCGTGCGCTTGCGCCTGCCTTCGGTGCTAGCGTTGATTGCCGCAGGGATGCTGGTTGGGCCGTTCGGACCAAAGTTTACCATTGCAGCGCCCGATACCGTGGCAGCGCTCTCGGAGCTGGGCATCATTTTTTTGATGTTTACCATCGGGCTGGAGCTGCGGGTTAGCAAGCTGGCGGAAATAGGCCTGCGCGGGCTTTCGATTGCGCTGAGCGGTGTTAGCTTTACCCTGTTGTTGATTTATGGCGCGGCGCTGGTGATGGGTTTTTCGCCCATGGCGGCGTTGTTTTTAGCGGCTTCACTCGCCATTTCCTCAACCATGATGGTGACTCGCGTTTTGGCGCCAAATACTGCGAATGCTGGCCTGCGTAAAACGATTCTTGGCGTATTGGTCATTGAAGACGTGCTTGCAATGCTGCTGCTGACCAGCTTAGCGCTAGTAGGGAAAAGTGCGGCTTTAGATGGCACCGAGCTGTTGCTAACGCTGGGTCGATTGCTTGGATTTTTAACGGTGCTGGTTATGCTGGCGGCTGTGGTGGTGCCGCGAACGGTGCGCGCGGTGGCTAGGCGCGAACGCAATGAAGTGCTGATTGTCGTTGTTATGGGCGCTTGTTTTGCCGGCGTTTTAGCGGCGCAGGCCTTTGGCTACCCAGTAGCGCTGGGCGCACTAGTGGCAGGTTCGCTGTGTGCAGAAAGCGGCGAAAGTGAGCGCATAGAAGATCTAACGCTGCCGTTGAAAGACGTATTTAGCTCCGTGTTTTTCGTTTCAGCCGGTATGGCAATTGATCCGTCTACACTTTTGCCGCTGCTGCCTTTAATTGCTGCGCTGGTGGTGTTGGTTGTAGTTGGTAAAAGTGTTGGTGTAGCGCTCGGGTTTTTTTTTACCGGCCACAGCATCCGCACCTCGGTGCAAGGCGGCATGAATTTGGGTCAATGCGGGGAATTTGGGCTAGTTATCGCCGTTTTAGGGGCATCGCTCAGCATAGGGCAGGGCACGCTTTATCCGATTGCTGCGTGCGTTGCTGCGATCACCATGGTGCTCACGCCTTGGCTGGCGCGCTCTGCGAATCCAGTTGCAGCCTACGTGGATGCAAGGTTGCCGCGTCGAATGCAAAATTTTGCCGCGCTTTATGGCAGCTGGATTGAGCGTCTTGGCCAACGCCGTAGCGCGCCGGCACGCACAAAAAGTCTAGTCAAACGGGTTTTGATTGATGCTCTGCTTTTACTTATCGTAGGCCTGCTGGCTGCGCTGTTTTCTGATGATTTAGCGCGCCTGCTCAAAGCCAATACCGAACTTGCCCGCAATAACGCACGCTGGCTCGGCCTTGGCATATTTTTGACGCTGCTAATTCCGATAGGGCTTGGGCTTTGGCGCAGCATTCATGCCTTGGGTAACGAGCTTGCAACCAGAGCATTGCCGAAAGCCAAATTGGAGGACGTCGATCTCGCACAAGCGCCCCGCAAAGCCTTTGTGCTGGCGCTTCAGCTTGCGATTTGGCTGATCGTAAGCGTGTTGATTCTTGCCATGCTGCAACCGGTTTGGCCGAATATGCCGCTTTTCCCGCTGATTTTCTTGCTGTTTGTTAGCGCCGCATTCGGTTTTTGGCGCAGCACCGGTGAGCTTTACTCACACACGCGCGCAGGCACGTTCGCAGTGTTGGAGGCCTTCAAACAGCTGACGCAAGCGCAGCAAGAACAAACTAAGAGTGCAGGAGTCCAGGAAATTAAAGCGATGTTGCCCGGACTAGGGGAATTCCAAGGCTTGCGGCTTGAAGCAGGCCACCCGTGGGTAGGGCGAACCTTGGCAGAATTGAATTTGCGCGGCTTAAGTGGTGCAAACGTACTGGCAATCGCGCGAAGTGAAGGCGATGTGGCATCACCGGATGGCAAAGCGCAGATAATGCCGGGTGACACGTTGTTGCTATCGGGAACTAGCGAATCAATAGAGGTTGCTGCTGCGCTGCATTTTGACGCGGCGAGCAAACGGTAGCGCCCAAAAAACCAGGGCGCTACCAATGAACCCGCTAAAAGTGCAGCAACTGCGGATTGCGATCTACGACTTACGCGGCGGTTACTTGCAGTCCGTTTGAATGAACCTATCGAAAGCCGTATTGACTTCATTTAGCGCTACGATAAATTCATCCCGGCTATCGTCTTTAAACGCAGCTTCAAGGTCATTTAACCCTTGGTCTAACGAGGCATTGTCTTCTTGATCAGCTATGGTGTGCAGCGCATCCATGGTGTCCGATAAGCCCTGATAGAGTTCGTCGTCGACTTCTGCACCGTCGGCCAAACCAATAATGACTTGATCTAACGCGCCGCTTATCGTCGTTAGTGAATCACAGTCGATTTTGTCCGCATTTGCGGTCGTACAAAACAAGCTCGCAACAAATACTAAAAGCAGTTTTTTGCTCATGGAAGGCTCCGAAGTTTCAGGGTTGCGTATGCAGTTCACGCAAGCAAAAACTACCAAGACGACATGTTTGATGCCACCCAGAATTTGGTGATTACCAAATCAAACTGGTCAAAAAAGGTTAGCAGAATGCGTCAATGGCGCGATTGCAAAAATCAAAACGAGATTTCAAATCTCGCTTCGGCTTCGAGCTTGGATGGGTTCGAAAATGAGTTTGACTCAACCAGCGCAGGACCAAAGAAATATGAGGTAGGCGCATAGTTCGCGGCAAATCGCAGCCGCGCTTCGTTGCCGAATAAGCGGGAATAGCTTAAAGCAAAGTTGCGATTGGTGTTGAAATCAAGCACCGACCGCAACAAGCTAGACGTAGGTGTAGGCTGTTGGCTGCTTGCCCAGGTCAATAAAACGCGGTCATTTTCGCTAGGGCTAGCTTCGTAGCTGAGTGAGTAAATCTGTAAATCGTTCCATTCAAATCGCGGCGAGGCAGAATCACCGAGCAGCGACAAAAATTCATCGGGAAGCTCAGCCGAGGTGAATGGCTCAACCGCCGAGTAATTCACACGCTCAACGGTTGCAGTCAGCTTGCCGAAGCGATCTGTCCAGCTCACATTGCCCGCCACGCGTGCGGGCAAATCAAAGCGACCGGGCGTGGTGAATACGCCAAGGTAATTTTGATAGGAATCCATATTGACACGTGATTGCGTCTGCGCGCCAAAGCTAAATCGACCTATAGGTGCAGAATCCCAACGTGCGGTCAACGCAGAACCGGAAGAGAGCTCAGTACCTCGAACACCAAACGGGCTGGCGCCTAGGCCTTGAGCGGTGAAAGATTCATAAACAAATAGACCGCCCACTGCAATACTGGAGCCATCATCTAAATAATGTGAAACGCTCGGGGCAAACTGCTGCTGCGCTGCGACGCCGTTACCCGCCGAAAGCAAGCCCAGCCCGGAGAATGCGTTACTGTTGTTTGCGGAAAAACCGGATTTGCTAATGCTTTGCACGTTGAAGGCGTCAGCGTCATTCAACTTAAGTTTGAGCCGAATTTCGCTTCGCATTGATTCTGCCAGCGCCTGCGAAAGCAGTGAGCGGCGATCTTGAATTCTGGGTTCATCAGAGACGCCCGCTGCGGTTCGCAGCGAACTAACAACATATGCTTCCCAATGCGCCGACAGCGCGCCGGCTTCACGCTGCTGGGCAGACGCTTGCGTTTGGAAAAAAAGCGCGAGTGTGGGTAAAACCGTCACTCGCGTAGCATTTGCTAAAAGTTGAATATATTTCATAGCCCTGGAAACTAAAGGAATGCCTTCAGTGGCGCAATAGTGCGTAAAAACAACAGCCGTGTCAATAGCTGTCGTAAAAATACCACAAGCTGTATTAGCGCGCTTTAGGGCGATTTATCCGCCAAATAAAACGGCAAACTGAAGACTTGAACGTATATTTCATGCTTTTGTGTTGTAAAAGCACCACAGGTTTGAATTTTGGTTTTGGAGATTTACCGATGAAGCGAGGCTTTTCCACTGTAAAAACCGCACTGACCGTCGCCGGATCGGATCCATCGGGCGGCGCAGGTATCCAAGCTGACCTCAAAGCCTTCGCAGCGACTGGCGTTTACGGTTTGAGCGTAATTAGCGCGATTACTGCGCAAAACAGTCATGGTGTGTTGCATTGTTGGCCGCTTACGAACGTTCAAGTGTCCGAGCAGCTTCGCCTTATCAATGCGGATTATCCGATCCATGCGATGAAAACCGGCATGCTGGCAAATATTGAAGTGGTCAATGCGCTCGTTGAAAATTTGCCAAACTGCCTGCTAGTGATTGATCCGGTCATGCGTGCGAGTTTGGGCGCTCAACTAATAAGCGATGATGGATTGCGAGCTGCGCAAACGCATTTGTGGCCAAAATCCGCGCTGCTTACGCCCAATATCCCGGAAGCAGAGGCCATTCTAGGCATTTCTATTGCCGATCAAAAAGGCATGCTAAGCGCCGCTCGTGCGCTATTTGATTTCAATGTGCCTGCAGTTTTGCTCAAAGGCGGGCATTTGCCGAGCCGTGCAGGAATTGCCGCAGAATGTAACGATTTACTGTTAATCAAGGATGCCCCAGACGCTATTTGGCTTGCTGCAACGCGCCAGAATAAGAAAACGCACGGCACCGGCTGCGTATTTTCTGCGCTCATTACCGCAAACCTTGCGCTCGGTCTGCCGCTGGCGCTGGCTTGTCAGCGTGCGCATGCAAGTTTGCAATGCGCGCTCGCGCATGCGCACCCGATGGGTGAGCTGCAGCGCGGCAGTCCGGATGGATTTTCCGAGCGCTACACAAAAGCAGATTACGATTACCTTTAAGGTTGATATACTCGCGCCATTCTATTTAGCCCCAGGAGACAAGCATGCGCTTGGCACGCCCATCACGACCGCTGCTATTACCACTCGCCGTGGTTTTCGCATTTGCAGCCGCAAGCAGCGTTAGCGCTGCGGATATCAAAGCTGGCGAGCAGCTCGCTTACACCTGTGGCGGTTGCCACGGCATTGCAGAGTACAAAAATGCCTATCCGCAGTATCACGTGCCCAAAATCGCCGGGCAAAATTACGCGTATTTGGTGGCAGCGCTGAAGGGCTACAAAGATGGCAGCCGATCGCACCCGACTATGCGCGCGCAAGCATCCAGTTTTTCGGATGCCGATATCGAACACCTCGCTAGCTACTTGGCGCAAGTCAAAGCGGTGCAGAAATGATGCGCGCTGGCTTGGTGAACACCGTTTGTGTGTTGGCAGTTTTGTTATTTGCCGGCAAAGTTTTGGCCGCAGAGGATATGGCGGCGGGTGCGAAATTGGTCGAGTTGCGCGGCTGCGTAACCTGCCACGGCAAAGATGGCAACGGCACGGACCCAACTTATCCCACGCTTGCCGGGCAGTACGCCAGCTATCTGGAATATTCAATGCAGTCGTACCAAGATGGCACGCGCAAACATGATTTAATGAAGGGTTACGTCAAGGATTTGACCGACGCCGAGCTCAAATTGTTGGCACGTTACTTTTCCAAACAAAAATCAAATTTGCACGATTTGCGCGGCATTGAGTAGGTCGACACTCGATAGGCATCTGAGCAAATAGGTAAAACGCCCATGGGCAAGGTTTTTCTAATCGAAGCGTCCGCCACGAGGCGACGTGCAGTTGCAGGAATGCTGCAAACGCGCGGCTTCGAGCTTGCCATTATTCAAGGTTACGCCGATGCGCTTGCATCGCTCGGTGCTATGGACCGATCCAGCATTGCGGCGATCATCGTAAGCTGGCCCGATTATTCAGATCATCGCGCTGACGACGTGTTTACCCTGCTTAGATCGCGTGATTGGCAAAGCGTGCCAGTGTTGGTGCTGGCTGATTCAACCGATGCGGGCGCGGTGAACTGGCTAATGAAGCGGCCTTTGACGGCTTTACTGCTGTGGTCTGATTACTCTGAAACGCCAGACGCGCTGGCTAAGCTGATTGCGCCGCCGCGCAGCGCCGAGGCAAGTGTCAGCACCGCTCAGCGCGAGCAGCTCAGCGTGCTTTTTGTCGATGATTCACCCACTGTGCGAGTCGCGTTTCGCAGGCTACTGCAAGCAGAAAACTTCACAGTCGAAACCGCTTCTAGCGCAGAGGAGGGTCTTGATCGCGCGCTCGCAGGCGAGTTTGATATTGCGATCATCGACTACTTCATGCCCGGCGATAATGGCGCAGGCTTGGTTAGGAAGCTTAAGGAAAATAAAAAAACCAGAGCAATGCCGTGCGCGATTATTACCGGCACCTATTCAGATCGCGTGATTACCGAATCGCTTGCTGCGGGTGCGGTGGAGTGCATGTTCAAAAGTGAAGCGCGCGAATTGTTTCTTGCGCGCATGAAATCGCTTTCCCGCACAATTTGGGATCGCAAAGCGATCGACAATGAGCGCAGACGTCTACACGGCATTTTGAATTCAGTCGGTGATGGCGTGTATGGCGTCGATATCGATGGCGTCATCCAGTTTGTTAACCCCGCAGCGTTAGTCATGCTGGGCTTTCCCCACATGAGCGCATTAGTCGGCAAGCGCGCCAAAGATGTGCTGCACAGCGCGTTTGAAGACGGCACAAAAATCCCGAGCAGCGCGTGTTTTTTGTCGCAGTGCTACCGCGAAAGCAATCAAGTAGCAGGCTGGCAAACGGTGTTTTGGTCGGAAGCCAAAAAGCCGGTTCCAGTCGAATGCACGGTTTACCCGCTTGATATTGATGGCAAGCGCGAAGGCTCAGTAGTTGCGTTTCGAGATGTATCGCAGCGCCGGGTGTTGGAGGATGAATTGCGCTGGCAAGCTAGCCATGATTCGCTTACTAAACTTTATAATCGCGCACATTTTGAGCTGCAGCTTCAACAAGAAGTGTCCAGATTACGCCGATCCGAACAGGTCAGCCTGTTGCTGTTTATTGACTGTGATCGCTTCAAATATATCAACGATACCGCCGGCCATGCAGCCGGGGATCAGCTGCTGATTGATTTTTCGCATCGTTTAAAGCAGCGCCTGCGCATTTCTGATTCATTGGCGCGCATGGGCGGAGACGAATATGCGTTGATCTTGCGCAATGTTGCAGGCAGTAACGAGCAGCTGCTGGCCGAAGAATTCCTGCGCGCGCTGTCTGCCAAGCCTTTCGTTTACGGTGATAAGTCGTACTGGATCACCGTCTCGATTGGTGTGGCAAGAGTTGATCAATTCAGCGCATCGCCTACCGAGGCCATGCAAAACGCTGATATTGCTTGCCACGTAGCGAAAAATCGCGGTAGGAATCAGGTTTATGTTTACAGCGCCGATAGCAAAGAGCGCGACAGCATGGACGTTGAGCTGAACTGGTCATCCAGGCTGGAAGAAGCACTTAAACACGATCATTTCCGGCTAGTTTTCCAGCCTGTTATCGCAATTGCGCACTGCGATGAAGTATCAGTTTCCGGCAGTGTTTGGGAAGGCGCGCGCGTGGCGGCACCAAAAACAAGGATGTTTTTCGAAGCCTTGCTCCGTATGCAGGGTACCGATGGCGAGCTGATCGTGCCGAACGCGTTTTTGCCAACCGCTGAGCGCTATAATTTAATGCTGCAGATTGATCGCTGGGTCATCCACAACGCTTTCAAAGCGCTGAGGGAGCAGCAAAACAGCGAACAGCCAATTGGATTGTCGATCAATTTATCGGCGCAATCACTCAGTGAGCCTGGGCTTGTGCAGTACGTGCGCGGGAAAATAATCGAGTTCAATATTGAGCCGCGCGCGGTGAATTTTGAAATTACCGAAACAAGAGCGCTGAATAATCTAGACGCTTCCAAAGCCCTTATATCTGAGCTGCGCGTGATGGGCTTTCGTTTTGCCTTGGATGATTTTGGCAGTGGGTTCTCATCATTTACGCATCTGAAGGATTTGGACGTCGATTTCTTGAAGATTGATGGCGCCTTTACGCAAGGCATTTTGGATGGCGCGGTTGAGCGAGCAGTGGTCAAAGCAATTACCTCGATTGCACATTCGGTTGGCAAAAAAACCATAGCAGAATGCGTCGATCGGCCTGAGCTGGTTGAAGCGCTGCGCGCTGCCGGCGTTGACTATCTGCAAGGTTTTTATGTGGGCATGCCGGCACAGCGCCTGCGCGCGGAATCGCCCCCGCAATCAAGCGGCGATGGAAATGAGTTTGTGCCCTGGTACGCTTTGAATGCGCATGATGATTTAGCCCATGATGATTTAGCCCATAATGAGCTAGCTCATGATGATTTGGAGCCAGAACGTACAATCCTGCTAGCGCCCATTGCTGACGCACAGGCGCAAGCCCAGCCGGTTTTGTTGGATGATTTAAGCCTGTGGGCGAGCCCTGAATCACATTTGGTTTTGACCTTGCCGGCTATTTCGCCTGCTACTGAAAAGCTGTTAGATTCCGAACTGATTGCTCAGGTTCCGGTGGCGCACGCGCCGAGTATTGATCGACTTGCCAGTTAAAATCTTAATTCGAGCTGTGCTTGCGCTTTGACGTTATAACCCTATTCCCAGAAGCACTGTCTACAGCGCTCAATTTTGGCGTGGTCGGGCGTGCTCGTGAGCGAGATTTGCTGGCACTGGGCTTTGTCAATCCGCGCGATTTTGCCTTCGATGCGTACAAGCGCGTCGACGAGCGCGTTTACGGTGGTGGCCCGGGCATGGTGCTGATGTTAGAACCCCTCAAGCGCGCGCTTGCGGCGGCAAAAGCGCTGGCAGATGCGCCTGCAAAAGTCATCTACCTTTCGCCGCAAGGGCCCACTTTGACGCAAAAAACCGCGCGCAGTTTAAGCACCGCCGAACGGCTGATTTTGATCTGCGGGCGCTATGAAGGCTTGGACGAACGCTTCGTCACGCACTACGTTGATGAAGAACTTTCGATTGGCGATTACGTACTCAGCGGCGGCGAGCCTGCGGCGATAGTGCTGATTGACGCGATTACGCGTCTGCTGCCCGGCGTGCTCAATAAAAGTGAAAGTGCTGAGCAAGATTCCTTCGAGAATGGCCTGCTGGATTGCCCGCATTTCACTCGTCCAGAAATGGCCGAAGAAGGCAACGTACCGGCGGTGCTCAAATCAGGCGATCACGCTGCGATTGCACGCTGGCGCTTGCAGCAAAGCTTGGGCCAAACTCATTTAAAGCGGCCCGATTTGCTTAAAAATATGAATCTCAATAAAGTCGAAAAAGGCTTGTTAGACGATTTTATTGCAGCGCTTGGGCCACCACCATGATCGCGCTCATCCAACGCGTGCGCCACGCCAACGTAACGATTGCCGGGCCAAACCAACAACCGCAGGAAATTGCCCGCATAAGCGCGGGGTTGTTGGCATTTGTAGCCATTGAGCGCGGCGATAGCGCGGAATTAATTCCTAAAATGCTGCATAAGCTTTTGAATTACCGCGTTTTTTCTGATACGGCCGGGAAAATGAATTGCTCATTGGTGCAAGCTGGCGGTGGCTTATTGCTGGTGTCGCAATTCACCTTGGCGGCAAATACCCAAACTGGACTACGGCCAAGCTTCAGCGGCTCAGCGGAGCCGGTATTGAGTAAGGACTTGTTTGAGCGCTTGGTAGCCGCCGCCAAGTCGCAGCATCCGCAAGTCGCCAGCGGTGAATTTGGCGCCGATATGCAAGTCAACCTATGCAACGATGGGCCGGTCACGTTTACATTATCCGTGCGCTAGCTATGGTCTCATCCCGCTTTGGGTAGGAAAATTGCGATGGGCCTCAATCGCCGGAAAATAATTGCCTCTATGCTGGTTATGCCGCTAATTGGCTGCGAAATTGATTTAACGGACGCGCCTGAACTATCCGAATCGGACGTCAAGGCGCAAACCTATGGCTACGTAACCGACGCGGCCCGAGCAGATGCGCTGAAGTTTCGCATTTTTAAAGTCGGGCAAAATTGTGCAAATTGCCGATTAGCATCAGGTCCGGCCAATGCACCGTGGCTCGGCTGTAGCTTGTTTCCTAGGAGCAAGGTTTCTGCGCCAGGTTGGTGTGCGGGTTGGGAAGGCTGAAGGCTTAAGCGGGCAGCAACCGGCAACACGGGTGCAGTTTTTAGGTTAATCCTTCCAGCACTTGCCACCCGCGAGCTAGCGTGCCTAGACTCTGCGGCTAAAATTTTTGGGGTTCGAGGATGCGTATTCAAACCGTTTTCACGGCAGTGCTGTGTCTTGCCGCCTTTAGTCAACGCCAAGTGCATGCAGCGCAATCGGGTATTTTTCGCTTTCCAGACGTATCGGCCACCCAGGTGGTATTCGTGCATGGCGGTGATATTTATCTAGCGCCGCGCATCGGTGGAATAGCCACGCATTTGACCACGCACGCGGGCCAAGAACTGTTCCCGAAATTTTCCCCAGATGGTAAGCAAATCGCGTTTTCTGCTGAATACAGCGGCACGCGGCAAGTATATGTAATGCCGAGCGATGGCTCAGCAGCCCCAACCCAGCTGACTTGGTATAACGATATCGGCCCGATGCCATTGCGCGGCGGCTATGACAATCGTGTGCTGGATTTTAGCCCGGATGGCAAAAATATCCTGGTGCGGATGAATCGCTTGGGTTTTGATGAGCGCGCGGGTAAGCCTTACCTTGTGCCAGTCGCTGGTGGTGATGAAGTGCCGCTGGCGGTGCCGGAAACCGGTGGCGGTATGTTTTCGCCTGATGGCAACAAGTTCGTTTACACGCCCATCGAGCGGGAATTTCGCACCTGGAAACGCACGCGCGGCGGGCGAGCGCAGGATGTTTGGATTTATGATTTGCTCGCCAATAAATCAGTGCAGTTAACTCAAAACCGCGCGACTGACAATCAGCCGATGTGGATTGGAGATTCGATCTATTTCACTTCAGATCGAGATTACACGTTGAACGTGTATCAGCTGCCAGCCGCGAGCGTGGATAGCAGAGCAGAGCCGGTAAGGGTCACGAATTTCAAAGCGTTCGATGTGCTGTGGCCCAGCGCCGGCGCGGATGCGCTGGTATTTGAGCAAGCCGGCAAGCTGTATTTAATGGATCAAGCGGCATTAGCGTCAAAATCAGAGCCGGTGCAGTTGAACATCACGATTCCAGGTGATCGGCCTGGCACGCTGCCCGCGATCAAACCGGTCAAAGCGCAAATCGAATCCGCTGATTTATCGGCCAATGGCGAGCGCGTTTTGTTTTCCGCGCGTGGGGAACTGTTTTCCGTGCCGCGCAAACACGGTGAAATTCACCAGCTGACGTTCACCCCAGATGCGCGTGAGATGTCCGCTGCGATTGCGCCAGATGGCAAGCGAATTGCCTACTTATCAGATGCCAGCGGCGAATATGAGCTTTATGTGCGAAACGCCGATGGCGAAGGTGTGCCGCGCCAGCTAACGCGTGGCTCAAAGGCTTGGTACAGCACCCCGGTTTGGTCGCCAGATGGTGGCTCGATTTTGCTTGGAAATAGTGAAAACGAGCTGATATCAGTCACTATGACGGGTGATGTGCTGGCGATTGATTCGTCAAAATTCGGCTCTGCCATCCAGAGCTATCTGTACACGCCGGATAGCAAACACGTCATTTACGTCAAGCAAAGTGCGAGCGGGCTTTCTGAGATTTGGTCGCGCAGCTTGGCTAAAGGTGAACCTAAACGCCTAATTGGCGGTCAGTTTGATGCTTATTCGCCGACGTTTGATCCGAGCGGGCGCTATTTGTATTTCGCCAGTAATCGCGATCACAACTTAAAATTCTCAAGCTATGAGTTCAACTATTTATACATTGACGCGGGCCGGATATTTGCGGCGCGGCTTGACCCTGATGCGCCGGCACTATTCGAGATGAAAAGTGATGAGTTTGGCGCAGCGAAAGCGGTGCCTGCTGCGCCCGCACCGAGCGAGGGCAAAACTACTCGCCGCATTGATCTGACGAATTTAGAGGCGCGCATTGAAGCGTTGCCGATGCCATCCGGCAGCTATTCCGGGCTGGCAGGTGCGCATACCGGATTACTGTTTTTGCAAAGCCAGCCCGATGGCTCCAATGCATTGAAGCAGTTCAATTTGGAGACGCAAAAAATCGATCATCTAAGCAAAGCAGACAGCTTCACCATCAACAGCGCCGGCGATCAGCTGCTGATTAAAAGTGCTGATGCATGGGTTGTCAGCCCGATTAAAGCGGATATTGATATGAGCGCCGCGCTAGATTTAAGCAAGCTTGAGCTACGCATTGACCCCAAACGCGAATGGCCGCAACTCTATACTGATGGACTACGCGTTTTGCGCACGTGGTTTTACGATGCCGGTATGCACGGACAAGATTGGGCCAGACTGGAAAAGCGCTACGCGGCGCTGCTGCCGTATGTAACGCACCGCAGCGATTTGGATTACGTGCTGAGCGAAATTGCCGGCGAGCTCAACGCCGGGCATATCTACGTTGAGCGCGGTGAAGAGCCTGAATTAGCGCGTAAAGCCGGTGGCTTATTGGGCGCAGAATTCAAGCGCTTGGCATCAGGGAACTACCGCGTCGAGAAAATTTTCCCCGGGCAAAACTGGAGTGAGGAGTTTCGCTCGCCATTCTTGGATGCAGGAGTGGATGTGCAAGTGGGAGATGAAATCAGCGCGATTAACGGGCAAGCCACCGCTGACGTGCAGAATTTCTATCAGCTGCTGGAAGGCCAGGGCGGGAGATCAGTGCGCTTGAGTTTAGTGCGCGCTGGGAAAATCCGCGTGCAGGCGGTCAAAACGCAAACGGCAGAAACTGGTCTGCGCTATTTGGAGTGGATTCAAACTAGGGCCGAAATGGTCGAGAAGCTTTCCGGCGGTCGGATTGGCTATCTGCATTTGCCTAACACGGCGGCTGAAGGCAATCGCGAGTTGTTCAAGCAATTCCCGAGTCAAACCCAAAAAGAAGCGCTGATTATTGATGATCGCTACAACGGCGGCGGCTTTATTCCAGATCGAATGATCGAAATCCTGGCGCGTAAGCCTTTGAACTATTGGAAGCGCCGGGGTTTAGCGCCGGAAGCCGCGCCGCTGCTTAGCCACAATGGCCCGAAAGCGATGCTCACTAACGGACTATCGAGTTCAGGTGGTGATGCGCTGCCGTATTATTTTCGCAAGCTAAATTTGGGTTTGCTGATTGGCACTAGAACCTGGGGCGGCTTGATTGGTTTGAGCGGCAATCCGCGCTTGGCCGATGGCGGCAGCATGCTGGCCGCCACATTCCGGTTTATGGATACCAATGGCAATTGGGCCGTGGAAAACGAAGGCGTGGTGCCGGATATTGAAGTGCTTGATCGCCCTGAATTGCTGGCTGCCGGGCGCGACCCTAGCCTGGAACGCGCGGTGCAAGAGCTGCTCAAGCAGCTGCCTGCCGCGCCCGCGTTACCGATTCAAGCGCCGCCCGCGCCATCGGTGTTCGGCCGGGCGCAAACACCATGACGCAGTTTGTGCTGCTGCTAGGCAGCAATCGAGACGATGCGATTCAGCAGTTGGAACACGCAGTTGAGTCACTTGGTGCGCGCTGGGGCGTGAGTCAAGTGGGCGTGCCACTTAAAACTGCGCCGCGTGATGAGGCATCCGAAATCGCCAGCTATTTGAATCAGGCGCTCGTTTTAGATTGTGATTTGAGCCATACCGAACTGAAGCTTGAGCTAAAGAATCTGGAAACTCAGCTCGGCCGGGTTCGGCCCATGTCGGTGAGCGGCACTTGTGCAATTGATATTGATATTGTGCTGTGTCGTCATACTAATGCAGACGCCTGGCAGGTGCTTGATCCAAAGTCGCTGAGCCACGCGTACGCGCGGGAGGCGCTAGCGGCTTGGATATAAGCTGCGCGCGTTAACGCCATGCTGACACCCAGCGATTCCACATGCACTATGATCCCGCCCGCACAACTTTCCCCCAACCTAGGAGCATTACATGACCATTAAAATCGGTGATCACATACCGAGCGCCACGCTCAACTTGATGTCCGACACCGTTGAATCGGTGAGTACTGAAGAACTATTTGCCGATGGCCGGGTATTGCTGTTTTCCGTTCCTGGCGCGTTTACCCCGACTTGCTCAGCGCGGCATTTGCCGGGCTACGTTGATCATCTGGCCGATTTGAAAGCTAAAGGTATAGGCAAAGTAGCCTGCATGGCGGTCAATGATGCGTTTGTGATGTCTGCCTGGGGCAAAAGCCAAAACGCCGACGGCATTTTGATGCTGGCCGATGGCAACGCCGATTTCGCGAAAAAGCTCGGCCTAGAGCTTGACGCCACGAAATTTGGCATGGGCGTGCGTGCGCAACGCTTTGCGTTAGTGGCCGACAAAGGCGTGGTAACGCACCTATTCGTCGAAGCGCCCGGTGAGTTCAAAGTCAGCGCGGCGGATCATGTGTTGGCGGCGATTTAATCTAGTCGCACGACCGTCAAAGCTAGTTTAAACCTCGTCATTCCCGCAAAGGTGTGACAGGGATTTGTAATCTCCCTCAAAGCTAGTAAATACCTTGTCATTCCCGCAAAAGCGGGAACCCATTTTTTGCAGCGATCAAACTGGACGAGGCCGGAAAATGGATTCCCGCGTTCGCGGGAATGACGAAAAGGCGCTATTCGTATTCAACGAACTCCGTAGACTCAATCCGCCGACCAATCAAAGCGCCATCTATGAATCTTCCCACCCAACAACGCGCAGTAACACTCGCGAATATTCCCGTCGGCCAACCGCAAGTATCCGATTTCGCAATCAGCGCCTTGCCAATCGAAGCCTTAGCCGACGGCTTGGTACGCGTGCAAGCGCAGTATTTTTCCCTAGACCCATTTCTGCGCGGTGTTTTAAGCGGAAGACACATGGGCCACCGCTGCGAAATCGGTAGCACTGTGCCCGGGTTTATAGCAGGCGTAGTCAGCGAATCGCTGGATGCCGACTATCAAATAGGTGATTGGGTAGTAGGTGAGGGCGGTTGGCGTGAATTCGCGGTGTTGCAAAAGCCGCGCAAGCTTTCAAAACGGGTGCCGATGTCTACCGGCCTAGGCGTGCTGGGCATGCCGGGGTTAACGGCATGGGCTGGCATCCACGATATTGCTAAGCCAAAGTCTGGTGAAACGGTGGTCATTTCAGCTGCTACCGGGCCGGTAGGCTCTAGCGCCGGGCAGTTTGCGAAAGCCTTGGGTGCGAGAGTGGTTGGCATTGCCGGTGGCCCGGAAAAATGCGCGCAAGTCATCAAAACCTTTGGCTTTGACGCCTGCATCGATTACAAACAATCCGATTTTGCGGATGCGCTGCGCGCAGCGTGCCCCAAAGGTATTGACGTGTATTTTGATAACGTCGGCGGCCCGGTATTGGAAGCTTGCGTATTACAGCTCGCCTTGAACGCGCGCGTGGTGCTGTGCGGTTTGATGGATCAATACAATCAAACTGAGCGCCCGAAAGGCCCGAATCTGGGGCCGGTAATTGGCGCGCGCGCCATGTTGAAAGGCTTGGTGGTATACGACTATTACCCGCGCTTTGCCGAATTCATCGCATTTGCCGAGCCGTTGGTGTTTAGCGGTGCGATCAAGGTGTTAGAGGATATTGCACACGGCATTGAGGCCACGCCAGAGGCGTTTTGTAGGCTGATGCGCGGTGAAAATGTGGGAAAGGCGTTGGTGCAGCTTTAGGCATGCCAATCCACACCGCGGAAACCAGATTAATCACACTCGGCGCACTGCGCGCTAACGAGCTGGGTCTTGATGCAAATCTGCCCGCGCTCGCGCAAACCCTGGGCCTAAGTGATTTTACTTATGAGCTGCTGAGCCGACATGCTGAGTGGGCGAATAGCCTGTGTAATCCGCCTACTGCGCCAGAAAGCCCGGATCCTGAAGCAATAGTGATTTATCGGCAGCGGCGGGCATTGGCGCAAATTGCGCTTGAAGTTAGCGGGCAAATATCGATCGAAGCGAGCTTGGCCTATGCCAGCGAAACCGCGTGTGTGGCGATTGAATCCGCACTAGCGATAGCCGAAACTGAGCTAATGCAAAGGTTTGGCTCAGCCATGACGGATGACGGGCAACCCATGCGGCTAGTGGTTTTTGGCATGGGCAAGTTGGGCGGGCATGAGCTGAATTTTTCCTCTGATATTGATTTGATTGCCTGCTATTTGCACGCCGGTGACACCCAAACTAAGGCGCAGCCGGGTTCGAGAAGCTTGGATCATCAAGAATATTTTTCCAGGCAAACCAGGCGCGCCGCGCAGATTTTGAGTGAGCTAACGCCGGCGGGTTCGGCGTATCGAGTCGATTTGCGGCTGCGCCCATTTGGCACGGCAGGCCAGCCTGCATTGTCGTTTGCGGCGATGGAGGAGTACTATCAGCGCGAAGGCCGAGATTGGGAGCGCTATGCCTGGATCAAAGCCGCAGCGGTGGCGGGAGATATCACCCAAGGCGCGCAGTTAAAAGAGCGCTTGCGGCCGTTTGTTTATCGCAAATATTTGGATTTTGCCGCCTTTGAAGGCCTGCGGGAAATGAAGCTGCTGGTCGATCAGCAGGTCAAACGTACCGGCATGGCGGACAACATCAAGCTGGGCCCGGGCGGTATTCGCGAGATTGAATTTTTGGTGCAGCTCGAACAGTTGATTCGTGGCGGGCGTGATCCGCGTTTGCGCGTCACAGGAACGCTGCCCGCCATTGCAGCGCTTGAGCAGGCGAACGTGTTTAGCGAATCCGAAGCGCGGGAATTGAAAGCAAACTATCTATTTTTGCGGGCCTTGGAAAATCGCGTGCAGATGTTGAGCGATCAGCAAACCCACGATGTGCCGCAAATGCCTGAACTACGCGATCGTATCGCTGGCAGCTTGAAATTTGCTGATTGGGATAGCTTGCAAACGCAACTTAATGCCGTGCGAAATGCGGTGCAGCGCGCGTATTTTAGGGCGATCGAACCGGTATCGAAATCAACCGCTGCAACTGACGTCGCCGCGCAGACTGAGACTGATTTCGCCGCTGCTAAGCTGCTGTGGCAAAACCTGAATTCACCACAGCTCAGTGAAACACGGCCTGAGGGTTTAAGTGAGGAGCTATGGTGTGCGCTATTTGGTTTCGTGCAATCAGCAGCCGTGCAAAGCATGAGCGCGCGCGGGCGTACGCGTTTGGATCAAGTGCTGCCGCTGCTGTGGTCCTTGGCTGCGCAGCAAGCCGAGCCAGATTCCTGCGCGCTGTTGCTCATTGAATTCTTAACTAGTATTTCCGGCCGCAGTGCGTACATGGCATTGCTGGCTGAAAAACCTGCGGTGGCGAAAAAGCTGGTCAGCTGGTTTGCGCAAAGCGCCTGGATTGCCCGCACACTGACGCAAACGCCGATTTTGTTGGATGAGCTTTTAGATCACAGAAGTAACGGCACGCAGCAAACACAGTGCACTCGGGCGGCGCTCACGCAAACCTTTGACGAGCAGCTGAGCGCGCTCAAGCAATCCGATAACGACGATATTGAGGCGGTATTTGAGCTGCTGGTGTCGCTCAAAAATGCCGCGCAGCTGCGCGTTGCGACGCAGTTTTTTGCCGCCGCGCTGGATGCCGAATCGGCGATGCAGGCATTGTCAGTGATTGCCGATGTGGTGTTGGCGCAGGTTTTGAAAGTGGCGTACGCGGAGCTAATTCAACCACACGGCCCGCTGCTTCGAAACGGCGACGTTACCACAGGTGTTGCTAATACTCGTCATCCTCGCGCAGGAAGGGACCCAGGCTCGACCAAATTCAACGCCAACACAGTTTATGATTCCGATGGTTCTAGCACCGGCCCACTGCCCGGTTTTTGCATCATCGGCTACGGTAGTCTAGGCGGTGAGGAACTTAACTTTGCTTCTGATCTAGATCTGGTTTTCCTGTTTGATCGCACACTAGCCGCAGCGGAGTCCACCGGCCCGCGAATACTGGATGGCACCCGCTTTTGCGTCAAACTGGCGCAGCGCGTGCTCTCGCTTTTAACCATGAATACCCGCTTTGGCCCGCTGTATCCGATTGATACGCGCTTGCGCCCGAACGGCAATAAAGGCTTGCTGGTGACGAGTTTGGAAGCGTTCGGCGAATATCAAATGCATGAAGCCTGGACCTGGGAGCATCAAGCGCTGGTGCGCGCGCGCGCAGTAGCAGGTGATGCAAATTTGGGCCAGCGATTTTCCGAGCTTCGCAATGCAGTATTAGCGCAGCCTCGAGGCGCTGACAAAGTCCGAGCTGATGTGGCGCAAATGCGCGCCCGTATGCGGGCAGAATTAGATCGCAGCAGCGAGCGGCTGTTTGATCTCAAGCAGGGCGTTGGTGGTTTGGTGGATATTGAGTTTGCACTGCAACAGCGCATGCTGCTTGGTGAAATTGCACCTGATTTAGGCGCGCGCACCGCTGATTTGCTGCTCGCGGATAGCGAACTAGCACATCTGCGAAAATCGCATTTGCAGCTTTTGGCGCTGAGTTTGCGCGCTACTTTGGCGTTGAAGCCGAGGGTTGTGGCGAGGGAATTAGTTGGTGGCTGAGACTATTGGGGCTTTTGACGTCATTTCGGATCGGCGGGGATCCAGGCTCTCCATAGTTTCAGTGCGCTGATAAGCGTAAAAAAAATTCGCAGAATTCGGTTTGCACTCACGTTAGCTAATTTTTGACACCTTTACTGGATCCCCGCTTTCGGGAGGATGACGAGGTAGGGAGAAGTTGCTCGTAAATTGGCAATTCTCCGTGACGTTCGATCTTTGCAGGATTGTCGTTAACGCGGTTGAGCGGTTTAGTTGAACTAAAAAAAACCTACGCCAACCTGCCCGCATTCTCAATAAAACTCTTAATAATCATCTCACCGGTCACACCATTCAAATCAGCATATTGCTCGCGCAAGCCATCGGTGAGCAGCTTGAGTTTAGGCGCGTTGATGGATTTGCCTAGCCCGAAAACCGAACGGCCTACATCGGATACAAATCCGTGCAACTTGAAGAAATAGCGTTCTTGCCCGTCGGTTAGGAATTCAAAAACCCCTGCGGCGTGTTCGGGTGTGTCGAGTGATCTATCGTGGCGAAATTCCCGCTCGCGGATCAGGCGTTCACCGCTTCTGGCAAGCGCTAAAAACGGTTCGCCGACGTTCGCGGTGTCTAGGTCAGACGACAGCAAAATCACCCGGTGGCGGCGGCGCAGGATCGGATCAGTACGCCAGTTTGGGTGCGCTGCTTCGAAACGTTTAACTAGCTTGAAGGACAGCGAGCCGCCAGTACTGGCCGATTCCACGCCGTTGAGCTGTTCTGGTCTGGCGTCAAAAGTTGAGCCGGCAATCATATGCGCCATGGAATCAAAATATTCCGCATGTTGCTCAGGATCAAAACCTGCTAGTGCTAAAATCCGCGCGCATTCGGCCATGCTGGCGCGCTCGTTTGCGCCAACGCCATCAACCATCTCGGGCACTTCACGCTGGCGCAAATCATGGCAGGTCGAAAACATCGCTAGTAGCAGCCATTCCTCAGCCTCCAATCCCGCCCAGCCGTGCTGTAGGCGAACTCTGGCGAGCCGGCCGTTTAACAGCTCCAGCGTATGCGATTCGTTATGGTAGGCATGAAAATCGCTACCCCAAGAGCCATGCCGATAGGCCATGCGCACGAAACTCAACGCCAGCGCGCGCTGAGTGTTTTCCAACATCGGCAAATAGGAATCGCCAAAGTGGCGTAAAAACGCGCCGCCAATGTCGGCCATGATATGAATTAAATCCGGCCGCCGTTCCCGCATCAGCTGCATGGCGTCAGGCACGCTCACATGCTGATGCTCGGTGGCATCAGGAGGAAACAATGCTTGCAGGTTATGTGCGACGTTCTGCATTCAATTGAGCCGTAGCATGCTGAGTTCGGGTGGCGGGGCTGTCAGTATAAAGCGAATCGCGCAGCCGTTTGAAACTATCGTTTGGATTACTCATCACGCGTAACCCGCAAAATCTCATCAATGCTGGTGATGCCGGCGAGGCATTTTTGCAGGCCATCGCTCATGATGTCGGGCGTGCGTGCCCGAGCGAGCAGCTGCAACTCTGACTCGGCGGCGTTTTGGTGAATCGCTTGGCGCATAGCATCGTCGACCTGCACCAGCTCATAAATACCGGTGCGTCCGCGAAAGCCGCCGCGTTTGGCGCGTGCTGCTGCGTTTGGGCGAAATAAAGTTGCGCTGGTATCGATCTTGGCATCGCCAAACCACGCAAGTTCACTCGCATCGGGCAAGTACGCTTCTCGCAATGCCGGATCCAGCACCCTCACCAAGCGCTGCGATAACACGCCGACCAGCGATGAGCTCAATAAAAACGGCTCAATGCCCATATCGCGAAGCCTGGTCACCGCGCCAATCGCCGAATTCGTGTGCAAAGTGGAAAGCACCAAATGCCCGGTTAAAGATGCCTGCACCGCGATTTGCGCAGTTTCAAAGTCGCGAATTTCACCGACCATGACGATGTCAGGATCTTGCCGCAAAATCGCGCGCAGACCTCTGGAAAAACTCATATCGACTTTAGTGTTGACCTGGGTTTGCCCAATGCCATCGATGTAATACTCAATCGGATCTTCGACGGTCAAAATATTGCGAGTCGCATCGTTAAGCGTTAACAAGCTCGCGTACAAGGTTGTGGTTTTCCCAGAGCCAGTAGGTCCGGTCACCAAAAACACGCCGTGCGGCCTAGAAATAATGTCCTCGAGCCGCACTAAAGTGCTGGCATCCATGCCCAAATCGCGCAAATTCAAACGCCCAGCCTGTTTGTCCAGCAAGCGCAGCACGATGCGTTCACCGTGGCCGGCGGGAATAGTCGACACCCGCACATCCACCGGTCGGCCGGCAATCTTTAAAGATATGCGCCCGTCTTGTGGTAAACGGCGCTCGGCAATATCGAGCTTGGCCATGACTTTGATGCGGCTTGCCATCGGCGCGGCAATCGCTTTTTGCGGCGCCAGCACTTCTTTTAAAACGCCATCGACCCGAAAGCGCACGACGACGCGATTTTCAAAAGGCTCGATATGGACATCAGAGGCGTTTTCCTTGATGGCCTCGGTCAGCAGCGCGTTTAGTAGGCGAATAATCGGTGCGTCGTCGGAGGATTCCAGCAAATCGGTGGGTTCTGGCAGCGCGTCGGCCAGCGCGTGCAAATCACCGCGCTGATCAAATTCCGCAACCGCGTCCTGCGCTTTCGCGCCGGCGTTTTGGTAGCAGCTTTGCAGCAAAGCATCAAATTGTTCGGAGTTGACCAACTCAAGCTTCAACGGCGCATTTAAGTGCCGACGCAGCTCGGTAAAAGCTTCTAAAGCCGTGTCAGCGCGGTGTGCAATTAGCGCGTGCCCAGCCTCAGACCAGCCTTTGAGCACCGCACCGTAGCGGCGTGCAAAACTAAAACTAGGCTGTGGAGCATGAGCGTTGGTGTGCATTGTTGAGTAATTTGGCGAGCGATGGACGTCAGTATCGCAGAAACAGCGCGCTGCGTTACAATATAAAAATCAGGGGTTTGCACGCTATTGCGGTGAATTTAGGTGAAAAACCCAAGACTTCCCGCAGGCTTTCGAATAAGCTTGCGCCACTTTAGTTATCGATTTGAACTATGAGCGGTGTTAGCACAACAACTTTAGGCTTAAACGGCCTGCTTAAACGGCTATTTGCCGAAGGTTCCATTTCGGAGGCGGACGCCAAGCGCGCACAAGACGGCGTCGCGAAAACCAAGCAGCCGCTAAGCAATTATCTGCTAGAAAACAGCTTGGTTGACCCGAAAGTGCTGGTGTTGGCTGCTTCCGCTGAATTTGGTGTGCCAGTGTTCGATCCGACCTCGCTTGATTTCGCCCAAGCGCCTACCAAACTCGTCGCCACCGCGCTGATCGAAAAACATCGCGCGTTGCCGCTGTTCAAACGCGGCAACCGCCTGTTCGTCGGCGTGGCGGATCCGACTAATTTGCGGGCGCTTGAGGAAATCAAGTTTCAATCGAATCTGCTGGTTGAACCGGTACTCATTAACGACGATCAGCTCACCAGAGCGATTGAAGCGGCGCAAGCGGCGCAATCATCCACCATTGACGGCATGGACGATGCCGAGGGCTTGGAGAATCTAGAAGTTGGCGATACTTCGGATATGGACGGCGAAGAGGGCAATGCCAGCACAACCGGGGCTGGCGTCGACGCAACCGGCGACGATACGCCCGTCGTGCGCTTTATCAATAAAATTTTGATCGATGCGATTAAACGCGGTGCTTCGGACATTCATTTTGAGCCGTATGAAAATAATTACCGGGTTCGTTTGCGGATGGACGGAATTTTACGCGCCGTCGCATCGCCGCCGGTTAAATTGGCCATGCGTATTTCTGCGCGCTTGAAAGTCATGAGCAGCTTAGATATCGCCGAGCGGCGCGTGCCACAAGATGGTCGAATCAAGCTTAATTTAAGCAAAACCCGCTCAATGGACTTTCGCGTCAGCACTTGCCCGACATTGTTCGGTGAGAAAGTGGTGCTGCGTATTTTAGATGCATCCGCTGCGAAAATGGGTATTGATAAGCTTGGCTATGAAGAAGATCAAAAGAAACTGTTTTTAGACGCTATTGATAAACCTTATGGCATGGTTTTAGTTACCGGGCCGACAGGTTCGGGCAAAACGGTATCACTTTATACCGCGCTGAATATTTTAAATACCGAAGGCCGAAATATTTCTACCGCTGAAGATCCAGTGGAAATTCGCGTGTCCGGCATTAATCAAGTGCAGCAAAACATTCGCGCTGGTTTAACGTTCGGTGCAGCATTGCGCTCATTTTTGCGACAAGATCCTGATGTCATCATGGTCGGAGAAATTCGCGATTTAGAAACCGCTGAAATCGCCGTTAAAGCCGCACAAACTGGCCACATGGTGCTTTCCACGCTGCACACCAACGATGCGCCGCAAACCATCTCGCGCCTCATGAACATGGGAATCGCGCCGTTTAATATCATCAGCTCGGTGACGCTGGTTATTGCGCAGCGTTTAGCGCGCAAGCTGCACGATTGCAAGCGCCCGATTACATTGCCGCCAAACGCGTTAAAAGCAGAAGGCTTTACCGATGAAGATATAGCGCAAGGTTTCCAGCTCTACGAGCAAGTCGGCTGCTCGGGCTGTAACGATGGCTACAAAGGCCGCCTGGGCATTTATCAAGTGATGCCGATCACAGAATCGATTGCGAAAATTATTCTAGCAGGCGGAAATAGCCTGCAAATTGCCGAAGAAGCGCGCAGAATAGGCGTTAATGATTTGCGCCGCTCGGCACTTGTCAAGGCGAAAAACGGGCATTCAAGTTTGGCTGAAATTAACCGGGTAACAAAGGATTAAACAATATGGCAACTGCAACAACTGCAAAAAAGCCGAATGTAGGGCAACAGCGCGCTGATATCAGCGCTCTAAAGAGCTTTGTTTGGGTCGGCACTGATAAGCGCGGCATGAAGCTCAAAGGCGATGAGCAAGGCAAGTCTGAAAATATGGTGCGTATTGAGCTGCGCAAGCGCGGCATCAATGCGCAATCGGTGAAAGAACGCAAGTCAAACTACTTCACCGATGCCGGTGGCACCGTCAAACCGCGCGATATCGCGATCGTTGCACGGCAGCTGTCGACTATGATGGGTGCTGGCGTGCCGCTAGTTCAGAGCTTTGAAATTATTGGCGGCGGCTCACCGAATCCAGCTTTGAAAAAACTGCTATTAACCGTAAAAGCCGATTTGGAGGGCGGGCTTTCGTTAGCCGAAGCATTGGCACGCCATCCGGTACATTTCGACGAGCTATTCGTCAACTTGGTGCGTGCCGGTGAATCTGCCGGTGTTTTGGACACCATTTTGGATACCGTCGCATCTTACAAAGAGCGCATGGAAGCGATCAAAGGCAAAATCAAAAAAGCCATGTACTACCCTGTTGCGGTTGTCGCAGTTGCGATTATTGTGTCGGCCATTTTGCTGATTTTCGTGGTGCCGCAGTTTGAATCCGTGTTCGCCAACTTCGGCGCTGAGCTTCCTGCGTTTACGCAAATGATCGTTACCGCTTCGCGCTGGCTCACCTCGTATTGGTACATCGTAATTGCGGTCGTCGCAGGTTCGGTTTTCTTGTTTATGACCGCGCTGAATCGCTCCTGGGCCTTTCAACGCTTAGTGGATCGCACGTTATTGAAGCTGCCGGTTATCGGGCAAATTTTGCACCAATCCGCTACTGCACGTTTTGCACGAACCTTGGCGATTACTTTCAAAGCCGGCGTGCCGCTCGTTGAAGCGCTGGATACCGTCGCAGGCGCCACCGGTAGCCGAATTTACGAAGAAGCCGTCAAGCGCGTCAAAGCCGACGTTGCAGTCGGGCATCAGCTCAACCTCGCCATGCGCCAAACGAACTTGTTCTCTAGCATGGTGATTCAAATGACCGCCATCGGCGAAGAGGCAGGCTCGCTCGATACTATGCTGTCAAAAGTAGCCGAGTTCTACGAAGCCGAGGTCAACAACGCCGTTGACGCGCTTTCAACGCTGTTAGAGCCGTTTATTATGGTGATCATCGGAACCCTGGTCGGCGGCATGGTTATCGGTATGTATCTGCCTATCTTCAAATTGGGTGCGACGATTTAATCGCGTAGGTTTGTGGATTGTTGAAACTCGAAAAGGGCGGTCCGGTTGGATCGCCCTTTTTTTGAGTTGCTGGCTGATCGACCCAGAAAAAATGATTTTTTAAATTCCGGGCTGTCGCTGCGCGCGGGCAATATGTTCAATGCCAGTGCGTGTGGATCAAAGTCGATAGCGGTTGATTTCATTTGCGAACGCTAGCATGCCAACGCCAAAACTTCAGCACGCGCACAGAATTAATGCCACGCACCCCTGTCCTTCGTCACTACTGTGGCCGGGTTTGCGGCGATATTCTCGGGCACTTAATTTTTTGTCTATGAGATCAATTTATGCTTATGCGCACGTTTTTCATTAGTTTTACCGCATACGCGGCGGCGCTTATCGCTACGCAACCTGTTTATGCGCAAATCGACACTGCGCCGCCGATGGGTTTGAGTGATGCGCCGAGCCGGTTTGTCGCGATTACCGGCGCGAGTGTTTGGCAAAGCTCTGGCCGTTGGCTGGAAAACGGCACCGTGGTCATCAAAAATGGGCGCATTATTTCAGTCAGCGCGGGCGGCGGCGTGCCGGCTGGCGCGCTTGAGATCAAAGCGGCAAACAAGCGGATTTTGCCGGGTTTTATTGACCTAGCTAGCAGCTACGGTGTCGGTGGGCCGGCTTGCAGCTACGCGCAAGCGCCAGCGGAAGGCGGCGGACGCATGCCGCGCATGTTTCGAAACCTTCAGGGTTCAGGCGATGCTGAGAACTCGCAAACCAGCTTAGCCAGCTATTGGAATCCGATGGTGTGCGCAGAACGAGACGGCGCTGCCCGTTTGAATTTAGACGCTGACCTGGGCAAAGCGCTGCGCAGTCAAGGCTTTACTAGCGTTTTGACTGCGCCCAGTTCTGGCGTTTGGCGCGGCAGCAGCGCACTTTTAGCGCTTCGCGTTGAGCCGACCGCTGGTAATTCGATTTTGCAGGCAAACGTCGCACAATCCGCCGCGATGGAACGCACGTCGGCTTTTTCTGGCAACTACCCGGCATCCACTATGGGTGCGATCGCCTTATTGCGGCAAACGCTGTTTGATGCCAAGTGGTATGCGCAATCGGGCAGCTATGCGCGCAAAAATGCCAGCGAAGCGCCAGCATTTAATGCCGCGTTGGCCGCTCTACAGCCGGTCATTAGCGGCACGCAACCGGTGTTTTGGCATACCGATTCGGAGCTGGATTATCAGCGAGTACTGAAACTATCGAGCGAGTTCAATCTGCAATCGGTGCTGCTGGGCAATGGCCATGAGTATCGAATGCTTGGTGTATTGACAGCGAGCACCGCGCCGCTGGTGCTACCTATTGCGTTTCCTGACGCGCCTGCAGTCAGTGACCCTGAGCAGGCGCTCGATATTGCGCTCGCGGATTTGGAACACTGGCGCTACGCCCCGTTTAACCCAAAACTGTTGGCCGATGCCGGCATTGCGTTCTCCTTAAGCACGCGCAGCTTGGGAAAGCCGGGTGAGCAATTTTTGACGAATCTGCGCAAAGCGGTGCGCTATGGCTTGAGCGAAAGCACTGCGTTGGCTGCGCTGACCCAAACACCAGCGAAAGTCTTAGGCTTGTCCGATGAGCTAGGCCAAATCGCCGTCGGGCAGCGCGCCAACTTGCTGATTGCCGATGCGGATTTTTTGAGCGACGAAAGCGCCAAACTGTATGAGGTGTTTGTCGAAGGCGAGCGCGAGGTTTTGATTGATATAAACACACCGGATTTTGCTGGCACCTGGACGATCACACTGCCGGACGGCAAAACACAAATGGTGGACGTAAAAGGGCAGGGCGATAAGGCAAAAATTAGCCTTTCGAAAGCCAAAACCGATGCAAAAGTCGATGAAAAGTCGGTGGCAAATGCGGACAAGAAATCAGATACAGACAAGCAATCAGATACGGACAAGGAGCCCAGCATTAGCGGCAAATTTTTTGCAGATCGTGCGATTTTTCAAGTGCCCGGTATTTGGTTAGGCAGTGAACTTGAATCAGTCGCGCTAACCGCGCATTTTGTTCGGGGCAACGATGGCTTGATCCGAAGCGATCTTTGGCGCGGCAGCTACCAAAACGCGCTCGGCAAATCCGCAAGCTGGAGCGCTAAACGTAGTTCGGTAACTAATGATGAAAAAAGCGCTGCCGATGCCCCGAAAGCTCCGCCAAGCCTGCCGAATGAGTGGCGCTATCCTGCCGGTGAATTTGGTCTAGCAAGCGCGGCCAGTCAAGCTGATGCGGTTGTTATTCGCGGCGCCACCGTTTGGCTGCACGGTTTTGATAACGCCGGTAAGCCATTGAATCCGCTGACAAATACCGATGTTTTGATGCAGCGTGGCAAAATTACCGCAGTTGGCGCCGCATTAAAAGCACCGGCGAACGTACAGGAAATTGACGGCAGCAAACTGCATTTAACACCAGGCATTGTCGATGCTCACAGCCACGTCGCGGTCGAGGGTGACGTCAATGAAGGCACGCATACGGTTACCTCAGAAGTGCGTATCGCCGATGTGCTTGACCCGACCGATATCAATATCTATCGCCAACTAGCCGGCGGTGTGACGACCAGCCATTTGATGCACGGCTCAGCGAATGCCATTGGTGGGCAAAGCCAAGTAATTAAGTTCCGTTGGGGTTTGGGCGCTGAGGCGCTCAAGTTTACTGAGGCGGCACCGACCATCAAGTTCGCGCTGGGCGAAAATCCAAAACAGGCGAACTGGGGTGATCGCTTCGTCACGCGCTATCCGCAAACGCGCATGGGCGTCGAGCAGTTGATTCGCGATAGCTATCAGCGTGCCGATGCCTATGCGGCTTCCGCTGGTGACAAAGCGCCGCGCCGCACCGATTTGCGTCTTGAAGCGCTGGTCGAAGTGCTCAATAAAAAACGCATGCTGCACGTGCACAGCTATCGTCAGGACGAAATCTTGATGTTTGCGCGCATGATGCAGCAGCGTAAAGTGCCGATTGCCGCTTTTCAACACGTGTTGGAAGGCTACAAAGTCGCCGACGTTTTGGCGGAGGTTGGCGCAGGTGCCAGCACTTTCGCTGACTGGTGGGCCTTTAAAGTCGAAGTGCAAGATGCAATACCTTACAACGCCAGCATGATGCGGCGTGCAGGGGTTTTAACCAGCTTAAATTCCGATAGCCCAGACACCGCGCGCCGATTAAATACCGAGGCTGCAAAAACCGTTCGATTTGGCGGCCTGAGTGAGAGCGAGGCGCTGAGTCTGGTGACGATTAATCCGGCGAAACAGCTGCGCGTTGATCAATACATCGGCAGTATTGAAGTAGGTAAACACGCCGATTTGGTGCTGTGGAGCACTAATCCGCTATCGACTCAGGCGCGCGTATTGCAAACTTGGATTGATGGCGCGCGTTACTTTGATGCAGGTCAGCACGAGCGTGAAATGACCCGCATTGCCAACGCGCGTGCAGAGCTCATTCAAGCCGCCTTAGCCGATGCAAAACCCGCTGGTAGCCCTGGCGATAAGGCTGGAAAAATGCCGGGTCGGCCCATGTTCTTAGCCCTGTCACCTAATGTATGGCCATCTGAATTTTCCACGCGCCGATCGCTATACCATGACGGCCAGCCCGCCCATCAATGTACGCGCGCTGCGCTGGAGCAAGCCCAATGAGCAATATGAAAAGTAATCCAGGCCATTTTAATCCAATGCGTCTACTCGCTAGCTGCATCTTGTTGGCCTTTGCTTCCACCGCGTTTTCCGAATCGACCTTGTTCAAAGGCGGCGATGTTTATACCGTGAGCGATGGCGTAAAGCCGGGCATTGACGTGTTAGTGATTGGCGGAAAAATCAGCGCAATTGGCGCAAATCTGGCCGCAGGCGACGCCAAAATTGTCGAGGTTAGCGGCAAGCGCATCTACCCCGGTTTAATTCACGCAAGCACCTTGGCCGGTTTAACCGAGCTTGGCAGCGTGCGCGCCAGCAATGATTACGCAGAAACCGGGCAAGTCAACCCGAATGCGCTGGCCGCCAGCGCAATTAACCCCGATAGCGAATTGCTGCCAGTGATTCGCGGCTTTGGTGTTACTACGCTACACGTCATGCCGATGGGCGGGCAAAGCGTGCTGAGCGGCACTTCGGCCGCGATTCAAACGCGCGGCTGGACGATTGAAGATATGGCGATCGCGCCTGCGGTTGGCATTGTGGTGCAGTGGCCGAATGCTAGAGCGCCGGATTTCTTACCGCCGATGATTAAAGATGAAGTCAAAAAACAGGCTGAACTCAGCGCCGCCGCGTTAAAACGTGCATTTGAGCAGGCGACTGCCTATGGATTAGCAAAAGCGAGCGATGCCAGCGGCGCGCAAGATTTGAAGTTAGCAGCCTTACTTCCCGCGCTTGCGGGCAAGCAATCGGTTTTTATCAACGCCAGCGAATCAGTGCAAATTCGCGAAGCGCTGGATTTTTGCGCAGCTCTAGCTTTGCGTTGCGTACTGGTCGGTGCGCACGATGCTTGGCGCTACGCAGATGCCATCAAAGCGGCAAAAATCGAGGTGATTTTGGGCTCGCCGTTTGATTTGCCGCTGCGTCGCAGCGATAGTTATGATGTTAACTACACCAGTGCCGCCAAGCTGGCCGCAGCTGGGATTAAGTTCGCAATTGCCGGCGATGGCTCATCGTTCTCCGCGCCACTTGATGGCAATTTGGCGTTCAACGCCGCGCAATATCAGGCGTTCGGCTTATCCAGCGAGCTAGCGCTGCGCGCTATTACCCTGAGCGCTGCCGAAGTGTTAGGCATCGCCGATAAAGTCGGATCAATCAGCGTGGGCAAACAGGCCGATTTGCTGATCGCCAGCGGTGATGTGATGGAAATTACCAGCACAATTGAGGCCGTCTACATCAACGGTGAGCTGCAAGAAAATATGTCACGCCACACGCGTTTGGGCGAGCGCTTTCGCGGCAAATTGAAGCAATGACGAATATTGGCAGTAAATTGACGTGGGCGATACGCTTGAGTATCTACGGCGCAATTATTTATGGCGTGTACTATTTCGCCTCTGCCTATTCAAATAGCTACATTCGTGATCGCGGCTCTAAGTTTTGTTATTCTATTTTTCAGGGCGGCGACATTGCCGGGTTTGTCATATCGGTGCTCAAACCGCCTGAAGTCGTGCTCATAAAAGGCGTGTTGGACGGCGTAATGCGCGAGTCGGATGAGTTTATAATTCACTTTGCTGCAAAGGGGCCGTTCAAAGGCTTTGATTGCAAAATCTCCACGAAGAATGGGCAAACGCAAAGCAAAGAGTTTTATGAGGTTGATTGATCCATGTCTATTTGGATAGCACCACGCTTTTCAGCTATCGATAGACACTGCGAAACAGCGACAAATCGATCAATTCTTGTCCGTTGCAGAGGCACTTAATTTGCTTAGCGAGTGGGCTAATGGAAAATCCGCGATGAAGCACGCAAAAAACACAGCCCTCGGGTGAGGGCTGTGCTATTGGCTACAAACTTAAGTGCCTTACATCATCGATTGACGACTGCGAAGCTTCGATTAGGCGGCAATACTTGAGAGCCGCGGCAGGTTAGCTGCGCCAATCTCGATTCGGCGTGGCTTCATAGCCTCAGGAACTTCACGCACCAAATCGATATTTAACAAGCCGCTTTCAAGCGTTGCGCCGGCAACTTTCAAGTGATCTGCGAGCTGAAAGCGCTGCTCAAAGTTTCGCGCGGCTAAGCCCCGATGCAAGTAGTTCTTGGGCGCCTCTTCCTTTGCGCGGCGGCCTACAATTTTCAGCGTGTCACGCTCGGTTTCTATCTCGATATCCGCGCGATCAAAACCCGCGACGGCCATCGTGATGCGGTAGCGATTCTCCTCAACAAGTTCAATGTTGTAAGGTGGGTAACTAGGTGCTTGATCGGCGCCAAGTGCGCTGTCGATTAGGCTAGCGAAACGATCGAAACCGATAGCAGAGCGATAAAGTGGTGCAAAGTCAAACTGGGTACGCATGGTCAATATCCTTTTATTTAAGCGATTTTGAGGGGTTACACGCTGCGGCGCAGCGCTTTGGCGCAGGCCTCTAGAGAGCGCCTGCCTAGTAGAAGTAGATGCTTTGCAGGAATTTTCAAGTTTGCCATTCAACTTTGCCTAACAAAGCGCGGTGCGAGTCACAGGCCGCGTGCTTTAAACCCGTAATTTCCATTAGAAGGCCCGATGATCGCGTTGGATTTTGAATTCACAAGAGATTTACCGATTGAGCGCAATACCCAGGTGTATTGTCGATTGAGGAAAATTTCTTGTGAATTCAAAAAACTAGTGAGGGCGCATAGGCTGATGGAAATTGCGGGTTAAATAAAAGCCCAATTGACTAAGCTCAATTTCGCCTATAGCCGCTGATCCAGTGCCAGTATTACGGATAGTGTTGGCTCAATTAGCGTAGGCAAACCGGCCGGTTTGCTTGCTGCCTGTGGCGGAGACTATGAGTGCAAAGTCGATATGGTTAATGAAAAATCAATGCAAAAATAAATGATTAGTTCTTTGCAATCTCGCCCTGCCGGTTTAGCATTCAGCCGCGCCTGCGCACTTTATCAACGACTGGAGAAAGCGATGTCTAAAGGTATGGATAGTAAGAAAACGAAGAAAAAAGAGCCGCTGAAAACCCCAAAGGAAAAGAAAGCCGATAAAAAGGCCAAGAAAGACGCAAAGTAGCCACTGTTTCGTTAGCACCGCACAACCCTTGCGTCGGTGAAACTGAGCAAGGGTTTTTGCTTTACGCAACTTTCAAATTCTATGCAATAAGGTAAGAATACAGTGCCAACATCACAATCCAGCGAAACCAAAACCTTTGATCGCAATGTGTTCGGCGAGCCCTTATTGCCATGCTCATTTGAGCCGCGCACGGGTTTTTTCCGGGATGGCTGTTGCAAAACCGATCAACATGATCATGGCCGACATGTGGTGTGCGCGCTGATGACGCAGGAATTTTTGCGCTTTAGCAAGTCGCGCGGCAATGATTTGAGTACCGCTGCGCCGCAGTATGATTTCCCCGGCTTAAAGCCAGGCGATCGCTGGTGCCTTTGCGCGCTGCGCTGGAAAGAAGCGCTGGATGCGCAAGTCGCCCCGAAAGTATTTTTGGAATCCACTCATATCAAAGCGCTGGAGTTTATTGCGCTGGAATCGTTGCTGGCCTATGGGGTAGAGGCTTAGCTAATTGATCAGTAGACGAAACCTTTAAAGCGCTAAACATTGGTCACTTGCACGAACCATCTTTTTTGCATGCAACTCATCCCCACCTCATCATCCCCGCGCAGGCGGGGATCCAGAACAGGTGTCAAGTATTTTTAAGGTTCACTAGCATCGTAACTTTCGCGTTTTTATACTTGCAAAAGCACTGAAAGCTCGGTGAGCCTGGCTCCCCGCCTACGCGGGGATGACGATAAGGCAATTTAAGGTTCGATAAGCTCATCGCGAAAGCTGGTTTATAAAAATGCCAGGCAATTTAAACCAAAACCGTACGATTTCTACCCTCAGCTTTGGCCCGATAAAGCCGCTTATCAGCAATTTCAAACAGCGCGCGCACGCCAGTTGCCTCGGTTGCATGCACGGCGCCGACGCTTACCGTCACAGCTAAATCATCAATAGGAAGCTTTGCTACTGCGCTGCGCAAGGCATCAATTTGCGAATCTTGCAGCGCACCGACGACTACAAATTCCTCGCCACCATAGCGATAAGCATTCGCATGTTCGGGTAGCTGTTGTTTGATGCGCCCCGCCACATCACGCAGAACCGTATCGCCTCGCAAGTGCCCATAGCGATCGTTGACACGCTTGAAGTGATCGATATCAAGAATCACTAGGCGCATACCGGGTGCTTGCAGCTGCGCTTCAATTTCTTCGTCAAAGCGTGCTCTGGTTTTTAAGCCGGTCAGTCCGTCGAATTGCGCACGTTGGCGCAGCGCTTCAAAGCGCTGGCGAAAAGTCAATGAATCAAATACATCACCCAGCTTGGCGCGCGGTTTGGCAAGCATATCGAAACCTTTCCAGCGCATACCAAGCGCAAAAACACTGCCATAGATAAACGCTGCGTACCATTTGCCCAAGTAACTTTGCAGTAGCACGATGCCGAACGAGCTTTGACCAATGTAGAGCAAATAATAAATAGTGTTATCAACGCTCAAAGCGATCGCTAGAGCAATCACCGAACAGGCCCATGCACTGCGTAGTCGCTGCGCTAGCCACTCGTAAACCAAGATCAGCACAATCGCATCAATGATCAAAATCGCCATGCCAAAGGCGTGTTTGCCGGCAAATCGTAATACCGGTAGATGGCTGGCTGGATCAATTCCGGCGATCCAGAAATGTAGGATTGAGGTGCTGGAATAAAGCAAATACATGACTGACCCAGCGAAAATACCATACAGCAGTGCGCGCGCCTCGGACGCATCTTCTCGCACGTACACCAGCAGCACCGCAAATAGCTTGGACGAAAACAGCAGGGAGCCGCCAAAGTTCACGACCAAACCCACATAGGGCGTTTGCATCATTTTTAGGCCGCCGAGTTCCAACGCGTTGAGTGATGCAATGGCCGCAATGAAGAACCCAAGGCCAAAACGGCTGCGCCAGCGAAATACCCAAAGCAGCAGCAGCGCCAATATCAGCGCCTGTGCTGTTAGTGCGGCAATGTGCAGCCAGCTTGCTAAGCTCATGAAAACTCAGGTTCAAAACGAGGCAATTAAAGTACCGCATTTTCGCGGCTGGTTTGCTTGAGTGTTCGCATTTTTCATCGTTTTGATGCTGGAATTCCCATGAGCTTTGAACAGCATCAATAAAACGCTTGACGGCGTTGGTTTACACATGTAATTTATATCAATTACAGGCGTAAACGGATGCGGAATGACCATTTCAATCTCAGAAGCGGAAAGCGTAGTCATGCGCGTACTGTGGCAAAACTCGCCAAAATCAAGTGAGGACATTATTGCTGCTCTCAAATCGGTGCAGGATTGGCAAGAAGCCACGGTTAAAACACTGTTGAATCGGCTTTTGAGCAAAGGCGCCATTGCCGCCGAACGGGATGGTCGAAAATTCCTATATCGCCCAATCTTGAGCCAGGATGCCTATCTGGCGCAGCAATCAGGCTCGCTGTTAGATCGTTTGTTCGGTGGGCAAGTTGTTCCATTGGTTGCGCATTTTTCTAAGAACCAGCGTTTAAGTGCAGGCGATTTAATCGCGCTCAAAAAGCTCATTGCGCAGCTAGAGCACGACGAATCCGAGTCAAACCACGAGTCAAAACGATGAGCCTAGACTCGCTTTTTGCATTGAATTTTCTGAATCTAACGTTGCGCTGGGCGCTGGTGCTTAGCTTAACGATTGTCGCTGTGCTGCTATTGCGCAGGCTGTTTTTGCGTTTTGGCGCTGCGGCAACATATGCGCTTTGGTTAATGCCGCCGCTCGCTTGGCTGGTCACTTTTTTGCCGGGCTCACCATTGGCGCAGAGCGTTTGGACAGGCCCAGAATTTTTGCCGCTATCGAACGATTTTCAGAGCAATACCGCGACCGCAACTAATGTTTTATTTTGGCAAAGCGAAACCTTTTGGAGCGGCGCTTGGCTTTTGGGCGTGGCTTCGTGTCTGATTTTTAGGCTCGGCCGACACTATTCCTACATCAAAACCGTGCAGGCTAGCGCAGTTGCGGCGGGGCCGGACAATGCCTGGGCAATAGCTTCGCGTACGATCGCAAAAAAATCCGCGCAAATTTACTTTAGCGCTGCGATTTCACTACCGCTGGCAACTGGCTTGCTAAAGCCCAAAATATTTTTGCCTTTGGACTTTAACGCGCGATTTTCGCCCGAGCATCAAGCGCTCATGTTGGCGCATGAGCATGCGCACCTGCAAGCTTTGGATTTGTGGGCATTGGCGTTGGCAGAGCTGTTTTTAGCGCTGCAATGGTTTAATCCGCTTGCTTATTTTGCCTGCAATCGCATGCAGCTGGATCAAGAAATGGCCTGTGATGCGCGCGTGCTAATGCGTTGCAAGAATTCATCAATACAAAGTGTTCGACTAAGTTATGCCGAGCTACTCCAGTTTACTGTTGCAACAGGCGTGCCTGATCAGCGCGCAGCCTCACCGCTGGCTTGTAGGTGGCCAGCGCATCATCCCATTTTGGAGCGCATTACCATGCTTAAAAAATCTCATGTTCAATCGAAACATCGCTATCTAGCTACTGCTTTAGGGCTTAGTGTTGCGGTCACAGTCTCAACGCTCGTTTGGGCGTCAAATCCAAGCGCTAGCCTAGGTTCAATGCAATCTTTGCTAGCCAATTCAACAATTGAAAGCTCAGGTGCTGAAACCTTTAAAGCTGCGCTGATGTATAAAGTCGCAGTCAAACATACGTTTGCAGGTAATGCGCAAGCGGAACAAACAATGGCAACTCCGGCAATCGGCGTGCTTCCGGGTAAGCGTGGATCTATTTCTGTTCAGTCGAAAGATAGTGAAAAAGCGCAGCCCTCGCTCGGTTTCACCGTTTTACCCGGTGCCGACGCTCTGCACGTTGCACTTGAAGTTGATTCGAGCGAGCCGATCAGCGTGGCAGGTTCCGACATACCTGCCGAAACACGCGTCAATCTGCCAGCAGTGCCGCTGGGCGAACAAGTAAAGTTTGAGTTTGCTGGTGGCAGCATGAGCGTCGTTGTGACAGAGACGACTGGCGCTGCGCTTATGCAAGAAATCACTGCGCCAAGCTTAAAAACAACGACTCGGGAATGATGAAACAAAAAAAGCGTTGGCAGGTTAAGCCAGCGCTTTAGTCCAATATTGCAAATGCTAGGGAATTTTAGGCTGGTGCTAAGCAAAGTGATGCATGGTCACGCGTTGATGCTGGGGTTCACTACGCTCTTGACCTGCCTATATAAAACGAAATTGCTTTGCGCAAGTCCAATTGGAATCTAACATTTGTAACTTAGTTCGCTGGATTGCTGAGAGATCAAACACACGAAATCATTTTTTGGTGAATATGTTGATTTGGCCTGAATGGCTATGGAACCTTCTGACGGATATTTGCCTTAAATTACGACTTAAAGTTGGCTACGGAAAAAATTATTGTGATTATTCGTACAATCAACTAGGATCGATCGCGGCAATATCCCAAGCTCTCACTTAAGCGCGTCAAATCTTTTTAGAGAAACCACTGCCTTTTAACTACTTGCACTTTGAGAGACTAAATCATGAAACTAAACTTCACTAAGATTACAGCCGCACTTTCGTGTGTACTTTCAACTACAGCGTTTGCCAGTGAGCTAATCCATATAGATGCATTCGAATCCGGTGCCAAGGTCTATTTGACAGGCCCTCAAACTGCCGGTCCAGGCGAGACGATCGAACTCAATTGGCTAAGCACTGGCTTTAACGGCGCGGTAACCTGTCAAGCGAGTCAAGTGTTAGGCTTGCCTGTAACGGGGTTCGGTGGCTTGCAATCAGGCTCGGACATTGCGCGCGTCCAAGTTGCCGCAGGGCCGGCAGAAACGCTTCGGTTCCGAGTTAGTTGCTCAGATGGACAGAGTCAAGCAAATGCAGAATTTGCAGTGGCGCGTTCCACTGGCTGCAATGGCGCTGGACTCTACGATACGCAGCCGATTTTCAACACGATAGGTTCGCCGCTGAATTTCACGCTTGGGGCTCAAACCACAAGTGGGCTGTCGCTGTCTCAAGCGGTAAGTTATCCGTTTAGACTTAATGCTAATTCGCCGTCTTCCTTCAGCATTTTTTCGTTCGTTAGCACCCAGAGCCCTAGCGCGCTTGTTGCGATGAGCGTTTCCGAATGCCCGGCTGATTTCCGTGATTCGATTTTGAACGACATACCCGTCTCAAAGCGCTGCTTGATAACTACAACCACAGGCGGCGCAACGATTGATTTAGTAAGCGCCGCCGTTCCTCCATTTGCGAATGCCCTTTGCCCACTAGTTCTTGGGCGCGATTACTATGTAAATTATACGTTTGGTGTACGGACAAACCCAATAGGCAACCAAGCCTTCTGCTCGAGCAGTGCTGACGCTTGTATTTTTCATTTCGAAGTTCGGCAACCTTAGTCACTATCAACACGAATTGGCGCACGGATACCAGAGTAAGCCATACAAACTGGTATCCGCGTCGCTTGGCTTAGAAAGTGATGGTTTGTCTAGATCAACAAATTACTCAAATCCGTCTCGAAACTGAGAAAGTGGCAAGCTAAAGCGAACAACGTTGCCCGCATTGGTGGTGCCGTTGCTAGCCATCGCATTGCCAAAGCGATCATTTGTGCCGGGTTCTGGATTGACGAGTCGAAGTTGGGATTTGGCAGCGGCGGTGATGGTCGTGATTAGGCCTATCAACGCAAAGATTTTGGCTAATTTTAAACTTAATTTCATTGCTCAAACCCAACCGCAAAAACAACGAGCGGGTCAGGCACATTCAAGCGCGTGGTGATGTAAGCGCCGGTCTGGGTGCCCTCATCGCCGACTAAACCTACAAACACCAACAGCGTGCCGTCGGCTGCGACCCAGAAATCTTTGCCGCCGGCGTAATCGCCGCCATCGACCGGAAGCGTGAAAGAACGGACTGTTTGAGTTTTCTGATGGCAGCATGAGCGTCATCGTGACAGAGACGACCGGCGCGGCGCTTATGCAGGAAAGCTCCGGGCTAGCCAAGTAACGTTTTCTCGTTGCCAAGCAGACTGTCAGAATATAAAGTGCTGGCGCACGTCGCCAACAACAAACTTTGAAATTGACCGAAGCTCGAGATTGATTTGATTCAAATTGGGGTGTGTAGGTAGTGGCTCAATCACTGCTTTTGCAACTGAATTAAGCGAGTACTGGGACCCCGCAAAAGCCTGAGCTGCATCTCAGCTGATTTTCGGCTGCTAAACGTAATTCGGTAGTTACCTACTATGTTGATGCTGCTTGCGTGAACCGGCTTCAGCGGGTTAAAGCAAGGCGCATCGGCCGGAAATAGCAAATTGCATACAATTGGATCGGCTTTGGTCTGGTAGACAAAGCCAACATGTTCGCGTGAGCTGATCCAGTTCAAACCGCTCAGATAAAATCAGCTTGTTTCGCCAGCATCGGTGTAGTTCAACCAGCTGCCGACGACCGAATCGGTTTTTTCGAATTTCTTGTGATTCAAAAACAAGCCGCTACCACTACTTGCAGGCTCATACCATTGGCCGCCGACATCAAAATCGCTATAGGGAATACGATCAGTAGGGTCGGTAAGGTTGGAAGCTGGATCAACGAATATTATCGGCGATGCTTTTCCTTGAACGCTGAAATCATAAGTATTTTGAACGAAAAACACGGGAAGCGCAGGGGGCTGACTTCGATCATAGAACACATCGATGAGGTGACTACCCGCTCCAAAACTAGCAGGAGCAAGGGTTATTTGGTGCTGAGTCACCACCGCACCGCAGACTACGCCTGGGGTAAACCGAAGCGTGATCGAATGTCGAAAATTTCCTTGATTCAGCGTTGCTGACTCGGCAGCGCATGCATCCGAAACGTATTTCAGGGTGATTCGTGTCGGTTCGTTAATAACGGGCTGGGTTGAAATTTCATTGGCGTTGACGTATTCGGTTTGCGCCAGAGCTGCTCCAGGCAATGCCAAAATTAAGCAAGTTACTAACGACTTTAGGGAGTGTCCAGTCAACATAGGATTTCTTTTTAGGCAGGTAAAACAAAACGGCGCAAACAACGATTGACGACCTACTCAAATCCATCTCGAAACTGCGATAGCGACAAGACAAATTGAACGACATTTCCTGCATCGTTTACGCCTGCGCCAACGTCGTTAGCGGTCGGCGCGCCAACAATTGCCCCGTCTTGTGTCAGCGCCACTGCTACACCTAAGTTTTCAGAGTTTTCTTGATTGATAGCGAGCAATCTTGAAATTCTCGTCCAATTTGCACCGAAGCGCTGATAAAAGCTGGCGCTGCCGCAGTCTAGGCAGCTCCCGACGCCGGTTCCGCTAAATGGCATGCCAATCACCGCTTCGGTGCCGATTAGCGCTACCGTATAGCCGAACTGGTCACTCGCCTGGGCCGCTGGCTCGACGAGTTTGCTTTGTTGCGCCCAGCCGGCAGCGCCTCGGGTAAAAATGTAGGCAGCGCCTGTCGCGATACCACTCACGCTGTGGTTCGGTGCACCAATCAGGGCGGTGTTTCCATCGAGTGCGATGGCGTAGCCAAACCCATCTGTCAAGCCCGAATCGGACGCAAGCAATTTTGATTGAAAGTTAACGGTGCCCGCGCTTTGAATGAAGGCGTAGACCGCGCCAGCGTCGGCGTCGGCATTTCGCGCGCCAATTAATAAGTGTTCCCCAGAAATAGCCACCGATCCGCCAAAGCGCGCGAACTGATTGCCATCACTGGCGAAAAGCTGAGCGCTGTGGATCCAGTTGCCCGCATTGAGCCTATATACATGCGCCGATCCCGCGCTCGCGCCGACGCCGTTTACATCGTCATTGAATGCGCCGATGATGATGGTACCGCCGGAAATGGCTGCCGCAATGCCAAAGCCATCGGCGGTTGCCGCATCGGGTGCTTGTAGTTTGACGCGCTGTAGCCAATTGGATCCGACTCTATCGAACACGTAAGCCGAACCTGCGCCGCTGCCGGCGGCAAGGTTGTCTTTCCAGGCGCCAATAATTGCGGTATCGCCGGAGATATCAATTGCAGCGCCAAAACTGTCGCCGCTTGCGCCATCACTTGCGATTAGTTTGGTGCGCTGCACGTAGCTAGCATCGACCAGCTCATAGGCGTAAACCGCGCCCGCCGCAGTCGCTACAGAAGTGGTATCGCCCGGGACACCAACCAGCAGCCATGCGCCGTCGCTAGCCATCGCGCTACCAAAGCGATCGCTTACACCGGGTTCTGGATTGACAATTCGAAGTTGGGATTGGGCGAGTGCGTTTACAGGTGCGATTAGACCGGTGAACACGATGAGCGTGGCTAATGTCAAACTTAATTTCATATCATTCTCGCAATCCAAACCCATTATTCAAATTCATTATTCAAATCCATCCGCAAAAACAATGAGCGGGTCAGGCACATTCAAGCGCGTGCTGATGTAGGCGCCGGTCTGGGTGCCGGCATCGCCCACTAAGCCAACAAACATCAGTAACGTGCCATCCGCTGCAACCCAAAAATCTTTGCTGCTGGCGTAATCGCCGCCATCAACAGGTAGCACAAATGAGCTGACCGTCTCTTGCACAGGGCCGTTGACGGTTTGGAACGTCAAAACTTGCCCGGGTGCTAGGATTTTTCTGGGTGCACCGCCGCGTGGCAGCCACCAAATGCCTTCAACGTCGCCAGGATTGGTGCGCGCCGCCACCACGATATCGCCATTGCTAAATACCGCGCTGCCAGTAAACACTGCCCAAGTGCGGCCGGCCTCGGGTGCGAAAGCTGCCACTGTCGAGTTAATCATGGCGGCCAATTCTGGCCGCTGGCCGGAGCGCACGCGCCACAGGCCGGTTGGATCGACTCCATCTATCGTGCTTACGCTGGACACGAAAGAAGTGAATTGGCCAGCAGCGCTAAGGCTTGATATGTCAAAAAATTTCCACCTGGAATTTTCCCAATTTGGGCCGTGGAAACCGTTCGGTTCGTTGTAGGCGATGCCTAAATTGCCTGCTGTTTGGGTGTGGAACAGCCCAACTTGAGGAATTCCAATTGGAGAATCGCACGGAATAGTGCGGCAGTATTCGGAAAAATAATAAAAGCCATTGCCGCGATCTGGGAGCGGCGGTCCGTTTTCAAAATCTTCGAACTGCGCGCCAACGACGCCAATATCAGGCCCACGCGGCCCGCTTTCGCCAATGACCACTTGCGCGCGCGGTGCGCCATCGCAAATTCGCCAAATGCCCTCAATCAGGCGCGGGCCGTTCAAAACTGCGACATTTCTGACATAAACGCGGCCATCATAAGAAACGCCAATCGACGTTGCGTTTGAGTTGCCCTGAAACCGATCACCTGGCTCTAGCCCTGGTGACAATCCGGCCTCGGTGTTGAAACCTACCCGCATACAGGGCTGATTGCCCACACCCGGAACATGCCGCGCCAGCAGGCGAGAGCGCGCCACGCCTGGGCCGGTTACATCGGCGTGAATCAAAACCTGACCGCCCTGCAGCATGCGCGCTTCCTCAGTAAAAAAGGTCGCATTTTCAAACTGCCAGCCCAACGGCAAACCCGGGCCGAGTAAACCATCCACGCCGCCCCTAGCGATTTCAATGTTCTGCACGCCATTCCATCGCCAAATGCCATTGCTTGCGCCCGCTGTATTGGCTGGATCGCCCGCTTTGCCTAAGAATGCGCGCTGGCCATCGCTGGCGGTGGAATTTTGCCCAGTTCGAATGCTGCTGAATTGATGCGCGGCCTCAGCGCCAGCGCGCCCCGGGCCGAAAATTCCGTTTGAATTGAGCTGCGTGTAGCGCACCAGCGCGCCATTGCGGCTGGCCCAATACCCTGCAGATACGCTCGGGCTCAGTACGCGAAAGCCGAGTTGGCCCAGGCCGAAATCCGCCACTGAGCCTTCATTGAATTCGCGAAGCCCAGCGCCAAGCTCTGGAATCGGGAAACGAGCGGGTTCGCCTGCAACCAGATTCCAATTGAGGGCTTGTGCCTGCGCAATGCTAGATGAAAGCGACAGTAGAATTGCGAGCGCGGCGGCGGTCGGAACTAATTTAAAATTGTTGCAGTTGTGCATGAGGTTCCAGGTTTGAATTGTTGAATCGAGTCCGAGTGCGCAGCAGCTAGCGGCGCTTTATTTGGGCAAAAATGCCACAACAAACGTCCGTAGGGCGAAGAACGGGACGAACCGCACGATTTTTCGTCTGGGTCAACGATTTCGTGGATTGGCTAGGTTTTCAAACCGCAGGCTACACGCAACCACGGGGGAGGGTTTCCACGCATGCGGCATTTGGCGGTAACGAATCGGTAACGGGTTTGCTTCGAGGCGTGCTGTTCGCGGCAGTTTCCGACTCATTTGTATCAGCGCTTGCACGATGTCGCCCGTTCCGAAATAATGCACTATGAAAAAAAATGCACACATTAGTCAGGAAAGCCTGGCAAGTACGTTTGCGCGTCTTGCGTTTTTCGCAGTGGCGCTATCGCTGTTGGGCACGCAGGCCTCAGCGCAGGGGCTGATTCGCTTCCCGCCAAACCAACGCGCAACGCAGGTGGAAACGGTTAGCGCGATGCCAAATGGCGAGTTTCAGCTGCGCTCTTCGCTTGGCCGAGTCCGCCTAGCTCGCGATTTATCGGTGCGGGCGATTAGTAGTGAGTTTGCCGACGTTGCGCTGACTTCCATTGCCGTGGGCGATGAGCGAATTGAGATCGGTCGCTTATCGGATATTTACGGATTCTCAGGAATTTCCCGCGGGTTTGAGTCCGTTGATTTTTCTGATCCCTCTCAGCGCGGCTGCACGGTGCGTCGATTTCGCGCGGACGAATCAGTGCGCTGGTACCAATGGATCAGAGGCGCAAGCTGCACAACGCTGGCAGCCTCGGAGAACGGTGAAATTTGGCTAACGTCGAGCGTTGACGTATTAACGCTTCGGGCGGACGGCACGCCGAAACGCCATTTGATTTCGCCACTTGTTAGTAATCTCAAAATTACCGGCGTTACGCCTGCGGTAGGCAGCAATCTGGGCGGCGCGTTTATTCGTTATGAGCCAATTTCACCGCCGCAAGTTAACAATTCGGTAAACAATACGGTGAGCGCAGTTGCACTCGTAGATGCTACCGGCATTGAACGCTGGCGTTTTCAAACTGCTGGCAGCGCACCCAATGTGCGTCACCCCCATCATTGCGGGCGTTTTTGTGGCGCAGGCCTTCGATGTACAAAGTGGTGAGCGTTGGATTTTGACGCGCGGCGATTGTGCTTTGACGGGTTTGGGTGCCACGGGTGCAATCGAATGGCGAACCGCACTGCCGTGCGGGGCAAGCGTTGGGCTAGATAGCAATCAAATCAATTTTGAACCGGCGCGCCCAATTATACTTACGGGTCAATCGAGTGTTGCCGTCATCGGAAGAGACCATATCGTTGTGTTGAATAAAATTGGTGCGGTGCTGGTCAATCAATCGATTAGGGATCAAGGTGTCAGCGCCGCAGCACTCAATCCGCAAGGCACGCAGCTACTTTATGTAGCGAGTGTGGCGCAATCTGATTTTGCTTCGTATAAAGCACTGCGGCAAATATCAGTGCCAAATCAGCTTGATCAAACAGTCAGTTTGCCGTTGAGCTCGGACTTCAACGCGCCGCTCAGTGCTTCAGTAAGCGCGCCAAACGGCACTACTTTTGCGATCACCAGCAGTAGTGAAACTAGAACCACGAATAGTTCAGATACGCTAACGGCAATTGGTGTGAATGGTCAGGTGCTGTGGCAGAAACCGCTGACGTTTACCGGTTATTTCGAGAACCTGATTGGCGGCAGTAACCGCATGGTATGCGTCACGCATTCGGTGCGTGGCTTTGAAGGTGGCGTATCTAGCCTCGTTTGCTGGGCTGCGGGCACCGGTGAATTGTTGTTTGAGCTCAACAAACCACTGGGTTATTTTCCGAATGACCGGCTAGCGGGGGACTCGATAAGCTCGCCGTCGATGATTGTTTTTGATGACAGAGTGCTCATAGCGCGCCCCAGGGTTTCGGAATCTGGCACGGTGTCAAATGAGCTAGTGCTGAAAAACTACCAAGCGATTTCAGATGTTGGCGAAGAACTTTTTGCGTTTAATTTGCCCGGCGATATGGATGAATTCGCTTGGGGCGAAGAGGGATTGATCGCATTTACTGGAACCGTACGAGCTATTAGCATTAGCATCCAGCAAACGTTGGGCAACGTGTTCACTCCTGGTATTGATGACTTTGATAGCGTGCTCACCACGTGGGATGCAACCGGGCGACAGCTTGGCACGACACGCTTCCCCTTTGCACAAAGTGAAGTCGCTGGCGCGGGCGTTCTGAGCGGCGGAACCTTAATTGCAAAGCGTGATGGCACTCGAGTTGCGTCAAGCGATCCCCGGGCGTTTGACCCGATTTTAGTACCAGGAACGCTTTCCTACGAATTTATCGACCTAGCCGGAAACGTCAAATGGCGCCAGCCTGGCACCGCGTTTGATACGGGATTATCTGGCCTGGAGTTTTCCCAACAGCTTAGTCCGATTGTTCCGGCATTTAGCCGAACCGAGCTCAAAGAAGATACTCGCGAAGCGCAACCGATGCTTTATGTGCTGCGCAGCTTTGACAGTTATGACCGGGCGTTCGCGCCGCGCCGCAGTGTTTTACAAAAAATCAACTTGGATACAGGTGCGCTGATGTGGCGTCGATCCATCAATATTGATCCAGTCGTTTTTGGAGGCCTAAAACCGCCGCAGGCAATCGAACTGCCAAGCGAAATGGTCAATGGACAGTGGCAGGTGTTCGTGCACGGGCGTAGCGTCAATGGCGCTGAATTTGTCGAAAGCCTAGATGCTAGCAGCGGTAATTTGCTTGACATCGCGCTGATTGGCGATGTGTTTCCAAGTAGCGCGATCGTCACAGCTGGGGATGTTCGTTTTGTAGCGCGAACGCCACTACCGTTTGCCCGTAGCGGGGCGGCTTTGGGTGCGCCGTGGCAAGTTGGCGCTTGGTATAACCCTGCCACGCCTGGCCAGGGCTTTTTTATCGAACGGATTGGCAACACGCAATTCATGGCGTGGTTTCACAGCGACTGGGATTTGCCCGGTGTTGGTGTCAGTCATTTGCTATCGCCAGCCAGGCAACGTTGGTTGAGCTTGCAAGGCGAAGTTGCGCCTGGTGCGATCCAAGCTGAGCTAAAAATCTATCGATCCAGTGGCGGAAGTTTGGCTGAATTGGGTGCCAGCGCTCCTGTTGAAATAGGCACTGCAACGCTGCGTTTTTTGAGCTGCGATAGCGCGACACTGTCCTATGAATTACCCGCCGAGCGCTGCACCTCGCAAAGCTGTATTGCCAATCAACGGCAGTTTGGCATGTTGCACGGCGTAATCCCGCTGCGTGCGTTGGTTCCCGCCAGTGGCTGCGGGACGCCACTGAGCCTGCCAGCGCCGATCAGTGCCAAAACCGGGCTATTTCATGATCCAAGTGTGCGAGGCCAAGGGTTAATGACCATTGCGAATGCAGGCACATTTTTTGCTGGTTGGTTTGCGCGCGATCCGAGCAACGCAGCAGATGATCCGGATAAACAAGCTTGGTTTACGCTGCAAGCTCCGTTGCCTTCCAGCAGCACAGAAACAAACGGCAATGTGGTTCGCGCCAAAATCTACCGCACCTTAGGCGGGCGACGCGACGTTAAGCTGCCGACTGTCAACCAAGAAGTAGGGGAAGCCACGATTACGTTTACCGGATGTGACCGCTTGAACATGCAGTATCAATTTGGCTTGAGTGATGAAGTCAAACCGTTTCAAAACTTAGCTGGGCAGATTAATTTGGTGCGAATTGGGGTCTGTAGGTAGTGTGTGTGCGTATTGAAGGGTACTCCAGGGGCGTGTTGGTATGCGTGCTGTTCGTGAGATCGCAACCGAATTAGACCTATCCATCCGTTCGCAAAGCCGCAATTGGGTCAAGCTCTGCCGCTTTACGCGCTGGATAAACACCAAAACTAATCCCTACCGCTACGCAGGCCGTGACCGCGACAAACAACCACAGCGGCGACCATGCCACCTGCCAACCGGCAAACTGCGCAATCGCAAACGCCAATATTGCCCCGAACACCAGACCTGCTACGCCGCCGAGCACAGAAATCACCAGCGCTTCGGCTAAAAACTGCGCAATCAAATCGCGTTTGGTGGCGCCAATGGCGCGCTTAAGCCCGATCTCGCGCCGCCGTTCTAATACGTTAGCTAACATTATATTCATAATGCCAATGCCGCCGACCAGCAAACTGACCGCCGCCACGGAAGACATGACCAGCGTGAATATGCGTTGGGTTTGCTGGTTCTGGCGATACAGACCGGCCGGCACTACCAACGTGGTGTCGTCGACATTGTTGTGTCGCGCTTTAATCAGTGCTTGCAGCACTCGCGCGCTGCTGGCAGGGTCAGCGCCTGGTTTAAGCTTGAGGGTGATTTGATTGACCTCATCTTCCAACGCGGCAAAACGAAAACGCGCCAATGCGCTATCCCAAGGCAGATACATGCGTTCGTCGTCGACGCCTAAGCTGACGCCTTCGAATTGTTGCTTGCCTAAATCACGCGATTGCAAAACGCCAACGACCCGCAGCCAGACGTGATTAAGTTTGACTAAGCCGCCGATCGCATTTTGATCGCCAAAAAGCTGCTGCTTCAGGCGCGCACCCAGCACGCAAACGGAAGCCAAGGTTTCTCTATCGCCGCTGCTGAACCAGCGGCCTTCGCCAAGCACCAGCGAAACATGGTTCGCGTATTCATCAGAAACCGCAAAAACCTCGGCTTTGGCGGCTGCTGCGGGCCCGCGCAGCTCCAGTACTTTTACTTCGCGCTGCAAGCTGTAACTTTCGACGTTTGGAACCACCATTTGTGCGGCCTGGGCATCGGATGCGCTTAAACCTAATGAGCGCGCGCGTCGCTCTTTGAGCTCATCTTCCGCGCCGCCCTTGCTTTGCACGATTAAATTGTTCATGCCGAGCCGCTCCACTAAGCGCAGCGCTTCGCGCCGACTGCCTTCGCCAACCGCCAACATCGCGACAATCGCACCCACGCCAAACACCATGCCGAGCAAAGTGAGCGCAGTGCGCAATTTCCGGCGCGCCAGCTCATCGATAGCTTCCATCAATAGCGCTTTATTAATCAAGGTTTGGCGCCATCAGCTACTGCGGGTTTGATGTCAACATCTGCTTCAGGGCGCAACACGCGGATAGTCTCGCCTTCGTTTAAGCCCGTCAGTACCACGCTGCGCGCTGAACCCTGCGCGCCAATCATCACTTTGCGCTCTGAACCATCGCCCAGCAGTATCGCGGCAGCTTTAGGCGCTATGGGTTTGGGTGGTTGCTCGATGGGTTCATACGTACCACGTGGGCCGCGCGGCTTGCCTTGAATCATGCCACTCGGCATTGTCGGCGGTATGGCTGCTGCGATGCCAGCAGCAGCGTCTTTGACGTCAATTCGTAGCGCAGTGTTGGGCACCGTAAGCGCCTGTTTAACGTCAATACGATAGATGACACCGCGCACTGCCATGCCGGGCGTGAGCTGCAATCTGATGATCTCACTGGTGTCAAAGCGGGCATCAAAATCTAGATATTTGACCGGCGACTCGCGCGAGCGAACGCTGGCGCTAGCGCCCAAACGGCTGATTTTGCCGCTGATTACCTCGCCAGTTCCGACTAATCTAACATCTACGCGCTGATCAATCTGTAAGCCGCTGGCCTCGGTTTGCGGGATCGAAAAGCGCGCCACCAAGGATGTTAAATCAGGCAAGTTAGCGAAATCATCCCCGGCCCAGGTACTGCCGCCGACTTGAATTTTTGAGCCGTCCCAGCCCGTATTAAGCCGAAACACGCCATCATGCGGTGCCCGCAATTCCAGTGCTGCCAGGCTTTCACGGCTGCGGTCTACAATGGCCTGCACGCCATCACGCTGCGCTAAAGTAACCTCTGATCCCGCTGATTCGCGCCGCTTTTGATGTTCAACGCGCCAGCTCAGAGTGGCCTGTTTGTCTTTCAGTAAACCCAAATCTTGCAGCTTATCCAGCAGCTCGTTTTTCGATACCACGCTGGCGCTGGCGTCTAAATTTGCGTAGCGCTCGCTGAGTTCTAGATCGCCTTGAATAGCGGCTTGCTCAGTCAATATCTGCGCGGCAGCGGTATTGGCGCCTGCCTTTTCACTGGCTAAACGCAGCGCGTTACGCATCAGCTCAATTTCTTGCTGCGATAGCTCTTTGCGAGTGGAATCTGACTTAAACCGCGCGATAATCTCACCCTTTTGTACGCGTGCGCCATCTGAAATCATGAATTCAAGCTGGCGCTGCTCAAAACCCGTACCCGGCACATTGAGCGGCGTGTTTTGCGCGCTTTTTAGTTCGCCATAGGCTTCAAGTCGATCAACAAAATCAGTGCGAGTCAGCGTTTCCAATACGGGTGCATTTGGGTCAGCGTCGCCATTGCACGCGGGTAGCATGGCAGCGATGCATATGAGCGTCAAAAGCATCAATTGATTGATAAGTTTACTCATAATATTTGCTCAAGCGCGATATTGATCTGAACTGCAAGCCCAGGTTTGAGCTCAGCCGGCAGCGTGCTGCCTTCGGCGAAATCGAGATATAAATCGCGCACGATACTTGGCTGGGTGCGGCCTTTACGGCGGAACACATTGCCAACCCCAACCACTTTAGCATTCAAGCTTGCACCGGCCGTGCCGAAGCGAATTAAAGCGCTTTGCCCGAGTGCAATTAGATTCGCATCCGCTTCGGGTATGAGCGCGTCGACCCGCAGCGTCGACACATCTGCAACGCTCGCCACGGCTAGCCCTTGAAAAACCTGTGAACCGGTAGTGAATTTATCGCCATTGAAAGCCTGCCCGTGAATCACGATACCGTCGTTAGATGGCGCGACAGTTAGCTGCTGCGCTGCGGTGCGCAGCGCAGCGATCTCCGCTTCCAATAGCGCAAGCTCAACTTCTTTTTCTTGCCGCTCAGCTATGCGCGAAAACTGCTGAGCGCTTTGCTTTTGAATGCTTAATGTCAGCGTTTCGTTTGCGAGCGCCCGCTCGACTACAAGCTTGTCGTAATCCACCCGTTTGATTAAATCAGCCGGTTGCGCTGCTTTGCGCGTTGCGCGTTCAAGGTCAGCTTTCGCTTGGGCTGTTGCGATGGTGCTTTGTTTGTCAGCCTCCGCATGGCTAAGTGCAAGCTGGCGCAGCTGCTTTTGCACTTCATCAAGCTTGCGGGTTTTTTCGCTCAAATTATTTTGCACGGCGGAGCCATCGAAAATCGCAACCGGCTGGCCTTTTTTCACTATCGAGCCTTCAGGCGCCAGCATGACTAGCGTGTATTGCCATACATCTTTGATGGCGGGCGGCGCGATAAACGACTTTACCCGCGCGCTGATTTCACCCTCCAAGCTTAGGCTCTTCGGTATGGCTGCGGCACTCGGCGCGCCTGCTGCAATCTGACTCAACGGCTCAACGCGTACGCTCATGCCTGGTACTAAACCACTACTTTGTTCGGGCTTAAGTGCGATACGAACTCGAAAGTAGCGGCCCGATCCCCACACTGCGCGGGTTTCTGGGCTTTGCGAAATATCGTCGATTGTTGCGTCCAAACGTCTACCAACTAACGCATCGACGAACAGTGCGACGGCTTGGCCGGTTTGTAAGTAGACCCGATCCGCCTCTAACGCGTAGGCAATGACTTCACGCCGATCACCGGCTACAACTTTGCCCGCCTCATTGCCCGGCATGGCTGATTCGCCTTCATCAATGCGGCGCCCGCGCCATTCACTAAAGCCGTGCGTCACAACGCCATCAATTTGCGCGATCACCTCGGAACGCGCTTTGACTGAGCTGGCAAAGGCCAGTTCAATTTGCAGCTTTTGCTGTTCTGCCTGCGCATCTTGAATGGCATTGGCAAGCAGCACTTTTGCAGCACTCAAGGCATTTTGCTTTTGCACTGAATCAGCGGCGGTGCGCTTACCTTCATTTTGGTAGCGATCAAAATCTAAGCTTGAAACAAACTGCTTAGGAAGCTTGGCATCAATTTTAGCCTTTGCACTTAACGCGCTCGCAATGGCCAGCGCCAACTCGGCATCCAAAACTGCAACCCGAAGCACGCTGATCTCTTTGGCCGTGCGCGCCTTGGCTTGTTCTAGCTGCTGGGTGATTTGCGATTCACTTTGCGCGCCGCCTGCAGTATCAATCCTCAGCACCACATCGCCTTTTTTGACGCTGGCACCCTCGGGTATGAAATAGCGAATCACTACCGGCGACGAATTGGAAGGTGGCACTACAATGATTTGCGCATCCATCGCCTGCACTTCGCCGCTTAGGATCACAGGGCGTTCGGTATCAGCCTTGCGCGCAGGTACCGCTACGGAAGCGTTTGCCTCCGCCTTTGAGATTGCGAGGTTCAGCATCAGCGCTTGCACACTCAAAAGCACGATCAAAACAGTGAGCGATTTAAGATCAACGCGCATTAGTCGCTCTCTGTTGCGGCGGTATCACTCACAACCCTGCCGTCTTTTAGCGTGACCACGCGAGACGCCTGTCGCGCCACGTCATGATCATGTGTGACGAGCACAATAGTTTGCCCTTGTTGATGCAGCTCACGAAGCATCGCTACCACGTCAGCGGCGCTCTTGGAGTCCAGATTTCCGGTCGGTTCATCGGCTAACAATAGCGGTGGACGCATAAAAAGCGCGCGACAAATCGCGACGCGCTGCTGCTGACCGCCGGAAAGCTCATTGGGTGTGTGGCTTAACCGATCACTCAGGCCAATGCGCGCCAACAGCGCGCGCGCGTGTTGATCCGCTGCTAAACGATGAGCGGAATCTTGCAGCGGGGCACCGGCATAGCGCAGCGGCAGCTTGACGTTTTCCAACACGCTCAAGCGCGCCATTAAATGAAACGACTGAAACACAAAACCAATTTTTTGATTGCGTAAAACGCTCATCGCATCATCTGCTAAGCCCGCGACGCTTTGCCCATCTATCTGATAGCTGCCCGACGTTGGCTGATCCAAAAGCCCTAGCACATTGAGTAGGGTGGACTTGCCCGAGCCCGACGCCCCGACAATCGCGACGTATTCGCCCGCGCTGATGTGTAAGCTCACGTCCGCCAAAGCCAGAACCGCGTGCCCGCCAGCTTGCGCATAGCGCCGTTCGATATTCTTTAGGCTCAGCATGCAGAGTGGCGTGATTTAAACAGACCAGAGCTTAGTGCAAAGTACTGAATTTCCCTAGCGTCAAAGGTCACGCGCGGGCTGAGCGCAACCTTTGACGCAGCATTGAAGGCTAGCGTTAATCCTCAAACCCTGAAGCAAACACTCCGTCCAATGCAACTTCCGTAAGCGTGCCGCTGACGGTTGCGTTGTCGATGGCTTTGAAGAGAAGCCCTGATCGATTATCAAACACGTCATCCTCGAACGATACTTCACCGCCTGATAGCGTATTGGTTGCTGGGTTGTACAGCGCGTCTGATATTTCCACGATGCGGTTTGGCGTGAGGTCCGCATAAAAGGTTGCGGCGGTAATCGGTAAGCCGGTGGTGCCAAAAAACAAGCTTGCGCTGGTGTTAACGTTAACGTCCAGAATTTTGAACGATGTGAGTGCAACGATACTGGCCGCAGGGCCGGTCAATCTAAAGTTATCTGGGCGGATGTTCCCACGATCTTTGACACGAGTGGCGAACAAATTGCCCGCAGAATCGGCGTAGGCGCGCACTTCTACGGCGGCAGGCCCGCTTAGGCCATTGGCCGCTATGCCATCTTCATCGCGGGTTTGCGGGGTGAATTTGATCAGTTTGCCGAACACGCTGATGCTTACATTAGGGATGATATCGGCTGGCAATAAGTTGGCTTGGAAGCGCAGACTAGGGCGAATGAAGCGAATTTTCGATGCGGAAATGGTCGTCGCGTTGGCATAAATGCCTTCGACTTCAACCCGCACGCCAAGGTCAATATCTTCTGCATTGCCATCTCTGAAGAACGTGACCGGGCCGTAGGTTACCGTTAGGTTATTCACCTTAAATTCGGTGGCTGGTTCAGGTGTTACCAAGCTAATTAAGCCATCAACCGCCCCAGGTGCGCCGACTGTGCCAGGAATGCTCGGTGTGCCGCAGCGCAAACGGGTCACGCTATTGATGAGCTGATTCGGCACAAATGGTGTGATGGGCGTGGCTCTAACTTCTACGTATTGCCCGGCTGCAATCGGCGTTGGGCAATTGGTGGGCGTTATGCCGACAAAACTAATGTTTTGTGTTCCGATGACAGCCGTGCTTGCAGCGATGTTGATTGAGGTTAGAAAGCCAGTCAAACGCCAATTGTTTAGGTTGTTTTTGCGCTCAATCCGGGTGGCGACGAATGAATTGTTGGCATCAATTTGCCCGCCCACTTGCAATAGATCGCCCACTTGTAGCGTATTGACGGCAGTAAAATTGACTAAAACGGTATCGGAAGATACGGTCAAGGGCTGACCAAAGACGCGCAGTTGCGGGGTGATCGTGCTCACCGGGCCTATCAGCGCATTTTCGATGAACACATCCGTGGCATTACCTTCGGTCACAGGGCCGTTGGCAGTGCCATCAAGCCTTGCGTTAACTCTGGTTCCTAGCCCCATTTGCGTAGGGCTGGGTTCGCCGGTAATCGCTTCGCCGTCAATAAAATACTGTGTTGCGGCGTTGGTGTTAAAGCCACGAAATTGATTGACGCCAAAGCCGGTTCCAACTCGAATTTTGGCAATCGGCGCGTTCGGAGATCTATTTGCGCTTTGTAAAAGCGCGCTTTGAGGTTTAATCGCAGCTTCGTTATTGGCTTTGGTATTTGCTGCAAATGCGATATTGGTGAGTGCAGCGCAAAGCAGTAGCGCTGCCGTTAGGCTGCTTCGTAAATGGAGTTTTAAGGCAGTGAATTTCATGATCGGTCTCCGAATTTTGGTACAGGCAATGAATTTTGTGAACGGACGGTTTTTAGATTTGGACTAAGTTTCTTCATTCGAGCGCCTTGGCGTTTTTTTTGCGTTCGCTGTGGCGGCCGCGGGTGTCCATTTCGGCTGATTTCAACGGTGGCTCATCCTGGAAGAAATACACGCCTAGCCCGATACGAGGGCAGGGCGAAAGCGGCTCTTTAGGCGTGCTGTCGCTCACCGATTGCGCGGCGAGTGTCATTAAATATTGATCCAGCTCATCTAATAGCGCATTGGTTTTTTGCTGTATGTGCGCGCGCGCTTGTTCGATTAAATGTTCTGGCAGATCCGCCTGCTCGACATACGCTTGCAGGCGCCGTTGCGTTTGATTTGGGCGGATGTTGCGCTCGATTGTGCTCAATAGATCCGCGGTTGAGGTTGCCAAAATATCGACTTCCAGCGTGCCATCGACAGCCAAAAACTGCGCACTGACAAACTCGTATTTTTGCGCGGCTTCATTCCATTGCACATTGCCTTTGGCGAGCAGCTCATCGAGTACCGCGCGCACCGTGGCACCGCCAGAATAACGCAGCACCAAATTAGCAAAACTCACTTCACTGCCATCATGATCAAGTGGGGTTGGCTTGCCGCTGCTATCGCTGTATTTTGGGTCAAACTGCCAGCCGGTAAGCACGCGCGCGGCGCGGTTGTATAGTGCAGCAGTCGCTTGTGTGGTTTTAGCGCCTTCGCGCTGAAGTTTTTCGACTTCAATGCGCGTCAACCCTGTAATTACCGCCACGCGTGATTTGGTCTGCTTTTGCGCTGACATCGCGAATTCATGCGTCGCTACATCGACATAGGTCCAGCGCAGCGCATCAGCACAAGCTTTGTACGGAATGTGCAAGCGCAGCAGCATGCGCACCAGCGGGCGGAAGATTTTAATCAGCGCGGCGGTTATCACGTCCGTGTTTTGTTGAGTCATACCATGTTTCCTAGTTGACGAAAGTCACGCTGGCGACCAGCTCGGTGCCGAGCTTGACCTGCACCAGCTGGCCACGCGGATCAAAATTCAGCAGCGGCTTGCCCGCATCTTGCGGATTGGAGAATTCCAGCTCACCTTTGTTGCGGCCGTTTTGCATGCTGACCAGCAAATTGCCCCGGTGGATACCTGCCACTTGCACGCTGTAAACCCCAATCGGCACGTCCTCAATTTCAACGTCAAAATTCACTTTATTAGCGAATCGCTCCAGCTGCGCATCGCCGCTGCCGTCACGAAAAGCCGGCGCAAATTGCAACAGTACTTTTTGATCTGAATTGCCAAATGGCGGTGCGTTGTTGGCGTTGCCTGGGGTAGTGCCACCACCAGGTTGCGTGCCTGCATTTGCCAATCGCAGTTCCACCACTGCGCCGCGCGGATCAAACGTGAGTGGCAATTTGCCGGGCTCAGCTGGGCTGGCGAATTCGACTTCCGCTTCTGATTCACCGCCGCTGGCGAGTAGCTGAAGCTCTGCGCGCTGCGCCCCCAGAATCCAAACCTGATAGCGATTGCCAATCGTTGCGGCGGAGCCTCGCGCAGTTGCTTTAAAGCGAATTTTGCCGGCTTCTTCGCGGTACCGTGTGCTGACTGAAATACCTGCGCTGATCGCGGTTTGATTGGTCTCTAAAGTTTCGGAAGTGCGGCGATCGTCCACCAACGTGCCGGTGCAGGTGTTGCCGAAGGTGTTCGAAAGCCGAGTCAATGGCAGCTCGCCTGAGCCTATCGCGCTGGTGTAGCGCATGCGGCCTTTATTGCAATCGTCAAATGACAGCTCTAACTCGGCAAATTGCGTGCGATTTACCGGCGCATTTTGCTGCATGAAGGTCGGCCCAGTCACTTTCAAGGCAGTAAGGCGAACCACATCCGCCTGCACCGGGGCCTGTGCGACTAGCCAGATCGGATTGCCAGCAGCATCGAAGGTGTACCAATTCAGCAGCACTTCTTTTTGCGCGCTACCAACGATTTGAATCTGGATGCCTTGACCGCTGCGGCTTGGGTCATACCAAGCGCCGGTCATGGATGCGGTAATCGGGGCCGCATAAGCGTGGAATGAGCTGCCGAACATGGCGGAAGTTAGAAGGACTTTGCGAATCATGACGTGTGCTCCTGGTAAGTATTGCAATAATACTTACAAAAAATGCCATGTCAAGTTATTTGTAATAAAAACGACAAATAAATCTCAAAGCGGTTCGCAGAACTACAATGGCCCTTGTGGCAACTTACCAGGAGAGCTGCAAATAAGGCGCGACCTTGCGTGGGGCAAAAAAAACTCCCCCAGAAGCCCTGGGAGAGTTGTCGACGTCAAAAATGCGAAGGAAAGTGAAAAGCGAGTTACTTTTTAGCCTCCAGCTTCGGAATACGCAGCACTTGCCCCGGATAAATCTGATCAGGATCTTTCAGCATCGGCTTGTTGGCTTCGAAAATGGCTGGGTATTTCATCGCGTCGCCATAGACGGATTTGGCGATTTTGCTTAACGAATCACCCTTAACGACGACATAGGTTTTAGATTCCCAGCCGTCTTTGTCGGCCTCGGCGGCCGTCGGTAGCGGTGCGCCAATTTTCTCAGCAATCACTTGCTCAGCGCTGAGCTTGACAACCGGTGCGGCAGGCGCAGCGGCTACCACAGGAGCGGCAACCTTAAACACCGGAGGCGCGCCAACCACTAAGCGATCTGCCACGCTATCCACGCCTTCAACATTACCTACCGCGAGCACGATCTTTTCTTTCAATTCTTTCGAGCTAACCCAGCCCGCGACCGCTAATACTTCGCCTTCTAGCCACGTGTGAACGTGTTTTGCATCAAGCCCGACGCTTTTCAAGTGCTTTTGAATCAAGCCTTGCAAGTCAGGAATTTCAGATGGACTTTTACCGCCGAAGAGTTTTGCGCCAGCTGAGCCGATAAAGCTAAATAATCCCATGGTCATTCCTTAGTTTGAGGTGAGCGCGCACATGCGCGGCCTGCATGCTATCGCAGTGTGAAGCTCCAATTTGTTCACGCAACCAAAATAGACAGTTGCTTCAACCCGGAAATCCCATTAGAAGGCGCGATGATCGCGCAGGATTTTGAATTCACAAGAGATTTTCCGATTAAGCGCAATACCCAGGTGTATTGTCGATTGAGGAAAATTTCTTGTGAATTCACAAGACTAGCGAGGGCGCGTCGGCTAATGGGATTTCCGGGTTCAACTGAAGTGTATTAATTTGCCTGAGCGATTGCGGCGATACCGGTGCAACTAACCCCGCAACACCAGCACGGACTTACCGCTCGCAGTGTGTGCTGTTTGCGTTTTCATGCGTAAAGGCCAATCTGGCGCATCGCTACGCCGATCAAAAATTACTAGAAATCCACTCGTTAGCCCAAGGCGAGTCAAATAAGCTTCGATTTGGACTAATCCTTCTTCTTGCGGATCAGCCTGCTTATCTCGCCAAACTTTCACCTCAATTGCCATTTGCTGATCGCCGACCAGCACCAGCAAATCTAGTCGACCCGAACCAGCGGCATATTCGCGCTCAATCCGGCCACCGCCATTGATCACACGCTGCAAATAAGCCATCAACACTAAATGCGGAGCCGCCTCGTGATAGGGCGCTGATTTCATCATCACTTCGCCGTGATTGCGCCAGAAATCCAGAAAATTCAGCAAGAACTGGCGAGCATCCAGCTTGCCGATAGCATCTTGCCAGCTTATTTTTATGTCACCGTCGTTTATCTTGCTCTGTGCAACGCTGCTCAATACACGTGGCAACACCTCTGCATAAATTTCATTGGCTGGCATGAGTGCTTTACGCAGTCGGCTATAGCGAATGAGCCCTAAATCGACCACATATTTTTCGTCGGCCTCATTGCCCTCGCTTCGCCCGCCTATAAGCATCGGCTCTATGACTCGCCGCACGCGCTCCTCCCGCAGTTTGTCGGTCAGCTGATCTAAGTGTGTGTCATTGCGCAAAATTAGCGCTTCCCGCGCTGCACGCATGCGCTCAAGGTCAATCATCACGCTGCGGTCTAAACTTTCAGGCGTTTTCCACACCGCCTGTTCGGCCAGCGCATTAACTAGCCAGGGCTGGCCCTGAGTCGATTGCCACGCCAGCTCGATGGCGGCTTCGTCAAAGCGCTGGCCGGTGGCGTCGGTGTGCTGCTGATATAGGTCGACCAGTTCATCGCGGGAAAAATCCCCCAAACGCAGGCTTTCGGCTTTGATGTTGAACGCGCTGCCGCCGGTAATGACCTCACCATCGGGCATCGTCATGCGGTAATCGCGCACATCGCGAACGCCACACAACACAATGGTTTGTGGGAAGTTTTTCGGGCGATCGGTGTAGCCCGCGCGAATTTGCCGAAGTAAGGAAATTAACGTATCGCCAACCAGTGAATCAACTTCATCTAAGAACAGTACCACCGGCTTGGCCGATTGCGCGCAGGCTTTACGTAGCAGTCGGCGCAGCGCATCAAACGGCGCTTCAACCAGCGCATCGCAGTGAATTCCGAGTTCTTCAAACTTCTCCGACAGCACTGAAACAATCGCGCCCATTGCATCCGCAACGTTGCTGCGCGCTGCCTGCGCCGCCTCAATATTGGCGTAAACGGCGGTATATTCCGTTTCAGAATTCAGCGCAACCTGCAGCGCCTGCAAACAGGTTGTTTTGCCTGTTTGACGCGGCGCGTGCAGCACGAAATAGCGCTGCTGCGCGATCAAAGATCGAAGCGCGGCAAGATCTACCCGCGAAAGCGGCTCAATAAGGTAGTGTAGTTCCGCTTTTGATGGCCCAGCGGTGTTGAAGTGTTTTTCCATTCGGGGAGTATAGCGGTTTGGGGTTTTGGACTGGCTATGAACTTAACGGCGTTGAAATCGGCAATGGCAACTTAGATTTCCCCAACACCAAAATCAAAACCAATCTTGTATATCGCGACTTGCGCCCCATTTACCTGGATAATCGAAATTTATGAACTTAATAAGGAATCAACATGGCATCAGCAAACGTCGTCGCAACCAATCAAGCCAATTTTGAAGCGGATGTCATCACCGCATCAATGTCGATGCCTGTTTTGGTTGATTTTTGGGCACCGTGGTGCGGCCCTTGCCGAACCTTGATGCCGATGCTTGAACGGGTGGTCGACAGCATGAACGGCGCAGTCAAGCTGGCAAAAGTGAACACTGATGAGGAGCCGATGCTTTCGCAGATGTTTGGTATTCGCTCGCTTCCGACAGTGGTGTTGTTCAAGGATGGTAAGCCGGTCGATGGCTTTATGGGCGCGCAGCCCGAAAGCGTGGTTCGCACGCTGCTTGCCAAGCACGCTAGCACGGCCGATGCGCCGGAAACGCTTGCTGACGAAGCGACGCCGGAAGCCTTGGATTTGGAAGAGGAAATCAGCGCGCTAACTGCCAAAGCCAAGGCCGAGCCCGACAAGGAAGAGCACCGCGTTGAGCTAGCGGATCGGCTCGCGCAAATCGGTGAAGTTGAGCAAGCCAAAGGACTGCTGAAAGGTTTGTCAGCGTTAGCTGAGGGTGATGCCGCAAAACGCGTGCGCGCGCGGCTCCATTTCGCAGGCGTGTTAGACGACTCGCCCAATGCCGTCGAGCTGCAAGATGCAATCGCGAAAGATGCGAAAAACTTGCGCGCTCGGCATCAGCTGGCGGTTCGCTTTTTAATGGCCGGCCAAGCACAGGCCGCGATGGAGCAGTGGCTCACGATTATAAAAACCGATCGCAGCTTTGATAATGATTTAGGGCGACGTTCTTTGCTTGACGCATTTCGCATCGTTAGTGATGTCGATTTGGTCGGCGATATGCGTCGTAAAATGAGTGCTGCGTTGAACTAACACAATGCAAGAACGAGTCAGCCTAGATGAAGCTCAAGCCATCATCGCCACACAGCTCGCTGGCTTGCATTTGCCAGTCGAGCATGTTGATTTAGCGGACGCAATCGGGCGCGTGCTTGCGGAACCATTTCGCGCGCCATTTGCGCTGCCGCGTTTTGATAATTCCATGGTCGATGGCTTTGCGGTGCGCAACGCGGATTTGCTGGGTGCATCAGAGGTAACACCGATTGCGTTGAGAATCCGCGGCCTGCAGCGTGCAGGGCAGGCGATTGTCGATAATCAAGCGCCGCTTGAAAGCGGATTTTGTGTCAGCATCAGCACCGGCGCAGCTATGCCAACGGGCGCTGATGCCGTGGTGATGCAAGAGCACGTACAAATCAGCGATAGCCATGTGATTTGCACTCAGCCGACTACTTTGCAAACTTGCACGCGGCGCGCGGGCGAAGAGTTTGGCCTGCATGAGCGCGTTATTGCGGCGCGCCAACGGCTTGACGCGGGTGCAAAAGCGCTACTCGCTAGCTTTGGCGCAAGTTCTTTGCGCTGCTTTGCTAAACCGCGCGTGGTGGTGCTGGCCGGTGGTGATGAGCTGGTGCCGCACGATGCCGGGGTGGCGCTTCATGGCAGTCAAATTTATGACGCCAATCGCGCGCTGCTGCAGGCGCTGTTACAGGCCGATGGCGCACGGGTATATTTGCACCCGCTGCTGCCTGATCGGCCTGAGGCAATTGAATCAGCGCTGTTGCAGGCCGCTGAAAGCGCTGATTTGATTATTTCGACCGGCGGTGCATCCGTTGGCGCTGCGGATTTTATGCCTGCTTTGGTCAAACAACTCGGCTGCTGTTTTTTTTGGCGAGTTCGGCTAAAACCGGGCATGCCTGCACTGTTTGCCCGCATCGGTAAAACGCCGATTTTGGTGTTGCCGGGTAATCCAGTCAGCGTGTTGAGCACTTATTTGATGCTGGCGCGCCCGGCCGTACTTCGATTAAGCGGCATGGAACCTAAAGCGCCGCTGGCGTTTGAGGTGCCGCTCGCGCTAGCTATCAAAAAAACCCACGCGCGTCGCGATTTGATGCGTGCGGCGGTTATGCCGGTAGGCGGTGAGCTGCGCGCATTTGCGCTGCAAGCGCAGGGCTCACATCGTTTATCGAGCCTGCTGGGTGGGGAATTCGCTGAGCAACACAGTGCGCACTTTGGCTTGCTTGACTTGCCGGAGGGCGAATATGCGTTAGCTGCAGGCGCGCGGGTGCGGTTTATGCCGTTTAGTGGTTTGATGAGTTAGCTAATCGATCCAGCCCGAACCACGCTATTTTTACCCGCACTTTTCGCGATCAGCACTCACCTAGTTCCTGCCAGCCTTCAGATTTGTCCACAACCGCACCCGTTTGCGCTTATCCGCCGGGCTGACTTCGGTTTGATCGACGAGCTTGGCAGCCACGGCCGCGGGTGGGTAGACGCCAGGGTTGTTTCGCACTTCAGCGCTGACGAGCTGGGTGGCTGATGCATTGGCGTTGGCGTAGCCGATTTCGTCGGAAATTTGCGCGATAACCGAGGGCGTGAGCAAATAATTGATGAAAGCGTGTGCGTTGTTTGGGCGCTCGGCATCGCGTGGAATCACCATCAAATCCATCCAGCGCACCGCGCCTTCTTTCGGGATGATGTAATTGACCACTACGCCGTTTTTCGCCTCAATCGCTCGGTCGCTCGCTTGAATGATATCGCCGGAATAGCCCATGGCGAGGCAAATATCGCCGCTAGCCAGATCGGAAATATAGCGGCTGGAATGAAAATAGCGCAGCTGTGGTTTGATCGCGCGGATACTGGCGGCGGCGGCGTTTAAATCAGCCGGCTTTGCGCTTTGTGGCGGTTTGCCGAGTGCGACCAGTGTTGCACCTAAGCCTTCGGCTTCATCGTCCAGCATCGATATGCCGCAGCCCGCAAGCTTTTTCGCGTTGGCCGGATTGAACAGCAAATTCCAGGAATCGAGCGGTACATCCGGGCCTAGTGCGGCGCGCACTTTGGCTTCGTTATAGCCCAAGCCCGTGGTGCCCCACATGTAGGGCACGGCGAACTGATTGCCGGGGTCGATATCGCTGAGGCTTTTCATCAGTGCGGCATCGGCGTTGCCAAGTTGCGGCAAGCTGCTTTTGCTGAGCGGGCTCAATAATTTGGCTTTGATTTGCCGCGCAGCGTAAGGCCGGGCCGCAGAAAAAACCAAATCGTAGCCACTTTTTCCGGCCAGCAATTTCGCTTCTAGCGTTTCATTGCTGTCGTAGACATCGTAGACGACTTTGATGCCGGTTTTCTTGGTAAAGCCCGCAATCGCCTGTTCGGAAATGTAATCCGACCAATTGTAGACGTGCAAAATCGGGGCTTCGGTGGGGGCTGCTGCGGATGCTGTCGGGGTTACATTGATGCAAATTGCTAGAGACAATGAGCAGCTAAAAGTAATGCGAGTTAAGTTCGATCTTGTCTTGTGCACAGGGTTTTCCATATCAGTTCGGTGGAACATCAGAGCATCAGCGCTTACGAGTCTGGAGATTCGTCATCCCCGCGTAGGCGGGGACCCAGAACAGGTGTCCGCGTCAATCGAACGCGTAAGGCACCTGGGTTCCCGCCTACGCGCTAATTACGATTTGGATAAGCGGAGATTCATTTAAATTACCCTCGATGGTTTTACAAATCACGACTAACCACCCTGCGCAATAAGCGTCGCATTGCCACCAACCGCCGCGGTATTCACCGTGCGGGTGCGCTCGGTTACGAAGCGATGTAAATAATGCGGGCCGCCGGCTTTGGGGCCGGTACCGCTTAAGCCTTCGCCGCCGAATGGCTGCACGCCGACTACTGCGCCAATCATGTTGCGATTGACGTAGCAATTTCCGACTCGCGCGCGCTTTTGAATCCGTTCGATCGTCTCATCGATGCGGCTGTGGATGCCGAGCGTTAGCCCGTAACCGGTCGCGTTAATTGCATCAATGGTGGCGTCTAAATCCTTTGCCGCGTATTGAATGACGTGCAATACCGGCCCGAATACTTCGCGCGTTAGCTGATTTAATGATTTGATTTCATACGCGCACGGGGCGAAAAAACTGCCTTGTTTGATAAGCTCGGGGCTCAACGTAATTTTGGCAATCAAGCGCGCTTCTTGATCCATTTTACTGGCGTGGGTTTGCAGCATTTTGAGCGCACGATCATCAATTACCGGGCCAATATCGACGCTTAAATCGCTTGGGTCGCCGACTTTTAATTCGCCCATTGCGCCCTCAAGCAAGTGCATAACGCGATCGCTAATATCTTCTTGCACGAACAATACACGCGTCGCCGAGCAGCGCTGGCCGGCCGAGCCAAACGCGCCGCTAATCGCATCTTTCACGATTTGCTCGGGCAGGGCAGAGGAGTCGCAAATCATTGCATTTTGCCCGCCGGTTTCGGCGATTAGCGTGGCAATGGCGCTATCGCGCGCGGCTAGGCTGCGGTTGATTGCGCGCGCGGTTTCAGTTGATCCGGTAAAACACACGCCCGCAGTGCGCACATCAGAACAAAGCGAAGCGCCAACCACTGAGCCGAGCCCAGGCAGCATTTGCAGGACTTCTTTAGGAATGCCGGCCTGATAAAAAAGCTCAGTCGCGCGGTAGGCAATCAGATTGGTTTGCTCGGCCGGCTTGGCAATTACCGTATTGCCGGTGACCAATGCGGCGGCAATTTGCCCCAAAAATATCGCCAGTGGAAAATTCCACGGGCTGATGCACACAAACACGCCGCGCCCGTGCAAATGCAGCACGTTGCTCTCGCCGGTGGGCCCGGCTAGCGTGCTGGGCTGAGCAAATTCAGTGCGCGCAAGCGCTGCATAGTATCGGCAAAAATCCGCCGCTTCGCGCACTTCACCGATGCCATCGCCAATGGTTTTGCCGGCTTCTTTGCAGCACAGCGCCACTAGCTCGCCGAGGTTGTCTTCTAATAAATCGGCCATGCGCTCTAACACGTCGGCGCGCAGCTCGACTTTCACCGCGTCCCACGCGGGCTGGGCTTGCTCGGCGATCGCGAGCGCGGCTTTAGCCAATACCGCGTCGGCCATTTGCACGCTGCCAATATTTTCCGCGCGATTGGCCGGGTTGGTGACTGGAATTGAAGTCAGCGAACTAGCGTTAATTGAGGGCGTTTGCGGTTTGGCGTCAATGCGGGTAATTTTTAGTGAGTCGGCCAACTTTTTCAGCGCTAACTCATTGCCGTAGCTCATGCCGAGTGAATTTTTGCGGTGCGCGCCGTACAAATTAATCGGCAGCGGAATGCGCGGGTGCGCTTTGGGCTCGGCAGCTCTGGCTTGCTCAATTGGGTCGCTAATCAAATCGGCAATATTGATGTTTTCATCATTGATACGATTGACGAAGCTGGTATTAGCGCCGTTCTCGAGTAAACGACGCACCAAATACGGCAGCAAATCTTCATGGCTGCCCACCGGCGCGTAGACGCGGCAAGGCACATTGAGCTTTTCCGCACCGATCACTTCGCCGTACAAATCAGCGCCCATGCCGTGCAAACGCTGAAATTCAAAAGCGCTCTGTTGACCAGCATTTTTCGCCATTTGCCAGATCGCTGCAATCGTGACCGCATTGTGCGTGGCAAATTGCGGATAAAACAGCGGGCCGTGTGCCAGCAGTTTTTTTGCACAGGCCAGAAAGCTCAAATCGGTGTTGAATTTGCGGGTAAACACCGGATAGCCCGGGTGCCCGTCGACCTGCGCGCGCTTGATTTCCGAATCCCAATACGCGCCTTTGACTAACCTTACGCAAATGCGGCGCCCAGCTTTTTTCGCCAGCTCTGCTAATTCGTCGACCACCAAAATCGCGCGTTTTTGATAGGCCTGTAGTGCGAGGCCCAAGCCGGTATAGCCTTCCATACTCGGGTCTTGAAACACTGCGGCAATAATATCCAGTGAAATTTCAAGCCGATCTGCCTCTTCGGCATCAATCGTCATTGGTATGCCAACCTGCTTAGCTAGCTGCGCCAATGCCAGCACTTTCGGCAGCATCTCGCGCATCACCCGATTACGATTGCCAATCTCATAGCGCGGGTGCAGCGCCGAAAGCTTGACCGAAATACTCGGCGCACCGGTCAAATCAGGATACGGCCCGGCTTTGCCAATCGCGCTAATCGCCTCTATATAGCTGATGAAATAGCGCTCAGCATCCGCCGTAGTCAGCGCGGATTCGCCGAGCATGTCAAACGAGTACCGATAGGCACGGTTTTCTTTATTGACGCTGCGCTCAAGCGCCTCTTCAATCGTCCGGCCCATGACGAACTGGTGCCCCATGATTTTCATGGCTTGACGCACTGCGACCCGAATTACCGGCTCACCGCTGCGCGCAACCAGCTTTTTCAAACCGCTTAACCAGTTCGATTTGCTTTCATCGGCAATACGCACCAGCTTGCCGGTCAGCATCAAGCCCCAGGTGCCGGCATTGACGAAAAGCGACTCACTTTTGCCCGCATGCGCATGCCAGTCGGCCTCGCCCAGCTTGTCAGAAATCAATTTGTCCGCGGTATCAGCATCAGGAATACGCAGCAGCGCTTCCGCCACACACATTAGCAGCACGCCTTCTTCGCTCGACAAATCGTATTGCCGCATAAACGATTCCACCGCCGATTGCTCAGCGCGTTTGCCGCGCGTGCCTTCGATGAGTTGCGTGGCGGTGGCGGCTATCGCGGATTTTGTGGCGCCGTCCACTTCGGCAATTCGCAGTAGCTCGCCGATCACGAGCGCCTCATCTCGCGCGTAGTTTTCCGTCATGCGCAGCCTGGTTGGCGATTGATTCGGCGAAAGCGGCGGGGTCAAAATCGATTGGTTCATGGATGGGCTCGGGGGCTAGGAAGCGGCGGCTAGATTAGCAGAGGCGGGCGATGGGTGGCAGGGTGGGTAGATGGAAAGGGATTGAGTCTGTGTGGCAACTTGCGGCGTCATTGTTTGACGCGAACTTGTAGATAACGAGTCCTAACCTTAATCTCAGTGTTCGTCTAAACTGCCTAATGCCCACTCAAATCACCACCACCAACCCCGACACCTTCAAACTCAACGGCATAGAAGTCGGCTTTGGCGCTGAAACTGACGTCAGCGTGCGCTGTGGCTGTGTGCACATCTGCCTGCAAACACTGCCGCTTAGATTGACGAAAGAACTCCACAACGGCTTGTTGAAAGATGCCTGGAAGCCGATAGCGGATCAGATTTTCAAGAACGGCTTGCGAGTCAGTATTGATCAAGACCTTGCGCTCAACGGCGGGCAATACGGCCAAGTTTTTCGTTTTCCTTACAAAGATGAAACCGGTTATTTGCGCAATATGCGCATTATGGATGCCAATTTTTTTGGCACGTTGACGATTGATCCGGGTTTGGTGAGTGTCGAAGGCGTGGCGGCTTACGTTGATAAACTGGCGGATGCAACTGCGGTTATGCCGCTGTCGATTCGTAAGCAATTTGAGCCATTGGCGTTGATTCCACCGCGCAAAAAACTCAGTTTAGCGCAGGCGCTATTATTGCCGCCCGAGCAAGTTTTTCATTTGTCTGTAGAACATCCAAAAAGGCTCAAGCGGTTTGACGACGCTATATTGGGATTTACCAACTTAGAAAGTCTATGGCTCTCATTCGAAAACCCAATCGGCAATAGCTCTGGCAAGCGGCACCCGTTTCCAGATGGGTTGCTTGCACTTAAAAAGCTGCATTCACTTAATTTGCATTGGGCAGGTTTTGAGATCGGCGCACTGTCGGAACGCATTGGCGATCTGGCTGCGCTGGAAACGCTGCGCTTGTCTGATTCGGGCATCACCCTGTTGCCGGAGTCCATCACGAATCTGCAGCGATTGGCGCTGCTCGATTTGAGCATGAACAAGCTCATGCGCGTGCCCGAGTGCTTGGGCGAATTGCCTAAGTTGCGTCAGCTTGATTTGCGCAACAACCCGCTGCGCGCGCTGCCAAAATCGCTTCGGAAGATCGCCTCAGTGGAAGTAAGTTACCCGGCCAAGGCGCTTTATCTGAACACCCATATTGCCAAGCCAAGTGCGCCAGCTATTGACGACGATACGCTGCGTTTGACGTCTGCGACTCCTGAGTACGAAAAGGTTTCGCGGCTTTTGAACGAATGCAGCCAGGATAGTTTGCTGATTCGCGAGGCTTTGGTGCTTTGTAGGCAGGCAATTTACCTTGCGCCAGCTTGCTCAAACGATGCGATTCAAATTCCGATCGGCGCGAGCAAAACTGGCGGCGCACCGGATTTACCGGTCGGCGAGCCGCATCCAAGCGATGAAAATGGTTTGTTTCCTACGTTTTATGCGCAGCTCAATTTGCGCGAGCTTGCGCCCTTGCAATCTTGGCTGCCTAGGCGCGGCATGCTGTATTTTTACGTCGGCGATTTTCGTGATGGCAGCGGTGCAATCGTCAAATACGTCGATTGCGATGTAGCGGATTTGCAGCGCTTTGAGTACTTGTCAAATATGCGCTGGATCAATAGCGACGTCGACGCGTTTGATCCAGAAACTGATAGGCCCAATATCGCCGCAGCTACAGCATTTGTGTTTACAACGGGTGTGTCACTGCCGAATTTTTACGGCGTCAGTGCTGCGCGATTCCCGTCTTTAGCCATGCTGTTTAACGATGACTCGGTTAAAGCCCGGCAGCGTTTGCGGATTTTTAGCAGCGCGTTGGAGGAAGCATTGCCCGAAAAGCTGCAACAGGCTGGCTTGCTGCCAAAGCACGCCACTCACAGCATGAATGCTTTTGTGTTTACTCAAAACGAAAGCCCAGAGATGCAGGCCGCGCATGAATTAGGCGGCTGGGCGGCAGACTGGGTTAATTTGCTAAGCCTCGCCAGCTTGGGCGATTATTGCTTTGGCGATGCTGGCACTTTGACGATTAGCATCCATAGGCATCGTTTGGCAGATGCGGATTTTTCGAAGGTGGTTTGTACGGTGGAGAGTTAGTCGGTTCGCCGGGGCAACGCCCTGGGTACAAATGGTGATATCGATTGGAGCCCTGAAGGGCGAAACTTGTCATAGAGCTTTGGTAAATCACGTGCTCACTGCACGGTGCGCCCCAGGGTTTTATTTCCTGTACCTTTATTACCCAGGGCGTTGCCCTGGGCTATCTCATTGCGTCCCGTTGCGGCGACCAAAAAGTTAGCCCATCTTCGCGAAAACCCAATTCTCACGGTAGTGCCATAATCCTTTATTACGACGGTCTTTTAGCCTATTTTTGTGCTAGCGAGCGCCCACGTTTATCCGCAAAACCCTCACACGCCGCGTCGCTGGCGTTGACTACAGCTCTTGCCGCCTCGTGCGCATCGAGCGCGTCGACGGACGCGAGCTGATTGATGCAAGACGGCGCATTCGTGCAAGAATCAAGAACCGACTGCCGAACAGCAAGCAATCTACTCAGCGCTCGGCATCAAGCTGCCCGCCACCAGCAAACGGGTATTCCAATCAAACGATTTGTAGTGCCATAGCGATTTACAAACTCGCTTTAACTAACTGATTTTGTTTGTTATTTTATTTTTGGTGGTGAAGATGGGTTGGCGAGGGCGCGTCGGCTAATGGGATTTTCGAGTTTAGTCCTAGAGAGTTACTAATCAATTTGCTTTGCGCCACCGGTTGCACTTTGCCGATTTATAGCGACTCCCACTGGCGCTAGCTGCAATGCACGGCGTTTGCCGGAATCTGCAAAAATCAGACGTACATCGCGCTTGCGGGCGGTAAGCAAGTAAGCAGAGCTTAGCGAGGGTAGGGCAAGTTCGGCTTGTTTGAGTAAGCCGCTGTGGCTAGCGCTAACACTAGGCCAAAGCCAAGCGAAACGATGCATCGCAAAATCCCGAAAGCCGAGTGCGCGTAGTACCGAAATCCACGTGCCAGCGCCAACCCAGCGCGGCGCGCGGTGCCTAAAATTGCTGCGCAAACGCACCGGTGAAAATGGCCGAAAGCCGAGCAAAATCAATGCGCCATCGCCGCGCAGTACCCGAGCGCATTCGGCGAGAAGGGTTTCGGGCTCTTCGACAAACTCCAGCACATGTTGCAGCACGATAGCGCTGAGTTCGCCATCGGGTATCGGTAAAAGTGAGCTCGCCGCAGTAAATGCGCCACTTAAGCTTTCGGCTTTGTCGAGCTGAAGATTAAAGCAAGGCCGGGTGTAATCAGTTTCGAAGCTAACTTGTTCGCTGTGCCCGCTAATCCAAAGTATCGGCCCCGGATTAAGTTGATGCAATTGAGCGCGCGCAAGGGTAACTTCGCGTGCTAATAGTTCGAGCACAGCCGGGGTGCTTTTCAGAAAGCACGCTGCGCTCAAAAGCGTGATTCGCCGCGAATTAGCAGTAGGCTGGGCTTGAGTGCCACGATAGGCTGCTGATGCTCGCCTGCAGCAGCGCAAAGAAAATCGCCTTTTTGCATGAGTCGACCTGCGTGTTCCAGCTGGCCGTCCAAAATCAAGCAAGCCTCATCCATCAAATGCCCATGATCCGGTATGCATGCGCCTTGCGCTAGTCGCCAAAGTGCAATCATGCTGCCGTGTGCATCTTGCAATTTGCGCACCGAAACGCCCGGCAATATCTTAATGTAATCATGTTCGCTGGCAAGCGTGAGCGCGTTTGGCTTTGCTGCTAACGCGTCGATAATCCGATTTTTAAGCTTGACTTTTCGCGCGCTGTCGAGCCGTTTAGCGGGCAATTCAAGCGCAATACGCTGCATGAGCTCAGGCTCAAACGCGGATTGCTGGTTTTGTTGAATGGTCATGGCGTAACTCCCCGCGCAATCAGCGCCTGTTTTAGTTTTTCTTGCCCGCGCCGGATATGGCTTTTGACCGTGCCTAACGCAATGCCGGTCAATTCGGCGATTTCAAAGTGTGATAAGTCTTTGAAAAATGCCAGCTCGATCATTTTTCGTTGATCAGCGGATAGCTCTTTAAGTGCATCGTGCAGCTGGCTATTGGTTTGCAGCGCGTTCAACAGATCTGGCGCATCGGTTACTTCAGCCAATGCGGACGGGTCGATTTCATTGAAGGGCGTGCTGTCAAAATTCAGCATAGTTCGGCGCTTTCGCACCCAGTCAATCGCTCGGCTGCGCGCGATAATCAGCAGCCAAGCCATGACCGGCCCGCGCGCCGCGCTGTATTGCTGCGGGCGCTCCCATACGTGCCGATAGACTTCGCACATGACATCGTCGGCGTCGGCGTCATTGCGCACAATGCGCGCGACGACGCCATGTACGCGATCCACGCTCATTTCATACAACGTGGCAAGCGCTGTGTGGCTGCCAGCGGCAATCTGCGCCAATAAATTAGCCAGCTCTTCTGATTCAGTAGCGATTGGCGCAGTGGATTTCGCGTGCTCGGTTGATTGAGTTGATTTGAGCTGCTTTTTAATTACTACGAAATACAAATCATCCCGCAATGGCGCGCCAAAGCGGGCGTCGCCATACGGAAATGGGTGCGTTTTTGCGGTGCGTTCATAGCCGCGCCGTTGGTAAAACGCCAGCAGACTTTCACGCAGCCAAATCACCCACATTTCCATATGTGAGCACCCCGCTTGCAGGGCCAACGCTTCGCAGTGTGCCAGCATGGCTTTGCCCACGCCTTTGCTTTGCAGCGCTGGCTGCACCGCGAACATGCCGAAGTGCCCGAGTGCGCCATCAAGCTCCAGCTGCGCACTCGCTAACAGCTGGCCGTTGGCGCGCGTGCAAAGCACGATTTGTTGGCCGGGCGTGTCAATAATTTGCTCGACATCGCTGACATCGGTGCGCTGGCCTGCTAAAAAATCGGCCTCAGTAGTCCAGCCGGCTTTGGAAGATTCACCGCGATAAGCCGATTGCACCAGCGCGGCAATGGCGCTGGCATCGGCAGTGTTTGCTTTACGAAAGTGCCAATCCATGCTGCCCTGCATGGTTAACCCCGCTGCAGCAGCTGGCGCAAATCCGACACTTGCGCGCTGGCTCTAGAGATGTAGTTCGCCATTACCAAGCTGTGATTGGCGAAAAACCCAAAGCCGCCGCCGTTCAAAATCATCGGGCTCCAAATCAGGCCTTGGGTTTCTTCTAATTCGCGCATAATTTGCTTCAGGCTGGCCTGCGCATTTTTAGTTTGTAGCACCGGTGCAAAGTCCACTTCGATCGCCTTCATAATGTGCAAAAGCGCGAACGCCGCGCCGCGCGCTTCGTAAAAATTGTCGTCAATCTTCATCCACGGCGTGCGCACGGCCAGCATGGGGGTGCCGCTCGTGCTTTGCTGCGCGTTCGGGTCATTCGCTAAATCTGTGTTTTGCCGCTGATGTGTCACGCTAGCACTCAGGCGTTGACTGAGTGAGCCAAGCTGTTTTTCCACCAGTCGCAAATAATTTTCTAAATTATCCGCGCGCGTATAAAACTGCGCTTTTGGCTGATTTGGATCCGCCAAGCGATTCAAATAAGTCGTGACGAAATTTTGGCCTTTGCTGTACTGACCTTCGGTTGAGGGAATAATCCAGCGATCATTCGGACTGGCGTAAAGCGGCTGCGCTTCAGATAAATCTGCATCATCTTGCGATTGCGTTTGCGAACGGGAAAAATCGTTGCGCAGCGACAAACTCAAATCACGCAGCTGTTGCACCATGCCGAACTCAAAATTCGGCATGTTATCTAGCAATACACCAGGCGGCAGGTGATCGTTGCTCAAATATCCGCCCGGCTTATTCAACAAAGTATCGGTTAGCTCGATCAGCGTAGCGGTGGTCACGTAGCCTGGTACCAGCTGCTGACTAGACGTTTGGGCTCTGGCTTTGGCGCGGATGAGCGGATCAAACGCGGCGGGTTCCCGGCTGGCGTAATAGCCCCAAGAACTCAATCCCAGTAGCACAAGTAGCGCGATGGCGAAGCCCAGTTTGAGCTTCCAGCGACGGGGTTTTGTGGCGGTGCCGCTCAATAAGGGCGCAGCATTTGCAGAATTTACGTCAGCGGATGCAGTTGTCATGGCTCAGCCAAAAGGAGAGAAGCGTCAACAGTAACGCAGATCAGGGGAATTGGGCGTTAACTGATGGCTAGCGGTGGTGAGATATCTTTACAACTGCAAAAGCACGCCGACTGGCTTGTTGCCCAGAGCGCAATCAATTGCCTTATCGTCATTCCCGCGAAAGCGGGAATCCAGGTTCGTCGAGCATCGGACGCGCACATCAGGGTAAAAATGCGCAGATTGCAGTGCTTTTGACGTATGTGCGAACGTTGACACCTGCACTGGATCCCCGCCTGCGCGGGGATGACGAGGCGGGATCGAGCAGGCCGCAAAATAAACTGTGCGTGAGGCTGAAGCATGGTCACAGTTAGCAGCCTACGCTTCAAGTTCGCAACCCAAAGCCCGCGCATGATGAGCCAAATGCTCGCCAATGAAACTCGCGACAAAGTAGTAGCTGTGATCGTAGCCGACCTGCATTCGTAAGTTCAGCGGATGTGCGAACTTTTCACACGCCGCCTTGAGCAGCTCAGGCGTTAGCGATTTACCTAAAAACTCATCTTGATCACCCTGATCAATCAGCAGTTCAAGCCGCTCGGATGCGTGTTCGATGAGCGCTACGCTGTCGTATTGAAGCCAGTTAGCGCTTTCTGTTCCCAAATAGTTCGTAAAGGCTTTTTGGCCCCAAGGCACTTGACTAGGCGCCACAATCGGCGCGAAGGCTGACACGCTTTGATAGCGGCCAGGATTGCGCAGCGCAATCATCAATGCGCCGTGCCCGCCCATGGAATGCCCGGAAATAGCGCGTTTTTGATTCACATTAAAGTGCGCTTCAATTAACTTAGGTAGCTCAACCACGATGTAGTCGTACATTTGATAGTTTGCCGCCCACGGTGCCTGGGTTGCGTTGATGTAAAAGCCTGCGCCAAGCCCTAAATCATAGCTAGGCCCGGTCGCAACGCCTTCCCCGCGCGGGCTGGTGTCTGGCACCACCAACACCACGCCATGCTCGGCCGCGTAGCGCTGCGCGCCTGCTTTGGTGATGAAATTTTGCTCAGTGCAGGTCAAGCCCGATAGCCAATAAAGCACCGGCGCGGGCTTATCATGGATGCCGGGCGGCAAATACACTGCGACGTTCATTTCGCAATTCAAACTGTTTGATGCGTGTCGCCAGACTTGCTGCTGGCCGCCAAAGCAGGTTCGATTTTCTATGCAAATCATCAGCTTACCCTAAATGTCTTGTTGCTAAAAATGAATCACCGTACGAATCGACTTGCCCGCATGCATCAAATCGAACGCTTCATTAATGCGCTCCAAGCCCATGCTGTGCGTTACAAACGGGGCTAAATCAATTTCACCCGCCATGGCTTGTTCGACCATGCCCGGCAGCTGAGTTCGGCCCTTCACGCCGCCAAAAGCCGAGCCGCGCCAAACCCGTCCAGTAACGAGTTGAAACGGCCGGGTGCGAATTTCCTGGCCCGCGCCGGCAACGCCGATAATGATACTCTCGCCCCAGCCTTTGTGGCAGCACTCTAGTGCGGATCGCATCACTTCAACATTGCCAATGCACTCAAAGCTAAACTCGACGCCGCCATCGGTGAGCTCGACAATGACCTCTTGAATCGGCTTGCTAAAATTCTTTGGATTGATGCACTCGGTGGCGCCCATTTGCATCGCGAGTGCGAATTTGCTCGGATTGGTGTCAATGCCAATAATGCGGCCCGCTTTGGCTTGGCGCGCGCCTTGCACTACCGCCAAACCAATTCCGCCCAAGCCAAACACCGCGACGTTGTCACCCGCTTTGACCTTGGCGGTATTGTGTACTGCGCCAATGCCGGTGGTGACGCCGCAGCCAAGCAAACACACATGCTCAGGATTTGCGGATGGATTGATCTTGGCTAAGGAAATTTCATTGACGACGGTGTATTCGCTAAAGGTGCTGCAGCCCATGTAGTGAAAGATCGGCTGGCCGTTGTAGCTAAACCGGGTGCTGCCATCAGGCATTAAACCCTTGCCCTGCGTAGCACGCACTTTTTGGCATAAATTGGTGCGCCCGGATAAGCAAAACTTACATTCCCGGCATTCGGCGGTATAGAGCGGAATGACATGATCGCCGGGTTTCACGCTCGTTACGCCGCTGCCCACATCGATCACAATGCCTGCGCCTTCATGGCCGAGCACTGCCGGAAAAATGCCTTCAGGATCGTCTCCACTGAGTGTGTACGCATCTGTGTGGCACACGCCAGTGTGGGTTATTTTGATGAGCACTTCGCCCGCACGCGGCGGCGCAACGTCTAGCTCGACAATTTGTAGGGCTTCACCTGCGGCAAAGGCAACGGCGGCACGGCTTTTCATGGGTAGTCTCAAGTGGATTTCGGGTCGCGACGATATTAGCGGCTCTAAGCGGCTTCAAAGCGCCGCTTATAAGTCCATTTATAAAAATATTTGCTTGACCGCTTTGCTTGCAGCGGCGAAGCTCAATTGTGTTCGACCTTGTGCCGTGCAGTCTCTGCCTAGCCCAAAAGCTGAGCCAATTAAGCTTCGCCTGGCACCTCCGATGGAAGGGAATTGGCTAGCGCACCGCAGTCGCAACGCCGTCCAGCACCATCTGCACTGACAGCGCGACCAACAGCATGCCCATAAGGCGCTCAAATGCGGTCAATACGCTTTCGCCCAGCACCCGGTGCAGCACATTTGAGCCGAGCAAAATTACGCTACTGGCAAGCCATGCGCCAAACAGCGCGATTGACCAATCCACGGTCCGATCTGGGTGATCTTGCGCGAGCAGCATGAGCGCTGCCATGGCCGAAGGCCCGGCCACACCAGGAATGGCGAGCGGCACGATGAAGGGCTCATCACCTGGGTTATCGCCAAAAATTCCGCCTTGGGGTGGGAAAATCATGCGAATACCGATCAAAAACAGCACAATGCCGCCGCCGATGCTGAGGCTTTCTTGACGTAAATGCAGCACGCTTAGAATGTGTTTGCCCGCGAACAAAAAAATAAAAAGTACCACTAGCGCTATCAGTAATTCGCGAATCAACACAAAGCGCCGACGTTCTTGCGGCACGTTTTTGAGCACGCTTAGAAAGATCGGCACGTTGCCGAGTGGGTCCATAACGATGAATAACAAAATCGCGGCGGAAAGCGTGGTCATGGCGTGCGCTCGGTTCTCGTGCGATTCGGCAGAGCTATCTGTGCTGGCACAACCGGCGCAGTCGATTTGGCTTCGGCTGATGTCAGCTGCGGTGCGGGGCAGCGTGTGGGTACGCTGGTTTCGACCAAATTGGGCGGTAAAAACCCGCTAAATTCCGGCACACGATCAGATAGTCGGCTTAAAGATTGATCAAGCCGATAGTCGTAAATCACCGTGAAGGCGAGCACGGTGCTGATGTAATCGCGGGTTTCTTTATACGGCACGGTTTCGATCCATAAATCAGGGTGCAGCTCGTACAGTGGATCGAGCCAGCGTTTGAGCGCGTTCGGCCCGGCGTTGTAGGCCGCCGTCATCAACATCGGCGAGCTTGCGTATTTTTTAGCGAGATCAGCGAGATGTTTGGTGCCTAACTTTAAGTTGAGCTTGGCGTCACGTAGGTTCACTGAGTTTGCCGAAATGCCCAGCGTTTTTGCGGTTATCGCTGCCGTCGATGGCAGCATTTGCATTAAGCCGATCGCGCCGGCATGTGAGGCAATACCCGGATTCCAGGCGCTTTCTTGACGAATAAGTCCGGCAACAAAAGCTGGATCTAGACCGTTTCGGTGTGCGTTTAGCGTCATGGTTTCGGTTTCCAGCAGCGGAAATCGCTCTTTGTAAAGCTTGCGATCCGGTGGCTGGTTCAGCGCTAGAATCGCCAGCTCAGCCCAGCCCTGTTGGCTGGCAATAATGCCAGCTTGACGGCGCTGCGCAGGGTCAAGCTGGCCAATTAAATGCATCCATTCGCGTTTGGCCTGCACGCCCTCGCCGAGCGCGAAAAACTCGACCATGCGGGGCAATGCGGTGCTGGTCAATATCGGCTTGGCGATCACAACATCTAGCGTTCCAGATTCAGGGCAAAGCGCGTAGCCAATTCCAAGCCGATCTGCCGCTAGAAAGCCGAAAAAGCTGGCATCCAGACTGGCTGCTTGAAAATCACTAATTGCCAACTCGGGCTTACCCAGCCATTCTTGTAAGCGACCGCGCACATATCGCCACTTGGCAAGCTCGCGCAATGCGGGCGGCATGGCATCAATTCTCGCCAGCGCAAGCTCTGGATTGAGCGCGCTCAACGCTCGGCGCACGCCCCATTCGCTGACTTGCGGGTCGCGTGCGGCGGGTTCGAGTGCGTCCAGCCATGCGCTTGCCTCTGGCCAATTTTCGATCAGTGCAAAACGCGCTTGTTCTAGCTTGACCGGCTGCAGCTCAGCTTCAGTTAGTGCCAGCGTTTTTAGGCTCAGCAAATGCGCGGGAATGGCACGCGGATTATTTGTCGCAATTTTGGCCAGCGCACGCACGACGAGCGCGCGATGGGGCGCATCACCCGGCCAGTTTGCTTGCTGCACTAGCGCGGCTTTTGGGTTTTGCTCGGCCAATATGGCGCGCTGTAAGAACGCTTGCTCAGCCTCTGACAGATACTTCGCAGATTCCGCAGCGTGGCCAAATTGAGCTACCTTCAGCTGCGTTTGTACGCGCGCGCTAAACCTCGCACTTGCGTCGCTAGCGTGCTCAGCAAAGTGTAAAAATGCCGCCGAGCACGCGCTGGCTGGGGTTTGTGGATCTTGCACCAAGGCGCGCGCATGCGCGGCACCCAGCTCCGCGTCGGGCAGTAAAAACATGCGCGCTTGCCAAGCTTGGCAGCGGCGCTCTGGGCTAACCTGCGTACTTTGATAGACCTGCAAAAATTGCCGCCAATCGCTGCGTGCAAATGCCAATGCAAGTTTACTTTCGCGCAAACGCGCCGCGCCTGGCAGCGCAGCGCCCCACACTTTCAGCCACGCGGCGGTGCTATCCCAATCGTTTTGCGCGGGCATCCGCTGCCATGCCGCAAGTTCAACATAGGGCAGCAACGGATAACCCGAAAGCGCTTCAAGCTGTGCGGGTGTGAGCGTGCCTGCGCGCGCGGCGACTAACGCTTTCGGGTAAAGCGCGCGCTGCGCATTAAGCTCCGCTGCATTGATTGACGCTGCCGTTAACAGCGCTGCAATCAAGCCAGTGATAGCCGCAACGCTTTTAGGCATCACGCGTGGTGCCATCTTGTAAAATCGCGGCGATTAATTCTGACAGCACGCGCTCAGAATCTTCGTTTGGCACTTGGCAAGTTCCGGCGTTTTGATGCCCGCCACCGCCGTATTTCAAACACAAATCACCGATATGGGTTTTGCTGCTGCGGTTGATAATCGACTTCCCAATCGCAAAAACGGTGTTCTGCTGCTTAACACCCCACAGCACGTGGATTGAAATCGACGTTTCAGGAAATAGCGCGTAAAGCACGAAGCGATTTGCCGCAAAAATCGTTTGCTCCTGCCTGAAATCAGCGACTACTAAATGCTGGTGCACCGTCGCAACGCGCCGTAGCTGCACTGAAGCGGGGCCGCGGTGGTTATCGTACAAATCGGCGCGTTCGGCCACATCAGGCAGCTGCAAAATTTCTTCGACTGGGTGATTACGCACTGCGTCGATTAAATTCATCATCAAATCGTAGTTGGAGATTTTGAAATTCTTGAAGCGGCCAAGGCCGGTGCGGGCGTCCATCAAAAAATTCAATAGCGACCAATTTTCTGGATACAAAATCTCTTCGATTGAATAGTGCGCGGCATCAGCCTGATCAACCGCGCGCATCAGCTCTTCACTAATGCCGGGAAAGCGCCCTGCGCCGCCGAAATGGTCATACACTACGCGCGCGGCGGAAAACGCGTTCGGATCAATAATATGATTAGCGGCGCCATCGCCGACCCTTGTTATTTCACTGGCGTGATGATCAAACACCATGTGTGCACCTTTGACGTAAGGCAAATTGGTGGTGATGTCGCGATCCGTAATTGAAATTTTGCCGTCCTGCATGTCTTTGGGGTGCACAAACGTGATTTCGTCAATCATGCCGAGTTCGCGCAGCAATACGGCGCACACAAGGCCATCAAAATCACTGCGGGTTACCAGTCTGTAGGTGTTTGCCATGTTTGCTCCAAAGGTTACGTTTGCGCTTAGCTGAGCCGTTGAGGATACAGCTGTGGACAGTTTTGTACACCTTGCAGGCTCGCCTATTTGCAATCGACCCCAAAACTTTTCGCGCACTGGATGATGTAACCGCGATTTGGTCACGAATCGTCGCAAAGAATTCTGCTATGCGAGGCAAGCTCGCTTGAACCACATCGATATAGTCAAAATATCGTCAAAATTACGCACGCAGGCCCAAAAAAGCCTTTTGCACTCGGAACACTCATGCTAACTTGCCTTTCATTGTGTAAACCCTTTTGGAGCGCTATCAATGCTGGCTAAATCGCAAATTGGAAGCAGTAAAAACATGGCTCTACCCATCGTGCTCGGCGTTATTTTGCTAGCAGCTGCGGGATTCTTTTTAAAAGGTTTTTTAACCGGTGATCCAGAACCCGAAGCGGTTACTGAAGATCCTGCCGATAGCGACGCCGCAAGCGGCATTGCCAACGTTACCTCACGCTCGGGCAGCTCGGCGGTATCGAGCAATACTGACGTGGAATCGCTACTCGCTGAAGCCAAAGCCGCGCGCGATAAAGGCCAATACATTGATCCGGAGGGCGCTAACGAAGTCGAGCTGTATTTGCGCGTGCTGGAACTTGATGCGAACAATCGCTCCGCGCAAGATGCGCTGTTAGAAGTGATCCCGTACGCACAAGACCGAGTCGACCAATACATATCTGAGGGCAATATTCCGCAGGCCGATCGCGCGCTAGCGCTGATGCGCCGGGCCGATCCAAATGCCGTTTTCTTGACTTCACTTGCGGGTCGATTGGAAACCCAAAAGCGCCTGCAAGCTTCAAGAGAAGCCGAGCAAAGCGCAGCATTGCTGGCACAACAGCAGCTTGCGCAATCGCGCGCACAGCAGGCCCAAGCTGACGCGAACGAAACTACTGCAGCGGCCACGCCAGCACCCGCAGTCGCTGAAACACCCGCGCCAGCGCCAACCGCCGCCTCACCGCGCCCAGCTGCCGCAACGCCCGCGCCCACTATTGCAGCGGCTACGCCAACACCGTCGGTTGCGGCGCAATCCGCCCCTGAAGCGCGTAACTTTCAACTCATTAAAAAGGTCGATCCGTCTTACCCGCAGCGCGCACTGCGTCAACGCATGGAAGGTTGGGTGGAGCTGTCATTCACCGTCACTGTTAATGGCGACGTCACCGGCGTGGAAGTCGTGAATGCCCAACCTAAGCGCGAATTTGATCGTGAAGCCATTCGCGCGCTGCAGCAGTGGAAATTTAAGCCGCGCATTGAAAACGGCAAAGCTGTGCAAGCAAGTGCAAGGCAGCGGCTTGAGTTTAGGTTAGGCGGTTAGCAGTCCACTAATTTTTCGACTTTTTCGTAGTTGGGTGAAATGCAGCGCACGTTAGACAGGTCTACATTTCATGACAAACAAAACTCTAAAAATTGCGCTTGCGCTATTCTTGGTGCTCGCGGTAGCACTGTTTTTTTATTTTGACGGCACGCAGTACTTAAGCCTAGAAGCCTTGAAGTCCCAGCGAGCTGCGCTGGCAGACTGGGTTAGTGCGCATTTTGTGCTTGCGCTACTCGCTTATATGGGCATTTATATTGCTGTCACCGCGCTTTCCTTGCCCGGCGCACTCGTACTAACGCTGGCAGGTGGCGCGCTTTTTGGTCTGCTGTGGGGCACGCTGGTGGTGTCATTCGCGTCCAGCATTGGTGCAACACTGGCTTTCGTAACGGCGCGGTTTTTACTGGGTGATTCGATTCGCAAACGCTTTGCTGATCGGCTCACAGTGATTGAAGAGGGCATTCGCCAAGACGGCGCATTTTATTTACTCAGCCTTCGTTTAGTGCCGTTGATCCCCTTTTTCGTGGTGAATTTGGTGATGGGTTTGACGCCAATTCGCGTCGCGACTTTTTATATCGTCAGCCAAATTGGCATGCTGCCCGGCACGCTCGCCTTTGTATTTGCTGGCACCCAGCTTAGTCAGATCACTAGCTTAAAAGGTATTTTATCTCCGAAACTGCTGCTCGCTTTCGCCATTATTGGATTGCTGCCTTTGGTTTTGAAATTGCTGATCAACGCCCGAACCAAGGCCAAAAAGAACGCATGAACGCTGCTCGTAAACCCAAAAAATTCGACTACAACCTCATCGTGATTGGCGCGGGTGCAGGCGGCTTGGTGTCCTCCTACATTGCTGCGGCAGTGAAAGCCAAAGTGGTGCTGATTGAGCGCCATAAAATGGGCGGCGATTGCCTCAACACCGGCTGTGTGCCCTCCAAAGCGCTGATTCGTACGGCGCGGTTAGTCTCCGATGCACGCAATAGCAAGCACTTTGGTATTGCCAGCATGGCCACGCAGTTTGATTTTGCCGAAGTCATGCAGCGCGTGCAGCGCGTCGTGCAGCAAGTTGAGCCGCACGATTCGATAGAGCGCTACGAATCGCTCGGGGTTGAGTGCATTACTGGTGATGCGCGCATTACCTCGCCTTGGGAAGTTCAGGTCAACGGCAAAACGATCAGCGCGCGTGCAATTATCGTGGCGACTGGCGCAAAACCGCTGGTGCCTAAGCTGCCAGGGTTGGATCAAATTCGTTACCTAACATCTGACACACTCTGGGATTTGCGCGTTTTACCCAAACGATTACTGGTGTTGGGCGGCGGGCCGATAGGCTGTGAGCTTGCGCAAGCGTTTGCGCGTTTTGGCGCACAAGTGACGATTGTTGAGATGGCCGATAAGCTGCTGGCGCGTGAAGATGCCGATGTGTCCAGCGCGCTGAGAACCGCCCTGGAAGCGGATGGCGTGACGCTAGCGCTATCCCACAAAGCGATTGAATTCAAAAAATCCAGCAACGGCAAAGGCGTGTTGATTGCACAGAACACTACGTCAGCCGATGGCGCAAAAGTCGAATTTGAGTTTGATGAAATCATCATCGCACTAGGCCGAAAAGCCAATGTCGATGGCTTTGGCTTACAAGAATTAGGCGTCAAAATATCAGAACGTGGCACCATTGCCGCCGATCCACTATTGCGCACCAATGTGCCGAGCATATCGGTATGTGGCGACGTGACCGGGCCGTATCAGTTCACCCACGTGGCCGCGCACCAAGCTTGGTTTGCCGCCGTGAACCAGCTGCTAGCGCCGTTCTGGAGCTTCAAAGTCGATTATCGAGTGATTCCACACGCCACCTTTACCGAACCGCAAGTTGCGAGAGTCGGTATCAATGAAACCGAAGCCAAAGCGCAAGGCATCGCCTATGAGCTGACGCATTACGGCATTGACGATCTGGACCGAGCCATCGCCGATGAACACGCGCACGGCTTTATCAAAGTGCTGACAAAACCTGGCTCTGATCAAATTCTAGGCGTCACGATTATGTGCGCCGAGGCTGGGGAACTGATCGCTGAGTTCGTATTGGCGATGAAATGGCGGCTTGGATTAAACAAAATCCTAGGCACCATCCATGCTTACCCGACCATGATGGAAGCCAATAAATACGTCGCTGGCAACTGGAAACGCGCGCACGCGCCGCAAGGTCTATTGGCCTGGGCTAAGCGATATTTTGCGTTTCGGAGGGGTTAGCAAGTGGTATGCGCTGGCTATGCTGTGGTTTCGAAAATTAATTTAGCTTGAGCTGCAACATTTCCCAAACGAGCGTGTCTATTGGCTTTCGTAACTCCCTAGCAGATTCCGATGGATTCAACTTTAGACGGATTTTTTAACTTACTGAGCTCCCTAGCAATGACCTACGCTGCCTGGTCAGCAATTCGGCGATTCGAGCCAAAAGCGCGTAACAAGCCGGTATATCTTGCACTTTATGTCTTAGTGGAGGTTTCGCTGCTGATCATTGCCGCGCTAGTCATATTGTTGAATCAAGTTGCATGTTTCTCCTGACGTATTGATCTGGAACCTGATCAAACGCGCGACCATGAACGGTACACCTTGCGTGCAGCGTTACGTCGCATTGCTGCAGCCGCGCTCGCAAGACGGTCAGGGCAGTGTGCAGCGCGCCAAGCGAACGCTGCCGCAGCTAGCGGATACAACTGACGCATCCGAATCGCCCGCTCAGCTGCCAGGCTTTGATGGCACGGTGCCCGCGCCGGGGCACGTCAATACTACAGCTGCTACGCCTAGCCCAGAGTGGGTCGACAGCAACAGCACCACCTTTTTGGACGTGCGCAGCGTCGGCGTTGAGATGCTTGTGCTGCACGCGGTGCGCGGCGGGCATTGCTTCGATGCTCAATTCGGCAGGCTTTAATGGTGTTTCCTTGGCCGCCGCCATGGCGCAGCTCGTCGGGCGGATTGTCCAGCCGGGCTATGATCTTTCCACGCACCGCTGGGTGCGGAAAAACAGCGCATTGCCCGAGCTGTGGGGCTTTGACTTTGGCCGGATGTCGATGCATCGAATGTATGAAGTTAGCTCACGATTATGGGCCGCTAAGCCCAAACTGGAGCAGGCGATATACGGAACCTTACAAACAAGGTTTGGCTTGAATAATACCGTCGCGCTATATGATTTGACCAACACGTATTTTGAAGGCCTGGGCACGAAAAACCCCAGCGCGGTGCGCGGCTGCTCGAAGGAAAAGCGCAGCGATGAGCCACTGATGAGTTTGGGATTGGTGTTTGATAGCGCAACTTTTCATTCACCACCAAAGCAAACAGCAAAGCGACGCTGCCGGGTCATTACGTCATCCGCAGCAATGATTTAACGTTACGTGCCGAATCACTTTGGCGCACCTACATCCAGCTGACCGATGTGGAGTCGGTGTTTCGTTCACTCAAATCTGAGCTGGGGCTGCGGCCGGTTTTTCATCAAACCGAAACCCGTTGCAAAGCGCATTTGTGGATATCGGTATTGGCGTATCAATGCGTGCAGTTTTTGCGCTATGAGCTAAAAACCCACGGCATCCACGCCAGCTGGAGCAGTTTGCGAAAGGCCTTGCAACAAAGCCGGATCACGGCCCGCTTTGAGCGCCAAGACGGCGCATTCGTGCATCTGCGTAAGAATCAAGAACCGACTGCCGAGCAGCAAGCAATCTACTCAGCGCTCGGCATCAAGCTTCGCGCCACCAGCAAACGGGTATTCCAATCAAACGATTTGTAGTGCCATAGCGATTTACAAACTCGCTTTAACTAACTGATTTTGTTTATTATTTTATTTTGGGTGGTGAAGATGGGCGAGGACTAGTCCTGGCAAGACCGGCCAGATTCATGCGCTGTTGAAATGGAAATGGAATAGTAATTGCTTCCCATGTTGATAAACTATTTTGAAGTGAACCCCGAAGTTTCAATTTACCGACGCTTGCTTAAGAGTTGATCCACGGCAATTGCACCGGCGCCAATCGTTGCCATGATAATTCCAAAACACACTAGCATAGCCGCTGGAAACGCCGCGCGCAGGCCGTTTTGCGCATCCACCATCCACAGCGCTACGATAAAATTGAACGCGCAAATTAGCCCCGCCCAGCGCGTGGTCAAACCAAGAAAAAATGTCACGCCACAGAAAAACTGCGCCCACACCGACAGCCGCGCCAGCAACTCTGGCATGACAAAGCCATGCTGTTTGAGAAAGCCGACAAACTCATCCATTCGGGCTGCGCTTACGATATTGTCCCACACGCCCCAAATTAGGAAGCTACCAACAAAAACTCTACCCGCTAGCAGCGCCCAATCGGCGCCTTTGTGTAGATCGCTCAAAAGCAAAAAGTGCATTGTCTTTTTCATAACTCTCGCTTCAAAAGTGGAAACAGGTGCCTAAACCGAATTAATCAAGAATCACTGCGGGCGTTAATGCGCGGTGCGCTACCCATGCGATGGGCAACCCTACCAGCAAGATATGCGCAAGTACACTCATGCCAATCCAAAGCGAATCTTTAGCGACCGGCATGGCACGGGAAAGCGGCACCACTAGCCCATTCATGACCCCGTACAGCAAAATTCCATACAGAGCGCCCCAGCGCATCGGTTGGGCTGCCAGCATCGGCCAGCGCTGCGCAAGCCACAAATACACCGCTGCCATGAAGCTAGCCATGGCAAAGTGCAAAGCCAAACCCAATGCCGCAGTTGGCAAGCCGCCGGCAAAACTAGCCTTGCCCAGCATGCCGGCGCTAATGGATTGCAAAATCTGCACGGGTGGCACATGCGCGCGCAATGCCCAGAAGCTACACGCAAAAATAATATCGAGTGCGCCAGCTATGAAGCCGGCGAATAGCAGATATTTTAAGAATTCGCTTTGACTCAATGATGCCTCCTGTAACTTTTCGCAAACTTAGCTTAGTTACCATTTGACTATCGAGATAGAGCCAATTTTTGCCGATCGAGTAGAGCCAATTTCCGCTAGGCACTCCGAAACGACGCGCACCGCGATGTCAATATCCGCCAAAGGCGGATAAATTGCGAAGCTGAAACGACGTTTCTTCAAAGCGTTGAATTGGCGATCAGGTCTTTCTGCGCTGACAAATTACGACAAAATTCCGCTGTCGCTTGATCCACGGGAAAGCAGCTTTCAATATGCAGGCCTTCCAAGGTCACATCGCGTGGCATGCCAAATGAAGTCATCGCTGAAAAAAAACGCAAGCGATGTTGATGATGCTTAAACGTTGTAGTCAAAATCGGGGCTGGCGTGATGGCTAGGTTTGGCGTGCGCCAATTTTTTGGCACGTCTGGAAAGCTCAGCATCTGTTGTAACAACGCCTGCGCGCGCTCATCCAGTGGCGATCGTGCTATTGCAAGTTGTACATGACGGATCAACTCCACGGCTACTTCTAGCCAATTTTCAATCACGCCACGTAAGTCGTTCGGATCAAAAAACTGAAGCAAAATATTGTTGTGCAAACTGCCACGTTCGCCTAACAGTGTGCGGTTCAATCTGTCAGCGGCAGCGTTGCTTTGCAGTATCTGCCAATGCCGGTCGAGCAGAAACGCCGGATAGGGTTCCTGCTGCGCCAAGATGCAGTCAATGGCTTGCTGAATTTGCGCCAGTGCTGGCTGTGAAAGTTCGGTCTCTGGATGATCTGCGACAAATCCAGCAGCCCGCCAGAGCGCATTGCGTTCGTACATGCTGAGCTGTAGCGCATCGGCAAGTCGTGTCAGCGCCTCGCGGCTTGGTTGGGATTTATTTGTTTCCACACAGCTGAGATGCCGGGTTGACAGATTCGCTTCTAGCGCTAAAGCGAGCTGGCTCATGCCGCGCGATATTCGCCATTGCTTGAGTTGGGAGCCCGCCGATGGAATGATCTTCTTGTTCAAAACGACGCCCAGGGTTGCATTTGAAAGAGGCGTCATCCTAACAATAATTTTTGTAGGCAATCAGCATTGACACCATGACCTCCGAGGTCATGGACTCGCGCGGCACCGATGCCTATGCTTGCCGAACCATTACCGCCGAGTCAGCGCATGTCCAATAATAAAACGCAGTCGATCAATCAAAAAACCCTATCGAAAGAATTTAATGCCCTGCATGTTCCAGGCCAGCCTTTAGTACTGTTCAACGTTTGGGACGCGGGATCAGCGCGCGCCGTTGTTGCCAGTGGGGCGCAGGCGATTGCGACGGGTAGTTGGTCGGTCGCGCAAGCGTTTGGCCATGAAGATGGGGAAAAGCTGCCACTGGCCTTCGCCATCGAGAATCTTCAGCGCATCGCGCAGGCCTGCGCGCTACCGGTGACACTGGATATAGAAAGTGGTTACAGCGCGGATGCAAAAGGCGTGGGCGCTACCATTGCGCTGGCAATCCAGGCGGGTGCGGTGGGTTGCAATTTGGAAGACAGCGAACCCGCAAGCGGGCAGGTGCGCAGCATACACGAGCAAGTTCCGCGCATCGCCCAAGCCCGCGCTGCTGCTGATGCGGCAGGCTTCGCTTTTTTTATCAATGCGCGCTGCGATTTGTTCCTGCAAACTTCAAGCGAATCACACAATGAAGCGCTGCTAGAGCTAGCGCTTGAGCGCGCAATCGCATACGCCGATGCCGGTGCCAGTGGATTATTTTTGCCAGGGCTTTTGGATCTGCGGCTGATTGCTATCGCGGTGCAGCGTTCACCGTTACCGATCAATATCATGATGGCTGGGGCGACACTTAGCAGACAACAATTAGCCGACGTCGGGGTCGCACGCATTAGCCACGGACCTGGCCCCTACCGAGCGGCGATGCAGCAGTTGCAGGATGCAGCTAAGTTAGCGTTGCTCTAGCGCTGTCGAACTGGATGTAATGAGTACATCGCTAGGCTGCTCGTTCCGGTGACGCTCTTGCTGGTCGCGGCACCGACATACCTGTTGCGCTGTGTAAAGCCGACGTCGATTAATGATCTGGCTCGCCATCGGCTTGTCGTCATGCGCTCTAATACGTCAGCGCAACTTTTCGCCTGGGAATTTGCCGGCAAGGGCGGCAGTGTGGAGCGCTTGGAAATCACGCCGCATTTTATAGTGAACGATCCGGCCGGCCTTCTCAAAGCGGCGCTGCTCGGCATGGGCATCTGCCAGCTTGGCAGCAATCTGGCTCTCCCACCAATAATTGCAGGGCAATTGGTGCAACTACTTCCCGAAACGATGGTTCGATCGCGCGGCCTGTATGCCGCATACCTGTCCCGTCGCTTCACGCCGCGCAAAGTGACTTTGCTGGTTCAGGCGCTGACAGAGGCGTTTGCGCAACTCAAATAGTTAGTTCTTTAGCTAAGTTAGTGTGCTATTGAAACGCAAGCGACAGTGACACCTGTTCTGGATTCCCGCCTGCGCGGGAATGACGAGCTACAGATCAGTTGCCTGTAAAATTGACTGTGCAGGCTCAAGGCTGAGACCCCTTAATCAGGTCGAAACCTTCGTCTAGCCAGCCCGTAATACCGCCGATCATGATTTTCACAGGGCGTCCCAAACGCGCCAATCGCACCGCAGCTCGGTGTGCGCCATTGCAGTGCGGACCTGCGCAATAGACGACAAAGCGGGTCTGCTCAGCGTACTGCATCATCTTCGATTCAATGATTTTGCCGTGCGGCAAATTGATAGAGCCCGGAACGTGGCCGCTTTCATACAACGCTGGGCTGCGTACGTCCAAAACCACGAAGTCAGCCGGCCCTGGATTCATGCTGGAATGAACGTCCCAGCAATCTGCCTCAAGATGTAAGGCGGCTTCAAAATGCGCCAAAGCCTGCGCGGAAGGTGCAAAAGCAAACTCGGTAACTGCGCTGTTCATGGTAATTCTCCTATTGGTTGTAAGCGCTGCAATGGTGTGGCTTGGTCGGTTTAATTAATAGTGGCGTAAAAGCCATACTCCGGTCAAAATACGCCATATGAAAATGCCTCATCAAGTAGCCACATTGATATACCCTGGCCTGTGTACCTTCGAGTTCGCTTGCGTGGTAGAAATGTTTGCGCTGCATCGACCTGAATTGGCGCAGCAGGGCTGTGCAGGCTATGAATTGACGGTGTGTGGCCTTAGCCTAAAACCCGTGCAAGGTTTGGGCGCCATTATGGTGCGCCCAAACCAAGGCCTTGATGGTTTCGAGCGTGCTCAAACCATCGTGTTGCCCGGCTGGTGCGATATCGATAAGCCGGTACCGCTTGCATTGGTTAACGCCCTCAAACGCGCTCACGCGCGTGGCGCCCGCATTGCCTCAATCTGTTCTGGCGTGTTTATTTTGGCAGCAGCGGGCTTGCTCGATGAAAAGTCGGCCACTACGCATTGGCGTTACGCGCAAACGCTGGCGCAGCGTTACCCGCGCGTGCAGGTTAAGCCCGATTCGATCTACGTGGACGAAGGCGCAGTTGTAAGCTCGGCCGGTTCGGCGGCGGGTCTGGACATGATGCTGCACCTCGTGCGGATGGATTACGGGCCAAAAGTGGCGAACAGCTTCGCGCAGCGCTTGGTGCTTCCGCCGCACCGGCTTGGTAATCAGGCGCAATTTGTAGCAAGGCCAATGGGCGCTAGCAGTTCTTCAAAAATCGCAAGGCTGAGTGATTATTTGCGCTGCAATCTAATGGCTGAGCACTGCCTATCGAGTATGGCCAAGCACGCGAACTTGAGCCCGCGCAGCCTGCAGCGGCAATTCGTCAATGCGACGGGCATGGCGCCGCAAATTTGGCTAACGAAAGAGCGCGTGCAGTTGGCGAAAGATATGTTGGAAGCCAATAACTTGCCCATTGCGCGGATAGCAGCGGCTGCGGGCTTTGGTTCTGAAGAAGTATTTCGAAAACACTTCAAGCGCTGGACCGGGACCACGCCCGGTACCTATCGCGCGCAATTTAGCAAGCCTGCGTGAGGCGTAGCGCAAAATTCAAGGCGGATGACGTTCTGAGTGGGCTCAACTAGAAGACAGCGCTGGCGAACTTTCTCTTTGTCGAGTCTGAGCGTTGCCAAAGTGTCGCTCGTACCAAGCGCGGTCTCTGCCGTGGCGTACCAAAGCAGCATTGCTGATTTGGCAGACGTATGGTCACTTATTATTTTGATTATTTTGAATCTTTGTTGATGAGGGTTTGCCGTTTGGTCTTTTGAGCGTCGCTGTGACAGCTTGCAGAAAAATTCCGGCGAACGCGAAATAGATGGCAGCCCTCGCATGCGGTCTAAGCAATTCGGAGTTGTAGTGCTCATAGGCAAACGAGACAGAAAGCAAAGCTGGGCCCAGCAAAATTAATGCAGAAGAAGCCGTCTGTACATGGCGCAAAAAACCCGTACGCCATCTTAAGAAGTAACACCCCAGTGCAAGGTTGACTAGAGACGACCACAAAAGGTATACGTGAGTAGAGCGAAAAAACAATTGGGGGCCATCCGCCATTCCCTGCAAGTGATCAAGCGACCAGTGCATATATTGCCCTGTCAAAATGAAAGCGATTAGTCCGCAAAATCCTATGAAGAGATGAAGGCTTCGAAGTTGAATCATGATTTCACTGCGCCAATCTTCTTGCAGCTAATGGCACCAATATTTATAAGCGCCACTTGAAGAGAGCTCGCTTCAGCTGCGAAATTTATTCGCCGACTCGGCTTGCCTGCGGCATATCCTGAAGCGCTTTGGTTGCAGCGCGAGAAAGCGCCTGCGTGGTTTCACGCTGCACGGCGGTAAGGCATACCGTTTGCGTTAAATTAGTTCCAGATCGCCTTTGCCGCGTGCAAATAACGCGCTCGCTATCGCTTGATTGGGTTTCGGTAAGCGTGCGTAGCGTTTCGAATTCATTACTGAGCAGCATTCGCGCTTTCGCACCAAGTTGATTCCAGTGTGTGATCGCGGCAAGCCGAGCATTAAGCGTGGCAACCAGCGCCTTCGCGCGTTTGCGATTGACTGCTTTGATGTTCGCATCGGCAACTTGCAACTGGGCTTCATACGCCGAAACTGCTTGGCGCATTTGAGCTGGCGAGACATTTTTTATCGACACATTCGGCGTGCTCGAAAGCGCCAAAGGCAGGTCAATATCACTGGCGGCGGCAATATCGCGCTGGGTGCGGAAGAAGCTGATACCACCACGATCGCTTTGCGCATCGACGATTCTCCGCGTTGCAGCGACAAATGGCTAAGCGTTCCAATACGCAAGTTTATACGCCGCAAATTGCGCTAGATGGCCAGGCTTGGCGTGGGTGGAGTGAAGGCCAACCCTTTAAGCCAGTTTTGACGACTGCCCGCTTGGCTTTGAACGTGCGAGTGGCGGAAACCCTTACGATTCGATGGAATCAGAGCGCCTCAATGAGTAAAACTAGCCCTGCAGATTTATACGTAACATTGGCAGAAAGCTCACTTATTTCTAAAGTGCGTGCCGGTGAAAATGGCGGGAAAGTTCTGCATCACGATCATGTAGTGCGAGCGCTACACGGCCCATTTCGAACCACCACTGGCGAATCTTCGTTTGAGCTGCCCAAAGGAGTCGTGTTGGCGAACACTCGTATCATCGCTTGGCTTGAAGATCGCGAATCTGGGGCGCTGCTGCAATCAGTGCATGGGCCTTTGGCTAATTGTACGGCGCTTGCAAACGAGTGAGTGTCATGGCGATTGCACTTGCAATCCCTCAGGCGAATTTGCGCCGTCGCCTTGTGTTGTTTGATCGAAGCGCAACGCCGGCAAGCTCACAATCCGTCGAGCCTAGCCACCTAACGCTCGGCGATCTAGAAAACGAGCGTCTTTCTAGTTCGCCGAACTTTCTTCATTTAGGTACCAATTACGCTAGCCGCGCGGTGGCGCAGGAGGAGCAGGTGGAGGCGGTGGAGGCGGTGGAGGCGGTGGAGGCGGTGGAGCAGGTGGAGCAGGAGGAGCTGGCGGCATAGTATGGGTCGGCACTTGCACGCTTAAAGTACGGTTCGACTTTTGCCGAATCACGTCAATTTGCGCGGTTTGCCCGGCTTTTTTGTTTAATGCGGCAAAAACGGCGCTGGGCGTTGCCGTTGTTGCGCCGTCGATTCTTGTGATCACATCACCCGCTAAGAGTGGCGGGTAACCTTTGACATCGAGCGCTAGTACGCCATCGCGTGCGCCAAAATATTGTGCTAAATCAGGATTTAAAGTGGTCAAATCTAAATCGTTATTGTTGATGCCGCCCGGCAGATTGATGCGGATGATTTGCCGCGCTTGACCAGCAGCATCGCCTGCTTGCACCCCTGCTTGCGTGGCTGACGCAATTGCTGCGGTAACTTGAGCTTGCACTTCTGGGCCAAGCTCGCTCAGACCTTCTAGTTGGCTTAACGAGCTTAGCTGTTCTAAATTGCTAAATAGCATCACTTTCGGCTGATTTGAGGCAGTCACATTCAGGCTTAAAGTTTGATCGCCACGCTTAACCCCAACTGCAAGTTTTTCTCCGACTTTTAGCGTGCTGAGAATGTCGCGCGCAGCTTGCAGCTTGCCAGTGGCGGGCAGCGCCACACCGCGCAAGCTGACTAGCACATCGCCAGTTTTGACGCCCGCGGTTTCTGCCCCAGAACCGGGCGTTACCGCAGCGATCGATACGCTGTCGTTTGCTCCGCTCATCAGTACTAGACCTAACCTTGCGCCCAACTCTGAGCCCAATTCTGTGACTTGGACGTCACTCGAGTTCATGGGCCGCTTAATGACCGTGATCTTGCCATTGCCACTCGATTGCACCGAGCCATCGTTAGCAACCCGAAATACCATGCTGTTTGAATCGCCAGCGGCACCCCTTTCCTGCAACTTGCGCGATAGCTCCGCCATGCGTTTGGACAGCGCTTGCATTTCCGTGCGGATGGATTCTGTGCTTTGGTCGGTGCGGGTAGCGTCCGTGATAGTTTGAGTTGACTGGGCGGCATGTGCGTTGACTATCCCAAATAGTGCGAGTGAAAGCGCGAGAGTGATGGCTTTGGAGTAATTACAAGCGCTGCTTTGATTGTTCGGTATCGTGCTGGTTTTCATAGTGTTTCCTTCGGTTGAAAGTAAAAGACGTACGTAGTGATGCCATTCGAAAAGATCGACCATAGCGCAAGCGAACGGATACGGAGCCTGGGTTCCCGCCTTCGCGGGAATGACGATGAGTGGCGTTGGAGCACGATGAGTGGAGATCGAAGCGCGCGTCGCCCAATACACGCGCACTAGTCCACCAAAAGCAGCGCGGGGTGAAACTCGCCATCTTCTACCGCATGCATAACGGTGACGCGCTCACGCCAGAGCGCGCTTTGTTTAGCGAAATTGTTAGGCTCGTTGGCCGCCCAGTAATCTAGCTGAGAATCGAGTGTGGCTAATGTAGCGCTGGCCTGCTGCAAGCTATGCATTTGACTGATACGGGCGCGATTGCTTCGCAAGCGTTGAAGGTTGCTTTCCAATGTTTTGGAATCGGCCATAAGCGCAGCAAGCTCAACCGTAGCGATGGACGCAGCGGTGTTGGTAGGTGCCACTCTGGCTGCCTGCATCGGCAAACTGCCTGTATTTTTTTGCGTTTGAACCAATACGATGCCAGCGGCAAAAGAGGCGGCAATGCCGGTTAACCAAAGCGTTCGCGCTAAGCGGGGCCTTGGCGATTGCGTCTTGTCGGCCGATTGCGCTAGCACGGCGTGCAGTCGATCTTCCGGCGAGTCAAGCGCGGCATGCTTGCTAAGCAGTGCGTGCAAATTTGTTTCAGTTTCAAGTGTCATGGGGCGCTCACCATCGCCGTTTGCGAGTGGGTGGAGGAGGGTTGTAGAAATTGGCGCATATGCGTCAATGCTCTTGCTAGCTGCGATTTAGAAAAGCTCTGCGATTGCCCAAATAACTCGGCAATTTCCGCGTGTTGATAGCCTTCCACGTGGTAAAGCCAAAGCACCGCTCTTGCGCGATCCGAAAGCTGCGCTAGCGCGCTTTCAAGATCAAGGCTGACGGTCAATTGCAAAATCGTATTACTTTGATCTGCAATTTCTTCAAGCAAAAATTTAGACTCCTGATCTTTTCGATCACGCAATTCGCGCAGGCAGCGATGCAGCGTGATTTTGCGCAGCCAAAAGCCAAAAGGTGCGCTCGATTTAAAATCGCCAATCCGAGTAAAGGCCTGCACAAAGCTATCTTGCATGGCATCCAAAGCGGCTGCGGTGTTGCCCAACATGCGAAAGCTAAGCGTGTAGACGGGCTTTTCAAACTGGCGAAACACCTGCGTTTGCGCGGTTGCATCAGCTCTGCGCAGTCGCTGTAAGTCAAAATCAGAAATCGTTCGGGAGAAAAGACTTGTCATGCTTGAGTTATCTGGCAGGTTCGGCGTGTTCGCTAACAGTAAAGACACATCAAGCACTAAAAGCGTCGCAGCCCAAAAGAAAAATACTCAAAAGAAAAAACTCAAAAGAAAAACCAATTAGAAAAAATCGGCTTGAGCAGCTAAAACCGAAGTTTCAGCGCCGAAAATGAGTTTGCACTGCTATGCTTCGCGCTCTCAAGCGCACCGGAACTTACTTTATGCTGCCGAATTATCTGTCAGGTTTACCGCATTTTTTCCAATATTTCGCCATGGCGGCACTGCTGTTGACGGTGTTTTGGTCGGTCTACACGTTTTTTACCCCGCACGATGAAATGGCGCTCATCAAACAAGGCAATGTGACCGCAGCGGTGGTATTAGTTGGCGCGCTGATTGGCTTTGCAATTCCAGTGGCGGCGGCGATTATGCAGAGCGTCAGCGCGATGGCGCTGGCTCAGTGGGGCGTGGTGGCGATGGGCGTGCAGATTTTGGTTTACACCATTTTGCGATTGTTCTTCCGCACGCTGAGCGATGATTTGAGCGCAGATCGGCTTTCGATGGGGATTTTGGTGGCAGGCTTGAGCGTGGTGAGTGGTATTTTGAATGCGGCGGCGATGAGCTATACGTAAGTCACGTTGTTATGAGTAATTTTATCGAACGAAACCCTCTCCCCAACTCCTACTCATGAATCACTACTTAAAACCGGCCTCTTTTTTCGATATACCTAAAACGGCTCCCCTCTCCCTTTATGGGAGAGGCGCTGGGGGAGAGGGTGTGTTGAGTACCCAATTTTGTGGCAACCGGGTATTCCCCTCTACGCAACTCCTCTCCCACAAGGGGAGGGCTAAAACCGAGGCAGCCTACCGAAACCTGAGTAGCGTTTAGGCAAATCCAACTCGTTTAAAAGGAAAACTCTATGAAAATCAATGAAGTACGTGCGGTAATCACCGGCGGGGCGTCGGGCTTGGGTTACGCGACGGCCGCGCATTTCGTCAAACACGGCGGACAAGCGGTGCTGCTGGATGTGCAAGACGATAAAGGTGAAGCGGCAGCGAAAGCGCTCAATACACACTATTTCCGCACCGATGTAACCGATGAAGCCGGGGTCGTCGCTAGCATTGACGCAGCAGCGGCGGCTATGGACGGCCTGAATGTGGCGATTAACTGCGCCGGTATTTTGGGCGCAGGGCGCGTGCTCGGTAAAACCGGCCCGATGCCGCTCTCGAGTTTCGAAACCGCAGTGCGTATCAATTTAGTCGGCAGCTTTAATGTGGCAAAAGCGGCGGCGCAGCGCATGCAAAGCAACGCGGCCGGGGAAGATTCCGAGCGCGGCGTCATTATCAACACCGCGTCGGTCGCGGCATTTGAGGGCCAAATCGGGCAAGCGGCCTATGCAGCCAGCAAAGCCGGTGTGGTTGGCATGACGCTGCCAATGGCACGCGAATTAGGCCGCTTTGGCATCCGCGTGATGACGATTGCGCCCGGCGTTTTTTGGACGCCGATGGTCGATGGCATGACGCCAGAAGTGCAGGCCAGCTTGAGCGCGGCGGTGCCGTTTCCAACAAGGTTGGGGCAGCCCGATGAATTCGCCGATGCGGTCGCGTTTGTATTGCAAAATCGCTATTTGAACGGCACTGTGATCCGACTAGATGGCGCAGTGCGGCTGGCTTCGAAATAATTTCCAAACACTAAACCCGAACAATAATCACCAAACAATAATCTTGGGCAATCTATGAAAGCATTTGACGCAAAAAAAGGCACGGTCATCACGCATGACAAACGCACTTGGCAAATTAAAGATGTGCAGCGCAGTTCGCCCACTGGCCGTGGTGGTAACACTACGTTTCGCTTCACGCTGTATCAAATCGGCACTGACGTCAAACTGGATTTGAGCCTGCGCTCGGATGATGAACTCAATGAAGTTGAGCTCAACAAACGCGCGGCCAGTTTTTCTTACATGGACGGCGAGAACTACGTGTTTTTGGACAATGATGATTACACGCCTTACACCTTCGAGCCCGCGCTGGTGCCTGAGCTGAAAAACTACCTTATTGAAGGCTTGCAAGGCTGTTTTGCCATGATTGTTGACGAGCAACCGCTGGCTTTAGCGCTGCCGCAATTTGTCGAGCTTCATATTGTTGATACGCCGCCCTACATGAAAGGCGCATCGGCCACCGGGCGCACAAAACCGGCCAAATTGCAAACCGGTTTGGAAGTGCAAGTGCCTGAATTTATTGAAAATGGTGAGCTGGTTCGAGTGTCAACCGAAACCGGTGAATATGGCGGGCGCGCTTAATGTCAAGCGATCCAGGTGCCGAGCCGATCACTAAAAAGCGCAAATCCGCCGAAACGGGCGTGCTTTCGACGAGCGCCTACGATCCAAGTTTAGAAGGCGAGCAATTTGCCGCGGTCGATTTAGGCAGCAACAGCTTTCACATGGTGGTCAGCCGCTATGCCGGTGGCAGCTTGCAGCTGATGGATCGCATCCGCGAACCGGTACGTTTAGCGCAAGGTTTGGATGGCGAAGGCGTGCTTAACAGCGCCGCACACGAGCGTGCGCTCGGCACCTTGGCACAATTTGGCCAGCGCCTGCGCGGCTTGAAACCCGAGCGTGTGCGAACGGTAGCAACAAACACGGTGCGCCAGCTAAAAAATCCACGCGCGTTTTTGCATGCGGCTGAGGCTGCGCTAGGTTTTCCGATTGAAATCATTTCCGGCCGAGAAGAAGGCCGTTTGACTTATTTAGGCGTTGCTACTGGATCGCCCGAACGCAAAAAGAAGCGCCTGCTGATTGACATTGGCGGTGGTAGCACCGAGCTGATTTTGGGCCAGGGTTTTGAGGTGTTTGAATCTGAGTCGATTCAAATGGGCTGCGTGGCCACTACCAAGCGCTATTTTGCCGATGGCAAGGTTAGTCGTAAACACTGGAAAGATGTGCAGCAGTCCTTAGCGCTGGAATTTGCACCGTTTCGCAGCCACTATTTGGAGCGCGGCTGGAAGATGGTGATGGGCTCATCCGGCACGCTCAAATCCACCGCGAATATATTGCAGGCGCTCGGCGGGCCTGAGCTCGAAATCAGCCGCGACGGTTTGAATGAAGTGATTGAGCGCGTATTGCACGCCGGTGATTTGACTAAGCTTAAGCTGCCAGATTTATCGGAAGATCGTCGCTTAGTCTATTTAGGCGGGCTAGCTGCGATTGATGCTTGTTTTCGCGAACTGCAAGTTCAGCACATGCAGGTCAGCTTAAATGCGCTGCGCGAAGGTTTGCTGTTCGATATGCTCGGGCGCATTAGCCACACCGATCCGCGCGCCGAATCCGTGCGCGCGCTGGCGAAGCGCCACAGTGTTGATTTCACCCATGCCAAACGCGTCAAGCAAATGGCGCTGAGCTTGTTCGCCCAAGTCGCAAGCGCCTGGCAGCTTGATGATGATGCCAAAGAAGCGCTTTCCTTCGCCGCAATTTTGCATGAAATTGGGCTTTCGATTAGCCACAGCCAGCACCATCAGCATGGCGCGTATATCGTGGCTAACACCGATTTGGCGGGGTTTACCCGCGAAGAGCAGGCAGCGCTAGCCGTTACCTTGCGCTGCCACCGCCGCAATGTGCCGGAAAAAGCGTTTGAGCATTTGCCAGAGCGCCTGCGCGAGCGCGCACGCAAACTCTCAGTGCTGCTGCGTCTGAGCGTCGTGCTACAGCGTGGCCGCCAGCCCGAAGCGATTCCAACCATGAAGCTGCAAGCCACAGCAAACCAGTTGCGCCTGCGCTTCCCGCACGATTGGCTGGATCAACATCCGCTCACGAGGGCTGACATCAAGCAAGAGCGTGTTGCGCTTGAAGCATTGGGAGTCAAGTTGCTGGTGGTGAATGCTTAGGAGCGCTTCGTTTGTTTCAAGGCCGCGTCAGCTGACTTCGCGCACATCAGTCTGCTTATCCCCATGCCATCCGTGATAGCGCACATCCAAATGCAGGCTGTAAAGCGCGGTGAACATCGGAAATAAGTTTTGCAAAACCCCGACCGAATCTTGCTTGGCGGAAAATAAAAAGTAGCTTAGCGTGCCGGCGCTGCCGATTAGGCTCATGTACCAAAAAAGTCTCGGAATTACCGGTTTTCCAGCGCGTTTGGAAGCAAGCATTTGTACTAACCAGCGCGCGCCGAACATCAGCGCGCCGGTGTAGCCAATTAGCTTCCACGTCGTGACGTGTAAACCCGTCCAAGACAGCCACAGCAGTTCTTCATTCATCGCTTATTCCTCTCGTACATCCGTTATTTTCGCGCGGCGAATCAGCCATGCTACGCCGCGCAGATCGCTCAGGCCAACCCAAAGCCGGCCGAGATTGGTGTATTTCGAAACGCCTTCGGTGCGGGCGCGGTGGCTCACCGGCACGCTTAATGTTTGATAGCCAGCCCGCTGCATGAGTGCCGGTAAATAGCGGTGCATATGATCGAAATACGGTAATTCTAAATATGCGGCGCGCTCGAATAGCTTTAGCCCGCAGCCGGTGTCTGGCGTGGCGTCGCGTAGCAATTTTGAGCGCACTGAATTGGCAATGGTTGATGCGACGCGCTTGCTCCAGCTATCACGCCGCTGCACCCGCCAACCCGCGAACATCTTGGTGTTTGAAGGCGAGTTTTCACGCGCCGCCAGCAGCTTTGGAATGTCGGCGGGGTTGTTTTGCCCGTCGCCGTCAAGCGTGGCGATCCACAACCCGCGTGCGCCGCGAATGCCGCTGCGTAGTGCGGTGCTTTGCCCGCTTTGGCGAAGATGTGTCAATACGCGCAGCTCAGGAACGCTGGCTTTTTGATGACTTAGCTGATTAAGCGTGTCGTCTTTACTGCAATCATCGACGTAGATGATTTCAAAGTCGATTCGGGTGCGCAGCGCCGCGATGATCTCAGTGATCAGTGGCGCAACGTTGCCGCTTTCGTTAAACACCGGCACGACCACGCTTAATGAAAGCGGTTTTGGCTCAATTGACATGTGCAGGCGGCGAATACGAGTGATTTTTTTGAGGCATGGTCTTTAAAGTTACTGAATTTTAGGGTTTAGATGAGCGATCGCTACTGCAGGGCAATTAATGGGCAAAGAATCCCTGCGGATTAGCAACCATTCTTTTCGATTAGAAACTGCAAAAGGCGTTAGCGGATGATTTGCTGAAACACAATGCATTAGGCGCTCCCTTGCGACAAACAACCAGCGATTTGGATCGGCCCGCAGCCATGTCAAGGCATCGGCGTTTTGCAACGATTCTGCGCGTTTGAAACCAAATAGCACGGGTTTAGTGCCCTGCGCTTGCAACAAATGCTGCTCGCGCCAGCCCAGCATGGCCCAGTCTGCATTTTCACCGATCTGTAAGCGGACTTTCTGCATCAAATCGCGCGCTGAATTCGCGCCATCTAAAAGCGGCGTCAGCACGAATCCGTAGCCAATCCAAACGGCGCATAATGTGGCAAATAATGCTTGTGGACCGCGCCGCCAAAACCATAGCGCGCTCAGCATTGCGCTAGCACCAACTGCGCTCAGTCCTATCCATACGTGATCTATGCTGCTGGCCAAGCCGCGCTCGCTTTCGATTCGAAGTTCGAATTTCGGCTCGCCAAATAGCGCCGCTAGTCCAGCCAGTAACAGCAAGCTCGGCAGCGCAAATGCCAGGCCAAATGACAAACGACGCAGGCCAGGGCGCTCGATCAGCTCAGGCAAAAAGGGTGCTGCCGCCCAAATCATCAATGGCAGCGCGGGTAAAATGTACATATCGCGCTTTCCGGTGCTGAGCGAAAAAAACAGCACGATCAGCAAACTTCCGGCCAAAGGCAGCCACACTTGTGCATCCCGCGCGCGCCAAGCTTTAAGCCAGCGTGGCACGAGCCAAGGCAGCGCCAAAGCCAATGGCAGCCAAGTTGTCGCGATAACTTCTAAAAAATAGTACGGCGGTTGATGATGGTGCCACGCGTTGACCAAACGCTGACCGGTTTGTCGAAATAGCAAATCATCGGCGTAGGCACGCAAGTTTGCATCGCTGCCCGAATAAGCCTGCATCGCCATTGGCACGAGCCACAGTGCAATTGGTGTCAGCATCAGCAAAAACCCAAACAATGCCGATTTGACGCCATGCGTGGTGCCAGAATCACTCAAACCATTAAAATGCAAGCGCCGCAAGGGCCACAGCGCCAGCAGCATCAGCAGTGGCAAAAACCCGACCCCCTTGGTCATAATGCCAAGGCCGGCAAATAGCCATCCGATGTAGTACCAGCTTTTCTGTGGCCCGAGCAAGGCGTGGCGCAAAAACCCATAGGCTGAGATCGTGCAAAACAGCAGCAGCAGTGGGTCAATCTGCGCGCGTTTCATCTGATAAGTAAATTGTACCGTGACTAACAGCGTTGCAGTGGCAATCAGCGCCGCACGCGCGCCGTGTAGCCTTTTGCTAAGATCGTAAACTAAGCAAAGCACGCCCATCGCGCTGATAAGCGATGGAAGCAAAAACGAGATGCGCATTGAGCCAGTAGCGCCCAACAAGATCGCCTGCAGCCACATAAACATAGGCGGCTTATCGGAATACAGCTCGTTGCCGCGCTGAGTAAACCACCACTGCCCCGATTCCAGCATTTGCTGCGCCGCAAGCACAAATCGCGGCTCGTCAGCTGGCCAAGGGTCACGCAGACCGATGCCAGCAGCAAGGACGATCAATGCCAAAACAAAAAACACCCAAGCGTGTGTGGTGTCTAGATTTTGGGGGGGCTGCTTAGCCGTCATGGATTTGGCAACAACGTTTTGGCTTTGCTAGGAACTTACAAGCTTGATATTTCAGCATATTTCGACGGTTGCATAAGGCGCGCTACCGAACCATAGCGCTGCAAATCACCATTTCACTTACAGCCGCGTTAAATTTCCCTTAGATTTAACCTATACCCGCCAATTCCCCCATAAAACGCCGGTAGTAGCGCAGCTCATCAATCGATTCGCGAACATCCGCGAGCGCCAAATGCTCGTTGCGTTTGAAATGCCCCGCAGCAATCTCGGGTGCCCAGCGTTTGGCCAGCTCTTTGAGCGTAGACACATCGACATTGCGATAATGCAAATAGGCTTCGAGCTGCGGCATGCCGCGCACCAAAAACCTACGATCTTGCCCGATGGAGTTGCCACACAGCGGGGATTTACGCTCAGGTACCCAGGCCTTAATAAAGCTCAGCGTTTCAGCCTGTGCGTGTTCGATGGTGGTGCTGGAATCCAGCGCGCGCTGCCAAAGCCCAGAATTGCTGTGGTGCCGGGTGTTCCATTCGTCCATCGCTTGCAAAACAACAAGCGGCGTGTGGATCACAAATGCTGGACCAAGCGCGAGTTCGTTAAGATTTTTGTCTGTGATGATGGTGGCAATTTCTAGGATTTGATTGACATCAGGATCGAGCCCGGTCATTTCCAAATCCATCCAGACCATGTTTTCGCTGTTCAAGTCCGAATTACTCATTGGCTTGCTGCACTTGCTGATATCAGCGCACTCGGCTCATTTAGCCAATCGCGCGGGGTTAAAAAGGCTGCCAGCTGCGCCTCAACGCTGCCCGCTTCGGGTTGATAGTCGTATTCAAAGCGCACGCTGGGTGGCAAGCTCATTAGAATGCTTTCCGTTCGCCCGCCCGATTGCAGGCCAAACAGTGTGCCGCGATCCCACACTAGATTGAATTCGACGTAGCGTCCGCGCCGGTAGCGCAAAAAATCCAACTCACGTTCACCATAAGTTTGATCTTTTCGACGCGTAACAATTGGCAAAAGCGCTGCGCCATAGCCGCGCCCCACCGCTTGCTGAAGCTCAAAACTTTTGGCAAAGCCGAGCATGGAAAAATCATCGAAAAACAAGCCACCGATGCCGCGTGTTTCCTGCCGATGTTTCAGATAAAAATAGCGATCGCAGTGCGCTTTAAACTCGGGATAGAGCGCTGTGTCAAAGTCATCACACAGATTTTTTGCGGTTTGGTGCCAGTGTTTGATGTCCGTATCGAACGGATAAAACGGGGTTAGATCAAAGCCGCCACCAAACCACCAAATCGGCGCTTCGTCAGGTTTTTGTGCTTCAAAATAACGCACATTCATATGGCTGGTCGGCACATACGGATTGCGCGGATGAATCACCACACTAACCCCTAATGCGCGAAAGCTGCGACCGGCAAGCTCAGGCCGTGTGGCGGTAGCGGAAGGCGGTAAATGCGCGCCGTAAACATCGGAAAAACCAATGCCGGCTTGCTCAAACACTGCGCCGTTTTTAAGCACCGCGGTGCGCCCACCGCCTTGGAGTTGTGCACTATGACCAGGCGCTGGGGCGGGCTTTTCCCAGGCATCAATCCGAAATTTTTGTGCAGGCTCAAAGGCCTCGAGTGAGGCGATTAAATCCGTTTGCAGCGTTCGTAAAAAGGCTTCAACTTGCCCGGCTTGTGCGGATAAATCGTGTATTTGCGTCACGCGAGCGGCTCGTAAGCAACCGATGGGCCCATATATTCACCTCGGCGCATGGCGATGGAAAATTCGTGTACCGCATCGACTAAAATTTTCACGCGCTCGGGCTGCATATCCGGGTTCATGCCGTGCCCGAGATTGAAAATGTGCCCTGGCCAGCGGCTGGCATCTTGCAGCAGCATTAGCGTTTGAAAGCGAATTTGTTCGGGGCTTGCGTAGAGCACAGTCGGGTCCAAATTTCCCTGCAAAGCCACCAAATACTGCGTTTGTTCGCGCACTGTGCTGATTCGCTGTGTCCAGTCCAAACCCAATGCAGTGCAGCCTAGTTTAGCGATGCTGTGGTGGTGCGCATTGGCACCTTTGGCAAAGATAATCAGCGGCAATTTACGGGTGATTTCATGTTCATGCAAAAAAGACGTGATCTGTCGCAAATAGCGCAGGCAATACTCTTCAAATTCGTACGGCGCCAGCAAACCGGCCCAGCTATCAAATAGCATCAGCACGTCAGCACCGGCTTTGGCCTGCATGTACAAATAATGGCTGACACTGCGCGCCAATTTACCCAACAGCACGTGACTTGCTGCGGGTTCGTGAAACAAGAATTTCTTCGCTCTCGCAAAATCTTTACTGCCGCCACCTTCAAGCATGTAGCACATCAATGTCCAAGGCGCGCCGGAAAAGCCAATCAGCGGTACTTTTCGATCCAGCTCACGCTGAATTAACGACACCGCATCGCTCACGTAGCCAAGCTTGTCTATCACGGAGGATTCGGGCAGCGCCTCCACGTCCGCGGCAGATTCAATTTTGCGCTGGAATCTTGGGCCTTCGCCATCATGAAATTCCAAACCTAAGCCCATCGCGTCTGGAATTGTCAAAATATCGGAGAACAAAATCGCGGCGTCTAAATCAAAGCGCGCAAGCGGTTGCAGCGTCACTTCGCAGGCTAATTCGGGGGTTTTTGCAAGCGCCATAAAGCTGCCTGCACGTTCACGCGTGGCGCGATATTCGGGTAGATACCGCCCAGCTTGGCGCATCAGCCAGATGGGCACATGTGGAGTTTCTTCACGACGCAACGCACGGATAAAACAGTCATTTTTTAGATTCATAAGTCTTCCTTCTTGTTTCAATTGCGCGCATAGGGGCGCAAATGTGTTCGCCTATGTTTGGCGTTAAAGCTGCTCAAGCAAACGAATTTCCCGCGCGAAAGCACCTTTTGCGCCTGCAGGTATGGCTTTGCGCGCCGCTTCAATGCTTGGGAACACACCTAGAAGCAACGCCCAGCTGCCATTTTTAAGCGGTAACTCGCGCGTATTTGCGCGGCTTAACTTTAGCTCTGCGCGAAGCTTATCGAAGCCTTTAGTGCTGCTTGCTAAGGCTAGCTGCACAGTGAAAGCGCCGCCTGATTGCACATCAGCCAGCGTTGCGACACGGGTGTTTTGAGCATCGTTTATCGCGGGAATTGTGACGACTTTGCCGACCGGTTGGCTAACTTTGACGGGTTCAGTGGGTTTGTCTGGCTGCGTCACTTTAATCGGCTCAACAACTGCGACTGGCGGCGCTGCAATTGGCTCAGCTACAGGTGGTTTCGGCGCCTCGACGGCGGGCTCTTCATCACCTTCACCAAATCGGCGCGGGTCAATCAGCAGCAGCGGCGGGCGCGATGTGCGCTGCGCGCGCGGTAGCGGCGCACCGTCGCTGGCGGTGACGTCTTTGCCACAATTCCAACCGCCGCCCGATTTCGCGACGCAGGTTTCGTCAGCAAACGCAGCATGGCTAAGCAAAATCCCTAGCAGCCCAGCGCGAAAAATAGGCAAACGAGGTTTCACAGCTCACTCGAGGGTTGCAAAATACCGTGCGGGGCAGGGTAGTTTGGGCGCTCTTGACCCTCGGCAAAGGTAACCACGAAGCCCTTTTTTAGCTGCTGATCGCGCGCGCTCAAAAATGCGCTTTGAGCGGTGTCAAAGTCCAGAAACTGATCGCGCTTCACGGTGGGTTTGCCTCCGATTTGCCCGGTTTCTTTAATCAGCGTCCAGGCGCCGAACATGTCTTGGTGCAGCACCAGCTGTAGATATTTAGGCGCGTCAGGAAACTGACCCGAAAGCTGGATTGGCGTAGGTTGGGCTTGTAGGAAAATTCTCATGCTGCAAGTGTAGTCGAGAATGGCACCCGCCAAAAGGGTGGTGTTTAGTTAGTCATCACTGCACTCTCCGCGGCTTTGGAAGCTGCATTTCAAACGAGCGCTATAGGCTCGTCAATTAATTGCGCGTTTAACTTGCCTGCTACAAGAGCTATTTCCAGCGCAGTCAAGTAGCCTTGCGCAACATTTTTGAGGAACGCTGCCATGAACGTACTGAACCGAACGCCGATTCATCTTGTGCAAGGCACAGGCTTGATTTCACCAATGAGCGGGCAAAGTGTGCGGGTGCGGGGCGTCGTGACGGGTAAAACGCGGCACGGTTTTTTTGTGCAAGATCCTGAGCGGCCAGCAGATGCGTACGCAGACGGCTTGGGCTCGAGTGCAATTTATGTGTCGGCGCAATTTGAGCAGGTGTCGGGCATGAAGCTGGTTGGCGCACTGGTTGACGTTGAAGGCGTGGTGTTGGATTTTACCCGTGATGAAAACGATCACCCGTGTACGCAAATTCAGCTTGAATGGGTGTCGATCGTTGAGAGTGCAAACGCCGCACCGGATTTGCCAGTGCTTTGGCTGAGCTCGGAAAATTTGCCATCGAAAACGGTAGCGCTGGCGGCTTTTTTAAACGCACACGAGTTCATGTTGACTGGTATTCGGGCCGGGGCAGTTTTTAGCGCGCCGAGCAATCCATTCGGGGATTATGTCGTGCTGCCGCCAGAATTGCCGGCACCGCGTTCTAAATACGGCACCGCGATTGTCGATCCGAAAAATCCAGAGGCGTGGTACCCCGGTTTTCGCATTACTCGCGCTGATCAAGCGCCCAAAGTCAACGTGGGTGATGTGCTGCTGAGTGATGTCAGCGGGCCGCTAAATTATCGCGTTGGCGCATATCAAATTGCAGCAAGCGGCCCGCTGCAAGTTGAGCGGCGCGCGTTGGAAGTCAATTCAAAAGCAACTAAAGTCGCCAGCTATTTTACCTCCGTGCTTACACTTAACGCCTTTAATTTGGATCCGCATATCGAAGATCCAGCGTTAGTTGAGGACGCCGATAAAGATGTTGACGATGACATTGGTGATGGCCGTTTTGATGCCTTAGCACGCGTGATTGTCGAGGATGCCCATTCGCCCGAATTGGTGGCGCTGCAAGAAATTCAAGACAACGACGGCGCTGAAATTACCGAAGTAGCGAATGCCTCGCGCACTTTTGAAGTACTAATTGAAGCGGTGCAGGCATTGGGTGGGCCTTGGTACGAATGGGCTGATCTACCACCGATTTCTGGCGCCGACGGCGGACAGCCGGGCGGTAATATTCGCAATGGCTATTTGTATGACCCTGCGCGTGTGCGTTTGGTGGCTGATTCTATGGTGCGCTTGGGTGATCAAACCGAAGCGTTTGACGGCTCACGCAAGGCGCTGAAGGCGGAGTTCGAGGTTATTGCGACCGGCAAACGGTTGGCGCTGATCAACGTGCATTTGGCGTCGAAACGGCATCAGTACAGTATTTTCGCGCCGAACCAGCCGGGGTTCGATCCGCGCGAAAGCCAGCGCATCGTGCAGGCAGAAATTATTCGGGACGAGCTATTGCGGCTCATCGAACGCGGTATGGATTATTACGTCACCGGTGATTTTAACGATTTTGAATTTAGCGACAGCGTGCTGGCCATGTTGGGCGATGAAAGCGTCAATTTGGTCAACCAGATTCCCGCCGACGAGCGTTTTGACTACAACCACCGAGGCAAGCTGCACACATTAATGCAAGGCGTCATCTCCAAGCGCCAGTACGCGCGCGGCAATAATCAGTTCGAGATCATGCACGGCAGCGATTTGCTAGGCGTGCAGCCGGGTAGTCAAGGCGAGCGCGCCACTGACCATGGCTATGTGGTGGCGCATTTAGTGGTGGAGTAGGGCGGTTTATTTTTTTAGCAATTATTCAGCCCATCGGGATAGGGGCCAACTGTAACCCAGTTGGACCCCTCCCACACCACCGGACAAGCGGGTCCGCATCCGGCGGTTCGAGCAATTGAGGTCAAGAGAGTTTCACCACGCCAAGTCGATCAAAGTAGCTAATCGGTAGCGC
>JANOQN010000039.1:0-6858 GCA_031422315.1 Rhodanobacteraceae bacterium
GCGAAACGATGACGACTACCGATAACTTTTCAATGAATCAACTCGGAGAGCCGGATGCGGGAAAACCGCACGTCCGGTTCGATGAGCGGGGTGTGGAATCGGGGCTTAGGCTACTGCGTCATGCTTCGACTCTACTGAAGCCTGGATGGAAGAAGGCTTCGCATTTGTGCGCTTCCAAGGGCTTGACGCGGATCGAAAAACCAAAGGGCTTGCCGAAGTTGCGTTTGATGAAGATGGGTGGAAAATCCTGCTGGTATCCGAGTAATCGTTTGTTGTTCCGGGCAACTCACCCAGGAGCAATCTAATGCCATCACAGCGGATTTAGATAGGTCGAATCACCTTGATCCATCCATTTTGGTAGCAAGCTTCGCGGGCGATTGGCGAAAGCAGCTCGATGCACGCGCCAGACGTTGTAGCAAGAAATTACGTAAAAGCCCCAGATGATCCACAGCGCTGCAGGATTGATCCAAGTGCTCAGTTCAATGTCAAACACCATGTAGGCGGCAAAGCCAAACACCATTCCCAACACAGCGATGATCACGCCAACATACAAGCGATCAAAAGTCAGCGTGCGCCGCCGAATTTTTTCGAGCGTGGTGGCAGTAGGCAAGGTCCACAGCTCTCGCAGGCGTTCAACTATCGACCAAAGAAATGGCGCAATAATTAACCAGCCGAGCTCAAAGCCATAAGCCACGAACCCGAATAATCCCGGCGTCAATAGCAGCAAGCCAAGTGCAGCGAATGGCGCGATCCACCAGGGCGGTGCGCGCCTGAGTCGGCTGGCGATATCAATCAGTGTGCAGCTTGCCATCAGCATCACAACATCGGCTTGAATGCCAAACCATAGCGTTTCCATTTCGGGCTGCCACCAGTGCTCAGGAGTGAACATCGTCCAGGTCAAGCTCAACAAAATTGTGACCTCCGGAGCGAACTTCGCGATGAAACTACCGGAGCGCTGCTCGGGTGATTCTTTATGTTCGGTGCTACCACTGAGCGGTGAACTTGTCGTTACATCGGCGATCACTGTTTGCCGAATTGGCTGGTCCGCGCGACTTGCACGCGCGTTGCTTTTGATCTTTCGCTTCTTCTTTCTATCGCTTAGTACCGATCTCAATGGCGTGCCCCAGGCTGGGCGCTCGCGACAAATTTTCCACCCCGGTCAGCGCTTTTTCCAGCTGATTCAACTGCCAGCAAGGCATGCAGCGCCTGCATCCATATCAATATGGCCTTGTACAAAGCGGGCCGATCTTTGCTCCAGCGCACATTGCATTGCACTGCCAAATCTCGGCCTTCAGCGCGCACCCGAACCAGCTTAGCTTGATAGCGTTCAAGTTGGATTGGCAGTAATACAAAGTGTTTGCGCAGATCGCTGCGTGCTGCCAGCGCGCGAATGAAGTGCTGCGATTCTGAGCCGATAAAAAACTGCTGGTCAAACACTGGAATGCCGATCTCTAAATCAGTATCAAAGCTAAAGCCGCCCTGCGGCGCTAACTCAAAAAGCCTGCTGCGGTTAAGCTCGTACTGCACCCAAGCTTCGATGGGCCAGCCAAATTTGCTGCACGACTCACGGACTTCTGCCGACCCTTCAGTATTGTTAACCTGCTGAGTTTGGATGTCAGCTAAACCAGAAAAGTTAGCGCTTGGCCCCTGCGTTAGTCGGCGCCAGCACCAAATTGCTAACGGCGCTAGTTTGAGCGCCAAAATCGCCAATTTGATAGCCATAGGTCTCCGAAGTCCTTTGTTCGCACTTTACTCCTTTACGAAAAAACTGTGGTTTTGGGGCCACTGGTTTGGAAATCAAAATGGCCGAGATCAAAAAGCCCAGCCCAATTCCCTAAAATTGTTTGTGCAATTTGATCCTAGCTCCTAAATCTAAGGCGTCAAATTCAAGCACTCAACCGACGCAATCCTACACGCCATGCTGCGCTCTGCGCAGCGTTTGTGCACGCTGGCCTCAACTAATGCTTTGGTTTTTTTGGCATGAATGCCGCTGATTTCTTTGCCGTCGGCGGTACTCCCGGTGCCTGTGGCGATGCAATAAATTGTGTGATGGGTCGTTGACTCAGGAGGGTCAAGTGCCAAGATTTGGGTTCTAGGATAAAACCGAGTAGATGGCAAATGCACCGCAGTTCGTAGTTTTGTTTATCCACAGGCCTACGGCTGCGGGAGCGCCAAGCGATTTTTTGGCGATAATCACTAATGCGTTAACCGCAAAAATGCCCCTCGCGATGTTGATGCTGGTTTACATTTAGTACGCCGGCTTCAAAAACGCTTCAACTCGCTAAAGCTAAGAAGGAACTACCTTAATGACAACCTACGACCGCACAGAGTTTTGCTCAAGAAAATCGCTTCGATTTGATTTCATGGATCTGTTATTCGCGCCGAATAATCAGCTTATGCACACAGCGAACGCACCTTGGACAGAAATTGAAAAAGATGCGGTTGTGGGCTTGAGGCTGATGCGCTTGTTTGAAGCATTCACCTCTTACAGCAAACAAGTCTCAACGCAGGATCAAGTTATTGTTAGTGCTGATGCCGATCTGATTGCGCAGGTCAGCCGCTTGATGCGCAAACTCGGCTGCGTAAAAATGCTGCATGACTTGACGCGCATCTACGTTTTCTTGCAAAAACTAAGCGCCCACGCGGCGTGGCCTTTGATGAGTGAGCGCAAAGCAGATCTGTTTTATCGCCTCAAGATTGCAGCGCTTAACAGTGGCAGCCAATTTGATTTAAAGCTAGCGACCTATTTAGATGAAAACGCTGCGCAGCTGCGTGGCACTGAATATTCGCGGCAAAATTTCAATTATCCAGTCGTGCCTAAGGCGCACCAAGTTAATCCACTTGGCATTGTGCGCGATTGGCAAGCCGGCAATTGCTATCAGCTGGTTTTTAAACATCTAGATCGCACAAGCCCTGATGACTGGCAAGAGCAGCCGGACGTGATTGGCTTTCGTGAGAACGGCACGCGCGTAGTTAACTCCAAAATCGATTCTCATCGCAATCGACTAATACATTTGGGGCGCGCCAAGGGGCCGGGGATATTGCAGTGTTTAAATCCAGATGATTTGGATTCCGTAGGCGAACAGACGCAATGGGCGCTGTTGCGCATGGGCTTTATTTTTCCTAGGCTGCTTTGCAACTCACTCGAAACCTTCGAGCAGCTGCGCGCACAGGCTTTGGCGAATGGGGCTGAGATTCTGACGCAACACCTGCGTTTAGCATCGCATTCGTCCGCCCGTAATGCATTTTTTTGCTGGGAAGAAGAGGGCATTGGCCAACCCGCTTTATTTGCGGCGCGTTTTGAGGGCGAATTGCCCTGGCTATTGTTAGAAGTAGATGAGCGTGGCTGGTGGTTTTTAGAAGCCAGTGCTAACTGGCAAAGCCACGTGGTTTTCGGCGAGTATGTATTTTGCAAAGCCAAAACGGAGGCCGCATTACTGGCGGCTTTTTCGCACGTTAGTCATGACGACAATATTTGCTACGGCGCGGTATCTGGCTCATTTCCAGCCAATCGTTTGTTGGAGCTTTTAAGTGATCGCTGGGGAGTGGAGAAAGTACTTTATCGGGGTCATTTAGCGGCGTGGGCTTTTGGCCATCAATGGGGCGGCGGTTCCGACGAGCACTCTTCGGTGTTTTGCGCACAAGATGCCGCGCTTTCAGCGCAAGTAGCGCACCACTCAGTTGAGGCAGGTCTAAAAGTGACTTGGTTGTAGGGCCTTGATTTTGCGCTGACATCCGGTAGCGCGCCTTGTAATAGCGCGCTACCGGAGTGAACTGCGGTAACGCAACCTAACCCACAATGCGGTTGAGTTACCGCTATGCGTCAGGTCACGCGTAACACTTTACCAATGATGTCGAGAAAAAAACCACACGATTAGCCAGCTAACTAAAAAAACTTAAAATCCAAGCCAACATAGTAAGAGCGCCCGCGCGGATCAGTATAGGTCGGATCAAAACCGGCGAGGAAGAAATACGCTTGGTTCGAGAACGGCGGCGCTTCGTCCAGCACGTTCAGCACGCCAGCGCGCACGTTGAGCTGCTCATTGACTTCATAGCGCCCAGTCAAATCCCACAGTGAATAGGCTTTGACTTTACGTGATGGCAACAGGGCGTCGGTAAACGGATCGTAGGTGGTGTTTTGATCGGTGTAGCCTGACAAATAGGTATTTGCCAGGGTTAGCCCGAGCGCACCTTTATCCCAGTTGAAAGCCAAACGGTGGCGCCAGCGTTGAATCACTTGATCGTTCAAGAAGCGGCCCAGATTGCTGCGGTACTGCTCTAGCGGGCCGAATTGGCGCTCGTAATTCAGTACCCAAGTGCCGGTTAGATCGGTGCTGAAGCGGCCGTAATCAGTCTCTTCACTGCTGAGCGAGCTGCTGATATCAATGCCTGAGGTTTTCAGGCGGCCTTGGTTTTGTTTTTGCAAAATAATATTGCTGATAAAGCCATCGCTATCGCGCTCGATAATCGTGCCGTTGTAGCGCGCGGGGTTTTCGATAATGACTTGCTCGCCCAAGGTGCTGATCACATCGCGCTTGCGTAGCAGCCAGAAATCCGCGCCGATATTGAACTGCTGGCTCGGTTCGTACACTGCGCCAAACGAAAGCTGGCTGGAGCGTTCTGGGTCAAGATTTGGATTGCTGCGGCGTTCGGTAGGAAACTGATCAGTACACAAGTCAATGCTCTGCTCAGCAGCTGCGCACTGCGGATCGGTAATCAAGCTTGAGGTGGTGCCGAACACCGTCGGGCGATTCAAATCGTTCAAAGATGGCGCGCGAAAACCGGTGCCTGCGGAGCCACGAATGACTAAATCAGCGCTGGGCTGCCAGCGCATGCCAAGCTTTGGATTGATGGTTGAGCCGACTTCTTGATAGTCATCAAAGCGCAGCGCCGCTTGCATCTCGAATGTTTCGCTAAAGGGCAGCGCGAACTCGGCGTAGGCGGAAAAGATATTGCGCGCATCACGGGTTGCTGCTAAATCGGTGGTGGAGCCAGCCGTTAAACCGCTATCGCGATCGCCGGCAATGTTATTGCTGAGCAGCAATGCGGACGGCGTGAAGTTTTGCGTTTCACGGCGAAATTCACCGCCCAGCGCTAGCCCCATATCGCCACCGGCCATCTCCATCAAGGAACGCGTCAAGTTCAAATCGACGCTTTGGCTAACGCCTTTAGACACCCGCGCTTCGTCATTGATTTTTAGGCTGTCAATCAAAGACTGCCCTGCGGCTGAGGAAGGCCCGAACGGATTAATGATGCCAGCGGTAACGCCCGCAACGAATTCATTGAAGCGCACATAGCCATCGACATATTTATCAACGGCTTCGTTTTCGCTGCGCGTGATCGCGGAATCGTAGTACCAATCGCTGAAGGCACCCTCCGCGCCCAGCACAATGCGGCTGCCGGTACTGGACACTTCATTGGTGCGATTGCCGGCTTCCGTCATGCGGTAGCGGATACCGCTAATGGTGCCGGGCAAATTAGCGGCGGTCAGCGCGGTGCGGTACGCCGCAGGCAAAATTGAGATCGGCAGGTTGCGAATGCGCTGCGGGTTGGGGCTCAAGCGATACAGCGTTTCAGCTTGCGAATAGGAGGCTTCAGCAAACAGCTGGTGCGCATCCGACACTTGCAAAGCGGCGCGCCCGATAAAACCGAGCTTGTCGGATTCGGGGTAAATTTCGGTGTCCTGCATGTAGTCATAGCTGCACGCCACCGGGCCACCTGGGCCCTGCACAGAAAACACGGTGGCAGGTGGGTTGCAGCCCGGCGAGCTTGGATTAATACGGTTGCGCGTGGTGCCTGCTGGCAACAGCCGTGCATTAATCAGGGCGTTGCGCTGCGCGGTGTTGATGTCGATATTGGCCGGGAATGTGTTGCTCGATAGCAGTGCGGGCAACAGGCTGGCTAGCGGGCGTTCGCGGATAAAATCGCGTTCGCTTGATCGCAGTGCGCCTAGGCGTTGCACATCTAACACGCCAAAAACGTTGTAGCGATCCGTATCGATGTCGCCAAAGCCCGCGCTAATCGTCGCGGTTTGCTTGTCCGCGCCGCCTTCTTGGGTGTCAGCACCGGATACGCTCAAATCCAAGCCTTGATAGTCTTTACGGGTAATAAAGTTAATCACCCCGCCAATCGCATCCGAGCCATAAAGTGCGGAGGCGCCATCTTTCAGCACTTCAACACGCTCAACTGCTGCGAGTGGAATGGCATTAATGTCAACCGCGCCGCCGTTAAACACATAGTTCGCCACGCGGCGACCGTTTAATAGCACCAGCGTATTGGTAGAGCCCAAGCCGCGCAGGTCAACACCTGAAAAGCCGGGTTGGCCAGAGTCACCCACTGCTTGCGAGAAGTTGTAGCCGCCAACGTTTGCCGAGACGGAATTCATTAGCTCTGCAGTAGTGGTGGCGCCGGATTTTTTGATTTCTTCTTTTGTGATGACTTGAACCGGTAGTGCAGATTCATCAGCAATACGCTTGATGGATGAGCCGGTCACTTCGATCTTTTCGACTTTTTGCGGCTCTTGTGCGTATACCGGTGCGGCAACGAATGCGACGCCGATGCAGGAGAGCACCGCTAGGTGCAGTTTATTTAGTCTAATCGCCATTGATTTGACTCCCGAAGAATGGTGGTTGTAAATGAAAATGCTTTATGCGCTCGAATACGCTACTAACGACTAAGCTTATGCAAAACGAGCCATAACTCACGATGTTAACGTTAAGGGCAGATGACTGCCGGAAATTTGACGCGTTTTGTCGCATTCTGGCAACACATTTGCCCTGCAACGATGCGGCAGTGCAACATTTTTATTTGAAAAGTTTGGAAAAGCAGCATTTTGCCGAAGAGTGTTCGGTTGATTGC
>JANOQN010000040.1:0-31137 GCA_031422315.1 Rhodanobacteraceae bacterium
GCCTCCGCAGTCGCCCCTTTTGCTTGGCGACCATAGCGGTGTGGTACCACCCGATCCCTTCCCGAACTCGGACGTGAAACGCACCAGCGCCAATGGTAGTGTGCATCCGCATGCGAGAGTAGGTCATCGCCAAGCACCTTATATGTTCCAAAAAAACCCCTAAGACCCAAGTCTTAGGGGTTTTCGTGTTTTGGGCATCTGGAACATTAGACCGAAAAAGTTATGCTCTTCTTGCTTTAGTTCATCGAAATTGAGTTAACTTCCCGCCTCCAGATTAGACCTACGGATGCTCGCTTGAGCTTAAGAAACTTGCACGGATTTAAGGCTCATTTTGGTGGGACAGTTTTATTCGCACAGCTTAACTTTGACTGCTTAACTTGCTTTTATGCGGTTCGCCCATGACGCTAGTCAAATCTCCACCGCATTCGATAGACGCCGAGCAAGCCGTGCTGGGTGCGCTGCTAATTGATCCAAACGCCTGGGACCGAATTGCTGACAAAGTCGTCCAAGAAGATTTTTACCGCAAAGATCATCGGCTTATTTTTCGCGCTGTCGCTGAATTGAAGGACGCAGGGCAGCCAACAGACGCGGTTACGTTGGGCGACTGGTTACAGCGCAATGGCACAGCTGAAGAAGCTGGAGGCATAAGCTACGCCATTGAACTGGCAAACAATACACCTGGCGCGGCAAATATCGTCGCTTACGCCAATATCGTGCGTGAGAAGTCGATTCTTCGACAGCTGCTTGACGCTGGTTCTGGAATTTTGCAGAACGTCTATAACCCCGAAGGCCGTGATAGCCGAGAAATTCTCGAGATCGCCGAGCGCGAAGTTTTTCGCATCGCCGAGCAAGGCAGTCGAGGCCGTGGCGGATTTACTCCGATTCGCGATATTTTGGTCAAAACGCTCGATGAGTTACAACGTCGTTATAGCTCGCCATCAGACGTCACAGGTCTTGCGACCGGTTTTTATGATCTCGACAAAGCCACAGGCGGATTGCAGAATTCCGATTTGATTATTGTTGCGGCGCGCCCGGCAATGGGCAAAACCAGCTTTGTGATGAATATTGCGGAATACGTTGCGCTGAAAAGCGGTCGACCGGTCGCGGTTTTTAGTATGGAAATGAGCACGCAGCAACTCGCGCAGCGCGTAATTTCATCACTTGGCCGCATTCGGCAAGAAAATTTACGCACGGGCCGATTGACCGACGAAGAATGGCCGCGCGTCACCTCAACGATGACAATGTTGAAATCCGCTAAGCTGTTTATTGACGACGAACCGGCGCTTTCCCCTGCTGAGGTTCGCGCTAGATCACGCAGACTAAAACGTGAACACGGATTGGGCTTGGTCATTATCGATTACTTGCAGCTCATGACGGTACCTGGCTTGCAAGACAACCGCGTCAATGAGATTTCCGAAATTTCACGTTCTTTAAAAGCGCTCGCCAAAGAGTTACACATTCCAGTGATTGCTTTATCACAGCTCAATCGCGGCGTCGAGCAGCGCACCGATAAGCGCCCGCTGATGAGCGATCTACGTGAATCGGGTTCGATCGAGCAAGATGCAGATATCGTCTCGTTTATCTATCGCGATGATTACTATGATAAAAATTCGCCCGAAAAAAACATTGCCGAAATCATTATCGCTAAACAGCGCAATGGCCCAACCGGCACCACGAAACTGCGTTTTACCGGTATGTATACGCGTTTTGACAATTTAGAGCCGCAGGGCTCATAACATTGGCGTTTGGTGTTACATCAGTGATATTCCTCACCACCGGACACGTTCATCGCTTCACCGGTGGTGTACACGCTTTGATCTGACACCAAGTAGGCGCACGCATTCGCGGTATCGCTCGGATTGCCAGGGCGTCCTAACGGAATTCGGCTACGCATGGCCGCCAAATACTGCTCCATGCTCATTCCCAATGCTTGGCTAAAGAACTCGTTTTGCCATGCACCCAAATCGGTGGTGACGTGATTCGGGCAAATGGCGTTTACGTTAATTTGGTGCTTGCCCCATTCAATCGCACACACGCGCGTCAAGCCAATTAAGCCGTGCTTACTGGCGCAATAGGCCGATGCAAACGGGAAGCCTGATTTGGCAGCCTGCGAAGCAATATTCACAATGCGCCCGCCATTTCCAGCTTTGATCATGGCTTCGGCCGCAAATTTGCTGGCAATCCATACGCCGCGTAAATTGACGCTGATGACGCGGTCAAACTCTTCCACGTCCATTTCCAAAATCGGCTTCATGACATCACCCACGCCGGCATTGTTGACTAAAATATCCAGCCGACCAAAATGCGCCACCGAGGATGCTACCAAGGCACGAATATCAAGCTCAGAACGCATATCGCAACACACGGCGATCGCGTCCGTTCCCAGCGCATGGATATCGGCAACCACCGCCAGCATTTCAGCGCTGACCACGCCGCTATCACCCAAATCCGCCACCACAATGCGGCAACCTTCCGCAGCTAACCGCATGGCCATCGCCGCGCCTAAACCTTTAAGCCGACCGCAGCCGGTAATAATCGCTGTTTTACCGCGCAATTCTGGATAAATCGACATGCTTTAGCTTTCCTCGATAGAGTTGCACACCATAAAAATCGGTTGATCTGCAAAAGATTGAAACTCCGCCGCTACCTTTTGCATGGTCGGGCTTGAGATGTCGTTAAATAGGCCAGGCAAATCATGCAGATGAATTGTCTCGACGTATTGATAAGGTGGCGCTACCGCGCTACCCAAAACGCTCTCTGCGCGAAAAATCTGAAATCGCTCAACGCTAGGCAGCGCATTTACGATCGGCAGATCTGTACCGCGCGCCCAGTTCTCATAGTCTTCTACGCTTGAGCCAGCTTTGAGATTAAAAAGTACGATGAGTATGGGCATAGCTGGGCATCACGTCTATTAGTCGAAGCTTAAATCTATCGCTGAATCATCATTCTGACAAGTTCTTCGACGCGCGTCGGTGCGCCTGTTCGAATCACTCGATGTTTCAACCCTTTAATAAAGCAGTTTTCAAGATATGCTCGAAATTGTGCCTTGCTTTTTGGACAAGCCAAAAGCATTAACAGATAGGCTGCGAGAGGATTTACTGCCGTTTGGCTTGATAGGTAGACATCTGACCGGTTCGGTACGAGTTTCACGGCTACTTCAATCGCAGCTTTAATGATGATCCTAACTTGGCAGAGTTCACTCTAGCGTCGGGTAAAGGCGGCGCTGACCTGGCAATCCACCGCGCCCAATGGCGCGCCGGTGCTGCGCAAGCGTTTTTGACTAACCGCCCAACCCGGAGAAAATGCCATTCGCGATGGCTGCCACGGAGTGAATGCCGCTAGCCAAATTTGGAAGTAGCAAACTAATAAGTTCGTAATGGGATTGAGGCGTAATTTTGCGCTAGGAGCTTTGCGTACAGACTGAGCTGCCCGGTAATCGAACAACTGCGCTTGACTGTTCGATCAAGCGTTAAGAAAACACGCTTTTCAGCGATTAAGATAACGACACCATCTTCTTGAGCTGCGTTTGTGAATATATCTTTTCAGCTGTTCGTGCATCGATTGATAGGTGTGCTTCTCTTAGTGCTATCACTGTTAGGTATTTTTGTTTTGCTGCATCACCCAACGTTGGCTGGCAGCACAACGTTTGCGGTGCAGGCATCGCTAAAGCGCATCTCAAGTGCCATTATTTGGGTGCATGCAGCCATGATTTCAATCAGTATGCTGCTGGCTATTTGCATGAAGCATTACAGTCAATGGCGCGCCACGAAATCTCGCGCAGGCGCGTGGAGCTCTGCCGCAAACGAGATTTTTCTGATAGGCACGGTGGCACTTTGTCTAGCGGCTTTGATTAACGGATTTGTTGCGCCAGCATGGCTAGAGCAATTAGCCGTTCACGAAAGCCGCGAAGGTATCGCGAGTGTGCTGTGGATTTTCAACCAGAAGCTCACGATGTGGGGCGGCTTAAGCATGCTGGCAGCGATAGTGTTTTGGAGTCAGGATTGGTGTTGGGATAGCACTTTAGGACGCAAACAGCGCGCCATTGCTGCCCTGCAAAGTCTGCTAGCAATCGTTACTGCAATTTGGCTAGTCGAGCAAAGCGCGCACCTTGGAGTACATGCCATGCAGGCGCTTTGGGTCGTGATCTCGCTGTGGTTGGTATCTGCCGGTGTGGCATTGCTTTGCACTCAGTCGAAATCAGCGCCCGCGCCCGCGCTGAAAGCTTAGCTTAATGGAAAAACAGTTGATCCAAATTCCCATATCGTCGAACGCGGCAAACAAAACGCCAAGCTTGCTCGCGCTTCAAAAAGCTATGCTTACGCTGATTGTCAGCAAAGGCTATGGTGAAATTCGAATCCATCATATTTTGACCTTGGCAGGCATCGCCCGCTCGACGTTTTACGAGCATGTTCAAAGCAAGGATGCGCTACTCGCAAGCTGCCTAACTAGCCCTTTGCGCGTATTGGTGAAACACAGCCACAGCGCACAACGCAACTCCGAGTTGCGACCATTGCTTCTACATTTCTGGGAAAACAAACATCTGATGCGTGAAATGCTGACCGGAATCGCGCGCCGCAAATTGACCCAACATTTGGTCTTCCTACATCAAGAAAAGCTGCGAAAAGAACTAGCGCTTGTTTCAGATCAGCGGGTTGAAGCTACGCTGATGATGATCACGCAAGCCATTGCTGAGCAGCAAATGTGTTTGCTGGCAGATTGGCTGCTGGGTCGCCACCCCTGTGAGCTAGAAACCCTCGCAGTAGCCTTGGAGTCGTTTTCATATCAAAACTATTTGGCAGCAAAGCAAGTGCTAGGTATTTAAGTCAACCAAACAGCGAGAGCAGCGTGATTAGACCCAAAAACCGTCATCTGCGGTAGTATTTGCCGAATTCCAGCTACTCGAGCAGGCGTCATGCGATGGTCATTAGTTTGCTTACTAGCAAGTTTTCCAGTCCTGCTGCACGCCGGTGCCAGTAATGCTGAGCTCAGCTGTGTAGCCACTAACACCAGTGGCAGTGGAATCACCCTGAAGGGGGATATTCCAGGCGACACTGCCGAGTTCAATTTGACGCTAACCAACCGCCATGGCGCACGAGTATGGTCGGATGCTGATGGCAGTGCCCATTCGGTCATCGCTTTTAGCAAGGGCGTTTTTACCCTGACGCTGCAATTTAACGATGGCGCCGAGCTTGTCTTGTATGCAATCCCAAACACGGTGAAAGCCAAAGGCGGCGATGCGCGATTGGTTGATGCCCGTATTGCTGCACGCGCCGCGCCCAGGGCGCAAACCAGATTCCACAGAAAATGCCTATGTGCGAAGTGTGCCGATGCGCTGTACATTTCATCATTCGGTGTGAGTTTGTTTTATATGTGGTCAATATCGGTGCTGCTAAAAGTGCGTACTTTAGAATCGCGGAAAATTGACTGGCGTACGCCACGTGTTCATCAATTACCCTCAAATTTTGTCGCCTTAATGGACGGCACCAGTGGAAAAGGGCAAATCTGGCCATTTTAATGCCGCCCGGCCTTTTGCCTCGTATCGCTGAAACCGCGCAAGCGTCTCTTAGAAAGTGAAAATCATTCAGTAGCGCCGCCCACTCGCAAAAAGCCCACAGTTTGTTAAGGAATTGGGACTAAATTGAATTTGCGTTTACACTTGGCTTTCATAGCTAATCCAGGCGCAAGTTTGATGGGCGATATCACGCTATTGATTACGCAAGCGCGCGCGGGTGACAGCGATGCTGGGCGCCAGCTTTTTTCCGAGCTATACGCGCAGCTGCGCAAAATTGCCTCGCAGCAGCGCCGCCGCATGCACGCGGATTCCGGCCATACCACATCTTTGGTGCATGACGCTTATTTTCGGCTATCAAAGCCTGAAGCGCTGGACGTGCGGGATCGCGCGCACTTCTACGCGGTGGCGGGAAAAGCCATGCGGCACCTGTTGATTGATCAAGTGCGGGAACGGCAAGCGCTCAAGCACGGTGAAGGCCAAATTCAATCGCTCGACACTTTAGATTTGAATATCGTAGCCAGCGCTGAACCCGCTTTTGCGGCAAGCGATTTGCAGGCGCTGGAGCAGGCCATGACTCAGCTCGGCGCAATCGATCCAGATTTAGAGCGGTTAGTTGAGCTGCGCTTTTATGCCGGCCTAACTTTGCCAGAAATAGTTGATATTACCGATCGCAGTGAGCGCTCCTTAAAGCGTGATTGGCGCAAAGCTAGGGCGTTTTTGCATGGGCAGCTGGGTGTGGATAGTGCTGTCGCGTGATGACGATTGCCATTAGCGCGCCAGCAGGAAAACTTGCACGAACCGCGATCTAGTCGTTGAAGGATAGCGCCCACCCGGATTGTCATGGGTGTTGATGTTTCGCAAAGCTAAGCCAGAGGACGAAGCGAAGCCAGAAGACAAAGCCGAGTCTGAAGCCACGGGTGATGACAGCGATTCCAGCGAGCCCGAAGAGTCATCTGACTCAGAAGACTCAGAAGAGTCAGAGGACGCAGAAGACGAAAGTTCTGACGACGAAGGTTTTGGCGAAGACGAATAAGCTGACGCGCAACCAGCCCGCCATTAAAAAGGTTCCTATTCGTTTTCAGTATCCGCGCTTGCGCTTTCGCCTGAATTGTCTGCATCAAAATTATCGCTTTCAGTCAAACCTTCGCTTTCGTCGGCGGCTTCAATGCCTTCATCGCCAGCCGCTTCGGGCTCAGCCGCGTCGGCCGCTGCGGCGGCGGTGTCGCCACCCGCGTCTTGTTGGGCCTGCGGTGCGACTTCAGGTGTTGGTGCTGGTGTTGGCGTCGGCGTTGGTGTCGGGCTGCTAGGTTCGATGCAACCATCCAAATCGTTAGGGGAGTTTTCGTTCATGCAGCCCCCGTCCGCCACCACGCCATCGGACTCCATCGCTGCAAAAGCCGGGGTGCTCAGAAAAATTGCCTGCAAAGCAAAGGCCAAAATCTTTGAAGTTCGGTTCATGGAATGTCTTTTGGGAATCTGCGCGTCAATTGCACGCTATGAAACGGTACTCCTCCACACCCACCCTGTAAAGCAATGGCCCGGCTCTGCCCACGTTACTGCCAAACTGATCTAGCGCATTGCGCCCGAGCACTTCTTAAGCTTTACTGCATGCTTTGCAAAAGGAATACCCATGTTTGTCTCAATGACGCGCCTACTATTGGCGGCGAGCGTTTTCGGTGCGGGTTCAGCGCTTGCGCAAAGCGTTGCCTTTGATCGGCCGGGAATCGCTTTTTCCCCAACTACACTGCCTGCGGGCACGGTGAGCTGGGAACAAGGCTTGCCTGATTGGTCGCGAGATCGGGAAGCAGGCGTTGAACTGAGCGTCTACGCCGCCAATACCTTGCTGCGCGTCGGTTTGAGCGAGCAGTGGGAGTTGCAGCTGGGTGGCGCTCCTTACAATCGCGCCGAGCTGCGTGTTGCTGGGCTGGGTGCAATTCGCGAAAGCGGCGCCGGCGATACCAGCATTGCATTCAAATATGCCGTTGCGGGTCTAAGCGAACCGCTCTCGTGGGCCTTTCTGAGTAAGCTGAGTTCCCCTACCGGCAACTCGGCGTTCACTTCAGGACGCACCCAAGTTGCCATCGGCACCGCAGCCGGTTGGGCGCTCAGTGATCGGCATACGCTTGGCCTGTACGCCAATGTCAGCCGCGACGCCGATGCGCGCGTCTACACCCTTTCACCCAGTCTAAGTGTGGCGTTAAGTGATCGCGTCGGCACCTACGTCGAGGCTGGCATTAGCAAAAGCAGCGAATCGCCAACAGAGTCGATCGCCGGTTTAGGTTTAACCTTCATGGCGAGTGACGCCGTGCAGCTTGATGTGTCTGCAGATTGGGGGCTGAATGACGCGAGCACCGACTTAATCGCTGGATTTGGCGTATCGATCTACTTCGATTAATTAAGCCTGCATGTCGATCCGATCTCGACATTCAGGTAGGTGCGATTCAAACTGATTTGGTGAGAGCAAATCGATCCCTTCAGGGATCGCTGAAGGTAGCCGGTGTGTCAAAACTGCAAGGCAGCGTAGACCACCGGAACCCAATATAAGAATCGTTTCGACCCCGGCAGGGGTCGCAGGCGCCCTCTGCGACCCCTGCCGGGGTCGGAAAACCGTCTAAACCCTATCCGGTGGTCTTCGGCGCTTTGCGCCTGCGACACACCGGCTACCTTCTTTGATCCCTGCGGGATCATCACGATCATGTCGCAGTTTGATTTAATGCCGAAGTGCCCCCTGTGTCAGCCTAGTTGTCACCCCTTAAGAATCACGCACCATCCTTTTTGACGAAGGAATTGCGTTACTGGCAGACTACTCATATGACAAAAAAAGCTTATTCCCCCGAATTCAAAGTACATGCACTGCGCCAAGCACTATCACGCAATGGCAAAACCATTAGCAAAATTGCTGCTGATCTCAACATGACCACCAGCACCCTAAAAGGCTGGATGAAAGAACAAAAAACAAAATTTGAATCTGCGCCGAAGTCCTTGGGCAGTTTTACCGCTGATGAGCGCCACTGCACTGCATGAAACATTTTCCCTGCACCCCGAAGCGCTCAATGCTTGGTGCCGTGGCTAACATGCTTGAACCCTTCATCGGCGCGCCGTTATCCGAGTGCAAGTAAAGCTGCTCTGGGCAGATATTTTCTCTGGCGCAAATGTCTTTTAGCAACACACTCGCATGTTCGCTGGACTCATTGTCATGCACCGCCCAGCCCACTATTTTTCGGCTAAAAATATCAAGATGCATGTACAGATAAAAGTATTGGTCGTGAATCAGTGTCGGCAGGTAAGTAATGTCCCAAGTGAAGCATTGGTTGATGGCCGTCACGCTGATATGCCGTGGTTTTGCACGCGCGTGAGCGGGCTTTTCTAAACGCCGATTGGTGAGTTGACCGGTTTCACGTAAAACTCTATACAGGGTTGATTCGCTTGCTAAAACCACGCCAGAATCCGCCAGCATCGGTACGATTTGAGTCCATTAAACGCACTGCGGGCAACAATCTCTAGCCAAACAACCGGTAAGCGATTGATTGATTAACTGACGCGGAGTCAAAAAAGCCCTAATCATTGCAAACGAGGCGCTAATCATGGTGAACCAGGATTCCCGCCGGCGCGGGAACAATGACTAAGCCTCCGCCAAAACAATAATTTGATCCCGTGCTTCAAACAGCACGGTATCACTTTTGACTGGATTGACCTTGACGCCAAAGCCCTGATCTTTGTCATCCGATAGCGCAATTTTTCGATAGCCAATCGCGGTTTCGCCGCGCTGGCAAGCGGCGGCGACCACGGTGTAGAAATTAAGTGGAATACCGATTTTGACGTAATCCGATGCTGGGCGGATACAAATTTCCGAGCCCTCGTTAGAGAATAATTGCCTAAACACTTGATCGAGTAGCTTATTTTCACTGAGTTGGCTCAGCATCAAGCTGACTAATTTATCGCTAACGATAAAATCATCCGCTCTAGCGATTTGCGCCAGCTGGCGATTTCGAATGTCTTGCATTTCCGAGACAATATTGAGCCGCACGTTTTGCACATCGGCAATTTTGCGTAAATGTAGCAGTGTAATGAGTGTTTTGGCATCGGCTTGTTGTAGCTCAAGCGATGTATCGCTGAGCACAATAATATGATCGAAACTAGCAGGGCGTAGTGCTTCTAGCAGCGCGCGGGTAGTGATTTCGCCTTTGGCAAAACGCAGCCGCTGCTGCTTTAACACAGCTGCTAGCGCTTGCAGCTCAGATCGGTGATCTTCATTGTCGGTTGCTATCACAATTTCCGAACCCGCAGCCACGTAAGCGTCAAGCTCACGCACAATCGTGCCGCCGCGCCCGTTCCAGCCCAAAATCAGTGTTTTCTCAGGCTGCCGTGGTGCTGTTGCTTTAATCGAAATCAAGCTCTGCTCAACCGGCACGAATTGATGATCGGTAAGTAAGATGGTGTCGTCATCTTCACTAATCGCGATCACTTTGTCGCCAGCAAGGATGCGCGTATCACCCGGTGGGTTGACTAGAACTTGTCCTGATTTGCGCGCAATACCAATAATCGCGGAATTCGCAAAACGCTGCAATGCCTCGTGATAGGTACTGCCGACGAGCTTAGGAAGCTCAGCAAAATAGATTTCTGCGCCATCAAAATCCAACAGCTCGGTAAACACCACCGATAAGCCCGATTGGCGACAGGTTTGCGCAGTTACTCGCGCAATCAAATCATCGCTTAACACATAGATCGCTTCATCACCGCCCACCAATGCGGCGGCTTCTAAGTTTTTCGCGTCCTGAATTTCCGCGACAATATGAAAGGGTTCGGATTTTCTTTCTGGATTATTGGTCAGCGCTAACACGCTTTTTATGACGTAAATATCGGGCTGCTCAACTTCAGGTGCCAGCACAATAATCGAGCGTGCCAAGTTCGGCAGCGCCAGCTTTAAATGGTCCAAATCAATCGGATTGCCGCGCCGACAAATCACCCTGGTATTTTTTAGATCCGGAAATTTAGCAAGAATTTCATCATCCATCTCGACTTTGTCACGATCCGCCAGAATCACGATGGACGGATTTTTTTGATTAGTGTTGGCAATAATCAACTCGCCAATAATGGCAAACACTTTGCTGGAATAGCCCAGGATCAGCGTGTGATTTTCTTCCAAAACCTGGGTGCGACCTTTGCGCATTTCACCTAGCCGCTGCTCAAGCCCTGAGGTAATCGTGCCGATTAAAATACTGACGATAAAAATGCCAAATAACGTCACTAGCAGCATGATGATGCGCAACCACCAGCCCTCATCACCGCCCAAATTCCCAGGATCAATCGAGCGCATCAGGCTGTGCCAAATGCCTTCGATCAGCCCAAAATTTTCGGCACCTTCTGCGTTACTGCTGCGTACGCCAAAGATGGTCAATATAATTCCGGCTACCGTAACAACCAAAGCTGAGGCCAGCGCCAAATAGGCGATCATGATGCCTGGGCCTTTCGAAAGCGTGTTCTCGAAGCGATAGCGCAGCTGCGCGCGCCAGTCGTGGGTTAACTTGGTTTTGGTGTCGATCGACTTGGAATTGGGCATGTTGGGCTAAACCGAAATGTTGAACCCGTGATCATGCGGTGAAATCGACGCGCTGTCACGGAGTTGGAGCAGGCTCATGTGAAAAAATTGCGGAAATGATCGGGCTCAGAATGAGTTTAGACGCTACTACGAAATCAACGTCACCAAATCGCCCGATTTCAACCCTCACACGCCCGACTTGGTCAGCAACACGCGGTTTTTGCAGACGACAGTGCAGCGCAGGCAAAAAATCTATGCTGAGTCCATTTCAACCGAATCCAATTCAACCGAGTCCATTTTCCTAGGCCAAACTCATGACCGAAAACACCACGCCAATGCCACCGGCACTTCCATCAGCTCGGCCATCAACAATCGGCTATCAAACGCCAACGTCGATGTTCAATCCATCGCTTCTGAAAAAAGTATCGACTACCGCAAAAATCTTTGTGCTTGCAGCATTGCTGTTGCTGCTGATGATTCCTTTGATGCTGGTGCGCGGCGTTTTACAGGAGCGCTCCAACTACCGTGAATCCGCCGAACGGGAAGTGGCGCAGGGCTGGGGCGGGCCGCAAACGATTAGCCCGCCGGTGTTGGCGATTAGTGCTCGGCGCAGCTACAAAGAGTTTGTCAACGAGAAAGAGATTGAGCGCATAAGCTCGCATCCATTTCTATTGCTGCCGTCCGATGTCAAAGCCACAGCAAGTTTGGTGACTACCGAGCGCAGCGTAGCCAGCGGGCTTTATACGTTTCCGGTTTACACCGCCGACATCAATATGAGCGGAAATTTTCTAGCTAGCGATCTCGCAAAGCTGTTGCAAATTGAAGGCATCGTGCTGAATTCGGCGAGCTTTGAATTTTTGCTTTCTGATTTAGATGGTGTTGCTTCAATTGAGTCATTTGCCATCGGTGGATTAGAAGTGCAACCAGCCAGTATGGGCGTGGCGCTCAACAATCAAACCAATGCGATTGGCGGGCCGCTTTCAAACCCCGAAGCACCGGTGCGCGCACACACGATGTTGGCCGATGCAATGGCTGCCAAGACCTCACTGCCATTTGTATTGAAGCTCAAGCTGCGCGGCGTGCGCTCGATCACGGCTTTGCCGATGGCGCGCTCGTTTAATTTAAAAGTCAGTGGAGCTTGGCCGGACCCAAGTTTTATCGGCGGATTATTGCCGGCTGAGCGAACCGTCGCGCCAGCGGGTTTTAGCGCTGCGTGGCAAGTATCTGAATTTAACCGTAATTTTCCACAAATTGCGGCGCGTGAGGCGGATTCAAGCGCGTTAAATCGCGCAGCGCCGATCGTCACCTTAGTGCAAGTGGCTGATGTCTATGCTCGCAACGATCGCGCTGGCAAATATGGCGCACTATTTTTGTTAATGACCTTTGCCGGGTTTTTTCTGGTTGAAGTGCTGATGAAAATTCGTCTGCACCCGATGCACTATCTACAAATTGGCTTGGCACTCGGCTTGTTCTATTTGATGCTGTTGGCGCTGTCTGAGCAGATCGGTTTTAACAAAGCCTATTGGGTGGCGGCGACCGCCATTGTGTTGCAAGTCGGTGGCTACACCAGCGCGGTGTTGAAAGCGTGGAAGCGCGGCCTGGCAGCGGCAGCACTGATTGCCTCGCTATATGCTTTCTTGTATGTCTTGATCGCTGGTAAAAGCTACTCGCTGGTGCTGGGTTCGTTCGGGCTATTTGCTTTGCTGTCGGCGGTGATGTATTTAACCCGTGGACTCAACTGGGGCGACTCAGCGCCTGAGTCAATTCCCGACACCGTAAACGGAGCCAGCAAGTGAGCTGCATAGTTGCCATTGAAACCTCCACCGAGCACTGCTCGGTGGCACTTAGCTATCAGGGCAAACGCAGCACGCTGCGCGCCCAAGGCGTGCGCCAGCACGCTGAGCTGGTGCTACCGATGCTCGCAAAACTGTTAGCAGAATACGGACTGACGCGAAGTGCGATTGACGTCATCGGCTATGGCCGCGGCCCAGGCGCGTTTACTGGTGTGCGGCTTGCGGTTGCGGTTGCGCAAGGCTTGGGTTTTGCGCTGGATCGCCCGACTTTTGGCGTATCAAGTCTGCAAGCCTGTGCGAGCGCGGCCTTAGAAGCATCTCAGATGGATATTGACGCGCAGCTAGTCGCGATTATTGATGCACGCATGGGCGAGTGTTATGTCGCTGCGTTCCAATCGAGCAAGTTCGCCGCGCCGATTTTGCAGGGTGAAGAATGCTTGCTAACGCCCGAAGCATTTTCGGCTTGGCTAGATGGGCGCGAAAGTTCATCGCATGTGTTTGTTGGAAACGGCCTTGCTGTGTTATCTGCGGAAATTTTCGCTCGCTATCCGCACGCGCGCTATTTGCCAGATATAAGGCCTGACGCTGAAGCCATCGCCAAACTAACCGAGATAGGATTTGCCGCAAAGCTTGCAGTGCCAGCCAAATTCGCGCAGCCTGCCTATGTGCGCGATAAGGTTGCCGATACCATTATCGAGCGCGCGCAAAAGAGGGCGGCGCAGGTGGTGGCTGCGGCGGTTTGAGTCCTACTTCGCTTCCTGCTTCTTTGCCTGTTCCAATTTATACGCCGCAACCGAATCTTTGATGCTGCCGGCTTCGGCGGTAAATGCGCTCAAACTACAGCTCGCGCCTTCATCAAGTCCACTACCCACATTGCGCAGCACGCGAATCGTATCCATTCGGCAAAGCGAACTGCCACTAATTTTGTAGCTAAAGCGATCTTCAAATGCCAGAGAAGGGCAATTAAATTTCAAGGTATTACGCCAGACCGTGCGGTCTTTGAGTTCAAACAGCAGCACGCTATCGTTCAATACTTTGGTGCTGCGGATTTGGTAAACCTGCACGCAGTCGCGCTTGGGGTACATAGTAACTACGTCATTGGTGCTTAGTGCGCTGAGCGCCATTAAAACGCCGATGGTCAACATAATTGATCTCCTTTGGGTTAGTCGAGACAGATTACGCCTGCAGATGTAGTGAAGGGCTGAATTGCGAATCGAGCTATCTACGCGAGTTCCAAGGTTAAGCCAGAAACCCCAAATTACGCGCACCACTGGCTGGAAACACACCAAGGCGCGGCAGAATCAAATCAATCTGCGCCTCGCTGGCGCCTAGCCAGCGTGCCAGCGTGGCGGCATATTGATCGGTGGCAATTTTAGGAATGATTTGGCCCCAGCCGGCATCGTCTACACCGCCGGTCACTGGAACCGGCATCGCCCCATAAATGCTGCCACCATTCACTGCGCCGCCGATGACGAAGTGCTCAGCGCCCCAGCCGTGATCAGTGCCATCGCCGTTGATGCTAAGCGTGCGGCCAAAATCGCTCGCTGTGAAAGTCGTGACTTGACTTGCAACACCCATTTCTACGGTGGAGTCGTAAAACGCTTTCAGGCAGCGTGATAAGGAGCCTAATAGACTGGCCTGCTCCGCCAGCTGGCGATCATGGAAATCATAGCCGCCGACTTGCACGAAATAGATCTGCTTGCGTTGATCCAAAGCGGTGCGGGCGCGGATCAAGCGCGCTACCATGCTGAGTTGACGCGACAGACGAGTGTCGTTTTCAGTGCCGGTTGGAAACACGGTGGTCAGCGGTGGAGCAGTGGCCAAGGCATTGGCAACAAACTGATAGTTATCTAATGATCGGCGCTGAGTTTGCGAAAACGCGCGCTCGAACGGATGCGCGTGGCTTTGCGCAAGCAGCGCATCAATAGCAGCGCGGCGGCTCGCTGATTCTGCGTTGAAGTAATCCTGACGCTGAACCGGGCCGTTGCCGCCAACGCTGTACGGTTGAACCACATTGCCGGTTTGGAAAATATTATTGCCGGCCAGCGTCATGCTCATCGACAGGCTACCGTTGGTATTGGCAGCTTGCAGCAAGTCCGCCAAGCGCCCGCCCCAACCGATGCGTGCGGTGGAATCAGGCCTGGAGGTTTGCCAAAACGCCTGTTGATCGGAGTGGCTAAACAACTGTGGTGGCACTGGCACTGAGCTGCTTTGGAACTGATTTCGGGTGATCGGTTCGATTAGCGGCCCGACATTGGCAACAATAGCGCAGCGGTTTGCGGCGAACAGCTGCTGCATTTCTGGCATAGCCGGATGCAAACCGTACAGCTCACCGCTGCTTTGGCTGATGGATGAGGTGATCGGCAAAATCGTATTTTGCGGGATAGCCAATCCAGCACCCGCGCGCGCATTCGAATACGAATTGTAATAGCTGTTACTGCGAGGAATCACGGTGTTGAGCGCGTCATTGCCGCCGGCTAAGAATACGCAGACCAGCGCCTTGTAGCCGGTAATATCACGCGACTGCGCTGCGGCGGCCTGCGCCAACAGTAGCGAGCCCAGCGCCGAGCTGGCAAACGGCGCTGCGCCGGCGGTTAATGAGGAGGCTAAGAAGTTACGTCGATTCAGTTTCATGTTAGCGTCCTTACTTGAGTACGGAAAATTCGGGCGATGTCAAAATCAAATTCAGCATTTCAGCCGCGCGCACGCGTCCACCGCTGTCATTGCCCGCCGTCAACGGTATGGTGTTGCTGTAGTTTACGAGCACGGTTCGCATCTGCGCGCTCATGGTGCCGCCCATCAGCAAAACGCTGAAGTAATCCGCCATATTCCCCGGGTTACTAGCAAGCGCTGAGGCCGGGCGCAGGTCAAAAAAAATGCGATCTGCCGGTGGGTTTGTCCAAGCGCCAATGTGATACAAAAACGACCAAACCAAGTACTCATTGCTAGCTGTGGTAATCGTGGTTTCGGTGGTGATTTGGAACTCGGGCGAGTATAGATTTAAGCTGGTAACTTCCCCCGGCAAGCGATAGTCCGGCTGATAAAAGTTGAACACTGAATTCGCCCGCCCTGGCGCTTGCGCATACGGAAATTCTGGGTTGTGCAGGCGGTAGCGATTATCCGCCGAGCGGCCATTAAAAGTGCGAAGCAGCGCTACTTCGCGCAAAATAGGCTCGCGCAATTTGCCGCGATTGCCGCCCATCGTGCGCGCTTCAGGGTCAAGCAAAATCGCCTTGACCACCGCCGCTAAATCACCGCGCACGCCGCTACCGTTATTGTCAAATACCGCCGTAATACGCGCGATATATTCCGGCGATGGATTGCTGCTGATTAGGTTCTGAATCAAACGCCGCCCGATAAAGGGCCCGACGTTCGGATGATTCGCGATATTGTCAAGCGCAATATCCAGATTTGCCTCCGGCGTGCCACCTGAAGGGCGTGCAAAACCATCCAGCAGCGTGTTGTTGAGCAAGTCAGCGTCTGGCTCGACGTGATGAAAGCTAGCAAACCCGCGCATCGGAATGCGTGCGCCAATTGCGAGCGGAAAGCCTGGCCCGCAAAATTCAAACTCCGTGCAGTTGCCAAAATGCCAGCCGGTAAACACATGCGCAAACGCGCGGATGGTGTTGTTGTTATAGGTTGGAATTGGGGTCGGAATCGGCGCACCGCCACTGAGCTGCGGCGTGCCGTTTGGGTTTAGCTTAATCAGGCCAATAGAAAACAGCTGCATAATTTCGCGCGCGTAATTTTCATCTGGGCGAATGTTCAATGCCACGTTCGGTTTGGCGTTCGCAATCATGCTCAGATACGAGCCCATAATCGGGCTGAGCGTGACGTTTTCCAGCAAATCGCGATAGCGGCCAAAGGCGTTCGTAGCAAGCAAATCATAATAGATTGCCATGCCATAAACTTCGTTATTTAACTCACCATTCAAATCACTGGTGACAAAAATTTGGCTTAAGGCATACGCCACGCGCTGGCGCAGCTGGTCGGGGCCGGTGATGGAATTTTTGTACCAGGCTTCTAAGCGCGCATTTTGAAAAACCGGTTCAGGAATACCGGCGATAAAGTCGAGATACGGTTTTTGCAGCGAAGCCGGTTTGGCAAGCTCCGCATCAATCCAAGCGCGATAGCCGATTTGCCGAACCCGAGCAATTTCAGCAGTAGTCGGACCGAAGCTTGCCTGTAGTAAAAAGCGTGCCGCTTCACCATCGTTTGCGGGAATGTCTGAGGGTGGTTCGAAACCATTTTGGAAAATGATTTGGGCTTGGGCGCTGCATGTGTAAAGCAGGCTGAGCAATAGCAAAGTTCTAATTCGCATGGAGTGACCTGTGGGTTTGCGTTGAGGGAGGGTAAATTAGCGCGTCCGTAGGTTGTTTGATGTGGGTGGCAGATTTGGAAAGCTAATTTAATTGAAGGTTAGGCGGTGCGCGTACTAAATTTCCGCAAATTCCTGAACTGTTCGATGCCTGAGCGAAGCGATCGTGCCCGGGCGCAGCAGCTGGATCGTTGCCATGGAAGCTGCGGCTGCCGCGTCAAGCTCCGCTTCGATATCGGATAGAAATAAAATCTCCCCCGGCAATCGGCCGATGCAGCGGGCTATGTGGATATACGAATTCGCTTCTCGTTTCGGGCCGGAACTGGTGTCGAAATAACCGCTAAAACGCGCTGAAAGATCACCGGCATCGGAGAACTTAAAAAACAGCTTTTGCGCGGCGACGGAGCCTGAGGAATACACATAAATCAGCTTGCCTTGCTGCTGCCATGCTTGCAATGCGGGCGCTACATCCGGGTAAACATGCGCCTGATATTGCGCTGTTTCATAGCCTTTTTTCCAAATCATGCCCTGTAAGGCTTTGAGGGCAGGGTGCTTTACATCAGCTGAAATCCAGCTTTGCAGCTGATGATTGATTGCTTCGAGGCTGCTTGCGCCGGTTTCCGCGCTGATGCTTGCCAGCCAGGGCTGCACAGTTGGATTGGCTGCATTTTGCGCCAGATACTCGGGCATCACCCGCGCAGAATAAGGAAACAACACTTGGTGCACGAACTCAATTGAACTGGTAGTACCTTCGATATCGGTCAAAATGACGTTGATCATGGCGGCCTTTTGCGTAATTCAAGGCCCGCATGATAGCGAGCCTTACTGAAGTCGTGTCACACTTATTCAGTCATTTCCACCGATGGAGCACCTCGTCAAGCATCCTCTACGCCGCCTGCTTTACCCGACTCGCGTTGCAATTATCGGCGCTAGCGCTGATCCGCAGAGCGCGGGCGGCATGCTGGCGCAGTCGGCGCTGGCGTCCATTCGCACGCGCGCGCCTGAGCTTGAGCTGCTGCTGGTCAATCCACATCACGATTATTTGTATGGGCATCCATGCTTGCGCAGCTGTGAAGAGCTTCCGGAAGCCATTGATTTAGCGGTCATCGCCACGCCTTGGTCAGCGGTCAGTGGTGTTTTGACGCAGCTTCAGCAAAAACAGGTCAACGCGGTGGTGTGCATAAGCGTAGCAACGGAATCCGGCTGGCCGTGGGAATCCCGCGCTGGATTGCTAAAAAGGCTACAGCGCCAGTTAGAACGCCAATTGGGGCGCAAACTAGCGCCCGCCAATTTACGTTGGATTGGCCCTGCTAGCCCAGGCTTAATGCTGTGCGAGCGCGGCATCAACTTAAGCTTGTGCAGCAGCTTTCCGCGCGCAGGCCACGTCGCTTATGTCGGTCAATCCGATGCGATAGCCAGTGCGCTGGGTGAATTTGGCGCACAGCGCGGCATTGGCTTTAGCCACCTGCTTACGCTAGGCGATGAAGTGGATGTCGGTATCGCAGAAATGCTGGATTTTCTGGTGGACGATGCGCCTACCGAAGCCGCGCTGGTTTATGTCGAAACGATTATTGACCCGCCTCGATTTTTCTCGGCATTGCGAGCGTTAGCGAGTAAAAAGCCGGTTGCCGTATTGCGCGCTGGCTTTCAAAACGCGGGCGAAATTGCGCTTTGGAAGGCGCTGGTCGCGCGCTGCGGCGCATTGGCAGTTGATGATCTGGAGCAGCTTTGTGATTGTGCGCATTTAGATATGCCCAAGCGCGCGTTTGTAGGCACGCGTTTTGCGGTAGCGGGCAACTCCAGTGCGCTACTACGTTTGGCGGAGTCGGCTATTGTGCGCGCGGGTTTTAGCCAAGCGGTGCTGAGCAAAACCACCCATAGCGCGCTGAAAAAATTGCAATCCGAAGCCGTCAAGGTAGGTTTTGGGGTCGGCTGCGGCATCCACCTAGGCCGCGATGCCGGGCCAAAACGCTACAGCGAATCTGCTTTAGCACTGATGGCTGATCCGCAGGTCGATGCGCTTTTGCTAGTTCATCACGCCAACGCGTTTAGCGAAAGCCAGCTTATCGCCACGGCCATTGCGCTGATCACCGAGCTGCGTGTGCCAGTGCTGGCGGCCATGGTTGGGCCGCAAACTGGCGCGGCATTTGATAGCTTGGCGATACGCGGCATTAGGGCATTTGCTGCACCGGAAGCCGCGGTTCGCGCGTTTGCCACCCACATTCAGCTCAATGCCTTATTGGCGAGCCTTACCGCGACGGCGAGCCCACTGCTTGAACTACCCAGGACTACAAATTTGGCCTGGCTAAAGCTGGTGCTGCTGATTCAAGATCAATCAATGAACACGCAGCAGCAGCTGCAAGCGTTGATAGCACCGCAAGCCACGGAGCCTTTGCTGGTTGAATTAACTAGCTTGGCGCTGAGCGTTCGATTCCTGCGTCATGCAGATTTTGGCCGCTATGCCTTGGTGACGCGGCTCAAATCAAGTGCAGTTGTTCCCTTCCCGATAACCAGGGCACATGCCTTAAATGCGCTGGCTCAGCTTGATATTCAGGCGGAGCAGGCTCCAGCGCTATTGCGGGCATTGGTGCGTTTAAGTGATTGGGCAGCGGCGTCGGGCGCTGCGGAACAGGGCGCGCAAAACGTACAGCCACAGTTGAACGAGTTAACCCTCAGTGCAAGTGAGCTAAGCTTAGAAATAGCCGCCAGCTTATCGCCGCCCGATGCACTCAGCGCGCCCAGCGCGGTCGCCATTTGGATGCACAGCGCCGGCGGTCAGCGGCTAATTTTGCGCGATATTCGCGCCGAGGATGAGCCTGCACTCACGCGCGGCTTTATGCGTTTGAGTAGTGAAGAAATCCGCATGCGCTTTATGTTTCCACTCAAACAACTGACCCACGAGTTAGCCGCCAAACTCACGCAATTGGATTATCGCCGCGAAATTGCACTCGCTTTATGCGCGCCCGATCCGCCCGGTCAAGCCGAGTTATTCGGCGTTGCGCGCGCCAGTTTAGACGTCTACCAAAAACGCGCCGAGTTCGCGATCGTGATCCCGCGTGCGCTGTCAGGCCAAGGCTTTGGTGCACGCATGCTGCAAAAACTCATGCTGCGCTGCCGCAGGCTCGGCATGCAGGAAATTTGGGGCGACGTACTCATCGAAAACGAAGCCATGCTGGCACTGGCTCGCAAGCTGGGATTTGATATCGAACCGCATCCGGATGTTCGGCATCAGGTTAGGGTGCGGAAGGCTCTTTAATAGAGCCATACCTTTGGCGTGAACTTACTTCCTACCAATCCCAAACACAGCTAAAAATCGTGCGAAAAAGCTGGGTGCAGGTTCTGGCGCGCGCTGCGTGCGCGCTGCGGCTGAATTAACCTGTGCAGGACGAGCGGCGGCTGGATTAACGCCTAAAAGCCGCGCCACATCATCATTTGAACTACCGGAGCTGCTGAGCGGCTTGTTGCTCGGGCTGGGTGCAGGTGCGCCGAGCGCGGATGAAACATCCGGGTAGCTGGTAAACATGCGGGAAAAGCCTGATTTTTCAAAGACTTCCCGAACTACACCGGCCAAACCAGAAAGCGCCATTGAGCCTTTGCCTTCGACTTTTTTCGCTAACGCTAGCAAAACTCGCAGGCCAGCTGAGGAAACATAGGTCACTTGGCTAAGATCAACTAGGTATTGAGCCCAGCCCGCTTCGTGTAAGTCATAGACCGCCAGCTCAAAGTTCGGGCTGGTTTCGGTGTCTAACCGGCCAATAAGCTGCAAAATTTTAATGCTGCCGTGTTCAGATTGTTGAATTTGTAAAGACATAATCGCGCGTGCTCCAAAACTGGCCCGATACTACTCGAAACCTACCCGAGCGGGGAATGTGCCCGCGGATGTTGTTCTAAGCGGCTTTAGTTTGCAAAGCCAAATCACGAATGACTAATAAAAGTTTAGGTCGATGGTTGGCGTCAAGGCCGGGGAATTGGGGCGGCAAAGCCTAGAAATATGTCCGAATTCTGATTTTTAGCGGTTTTTGCTAACCCAAGCGTTAAAGCTTGGTGCAAAACGAAGCTTGCCAGTGCACGCTTCGCGCCTTATTTCGTTGTGATCTACCTTAATGCCGTTTTTAGAAATTTTACTGCTGTCACTGGTGCAGGCGCTTACTGAGTTTTTACCGATTTCTTCCTCTGCACACCTATATTTGGCGTCAAAGGCGTTCGGAGAAGTCTATCAAGGCATTACGTTTGATCTAGGCTTGCATCTGGGCACACTTGTTGCGGTGCTGATTTATTTTCGTGCTGACTGGCGCATATTTTTTAATGGCGCTGTGGCTTATGCTCAGCAACCAAGCACTTTTGCAGATTTAACACCGCCTCAGCGGCAGCTATTTGGCATTGCGGTGGCCAGCATTCCAGTCGCCGCTATCGGCTACGCGATGAGCCAAACACCAGGGTTGGTGGATTCACTAAGAAACGATACGTTGATTGGCATTAACTTAATCATTTGCTCGGTTTTAATGTTGCTCGCGCAAATCTACGGCAGCGGCAACCGAGACATTAGCAGTCTAAGCGTGAGGCTCATGTTGCTTATTGGTCTAACCGAAGCGTTGGCGCTTATGCCCGGCGTATCACGCTCAGGAATTACCATAACCGTAGCGCTGCTCATTGGCTTACCGCGCGAACAGGCCGCCCGCTTTTCGTTTTTGCTCGCCGTACCCGCAACGGCAATGGCGGTAGGCAAAGGCCTCATCGATATGGTCCGCAGTACCGAGGCGCTCAGCTGGGGCGATTTTTTACTAGGCGCGCTGCTTTCCGGTTTGTTCGGGTTGATCGTGATCCACTATTTCATGGCGTTGATTAAAAAAATTGGCCTTATGCCTTTCATCGTTTATCGAATCGCACTTGGAGCAGTGCTTTTATTAGGTATCTGGTAAACGCCTGACTACAAAACTCGCTTTTTGCGTGAACTGACCAAACACTTAGGTTATATTCCACCGCTCCAATGCGTTCGTAGCTCAGTTGGATAGAGCACCTGGCTTCGAACCAGGTGGTCAGGGGTTCGAGTCCCTTCGAGCGCACCAATTAAATCAAGGGGTTATAGAAGTTGGAGCTTCGCGCTCGCTTCGGAAAATCTCAGTTCGTAACACCGTAGTCTCTTTATCCAGCAAAACCCAAAGCTGTTTTAAAGGGGATAGCTTGACCAGTGACTGCGCCGCGCCGCATGGTTGACGCTGGCATTTTTCCAAGGTGAGCACGGATGCGCCAGGCAAGCGATACATTGCCGCTTCACGCCGCCACCTGCCTCGAAGCCGCCTTCAGAATCATTAAGCAAGTTTATTTTGAACTTTCCCGCAGCCAGCTGTCTGTCAAGCTTGGCAATTGCATTGATCCACCATTTGAGCAAATTCAACCTCCGTTCCATTGAACAACGCGTGCTCTGGCTGCAATGGCAAAATGTTGCGGGCCTGGCGTGGCGGCAGCGGCTTGCGCATGCTGTGAACGCGGTGATCTTGCTTGCAGCAGTGGCTGCGATAGCTTTTGCGTTAGTGGCGCAAACTAAAGTGGCAGGGGTCACAGGCTTCACCGCACCGGCATGGCTGTCGGGAAATTCGATGATGGTCGGTGCGCTATGGCTTTTTTATGTCAGCCTTATGCTGCGATTTCGGCTTCGTTCGTTTCGAGCTAAACAGGCGCAGGATTGGCTAGCGGCACTGCCGATTTCTGCGCACGCCCGCTGGCAGTTTGTAAAGCTAAAAGCACTCGGTTTCTTTGCGCTGGAGTTGAGCGTCGGTGCAGTGTTCATGGCTTGGTTGAACACTTGGCGCGCTGCTTTTGCATTCGTTGTGCTTGGCGCTATATTCGCTTTGCTAACGATTTATCTGACGGCAAATAGGCAGTTTAATAGCATCGCTGCGGCTAGCGCGCTCTACACTTCGTGTGCCAAATTGGCTAACTTGAGCCGCCCGCCTTTGCCAGCATGGTTCTCTGCAGCAATGCCGAGCACTGTGCAGCTGCGCTGGTTTTGGCTGCTGCCCATGTTGCTTTTGCCGATGGCTACATCGCTGCTATACCTTTGCGCTGTGATGCTTGGCTTTGCAGCCTATTTGCGAATGGCTGCGGTTTCGACAGCAATTGGTCGAGCGTTTTTGGGCATGAGCGCCTTGCTACATGCAAGCCCAATGCCTGCTGCCGTGCTCTACCGCGCCGGGCTTCGTTTTGCACTGCAGGCGCTTTGGCCACTACTTATCATTGCTGGGCTATTGGCCTGGGTGTTACCGACGCAGTTGAAATTATTTGGCGCGGGTATGGTGCTGCTGGCTGGGTTTTTAATGATCATTAGCCAACACCACTTTAGCTTTGGCTTTCGATTTTTGCACGCACCGCAGCCAGGTTCGCATAGCGAGCGCGCTGCACAGGCGCGCGCTTGGCTGGTGTTTTTGATGGTGTGCGGCGTGCTGCTGCGCGATCTGGCACCGTTGTTACCTATCTTTTGCCTAATGGCTTGGCGATGGCTGCATCAGCGCGGCTTGGCGCCAGTCACCGGCCCAAAGTCATCGGCCAGAAATCCCCGTTGATATCAACAACAGCATCACCCGAGCCAACATGAGCGCAACCATTGAACAACCCGTCCTGCGCGTCACGCAGCTTAGCGCTACTTTGCAATCACACCTTATTTTACGGGGCCTTAGTTTTGAGCTGATGCCCGGCACGATTTTAGGTTTGGTCGGGCCCAATGGCAGCGGTAAATCGACCCTGATTCGCTGCATTACTGGCATGTTGGCACCAAGCGCTGGTCGAGTCTGCATCCGTGGTCACTGCGTGACAAGCGAGCCACTACTCGCGCGTGCGCAGCTTGGCTTTGCCCCCGACCCGACCACGCTGCCACCCATGCTGAGCGTGCGCCAGTGCTTGCAGTTGTGTGCTAGCGCGCGCACCGGCGGGCTGGAAAATCCAGCGTATCAAACCATGCTAGTTGAGAGCGTAAAAATGGCCGAGACTTTAGCGCTGACGCGCTATCTAGATAGCTTTGTCTGCACGCTATCGTTAGGAACCAAGCAAAAACTGGCGGTGATCATTGGCTTAATGGATTCGCCGACGCTGATTGTATTGGATGAAGTATTCAATGGGCTTGATCCTAAAAGCGCCTATTCGTTGAAGGCGATTTTGCGGTCATGTAAAGCAAAGGGTAGTGCGATTTTGCTCGCTACGCATGGTTTGGAAATGGCAGCGAATTTGATAGATGAAATGCTGCTGCTGAGCGAAGGTAGGGTCGCCGCGCATTGGTCAGCTGAGCAATTTTCGCGTTTGCAAGCCGCCGGTGCCAGTGGGCTTGAGCTGGCGATTATTAACGCGCTTGACTAGGCTACGGCGCTAGCACCAGCGGTGCCAGCAGCTCGGTCATCAAGGTGATGCAAACAATCGACGCCAGATTTAGCCAAAAGCCTACTTTCAACATATAAACGATACTGACCTTGCCGGTGCCAAATGCGATAGCGTTGGGTGCGGTGCCAATGGGCATCATGAAAGCAAGTGATGCCGCCAGCGAGGTTGCGAAAGCGAGCGATAGCGGCGGCAAGCCAGCCGCGATTGAGAATGCACCAACCACCGGCAGCATCGCGGTCAGCGTCGCTACGTTCGAAGCAAATTCAGTGGCAAACACGGTAATCACTACAATAATCAGCAAAATCATCAGCGGTGGCATATTGCCGAAATGCGCCATCGCCCCACCTAGCCAATCGGTCACGCCATTGCGAGTCATCGCTTCGGCAATGCTCAAACCGCCGCCGAAAAGCAGCGCAACGCCCCAGGGCAAACGTTCTGCGCGCTCCCAGCTCATCAACGGCTGCGGCGCTTCATTGATAGCGCCAGCTGGAATCAAAAACAGCGCCAATGCGCCGAGTATCGCAATGCCAGTGTCACTCAGTGCGGCTAAGCCGGGCAGGGCATTGATGAGCGGCCTAAAAATCCACGCCAATGCAACGCATGAAAAAATGATCAGCACGCGTATTTCTGGCGTGCTGATCCGCCCAAGCTTGGATTTTTCTTCGGCTAAAACACTTTGCGCTGTTAGTCCATCAACCGGCATTTTTCGAAAATCCCAGCTCAAAATCAGCCAGCAAGCAAGCAGCATTAGCAGCATGATCGGAATGGCCATTAGCATCCACTGGCTAAAGCTCAGCGCTAAACCATTTCGCTCTAAATAGGCCATCGCAATCAAATTGGTGGGTGAGCCGACCGGTGTGCCAATGCCGCCAATTGAAGCCGCATACGCTACTGCCAAAATGAGCGCGCCGGCAAAACGAGGATCAGTTTTGCCCTGCACTGAGGTTGCCGCAGCCACGCCAACCGCGGTTGGCATCAGCATCAGCGCGGTGGCAGTGTTGGAGATCCACATTGAAAGCAGGGCGGAGGCCAGCAAAAACCCGGCAATGAGCGCGCGCGGCTTGCTGCCAATAGCACCAGCAATGGTTAGCGCAATGCGCGTGTGCAAATTCCAGCGTTCAATCGACAGCGCTAAAATAAAGCCGCCGATAAATAAAAATATGATTTCATCGGCGTAAGGCGCTGCGGCTTGTTTGCCCGTCGATGCGCCCAGCAATGGCAGCAGTGCCACCGGCAATAGCGCAGTCATGGCAATCGGCACCGCTTCGCTAATCCACCACACTACCATCCAAACCAGCAGCGCCAGCGTCGCTAGGCCAATACTGCTCATGCCCTGCGGCGGCCCGATCAATAAAATTAGCGTAAATAAAGCCGGGCCTAAAAACAGCCCAATTCGCGCGAGTTTTTTTAGCAGCGCTGCGCCGCCGTCGGAGTTGGCTTGCGAGATATCACTATTGAGCTGAGTCATTTGGTTTCTGCGGCGTTCGGTTTTAATTTACCGTGATAGTAATCCGCAACTACCTCTAGCGTTTAACTAATTTGCCGAAGTTGCAGCCCATCATAGCCCGCGCAGATTAGCGTGCTTGGCAAACTCTGCCGCGCTGAGCCTAAGCTCTCGAACGGCATCAGCAGCGCATCGCAGGCAAAGTTAGTTAGCTGGCTAAGCCGCTTTACCGATTGCAAATCGGCGCTGTGTTGCAAGATATGACCATCCTCAGCGGCGCTAAGCCAGTCGCCATTTTCCAATTCACGTAAGCTGCGTACCGCGCCCGAATGCGGTCGGCTTCGCTGGATCAACTCGAACTCTGGCCATCTGCTGTTTGCATGTGCGCTGGCCTGCAATAGATACAGCGTGCCGAGCTGATCTGCGAGCAGCAATCTGGGCGCATTAAAGGCATCACCATTAGATTGCATTGCCATGGCGCGCAGCGGCTGCTCGCACTGAAACAAGGTTTTACAGCAAGCAAGATCACTACCACGCAGGCTGCCATCTTCGCCAATGCTAAGCACCTGAAAATCCTGGGCGCTTTTTTGCCAAAGCAGCAGCTGCCAAATCCAATTTTTGTGCGCTTGCCACCGCTGCACACACTGTAGTTTCGCCGATGCCCCAATTCGCCAATGCGCGATTTCGCCGGTGGCATCCGCGCTGAGAAACTCATCATCGCAAATCGTGGCTAGCCCGAGCACCGCAGCCGCGTGCGCGTGCGGATGTGAGTGGCAATTGATATGCGGCTCAGCAGCGCAAGCCATGAGGTTTTTATAGTGCAGCAGGCTGATGGATCTATCGCGCGAAGCAGCGATTACATAGTCCCCAGCGATAGCGAGTGCTGCAATGGATTGCCGCGCGGTCGCAACCGCGCATAACGGCGTGAGTTCTTGCGCAGCCTCAGCTTGCCGCCACAGATTGACCGCGCCATCGCGCCCAGCGCTAGCAACAGCGACACCCGGCAAGCCTAAAAGCCGATACACGTAGCCGGGGTGTGCGAACGCGGGCGCATTAGTATTTGACTGAGCTAAAGGCTGGCGCTGGTAAAGCCAATCGCTGCGCAGGACGTGCTTTTGCCCGCTGTGAACCAGCTCGCCCGCATGCCAAAGCTGATGATCCAACACCAGCACGGAGCCGACGCTTGGCGTTATGCGTTGGGTGATGACACTGGGGTTCGGGCCGCTTTGATAAAACACCGTATCGCCACCGGTATAACTTGGAGGCGCATCCAGATAGATCACCACGCTGAGCCAGGACCTTGTATCGGCATCGGCTTGATAAACCCCATCTTGATGCGGATGAAACTGCTGGCCGGCATGATAGCGGCACCAGCGCAAACGCGGGTTTAAACCGTGCGCGTGCCAAGCTGCACCGCCGGCATCTAACAGCACCGGCGGCATCAGCGGTGCCAATAAATGCTCCAGCTGCTGCGCGAGCTCAGGCTCATCCAGCACTAGGCGCTCATTGTTTCGATAGCTAGCCGGGTAGTCCAAACTGGCGGGCTGAAAGCCGTGCTCGCTGGCATGGCGCAGCAGCTGCGCACACAAAGCGGGGCTCAGCGCAAATGGATGGTGTGCCAGGTAATTCTTGGCTGCAATGGCGATCGGCGCTGTGCAATCCACAGCAATCACTGCACGCTCGCAAGTCTCTGCTTGCGCTCTTCCGTGTAATCCCACCACGGCAAGGCGGGCTCACCGCCTAGAAATCTTGTCACCGACATAAACACGTCAATCACGCAGGGATCGTGTCGAATGCCGGTTATTTCACACAGCTTCCGATGCAGCTCAAACGGACACTTACCGATTAGCTCGCTAGGTTTAGAAATACCCAGCACCCGGAAATCTTCTGCGCAGGCTTTGCCGACGTTGGGCAGGTCAGTTAGCTTGCTTACAGATTCGCGATTGACTTTAGTGGGGTTCATGGGCTATTCGACAATCTCTACTTTAACGCGTTGCCTTGTTTGTTCGTCTGCGATGTAAACGTCAGATCCGCCGCTGGATTCATCAATCTTTCCCATCACTACATAGGATCTGCCAGTTTCTGGAGTAAAGGCAACCGTTTTGGTTGTTCCGGCATCTTTGCGGAACAGACCAAAAAGTTTGGCTGAGCCGTAATTCTCAGCGCGCAGAATAAGCACCGATTTACGAATCGGCAAGTGTCTCAAAACTCGCCAACCAAACGTAAATCCTGAGCCATAGCTTACGAACTGAGTTTCAGTTCGTGCGTTCGCAACAGACTTGCCGTCGATTTTTTTTACGTAGAAAAGTTGAATTGGTTTTCCTTTGAATTGATTGACAGAGTCTATGATCACAACCGAGGGAAAGTCAGGAGCGGGAATTGTTCGTAAACCATAAGTCTTAACCGGCAGGAAAGGTTCGTTTCTGGCGTGCACATCGATTTTGGTGGCGCATCCGCTTATGAAAAAAACCGTCATTATCGAAATGCCTAGAAGACTCATTGTTTTGGTTTTATCGAACATTTTTTAAGCCGTGTTTGAGTGATTTTTAAGTTCATTTAAAGTCAGTTCCAATCGTTCTTGCAAGCCGTTTCCGCCTCACCCTGACCCTCTCCCAGAACGGCCTATTTCATTCTGAGCCTAACTATCGACTGGGCGAGGGAACTGTTTGAGGAACGGGCCGCATTACTAGTCACAGAACCCCAAACCGCACATTATTCTGCCCCAAATTCGGTACGGCCAAATTGGGTTTTATCGGTTCGTTCGTAAAGCCGGTCGGTACGCCGACCTGCGGGATGTTGTGGGTATCATGCAGAAATGTTATTGGTGGCCCAAATATTGGCGTGGTATTAGTTTGGCATGATATTCTGATCCATCAAAACTTAGTTGATCGCTATATGCAAACGTTGACGCTCAAGATCCCTCAAAACTTAGTTGAAGCGCTGAATAGCGCTAGCGCAAGTCGACGTATTTCTAAATCAGCCATGGTGCGCGACGCGTTAGAGCGAATTTTGAAGGATGAGCTTAAGCACTCTAGGCCAGCCGTAGCTTGGCTGGAGCGTTGGCGTGGCACCATGCAGGCACCATTAGCAGTTGGCGGTGAAGGCACTAATGCGAAGGACTTGCGAGTGGCGCATATCCTGTCTAAGCATTTGCGTTGAAAATTGCCAAGGCAAAACCACAAATGAGGTTATTGCTCGATATCAACATTATCCTTGACGTTATTTTTGATCGTCCGGGTGCGACAACTTCCTCAACACTTATTGCTCGTTGCGGGCATGAAATTCAAGCACGGCTTGCCTGGCATTCCATAGCAACTTTGGCATATTTGATCGAACGCCAAAAAAATGCGGCAGTGGCGAGGGCTGTGATTACCGAATTGCTGGGTTGGGCTGAAGTTGTGACCACCCATTATTCCGGCGCGCTTCGGGCGCTACAACTATCGATGCCAGATTTTGAAGACGCATTGCAGGCATGCGCAGCTATTGCTTGCAATGCAGACTTCATCATTACTCGAAACGTGCGCGATTTCAAAACTTCGCCCATCACAGCACTTACGCCTGAAGCATTGCAAGCGCTGGATAAAGGAACAAGGAAAACTAGATAAAAAATTCAATTTCGCATTATGAGGTAGGCTGATCGGTAATCAGTCACCCCATACCGCAGATTATCTTGACCCAACGCCGGCACGCTCAAATCTGGCTGCGCCGGTTCGTTTTGAAAACGAATTGGAACTCCGACGTGCGGCATGTTTTGCGAATCCTTGATCAGCATGCCGCGTGCTTTGACGTGATCTTGCGCAAACGCTTGCTTTAGATCTAGTACCGGCGCCCAGCACAAATCGATTTGATTCAAAAATTCTGTCCACTCAGGCAGATCGCGAGTCAAAAATGTGAGCTGAAGAAAATCGACCAGCGGCTGCTGCTGTGGACCTGGGCCGGCATGCGTGCAGGCTTCCAAATCGGGCCGCCCTAGCGCGCGTAATAAATTGCCGACAAACTTATGCTCAGCGCCGCCGAGGGCCAAATGCTGGCCGCAGCGGGTTTGATAAATACGATAAAACGCGTTGCCGCCCCAGCTGCGCTCGTGTTTGACTACCGCTGCGCGGTTTTCGGCGAACATCGGGCCGAGCACGTTTGGCGTCCACGCCATCAGGCAATCTTGCATAGAAATATCAAGATAATCGCCCAGCCCGGTGCTGCTGCGCCGATACAGCGCCATCAAAATACCGCTGAGCGCCATCAGTGAGCCGGCCATATCCGCCGCTGGCATATTTGGATTGCAGGGCTGACCATCGCTACCCAAATTCACGCTCAATAGCCCTGACATCGCTTGGATGGCTAAATCATGCGCGGGTTTATCGCGCAGCGGGCCGGTTTGCCCGAACGCCGACATCGAGCAATACACCAGCCTGGGGTTGATCGCTGCAAGGCTTTCGTAATCAAAGCCGAGCCGCTGAATCACGCCGGGGCGAAACGCTTCGATAAACACATCCGCATCTTGTACGAGCTTCAGCAAAACAGCTTGATGCGCAGGGTCTTTCAGATTCAAACACACCGATTGCTTACCTCGATGTGTGTTGCGAAACCATACGCTGTGGCCGCCCATTTTTAAGCCGACTTCCCGCACCGGCTCGCCATCGGGCGGCTCAACACGAATCACCTCTGCGCCGTGATCGGCCATCATCATGCTCAGATGCGGGCCGGGCAGAAACATCGATAAATCAATGACTTTCAGGCCGGATAGCTTCATAGCGTTGCTTTGCTAAAAAAATCGCCGCGACGTGGTCGAGAAAGGATTACTACAAATACTGTGTTACTAGGCTTAGGTGGATGCATTTGAATTCCAGTAGACGGCTTCATTTTATAGCAAGCTAACTTTATTTAGGCGTGTGCTTAAAAGCTAGGGAATAGCCAAAAGGATTTTGAGCCGTGTTTCTTGCTGCGCACTACTGTCCTCTTACTCGAGCTCGTCCCTAGACCTCAATGCACTTACATAGCTAAACCCCAATGGTTGCAATGAGTCAGCCCAGCAAAGGTTTTCTTTTTCGAGGTGAAAACCGATCTCATTGCCCCGATTGCTCCCATTGACGCGGCCCTCGCGGGGGCCTTTTGCGTCAATGTCCGCGGCTTCTGAAATCACTTGCAGGGCTTTGGAGTCTTTCC
>JANOQN010000041.1:0-76810 GCA_031422315.1 Rhodanobacteraceae bacterium
GCCTCCGCAGTCGCCCCTTTTGCTTGGCGACCATAGCGGTGTGGTACCACCCGATCCCTTCCCGAACTCGGACGTGAAACGCACCAGCGCCAATGGTAGTGTGCATCCGCATGCGAGAGTAGGTCATCGCCAAGCACCTTAATAGCTCCAACTTATACCCTCGAGAATCGTATTCTCGGGGGTTTTGTCTTATGGGCTAGCACTAAGATCTCTGTATTTCAGCTTGACTGAAGTGCGCAGCTAAAGTTGACCATTGCCATAGAAAATTGATCGTATTCCAGCTCGCTGAAAAGGCTGCCAACGTCCTTCTGGCTGCGCTAATCGATCCGCTAGCGCAAATAGCGAACACGGATTCATACCGATGCCGAAATGGCTCGCCAATACCTCAATGTTTTCTGTCTGTTTTCCGCCCGATTGCACGCTACATTGCCAAGCAACCACACCATCTGACTTGGAAAAAATCGAAGTGGTCGGCACATTTGGCGCGGTTCTAAGCCTTTTTTGCAATTGCGGATCATTCGCGCGATGCCCGCTCAGCGTCTCGAACAATCGCCAAGCATGCGTAGCACGCGCAGTACCGGCAAACGGTGAACCCAGCGTAATAACTTGGCGCACACGACCGGGCAACAGCTTAGCCATCTCCCGCGCATAAAGCCCGCCCAAGCTCCAGCCGACCAAACTTACCGGTCTTCCGTGTTTCGCGTGGATATCTATAATTTGCTGTCGACAAGCAGCGAGTACGCCATCACGCGGCCCTGCATTCAATCCTTGCTCCCAACCGTAGCTCGGGTAGCCGAGATGATCAAAGAAACGCCGCATCGGATAAGTAGATAAATCACCGGCGGCTAATCCTGGGAACACGACGATCGGCTGACCGTCGCCTTTTTGGACCTGCCGTAGTATTGGAAAACTTAAAATACTCGCCCAAAGCTCGAACGGCGCCCTCGCTTCGAGCGCTAGCTGGAAAAATCCAGGTGCTTTCAATGCGAGTGGGTCTTGAAAGGCGGTTGCCTTGTGCTTTGACATGCGAGCGCTGGCGGGCTTGACTGTTTTTTCCACTATGTGGCCGTTGATTTACGTTTAGTACGCCGCGCTTGCACCGCGTCGATTGATTTTGCGTTTGATTTCACTGGCTTGATGCCGCTCATAAGCGTTTTAGCCGCCAATCGTTTAAGCGCGTCTTGTTCTTCGTTTAAATAATGGGCCAATTCGCGTAAATCAGGCACCGCATCCGGGCAAGCAATCAAACCAAAGTCTAAGCGATCCAAGTACGAATGCACGGTGATGTTGAGCGCCAGTCCGTGTACGATGATCGACACAGGAAAATACTCCAACATCTTAGCGCCGGCCAAGTAGAGCGGTACCCTTGGGCCCGCCACATTTGAGATCACCAAGTTGACCGGCAAGGCGATCCGATCAGCGATCTTCGTACGGCCGTAAAGCTGAGCAAGTCCGCCAACCACCCAAGGCGCGCCAAAAGACGGAAAATCCGTTGGAATGACACTTTTAAATTCAGAAGTCGTCTGTTTAAGGGAATCCATTGCGACTCTAATTCGCGCGAGCCGTTGCTCAACCGTTTTCCCATCAGTTCCCAGGCTAGCCGGCAGCATCGTCACCTGATTGTTTTGCCGCAAATCGCCACTATCGCGCAAACTAATAGGCACCGCCGCTACCAACGATTTTTTTGGCAGCAGCTTTTTGCTCTGCAGATAGCTGCGCAGCGCACCAGAACAGAGCGTTAAGACCACATCATTGAGCGAGGCATCAAGCGCCGCTGCGATCGCTTTCAACTCTTTAAGCGAAAGTGACAGCGTTTTAAAGCTGCGTTTAGCACTGATTTGCGTGTTAAACGCAGTCTTCGGCGCAAGCAGCGCCTTACCCGCGCTAAGCGCGCCGGCTATGGCGCTTCTAAAACCGTCAGGCCGCGCCTCGGAAGCAATTGAGGCCACTTTACGCACCGCGCTTGGCAGTGCACGCGCAATTTTTGCGTACTGAGCCAATGTATTAGTAAACAGCGAGCCGATCAGTTTTACTCTACTCGGCGGCGCTCTTCTCACGGTTTTAGACGCACCCGAAACCGCATCCGAAACCACGCGGCCTTCAGCACTCAGGTCAAGAATCGCGTTCGCCAACGCGACGCCCGCCGCACCATCCAACGCGGCATGATGCACTTTGCTATACAGGGCAATCTGCCCATCAGCAAACCCACTAATCACATGAAACTGCCAAAGCGGACGGTCGCGCTCCAGCGCAATTGTATGCAGCTGCGCCACAAAGTCCTCAAGCGCTGCAAATTTAAGATTCGCCCGAAAAGATTTAAGATGATGTGATTGAACGTGGTAGTCAAAATCAACATCGGTAGCATCTACCCAAACCGGATGCCCTAAATCAAACGGCATAAGTGCGAGCCGCTGATGCAATAACGGCGCTAAGGCCAGCCTGCTTTCAAAATGTTCGACTGCGCGCTTGGAAAATGCTGAGAGTGGATTCTTGCTAGTCAGCAAATCAGCGGGCAACTCAAAAATAGTGAGGGAACCTACGTGCATCGGCGTTTCTGGCGTTTCGATATATAAGAACCCAGCGTCCAAACCACTTAAAGTGCGCATCTCGCTAACTCAGCAGCTGATCAAGATGGGAGTTGATTTCCTGCTCAATCCTGCCTTTCAAAAAGCCCAACATAAAACCCAGCTCCGCCGCAACTTCAATCTTCGACTTGCTCACTTGAATCGTGCCAGACACACCAGATCGCGCAAAAGTGAGCACATTTTTTTGCCAGCTCGCGTCAACCTGAAACTTCTCCCGCATCGCCTCAGCAACCGAATCAACTGCACGTTTGGCTTTATCCAAGCTCAGTTGGTGATCGCGTTCTATTTGGATGCTAGGCATGAGGACTCCAAGAGTTTAGTGGCGCTAAGCATGGCTTTAAAGTGGGAAAAAGCAAGCACTGCATTGGGATTTCGATCGGAACATTTGGCGTAAGGCGATGGTAGACGAATCTTGAAGTCTAACAAACCTAAATAGTCCGGGGCGGTTGTGCGGAAGACCCAGATGCATCTTGCTCATTGAAAAACATCCGCCTTCCAGCTCGCCAAATGAGAAATGAAATGTAACTAGCGCTACCGGACTTATAAGCTATCGCTCTAAGGCACTACCCAAAGTTGTAAAAAATCTGTTACGTTAGGGAGGTTGTACTAGCATTTTGCACTCGAAAATTGCCCAGCGGCGTCGCCAAGCGGCTTTTCGAACCACTTTTTGGAGACGTATAATTATGAAAGACCAGAAAATTTTGTTTCGCTCACTGCAATTAGCCCTGTTGGCGAGCACTAGTGTTTTGATTACCGTGCCCGCGTTTGCGCAGGAAGAATCAGATGACGAAACCACACTGACCGAGATTCAAGTCTTGGGTTCGCGCATAAAACGCGCCGATACTGAGTCATCCAGTCCAGTCTTAGTTATCGACGCAGAGACAATCGAACGATCGGGTGCGGTTACACTAGGCGAAGTCATTCAAGAATTGCCAGCGATTGCTGGTGCTGCCACGAACCCATCGGTAAACAACGGCGGTGGCGATGGTGCAGCAACAATCTCTCTGCGTGGTTTGGGCTCACAGCGTACGTTGTTGCTGATCAATGGCAGGCGCGTTGCCTATAACGACGTCAACTCAATTCCAGCTAACTTGATTAAATCGATCTCGGTGCTAAAAGACGGCGCGTCTGCGATTTACGGTTCGGACGCAATTGGTGGCGTGGTTGATTTCCAACTCAAAACCGACTTTGAAGGCTCGCAGGTCAGCATCGACTATGGCATTACCGACCAAGATGATGGCGAACGTAAAGGCGGAAGCGCAGCATTTGGGATAAGCGGTGAACGCGGCAACTTCGTTGTCAATCTCAACTACTCCGATCAAGAGCAAGTTTCAGCCGCAGATCGCGACTATTCCCGCAATGCGCTAACGCTGTATTCCGGCACCGTCACGATTGGTGGCTCAAGCCGTACGGCTAGCGGCCGCTATTTAGTGCCTCGTAGCGCAGTTCCAAGTATTAACCCAACTGGCTGCCTCGGCGGCCCAAACAATGTGGTGCTTACGCTTCGTGCTGGCCAACCCGGCACCCAAGTCTCTGACTTCCGTTGCTTTAGCAATGCCAGTGACTTATACAACTATCAGGCTGTAGGAAACTTGCAGCTGACACCGCAAGAGCGCGCAGGTATTTTCTTTGCCGGTAACTTCAACGTTACTGACACCATTACCGCGTACGCAGAAGCTTGGAATCAGAACACGCGATCGGCTTTCGCAATTGCACCGCTGCCATTTGACGGACGTCCAGGTCAAGACGAAATCGTACTCTCTGGGCGCAGCATTTATAACCCGTTTGGCGTTGATATTACCGACGGACGTTTACGCTTAGAGCGTATTGGCAATCGAAGTACGGAATTTACTACGGATTCAAAGCAAGTCAATTTGGGCCTTCGTGGCGCATTTGGCGACACCAGTTGGTCGTGGGAAACTGGCTATACCTTTGGCAAAGTTGAACAGATAGGCTCCGTTACTGGCTATCCGTTCTTTGCCGCAGTTGAACAGGCCGTTGGCCCGTCATTCCGCGATGCAACCGGCACACCGCGCTGCGGTACGGCGGCAGCGCCAATCGCGGGCTGCGTTCCGCTTGATTTCTTTGGCGCTCCACCAACCGCAGCTACAGCTGAGGGCAGAGCGCAATTGGCTGCTCTTGCCGCCATTTCGACTAACCCAACAAATCGCTCGGAGTCTGATCTCACTGTTTACAGTGCGACTTTCGCAGGAAGCTTATTTGAAACTTCCGCTGGCGAAGTCGGTGCTGCAATAGGTTTGGAGCGTCGTGAAGACGCGCTTAACTTTCAACCGGATTTCTTAGCGCGCTTGAATCCAAGTTTCACTTGCTTGATCTCATCTGAGGCATGTACAACTGCGACGCGTGGTGAAACGTCGGTTGATGAAGTCTATGGCGAGTTACTGATTCCGATCCTGGCAGATGCGCCTTTCGCAGAGCGATTGAACGTAAGTCTTGGATCGCGATGGTCCGATTACGACACATTTGGTAGTACTACCAACAGTAAACTTGGTTTGGAATGGAAACCCTTCTCGGACTTGCTGGTTCGTGGAACCTTCGCGCAAGTGTTTCGAGCACCAACGATCGATGATTTGTTTGGCGGTCAAACCGCTTCGTCTGACAGCTTTACCGATCCTTGCAATCGTTATGGAAGCGCACAGAATACGCGCAATGCACAGCGCGATATTGCATGCCGTAACGTTGTCCCAAATGGCACCTTCCAAGCATCAGACACGCAGCTTTCCGCAATTCAAGGTGGGAACACGGGTGCAGGTCCAGAAGAAGGCGAAGTGTTTACGATTGGCTTCGTTTATAGCCCAGAGTATCTAACCGGCTTCTCGACAACGGTAGACGTGTGGGATGTTAGCTTGGAAGACACAATCGGTTCATTCGGAACACAGAACATTCTGAATGGTTGTTTCAACGTTGGTTTGTTCTGTGATCGCTACTCGCGCGGAGTGGACGGCGAAATCCTGCGCTTGTTTAATCCTACTGACAATGTTGGACAAACGGATACGAACGGCCTAGATCTTGGCGTTCGCTACAATTTTGAAACAGAGTCGTTTGGTAACTTCCGCATCAATGTTGACTCCAGCTATATCGATAAATATGACAGCAAGGTCTTCGTTGATGGCGTTCAAACAGGCGTAACTCGTCAACTTGCAGGAACGTACACCAATTCAGCTGCTGGTGGTGATGGCAATTTTAGCCGGGTGCGATCGCTTGGTAATTTAACTTGGACATATGGTGATTTTGACGTTAACTGGACATCACGTTACATCCATCGTTTTGTTGTCGGTTCAGATAATCCAAATCAAGGGATTGCTTGCGCAGACGCTGCAGGACCATCGGCGACCAACGCTTACTCCTGCCGCATCTCACGCGGCGCGCACACGTATCACAACTTGTCATTTGGCTACAAAGCTGAAGTTATCGATACCCAGTTCCGTTTTGGTATTGATAATGCCTTCGACAAACAACCACCGTTGGTTTACCAAAACAATGGTTTAAACGGCAACACTGACGAACGCACGTACGACACTATTGGCCGCGCCTTCTGGATATCCGCTAGCGCAAAGTTCTAGTCGATTCATAGGTTGAACTTGAGAACCGCACGAGCGATCGTGCGGTTTTTTTTTAATAAACTGTTGTCCAAATTTATTTGATTTTTGTAATTGCGAAGTAAGAAAAAAAACCGCAAAATGAAAGTACGAATTAATTAGGAGATAGTGATGAAATGGTTAATGAACTTCGTTGCGGCGGTTTGCGTTGCAAGTTCTGCACACGGGAAGCCTGCGCAAGTACTCGATTTTGAACAAACCACGCCGCACCAGTTGACAGAAATCCTCGTTGGCTGGCGTGAAAAATATGAAGCTGGTGACGTTCTATTGAAGTCCAAAGAAACCAAAACGTACGAAGCGCTGCTGCGAAACTTGGAGCATGAGCTAAGCAAACGCGAAACTTGGCAGGGACTGCCGAAAGACAAGTCGGTTGAAGTTGTTAATATGTACGAAAAACTGCGCGTTTTGACTGATGGCGGCATGACACGCGGGAGCCGAAGGATTTGTTCGTTCGATAAGCGCCGTGGTTCAAACCTACGTCAGCGGGTGTGCATAACCGCCGCTGAGCAAGCGCGAATAGAAAAAATATCAAAGGCGGTCATGTACGACATTGAACGTAATGGACGGCGGAAAGAGGTTGGCGGGAATTAGCGCAATAGCGCTAACCTCCATCGGCATCAACTACCCATATTCAAAAGCCCTGACCCATCGAGCCAAAATTTCCGCTGCACCCGAACACTCAAATTGCGTAGCGTAACGCGCGTGCTTGTTGATCGCGTAAGCGTTGACCTGCTCAGTTACTGCGGCATAGCTCGGTGTTGAGATGGCGCGCGTTTTAGCGCGCTCGGTGAACTGCATGAGCTCAGCATGCCAAGGCAGCTCAAGAAAAGAAAATAAGTCGCGCGCGCTAGTTTCGGTCTCGCGCACTAAATCCTCGTACCTTAGCTCATGGATTTGCAGCTGAGACTGCAGCTTTGCTGATTGATAAAATGAAAAAACTCGATCATACATTTGCGCTGTGTCTCGCAATGTGCGCATCGCCACTGCGAAAGCAGGTGCGCGAAAGTGCTGTTGATAGCAGCTCAACACGCAATCCGCTGGGTATCGCAGAACAACGATTACTTTCGCTTGTGGGAACAAACTTTGAATCAGTGGTAAGCGCGCCAGATTAAGCGGGTTCTTGTCTACGTAGCGCGCGCCTTCCGGCAAACCTGGGCTTGCTGCACGACAACGCTCAAAATAGCCGCTGCGCAATTCGCGAATTTCAGCATCGTTTAATTGGGCTAAGTCAGTTGGGTAGGCGTGGCCCATGCTTTGCATTTTCAGCAAGGCCTTTTGCAAAAAGGGTTGCTCATCAAAAGATTGCAGTTCCACATGCGCATGCAAAAGCTGTTCGAGCAGCGTGGTGCCAGATCGTGGAAATCCGACCACAAAAATTGGATCGCGGTGCCCATCCTCGAGCTTCCCTCGAACAGGCAGCTCAGGCAATGGTGCGCCCAATAGATACAGTGGGTCATCTTCAAACGCCATTTTAGGATGCGCTCCGGCCACCCGTGCAAAGCTCAAGGCGTGCGCGCGTTCAAGCTCAATCATCGATGCATTGGCATCGTCCAAAGCATCGTGCATACGCGCAAGCTCGAAGCGCAGCGCAATCTCCTGATTGCTTTCTATTTTTGCGTGCTGCAACAGCGCTTCTAGCAGCGAACGCGCTTGTTGGTAATTTTTTGACCGCACGCTCAGCCTAGCGTCGAGTTGCATGAGCGACTGCCCCGCAGCGCTTGCGAGGCGCGCTGTTAATGGAGCATCAACCGCAAATGCTGGGGCAAGCTGCGTAAGCTCACCGCGTACCCGGTTTAGTTTTTCCATTTGATTGCTGCGCTCAAACGCCAATCCAAGCGAAATTAACGCCATTGGATAGTCGGGCGAATTGCGATCAACCTTGAGTGCGGCTTGCTCTACACCTTGATAGTCGCTGAGCTGCAAAACTAAAAGCGCAAATTCACAGGCCAATTCCGGTGACATCGGCGCAGGCATGAGGCGCTGCACATTGTCCTTCGCTAGATCAATCTCATCGAGCGCTATCAAAATGCGCAAATACAAAAGTGCCACTTCAATGTCTTGATCTAAGCCGCGTTGAAAAGCTTGAATAACTTCCGAGCGCGCGCGCCTAGGTTCACCACCTGCTAAAGAACTTCGCGCCAACGCAAAAAATAGATTGCCGTCATCGGCGCCTAATGTTCTTGCATTGAGCAAAGCATCACGCGCGGCGGCAACGTGCGAAAGCTCAAGCAAAGCGTTGCCTAAATTCGCGTGATGCTCCGGTACGTTCGGTTCCAACGCGATGAGCTGACGGTAGACTTCTGCTGCGCGCGCGGGCTCGCGTAATGCGGAGAGCGCCAATGCGCGCGCGAGCAACCAAGCGCTTGAGCTATCGCCACTATCGATGGCCTGTTCTGCCAACGCAAGCGTTTGCAGAGGTTTTTGCGCAAGCCAATCAAACGCCTGTTGCAGCGCGCTGGGCGGTGGTGTTTTCATTTGCTGTCAACTCAGGCATAGTCAAATCTTAGATGATTATCTTCGTTTCGGCCTGAGTATTACGCGAATAGATGTCTACACTTTTTGACCTTCAACGCTGCGTGCAAGTATTCGACAATGCGTTCGATCCCGCGTTTTGCGCGCAAATGCTGAGCTCGTTTCAGGCGCTGTCACGCTTTCATCAGCGCAATGGCAAAGGCGTACGCGCAGGGCATTCTGAAAGTGGATGGACTGAGCTTGACATTACCCCGCTCACGGATCAGGGATTTCGCGGTATCGTACAGGCGTGTATGCGGCATCATCTTGTGCTATACAATCAAGCCTTAGGCCAGCCGATTGCAGTCCCCGCCAGCGAAAAACTAGATGCTTTAGTGATAAAACGCTATCAGCCAGGCCCGGTAGATGCTTTCCAGCTTCACTTTGACGCACTTGGGCCAGTCGCCAATCGGTACTTGGTTTTTCTTTGGTACCTCAACGATGTGAGCGAAGGTGGCGAGACGCACTTTCCAATGCTGAATTTGCGTATCCAGCCCAAAGCAGGGCGCTTGTTGATGTTTCCACCGTATTGGATGTTTCAACACGAGGGTTGCGCACCCCAGTCAGGCGATAAATACATCTTTTCGACCTATTTCCTGTTCTGACTTTTGTCTTGAATTAAAATTGATTTGATCCATTTCTAATCTAAGGCGCTAACTATGTCGGCCACTTTTTGCTTATCAACCGACACAATATTGCGTCCGGTGCAGGGCCAATGGTTCATTTTCTCAGCCGCGAGCAGCAATCCATTGCCTTTAGCGACTGTTGAACAAATGACCTGGGTGGCTCAGTTCGCAAGTGCGTGTGACCCAGAAACGCTCATCGCTGCACTTCAACCCGAGCTGCGAGCTCCGGCACAAGCGCTGATTCGGCAGCTTCAACACATCGGCGTGCTGGTGCCCGCTGGCAATGCTCCCACCATAACCGTGCAAGAGTCGAATGGCCGAATTCCTGTTCTATTGCAGCAAATCGCGCGCATGAGCTATGGACTGGCGGCGGACGCGCAAGGCTTGGGCGAATTTGCTGAAGTATCTTTACGTGAAAGCACCGGGATTGGTTTAGAAGCGAGGCTTTATGCGATTGGTGCGGCAATGCATGGCCTAAGTCAAACACTCAAGTCACTGCGTCAGCCACATTTGCATCAGCAAGCGGAGCGGCTCGGTATTCAGGGCAACGAGAAAGATTTGCGGCTGCATTTGGGATGCGGGCCGGTGCATTTGGCTGGCTTTATCAACATCGATATTGCGCCAGCGCCACTGTCAATGAATGTGTTGTGGGGCTTGCCATTCGACGATGGTCAAGTGGCCGTTGTGTATATGTCGCACCTGCTTGAGCACCTGTTTTATCCAAACGACGTTGATTTTGTATTGCGCGAGATTTATCGCGTGCTAAAACCAGGTGGAACTCTGCGCGTGGTTGTGCCGGACATTGCGCGCTGCTTGCGCGCTTATCAAGAGAAAGACGTCGCGTTTTTTAATGCGCGCCGAGAGCACTTTGCTTGGTGGCCAAGCGATGCCAGCATGCTGGAGAATTTCCTGACCTATGCGGGTGTAGGCACTGAGCCTGGGTTTTTATTTGCTTCGCATAAATATGGCTATGACTATGAAACCTTAGCGAAGGCATTACGGCGCTGTGGCTACGTTGCTATTGAGCAAAGCCAATTTCAAAACAGTCGAATAGCGGAACTTCGGGTCGAACATTTAAGCGAAGCGGCAAGCTGGCAGGCCGGTGATGAGTATCTATCGCTTTTTGTCGAGGCAATTCGCCCGTGAGCTCGGTGAATTCCAGCGTGAGCGAATCGCAGCAACAAAAACGCGCGCAAGCGCAGGCATTGCGCACATCAGCACTCGCTTTAGCAGCGAACGGGGCCGTACTTGAAGCGATGCAAGCGCTCTTGCAGGCTGCAGCGCTGGCGCCTGCGGCGCCGATTATTCGGTTGAATATGGGTCAATTGCACGAGCGGGCAGGCGATCATGATGCCGCAACCCGGGCTTATTTTTTGGCGGTCATGAAAGCACGCGCACAAGGCTTGTGGATCGATGATGCCAGCGTGCCACCAGCGTTACTGCCACAGGTATTGCACGCGATGCACTTTGTCGAGCAGCACCGCGATGCAGTGCTGCTGGCGCTGATGAATCCACTCAACGCCCGATTTGGCGCCAATGCGATGCGACGCGTGCAGCAGTCGCTCGACATTTACCTCGGGCACGATTTGACGCGTCCGCAGAGTCCCTTGCAGCGCCCTCTGTTTTTGTACGTGCCAGGCCTAAGCGAAACGCCGTATTTGGATCCGGCCCAATTTGATTGGGTTGAGCAAGCGCTTGATTTACGGTGTGAAATAGCGCGTGAAGCGCAGGCTGTGCTAACGCAGGCAAGCGGCATCACGCCGTTTTTAGAAGCCACCAATGACGCGGATTTGTCCGCCTATTTGAGATCGAGCACGCCAGCGAAAGCCGGTTGGGATGCGTATTTTTTCTATCGACACGGCAATCGATTTGATGCGCATCTGCAGCAATGTCCGGCTGCAACACAGTTGCTTAATGCGCTCACAAAAATTGATATAGCCGAGCACGCACCCGAAATCTGTTTCTCGGTGCTGGCTGGCGGGACGAATATTTTGCCGCATACCGGCGTGACGAACTCACGCGTGGTGGCGCATTTACCGTTGATTCTTCCGGGGCAATGCGCGCTAAAGGTTGCTGGTATTGAGCGTGCTTGGCGCATTGATGAGGTGCTGATTTTTGATGACACCTTCGAGCATGAAGCGTGGAACCGAAGTCCGTCAGAACGCGTCATTTTACTGATGGATACATGGCATCCAGATCTCCACGCGGAGGAGCGCGAAGCAATCGCTGAGATCGTCCGCGAGATTGGTGTGTTTAATCGAGGTGATTAAAGCGCTGTTCATACCATCGACGCCAATCGAGTTCACCTGGCTTGCGTGCTCTGGCGCTCAATGCCTATAGTCGTGCGATTATGTTTATTGCATTCAATTCATCATATTTCGGAGTCAAAATGAAGGCTGTTCAATGGTTTATCAAAATAGGCACGCTAACGGCTTGCGCCATGGCATTCGCTGCGCCAGACCCCAAAGTGATTGCGTCAGCCGCTGATCTGCCCATTTCCGAGTGGGTCAAACAACCGAGTTTTGAGTCGATTCGAATTTCGCCAGATGGCAAACACATGTCAATGATCATTCCTAAAGACGATCGCTCGGCATTTGCCGTGCTGAGCATTGCGGATATGAAGGCGACCATGCACGTGCAGCAGCGTGCCGACGAATACATAGTCGACGCCAACTGGGTTAGCAATGAACGTATCGTATTGGAGCTAGGTCAACGCTTTTCCGGTAATGATGCACCCACAGCCACGGGTGAACTTGCGGCAGTAGACTACAACGGTAAGCGCTCGGCGTACCTTTTTGGCTATCGCGGAAAAATGAGCACGGGTACAAACATTAAAACAGGTGCCGCTGAGCGGGCAGCGGCTACATTAATCTCAGATCGACTCATTGATGATCGCTACATTATGACCATCATTCGTAGTTTTGAAGCGGACGCAGGTACGCCATCGCGCTGGTGCCGTATGGACGTTTATAGCGGCGCGCAGCGCTGTGAGAGTAACTTGCCAGGGAGGGGCCAGCTAGAAGGCTTTTTGTTGGATGACAAAAACGTGCTGCGCGCAATCGCGCTAAACGATGTGGATGGTTTGACACATTTGCACTACCGCGCGGATCAAAAAGCTGATTGGGAAAAAATCGCTGATGAAAGCAAAACGAGTGAAGGCATTTCACCTGCCGCTTGGACCGGTACTGAGCAACAATTTTATGTTTACCATAGCCGCGCCAGAGGCCCGACAGCACTGTCTAAGTTTGATCCCGCGACCGGAAAATTTACTGTCGTTCACCAACCCACCTCTGCCAGTGTGGGTTCGGTGCTATTAGGTACAGACCGCCGCACGCCTTTTGCAGTTCGTTTGTTAGGAGGGCGAGGCAGCATAAAACCGCTGAAAAAGGGCGCTGAGCTTGATTTAGTCATGCAACTTGCGTCGACTTTCCCGGGCGAAGTGGCAACACCACTGCAATTTAGCGATGACGGCAAAGTAGCGCTGGTTGAAGTGAAGTCGGACTTGACGTCGAGTGATTACTATTTGTACGAGTTTGCGAGCAAGAAAATGACCTCACTTGGTGGCGCGCGGCAGTGGTTGAACGCGGATTGGATGGCGCCGACCGAACCGATGCTTAGCAAAGCCAGTGATGGAATGGAGCTGGAGAGCTTTCTGACTTTGCCACTGGGTGCGAGCAAGTTGACGCCTGCACCATTGGTAGTCATTCCACACGGTGGGCCGTTTGGCGTAAAAGACGATTGGTACTTTGAAACAGAGACGCAACTCCTGGCAAGCCGCGGCTACGCGGTTTTGAGAGTCAATTTCCGCGGCTCGGGCGGCTACGGAAAGAAATTTGAACAAGCTGGGTTTAAACAGTGGGGCCGCGCTATGCAAACCGATTTGCGCGATGTCGCCGACGTAGTGCTGAAGCGTGAAGAGCTTGACCCCGATCGAGTTGCGATCTTTGGCGCCAGCTACGGCGGCTACGCAGCGCTCATGGGCGGCGTGCAGGAGCCTGAGCGATATAAGGCTGTGATTAGCGTTGTCGGCGTTACCGACTTAGAGCTAATGTACACGCGCGGCGACATTGAGGATTCGCTTTATGGAGTTAAGTTTATGGAGCGTGCGATCGGCCGGGCGCAACTGGCTGAGTATTCCCCCGTCAACCATGCGGGTAAAATAAAGGCGCCGGTGCTGCTGATTCACGGCAAATTGGACCAGCGGGTGCCGATCGCACACGCCGAACGCATGAAAAAAGCGTTGGAAGCCGCTGGCAATGCACCCGAGTGGTATGTTGAGTCAAAAGAAGGCCATGGTTTCTATACGCCTGAAAATCGCGCAGCAATGTATGAAAAAGTGCTGGCATTTTTAGACAAACATGTAAAGAAACGCTAGATGTTGCGTGCTCAAGCACGCAGCAACATCTGCAACAACTCATTCACACTCACGCTCGCATACCCAACCTGGGTGATTAAGTGAATTTCCGGCTGCAACGGTGCCTCATAGGGCGCATCGACGCCGGTAAATCCTTTCAGCTGCCCACTACGTGCTTTGGCGTAAAGGCCTTTAGCATCTCGCGATTCGGCGACTGCTAGCGGCGTGTCGACGAAAACTTCTAGAAATTCGTCGGGTTTGAACAGGGCGCGCGCGGCGTCTCGATCTGCGCGAAACGGTGAGATCAAGCTCACCAGTACTACCAAACCCGCGTCCAACATGAGTTTTGCGGTTTCTGCGACAAGTCGGATATTTTCTTTGCGATCTGATTCGCTAAAGCTCAGGTGGCGGGTCAAGCCGTGCCGAACATTGTCGCCGTCTAGGATGTAGCAGTGTTGACCGATGTCGCTTAGGCGCCGGTCTAACGCACTAGCGAGTGTTGATTTTCCTGCGCCGGATAGTCCGGTAAACCAATAGCAGCGCGGGCGCTGCGCCTTTTGCAAGGCGCGCTCTGCTGCGCTGACTAGAGCCGGGTGGCGCGTTACTTCACGCGGTGCGTGTACGCGCGTGATGGTGCCCGCTGCTAGCGTAGCGCAGGAGTGGCGGTCGATTAAGATAAACGCGCCGAGACTTGCAGCTTCAGCAAACGGCGTCATTGGCCCAGCAAAATCGAGCCGGAAAATGCATCGGCTGATGCTATTGAGTAGCAGTTCGGTTTGGCTTGTTTGCGAGCATGTCAATGTGCCAGCGCTGATGTCGATATGTGCGCTAATTTCTTCCAGGCGCGCGTTAACGGTTCGATTGGCGAGCTTGAGCAAAAAGCTCTGGCCTTCGCGCGCGGATGTTTCGCTCATCCACAGGAGCTGCGCCTCAAAACGATCGCTTCGACTCGGCGCATCAATGAGATGCGACAGCACATCACCCCGGCTGATGTCGACGCGCTCAGCCACGCACAGCACCACGGCATCGCCCGCGATCGCGTGATCTTGCGCGGCGCCGGCACGCGTGATTGCGCTGAGCGTGATTCGCCGACTTTGATCACCGTTCACGCACAAAGTATCGCCTGTGTGCAGCGCGCCGCCGCTGATCGTCCCCGCAAGTCCGCGAAAATCTTGATCAGGGCGCAAAACCAGTTGCACGGGCATTCGAAACGCAGTTGCAGTGGCCTTTAGTGGCGCTTGCTCAAGCCATTGCAGCAGTGCAGGTCCGCGATACCAGGGCATTTCGGTGCTGGCTTGCGTCAAGTTCAAGCCATGCAAGGCTGAGATCGGGATCGCTTGGATTGACTGCACGCCAAGCCCGGCGGTCGCCGAACGATAGTCCGCTTCGATTTGCGCAAAGCGCGCGGCATCGAAATCAATGGCATCCATTTTATTGACTGCCAAGACGATTTGGCGCACGCCAAACATTGCCACAATTGCGCTGTGGCGCAAAGTTTGTGGCAACACGCCTTTGCGCGCGTCGACTAAAACTATCGCGAGCTGTGCGGTGGACGCACCGGTCGCCATATTGCGGGTGTATTGCTCATGGCCGGGGCAATCGGCGACGATAAATTTGCGCGCAGGTGTTTGAAAATAGCGGTACGCCACATCAATGGTAATGCCCTGTTCGCGCTCGGCGGCTAGGCCATCGAGTGCTAGCGCGTAGTCGATCGCTGCACCTTGCGTGCCATGTTTGAGGCTGTCTCGTTGCAAGGCTTGCAGTAAATCGTCTGGCAAATGCTGAGTCAGCGCTAGCAGCTGGCCGATCAGCGTGCTTTTGCCATCATCTACGCTGCCACAGGTTATAAAGCGCAACACGCTAGTTTGATTTTGCGTAGCGGTGTTTTGCGATTCATCATCTAACATCGTGGCCATCAGAAATAGCCCTCACGCTTTTTTTGCTCCATGGAGCTCTTACCATCATGATCGATCAAGCGGCCTTGGCGCTCTGAAAATCGGCTTTGCTGCATCTCATTGATGATCTCATCGAGTGTGGTGGCTTCAGACTCAATCGCCCCGCTCAGTGGATAACAGCCGAGCGTGCGAAAGCGCACCATTTTATGCGACAGTTTTTCATGCGGGGCTAAGCCAAGACGGGCGTCGTCTTGCATAATCCAGGTGCCGTTGCGCTGCACCACCTTGCGAGTCGCGGCAAAGTAAAGCGGTACGATGGCGATCTGTTCGCGCTTGATGTAATGCCAGATATCAAGTTCAGTCCAGTTCGAGAGCGGAAAAGCGCGCACGCTTTCACCAAGTTGCAAGCGAGTGTTGTACAAATTCCAAAGTTCCGGGCGCTGATTGCGCGGATCCCAGACATGTTCGCTATTGCGGAAGGAGAAAATGCGCTCTTTCGCCCGGGAAGTTTCTTCATCGCGCCTGGCGCCGCCTACCGCCGCATCGTAGCCGCCCGCTTTCAATGCTTGAAGCAGACCTTGTGTTTTCATCACGTCGGTAAAGTGTTTGGAACCGTGCTCGATTGGGCTCAGGTTTCGCGCAAGGCCGTCTGGGTTTTTATGAATTCTCAGTTCAATGTCGCTAGATTGCATTACGGCATCCCGAAATTCATACATCGCCTGAAATTTCCAGCCGGTGTCTATATGTAAAAGCGGCATCGGCGGGCGCGCCGGTGCGAACGCTTTGCGCAATAAATGCAGCAGTACTGAGCTATCTTTGCCGAGCGAATACAGCATGACGGGCCGGGCAAATTCCGACGCCACTTCGCGGAGGATAAAAATGCTCTCCGCCTCCAGCCAGTCTAAATGCGTGCGCGCGGCAGGAATTTGGTCAGTAGCTGTGGAGTTAGCGATGGTCATGGCGCACAAGGTTTCCTGCAATGAACATGGCCGCGAAGAATAGCGCAGCAAAGACGGGCTGCGTCTGTTGTGGCGTCATCCATTGATGGCATCTTCATTCGCCCTGAATACGTTTTCATTGAATGCTTGGCAGTAGCTAGCAAAGGCGTTATCGTCATCGGAAAATATTGGGGCGAATATCATAAGCCCATAATTTATAAGGATTTATAAGGATTATTTATGTCGATGAGCTCGCTTTCAGCGCTGAAATCTTGGGTCCAGCAAGTGCAAAAACAGGTGCAGCCTGAACATGTGCACTGGTGCGATGGCTCCGATAGTGAGGACGCCGCACTGAAAGAATTAATGCTGGCGTCGGGTGATTTGTTCCGGCTTAACCCAGAAACGCATCCGAATTGCTTTTTGCATCGCTCTAGCGTTTCGGACGTCGCGCGGGTTGAGCACTTGACCTTTATCTGCACCGACGAACAACAAGACGCTGGCCCGAACAATCACTGGATGGCCCCAGCTCAGGCGCACGCCAAAATGGACGCGTTCTTTGAAGGCTGCATGAAAGGTCGCACGATGTATGTAATTCCTTATTGCATGGGCCCGCTGGATTCGCTGTATGCGCGCTGTGGCGTGGAAATTACCGATAGCCCGTATGTGGTGGCGAATATGCGGTTAATGACGCGCATGGGAGCGCCCGCGTTGGCGAAAATTGAGGCCGGCGCGGATTTTGTGCGCGGGTTGCATTCAACCGGTGATTTGAATCCAGATCGGCGCTTTATCATGCATTTTCCGGTCGAAAAATCGATCAAATCGTTTGGTTCCGGCTACGGTGGCAATGCGCTACTCGGTAAAAAGTGCCACAGCTTGCGTATTGCCGGCTGGCAAGCGCGAGAGGAAGGCTGGCTTGCCGAGCATATGTTGATTGTCGGCATTGAAAACCCAGAAGGTCACACACACTACGTGGCGGCTGCATTTCCATCGGCCTGCGGTAAAACGAATTTGGCTATGCTGATTCCGCCCGCATCAATGCCTGGCTGGAAAGTGTGGACGGTGGGTGACGATATTTGCTGGATGCAGCCGGGTAGTGATGGACGTCTTTATGCGATCAACCCGGAATCAGGTTTTTTTGGCGTAGCGCCCGGAACGAGTGCCAAAACTAACGCGAATGCGCTGGCGATGTTGAATCGGGATGCGATTTTCACCAATGTAGCCTTGACGGTGGACAATCAGCCCTGGTGGGAAGGCTTGCCGGGCACGCCCGTTACTGATTGGCAGGGCCGGCCATACGATCCTGCAAACGGTCCGGCGGCGCATCCGAATTCGCGTTTTACTGTCGGTATGCACGCCTGTCCTAGTTTTAGTGACGCCGCTGAGAATCCAGCCGGCGTGCCAATTTCAGCGATTGTGTTTGGTGGGCGGCGTGAATCGCTGGTGCCGCTGGTGATGGAAGCGCGTGATTGGAATCATGGCGTATTGCTTGGCGCATCGATGGCCTCTGAAACCACTGCCGCAGCAACCGGCGCTGTCGGCGTGGTTCGGCGTGATCCAATGGCAATGAAGCCGTTTGCCGGCTATAACTTTGGCGATTACTGGGCGCACTGGTTGAAAGTCGGTGCCAAATTGACCCACGCGCCGAAAATTTTCCACGTCAACTGGTTCCGTAAAGGCAGCGATGGCAGCTTTATGTGGCCGGGCTTTGGCGACAATCTGCGTGTGCTGGCCTGGGCTTTACGGCGGTGCGCCGGAACAGCGAAAGCGATTGATGCAGGCGTGGGTTTACTGCCAGTGGCGGGCGAGCTTGATACTTCCGGATTAAACTTACCGAGCGAGATGCTTGAGCGCCTTTTACATATCGACAATGCCGGATGGCTGGCTGAATTCGACGCGATTTCGGCATTTTTAGACGAGTTTGGTGCGCGTACGCCAGCGGCTCTGCGCGCCGAGCTTGAGATTAGTCGTTTGGCGGTTTTAGTGCGTGCGGGTGCTGATAAAAAAGCCGCTTAGCGCCATGCAATGCTTCTTCGAAGCTAAGAATCATCACTTTTTCCCAATAGCGGATTCATCAATATCGCCCCCAGTGTTTGCTCCTCAACCGCACGAAATTCCATCAGCCCGATCGGCATGCTGGCGCTGTCTGCGCGTCTGGATGCGGCGCTGTTAAATATCCGGTCCCAGATTGATAGCCAGTTGCCGAAATTTCGATTGCTTTCAATCTCATCAGTTGAATGATGCACGCGATGCAGCTCGGGCGTGATGAGCGCTGTGCCAACCGCACGCTCCAAACGATTCGGCAGGGCGATGTTGGCGTGAGTAAACAGCGCCATCGCCATCAGTAATAGCTCATAAATCAGCACGGCTACAATCGGCGCGCCAAGTAGCAGCACCACCGTCGATTTATAGAGCAGCGACAGCACAATTTCGCCGGGGTGAAAGCGCAAACCCAAGGTAACGTCAAACGCCAAATCGCTGTGATGCACGCGATGCAGCCGCCAAAGCCAAGGCACCAAGTGCGAAAGCCGGTGCTGCCAATAGATCGTCAAGTCCAACACAACTAGGCTAATCAGCACGCTTAAGATGTTTGGCAAAAGCCCGGTCTGATGCGCGCCCGGCAAGATCAGATTGAGTAGTCCAATATTTTGTTGAGCCGCAAATAGTGCCACTGCCGCGGCACCGAGTGCGGGTAGGGCCCAAAGCAAGGCTGCTACTGATGCGCTCGCTATGGCTGAAAGCAACAAATTGTTGGCGCGCCGGGTTAGGCTTGCTGCGGGCCGATGTGGGCGCAGGCGCTCGGCGATTAACAAGGCTATCAAAATCAGCAGCAATGCAGAGAATTTCACCGCGCTAGCGTGCGCCAACCAAGCTCGGAGGATTTCGGAATTTTGCATTAGGGCATTCGTTCCAAAGTGAGGTTGAGCAGGTCAGCTTGCGCCAACGTTGGCCTGATTAACTGCATGAGTTCAACGCGCGCACGGTGCCAATCAGCCAGGGTGTCGACGTCGGTAAGCATACGCAGCTTAGCAGCGCTGGTATGGTGGTGCGCGCTCAATAACGATTCAAATGTGCGTAATGTGTCGGCACTGGAGTAGTGCGTTTCGCGCCAAACATGGCTGGCAATCGTACAGTTGCCAGCTACGCTCCAAAAGCCACCATCGGCTGCAGGCGCGAGCAAATACTGCGGGTTTTTTGAACGCAAAACCGTATCGGCCTGCAAAAAATCATCCAAGCAAATTTGCGGGGCATCTGCGCCCAGCAGCAGCACATAGGCGTGCTGTTTCAATAGCGAATGGTAGACGTGCTGCATGCGCTGCCCAAGCCCGCCGCTGCCCTGCGCACACGTTTCAAACTGTGACCAGCGCGGATGCTGCGCGGCTTCGGGCTCGGCAACTGCCCAATAAATTCGCAGCTTGAGCGCGCTCTGCGCTTGCATCAGCACGCTTGCCACGGCGGCATAAGCCAGCTGATAAAACTGCTGCGCGGCCTGCGTGCCCACATCTTTCGCCAAACGCGTTTTAAGCGGTGAAAACTCCGGCGTCTTCACAAAAACCGCCACGGCGCCCTGGGCCCTGGCAGTTTGCTCGGCGTGCATCGGCTCAGTCTGCATTTCGGGTTTGCTGCCAAGTGGTACGCAGGTGCGCCAAGGTGGTGCGCAGCCAGCCATGTTCGACGTATTTTCTTGCGCTGGTGCCAAGCACGGCGCGCAATGCGGAAACGGGCATTCGCATTTCGCGGGCGCGCCGCACCAGAGCGATATCTTCGCCGCCTATTCCACCGTTCGCCTGCTCGGGGAACGTACCTAGTGCCAGCCAATTGTTACGTGTTAGCAAAAAGCCTTGATCGCCAAACGGCAGCTTGAACAGCCAGCAGCGTAACCACACGCCAAATTCGCTCACCCGCATCCAGCGCGGGCCATCGTAAAAGCGCAGGCGAAAGTAATTCAGCGCATCCGGGCAGGCCCCCTCGATGGCGTTAAAGCAGTCCGGCGTCAGTTTGGAATCGGCGTGCAAAAACCACAGCCAAGGTTGTTGGCTAAACAGGGCCGCGAGGTTTTGCTGTGCGGCTCGGCTAGCTGGGCTTAGAATCCAGCGCAGCGTGGATTGGCAGCTTGCGCGCAGGTCAGCGAAATCAGCGGGCTCAGGCTCTGTTGCGCTCAGCATGATTTCGGCGCTCGTAGGTAAATTTTTTGATAAGTCTGCTAACAAGCTGCGCCAAGTGGCATCGCCTGGGCCAATAGGCACGATGACGCAGAGTTGATTGGCAATTGCGGATGTCGGTACTCGAGTGTTAGTCACGCTAATTTGAGTTCCAACTGTTGCCGCGTTGCGGCAAAGAAGCTCGCCTTTCCCTTGATGGGAGAGGGGTTGGGGGATAGGGTGAAATTTACTCGAGTCATCTCAATGCAATTTATACTTAGGCGTTTAGCGATTTGGCGCAGCAGGCGGTGAAGACAATTTATTGGCTTCGGTCTGCTCTGCGGACTCACTCGCCTTGATCGGTTTGGCTGATTCGTTTGCCTCGATCGGGTCTGCAAATTTTGGAAAATTTAGATACTGCGACACGCTACTCGGCAAATAATGGCTCAATGCCAGCGCTAAGGTACCCACGTGCGGAATCAGTGCAGATTCCTGCCAAAACGGCTGCTTTGGAACTTGGGTAAAGCCTGCGAAGAAAACCGCGGAAAACACCAGTAGTAATCCGCGCGTGGCACCAAACAAACCGCCGAGCAACCGATCCGTACTGGATAGTCCAGTTTTGGCAATCACCCGCCGGATAAACCACGTCAGCACGCCGCCCAGCACAAGCACGCCCAGAAAAATGACCAAGTAAGCCGTGCCTAAGCGCAATCCAGCCACCGTAATGCTGCTTAAAAACTGTTCGGCAAACACGCCGCTAAAGCTGACCGAGCACCAAAGCGCCACAGCCCAAACCACCAGCGACATCACCTCAGCCACGATACCGCGCATCAAAGCAAGCAGTGCCGATATGCCAACAACAGCCAGTAAAATGTAGTCAATCGGCGTCATAAAGCCGCTTGCCTAGTTAGACTTTGTATTGCTTATTTGCATGCCAGTCAAAGCGGCTAGTGCTCAACCACGATGCCTTCAACGCCGGCTTTGGCGCGCAAATTAGCGCGAATCGATTCGGCGTCCGCGCGCTTTAGCGTCGGTCCCACACGCACCCGCAAAGAGGTTCCTGCCGGCGTAACAATGCGCTCAATAAAGCCCGGAAAACCTTTGGCTTTGATTTGATCGACCAGCGCCTGCGCTTTAGCCGAGTCAGAATACACGCCGATTTGCACGGCAAACTTCGCCAATGCTGGATCCACTGGGCGGCTGGCTGGTGCAGTAGGGCTAGCAAGCTCGCCAGTAATGACGTTGGCGCTCAAATTCGCTACCACGCGCACGGCTGAAGCTTTAACCTGCTCAGCTGCAGTGCGTGATTCATAACCACGCACCGCAACCCGATAAAGATCACGCGAATCCACTTGCACAGGCTCGACTTTGGCGTCGATCTTCGCAGCTTTGAGCTGCGCCACCAATTTTTCGGCATTAGCCTGACTGGAATAGCTGCCAAAATTGACCCCGAATCGACCTGATTTTGCGCTCGGTAATGGCGCCATGGTAGTTAACTCGACCACGGGTTTCGGGGCTGCCGCCGTCGCAACTACCGGCTTCGGCGGCGTTTGCGGCTTAGGCGTAGCGGTTACTGGCGGCGTGTTCGCCGCTGCGGGTTGAGCAGTTACCCGCGGTGCTGGAGTTGGCACAGCGATTGGTGCGCTCACTACCGGCGCACTCACAGCGGGCGCTGGTGCTGGCTCATCGCGATTAATCGCGCCGCTTTGCTCGGATGGCAACCTTGCCACCGTAGGCGCGGCTTTGCGCGTATCAACCTGGGCGATTTCATCACCACCACCAATCTGTGTTTCAGGAACGGGCGCTTCTGGATCAACCGAAATCGTGCGCGTTTGCATGCCGCCGATTTCGGGTGGTGGAATCTCTAACGATACTTCATCGACTTGCGTGGCAATCGGCGCATCGGTGTCGGAATCCAAAAACATCGGCATAAAAATCACGATCAGGCCGATGAGTACGGTGGCCCCAATCAAACGGGTTTTCAGTGCGGAATCCATAATGTGCCAGTCTGTGGGTAGTCAAATCTGTTATGAGCATAACAACATTCGGCCAACCCTTGGATGAAGCGGGCTTTCAAACTCCAAGATCGCCATATCGTCATTCCCGCGCAGGCGGGAATCCAGGCTCACCGAGCTTGCTTGCAACTTGAAGGGTAAAAACGCGGCATGCTTCGCGTTTCTAAAGTTGCGTGGAATTTCGGACACCTGTTCCTGGATCCCCGACTACGCGGGGATGACGAGGTGAGGACCTGTTCCCCGCTGCGATTAAGTTAATACCACAGCCTTTATACTCACGCGCTATTTTATCGAGTCTCGCTATGTCCGCCCTTGACCCCAAAGTTGGTTTTGTAAGCTTAGGCTGCCCGAAAGCGCTGGTAGACTCCGAACGCATCCTGACCCAGCTACGCGTGCAGGGCTATGAGATCGTGCCGAGCTATCAATCAGCGGATGTGGTGGTGGTTAACACCTGCGGCTTTATCGATTCGGCGGTGGAAGAATCCTTAGAAGCGATTGGCGAAGCGATGGCGGAAAACGGCAAAGTCGTTGTAACCGGCTGTTTGGGCGCTAGAGCTGAGCTGATTCGCGCGCGCTTTCCGGGCGTGCTGTCGATTAGCGGCCCAGCGGATTATCAATCGGTAGTCAATGCGGTGCACACACAACTGCCGCCCAAACACGATCCGTTTTTAAACTTGGTGCCGCCGGCGGGCTTGAAGCTTACGCCCAGGCACTACGCCTATTTAAAAATTTCTGAAGGCTGCAATCACCGCTGTACGTTTTGCATTATTCCGTCCATGCGTGGTGATTTAGTCAGCCGACCGGTATCCGATGTGCTGATTGAAGCGGAAAAACTAGTGCGTTCGGGCGTGCGCGAGCTGCTGGTGATCTCACAGGACACCAGCGCGTATGGCGTCGATGTGCGCTACGCCGAACACATTTGGCACGAGCAATCGATCAAAACCCGCATGACCGAGTTGTGCGATGCGTTGAGCCAGCTGTCATCAGCGCTCAATCCAGTCTGGATTCGCTTACACTACGTTTATCCGTATCCGCATGTGGACGAAATCATTCCGCTGATGGCGGCGGGTAAAATTACCCCGTATTTGGACATTCCGTTTCAGCATGCCAGCCCGCGCATTTTAAAGCTTATGAAGCGCCCGGCACACGCCGAAAAGGTACTGGAACGCATTCAGCGCTGGCGTGAAATATGCCCGGATTTGACGCTGCGCAGCACTTTTATTGTCGGCTTTCCTGGCGAAACCGAAGCCGAGTTCGAGGAGCTGCTGGACTTTTTACGCATCGCACAGCTTGATCGCGTGGGCTGCTTTGCCTATTCGCCAGTCACGGGTGCAAAAGCGAACGAGCTGCCGGATCCGATCGATCCTGCAGTGCAGCAAGATCGCCTGGCGCGCTTTATGGCGCTGCAAGCCAAAATCAGTACCAAGCGCCTTAAGCGCAAAGTCGGCACCGAGCAGCAGGTGCTGATTGACACGGTAGTCGATGCGCAAAAAGGCAAGTATCACGGACGCTCGAGCGCTGATGCGCCAGAGATCGATGGCCGAGTCGTAGTGACTAGCACCAAAGCGCTTAAGCCGGGGCAGTTTGTGCGCGTCAAGATTGAAAAATCGGGCAAACATGATTTGTATGGCAGTGCGCTTTAAGGCAAATCATGCAGAAAGTTAAATTGGCGCCACCGTTTGATCAAATCACGCATTTAAAAGCCGATCTACCTACTGAGTTAACTCACGAATTAGATTTTGCTCAGTTCAACGCGAAGCTAGCAATTGCGGCACCCGGCTTTAGTTTGCAGCCGCAATCCACCTCAATGCTGCACGACGGCTTGAGCTTCGAAGCCCGAATTGCCGAATCGGGGGTTATCGCAACGCGTCCTTCAAGCCTGCATGATTTTTACAGCGCATTGATGTGGCTGCGCTACCCGTTAGTCAAACAGGCGATCAACCAAATTCACATGCAGGGCATTCGCGCGCACGGCGTTAAACAGCGTTCCCGGCATCAGCAGGCGATCACGCATTTAGATGAAGCCGGGGCCTGGATTTTCAGCGATAGCGATGCGCTATTTGAGCTGGCCGATCAGCACGCTTGGGAGTCATTGTTCTTTCAACAAGCGCAGGCTTGGCAAACGCGCTCAGAAATCGGTTCAATACGCGCAGCGGTGTTTGGGCACGCGATTTATGAGCTAATGCACGCGCCGCATCAAACGCTGGCAGCGAAAACAATTTGGGTCAAAGTGCCGAGCGATTTTTTTGAGCTCGCTGTGGCCGAGCAAGACCGAGCACTGGATAGCTGCATTGCTAGTGCGCTGTTAGCTGGCACGCACGGGCACGATCCAAAGCCGCTTGCCACCATGCCGGTTTCCGGTATCCCAGGCTGGAATGCCGGCACCAATGCGCAAACGTTTTACCAGACTGCGCCATGCTTTCGCCCGAAGCCGCCTGGACGGGTTTACTCAAGCGCGCTTAAGCTTTGACTAGCTCGCCGAAGGTTCACTTTGTCCAGGCAGCTCAGCATCAACAACCACATCGCTATAAATCGCATCGAGTTTTAACGTCATATCTGGGCAGCTCAGTTTGATCTCGCCGCTATCGGTAATACTTTCAAAAAGCCACACGGCCCCGCTGCGGCGATATACATCAACCCTGCGTTCTTTTTGCGAAACCAGTAAATACGCCTCAAGCTCAGGTGTTTTTTGATAGTTGTACAGCTTTTCGCCCCGATCAATCCGCTCGGTCGATTCGCTCAATACTTCGACGATCAAGCAGGGCTTGCTCTCGCAGTATTCGTCGGATTTTGGCTCGCAGGCGACAATCAAATCAGGATAGTAGTAAAGCTGATGTGCTTTGAACTTGACGTCAGATATTGACACACGACATTGTTTGGACGCACGCGTGCGAAGTTCGATAGCAATGTTCAGTGAAATTTGATTATGTCGAATCGAAGCACCCGACATCGCGAAAACCTGCCCGCTGGCGTATTCATGCTTATCTTTGCTGGTCAATTCAGATGCAAGGTAGTCTGCTTCACTAATCGACGTGAGTTTCAAAGCGCTTGACATAATCAATCCGAATGAATGCGGGGATGCACTAGTCTACCGCAATTGAACACTGCCAATATCCATCTCATGCGCCAAACTGCTCGGCACCACTGCGATTTTACCCGGTAAATCCAGCGCAAAATCACCGTAAGACATAGCGCGCAATTGAATGTCGACGCCGCTGCTCAACGTCCGCTGGCGCAGCGCAAAGCCAGCCTCGGTTTGGCTTGAGTAATACACGCGCCCATCGTGTACGCGCCAGCTCCAAAGCCAAAGCGGATCGAACGGTTCGAGCACTACCGCCGCTGTTTGGCCATCAATCTGGGAAAACAGCGTGTTATTGGCAACCCGGGTAAAATAGAGTTTTTCGCTGACGTGATCACGTTGAAAGCTGCCAATATCGTGTAGCGTCCAGTCCAGCTGCCAAGCGGAATTTCCAGCGCTGGGCGCCTTGAAACGCTGCAAAATTCGATGCCCCTTGAGGCTGCTAAGAATCAGTAGAAAATTAGGATCCACATCATAACTGACTCGAACAATCAGCCCTAAATTACTTGGCGCAGGCAGTAGCTTAAGCTGGCTGCGAACAAGATTATATTCAAGCAATTCGCTTTGGCTTTCCCCTGGCTGCAGCTGTGCTGAAAGCAGGAGCGGTAACTTCGGGTGCCAAGTTATGTTGCTAAAGTGTGCATCAACTTGCGTAATGGCCTGCGGCGATTCGTCTTGCTTGCCTAGCCAGATTTGGTAGCTGCCGCCGCGATCGCTTAAGAACGCCAGCGTTTTACCATCTGGGCTAAAGCTTGGCGAAGCATCGATTTGCGTTGACGGAAAAATAAGTTCGCCCGGGCTTGCACTATCAAGATTATGTTTAAGTAGGCCAATGCGTTCTTCTCGCACTGCAAATGCAACTTTGCCGCTCTGCGCCACGCTAGGCATTTGCCCCGCAACGCCTAAAAACTGCATGGGCTGATTTGGCCGGATAATGGCGAGCTCATATTTTGCCGTTGCACGCACTGATACGACAATGCCATCACTACCGGGCAGCCAGCCAAAACCGCGTGCGCCGTGCGCCAGCTGTGCCCAAGGCTTTGCGTTCTGGCCGTTGACATCCGCCACGATCAGCGTGGAATCGGTATTGCCACCGCGCCGAAACGCCAGTTTTAGCCCGTCAGGCGAGCGCTTTGGGTACCAATCATGCACCAGCTCGCCCGCTTTTGAGCCGATGCGTTTTACGCTACCGGTTGATAGATCGAACGCAAAGATGCCCATCGATTGGCTATCGATTCCAATTGCGCTGTCACGCTGCTTGATCGGTAGTAGCAATACCTCCGGCGTTGGCCAATCAAATGGCGGTGTCGCTCCGATTGGGCAATCCAGCAGCTTGCGCGGCACGCCGCCGAGTACGCGCTGCACCCAAATTTCACAAGGCGCCTCACTAACTTTAGCGCTGAGATCATTGCGTACAAACGCTACCGATAGCCCATCGCTGGAAAACTTCGGAAATTCTTCATTGGCATTAGCGCTGTCATCGCGCGTTAGCCGTTGCGCATTTGGTGTGCTCAAGTCGCGGATCCAAATACGTTCTGGAGCGCCCGCTGCGCTTGATCCAGCAGCGCCATACGCCAACCATTCGCCATTGGGTGACAGCGCGGGTGTGGCTTCAATGCCTACCGCACTTGTCAACATTCGAACCGGAAATTTTGTCTCGTTAGGGTTGCTTAGCGGTGCCAAATCTTGCTGCTGCGGGCCAGAGAAACGCCAGGCAATTGTCAAAACAAAAACTGTTGCGAGCAAAAGCCAAGCCCAGCGCATGGTTTTTGACCGCGAATCGGCCTTTGCTACGCTATGGACATCATGAACTGGTGCATTCGCAGCTTTCGAGAACGCGGCATCCATTGAATTAACCGGATCACTTACAGTTACCTGCGCTGCTGGCATGGGTTCAGGATTTTTCAAAAGCCGGTAGCCAACTTTCGGGATGGTTTCGATATATTCGGGGGCTTTTTGATCGTCACTCAGCGCTTTGCGCAGCTCTTTGATCGCCTGGGTCAAAACTTCAGGCGTTGGGCAAGTGTCTGGCCAGACTGCATCTAACAGTTGATCTCTTGAGCGCGTTGCGCCCGCGTGTTGCCCCAGCTCGACAAGTACGCGCATGCTTTTAAAGGTAATTTTTCTGAGGCTTTGATCGCGACTTAGAACCAGTTTTAAGCCACTGACGTCAACTTGGAATTCGCCCATCACAAATCGACTCAGCGCTTGCACACGCGTTGCTTCCGCCGCATGTTTTGCCGAGGCCCTCGTTTCGGATGTTCCGCTGAGTTGGTTTTCCATCACACTAGCTTATTGCAATCCAGGCTCACATTCACTACGGGTGCTTACGTAGGTAAAGTGAACCTAGATGCAAAGGCTAATGATTTTCTAATTGTCTAACAGCTGTTGACCTCGGCTAGTTAGAACTTCTGGTTATAGCTCATGTAAAAGAACCGGCCTGGTATGTCGTAGGATGGGTCAAACGAGTTGTTACTAACCGAAATAGATATTGGTGGATTTTTATCAAACAAATTGCGAATACCGCCGGTGATTTTGCCGTTCCACGGCGTGCTCCAGCGCAGTTGAACGTCGCTGTAGGTAGTGCCGCCTAGACTGTTAAGTGCGCCAAGCTCCAGGCCATTGCTGGCCAGTCCATCGACATTGAATGGCAAACCGATACCGTTCGGGTCCAATTCGGAGCACTGCGCCGGTATATTGACTGCAGCAGTACATAGCTCTTGCACCCTTCCGGTATGGCGAAGATTCCAAGTTGCGCCCCAGTCACCTAAATCCCAGCTCAAAGATGCATTTGATTTTATTCGAGCGGTGAGTGAGCCATTGCCATAATAATTTCCCGCCAATGAAAACACTAGCGGATCGTTTGCAATACCGCTATCAGTAACATTGATATATTCGTCTAAGTAGGTTAAGTCGATGGTTGCGCGGAATTTTCCATAGTCGCCAAATTCAAATCGGTAGTTCGTGGTTAAATCATATCCAGTAATATCATCGCTCGCGCCATTGGTATTGGTATCAATTACCCCAGTAATTGCGCCTGTGCCCGGCAATCGGCTAATGAGTCGGCATTGGGCGGTTGCACCGCCTAGAATACAGGCATTCACAATCCCACTGGCACCGATTGTGGTAATAGAATCTTCAATTTGAATATTCCAGTAATCCAGCGCAATATCAAAGCCGGCCAAGTATTCTGGGCTGTAAATCATTCCAAATGTTTTGGATTCTGAGGTTTCCGGCCGCAAGCTTGCGCTGCCGCCAACGGTGCTGCGTATTTGCCCTGATGCTTGCTCTGCGCCAGTTCGTGGCACACCAGCGGCAATACACCTTGCCTGCTGCTGCGCGGTCAATGTTGCAAACACCGCGTTTACTGCTTGTCCTGGCCCTACACAAGGATCAGAATAGGAGGGGAAGTTATCGCTTTGGCCCTGAAATAGCTCATTAATGGATGGCGCTCGGAAACCTTCGGAAAAGCTGCCACGCACAAGCAAATCGGCGAACGGTTTCCATTTAATACCGAGTTTGGAATTGGTGGTATCGCCAAAGGTGGTGTAGTCGGAATAGCGGCTGGCGACGGACAGCTCCAAAAGCTCGGCCCCAGGCGCTTGGCTCAAAAGCGGTATATTAAATTCTGCATAATATTCGTCAATGGCAAAGCTGCCGTTGGTTGGCTGGCGAATATTGCCAGAGCTGGCTCCCGTAGCGGTAAGCGCGTCAGGCAAATCAAAACCGGATTCTTTGCGATATTCATAACCTGCCGCAAATGCCAGTGGGCCAGCTGGAAGCTCAAATAAATCGCCGGTTATGTTGGCTTGATAGCCGACGCGCTTATATTCATAAGTATCCTGAAGCGGTACCGAAATATAATTTAGCATGGCCGGCGTAATTGAACCATTTCCGCCAAAGATGTTTAATGGTACGCAGCCTAAAATAATATTTCCCGGCGTGCCGCATTGAATAGTGCCTTGCGCGTTTCGAAACGAAGGGCCGACCGCCTGCTGGATTCGATTTAAATTAACTTGGCCGGTGGTGATATCTTGTTCTTGATTGAGTGAAAAATTGTAGCCCGCGTCCCAGGAAAAGAGCCGGTCAGCGACGTCAAAATATCCTTCTAAACCGCCGCTAAAATGCCAAACATCGACGTCTTGGGTGAAGCTTCGCCCGCCAGATTCTTGCAAGCGGCGCTGTACGCGCGTGGTAGAAACGCCAAACGGGTTGTAGAAACTGTTTGGCGACACATCAAACACATTATTAGTGCCAAATAATCCGCTGCCAGCAAAAGTGACCGGGATAGCCGCCAGCAGCTGTTCTGATCGACGGTTGGTGTAGACCATTTCAGCGCGAAAGCTTAGGTTTTCAGCGATTTCATGTTTGACTTTGGTAAACGCTGAATAGCGTTCCTGCGGCGTTAGCAGGTAGTTGTCTGGTGCGAAGTTATAGCAATCGGCTGGAATGGCAAACGGCCTGATGTTCGCGGCGGTTTGCACAGCGCCCGGGGCGGTTGGTGTGGTATTAGTTAGGGTAAATGTGCCAGCGCGCCCGGCAAAGCCAAAGCGACCGTTCGGATTAGTGGTTGATGCGCAAAAGTCCGCACCAAATTGCGGAACCGCTGAAATTTCACGATCACCTGCAAAGATCGGTTCGTTTTTCTGGAAACTAACATTCGCGATGATCGAGGTGCTGTCGTTCGCGGCGCCGGTCGTGAAGTCATACGATTGGGTTCGGCCATCGCCTTCGGAGGTTTCGCCAATATAGGCGTTGGCTTCCATGCCATCGAAACGATCCACGGTAATAATGTTTACCACGCCTGCGATGGCATCCGAGCCATAGATGGTCGAGGCACCATCTTTTAGCACTTCAATGCGCTCGACGATCGAGGTGGGAATCGAGTTCAAATCGACAGCACCCGTAAGCGCCTGCCCATCCGGCGCGAAACGGCGGCCATTAACCAGCACCAGCGTGCGGTTTGAACCTAAATCGCGCAAATCAACTTGCGTCGAGCCGGTGCCGCCATTGTTAAATGTTTGATTGAGCGCCGAGCCGCCGGTGGTCAAGTTCTGCAAGATATCGCCAATTTGCGATACGCCAGTGGCTTCAATATCCTCACGCGATAGCGTAAGCAGCGGCTGGCTGGTTTCTAAATCTGTGCGCTTGATTCTTGAACCGGTCACGACCACGCTTTCTAAAGTTTCTTCGGTGGCATCGGGGTCGGTTTGCGCGCTGCTTACGAGCGGTGTTAGTAATAGCAAAGAAATCAGCGCGCTGTGAATACCAGCACTCAGTGGGTGATGTGAAGCTCGAATCATGGAAGCCATCCTTATTGACGTAATACAACGGGCGCGAGTTGCGCTGCGAGGGGCCACTGAATTGCGACCGCTGGATGACACTACGGCTCTAGGCAACCGGTGCGCGTGGCGATAAGTGCGCACATGCGTGGCGAAAACGCTGATCAACGAAGCAGCAAGGTGCGTAATTAACGAACGCCAGCAAATTCGTTGATTGGATAGCTGCCAGCTCAGGTGAAATCTGGTTTCATAAAAATTTCAGCACCGAATTCACCCGTCTATCAGGACGGATAAGCGCTGCGATCGCAAAGCTCAGGCCTTCGAAAGGCGAGCTTGGCTATGGAAATTTCAGTGCAGCAATTACACCCAGGCGCGGTGCCTGAACCCTCCGGACTAAGCTTTGGTTACGCGCTAAAAGAGGCGAAAGTGGCGCTCAATACGCCCGGCAGCTTGATTATTGCGCTGCGCCATTCGGTCAAGCTCAAAATCGGTGATCAGGTCATAGTGATTGCACCGTTTGCTAGCTACTACGTTGCCGCCGTAGAAAAGCCCAGAGCTCAGCCGCGCGGTGGATTGCTTGAGAGCGCGCGAAGCGCAGAGCCCATTCACTTCATTGGCACCAGCCATAGTCATCTACCTGGAAGTCAGCTTACGAGCCACACTTCGAAGCTCGCCTTAGCGGAGCACATGCAAGTTCAAAGCGCGGGCCCGTGGCTAGCGATTTGCGCAAGTGCGTTGACCTGGCGCGTGTTGCTAGAACGCATGCGCGGTTATGGTGGAGAGCAAGTGCCGCTGTATGCCGGGCTTTGGCCAAAAAGCCGAACCTTGGCCGCGTGGGCGCTGCATACGGTGCGACTCGCGCGCACACAGGCGTGCGGCACGCTTGAACCGCTTGAAGTGCTGGCATTTGCGCGGCATTTGAATGCTGCGCAGGAACACTTACAAGCGCTAGTGCAGCGTTGCCCAGGCCGCAATGCGAGCCAACAGCAGCAGGTGTTACGCCGCCTAATGCGGGTGCGCCAGTGCATGCATTTACAGTGCGCTGATCCAATCAATATTGAAAAGCTAGCGAATTTGGCAAACTACTCGCGCTCGCATTTTATGAATGTCTATCGCGTGGTATTTGGTGAAACGCCACACCGTCAGCTGCGCGAGCGGCGCATGCAGCATGCCAGGCACATGCTGACCGATCTCGGACTTTCAGTACGCGAAGCCACCTTCGCAGCAGGCTTTGAGGATCGATCCTCGTTTTCCAAGCTGTATCACCGCTATTTTGGCGTGACTGCGCAGGCGGCTAAGAGGGCGAGCGTGGTTTAACGTAATTCAGGTGAAGTTTGCCCTCACCTCAACCGGGTTGGGAGAGGCTAAATCCTTACCTGGGAAGTGCGTTTTACATGAAAGCCGTGAAGCGTTTCGTTGACTTTCAATAGTCTTGAATTGCGCAGTGTTTGCGGACGCGCGGTGCTGGATCGCCGCGAAAAGCGTCAATCGAGCACTGCACGCCACCCCGAAACTCCAGCACAATATCGCGCCCCACGCCATCGCCAAAACGCACCAAGCGTCGACCTTCGAACCTACAAAAGCCGCCTTCTCGTGCACATTCAGCCCAGCTGCTACCGTTGCTGCGGCCCGCATTCGTGAGCCGCTGATATTCACAGCCTTTGCGTTTACGTGGGGCAGGATCGCCAAAGGTGGCGTTGTCACATGGGATACTTCGCGCGCTGACTTGTTTTGTCGCGTAGCGGCCGTCGCTGCCAAAGCGCACGATAGAAGGGCCGGGCAAGTTGCATATTTGATTTTCTGAGGCGCAGGCAATCCATTCTTGCGCATAGCTATCGCCATATTGCGGCTGTGCCTGTGGGTAGCTTTGCGGCGCGCTCTGTCCATAACCGCCGAGCTCTCCAAAACGAATTTCGCAGCGCTTTTTTCGACCGGGTGCTGGGTCACCAAAGGTTTGGTTATCACAAGGGACCGCTTCATCGTAGACGTCCAAATAAACAAATTGCCCGCGCGCGCCATAGCGAATGGTAGCCGGCCCGCGCGCTTCGCAGATGCGATTTTCATCCGCGCAAGCCGCAAAACCTCGCTCTACTTGCTGATAGCCTTGATAGTTGCCTTCATCGAAGCGCTGCACTTCGCAAGACTTGCGACGGCCCGGTGCTGGATCGCCAAAAGTGGGCACGTCGCAGCGAAATGAGCCTAATACGCGCCGATATACAAAGGCCCCGTCTGTGCCAAAACGAACCTGAGCCGGTCCATTGAGCTGGCAATCGCGGCCTTCTTTAGCGCAGTAATCCCACAAATCATCATAATTTTGTGAGGCTGCAGGTCTAGGAAATAGCGCCAAAGTAAACAAAGCCAATATTGCACTGGCTTGCAAATAGATAGATCGGCTGGGGCTTTGCATCTGGGTTCTCCACGGATAGGTGAGCTAGGAGCATATAAGAATCATAGAAACTTTGGCTAAATGCGCACCGATACGCTGCCCGTATCGGCATCGCAAGTTTTGAGTAGGGTCAGCCTGCGCCCGCTACGCTCTCGATCATTGTTTAATTGAGTGAAAGCAATGCAACCTCCTCGTGGCAGCAGGCCCGCCGTTTCATCTGTCAGCCGACAGCGCGGCCGACAACGCGGCTATTCTGACAAGCCATTATTTTTTGGCATATTTGCGATTGCATTGGCCGTCGGTATATTACTGTGGTGGTTAGGCCAACGCCAAGCAAACACATCCTCGGTAAACACGGGCAAGACGCAGCAGGCTAGCCCGCAAGGCAAATGGCAATCACTGTTGGTTTACCCAAAGCCCAAAGCGATCCTCGAATTTGCACTGACCGAATACCAGCGCACTGAGAGCGGTGAACTGATCAGCACACCATTAACACCTGCAAATTTAAACGGCCGCTGGCGCATGCTGTTTTTCGGCTTTACTACTTGCCCAGATATTTGCCCGACTACGCTGGCGGATCTGAAAGGGCTTGCCAAAACGCTGGGACCACAAATGCCGGAGCTAATGTTTGTTTCGGTTGACCCCGAGCGCGATACGCCGCAAACCTTGCGTGATTACGTTGACTTTTTTTCCCCAGACATTCGCACGGTTTCCAGCGCCGATATTACTGCGCTAACCACTTTTGCCGCGCAGCTAGGCGCCGTGTTTGGAAAGGTCCCTAACGAAGACGCCAGCAGCTACACGATGGATCATTCAGCATCTTTGTATTTGCTTGACCCAAACGGCGCGCTGGTTGGCTTGATTCGGCCACCGCACGATATGAAAGCCATCGCCGCTGATTTGCGCGCCTATTTGCCAAGCCAACTGCCGCCTGCTGATGTTTCAGTCAATGAAGGAAAAACTCCATGAGCGAGCGCGGACTTGCTAGAGATTTAGCACTAGCCTTGCAATATGGCCTACCGCATCGATTGCTGTCACGCGGCATGTACTACCTGATGCGCAGTAAAATTGGCTGGCTTAAAAACCTGCTGATCGGGCAAATTGCTAGGCGCTACAAAGTTGATATGCGCGATGCGCTAGAGCCTGACTTGCGCGCCTATGCCAGCTTCAATGCGTTTTTTACGCGCGCGCTGCGCCCAAACGCAAGGCCGCTGGCGAACGCGGCGCTCATTTGCCCGGCCGATGGCGCGATTAGCCAGCTTGGACCAATTGAAGCGGGGCGAATTTTACAAGCCAAAGGCATGCACTATGATGTTGCGGAACTGCTTGCCGACGCCGCTTTGGCCGAACATTTCAGCGCTGGCAGCTTTGCCACGGTGTATTTGAGCCCGCGCGATTATCACCGCGTACACATGCCGATTGCCGGCACGCTAATCCGCAGTCTGCATGTTCCAGGGCGGCTTTTCAGCGTAGCCACCTGGACGGCGGAATCGATTCCACGGCTGTTTGCACGCAATGAGCGCTATGTTTGCATCTACGACACTGAGCACGGCAAAGTGGCACTGGTGCTGGTTGGGGCGATATTCGTCTCCAGCATTGAAACCATAGTCGATGGCATTATCACGCCGCCCTACGCGCCTTCAGTGGTGCTGCGCGATTATCCTGAGGCGCCTAACTTGAGTGCGGGCGCGGAAATGGGCCGCTTTAATATGGGCTCGACGGTGATTGTATTAACCGAAAAGCCAATGGCATTCGATGCGGCTTTGATGGCTGGCACGCCAGTCAAAATGGGGCAGGGGTTGAGTGCGGCGTAGTTTGTTTATCGAAGCGGCCTACTTCGGCTTCAAAAAGCGACAGTCTCGCCAAGCTCTGCTAACCTTCGCGCATGAATCCGTCTTCAAATTTATTTCTGATAGGATCAATGGGTGCGGGCAAAACGACGATCGGGCGCAAGCTGGCGGATCGCTTTGGCCTGCGATTTGTTGATCTAGATCATGAGATCGAAGCGCAAGCAGGCGCCAGCGTCAATCTGATTTTTGAATTGGAAGGCGAAGCTGCGTTTCGCGCGCGTGAAAGCAAGCTGCTGGAATCGATCAGCAGCGGTCGCAATCTATTGCTGGCCACTGGCGGCGGCGCGATATTAGATTTGGAAAATCGCGCTTTTTTGCGTAGCCGGGGCTTTGTTGTGTATCTACAAACCGACGTTGACACTCAGTTAGAAAGGCTTCGGCGTGATCGCACTCGGCCGCTTTTAAAATCGGCGGATCCGCGCGCGAAACTCGAATCACTAGCGCAAGTTCGCAATCCGCTGTACGCGCAAACTGCCAATTTGACGTGGCTCAGCTTGGCCGATAGCCCAAAGACCGCCGCAACTAATTTGATTTTTACGCTGCGCGCCAAGTGGCAGCAATTGACGCTACCAGAACCCGAGCCCCAAGCCGAACCTGAAACTGGGGAGGAACTTAGCTATGCCAGTCAAGCTTGAGCAGGTTGAGCGCATTGCGGTAGAACTCGGCGAACGCCGGTATGTAATTGATATCGCACTGAATGCAGTTTCAGTTGTGCCAATGACCGATTTAGTTACCGGTCCGCAGGCGCTATTGGTTAGCGACAGCCACGTCGCGCCACTGCATTTACAGTACGTGCTGTCCAGGTTGCTTGAACAGGGCAATACGCAGTCAGTCAAACGCATTGAAACCTTGGTCATTCCATCCGGTGAATCAAATAAGTCGTTCGCGCAAGCTGAGGTCATCTTTGCCAAATTGGCGCAGATGCAGGCCACGCGAGACGTCACCTTGATCGCTCTAGGCGGCGGCGTAATCGGCGATCTAGTCGGCTTTGCCGCAGCTTTATGGATGCGCGGCGTGCGCTTTGTGCAGCTGCCAACTAGCCTGCTGGCGATGGTGGATTCCTCAGTCGGCGGTAAAACCGCGGTGAACCTGGCCGCCGGCAAAAATTTAGTCGGTGCATTTTGGCAGCCGAGCGCGGTGGTGATTGATATTAGCCTGCTGCAAACCCTTCCCGCGCGCGAATATTTTAGCGGGCTGTCGGAAGTGCTGAAATACGGCGCAATCGCCGATCTGGATTTTTTCAACTGGCTAGAGCAAAACGCTGATGCGCTGGCCATGCGCGATGCGGACACGCTGATGCAAGCCATCGCGAAATCCTGTGCGCACAAAGCCGCCATTGTGGTGCGCGACGAGCGTGAACAGGGCGAGCGCGCGCACCTCAATTTCGGCCATACTTTCGGGCATGCCTTAGAAGCTGCAACACGCTATCAAAGCCTGTTACACGGTGAAGCGGTCGCAATTGGCATGGTGCGAGCTGCGAAATTGTCCGCCAGCTTAGGCAAATTTCCGCCCGCCGATGTGACCCGAATCAGTGATTTGTTGCGCCGCTGGAATTTGCCGACCACGCTTTCTGATCTGACAGACGCCAGTTCGCCGGCGCTCAGCGCAACCGCGTTGCTCGAGCTGATGCGCCTTGATAAGAAAAACCGCGCCGGTGAATTGCGGCTCATATTGCTTTCGCGCTTGGGGCTAGCGTATGTGGCTAGCGCCAGCGACGCGCAGATTTTGCAGGCTTGGGGTGATGTTTAGCTTTGACCAACTGCTTGAACAGATCTGACGGCTGTGCTTTAAGCCCGCAAGCCCCACATCAAGATTTAGGCGCTGCGCCAAACCTGCTCCCCCGGCTTTTAGTTAAATCGCAGCATCTTCCCGATAGCGCCGAACCCATATCGCTGTTCCGATCAGCGCCGCGCCAATGAGCGCGCCAGTAAGCCCTTTCATGCTGATTACATGGCTAATAATCGGCTCAATTCGTAACAGCGTCTCGTCAACATTCTCAAAGCTGTCTTTCCAATTTCCACCCACCATCGGTATGAACAAATGCCCGAAGCGGGAAAAATAATCCACGATCATGTCTCTTGCAGCATCGCGCCCGCCAAATGCCCACATGGCGCTTTTACCTAAGTTCATCATCATTACGCCAGCTGCAATAACGCCAGGGATTAGCAACACGAGCAAAATAGGTCGCTGCTTTGCATAGGCAGAGCAGAGCAATATCCATCCGATAACAGGAAGCGCCCACAATATGCCTGCAAAAGTCGAAACAAATTGCCAAAATTGAGTGGCAAGAAAAGGCAGCGGCGCCCAAACAAAGCGGGTGGCGTCCACTTGGTTTTGCCAGCAAGTAACAACAAACGTAACCACAATCAGCGCTTGCAATACCGCCAAAGCGATTAGAAATATAGCTGGAATAATCAAAGTTGCCATAATCAGTTTGCTGATAACCGTTTCCCAATCGCGCACCGGTAATGAGCGCCAAAACAGCGTGCTGCGGTCTTTACGCTCATCGAATAGGCAGCCTAGCGAATAAGTCAATATGACAATGCCGCTGGCAATATGAAAAATCATAAAAAACCCAAACATCCAACCTTGGTGGACCAGTGCGAGCGTCGCTTCACCTTTGGTGGCAACAGCACTCTCCAACATCTTTGCGGTAAATCCGGTGCCGTTGACTTTAAATGCGCCATTCCAAAGTGCACTGACCAAAATAAGCGCGAACATAATGCCGGCAATAATAAATGGTGCATAGATAACCGCTTTACGGTGCTCAATCAATTCGCGCTTAATCAGTGTTGAGTATCGATTTGCTGCGTTCATTTTGTTCTCCTTAGCCTAATAACGCGACGAATAATTCACTTAAACTAGGTGGCGCAACGTCGCCCAGCTGTTTTAACGCATCTCGATCTGCTCGATCAAACAACAGCTGATTTTTACCTAGAAGTCGCTTTTCACTGATTGGCTTAAACTCCCGTGCTTGTTCTAATCGGCTAGCATCCACGGTCAAATTGCAATAACGCTCAGCCAATGCATCTAGCGTTTCACTCAGGGCTACCTTGCCGCGATTAATAAAAATCACGTCGTTTAATAGCGGCTCGACTTCTTCTACTTGATGTGTGGTAATTAAAATCGTGCGTTCGCCGTCATAATAATCACCTAACAGCTGCTCATAAAATCGCTTGCGATATAAAATATCAAGGCCCAAAGTGGGTTCGTCCAGCACCAATAGTTTGGCGCCGATTGCCATAATCATGGCTAAGTGCAGCTGCACGACCATGCCTTTGGATAATTGCCCAACTCGGCTAGATAGCTTGATATCGGTATCTGACAAATAGTCCAGGCAGCGTTCGCGGCTGAATTTTGCGTGCGTACCTTCGACATAGTCGATGAGATCTTTGGCGGTTGCCCAGCGCGGTAAAATCGCCACATCAGCAATAAAGCAAACTTCTTCCATGAGTTTCTCGCGCTGCTTAAAAGGATCAAGCCCTAACACGCGCAACTCGCCTTCTACCGCCGTCAATCCTAAAATGGCTTTGATAGCGGTGGTTTTACCGGCACCGTTCGGGCCGATTAAACCGACAATTCGGCCCTTGCCGATGCTAAAACTGCAGTCATTTAGGGCGAATTTGCCTTTGTATTGTTTTTTTAATGCTCTGGCTTCAATCACAGCGCTCATAAAGTTATCTCAGGTAGATGTTTCAGCGGATCGGCTTTGGTGTAAGCAGGGTTTCGAGTGGAATTTGCAGACGCTCGATTTTCGTACGCAGCGCGGGCCAATCTTCCTTTAGGAATTTCTTGCGTTCTTGCTGTAAAAGCTCATCACGCGCGCCCGGCTTGACGAAATTACCCAGGCCGCGGCGTTTTTCCAGCGCGCCGCATTCCTCGAGTTCCTGCACCGCTCGGGTCACCGTAATCGGGTTGATTTTCAGCTCCACGGAAATCTGCCGAATGGAAGGCATAGCATCGCCCTCTTCAATCACGCGATCCAAAATCATTTCCATCAGCCTATCCCGCAGCTGGCGATAGATCGGCTGATCTTCGTTCCAATGCTGCTGTAATGCGCTCATGCCGTACTCCTTGTAGTTTGCTGCACCGCCACTTGCGAGAAGTAACATCTGCTTCGGCATGCTTTGGTGTGCTGGTAATGTAGCACACCAAAGCGCAGGCGCTATAGGCTGCAAGTCATCCATTTTGTAGTCAGGTGAAAGGTGTAGGCATGAGCGCTGGTCCTTGCGTAACCCGAACCGGAGATTCCCATGCCAAACCACACATTGGTAATGATTGGCGCGCTGACAGCGTCAATTGTCAGTAGTTACAGCCGGGCGGAATGCAGCATTACCGCCACGCAGGCGCCGCTCTTGGAGCTTTACACCAGCGAAGGCTGCAGTTCTTGCCCGCCAGCCGATGCTTGGTTAAGCCAGGAAAACAATAAAGCTGCGAGCGCCAACCGCCTTGTCATGTTGGCATTTCATGTCGACTACTGGGACAACTTAGGCTGGATTGATCCATTCGCGAGCGCCAGCAACAGCGCGCGCCAGCGCAAGCTGGCCAGCTCGACGCGCGCTGGCGTTTACACGCCTGGGTTTTTTATCAATGGCGCAGAATGGCGCGGTTTTTTTAAATCAAGCGGCTTAGATGTGCCCAACTTCAGGGCAGCCGCCATGGCGATAGCGGCCAGCTTGCAAGGCAACGCGCTAACTATAGCCACTGAGGATAGCGACGGGCTGTTCGTAGCGATTAGCGAAAATGGTCGCGAGTCGCAGGTCAAAGCTGGGGAAAACCGTGGCCGTTTGCTCAAACACGACGCCGTAGTCAGGTTGTGGCAGCCACTGGCCAAACGCACACAGCTGCAGCTACCGATCGATTTGAATATTGCGAACGCCAAATTGGTAGTTTGGCGAGAAGTTGACGGTGTTGCGATTGGAGCAGCGCAGATTGGATTGGCGAACTGTCAGTAGTTGATTTGGGTGTTAGCTAACTCAGCCGCATTCCAATGCTAGAATCCGGCATGCCTAGAAAAACACCGTCGAAATTGAAAGTAAAAACGCGCAAAAGCGCCGCCCCCGCCGCCAAAGCACCGCCCAAGCGCGATGGCGATCCCAGGCTGCAAAAGCCCAGTGACGATGCCATGCCGGTCAAAGCTAAACGCGCAGCGAAGCCGTTAGCCGTTCCGATCGTGCATCACGCTGACCCACATCACGCACGTGAGGCGCAAAAGTACGAGAATCCGATCCCCTCGCGCGAGGCGATTCTGGCGTTTTTGGTAGCCAGCCCTCAGCTGTTGACGATTGAAGCGCTAGCGCTGGGCTTGAAGCTTAAGGTCATGCAGCAGCGCGAAGCACTCGACAAGCGTATACAGGCCATGCTGCGCGATGGTCAGCTTTTGCTGAATCGGCGCGGTGGTTTAGCGGTTGCCGAAAAGGCGGATTTGATTGCTGGCAACATTATTGCGAATGCGGATGGTTTTGGCTTTTTGCGTCGCGATGCCGATGGCAAGCCGGGTGATGATATTTTCCTGCCGCCGCATCAAATGAAGAAAGTGCTGCACGGAGATCGTGCGCTGGTGTCGATTACCGGCACCGATTCACGCGGCCGGCCTGAAGGTTTGATCGTTGAAGTACTGGAGCGGCGCTCGCCGAAAATTGTCGGGCGCTATATGGATGAAGTGCTGTTCGGGATCGTCGTGCCCGACGATCGCCGCGTGCATTTAGATATTCAAATCCCGCGCGGCTATTCCATGGGCGCGCGCCCGGGTGACGTGGTGGTGGCGGAAATTACCGAAGCACCCAACGGGCATCGCCCGCCGATAGGCCGCGTGGTGCGTATTTTTGGCTCAGAAATCGGCCCGCAACACGCGATTGATTTGGCGATTGAAAGCTTTGATTTGCCGAACGTGTTTCCGCCTGCGGTGGCGGTTGAAACTGCGGTGATTTCCGACACCGTGGAAGCCTGGCAGTGGAAGGGCCGCGTTGATTTGCGCAGTATGCCGCTGGTGACGATAGATGGTGAAGACGCGCGTGATTTTGACGACGCCGTGTGGTGCGAAGCCACTGCATCGGGCGGCTTCAAGCTGATCGTAGCAATTGCCGACGTGGCCAGCTACGTGCCGGTCGGTAGCGCACTTGATGAGGAAGCTATCAAACGCTCGACCAGCGTTTATTTTCCAGCGCGAGTGATTCCGATGCTGCCGGAAAAGCTCAGCAATGGCGTGTGTTCACTCAAGCCTGAAGTGGATCGGCTTTGCCTAGTGTGTGAGCTGCTGATTGACAGCGCAGGGCAAACCAAGCGCTCCAAATTTTACCCAGCGGTGATGCGCTCCGCACAGCGACTGACCTACAACTTAGTGTGGGATGCGCTAGGCAAGCGCGACGCTGCTGCGCTTGAGCGCTGCGAAAAAGTTATGCCAGCGCTGGAAAATTTATACGCGCTATTTCATGTGCTGGCTGCGGCCCGGCGTGTGCGCGGTGCGATTGAATTTGAAGGTAGAGAGGTGCACTTTGGCTTCTCGCCTGAAGGCGATGTTGCGATGGTCAAACCCTATGAGCGCAACGATGCGCACAAGCTGATTGAAGAATGCATGATTGCTGCGAACGTGGCGGCGGCGAAATTCTTGGCGAAGGCAAAAGTGCCGGTTGCCTATCGAGTACACGCCACGCCGCCGCTGACCAAATACGAAGAAGCACGCACTTTCCTGGCGGGCCTGGGTATTTTGCTGCCCGAGCACGATCAGATCACTCCGGCGATTGTGACCGCCACGCTGCGCAAAGCGAAAAAGCGCCCGGACTTTACGCTGATCGAATCGGTGCTGCTGCGCTCGCAGAGCCTGGCAATTTATGGCGCGCGCAACGAAGGCCACTTCGGCCTGGCGCTGGACGCCTATGCGCATTTCACCAGCCCGATTCGCCGCTACCCGGATTTGCTGGTGCATCGCGCGATTTATCACGCGCTTGGCGCTGATCCTAAAACCACTAATGGCTATTACTACAGCCCAGAAAAAATGGGCGAGCTGTGCAAAACCTGTTCTGGCCGCGAACGCCGCGCCGATGAAGCCAGCCGCGATGTCGCAGATAGACTCAAGTGCGCCTACATGGAACGCCATATTGGTGAAGAGTTCACTGCGCTTGTCACCGGCGTGACGTCATTTGGCGCATTCGTCGAACTTAAAGAAAATGCGATTAGCGGTATGGTACATGTGACCCAGCTGCCGAACGATTACTACCATTTTGATGCCAGCCGACATAGGCTTTGGGGTGAGCGCACGCGCATGGGTTTGCGCTTGGGCGATGTGGTGCAGGTCAAACTGTTGCGCGTGGATTCCACCGAGCGCAAGATTGACTTCAAGCTGCTTAGCGGCCTAACTGAAGTGCCCGCGCGTGAGCTCAGCGCCGCTCCGCGCCCGAATTCGGGCGCCCATAAACGTCAAGGTGCAGCGCGCCGATGAAATCTGCAAAACCGAATACAGAAAAAGCGGCAAATCAAGATGCAGATGCCAAGCCCAAACGCGCTCGGCCTGATTTTAAGAAGCCATTCAATAAAGATCAGGGAAATCGCACCAATCACGCTGAGCCACAGGGGGCGCGTGATCCAAACATCGCTGACGATTGGCTTTACGGGATCAACGCCATTGAAGGCCAGATCAACGCTGACCCTAGCCGGATTGTTGAGCTTTGGATAGAAAACACCGATCACTCTGAGCGCCTGCGCCAGCTGGCTGGGCTAGCGGATCGCGTCGGCTTAAAAGCGCAGCGCGTTAGCCCGCAAAGCCTGACCCACAAACTCGGCACCGATAAGCATCAGGGCGTCGCCGCGCGCTACCGCGCGCCGGAGCTGATGAGCGAGTCAGATTTGACTCGGCTTGCCGTCAATGCCGGGCCGCAGGCGCTGTTTTTATTGCTGGATAGCATTAGCGATCCGCACAATTTAGGCGCCTGCATACGCAGCGCCGCCGCCGCTGGCGTAACGGCGGTAGTGTTTCCGAAGGACAAGTCTGCTGGGCTAACGCCTGCGGTTTTACGCGCCTCAGCGGGTACCGCCGCACGCATGCCGCTAGTCAGCGTGACGAACTTTGCACGTGCGATTGAGGTACTCAAAGAAGCCGGCGTGTGGTGCTACGGCGCTGCTGGTGAGGCCGAAAAAAGCGTCTATCAACAAGACTTGAAGGGCCCAGTGGCGCTGGTGTTAGGCTCCGAAGGCGAAGGCCTGCGCAGGCTCAGCCGCGATCGCTGCGATGGCTTAATTCGCATACCCATGGTGAGCGACGTGGAAAGCCTCAACGTATCGGTAGCGACGGGTATTTTGCTGTTTGAGGTTCGGCGCCAGCGTGGGGTTTAGGTTTTGCCTAGAAAACTAGTTAGCATCGATACCGTTTTAAGCGTTGAAAGCATTGCAGATGCCGATCAGATAGAGCAAATCAAGATTCGCGGTTGGACTTTGGTGGCCAAGCGCGGTGAATTCCAAGCTGGGCAAAACTGTGTCTATTTTGAACTGGACTGTTTTTTGCCATCGAGCGAACCTGCATTTGCGTTTTTAATCCCACGCGGTCAGGTTACTCGAGGCGATGGCGTACAAGGCCATGTGCTGCGTACCGCGAAATTACGCGGTGTATACAGCCAAGGGCTGGCGCTACCACTTAGCGCATTTGGCGAACGCTTAGCGAATCTGCCAGACGGCGCTGATGTGACTGAGCTGCTGGGCATCGAAAAATGGGAACCACCCATACCGGCAGGCGCTGAAATTCTAGGTGCATTCCCTTCGCAGTTGGCGGCAAAAACAGACGCTGAGCGCGTGCAAAATCTGGCGGATGCATGGCCGGTGATAATGCAGCATCCGGGCGGATGGTTTGCGACGGAAAAAATTGATGGCACCTCTGCAACCTTTGGCAAACAAGATGGGCAATTCATCGTTGCAAGTCGCAACTGGCAAATCGCCAACACCGGTGCGCAAGCGCGAATTACGCAAACGCTGCAGCTTGAAGTATTGCTGCAAGAAGGCGAAGCAATCCAGGGTGAGCTGTTTGGTGCAGGTATTCAAGGCAACCCGCTCAAATTGACCAATGTGCGTTTTGCTGCCTTTGCATTTTGGCGAAATCGAGAATCCATTGCAATGGCGCAATGGCCGTCTTGGGTCGCTGCGTTGGCGGTGCCGCATCGGCCAGAATTTGAGCTGCCAGCCACGATTGAAGCAGTAGTCTCGCAAGCAGACGGTATTAGGTCAGCGCTTAACCCAGCCCAGCTTGCGGAGGGCATAGTCTGGCATGCGCGTAACGGCCAGCTGTTAGATGCGCTAGACCGGCGCAGCAGTTTCAAGTCAATCTCAAACAAGTGGCTGCTAAAGCACGGTTAATTCATCTTTGCGGTTATTTGAGCATCACATGATATGCATGATTCGCGCACAGCATTGCTAAGTCAGTAGCACTTTATTTGCCTCGAACGCTGACACCCACAACCTGCGTTTCAATCGCAGCAGTATCGGTTTTTTCTTTCGCTTGCGTCCACAACAATACGGCATGCTTACCATCCAAAGTCGCCAAGCGCGGCATGCCGATATTGCGCGCAGCGGGTAAATCCAGCAGTGCCTGCTGGCGAACTATTTTGAGGGTTGGATCAAGTTCAGCCAAATACAGCGTTGCGCGCCCGGCGGTTGCGGAACCTAGCCAACTCACCAGCCAGTTCGACTTGCCCCAGGGCGCCGCGTCGACTCGCCCCAGCACGCCGGCACCGGTTTCCAAGGTCAGGAATTCGCCCGGCTTGCCGGCTAGTGTGCGCGCCCGCACGCTTAAATGCTCGCCTTGCATCGTCGCCCAAACCACCAGCGTATTGCCTGCGTTTTGCGCAATCGCCGGGCCATTGACCGGGCAGCCGGCAATTTTCCAGTTATCCGGATGTACGATGCCTGCGCTGCGCCACTTGCTGTTTTGCAAATGTGCCACGCCAATATCGCGCACTTCGTCATCCGTTCGATTGCGAAACACCAAGGTGTGCTCAGGCTTGTTACCGGCCCTGGTGCGGACTAAATCGGTGCTGCAGCAATCGCACACGCTGGCATCAATTTCAGTTTCGGCGCTTAGGCTGCCACTGCGCCCGATGACTGCGCTGCGCAGCGTCATCGTGTTGCCATGGCCGTGCGCATGATCTGAATGCCGATGCGCCTCGTACTGCTGCGCTGCATCTGGTGCTGCCTGCGCCATTTTTCGGCCATCAAGCCACACCGCAAGAACTTTATCGCCGCTCATTGGCGCTAACGACACGAATCCATGTTCGGTAGGCGTTTTATCGCTGTGCGGTGTAAAGGGTTTTTCCCAGCTGCGGCCTTGATCGCGCGATCTGGCAATTCGAATATCGTAGGCGTAGGGCGCCGCGCCGCTTTTTTGCAGCCAGTGCGTCAGCCAATCGCCGTTGTCGGCAATGATTACCGATGGAAAATCTGCCCAGTTGACGAACCAATCGCAGCCCTTTCCGGCATCGCTAATCTCGCTCAGCTTTGCACCGGGTTTAAGTGCCGCCAGCTTGAGCGTGCTGCATCCCTTCGCATCTTTGCTTTGCCAGCTGAGCACAAACTGCCCGTGTTTAGCGTCTGCAACAACGCTGGGCTGCGCCGCATTCTCAGTTGCCGCAATCTTTAGCGGCTGCACAACGAACGCAGACGCGCCTTCCGCTAAATCTTTAGCGGGTAAAGTGCTGCAAAAAATCAAAAGTGCAGCAAGGCTAAAACATCTTTTCGAGTCAGATTTCACAGGGCAATCTTGGCCTTAAAGTTTGTGCGACGCACCGCGCTAAAACTCACGCTGCCAGGAAAACTCGGCGATGCGGAGCTCACCAATCATAAATTGATTCGCGCCATTATAGGAACGCGTGGCAAAAACCCGATCATCCAAATTGCGAACTCGAACGCCAAACTGCCTAATATCGGTGCCATAGCGCAGCCCTACATCCATCGTGGCGTAGCCGGGTAAAAACACCGTGTTGGCGGTGTTGCCCGCGCGCCGGCCTAATCCGCGCGCACCCAAGCTTAGCTCTATCGAATCACTGGCTTGCCAATTGAGCGTTGCGCTCGCAAGCCGCTCTGGCACATCACTGGGTAAATTACCGCGCCTTAATACCACAGTGGTGCCGACGCGCTCGTTGAATTTATTGAACTCTGCGCGCAGTGCAGCCGCGCTTAAATCCAGCGATAGCGAATCGACGAGTTCAAGCTGAGCTGAAAGCTCCACGCCGCGCGCTGCTTGTTCGCCGACTTGGATCAGCAAGTTGGCATTGTTTGGATCACGCGATAGGATATTCGTGCGGCGCAAATCATATAGTGCTAGCCCGGTTGATCAATTCCAAATCGTTTAGTGCGGTCGCTGTAATTCATAGCTGCTGGTAGCTAGATCTTTTTTAGAAAGAAAATCCGCCCAGTTGATGAACCCATTGCAGCCTACCCGGCCATGCGTGTTTGATCTAGCTTGACCCTGATTTTCATGCTGCAAGCTTGACACTTTGGCATCTTTACTTTGACAGCTAAAAACAAACAGATTTGCACGCTGCCAAGCAATGAGTTTGCGTAAATGCCAACGTATTAATTCGAACAGTAGTAAAGCCACGTTTAAGCGCAAAACTATTAAACATCCGTGCGTTTTTGGCACAAGTCAAACTGATATGCGAATTCGTAGCGGCAAGTTAACTTCGTGATTCCTGTGATAGTTAGGCCGCGTTTGATGATTACGAAGTCGGCTTGAGACTCATAGGCTCCCTGAACCCAAAACCTGGCAATTCTGAGCTTTTTCAAAAACAGCCGTTACACTTGCCGCCTCCTCAAGACTAGTGAAAATCCCCATGCCAAACCGACGTGAACTTGCCAACGCCGTGCGCGCTTTGGCTATGGATGCCGTGCAGCAGGCCAATTCCGGGCACCCTGGCATGCCGATGGGCATGGCGGATATTGCTGAGGTGCTGTGGAATGATTTTCTCAAGCACAATCCGAACGATCCAAAATGGCCGGATCGGGATCGCTTTTTACTAAGCAACGGGCACGGCTCGATGCTGCAATACGCTCTGTTGCACCTGGCTGGCTATGATTTGCCGATCGCCCAGCTCAAGCAATTTCGCCAGCTGCATTCCAAAACGCCGGGCCATCCTGAAGTTCATGAAACACCGGGCATTGAAACCACGACGGGCCCGCTTGGCCAGGGTTTGGCGAATGCAGTCGGCTTTGCGCTGGCCGAGCGCATATTGGCACAGCGATTTAATCGGCCTGCGCACACGATTGTCGATCATCGAACCTGGGTGTTTCTAGGCGATGGCTGCCTGATGGAAGGCATTAGCCATGAAGCCTGTTCGCTGGCGGGAACGTTGAAACTCGGCAAGCTCATCGCGATTTATGACGACAACGGCATATCGATCGATGGCAAAGTGCAGGGCTGGTTTACTGACGACACGCAAAAGCGTTTCGAAGCCTATGGCTGGCACGTCATTGCCGATATTGATGGGCACGACTCGGCGGCGATCAAAGCCGCTATAGAAAACGCCATCGCCGCCGAAGTGGCTGGCAAACCGATTATGCTCGCTATGAAAACCACGATTGGTTTTGGCTCGCCCGGCAAAGCCGGCAGCGAAGGCAGCCACGGCGCGCCGCTCGGGAAAGATGAAGTAGCGGCGACGCGTTTGGCTCTCGGATGGACACACGGGCCGTTTGAAATACCTGCTGACATCTATGCGGGCTGGGATGCCAAAGCCAGTGGCGCAGCTAAGCAAGCCGATTGGAACGCGCGCTTTGCCACCTACCAAATTGCGCATCCAGAATTAGCCGCCGAGTTCGCGCGCACCAATCAAGGTCAGCTGCCTGCCAGCTGGCCGCAGACGATCGCCGCGCTGATCACCAAATTTGACAGCGATGCGCAAAGCATCGCCAGCCGTAAAGCCAGTCAAATGGTGTTAGATACCATTGTGGCGGCCGTGCCAGAACTGGTCGGCGGTTCAGCCGATTTGGCGCACTCAAACTATTCCATCGTCAAAGCCAGCAAGGACGTCAACAGCACAGGCGGTGGCAACTACATTTACTATGGCGTGCGCGAATTTGCCATGACCGCTATCGCCAATGCCATGAGCCTACACGGCGGCGTGATTCCCTACACCGCGACGTTTTTGGTGTTCTCCGACTACGCCCGCAATGCAGTGCGATTATCGGCGCTTATGGGCGTGCGTAATATCCACGTCTACACGCATGATTCGATTGGTTTGGGTGAAGACGGCCCAACGCATCAGCCGGTCGAGCACCTCGCCAGCCTGCGTTTGATGCCAAATTTAGATGTTTGGCGCCCGGCCGATGCAGTTGAAAGCGCGGTGGCGTGGAAGGTTGCGGTTGAGCGTCAAAATGGCCCGAGCGCGCTGGTGTTTTCGAGGCAAAATTTGGCGCATCAAACCCGTTCGCCTGCACAAATTCAGGCAATCGAACAGGGCGGTTATGTTTTGTTGGATGCGCCGAATGGTAAACCTGATGCCATTTTGATCGGCACCGGATCCGAACTCGAATTAGCCATGCAAGCCGCGCGCACGCTGAGCGCTGAAGGTTTATCGGTTCGGGTAGTTTCTATGCCGTGTACGCGTATTTTTGATTTGCAGTCAGCGGCATATCGCGAACAGGTTTTGCCCAAAGCCTGCCGAGTGCGGGTTGCTGTGGAGGCGGCTAGCGTGGATTACTGGCGCAAGTACGTCGGCCTAGATGGCGATGTGATTGGTATGCACAGCTTTGGCTTAAGCGCGCCGGCTGAGGCGCTTTACGCGCATTTTGGTATTAGCGCGGATGCGATTGTGCAGGCGGTGCGGGCGCAACTCGGTGTGCCGGTTAATGCGTTGAATGATGGAAAGACTTACGCCATTTGATGCCTTATTTCTTTGCGTATCTAAGCTGATTTGGCAAGCCAATGCTAGCGGGCGGCGGAGCATGGCCTACGGACATGCTCCGCAGTTAAATCAGCCTTCCTCGTTTCTTTGCGACCGAATTGCCGACGCCAGAGACTTGACGGACTCGCCATGAAATAACGATTCACGATCTACGGTGTAGTTTCCGCTACCGGCTCTAAGTTGATTGAGAAAGCGAAGGGCGTCAACGGCGCCAAGCTGCTGGACTAGTGCATGTTTCGCGCGATTGTTAAGTTCATAAGCAGGTTGAATGGAAACGGTCATTTGGTAACCTCTGGCACTAGATTAAGAAGAGTACTCACTTTGCACGGCAAAGCAGTAAGTGTTCTTGCTTTGTGAAACAGTTTGTCATCGCTGGTGCAAAAATAATCAGCTTTCGCTGATGATGCGAAAGCTAGATGCAGGGCATCCATCCCACGCAGCCCACTTTCTTCGAACCTGAGTGCCAAGGCCTCAATTTCTTCAGTGAGCAGCAGCCTTTCAATTGCGATCCCCAATATCGCCATCGTATCGTCACGGCGTGTTTGATCAGGAATGCGCGAAATTTCGTACTCCAATGCTTCAGAGCCCAGCAATACATGCTCTCCCGCTTGCACAGTGGCTAAAATAGCAAAGAGCGCCTCAGTTTCCACACGAATGCGAGGCTGAGTCTGGTCATCCAACGGGCGTTGTAGGCAGCAATTATCAAGATAAAGACGCATGCAGTGATGATATACCAGAAACTCTGGTCTCTTTACTAAGGTAATTTGGAGTGCTGACCTGGATCAAGATGTCGCTTGTTGATTGACGAACTATTTTAGCGCTGATGGGATTTTGCGGGCGCAGCTCGGCGCGCCGGTTAACGCGTTGCATGATGGAAAGACTTACGCCATTTGATGTTCCTTTGTTTTGCGCATCCAAGTTGGCTTGGCAAGCCAAAGTGCGTAGCGGAGCACGCGAGCAGAGTGTTTGTCGTCTATTCAAAGTCGGTTGTCACTTAAACTGCTGCATCGCGGTAAGCTTTTAAAACCGCATTCATTCGCGACTGCCAGCCCGCGCCAAGGCCGCGATACCAAGCGAGCACGTCGGCATCTAAACGCAATGCAATTTGCTCTTTTCGGTCAAGCTCGGCCTTCGCCGGGCGGCCGCGTTTCACTCGCAATTCTTCTAAGCCAATATGTGCAGTGGCGTCCGCCCAAAATGCAGCCACGGTGGTCTTGTTGGTGGCATCATATGGAGCGTCAGTTTTGTGGGAAGGCGCTGAAGTACGTTTGCTTTTCATATTTTTCTGCCTCTCTGCAAGAAATTAATCGTGGGCAGTCGTCGCAGTCCGTCCAGACTAAAAACACAACTTTGCCGTTTAGCAACGCCAAACTTGCCAATCTTTGTTCACCGTAATTTTCGCTGGTATCTTCGCGCGTCAACATTGGCTCGTCAAAAACGCACACACAATCGCCCGATTCAATCTGGTGTCGTTGCAGGTTGGCAGCGCGTTTTGCGGGGTCATGTGTCAGAGAATAAATGTATATGCATAAAAGAATTCGTGCAAGCAGTCAACTAAAACTGCTGCGCGACTTTGTTGCCTTTTGCGATATCGCGCTATCATCCTGTTTCAGGCCGCAGGTTTGCTGAATAAGGCGTAGGCGTCATGGATACAACAATCGAGAGATGTTGGGCAGACTACCGCGGAGACTGCGCCCGCGGTATTTCGCGTGAGCACTTGGTGTCGAAAGCGCTGTTTCCAGACCAAGTAATTCACGTTTCTGGCTTCAATTGGTGCCAAGGTGAAGAGCGCCGCGTAGGAGTCAACTCACTTCAGAGACGCTTCCTGTGCACGAAGCACAACAATGACCTTTCACCAGCGGATGAGGCAGGAGTTCAAGCAATTGACGCGTTCGCTACCGGCTTCAGTCAAGTGGCACTGCGAGGTCCCCTGCTCGAACGGTGGCTCGTGAAAACAGCAATCAACCTGAGCGTCGGAGGTGAATTACACATCGGCCACGGCATGACGGACTCCAAACCAGGCAGGCCAAGCCCATACTTGCTTGCTGTCGCCTTCGGGGACCTATCGCTGTCCGAAAAAATGGGCGCATATTTTGTTTTTCCTAAGGGCTCCTATATGCATCGAGTCGGGGAGATTGCGGTGGTGCCAGTACATAAAAACGGAGCAATTGGTGGATTTTTGTTCGCACTTCGTGGGCAGTTCGTCTTTCTCAATCTGTTCCCGGGCTACGCCCCACCGTGCATTGACAAGTGGTTTCCAGCGCTCCTGCCAGAGACATCCAGCGCAGCCACTCTTGTGTATCGGCCAAACGAAATCTCGGTTCAAGTCGGCTGTGGTTCTCACAACACCTTTCAAATCCAATGGCCGTAGTAGCTGTGTACGCCAGAGCTGAAGCGTAATACGGATTATCCGGTTTTATAAATTGCGTCGTACTTTCACCTACAAAAAACCCCGCCGGAGCGGAATTTTTCTTTATGGGATTTTGAAGTCAAGCTCGAAGGGGGTGGTGTTTTTAGGCTCTCGACCTTGTTAATTTATTTGACAAGAACAGCGCATGAAAGCTCGAGTCAATACGTTCTAGATTAATCCTTAAGTACTTCTATTAGCATTTGATCAAAGTAAGCTGGAGCGACCAAGTTATCATTTGTCAGATTGACTTTTTGATTAAAAGACGCGCCAAGATTTACCGAAGTAATCCAAAGATAACGCTCCGAGTCCCCCAGCGGCAGTGCTCTCTCAGCACTTGCGATTGCGATGAGAGTTTTGAATCTGGGAACCGACGCATCATATTTGCCGTCGGAGTTTGTTTTTCCACTAGATTTTATTGGGCCAAGATTACTCATGATTGCATCGATTTGACATCTTTCTCGGGTTGAGTAAATCTTGTTGAGTTCAGCACTATCAACATTCGTTGTACTTATTCGCTCGTTGATTTGTTTTGCCGTGAGGCAGTCTGAAAGCGCCGCTCGCTTGCCTTTAACGTGGATCGAGAAAATTTCTTTCGTCACGAAACGAACATCAACCAATGCAAGTTTATAAGAACTGCCACCTTGGGTCACAATGAAAACTTCGCCTTCTACTTTTCCTGGTGTGAGATATAGTGCAGCAATTATTCCAATTGTGAGAAATGAGAGAATTAATTTCATGTGGTCTCTTTATAGTGTTCACGGGTCGCAAAGCGACCGAATCTAAAACTTAGGTATTGAACTGCGCGCTGCGAATCGTTTCCAACGTTGCACATATTGTAACCGCCAGGCTAGGGCTTAGCAAAACCAAATTCTTTGAATCCAACGTGGAGCAACGCATAGACAAGCATGTCTGGGTTGAACAAGCCCGGCTCGGGCTATGCAGACGCCAGAGTCTACGACCGAAATTAACATTTGAATCTGGCACATGCAGCTAGGCCGCTGGCCACGCAATCTGCACTTTGCGATGCTGCATGACGCAATCGCGCAAGTACAAATTGATCAGGTTTTGATAAGGGACGCCCGCCTCGTTGGCCATGCCTTTGAAATAATCCACTACGTCTTCGGATAAACGCATAGAAACGGATTTCTTGAGCTTAGCCGCATAAGGATTTTTGCGGGACTGCATTTTTGACAGATCGTATTCGGCTTTCATAGGAGTTATTGCCTGTAGAAGGAACTTTCTTGTTTTGAGTTCCAATCAAACTTAATCATAAAATTCATTGTAAAGATGGCGGCTGCTTTTGCAAACTTTATGGTTCGCACCATTCGGAACTGGAGTGGTTTTAGAGATTGCATAAACTCGCGCACCAGCCAATCCTGAGTAATTGCCGAACTGCCGCTACACTGCGGCCTTCGAGTCAGCGAATGAACTTTATGACCAATCGACGTGGAATTGCCCGGGCCTTTTGTTTGCATTGCCTGCAAAACGTCATCAGTCAGCAGTCAAAATGCCGACTTTTGCGCAGCGAAGCGGCATTGGCATGGTTTAGCATGCCAGCATTTGATGTTTGGATAGCTCGCTAATGCGGCAATTTTGGTTTTGGACAAGACGCATCATCGCGCTGGGCACAGGCTTGGGGCTTGGCTTCGTACTGCCCTGGCTGATTTATTTAGATCAAATCGTGAAAGCGCGCTTTGATCTATCGCAGCCGCCGGTGCCTTCGCGGGTTTATGCAAGGCCGCTGGTGCTAACCCAAGGTAGCGCGCTCAAGCAGGAGAATTTGCGCGCGGAACTTACGCTGCTGCGCTATTTGGAGCAAGGCACGGCCAGCGTGCCTGGCAGCTTCTCTAGTGCCGGTACGCGCGTATTGCTGCATTCGCGTGCGTTTGCTTTTGATGATCGCCCACAGCCGCCTAGGCGTGTACTCGTGCGTTTTGAGGGCGGCAAAATTAGCGCGATCACCGATGCTGATCGTGGTACTTCCTTATCGAGCTGGCGGCTTGATCCACTGCATATCGCCACGCTGTTTGGTGCCGATAGTACCGAGCGGCTACCGATTCCGATTGCGCAAATGCCAAACGCGTTGGTCATGGGTTTGCAGGCAGTAGAAGATCGCAATTTTAAGAGCCATATCGGTGTAGATCCAATGGGTTTGGCGCGCGCCATGTGGACGAATCTGCGGCGCGGCCGCTTGAGCCAGGGTGGTTCGACGCTGACGCAGCAGCTGGTGAAAAACACGCTGCTATCGAACGAGCGTAGCCTGTCACGAAAGCTCAAAGAAATGGGCATGGCGCTAATGTTAGAGCGCCGATTCGACAAAAAAACCATTCTCGAAGCGTATTTGAATCGGATAGTTTTAGGGCAATCAGGCTCACAGGTGGTGCAGGGTTTTCCCGCCGCCAGCGAGTTCTACTTTGGTCGCCCGCTAGAAGATTTAGCCACACAGGATATTGCTCTACTGATCGGCCTGTTAAAAGCAAACTCCAGCTATGAGCCACGGCGTAACCCAAAAGCGTCGCTCGAGCGCCGTAATGTGGTACTGAGCCTGTTTTTAGAAACCGGATTAATCGACGCTGCTGCCTATGACGTTGCGCGCGCGCAGCCGATCAACGTGATCGCCAAACCCACCGCCGCGCGGGATCGTTACCCCGCATTTGTGCAGCTGGTGCGACAGCAAATAGGGCGCAGTTTCCCACCCGATATTTTGAGCACGCAAGGCTTGTCGATTTTGACCACGCTGGATCCGCTGGCGCAAGAGCAAGCCGAAAAAGCGCTCGCCAGCACCTTGGCAAATTTGGATAAAACCGAGCTGCTGCAGGGCGCGGTCGTACTGACCGATAACGCCACCGGCGAAATTGCTGCACTGGTGGGTGCGCGCGATCCGCGTGGCAGCCAGTTCAACAACGCGCTGGATGCCAAGCGCCCGGTAGGTTCCTTGCTAAAACCGTTCGTGTATTTGCTCGCACTGAGCCAGCCGAATCGCTATTCGCTTGGCAGCTTGATTTCCGACGCGCCGCTGCGGGTTGCGCTCGGTGGCGGCCGCTTTTGGAGCCCGCAAAATTATGATCGCAAGAGCCATGGCGATGTCGCACTGATTGATGCACTGGCGAAATCCTATAACCTAGCTGCCGCACGAATCGGCGTCGAGTTAGGCGTAGATCGCTTGGCATTGTTGATCGCCTCACTCGGCGTCGAAACCCCCTTACCCGCGCAGCCATCACTGATTCTAGGCGGCACTGAATTTTCTCCGCTCGAAGTCGCGCAGCTGTATCAAGCGCTGGCGAATGGCGGCCGGGTTGCGCCACTTTCCAGCGTGCGCGCGGTATTGGGGCGCGATGGCAAAGCGCTGCGGCGCTACCCGCCGCAAAGCATGAAACAGCCCGATGCCGAAGCGATTAAGCTCATTTCATATGCGCTCAATGAAACCACCAGGAGCGGCACAGCGGCATCGCTTTCCCGGCAAATCCGCATTGAAGTCGCCGGAAAAACAGGCACTAGCAATGACCAGCGTGATAGCTGGTACGCCGGCTACACTGGCAGTCATTTAGGTGTCGTGTGGCTCGGCCGCAGTGATAACCAAGGCACCGGCCTGACCGGCGCGTCGGGCGCATTAAAAGTCTGGAGCGAACTGTTCAAAACGCTGCCCAGTGCACCGCTCAAATTCGAGCTGCCAGAGCGCACCCGCTGGGTACCGTTTGACGTGGGTAGCGGCTGCGAGTCTCTACGTTTTTTGCCGGTATTGAGTGAGCGCGAACCGGCCAATGCGGTGTCTTGTATGCAGTTTTTGACGGCACCTTAGTAGTAATCAGCATCAATGACGACAGCCTGATACCTGCGCATCGACGTACGGTCCAGCAAATCCGAAAAAATAAATGACTACACGATAGAGCAGTTTGGTCAGCGGCAAAACAAAAGCGAGATAGACAGTTCTGATTACCTCTCGCGCGTAGTTGAAAAACTGCGCGCCCATTAGAAAAAGCAACAAGTCCAAGCCGAGCGCATCAAGCAGCGGAATGATCAACCGCAGTTCGGGATGCGAAGCAAGCACAACAACCAGAATGATGGTGAATAGCCACATCACTTGCCGGTACCCATTGATTTCTCGCCATTTCAAAAAATTCATTTTTTACACTCAAGCGACTGGGTTTTCATGCAAGCCTATGATTTCTATGATTTCGACATCACCAACATAAAAGTAATTCATTCAAAGCGCCGCTAACCCTGTAAGCACTGCGACACCCGTTAGCGCTATCCAACCTGGATGACGTCCCTGCGTTCCGATAAGCACCAGCAGAGCCGCACCGAGATGGGCTAAACAGATCGCAATCAACACAAAATGCATAATCGTGAAGTCTAGCGGCTCGGCGGCTAGCTTCAGTAAAATCGCCGCAAATGCCCAGCCAAACACCGAGGCTAAATGCCACGTTGCCCATATGATTCGAATATTGCCTTCCGACAGCGCTGACGTACTAATGGTTGGCACTATGCCGCCACTTCGAAGCCGCCGAAAAATTAGCAGCTCACCCAGCACGGAATGCGCTAGGCCGGTTAGCAGCGCGAGCGAACCTGCAGCGAAAAGCAAAACTTGCATAGTTATTCCCATTAAAACCTAAAGCAGTGCATTTGCTCAGACCTGCTGGCCGAGTGCGAATCAAACTGATGTTTTTTTGTCGAAGAATTCAACAAGACGTGAAAACCGAATTTGGTGATTTTCAGTTTTCAGCCACTTAAAGGAAAGAATCACCTTTCAAGAAACCTAGCGCAGGCATATCTACTTAAAAATTTCTTCCCTGGCTTCATTATCGCCAATGTTCCTTGACCCAATCAGTCGGCAGCACTTTGCGGTACCACTTTCCGCTATCACCCACAATCGCATCTGGCGGATTGGGTTTGCCGTGAAAGGCAATCACGCGGGCATTCTCGGGCAGGCGTGGAGGCTGGAACCAGCTGAGTGGAAAAGGACGTACGCAGTGGCGTTTAAAACTCCTACACCATTCAGCAGGCCAGTACTTCAGTTTGCCTTGGCGTGAGATGTATTGCGTGATGTATTCCTGCTCGTTGCGCACCGTTTTTGTGGCTTCGGGAATATCCTGGCGCAGTGGAATGAGTGCGTCGCTATGCGCGCCAATAATAAATCGAAACACGGAAGTATTCCCGGTGTCATCACGCTTGTCCCATTCTTTGATAGCGATGAATTCACCCTCAGGCTCAAAGAAAACGTCTAGGCCGCCGGTAATCACAATATCAATGTCTAGATAAAGCGTGGGGCCAGACAAATCATGCACAGCGTTGGCAAAACAAGTGAGCTTGAGCCAGCCGTGTGCCTTCGTCCAAGCGGCTTTAGCATCAAAATCGGGGATATCGATCAAGGGCAGCGCGAACGCCTCGACTTCAGGGCGCAAGCCGGTGCTGTCGTCAGTCAGGCAAACGAAACGATAAGGCCGCGCGATATTGCGACTGACCATTGAATAAAGACGATTAACGTAATCAGCCCCGTATTTGGTGCCCCATTTAGTACAAAGAATATTGACCGGGTTCATAGCGTTGCTCATCGTGATTTACGCTGAGCATGACATTGCCAAGGTGCAACTGCAAAGCGCGAATTTAACGCCGGCTCGCTGATGAGTTCAGGGTGCCTGGGGTCCAAAATTCAGAAATACCTGCCACGCCGAACGCGCCCTGCTGTTGCGCTTTTGCTAAATCCGCAGGGTTTAACCCGCCGAGCGCATAGATCGGCAAATCAGAAAATTGTTGTGCCAACCCGGCGAAGGCGGCCCAACCCATGCCAGTTTGGCCTGGATGAGTTGTAGTTGGCAGCACCGGCGCTAAGGTGACGAAATCGCAGCCGATCGCGTGTGCGTGGTGCAACTCTTGCTCATTGTGGCAAGCGGCGACGAGCCAATAGTTTTCAGGCAGAGGACGTTTTTTTTGCTGCATCAGCGCTTTGGCAGTCAAGCTCATGCCGCCCAAACGCCATTCCTGCACCAAATCCGCGCGATCTTGAATCAAAAGCTCGCCGCCCGCTGCGGCAAGAATGTCACGCGCTTTGACGACTAAGGATCGCAAATCTGGCAAGCTGCGCTGCTTAGCGCGTAGCAAAACGATCCGATTGCCCGCACTAACCGTGGCTTTAAGTCCGCGCAGAAACTCGCCAGCCTCATTTGGCTCTGGCGAAATAACGAGTTGGCGAGCCAGCGCCAAATCCCGAACCAGTGGGCGATCTAACGGCGGTAAATCCAAACGCTGCAAGCGCCCCGGCGGGCAAAAGCGCAGCGCTTGGCCTTCTAACCCGACTGGCCCTAAACGCTGCAAATCAGCCTCCAGCGCGCTAACTCGATACAGCTGGAGCCTCACTATCTGGCCGTTTTCAAACGCGCGCTGATCTTCTAGCGATTGCGACAGCAGCTCATGCACTTGCACGCTCAGGCCTAATTCTTCCCTGAGTTCACGCGCCATCGCGGCCTGCTCAGATTCGCCCGGCTGAACTTTACCACCCGGGAATTCATAGCAGCTGGCATAGGCTTTACCAATCTGGCGCTGCGCAAGCAGCACATGCCCATCGGCCCTTGTCAGCCAGGCGGCGACGACTAACAACACATCACTCACCTGCAAAACGCCCTAGCGCGCTACTCATCAAACCGCAAATGCTTAACGCTCTTGCCATTGCGTTGGATCAGCTTAAGCGCCTCAATACCAATTTGGATGTGATCTTGGACGAATTTGCCGGTTACTTTACGATCGCTTTCAGCGGTTTTGACGCCCTCTGGCACCATCGGCTGATCGCTTACCAATAGCAGTGCACCGGTCGGAATTTCATTGTGAAAACCGGTGGCGAATACGGTCGCAGTCTCCATATCAATCGCCATTGCGCGGGTTTTACGCAGGTATTCCTTGAACTGATCATCGTGTTCCCAAACCCGGCGATTAGTGGTGTACACCGTGCCGCTCCAGTAATCATGCCCGAGATCGCGAATCATGGTCGAGACCGCGCGCTGTAGGCTAAAGGCGGGCAGCGCGGGCACTTCCGGCATTAAATAATCATTGCTGGTGCCTTCGCCGCGAATCGCGGCAATTGGCAAAATCAAATCGCCAAGCTCGTTTTTACGCTTTAAACCACCGCATTTTCCTAAGAAAAGCACAGCTTCCGGGGAAATCGCGGAAAGCAAATCCATGATCGTAGCGGCGTTGGCACTGCCCATGCCAAAGTTAATCATGGTGATAAATCCCGAGGTCGCGTTCGGCATAGCTTTGTCACGGCCCTGCACTTGCACACCGCTCATCTCGGCGAAAAGTTCGAGATAGTTGCCAAAATTAGTCAGCAATATGTATTTACCAAACTGATCAAGCTCCGTGCCGGTGTAGCGTGGCAGCCAGTTGGAGACGATTTCTTCTTTGCTTCGCATAATTTTCTCGCGGCTAAATTTTTGGACCATTAGTTTAACAGGCTGAGCGGTACTCATCGGAAGGGTAAAATCAACCGCCAGAGATGGGCAAACCCCGCTGTGCGAACCAATTTGCTTTATGTTGCAGCCACAAAAAAATTAAGGACTATCGCGATGTAATGGCGCTTGATGGCGGGTTTGTTGATCTTGGGCAGCGCACATGCCGCTGAAATCTCTACCTCAACGCCTCAACCCGGAATTCGAACCGCGAGCTTGCCTGGCCTTCACACAGCCGCTCAATGCAACTAGCGCGTCGCGAAGCCCGGTTGCGGGTAATTCGCCCGAGCTAATACCGACGTTCGGCGCACGCAGCAGCAGCTGAAATTTGAAGAACTCGGTGCTGCGTAAGGTTTTCAGCATGACTGCTGTTTGACCGTAACCAAACGCCATCCGGCGCGGATCGAGCATGCTGTCAACGGCAAAACGTTGGCCGCTGGCGACTATGATCGCGTGGCCGGAAATATCCCCAGATAGCTCAAGCAGCTGCGCGCCAGTTCGGCTTTGCAAGCCAGTGTTCGCCAATTTTGCCGAATTATCGTTGACGCTGGTGGACTGAGACTCTAATCGTTCGGAGCCTGTGGGCGCTGTCGTGGCTTCTTTCGGCCAAGCTGCGTTCAAAACCACATTGGCAGCAATGCCCGACTCTGCGGCAAGCAGCTCAAGCCGAGCGCCGCCTTGTAACTCGTGGGTTTCTTCACCGACTTGGACGATAAATGGCGCGTATGGGGAATGCACGCGACAGGTTCCGGCTTGCATTGTCCAGCGATTGCGCTCTGCTTGTGTTTGTTGAGCGGCGTCTTGCCCTAAACCGCAAGGGAAATCCTGAAAAACCTTCTCACCGCCCGCACCGGTGCATTTAAAAACTAAAGTCTGCGCAAGCGCTAGATCGCTTACGAAAAGCGCGAGAAGTAGAACATTTGAGTTAGTTCGTTGGATAAAACTCAAAATTCACGCCGGATTTGACTGACGCGTCCCTGACTGCGGCTTCGTGCTCGCGTTGGCCGACAAACAAGAGCCGTGAGCCCGCCAGCTTGCCATCAATGTATTGCATGCTGAGCGCAGTGACTAGCAAATCGGACATATTGCGGGAATTGTTCGAACCAAACACCAGCAGTGTGCCGGGTTCTACGCCACGATTAAACATGTTTTGCGTGTCTTTCAGATGCGGGGTTGGGTCATCCATGGTGCCGAAAAAACGCAGGTATATACCCTTGGTTTTGCCTTTGATCTTTTTCGACTGCGCGACTTCTTTGACGAATTTCTTCCAGTCTTCATCGATATCCGTGCTCGGCACTGCAATGCCCGATGCCTGCTCAGGCACTTTTTCTTCACAAGCGCTAAGGCCAAACAGCATCGCAATTGACAGTAGAAGAATGGCAAAAGGCCGGATGGCAAAAAAACGCATGGGCGACTCCATATCGTAGTAATCGAGTTGAATTGAAAGATTTCAGCAATGAAGAATAGCGCAGCTACGCATTAAAGTTGTAGCAATACCGATGGCAAATTTCGCTTGTTGATCATTCTTGTTGATAGTCTCTATTGATAATTCTGCGCCTCAGCCGCGCTGAGCCATTCGGCTTCGGCTTCATCGAGCGCTTTTTGCGCGGCTTTCAAGGCTGCGCCCAACTCGGCAACGCGTTGACGCTGACCCAACTGATTCGCTTTGTCAAAATCCGCTTGCGCTTGCTTAACCGTGCTGGTGCAGCTTGCCATTTTGCTTTCTAGCTTTTCCAACGCCCGCTGTGCGCTGCGCGGATTGGTTTTACCGCTAGTTCTGGCGTCCGCACGCTCAGTCTTTGCTTCTGCGCGCGCTGCCGATCGCTGCTGCGATTGCCAAGCCGCGTATTCGTCCAAATCGCCGGTGTAGGGCTCCATTTCACCGTCGTGTACCAGATAGAACTGCTCGCAGCTAGCTGATAACAATGCGCGATCATGGCTGACGAGTACGACTGCGCCGTCATAATCACTGATAGCCTCTGCCAAGGCTTGCCGCATCGCCAGATCCAAATGGTTGGTCGGCTCATCAAGCAGCAATAAATTCGGTTTTTTCCACAATAAGAGTGCGAGCGCTAGGCGCGCTTTTTCACCGCCCGAACGCGGCCCGCAAATGCTGGTCGCTAATTCGCCCGAGTAAGCGAATCGGCCCAGCCAATCGCGAATGACTTGATCGGAGGTGCCGGGCGCCAAATCGCGCATCAGTGCAATCGGTGATTGGGTCACATCAAGCAGCTCAACTTGATGCTGGTCAAAATAGCCAATGTTGGTTTCGCGCGCGGTGGTTCGCTCGCCTTCTGTGGCCTGCAACTTGCCGGCCATCAGCTTCATCAGCGTCGATTTACCCGCACCATTGCGCCCGAGCAGACCGATTCGATCCTGCGGATTAATGCTGAGCTTGAGCCCGCTCAAAATCTGCACGTTTTCATAGCCGGTGGCGGCATCGCTCAAGCTCAGCAGCGTGGTGGGCAGCTTATCTGGCACCGGCAAGCGCAATTCAAAATCACGCTCATCGGCGGGCACGGGTGCGGAATCAAGCCGTTCTAACATCTTCATCCGGCTTTGCGCTTGCCTAGCTTTACTGGCTTTCGCTTTAAAGCGATCAACAAAGCGCTGTAGCTCGCCGCGCCTGCGCTCAACCGCTTGCGCTTCAGATTGCGCCAAAATGCGCCGCTCATTACGCTGGCGAGCAAAGCTGGTGTAATTGCCCTGATACAAAATTGCCGCGCTGCCGTCTAAATGCAGCGTTTGGGTACAAACCGCGTCTAAAAACTCACGGTCATGGCTAATCGTTAGCAATGTGCCGGTGTAGCTGCGCAGCCATTCTTCTAGCCACAGCAAGGTATCCAAGTCCAAATGGTTAGTGGGCTCGTCAAGTAGCAACAAATCCGACGGTGCCAACAGCGCGCAGGCGAGCGCCAAGCGCATGCGCCAACCACCCGAAAATGCATGCACCGGTTTTTGCTGATCGGCAAAAGTAAAGCCCAAACCATCCAGCAACCTTGCCGCGCGCGCCTCGAGCGTATACCCCCCAGCTTCGAGTAAATCATGCAGTAAATGCGCATGAACCATCGCATCGTCCTGCTGTTCGGCCAATGCGGCATTGATTTGCGCCACTTTTTGATCGGAGGCCATAACGAAAGCCAGCGCGGATTCATCCGAATCGGGAATGGCCTGCGCCACACTAGCGCGAATCCACGCGGATGGCGTGGAAAGCGAGCCGGTGTCTGACTCTAACCCGTGTTGCAAGAGCGCGAACAGCGAGCTTTTCCCGCAGCCATTGCGGCCGACAACGGCCACTTTTTGCCCAGGAAAGACGGAAAAATCGGCGCCGCTGAACAATAATTTGTCGCCACGGCGTAATGCAAGGTTGTTAGCGCGGATCATGTGCGCAAGAATACACGCGCCGACTGAATCAAAACGGGCGCATGGTTCGATTTATGAACGAGCGCCAGACATTGCGGCCGCAATTTGGCGGCAGCGGAACCAAGCGCTTCTTGTCGTATCAAGAGGGCCGATTTGCCTCAGCTCAACGCACGTTAGTTAATCCACACGGTTTTACCTGCCGTTTTTTCCTCCATCCGCATCACAAAAACAAAGGAAGTTCCAAGGAATGAAAATCCACGCCATCGCTGCCGCAGCTGCCGCACTCACTTTCGCTGGCGCAATCAGCGCGCAAGAATTGAAAACCGATAAAGATAAAGTGTCCTACGCCATTGGCATGAACATGGGTCAAAGCCTAAAGTCGATCCCTGACTATCAAACCCAGATCGACACTGCACAGCTGATCAAAGGCTTAAACGCCACCATCGCTGGCGGCGCAACCGCCATGAAGCCAGAAGAAGTGCAAGCCACACTGCAAGCTTTTTCTGAAAAAATGCGCACTGCGCAAGAAGCGGTCACTAAAGCTGAAGGCGCTAAAAACGCTGCTGAAGGCGTAAAGTTTATGGCGGAGAACAAGAAAAAAGCCGGCGTGAAAACCACCGCCAGCGGCATCCAGTACATGGAAATGACGCCAGGTAAAGGCGCGAAACCTACCGCAGCGAGCCAAGTCAAAGTGCACTATCGCGGCACGCTGATCAACGGTACCGAGTTTGATTCCAGCTACAAACGCAACGAACCTGCGGTTTTCCCACTAAACGGCGTGATCGCAGGCTGGACCGAAGGTTTGCAGTTGATGCCAGCCGGTTCCAAGTACAAGTTCTGGATTCCAGGCAACTTAGCCTATGGTGATCGCGGTTCACCACCGACGATTGGTGCAAATGCCACGCTGATCTTTGAAGTTGAACTTATCGAAGTCATGAAGTAAATCGTGCTTTGACGGATTCTCCGTCAAATATCGAAAAAACCCTGCGCAAGCGGGGTTTTTTGTGGCAATCGACGAAGTCCAGGTATCCTGCAGCGCAGATTTGACCCGCAACAGGCCCCCATTGAATTGCCACACACCTCCGCTTGACGAAACCGCAATTGCTGCGGGCGCTGCCATGCATGCCTTGGCCCACACCCTTTGGCCGATTAATCGCAGTATTACTGGTGATGGCCTACGCGACACGCTTGCGCACCTTCAACACATCGTGCCGAACCTAAAAATTTCAGAAATAGCCAGCGGTAGCCTGGCATTGGACTGGACTGTGCCCGAAGAATGGCGAGTCACAAGCGCGACGCTTACCGCGCCAGATGGCAGCGTAATAGCCGATATTCGTCAGAATAATCTGCATTTAATGGGCTACTCGTGCGCGGTTGACAGCACCTTGACGCTCGACGAACTGCAGCCGCATTTGCATTCTATCGAAGCACAGCCCGACGCGATTCCTTACGTGACTAGCTACTACCAGCGCCAGTGGGGCTTTTGCTTGACACATGCGAAACGATTGGGTCTGAAACCGGGCAACTACCACGCCGTGATTGAAGCCGAACACTTTCAAGGCAGTTTGAGCATTGGGGAAGTTTTTTTACCCGGCGAAAGCGATCAAGAAGTGTTTATATCAACCTATTGCTGCCATCCGTCGATGGCCAATAACGAACTTTCCGGCCCGGTGCTGGCAATTTTTTTGGCAAAGTGGCTATTGGAACAGCCCAATCGGCGCTACAGCTATCGATTTGTTTTTGTGCCCGAAATGATCGGCTCGCTCGTTTATCTTCAACAGCACATGGCATCTTTAAAAGCTAAGGTAACTGCTGGATTTAATTTAAGCTGCGTAGGTGATGAGCGAGCCTATTCTTATTTACCCTCACGCGCGGGCGATACGCTCGCGGATCGTATCGCGCTACACGCAACGCAACACACCGACCCACATTTCAAACGCTACACCTGGCTCGATCGCGGTAGTGACGAGAGTAACTACTGCGCTCCCGGCGTGGATTTGCCTGTTGCTAGCGTGATGCGCAGTAAATATGGCGAATTTCCCGAATACCACACCTCTTTGGATAACTTGCAGGATGTAGTCACTCCGCTTGGCTTGGCGCAAAGCTTCGCGCTGATGCAAAGGATTATAGTCGGGCTTGAGGAAAATCGGACCTACCAAACAACAGTTCTTGGCGAGCCACAGCTAGGTCGGCGCGGCCTCTATCCGCAAACCAGCAAAAAGGGTTCGACCGCTTCAGTGCGCAGCTTGCTTGATCTAATCAGCTATGCCGACGGCACGCTAGATTTGCTGGCAATTGCGCAGCGCTGCGGCGTGCCGATTTGGCAGCTAGTGCCGCTTTGCAAACGGCTGGTGCAGGAAGGCTTGTTCGTGCGATCGGAGAACAAATGACACAAGTGTTCCGCTAACGCTTGTTGCGCATTTTTCAGCATGTTAAAAAGCAGACCGACCAGCCAAAGTCAAAAAATTTAACTCAAGTGACAAAATTAAATGCGAGCTTTACCGTTGACCGATGCGATGAAAAAACGGCTGAATCGTTTTGGCAGAGCTGCAGCGCTACTACAATTTTTTGTCATCCAACTGTACTGGCCAAACTAGCGCATCAAGTCGATTGGTGGCTCGCCTGCGTTGATGGCGTTGCTGTTTGTGCTTGGCCAGTTTGCTTAGATATTAGCAATGCCGTGATCGTGCCTGAGTTTAGCTATTACGTTGGGCCGTTTTGGAGCGATGCATCGCGAAAAGTTGGGCCGCAGACGCGCTTGGTCATGGACGTCATCGTATATCAGGGCATGCTCAAGCGGCTTTTACAAAAATATGGCCGAGTACAGTTTTCGCTAACGCCAGGTAATCAGGATGTGCGAACGTTCCTCTGGTTTCCCGAGCAAACTGGCGTTTCTGCGGAGATTGATGTGCGGGCACGCTACACGGCCTGTATCGAAAACTTGCGGTGCGCAACATCGGAAAGGTTAATTCAGAACTTTGGGCAAAATCGACGTCGAGACGTTCGAATTGGTGCGCGCAGCGATTTGATCATCACCGAAAGTGCGTCCTTTGACGCGTTGTATTTAATGTACGCAAAAACAATGGCAAAAGATCCAGCGTTAGCTGAGCGGCGTAAAGCGTCGGTTGCTGCACTTGTTGAACTGGTCACCATGGGGTTTGGTTATTTGCTCATCGGTAGCCAAAACACTACAACGCCAGGCACCAATGAAGCTTGCTCCATTTGGCTAGTGCTGTACGGGAAAAGTCGCGCGTGTTGCGTCATTAGCGCCGCCGATCCCGCTTGGCGCGACCAGCGCTTCAACCCGTGGAGCTGCCACCAAGCCATGCTGCGCGCGCAATCGCTCGGCCTTGACTGCTTTGATTTTAACGGCGCGAACAGCTTTGATCGTGGCTTAGACAAACACAGTTTCGGCGCACACGCACAGCTTTATTTTGATTTAAACATCAAGCTAGTTTGAAGCGCCCCCGATTACCAGTGACGCGAATTGCGCGCTTCGTCATTCTGCACGAACATAAACGTATACGAAAAAATTCGTTTATCCATCGACGAAACTGCGAAAAACCGTGTTTTTGCAAAATTAACCATCCATAAGCACTTTTCAACGATGTAAAATTTCTGTTATCTTTGCTAGGCTACAGGTGTCAGTTGAACGAAGCCGACTGAAACAAAGGCTTTTCCAGCCGCTGTCGGCACTGCCCAATCACTTTTTTGGAAAACCAAAACACATGAAAAATCAAACCTTACTCTCTCAAACGATTAAATTCGTACTGCTTGGCAGCTCGCTTGCGATGCTAGCCGCTCCTGTTTTTGCGCAAAATGAAAATGCAACGACCGACGAAGATACGTTGAGTGAAGTTGTTGTAACCGGCTCACGCATTCGCCGAGCCGATGCGGAAACAGCTCAGCCAGTACTTGTCGTCACGCGTGCAGACATCGAAAAGACTGGTCTTACATCAGTGGGTGATATCGTTCAGCGTCTTGCAGAAGCGGGCCCATCGCTCAACACCCAATTCAATAACGGTGGTAACGGCGCGACAACGATAGATCTGCGTAACTTAGGTGCAAATCGTACGTTAGTTCTACTCAATGGCCATCGTTGGGTTACACAACTAAACGGCTCTGTCGACTTAAATACTATTCCGACGGCGATTATTGAGAGCATTGAAGTGCTAAAAGATGGCGCTTCAACCGTTTATGGTTCTGACGCAATTGCAGGCGTGATTAACATTATCACCCGTCGTGGCTACGAAGGCGCAACCGCAACAGGCTTTTATGGTCAAAACTCGGAAGGCGATGGAACACGCTACTCAAGCGACTTTACGTTTGGGATAACAAGCGACCGTGGCAGCGCGAGCATCTCCGCAGGTTACGTTAAAGAAGAGCCGATACTAGCCGGCGATCGTACAATTTCGTCAGTACCGAACTTTGGTTTGGATCCACGCGCTACGGGTTCCTCAACCACACCTTCTGGTCGGTACTTTGTGACTGGATTGGCTGGATCACAGACGAACTCTGCCCCTCAGTCCGGCGCAACCAATTTACGAACCCAATATCGTCCGTTTGACGTTGCCTCAGACCTTTTCAACTTCGCTCCTGATAACTACCTGACAACTCCGCAAGAGCGGGCGTCGATCTTTGCTGAGGGCAGATACTCGATTACAGACGCAGTCGAATTTAACTCACACATTCTTTACAACAACCGCAAATCTGAACAGCTTTTAGCTTCTATTCCGGTGCTTCTCGGCAACCGCGGTTCTGGTACTGTGGCACCGACAATTACTGTTGCAGCAAATAATCCATACAACCCATTTGGCGCGCCCGTTGTAGGCCTACAACGGCGGTTTGTTGAAACAGGTGGGCGCGTATTTGAGCAAGACAACAACACCTTCCGTTTCGGCGGTGGTTTTGCTGGCGCGTTCGATGCCATGGATCGCACCTTCGATTGGGATGCGGGCTACAGCTATTCAACCAATAAAGAAACGCAACTCACATTTGGTCAGCTAAACTTGGCGCGCGTTCGTACCGCATTGAGCGCTATCGACAACCCAGCTACACCAGGTTTTGACCCAGTTTGCGTACCAGCAGGCGCAACTACAGCCGCCACGACCATTGCTGGCTGTGTGCCACTCAACATTTTAGCGGGCGTAGGTGGAATCACGCCAGCAATGCTGAACTACGTGACGTTTACCGGTATCGACAAAACCGAAACCGAAAGCACAAACATGTTTGCTAACTTGTCAGGCACGGTGGTTGAGCTTCCAGCAGGGCCGCTCGGCTTTGCAGTTGGCTATGAATATCGCAAAGAAAACGGTCGCGATATTCCTGATGCGATTACCGCAGCTGGCGAAACAACTGGCAATGCGCGGTTACCAACCGGCGGTGGATTCAATTTGAAGGAAGTCTATACAGAATTCCTAATCCCCGTTTTGGCTGACGCGCCATTTGCCGAATTGCTGGAAGTTCGCCTCGCCGGTCGCTATTCGGATTACAACACATTCGGCAATACCAGCAACTTCTCCGGTGGCTTTCAGTGGAAACCGATAAGCGATCTTAAAATTCGCGGCAACTATAACCAAGGATTCCGTGCACCGACAATCTCAGAACTGTTTGCCGGTGTTTCTGATAACTTCCCGCAAATTGCAGATCCTTGCCTTTCGGGAACGTTTGGCGGACGCGCGCGCGCTAATGCTGAGACAATCACCCGATGTAATGCTGGGTTCGGTGGTCTGCCGCCTGTGCCTGTTTTGACAGCGCCTACAGCAGCGGTCCCAAATGGACTTGGCCCAGTCCAAAGCAATGGACAAATTCGCACCCAGACTGGCGGTTTTGCAGGTTTAACGCCTGAAGAAAGCAAAGGCTTCACTTTCGGTTTTGTTTATAGCCCAGAATATCTGGCTGGATTTGACGTTGCAGTTGACTATTTCGACATATCCATCGACAACGTTATCGGAGGGCGCGCGGCGGGCACCTTGTTGTCTAACTGCTACGTAAATTCAAATGTCCAAGCGTGTCAACGTATCAGTCGAAATTCTTCAACTTCGGAAATTTCCAACATCTTGGCAGTTGGTGAAAACGTAGGCTTTAATGACATTAGGGGAGTTGATTTTGGTGTTGGCTACAAACTGCCAGAATTTGATTTCGGTCAGTTTACAGCCAGAATTGACAGCACTTACTTTATAGAAGATACCAGCCAGAACTTGGGCTTCAATAATGTTGCCCCATTTGACTATGCTTTCAATAATCCAGTCAACAACAACGTTGCCGTTTACGGCGGCCGCGGCGGTACGACCAATAGACTCAAGTCAAATTTAGGCGTTGACTGGGTGCTTGGCGAATGGAGCGTCAATTGGAACTCGCGTTTCACTTCGGGCTTTCGTGAAGGCTGTACAGCGGCATACCTATCGCTTGCTCCGCAACTTTGCAGTAATCCAACAAATAGAAGCACCCTCAATTCTGCAGATCCGCAGAATCAAGTGGGTGGTGTTACCTACCACGATGTCAGCGTAGCTTATGCTGCTGAGTGGGACGCAACTATCCGCGTTGGTATTAAGAACGTTTTCGAGAAGGATCCACCAGCACAGCTGACTACGTTCGCAAATAGCTTTGACCCCGCCTATGAAGTGCCTGGTTCGTTCTATTACTTGAGCTACAACCAAAAGTTTTAAAGCACTAGTGAGTAAACAAAAAGGGGCCGAAAGGCCCCTTTTTGTTTACGAATGCATAAATTTAATATGCGATTTAAGGTGAATAGCTAAATGGAACGTTTGAAAACGCACGCAAATTCCTCATTCGAAAACCCTCTTCCGACAAACTCACACACTGCAACCCCGTCATGCTTAATGAAAGCGCTAAATTTCTCACTCTTTCACTCGGCAAAATCAGCGCTGTCTGAAGCGGCAAACCCGCGTCCACCAAAGCCTGCAACTGAGCACCACTGCCCACATCCACACAGTAAACCAATTGAAGTCGTTTCCGTTCTAACGCATCCATTGGAACGCGAATACGCCGGTAAGCTTCGATGATAGAAACCTCCGCTCCGCGAGCGCTCAGGCCATCTAAAAGTATCGCCAGTGCATCAGGCGCTTGAATTAGACAAAAGCGGTGCCCGTTCAACGATTCGGGAAGCAAATCGAGCAATGCTTGCGCGCCTTCACTTTGGCTCGGAAAGCGAACATTGTGCGGCTCTAATGCTTTGGCCGTGCCTGCACCAACGGCCATCAAAGCGTGCTGGCTTAAGCTATCAGGGCAATGCAATTGCACCGCGCGTGCGGCGACCTGGCTGGAAAATATCAGCGTAGCGTTGGGAGCAACGGCCGCCAATGCTTCACGTAGCTGTACGCGCTCAGCTAGCTCCACCCGTAACATAGATCGGTGCCAAACTTCCAATCCTAGCTGCGCGGCTTTCGCACAAAAATCCGCGCTGGGCAGCTCTACCCGTGCAACTAAAAGCGTTTCAATGGCTGCCATTAGAATACTTGGGCGAGCGGATCAACGCAGCTTCAAATGCCGCCGCCAATGCCAATAGGCTCAGATCATTGCCCGGGGCGGCGATAATTTGTAGCCCAACTGGTAATCCTGCATGCGGCTGAATCGGCAGCGATATCGCCGGGCAGCCGGCCATATTCGCTAAACTGGTCAAATCCGCCTGATTTGCTGGTGCCTGTACGCCGTGTGGAAAAGGCTGCTGCGGCGTGGTGGGCGTCAGGATAAAATCTACTTCATCAAAGCAGCGTAATAGCCGCGCTGCCGCTTCGTCGATTTTTTGATAGGCGCGTGCTAAATCGAGCGCGGATTTAGCGGATGGAAAAGCAAGCATGGCTTGCAAACGCTTTGATAGCTGATCGAAATGAGGTGAGTGTACGATTGCCATATCAGCTTCAGTGGCCAGCAAACCGGCTCTTCGATAATGCCCAAAGTCAAAGCCATCAAGTGATAACTCGAGACTTTGAAACCCAGCGGTGTGCAGCCGATTGCGTGCATCGGCAAAGCTTGCGGCAATGCCAGGCTCTACGCCGTGGCTGGCCAATTCACTCAGTGCGCCAATTCGCGCATTCGCAACTTGGTTTTGATTGATTTCCGGCAGCGGCCCTGCGCTCAAAAATGCGAGCAAAATGACTGCATCGCGCACGCTGTGGGTCAATACACCGACGTGATCCAAGCGCGTACACGCGGTGACTAAGCCGCTGCGGCGTATCAGATCAAAGCTAGGCTTGAAGCCGACTATGCCGCAATACGCCGCCGGAATGCGCACCGAGCCCATGGTGTCGGTTCCGAGCGCGGCAACGCACAAACCGGCCGCAACTGCAGCGGCCGAGCCGCCACTGCTGCCGCCTGGGGTAAAGCCATGTCTGAGCGGGTTGTGGCAGTCGCCAAAGTCAGCGTTGGCATTATCAGCACCCAGCGCGCCCTCATTAAGATTGAGCTTGCCGAGCAGCACCGCGCCGGCTTTGCGCAACCTGGCCACACAGTGCGCATCTAATGCGGAAACGTTTGATTTAAGTGCTGCAGTTCCTGCCGTGGTGACTTGCCCTTGCACGTCAATATTGTCTTTTATGGCTAACGGGATGCCGTCAAGCTTGCCTAAACTTTGCCCTTGCGCGCGCCGCTGATCCGAGGCGATCGCCTGCGCGCGTGCGCTTTGCGCTGCTACTGAAATATAGGCATTGGTTTTGTGCGCATCCACCGCAATACGTTGAAGGTAATAGTTGGTCAGCTCAAGCGCGCTGAGTGAACCGGCTGCAAGTGCGTCCGCGGCTTGGCTGATGGTTAGTTTGGCAATACCAGAATCGGGCATAAGTTGTAGAGATTAAGTAAACCGGACTAATGACTGCGCATGCGAGCGCGATAGCGCTGCGAAACAGAAAGCTGGAAGCTAATCTTCGCTAGCAGCACCTTTTCATCGGTAGGCTTGCTGACCATATCGTTGGCGCCTGCGCGCATCAGTGCGACTTGATTTGCCACGTTGTCATCGCCGGTCATAACAATAATCGGCATTTCGCCTTTGCCAAGCCCAATGCGCGAGCGGACCTCTTCCAGAAGCTCTTTGCCGGTTAAATCACCCTTTAAGTAAACGTCCGTCAACACCAAATCGCATAGCGGTTCGCCGGCTTTTTTGGCGGCTTCAATGTGCGCTAAGCCCTCTTCCACCGTTACAAAATGCACCACCTTTAAGCCGTGTTTTTCTAACGCCTTACGCGTTGCAAGCGCGACCACTCTGGAGTCTTCAATATACAAAATAGTGCCGAGTGCCGTTGTAGATGGCCGAATGTATCCGCGAATAAACGAGCCCAATGCATCGGGGCCGAGTGATTTATCGAAGTAATCAGTAATATCGTGACTCACTTCTCGCGTCTGTAAGCGCGAATCGGCATCACCGCTCACCACGATAATCGGAATGTAGGCTTGCGGTGAGTTTTGTCGAACGTATCTGGCCAGCTCAAAACCATCTATATCGGGTAGACGCAGCGAAGTGGTCAGCAAATCAACCACGCCAGCACCTAGCGCAGCTTTCGCCTCTTCGCCAGTTGCGCAGGATATAATTGTGGCCCCAGGTAGCTCACGCGCGAGCACGGCTTCAATAAGTTTTCGGACGACTTTTGAGCCATCGACCACCAGAACTCTCGGCGTTTCACTGCTGACATGCTTTGTAACTGTTGCTTCCACCGAAAACCCGCGACTGGCAATAATTCGCTAAGGGTACCGTGCTTCAGTGCCACTTAGCGACTATCACACTCAGAATTTACGCGAATTGTGTAACTGATTACTGATTATTGATCCGCCAAGCGATCTTCATGCACTGTCACTTCTGTGCGAGCGCGAATTGCTTTTTGCAAGCCAAAGTACTCGGCTGCGCTGCGCTCGCTCTTGAGCTGCGTGCGGATGGATTCGCGCGATGCTGTGTCGATAGATTTCGGGTCGGCATCTTTGACGGCGGTCAGCTCGACGATAGAAACGCGATCCTGGCCTTGCGCAGTGGTGAAATAAACAGGTTTCGAACCCGCTACAAACGCGCTTTTAAAGACATCGGCAGTCAGCTCAGGCGCGCGATTGACTGAATTGCGACCTGCGCCTGGAACGGCTTCTACGGTTTTGCTATTCGCTGTAGCAACGGCGGCAAACGCTTTACCGCCGCGAATTTCAGCTAAAATCGCGTCGGCTTTGGCTTTTAGTGCTTTAGCTTGGCGCTCCGAACTAAGCAATGCGGTAATTTCAGCCTTAACTTCGGCAATCGGCCTGGGCTCGGATTTCTTATGTTCTGCCATGCGAAACACTACCCCGTCATTCTCACCAAGCTTGACCAGCGCGCTGTTTTGCGCGTCTTTGATAATACGATCAGCGAACGCGACTTTTAGAAACTCTTGGTTCTGCGCGAGTGGATCGGCGCCACCAACGCGGGTAATCAAGCCGGTTTTCACCGTGGTTAATCCCAGTTCTTTCGCGGCGCTTTGCAAGGTTTGCGGGTCGCGCTGGCTAATATCGACCAATTTGCCAGTCATTTGGTTATAGGCTCGACTCAATTCTTCGATTTTAACTTCGCCTTCAAGTTCGGCGCGCGCCTCTTCAAAGGACTTGCCGCGCTCAGCTTCGATAGCCGCCAGCTTAATGACGTGGTAGCCATCGTCCGTCAGCACCGGATCGGAAATTTCATTAACCTGCATCGAAAAAAGCTTGGCTTCAAACGCAGGCTGAGTTACGCCTTTTTCGAGCATGCCCAAATCACCACCGCCCGCAGCGGAGCCTAAATCTTTCGATTCAGCGCGCGCAATCGCATCAAAGTCTTCCCCTGCGCGCGCGCGAACGGCGATCGCGAGCGCTTTTTCTGAGGCGGCTTTTTGCGCTTCAGGCGCCGCGCTTGCACCACCTTCCACTTCGATCAGAACGTGCGCAGCCTGCCGCAATTCTGGGGTTTTAAAGCGTGTGGCTTGCTGTGTATAGCGTTCTTTCAACAGCGCCTCAGTGATTTCGGCGGGTTTAAGCATGCTCGGCTGAATCCGCAGATACTCAAAATCAGCCTGTTCCTGGCTCATGAATTTTGCGGTATTTGCATCGTAGTAAGTTTTGATTTCGGTTTCAGACGGCGCAACCGCTACGGGCAAGTCATTCGTGTCGACAGAAAAAACGTTGAAATCACGGGTTTGATCGCGCAGCTTGATGAATTCATCGACTTCTCGATCCGTCACTAAGCCGGTTTCCATCAACGCGCTTGGCAAAACATTGCTCTGATATTCTTCACGCAGTGATTGCACAAATTCGGCTTCCGAAGTTCGATTCTGGCTCAAAATCTGCTGATACAGCGCTTTATCAAACTTGCCGTCGGTTTGAAAATACGGCATGGCTGCAATTTGTTTTTGCAGCGTAGGTAGCGAAGGCACCAAACCGGCATCCGCTGCACCTTGGCGAATCAGCTCTTGATCAACTAGGCGATCTAAGAATTCGCGTTTTTTTTCAAGCGTGTCAAAGCTAGCTTGATCTTGCCCAGCTTGCTGAAGCTGCGTGGTGTAGCGGCTCCAGGCCTGCGAAAATCGCTCTGGCGGAATAGGGAAATCGCCAACTTTAGCAACTGAGTTGTCCATGGTAGACAGCTCGTACCCTTGAATACCTGACAGACCAATGAGCAGTGCTAAAAAACCGAGCACTACAATAGCGATCCAACCTGAGGATTTTTCCCGCAAAGCTTCGAGCATGGCGACCTACAACCGTTTTAAATTTGGAAGCAATAAGAAACTGCTTCATGCAATTTCTGATCGCAGAAAAAACAACGGCACCACGTGGGTGCCGGTGTCGATTGGCGGAGCGGACGGGGCTCGAACCCGCGACCCCCGGCGTGACAGGCCGGTATTCTAACCGACTGAACTACCGCTCCATGGACTGCTGCAGTGCCCTAGTGTCACTTGGCGTCTGCTTGAACCGCGAACATTAACGTTTGCTTCGTGAACGCGGGCTGATGTTGGTGGGTGCTGAGAGGATCGAACTCCCGACCAACGCCTTGTAAGGGCGCCGCTCTACCGCTGAGCTAAGCACCCGAAAAACTCGGTGCCGCCGACATCAACTGCGACTACAGGTAAAGCTAGTTTTAGTTAACTGCGTCTTTCAGTGCTTTACCGGCTTTGAAAGCAGGCGCTTTAGAAGCTTTGATCTTGATCACTTCTTTCGTCTTAGGATTACGGCCGGTACGGGCTTTGCGCTTGCGCACTTCGAAGGTACCGAAACCAACCAGCGTTACGCTGTCGCCGCTTTTCAGGGCAGCTGTTACGGAATCGATGAATGCATCAAGCGCCGCGGCAGCGACAGTTTTCGTCAATTCAGCGGCTTCTGCCATTGCGGTTACTAATTCTGTTTTTTTCATGGGTTTGATTCCTAAGTAAGTAAGGCAGCGAACAAACACTGCGTTGGAACTGACAAGAGACTTTCCTGCTTAAACGCAGTCACAGCCTGAAAAAGCTTCGGCTTTATACCCGCTCAATTTACTTGTAGCAACAGGTTTTTTGATTTTTATCCAAACTTGGCACTACTTTCGCAATTTCGTTGCGGGTCTATTTGATTTCAAACCCCAAAAAGGCCGCTTTGACATCAAACTCGATTTTAATTCCAACTGCACACAACTTTGCCGCACTGCCCTGAATCCATCAAATCAAAGCCTTTCTGAAAATCATCGATGGGAATTTGATGTGTCAACACTTTCTGTAGCGGAAAGCCAGTCAACACCATCTGGGTCATTTTGTACCACGTTTCATACATCTTGCGGCCATAAATCCCTTGCATGTGAAGGCCTTTAAAGATCACTTTGTCCCAATCTATGCCGGCACCCTTTGGCAATATGCCAAGCAGCGCGACTTTTCCGCCGTGATACATACAATCGAGCATGTCGTTAAATGCACTTGGATTGCCGCTCATCTCTAGGGCCACGTCAAAACCTTCCATGTGCAAATCGCGCATAACTTCCTTCAAGGATTGTTTTGACACATTCACCACGCGCGTTGCACCCATGTCGGCGGCTAATTTCAATCGATAGTCGTTTACGTCAGTCACCACCACGTTACGCGCGCCGATATGCTTGCAAATGCCGGCAGCTATGATGCCAATTGGCCCTGCGCCGGTAATCAGTACATCTTCGCCGACGACGTCAAACTCCAGCGCGCAGTGCGCCGCATTGCCGTATGGATCGAAAAACGCCGCCAGTTCTGAGGAAATTTGATCTGGAATGGGCCACAAATTGCTGGCGGGCACGGCCACATATTCAGCGAATGCGCCTGCGCGATTGACGCCAATGCCGGTTGTGTTCGGGCATAAGTGCTGGCGGCCAGCACGACAGTTTCGGCACACACCGCAAACCACGTGGCCTTCTGCACTCACGCGCTGGCCCAAGGTATAGCCGCGCACGCCCGCACCCATTTCAACCACGCGCCCAACAAATTCGTGGCCTATCACCAAGCCTGGCGTAATCGTGCGCTGGCTCCAAGCGTCCCACTTGTAGATGTGTAAGTCAGTGCCGCAAATGGCGGTTTTTTCCAGTTTGACCAACACATCGTTGGGGCCAATCTCGGGCAGCGGCACCTGCTGCATCCAAATTCCAGGTTCGGCCTTGCTTTTGACTAGCGCGCGCATTGTTTGCATGGTGATCTCATATTTTCGCGTTGAAGCGCTCGAGTATAGAGCGCCACTAAGGCTTGATGCTATTGCTTCGTAAGTGCCGCGCGCGCCTGATCCAGAGCTTTGATGCCAATCGGCTGGATCTTGTGAATCCGACAGCGCGATTGTTGGCCGTGCGGCGCACTACGATCTTCCAAAAGAACGTGTTCGAAACCGGCCTGTACGCGCTGACCAAAGCTGCTTATGCCGATTTGAATCTGATACTCCAAATCCCGACACGGGTGCGAAAGCGTCAGCAAATAAGATCGCTTCTGCGCGACTTGCACGATCAAGTGCGAATCGCCGATTGCATGCCAGCTTTGCAAGCGGACGAAATTAAAGCCAGAAACCGGTGCTTCTGCAAGGCTTTTCGCAAGCACGAGTTCTTCAGAATTAGATAAGCGATTCGCTGCACAAGCATTGAGCGAGACGATCAAGCTTGCGGCTAATAGTAGGCTGCGCATGGCGATTTCCTTGATTGGGGAAGCCGCAACACTATCAGCAAAACTTTGCGAAGCGTAAAGCAGGGATAAGTTGGGCGTGGTGTACCAGTTTCAAGTTTCAAGTTCGCAGCCGCCCGAAACCACCCTCTCCCCCAACCCCTCTCCCATCAAGGGAGAGGGGGGTTTTTATACCTTGCTGATAAACGCAAATGGGCGCTTTTTAAGCCCCTCTCCCTTTATGGGAGAGCAATGGTTATTTTCAAGATGGCAAAAACCGATCTCATTGCCTTCATGGCTACCATTGACGCGGCCCTCGCGGGGGCCTTTTTGCGTCAATGTCCGCCGCTCCAGAAATTACGTAATGGG
>JANOQN010000042.1:0-140390 GCA_031422315.1 Rhodanobacteraceae bacterium
TTGAACACACTGCGCGAACTGCCTAAGCGCAAGGGTTCAAGCTTCCAAGATGTCAAAGATCTGCTGCCCATCAAAGGGGCTGCGCTACTCTAACTCGCCCGGCTTAGGGATTTCTAGGTATGGGGTTGGGCGGAGGGTTACTAATCAAAGTGCTGACTGAGCTGCGAATCGGTGATCTGCCGGTTTTTTTAGAAGCGAGCCCGTCTGGCGCGTTGTTTGCTCAGCGCGCCCTTCAAAGCAAGCGCAAAGTTGAGAATCGAGCATCTGGTGCAACGGCGACTGTGTTTGAGGAAGCTATTGCGTTTGACCTGCGCACGGCTGGTTTGGTGACCGAATCGACGCGCAAGGGCGCTTTGCTAGTGTCCATTGACCACTTGGAAACACTGGTTCAAGCGCCAATTTGTGCAGGGCAGTAAGTCAGCATTTGAATTGCTTAGCCATGCACCCTTGGCTGATGCCGCATTTCGTCCTGCGCATGACGCGCAAAATAGAATTTCAGATTTCCGACGGGAAAATCTGATGAATCCGCGCTGGCAGAGCCTAGCAGCTTCGCTGCTGCTGAGCACGAGTCCGCCAGCGGCAGGTTTGCAATCGCTGCAACGGCTCGAAAGCGCGCGAAGAATACTCAGTGAATTGCATTCTGCGCAGCCGAACGATGCACAAGTTCAATTCCAACTTGCGCGTATGCATAGTTTTTTAGTGAGCTGTTTGGAAAGTAAAACCGGCGAGCGAAAGCAAGTCAATTCCCATCAAAATAATCCGCCGCCTGTTCCCACAGCTTGGCCATAGCAGGCCTGAAATAGCCCATGTGGCCAATTTCAGAGGCGCCGTAGTCGGCCGGTCTTAGATCAACCCGCTGAATTTCTGCACTTTGATAGCCACTAACAAACGCATCGCGCGATTTGGGTAGCGCCCATTTATCGTCGAGCGCGTTGACGAATTGAATGGGAATGGCTAACTGATGAAATCGCTTGATGAAATCCGAATTCACCAGCGCCGGGTCGGAGAAAAAATACTGCGGCATGGCGCACCAGAATTTCCAATCTCGATAAATTCCAATCGGTAAATCTTCGCCAATGCCAAACCAGCTCATCGGTGCGTAGCCTTTGATCGCGGTGCCTACCGGTGCCAGCAGCTTCCACAATAGCTGCACTTTAATGGGCTCAAACCCTGGCATATAGCCCGAATAGCCAGCGCCGGTGCCGCAAATCCAAGCGGCTCTGAGCAATTTGGCCTGCGGAATCATGCCCAGACCATGCCCGCCAAAACTATGGCCTGCCAGATAGACATCGCCAAACTGGCTGGCGTAATCAAACGCGGCGGCTAAATCGGTTTGGCCCCACAAGCGATAGTTGGCGTGAAAGCCTTTTAACGTGGCCGGTTTGCTGCTGCCAATGCCCCGGTAATCCAGGCTAAGGGCGCTATAACCGCGCGCATTCATGGCGAGCGCAAAACGCCGGTAAAACCCTTGCGGCACGGCGGTGGCGGGGGCAATCAGCACGATTTTTCGGCTACCCGCAGCTGGGTAGAATTGCGCACCTAAGCGATAGCTATCTGCGGCGATAAGTTCGATTTTTTGCATGCTTAGCGCGCCTGCGCCGGTAGCTCAGCGCGGATAAAATCTAGCAGCGCGCTGGCGGTGTGTTCAATCAGTTCGGGTTCTTGATGCGCACGTGCAAGCAGCAGCGCACCTTCATAGGTCGCCAGCAGTAGACTCGCCAGCAAAGATGCGCGCGCACTGGTCAAGCCCATCGCCGTTAGCCCATCGGCAATGGTAATTTGCCAGCTTTCAAAGCCTTGTTTGACCGCTAATTGCAGCACCGGCTCGGTAGTAGCGTCCAAAGTGGCGCTGGCGAGCGGGCATCCGGCTTTGAAATCACTGTTAATCAGGCTTTGAATACTGTGCTGCAGCAGCGCCTCCAAACCCCGCAGCGGCGCAGCGCTTTGGAAAATCAGCAGCATTTCTTTATTCATGCGCGCAGCCGTATGTGAAATTGCAGCGGCCGCGAGCGCCGCTTTACCCTGCGGGAAATGATGATAGAGCACGCCCTTGGGCGCGCCAGCCTGCTCCAAAATTTCCGTAACGCCAGTGCCGTGATAGCCGGTCGTGCGCAGCGCGTGCTGCATGGCGGCGATTAGCCGGGTTTTAGTATCGGGTTCTGGGGTAGATTCGCTCATGCCACGATTATACAGACTGGTCGGTCTAACTGGCAAGCCAAATAACGTGATTTTGTAAATCGCTCGATCTGGCTCAAGTTTTGCTGCAGTTGCTGTCCAATTCGCGCTTTTGCAAGCCTTTTATTCGCTCGTGGGTCTAATATCTCGTGCACACACTAAGTAGGAAGTCCAATGCGTCTAAAATCACAGCTTGCTGCCGCTCTGGCTTTGTTTGCTGTAAGCGGCGGCGCCAGCAGCGCTGAATCACTCGCCACGCGAGTAGATCGACTATATCAAGCCGTTGAAGCCGATGTGATTGACGCTCCAGCCGTTGCTGCGAACGCGCTTAAACAAGATCAGCGCGCGCGCATTTGGGTTGATGTGCGCTCGGCCAAAGAACGCAAGGTTTCAGCAATTCCTGGCGCGATTTTGCTGGCGGAATTACCGGCGGCACTGAAAGCAAAAAAACGCGACGTGGTGGTGTATTGCACGGTGGGTTATCGAAGCGGGTTAGCAGTACTTGAGCTACAAAAGCAGGGCATTGCGGCCCGCAATTTACGCGGTGGAATCTTGGCTTGGCTTGCGGTTGGCGGGGCAATTGTTGATCCAGCGGGCAAGCCAACGCAAAAAGTTCATGTCTATGGCAAAGCGTGGGCGGTGGTTCCTGAGGGCTTTGAAGCGATTTATTAGCGGGCAATTTTGAAGCGCTGAACAGCGCGCAGAAATGCTTGCGTCGCTGCCTTGCTATACCGAAACTAATGTAAGCGGCGACAGCGTTCGCGACTTGCGTTCAAGATGCAGTCGGTCTTTAGCAAACTAACTGGATTTGCGAATGAATTGCCTGCCGCGTTCTGCAATTCGGGTTTTGCTATTGAAGCTATTCAACGCCATAGTGGACATTTAGAAACCCCACAATTTGCGCCAGCACAGCCGCATTCGATGCCAGCTGCAAATGCCCAATGCCGCTGAACTGATGGTCCAAACCGGTAGGCCCAAGTAGGCTCGCACTGCGCTGCGGATAGACAATGTTATCGCGATCGCTCCATAAATTGAGCTGATGAATAACCGGACTGAGCTTGGCAATTTTATTGAACGCGCCTAGCCATGCCGAATCCGGGCGCGCCGGCCCGGCGTTGATACTGCTGACCATGCGTGCCAGCTCGGTGCCCTCATGCGGGCTACCAATGCTGACGACGGCCTCGATTAAATCAGGATGTTTAAGCGCCAACATTCGGCTTAACACGCCGCCCATGCTGTGCCCGATCAGCACGCAGCTTTGCGCAGATTCACGCCGTAAAATGCGATTTAACTTGCTGTGCGCCGCGATTAGGCAGCCTTCCATATTGCGATACATCGGATCCACATTAACCGCATAAACTCGCCCAAAGCCAGCCTTGGCCAGCTTGCGGTGCAATGCGCCCCACATGCCGGCGTTGCACAAAAATCCGTGTATAAGCACGATCACCGGGCCGTTGCCACCCAATCGCCAGCGCGGAAACAGCGCAAATAACGGCTGCGCGAGCGTGTACAAATACAGCGTGACTAGACTTTCGCCAAACACACTTTTGAGCGCACTGGCAAGGCTGCGCCCACGAAAGCCGCCCGATAACACGAAGCTCATCAACACGATTAGAACCCGCCAAGCTAGCGCAATGGTTAGCGGCAGCAGCAACGCCATGGCCGGGTGCCAGCCTGCGCGATAAAGGCTAACGCCGAACGCGCCCATCAGCAGCGCTTCCAGGCCTAAAACAATCAGCAATAGCGCAGCTAACATCGGTTTGGTGCAGCTAGTTAGCTTTCTTCATATACATGGATTTCAACATCATGCCGATGCCATCCACTTTGCAGTCAATATCATGATCACCTGCTTTGATGCGGATGTTTTTAATCTTGGTGCCGACTTTCAAAGTGATGTTGGAGCCTTTGACTTTCAGCTCTTTAACCAAGATGACGCTATCGCCGTCCGCTAGCACATTGCCATAGGCGTCTTTGACTTCAAGGCTGTCAGGTGCCTCTGGTGCAGCATCCGCGCAGGGCCATTCAAAGCTGCAATCAGCGCAGATATACATGCCCTCATCCGCATAGGTATTTTCAGACTGGCACTGCGGGCAGGTTGGGGTCATAAGTTCGCTTCAAACATCGGTGCGAGAGTGTAGGGCAAGTAGGATCGAGGCTGAGTTCTAGCGCAGCGCCTTTTTTATTACCCGATAATGCCCCGTCACCTTCCACTCATCGATCACATCTTCCTCTTGTGTACCTAGGCCGACATTGTGGATTACTAGCCTGCGCTCGCCACTGCCGTTGAAGCGATTTGAAACAATGCCAATGTGCGGCAGGTTACCGGGCAGCATCCAGGTGATCAGGTCGCCGGGCAGCCAGGCGTCCAGTTTGCCTGCTTTTGGATCGTTGGGCAGCTTAAGTTGCCATTTTTGCCGGGTAAAATAACGCTGTAGATTTGGCACGCGGCGGTGATCGATATTTTGATCAACGCGCTTTAAGCCCCAGATTTTCGGATATTCAGCAAAATTCGCGCGCATATCGGTATGCACCAACGCCTGCAAATCCATGTTTTGGCCGCGCAGCGCGCGAATGACTACATCAGTACATACGCCCGAGTGCATGGGCACATCGCCCATCGGGTAGGCCAGCTTTCGATAGCTTGGATCGTAGCGCAGCGTTACGCCGATCTGTGTGCGTGCATCAGTGATGAGTTTTTCTGGCGAAAATGGCGCTGCGGTGGCACCACTTATTTGAAGTACGAGCCAAAACAGAGCGCTTAAAATGAGCTTTGACGACGCCATATTCGCTAGCCTTAATGACACAATCTCACGAGTTTAACCCGCAGCGCTATCGCCAAACAGTTTTTGGCATAAGCTTGTAAGTCGATAGCACGCACAGCCAAAACGCCCCACGGATCCTCGCCATGTTCAACCCGCAAATTAAAATCCCTGCCACCTATATGCGCGGCGGCACCAGCAAAGGCGTGTTTTTTAAGCTAAGCGATTTGCCCGATGCAGCAAAAGCGCCTGGCAACGCGCGCGATGCGCTGTGGTTGCGCGTGATTGGCAGCCCGGATCCTTACGGCAAGCAAATTGACGGCATGGGCAATGGCACTTCAAGCACGTCCAAATGCGTACTGGTCAGCAAAAGTGAGCGGCCCGGGCATGATGTCGATTATCTATTCGGGCAAGTGGCGATTGAGCGTGCGTTTGTCGACTGGAGCGGTAATTGCGGGAATTTGAGCGCGGCGGTCGGGCCGTTTGCCATTGCACAGGGCCTGATTGATGCGGCGCGCCTGCCTAACGATGGCATGGCGGTGATTCGCATTTGGCAGGCCAATATTGGCAAAACCATCATCGCGCACGTGCCGATGCAAAACGGCGCGGTGCAAGAAAGTGGAGATTTTGAATTGGACGGTGTAACTTTTCCAGCCGCCGAAATCGCGCTCGAGTTTATCGCGCCTTCGGCTGATGGCGATGCTGGCGCAATGTTTCCCACTGGCAATTTAGTTGATCAGCTTGAAGTGCCCGGCATCGGCATATTTGCAGCGACAATGATCAACGCAGGAATTCCAACGATTTTTCTAAATGCTGCAGATTTGGGTTTACTCGGTACCGAGCTGCAAGCAGACGTCAACGAAAACCCAGATTTACTACAAAAATTCGAAACTATCCGCGCATATGGCGCGTTGAAAATGGGGCTTATCGGGCAGCTAGATGAAGCAAAAGCGCGCCAACACACGCCGAAAATTGCCTTTGTAGCCCCGCCTGCGGATTACACCGCCTCGAGTGGAAAAAAAATCGTTGCGGGTGAGATCGATTTGCTCGTGCGTGCCTTATCAATGGGCAAATTGCACCACGCCATGATGGGCACCTGCGCGGTGGCGATTGGCACGGCAGCGGCGATTCCGGGAAATTTGGTCAGCCTTGCGGCAGGCGGCGGTGCGCGCCCGGCAGTTCGGTTTGGACATCCATCTGGCACGCTGCGAGTAGGCGCAGATGCGCAGTGCGTGGCTGGCGAATGGCAAGTCAGCCGTGCCCTTATGAGCCGCAGCGCGCGGGTGTTGATGGAGGGTTGGGTGCGGGTGCCGGCAGAGGTGTTTGCTGACGCGTAGGCAGGTATTGTTAACGTCCAAAAACGATGCACTTTTTGTATTGACGATGTAAATACATTGATGCACTATTAGGTTGATGAATGTCCGCTATGAACTTAGCGGCACCACTTTTGTCTGGGACGACGAAAAAGCCCGTGTCAACGCTATTCAGCACGATGGCATCACATTTGAGCAAAGTGTAGAGGTCTTCTTCGATCCCTTGTTCCGCTTGGTAGATGCCAGCCGAAACGACCAAGCTCGTGAAGCGGTTATTGGGTACGACACAAAAGGACGGCTTCTCTTCGTGGTGCATATTGAGTTTGAAAGTGAGTTCATTCGCATCATTTCTGCCCGCAAAGCCACAGCGCAGGAGCGCAAAGACCATGATTCCTGAACGTTTAAAAGCACGTCTTCAAAAAAACCGTCCAATGACTAGCATCACCCTTCGTATTCCTGAGGATGTAGTGGAGTCACTTAAGCGCGTTACGCCGCACAAAGGATTCACGGGGTATCAGGCGCTGCTCAAGTCATACATAAGTGAAGGCTTGCGTCGTGACGAGGAACTGCACGTTTTTGGCCCGGCAGCGCGCTTGGCCGAGGCGTTAAAAAAGCGTGGCGTTCCGGCGGAGCTTATCGAGGAAGCCGTTTTAGAGGCGGCTGCGTAACAACTTTGGCATTTGGGTTCATTCCGCCCATCATTTCACACCACAAGAGCTATTGGAGGTTAGCAATGGCAATTGGCTTGCGAAACCATTGACCGAAAATTCGGGTTCGAACCCTTCAGCCAATCTTTGCCATACTCCGCCGCTTTATCGTGGCAACCCAAAAATCTTATGTCTGATACGCCAAACGCGGCCGCTGCGGCCCCGCTCAATAATTTTATTCGCCACATCATTACGCAAGATCAGCAATCGGGTAAGCATGGCGGGCAAGTAGTGACGCGCTTTCCGCCTGAGCCAAACGGCTATCTGCATTTGGGCCATGCCAAAAGCATTGGGTTGAATTTTGGCTTGGCGCGTGATTTTAACGGCCAGTGCAATTTGCGCTTTGACGATACCAATCCTAGTAAAGAAGACATCGCTTTTGTGCATGCAATTCAGGCCGATGTGGAATGGCTGGGATTTCACTGGGCACAGCTGCGGCACGCCTCGGATTATTTTGAAGTGTTCTATCGCTGCGCGATCAAATTGATTGAAGATGGCCTGGCGTTCGTATGTGATTTAAGTGCTGAAGAAGTGCGCAGCTATCGCGGTACCCTTACTGAGCCCGGCAAAGCAAGCCCATTTCGTGATCGGTCGGTAGCTGAAAATTTAGCGCTGTTTCAAGCCATGCGCGCGGGCGAATTTGCCGATGGCGCGAAAACGCTGCGTGCCAAAATCGACATGGGCAGCGGCAATATCAATCTGCGCGATCCGGCGATCTACCGCATCCGCAAAGTGCCGCACCAAAATACTGGCGATGCGTGGTGCATCTACCCCATGTATGACTACGCGCACTGCTTATCCGACGCGCTTGAGGGCATCACGCATTCGATTTGTACGGTCGAATTTGAAGATCATCGCCCGCTTTACGATTGGTATATTGATCGCATTAATTTGCCCGCGTATCCAGCACTGTTTGCGCCATTGGTCGAGCGCGGCGTGGAAACGCATGTAAGCCGCCCACAGCAGATTGAATTTGCGCGCGGCAACATCAACTACACCGTGATGAGCAAGCGCAAGTTGACCCAGCTGGTCGATGAAAAGCTCGTTGGTGGCTGGGACGATCCGCGCATGCCGACAATCTCCGGCATGCGAAGACGCGGCTATACCGCGCAGGCCATCCGCACGTTTTGGGAGCGCTCGGGCGTCAGCAAGCAAAACAGCGTGATTGATTTTTCCGTGCTGGAAGCATGTGTGCGGGAAGATTTAGATGGCAAAGCGCTGCGCCGCATGGCGGTGCTGAATCCACTTAGATTGATACTGACTAATTTATCACCCGGCCACAGTGAAGCTGTGCGTTTGCCAAATCACCCAAAAGACGAAAGCCTGGGTGAGCGCAGCGTGGCGCTCACGCCAGATTTAGTGATTGAGCAAGACGATTTTATGGAGCACCCGGTCAAAGGTTTTCACCGGCTGATGCCGGGCGGGGAAGTTCGGCTGCGCGGGATTGGCATTATCAAATGCGATGAAATTATCAAGGACGCAGAAGGTCATATTACTGAGCTGCGCGCCACTTTGGATTTCCAAACTCGGCCCGGCCAGCCCGAAGCGAACCGCAAGGTCAAAGGCACGATTCACTGGGTCAGTGAATCAAGCTGCTTGCGGGCCGAAGTTCGGCTGTTTGAGCGTTTATTTAGTGTGGCCGACCCGGATGCAGCGGGAGATTATCGCGCCAGCTTAAACCCTAACTCGAAGCAAATTCTGCCAGCGGCCTATTTAGAGAACGCCTTGGTAGGCGTTGTGCCTGAAACCACCGTGCAGTTTGAGCGGCTAGGTTTTTTTACTGCGGATCGCCTTGATCATCAGGCAAATCAAGCTGTTTTTAACCGCACTGTTACGTTGCGGGATTCGTTTGTGGTTGGCAGTTAGTTGATTTGATTGATTTAGCGGCTAGGCGCTTGCAATTTAGCCCCTAAAGCCGCACGCAATAGGCCTAAACGCGCGGCGTGCTATTTATTGCGGCTCCGGAATTAAGTGAAAAGTTAAGCGACAAATCCAGCGCCATAACCACCGCATCTTCCCGGCGGCCGCGGCCTGGATAGTAGTTTTTCCGCTCGCCAATTTCACAAAAACCGAGTGCGGCATACAGCGCTTGCGCGCGAGTATTGCTGATGCGAGCCTCCAGAAAGATTTGCTCGGCGTGGTGCCAGCGCGCCAGATCAATCAGCCGTTTGGTCAAATGCTTGCCGTGGCCCAGGCCTTGAAATTCAGGCGCAACCGCGACGTTCAATAGATGCGCTTCGCCAGCGGCATAGGAAATCATGCCATAGCCGAGCATCAGCCCGTCTTCCCGGAGCGCTAGGCCGGCATAGCCTGAGCGAAAGCAGTCCTTGAAGATGCCTTCAGTCCACGGAAATTCGTACGTGCGCCGCTCGATTGCCATAATCTCGGGCAAATCAAGCGCCTTCAATGTGCTAACGCGCGCGCCTTTGACGTTGCGATCTAGCGGGTAAACCGGCTGTTGCACGTGATCTAACTATGCTTTAGCGCGGATTTTGCTTGCGCCATGCGCGCAGCAGCACCCAGGCCTGTCTGCGCGCGCGCCAGCTGGTGCGCAACAGACTAAGCGAGCCTAACTTGAGCTGGCCGTTCGGGCTTTCAAACCACAGCGCGGTTTCGCTTTGCACGGAATTTTCGACCGCTGGAATGGCTTTGCCGAAAATCGCCAGCCCAAGATGCAGGCACAGTTTACTCGGTGCAAATCTGGCAAGTTCGGCGGCGGGCACAACTAACTCAGGGGCATCAGCGCTGCGTTTTGCCACCGGCCTAGGCGCAGCGATGGGCGCTGCAACGGCTCGCGGTGCAATTTCTGGCTCAAACACCCGCAGCGCGTTTTGCGCATCAGCAAATGCGGTGTTCGCACTATCGGCGCGCTGCCTTACATCCACAGCCGGCGCGCGATCTGTGTGCGGCTGGCCTAAAACCGAGGCAAATTCCGGCGCCCCCGCAGCGGGTATTTCAGAACGCAGCTGGTACACCACAATGCCTAGCGCCTGCAAATAGCCGATGTCGTGTTGTGCGAGCATAAGGGGTTGGCTGTTTAGGGAAAAAGCAAGTTCAACGTTACCAGTTTAGACAGCTAACCGATACACCAAGTGGCCATCATCGCGTCCGCTAGCAAGCTGCTTTTGTGATCGCAGATCGCAGATAAGCGTTGGGCCGCTACCATTGGTGCTTATGCCGCGCCATCGACTGACTAATCACTTTATAGAGCAGCGCCTGGTTCGCGCGGCATAAGGGCTCCTAAACCTGAGATACGCCGAGAATCAAATATATTAGGCGACGAACAACTTGCTTCATAGCTATCTCAAGAAAAGCACGGCCATGATCGCGAGAAAAAGAAGCCCCCAATACATCAAATGATGCCGTTTAGGCGTTCGAAGTAGCAAAAAGGTTGCCATGATCAAACCGAGCGTTCCCGCTAAGACCAAAGGCCAAACAAACAGAAATATTGGCAGAAAAACAATTCCGACTGTTACGGCGCAAACGAACATCATGCCCAGAACTAAACGAGGAACGAGTTGATTCATCGCTATCGCAGGAAACGGAAATTTAATTTAGTTTTTTGAACGCGCGTAAGGAAGTCAGACATGCTTAGCTTCCTTCTGGAATTGACAAAGCGGTAGAAGTTCTAGAGGTGTTTTATTTCTTTGATCTCACCGCGCAGCGCGGCTAGCCTCTACCAAATCCGCGCTCCAACGTGCCGAAATGGCATCGATTGCTGTGCCAAATGCCAGCACGCTGGCGTGAATATCATCGCCCGCTGCATCGCGGCGCTCCTCATAGCTGCGCTCGAGTATCGGCTGCGTGCCGCGATGGCTTTCTAAACGCAAGCGCAGGCTGACGACGACTTGCCAAGGTTCGCTTACGATTGTGGGTTTCACGCGCTCAAGCCGCTCAATATGGCCGCTGAGTACCATGGGCTCTGCACGCGGGCTGGTGCGTGCGCTAACGTGCGGGGCAAGCTGATGCAGCTGCATCAAATCGACAAAGCGGCGCTGCAAAATAAGCCCAGGCGGATCGGTCCAAAGCTGGTAGTGATATTGGAGCAGGCGTTCGGGTTCGGCGGCCAAGCTGTACACAATCGGGCGCTCGCCAAAAACGCCGTCTGCCCGAAACGCTTGTACTTCAACGGGCTCATTAAACATTGGCGCAGCTACGGGCGGCGTATCCAGCTTGGCGGCCACTTTAGCGAGTCGAAAAAATCGATAGTCGGGCAGCGGATCGGTGGTGCCGCAGCTTGCCAGAGCCAGCAGCAGTGCGATGAGTAAAGTTAAGCGGGCAACAAAAGCGCTGATCATTTTTTGCGGCCTTCGACGTCATCGTCGTTCACTGGATTAAACAAAAGCCGGTTCGGTTGCTTGCGCAGTTCGCGGCCAAATTCATCAAAATGCCGGCTCGCGCTTTCTAGGTTGTAGGTTATCGAATCAACCCGCTGCGCTAGCGTGGCTAGCGTGGCGCGCAGATCGCTCATCGACGCCTGCAAATCCGGGCCGACATTAGCGCTGGTTTGTTCAAGCTGCTTGAGCGTTGCATCAAGCGTAGCGCGCGTTTCATGCAGCGATGCGCTAAGGGTTTTTGCGTTATCAGCCGCCGCCGCGCCCGAAGCTAACAAGCGCTGCACGTTGCCGCGATTACCCGGGCCGAGCAGCTCATTCAACGAATCCGCGCCTTGGTTTAGCTGGCGCAGCAGCTTGATCGAATCGTCCACCAAAGTCGGCGCGCCTGAAGTTACTTTCTCCGAGATGGCGTCTACGCTGGCACCCAATTTACGCAGCAAAGGCGCGATTTGCGTTTGCGTTAGCGTGGTTACCTCGCCGGCCAGCATGCTGACGGCGGCAAAAATATCCGCGCCTTCGCGGCCCGGTAATTCACTGCCTATAGCGAGCAAACCCGGCCCTGGGCCTTCGCTGACGCCCAAAAACACGTCTGACAACAGGCCCGACGACATTAACGAAGCCGTGCTTTCTTTCGGAATCTGCCAGCCTTGATTGACGCTGAAATCGACTCTAAAGCGGGTTTTGCCGGCTGATTGCTCAGGCGTTACACCCTCAACCTGGCCAATGCGATAGCCCTGATAAAACACCGCCGTGCCAAAACCTAAGCCTGCGACGTTTTTATAGTAGGTGTGATAGGAATCCTTGCTGCCGCCGCGCCCGGTAATGGCGAATAACGTCGCAATCAATAGCGCCAGCGCCACCAAAACCAGTAGGCCTACATAGAAATAGTTAATGTGATCTCGCTTCATTCGGCGAGTTTAGCGAAACTTAGCGCCGTCGTGCGCGGGCATTTACGCAGCTTGTACGAAAATCTGGGTTTGATGTACACACTCGCATGTGCAATTGGTTTGACTGCCAAGCCAGCTTGCCCGCACCATCGCGCCATGCCCCAGACAACTATCCCACACAGCGCCCCCATTTGGATTATTGACGACGACCGTGCGATTCGCTTCGTGCTGGAACATGCGCTCGCGGACGCAGGCTTTGCGCCGCGCAGCTTTACCAACGCTCAAGCAGCGCTCAGCGCTATTGAAGCTGGTGAAACCCCCATGCTGGTTTTTACCGACATTCGCATGCCGGGCATGGATGGGCTGAGCTGGCTAAAACGCGCGCGTACGCTGATGCCGCAGCTTTCGGTGGTGGTCATGAGCGCTTATACCGATTTGAGCAGCACGGTAGCGGCTTTTGATGGCGGCGCGCTGGATTATTTGCCCAAACCCTTCGATTTGACGCACGCGGTAGCATTTGCGCAGCGCGCGTTGAGCCAACGCAGTACAGCCGAGCCTAACGTCAGCCCGGTGTTTGTCAGCCAATCCGCCGCCATGGGCGAAGTGTTTCGCGCTATTGGGCGAGTCGCGCGCACCGAGTTATCAGTGTTAATCACGGGTGAAACCGGTACCGGCAAAGAGCTTATTGCCAGGGCGCTGCATCAGCACAGCAACCGCGCCAAGCAGCCCTTTGTGGCGCTGAATACGGCTGCGATCGCGCCGGAATTGCTAGAAAGCGAGCTATTTGGGCATGAGCAGGGCGCGTTTACCGGCGCGCATCGTCGGCACGCCGGTCGGTTTGAGCAAGCCGAGGGCGGCACGCTATTTTTAGACGAAATTGGCGATATGCCGCTTGCACTGCAAACCAGGTTGCTGCGGGTTTTGGCTGAAGGCGAATACTTTTTGCTGGGCGGACGCGACTTAAAACGCACCAACGTGCGCCTGCTGGCGGCAACGCATCAAGATTTGCAGGGCAAAGTAGCGCGCGGTGAATTTCGCGCGGATTTATTGCATCGATTGAATGTGGTGGAAATTCGCATGCCGCCACTTCGCGAACGCGGCGAAGATTTAACTCGGCTGTGTGATGAGCTACTGGAGGCGAGCGCGAAAGAGCTAAAAACCGCGCGCAAGACGCTCAGCCCGCTAGTTTTGCAACGTTTTGCAGACTACAACTGGCCAGGCAATGTACGCGAATTGCGGAACTATTGCCTGCGGTTGACCGCGCTGGCGCCTGGGCCGGAAATTTTGGCGCTTGATGTTGCCAGCTTCCTGCCACAGCTCAGTGATGTAACTACCACAAGCCCAGAAACCGATGATGTGTGGGCGCAGTTGCAGGCACTCGCAGTTCAACATTTGCAGGCAGATCGGCAAAATCTATCGAATGATTGGCACGCACAGCTAGATTACTGCTTGTTTCAGGCCGCGCTATCGCTAACTGGTAATGATCGACAAAAAGCCGCCAAGCGTTTGGGCGTTGGGCGCAATACGTTGACGCGTAAGTTGGGGCCAAAAAGCTAGACAACCCGACCAGCGTATCGCTTTTTAAGACGCCGCGCACCAACAAACTCGGCTTAGCTGCGAATCCATCGGCCAGCGCATCGGCCGCCGATACTCGCCTGACTTCCCACCGTCAGAGCCTGCAAAATGTTAACTCTATCGACCCGCCGTTTGTTAGGTACCGTTTTACTTTTCTGCCTGCTGGCAAACACCAGCTCTGCCGCTCCACAAAGTGATATTTCCACTGTCAGCGCGCTCTCGGAAATCAGTGTAGCCACGGGCAGCGCGGTGGTTGAGCTGGTCGAAGCCGGCGCGCAGCTGACCATTTTGGGCGTATTTTTCACCGGCGGCGTAGCTAGCGTGGCGGTACAAGCCGCTGCCGAGGGCGCAAAATTCAGCGTGGCGGTGCCGCTTGAACTAGTCGACTATTTGCAGGAAAACACTGGCGCCACGGTAGATGCACTTTGTGATGATGCCGGCACCAGCTTAAGCATTGCAGGCAAAGAGATTGCCTATGTTCCAAACGAGGCATTGCTGCAGACCAATCATCGGCAAGCGAAATAGCGATTACGCATATGCGAACCTATGGCAGTAAGCTAGCCGCTTTGTTACTTACCTTATTGTTTTTCGCAGCGTCCGCGCAGGCCGGCAAAAACTGTAGCGCAAGAACGATGGCACCTGAAGCTGTGCGCGCCGCCGCCAATGCGGCAACCCGATTGAGTCAAGTATTGGACCTTGCGCTCACTAAAACGCCCGAACAAAACGTCGCACTGGTAGCCCGAATTGGCCAAGATTTTAGCGATCAGGGCTTGCTTTATAGCCATGTGGGCGTAGTGTTTCGACAAGCGCAGGGCTGGCGCGTTCTGCATTTGCTCAATGAATGCAGCAGCGATCGCGGCGGCGTTTTTGAAGAGGGGCTGCTGAATTTTTTCTCGGACGATTTATTGACGTATCAAAGCAAAGTACTTTGGCTAAAGCCCGAGCTTGCCAAACACGTTCAAAGCGCGCTCGGTTCCCACAGCGGCAAAAAAGTATTTCAAGCACGCTACAGCGTGATAGCTAAGGTGTATTCCAGCAAACGGCAAAACTCCACCGCGTGGGTGTTAGAGCTGCTGGCAGCCGCTTCCAACCCACTGCCAGATTCTAGAATGGAGGCGCACACGGTGCTCAGAAGCCAGGGCTATCAGAGCGACACTATAAAAATTCCTTATGGTAAACGCGTGCTCGGCGGCCTATTTAGCGCAAATGCCGATTTTGCCGAACACCCGCTCGGCGATCGTCTGAGCGGGCGCTACCAAGTGACGACAGTAAAAAGTATTTTTCGACATGCGCGCGGGCAACGTTGGATTGCGAGTGAAACGCTCGTGGAAGTGCCGGGGGCGGCAGTGCAGTTGGGTGATTGAACCGACAACAGCCTAAAAAGTTGCTAATGAGCGCTGACCTTGATTTGCTTGATTCAACGCAGACTGCGTGCGGCCTCAGCCAAATTACAGGCTATGGCTTGTCATTCAAAAAGGAACGTGCCCCATAGTCAACTCAAATCCAAACTAACATCGCACTGATCTTCCACCAGCCTGAGCAGCGCACGTTCTTGCACCAAGGCTTGAATCGCCACCAAATCTGGCGCAAGTAGGCGATCTTCCGTCAAAAAGCTAACCCGCGTGCGCACCAGTGCCAGCAGCTGCTGCGACACCGCGCTGGGCCGAACCTCATTGAGTCCGCGCAGGTCTTCTTGCAAGCGTTTGAGATCCCCGGCTAGCTCTTCAGCTTCATGCGGGCGCGCTGGCGAGATATTGCGCAGTTTGCTGCGCAGCGCTTGAATGCCCAGGTTGCTAGCGAGCGCATAGGCAGCATCTAAAACCTGCATGCGATAATCCAGCGCCTGCGCATTGCATAGCAATTCCAACGCTAACACGCGCTCGGTATTGGCCAGCATCTCAAGCAAATGCCGGGTGTCATTGGTGCCCATCGACACGTGATCTTCCGCGTTTGCGCTAGTCGGAATCGAATACACGCAGGCCGCCTGCGCGCGTGAAGCTAGCTCATTGACTAATGCTGCAGCGGTGTATTGCACAATCATTAAACCCGAATCGGTGCCGTCTTCATTGCCTATCAAAAACGGCGGTAGGCCATCATTGGTGGCTGGATCAAGCAGCTTATTGAGCCTGCGCTCACTGATCGAAGCTAAGACTGGCAGCGCGTTTTTTAAATTCGCCGCCGCCAATGCCAGCGGCATGCCGTGAAAATTGCCCGCCGAAAGCACCGGCAGAGCGATATCCTCCATATCGTCCTTGGCTTTTGGAAAGATCAGCGGATTGTCGGTTACGGCATTGAGCTCACGCTCGACGACGTCTACCACCTGCTGCCAAACGTCTTTGACTGCGCCGTGAACTTGCGGTGTGCAGCGCAGGCAATAAGCATCTTGCGGCTGAAATTTCTTACCGCCTTTGAACGGCAGATGTGTTTGATAAAAACGCGTACGGCCATCGCGTTCGGATGGCAGTACATAATCCCAGCGGATATCAAAAGTGCGCTGCTTGCCTTCAGAATTTGACCATGCATTCGGGCTCCAGGCTTGAAAACGCGGAACCCGGTGGTAGCTGATATCCACCAATCCAGAGCCTTGAATGAGCCGCCGGATATTGTCCGCCGTCGCCATTTGCCCAGGATGCGGGCGCAGCTTGTGCACGCGGGCATCAAACGCCGCGCTGCGCCCACAAAAGGCTTCTAATGCCAAGGCCGCGTTAATGTCAGCTTGCTTCAACAGGGCTTCTGCGATATCCAGCGCAATCACTAAGCTAGCTAACATTTGCGTGGTGCCGTTGTTGAGCGCGAGTCCTTCTTTTAAATACAGCTTGACGGGTTCTAAATCTTCGGCCTCCAAAGCGCTCAGCGCACTGACTTGCTGGCCGCGATAGATCACATCACCCACGCCAATCAGCGGCAGCGCAAGGTGTGAAAGCGGCGCTAGATCACCGCTGGCACCCACCGAGCCAAGTTCTGGCACGATAGGGGTAATGTCAACATTCAACAGCGCCGCCATCAGCTTGAGCGGCTTGGTACGAATGCCCGAATGCCCAGACAACAGCGTATTCAAACGCAGCAGCAGCATTGCGCGGGTCAGCGTTTTATCAAGCGGTTGCCCGACGCACACGGCATGCGAAACAATCAATTTATGCTGCAGCTCTTCCATCAGCGACATCGCTTCAGAGCCGCTATTTGTGCTCGCACGCTGGCGCGCCGCGCCTAGAATGCGATCCGCATTGCTGCCAAATCCGGTGGTTACACCGTACAGCGGTTCGCCGCGTTTTAGTTCGGCTTCTAACAAGCTGGCTACGCGCGCCACGCGGCGCAGTGCAGATGGTGAAATCTCAACCCGGCGGTGATTTCTGGATACCTCAATCACCGCTTTGCGAGTCAAGCTTTTGCCATCCAAAATCAGCGGACGCTGCGGGCGTTTGCGCTTGACCGGTGCAGGTTTGGCTGCTGCATCTACCGCAGCCGTTACTTTGTTCGCTGACGCGGGCCTCGCTTTGACGGCTTTGGCAGCCACTTTGCCAATCGGCTTTTTTGGAGGCGTATTCATGGCGCGTGTTGCACCAGTGATTTGAGTGCGGCGTATTGTTCGAGCTCAACGCGCAGCGTTTGTACCAGCTCGGCGCGCGGCACTTCAAATTGCTCTTGCTTGCGCAGATCTTTGACCATCACGACGTTTTTCGTCTGCTCATCGGAGCCCATAATCAGCGCAAAGTGAATGCCAGAATTGCCGGCATATTTCAGCTGTTTGCCGAGCTTGGCGGGTTCTAAGTGCAGCTCAGTATTGATGCCGGCTTGCCGCAGCAAACTCGCCAGCGCTAAGTACTCGGGCATTAGCGCAGCATCCATTTGCGTCACGATCACCTGCACGGTGGATTCGGAAACCCCAATCAGCCCGGCTTCGCACAGCTGCCAGAACAGCCGGGTAACGCCGATGGAAATACCCACACCCGGCAGTTTGCTTTTCGTGTAGTGGCTGGCCAGATTTTCATAGCGCCCGCCCGAACATACGCTGCCGATATCGGCGTGCTCGGTTAGGATCGTCTCAAACACGGTGCCGGTGTAGTAATCCAGCCCGCGCGCAATGGAAAAATTCAGCGCGTAATTGGCCTCCGGCACGCCCATGGCGGCAATCGCGCTCAGCACTTCGCGCAGTTCCGCAATGCCCGCTTCAAGCTCAACATTGCTGCCGCGAACTAGCAGCGCATCCAGCATTGCTAAGGCCTGCGCGTGGCTGCTGGAGCGCTGCTCGGTGAACGCCAAAATGTCAGTGACGATGGCTTCACTGACGCCAAAATCCGCACCGGTTAAGGTTGCGCGCACCGCCGCCGGGCCGCGTTTGTCGAGCTTATCGACTTCGCGCAGCACCAACGCCTGTTGCTCAGTTTCAGCGATGCCAATCAGCGTAAAGAACCCGCGCAGCAGGCGCCTATTATTGAACTGCACGGTAAACGGGCCGACCTTTAATTCCTTAAACACGCCAACAATCACCGCCACAATTTCCGCATCAAACTGGACTGAGAGCGTGTCCTTACCGATCACATCCACATCCGCCTGATAGAACTCGCGAAAGCGACCGCGCTGCTGGCGCTCACCGCGATACACGCGCTGAATTTGATAGCGGCGAAATGGAAAGCTCAAGTCGTGCTCGTGCTCCGCCACGTAGCGCGCCAGCGGCACAGTCAAATCGAAGCGCAGCGCCAGCTTGGCATCAGCATCTTTTTCAATCGCACCGGTCGACTGCGCAAAATACACCTGACGCTCAGTTTCACCGCCCGATTTAGTTAACAGCACTTCGGCCAGCTCAAACACCGGCGTTTCCACCGGCAAAAAGCCAAAGCGCTCATAGTTGCGGCGAATCACATCCAGCATACGCTGAAAGCTAATCTGCTCCAGCGGCAACAGCTCTAGCGTGCCTGCCGGTGTTCTTGCCTTAGTAATATTTTGGGTTAAAGCCATGGTGTTCCCCTACGCATTTCACTCGATGCGCGCAGTTTAGGCAAACTGAGGTGAGCTTTGGGGGTTTTCGTGCTTTGACGGAAGCAAAATTAGGAAATCGCACGCCGCCCATATCTTAAACGCTCCAACTGGCTACTTCACTTTCGCAACGCGGCATCAGGTGATAGCCCACGGCAACGCCTTGGGGCCGATTAATAACCTCATCATAAGCCCTGAAAAGGCGCAACAATACCTTCCGGATTTGACTGGTTTCGTCCTTTCAGGACATACCAAAATTCTCGTGCTCGGCTCCCAGGGCGCTGCCCTGGGCTATTTCATTACGCCCCATTGGGGCTTGGTCTAAGGGCGTTAAGAAGGTTGATGAGTTCACATCAGCCTGAGTCTCTGCAGATGAAGTCAACTACAGAATGTCAACATCCGCGCTTCAAAATTCGCCTCATTGATCGGAATTCCTGAGCAAGAATTCAAGCCTTCAATGAGCACTGATTTTAAAGGTGGTTCACCAAAACGGCTTGATAAGAAGACCATTAGTCTGTCGATGCAAATCGTCATAATAGCTTTGAACTGCTTCAGTGCAGCTGTCGTGATTGGACGTTGTGTTCTCACTCAATACAATTCGAAGTGTTTTGTGCTGGAGAACAGAAAAAAACGCTTCTCGAAGATCACAAGCTTGAGTTTTCGCCAACAGTATTAAGAGCGCGGCTTCTAGAGGAACGATCTTTCCTTTTAAAGCATCAATGCATGAATATGCGGTCGATCCTGCAAGAGCAATCACAGCACGCTTGTCACCTGTGACTAGCAAACTTGACGGTTGCGAAGCGGCGAGAGCCATCAGCTGGGCCTCCCCTTCGTCGATAAAATCCATAGAGTTCAAATCGTGCAACAGATCGAGGTCTGCTGGGGGTTCAGCCGCTAAAATCGTTGCGACGATCGGTTCGACTTTTAGCAATACTTCCTGCCCAAATTGATCACGAAAACTCTTGCTTTTTCGTATTTGGTGCGGCGCGGCAGACAATCGGCGCAATTGACTGCTGGCATATCCCAGGCTCGATGCCACGTGTCCAAGAAAGCCAGAAGCAGCCAGTAGCACAAGGACGTCGGTGTCAATCAACAGCAAACCCGGCCGATTGGTCGACAATACGTTTTTCAAGCGTCAGCGTTTTCTGGCAGCGTCATGCCGTAAATCTGTGTCGTGATAGCCAGGCTGCGCTGGATACTCTCCGGGACGTCGTCCAACGCGACATGCTTGCGGAACGCCCTGGCTATTAACTGAGCGGCGCCGCTAACGTTTACTTCCAATATTTTAAGTGCTGCTTGTGCCATTGGAATGCACTTTTGAGAATAGCCGTAAATCAATGCGACTGTGCCGGGGTCAACGTGATTCAGTACCCCGTATTTCCGCGCCGCCCCTGCAAGCTCTAAACCAGACGAGATTTTCCCAGAAAACTTTGGTTCCGGATTACCAGTAAGTACTTGAAACGCGTACTGATTGGCCTCGATCTCATCAGAATCGTTGTCAATGACGCTTTCCAGCTTAATATCGATAAGGGGTTGATCGCCTGGTTTCACATGTTCACGCATAATGTGTCCCAACTCATGGGCGAGGTGGAAAGCTAGCCACGCTGGACTGCTTCTACCGGAGCAAAGAACGATTACAGGTCGTTCGCCAATAAACGTTGCAAGTCCTTCGATTTTTTTGGCTTTGGAAACGCTTGGCAGACGCGTTACATGCACCACACCAATTCCATGCTGCCAACAATAGTCTAACAAATTACCTAGATTAGGAACCGAACTGGTAGGGTGACTTAGCAGCTGGGCTCGAACTTCCAAGGCACTGCGCATTCCTGTAAAAGGTAAGGACTTTTGCATTAGGCTTGCCGTCATTCGTGCGGCGTGCAGTGCAGCAGTGACTGCGCCCAATACATCATTCGGCGTTTCCGCCCTACCGCGTTTGAGACGTACATTTCCAATCTGCAGTGGCACGGTGTTTTCATTGATAACGTCGTGTAGACGTACGCCTAAATACTTCGCCACGCTCATCTGAGCTGTCAACCGATTGGAGGAATTCTCAAACAGCGCGTCATCCCACCAATCTGGAAGCATGGCTTCGCGAACATAGCGCTGCTCAAAGCCCTGTTTTTTCAGGTGCGCGTAGAATGGTTGTATAGCTGCGATTGGCATAAATGCGGCGCTTTGCTCCCTCGGCTTATTTGTCCAGTGTGTTAGTTTACTGAGATTACTTGGCCTCAATACATATTTCGTGACGCGTTGTCGGTCACTCAATAAATTCAAGTAAACGACCGTTAGTTTGGCATACAACTGGCGTAGTTTTCATACTAGTCTGGCAAATGAGCCAGACTCAGCTGCGAAGCGATTTACTAATTGTAGCCACTACTGCTATCCACTTTCAGCTGACATGCAGCCCGAAAGCCATGATAGCGCGATACTGCCGCATGGTCGGCTGGAACTTTTACTTGCACGGCAAAAGCGACAGCTTACTAGCCTGTCGACTTTAGATACAATGAAAGCACACAGTATTCTGAGACTAAAGATGCTTTTGATGCTACCCGGTTCACAAATTAATGTGTGTCGCTTGTCACCCAGCTACTTTGAGTTCGTTTTCAGCTCCGCAATTTCGCGTTGTTGCTTCTCGACCGTCTGTTTAAGCGTGTCGACATCTGTCCGAAGCAGCTTAAATTGTGCAAGCAAATTATCTAAATTATTACCATTTATGATGACGGACATGGGCTATTTCCTTCCATTTGGTGAGTCTGAAGCTAGTTTACATTCTCACCTGCCATTTGCGCGACAAAAACCAGCCGACTTGCGGCCCGAAGACCGATGGTAGCGCGATACCGCGCAATGCCGCATTGTCGGCTGAAATTTTTAACTAGCCAACCACGCGGTAAACCATGGGAGTGGCCAGAATGCCGTGTGACTGGTAAACAGGGCCGGTCTTTACGAAACCAAAGCGCTCATAGACAGCAAACGCAAAACTGGACGAATTAACGGTAATTTCTCCTACGCCCCGCGCCTTTGCCCATGAAAGCGCATGCGCCCATAAAGCACGACCGACGCCGGTGCGATACCAATCGGCGCATGTGAAAAGGTTATACAGATGGCTTTCGCCCCGAAGCGCACATACGCCAGCAATGCGCCCGCAATCAGACTCCGCGACCCAGTAAAAATATCCCGACGCGATTTTCTCAGCCACTTTTTCGTGGGTGGATGCCTCAACAAATAGCGCGAGGCCGTCTGCGGTAAAGTCAGCCGCAAGTTGCGATTTGACTGAGCCGATAACTAGCGTGCTGATTGCTTCCGCGTCTGCATTTGTGGCTGGTCGGATGTGCATAGGTGAGTGACTTGTTCGCTAGTGTTAATTGTAGACTAGGTGCAGCCCGAGAGACTATGACGGCGCGATATCGCCGAATAGCGCAGGGTTGGTTGCAATTTTTAGTTCGAGCGCTCAAACACCACCAACGTATGTATTGAAAGCCTCACGCACAGTGCTTCGGATCCACATCGTCCGGAATGTCGCAGACGAAACGATCGGTGTCCGAGCGCTCGAGTGATTCCAATGATCGCCAATCGATTAGGTAGGCTCGTGCAACGCGGCCGTTCTGGATATACAAAAAACGCAGATCGAACATGCAATCGCATTCAGGATAAGTATTTGCGAGGTCTCGCGCGATTGCGAGTGTATCGACAGTACGTGGATCTGGGTTCTTCGAGAAAACGCGAACAGTTGGAGAATACGGGCGCTTTTGGCCTAGGCTGGGCATGCCATGAAGCGGAGCGATGAGGTCAAATTCGTACCGAAGCGTACGCTCCTGGTGATGATCCATCGCCCAGCTTCCGTCAACATATCGCAACGTACTCACAATGCAACGCGCAAGGACTCTAAGTTGGGCCGCGTCAATCTGCACTGGGTTGCCAGTTATACCGCGCCTAGAGCTCGCGACCTCCAAGTTTCCGTCATTGGTTGCAAAGTGGCGGTCGTGAATGAGCGTACCGCGCAAGGGTTCGAGCGAAGTGTATAGGCCGATGAGACGCTCTCGCCACCAAGGCTTAGATTCGACAACGGTTGGGAATTTCACGGTCGGTGTGAGTGCAGCGCGTTTCTCCTGAAAGCGAAAAGTTGTGGTTACTCCTCTCTTCACCAAAACCCATTCGATTAGCATGTCGATCAATTTGAAAGTTGTGACAAATACGAGCGGTGCTCCCACCCTCAAAAAGTCTGGTCGCCAGTCTCCAATGTGGGCTCTGGCACGGCCAAAAGCGAAGAACATTGGTTCCCCGCTGATCGGGTAAATTACTGCGTCTCGCCGGTTGGGGAACAGCTCGTTTAAACTAATGTGATACACCGCCTCCAGAAACCAAGTCTCGTAAGCAACACGGTTGTTAAGTTCAGTCAATGAATTTGTGTCAAAAACCGTCACTTGAAACTCCAACCTTGGATCAGACGGCGAGGAGTATCTTCTGGTTTTCGGCCAAGTCAAGAAATTCAACGTGTAGCCAAATCACTAAATTGACGTATGTCATCAGACAGCCTAACGTGAAACCACATGAAGCAAATCCCCAACCCAGCAAAACTACTAGATCAAGTGTGCGCAAAATTGCAGACGCAGAAACCTGAGTTTGCGTACGGAAGGCACTTACGTCGGCTGGATTCAGCGTTTTATGTTGTTTCATGGCGAGCAGAACCCGCAAGAAATGGGTGCGCTGGAAGTTGAATCGTTTTTGACTAACTTCGCGTAGGAAAGCCGCGCGCGAATGGGGCTGGCAATGGGTTTTTCCGACGAATCAGCTCGGTATTGATCCGCAAACGGGAAGCACACTTCGGCAGCATGTATTGCCGGAAACCGTGCAGCGCGCAGTGCGGGAATCGGCCAAGCGCGCGCGCATCACCAAACTCTGCACGCCGCAGGTATTGCGGCATTCGTTTGCCGCGCACCTGCTGGAGGTTGGGCCACAAGCAAGTGAGCACGACGATGGTTTACTTGCAGGTGCTAAGCCAAGCCAATAAAGCGCTGCGCAGCCCTTTGGATGTGCTTTGAGTAGTGTTGAAAAATTGCGAGGCACTACGCTGTCCACCAACCACCACCTCTGAATTCGATTGCATCACCAAATCCGCGGTTAGCTTAGCCGCTTGATAGCTAACTCGAAGCCCCATGCGGCACACTCGAATCTTCTTTAGCTTCAAGGCAGCAATCCATGCCACGTCAAGTTGACTTTGAACCCGTTGACGCACCGCTGCGGGATGACGTCAGCCGCTTAGGCCAGCTGATTGGTGAGGTTTTGACCGATCAGGCCGGCCCTGATCTGCTTGCCACCGTCGAACAAGTGCGCAAGTTGGCGATTGCGCGCCGTGAAGGCAAGGTTGAGATTGGCGAGTTGACTGCGAGCCTGGATGCGCTGGATTTTGCGCAGATTGAGCCGGTGGTGCGAGCGTTTGGCGTGTACTTTCAAAGCGTCAACGTGGCGGAGCGTATGCACCGCGTGCGGCGGCGGCTAGACTATCAGCGCACCGATGCCGCGCCGCAGCCCGGCGGCGTACACGCGGCGCTGCTGGCTTTGCAGCAGTCCGGCGTTTCGCTGGCTGAGCTGCACGCTTTTTTGCCAACGCTGGATATCGAGCCGGTGTTTACGGCGCACCCGACCGAGGCAACGCGCCGCACGATGCTGGAAAAAGAACACGCGGTAGTTGCCGCGCTGATGTCGATGGTGGAAAAACGCCTAACGCCGCGTGAGGCGCAAGCGATTAACGAGCGGCTGCGATTAGCGCTTACCACCGCTTGGCAAACCGCCGAGCAGTCCAGCGAACGCCCGACGGTGTCGGATGAATTGAACCACGTTAGCTTTTATTTGACCGACGTGCTGTATCGGGTGGTGCCCAGCTATTTTGAAGAGTTTGAGTTCGCGCTGCGTGCGGTTTACGGCGAAGCGGCCATCACTTTGCAGGGCTATCTGCACAGTATTCCAACCCACCTGCATTTTGCGCTGTGGGTCGGCGGCGATATGGATGGCAACCCGAATGTGGGCGCGAAAACTATTGCCGCGACGCTAAGCCGATTGCGCAGTTTATTGCTGGAACGCTACCGCACCGATGTGCTGACGTTGGCGCGCATTTTGAGCCAATCTAGTGAGCGCGTCGACGTAACGCCGGCACTGCTGGCGCGCATCCAGCACTATCGGGTACTGCTGCCAAAAGCGGCGGTGAATCTCAACAGCCGCTATGGCGATATGCCTTACCGGCAATTGCTGTTGCTGATTGCCGCGCGGCTTAGCCAAAGCGGCAAGGCGGTTGCGCCAGGCTATGCGAACGTGGGCGAATTTGCGCTTGATCTAGCGTTGATTGAAGCGAGCTTGCAGGCGAATCGCGGCGCCTTTGCCGGGCTGTTTCCACTATCTCGCTTGCAGCGGAGAGTCGCGTGTTTTGGCTTTCATTTTGCCAGGCTCGATCAGCGCCAGGATTCGCGCGTGCATGCGCGCGCGCTGGCCGAGCTGTTGACTGATCCAGACTGGCCAGGCCGCAGCAGCGCTGAGCGCACCGAAGCGCTATCGTTAGTGCTGAGCCGCAAGCGCAAAGCCCGTAAGGCTGAAGGTGCGGAAGCGCAGTCGGTGCTGCAGGTTTTCAAACAGCTGGACGCCAGCCGCCAGCAATACGGTAGCGCTGCGTTAGGGCCGTACATTATTAGCATGACGCGCGATGTCGCCGATGTGCTCAGCGTGCTGGCATTGGCCGAATGCGCGGTGCGCGGCAGCAGTGGTGCCCTTGATGTGGTGCCATTGTTTGAGACGGTCGAGGATCTACGCACCGCCAGCGAGATCATGCAGCAGCTGCTTAGCAATCCACACTACCGCGCGCATTTGAGCCTGCGCGCAGATCGGCAAATGGTGATGCTCGGCTATTCTGACAGCAGCAAAGATGGCGGCCTGCTGGCATCGCGCTGGGCCTTGCAGCGCGCACAGGTTGAGCTGATGGAAGTGGCGCACAGCAGCGGTATTGCGCTGCAATTTTTCCACGGCCGAGGTGGCTCCGCGAGCCGAGGCGGCGGCAAAACCGAACGCGCTGTAATGTCGGCTCCGCGCGGCTCTGTGCAGGGCAGCCTGCGCTTGACCGAGCAGGGCGAAGTCATCCACCGCAAATACGGCATGCGCGCACTGGCGTCACGCAACTTAGAGCAAATGAGCGCCGCCGTGATGCGCGCCACGCTGCGCCCACGCCCACCCGAACCGCGCGAAGCATTTTGGCGCGAAGCTATGGCGCATATGTCCGCCACCAGCATGAATGGCTATCGCGCGCTGGTGTATGAGGACGTCAACTTCGTGCCGTATTTTCGGCTTGCCACGCCGATTGATGTGATCGAGCGCATGCGCATAGGCTCACGCCCTTCCCGGCGCGGCACCGGCGGCTTAGAAAGTCTGCGTGCGATTCCCTGGGTTTTCAGCTGGTCGCAAACCCGCTGCGGCTTAAGCGCCTGGTATGGCGTTGGCACCGGCTTGCAGGCCGGCATCGCAAGATTCGGCCTGCCCGCGCTGCAAGAGATGGCGCGCGACTGGGCGTTTTTCGACACCTTAATTGACGACGTAGAAATGGTGCTGGCGAAAGCCGATTTAGCTATCGCAAAAAGCTACTCCGAGCTAGCCGGAGATTTACACGACAGCTTCTTCCCGCGCATCAGCAAAGAGTTCGAACGCACCCGCAGCGCGGTATTAGCCATCAAGGGCGCGGGCGAGCTGCTCAGCCAAGATCGCCGATTGGCACTGTCAATTCGCCTTCGCAACCCGTACATCGATCCGCTCAGCCTGATGCAAATTCGCCTGCTGAAACAATGGCGCGCCGCAGATCGCCCAGAGAATGAGCTGTTTCGCGGATTGCTGAGTACGGTAAATGGGATTGCGCAGGGGTTGCAAAATACCGGGTGACATTCGCGCAATTCTAACAATTTGGCAAGCGGAAATGCGTAGGCATGTACACCAGTACCGAAATGGCTGCACGTCATCGGTATTGCTTGCAATTTCGATGACGTGCAGCGCCCATTTCGACTAGCATCTACTCAACGTAAAGGCTGAGCTGGATCACCAAACAATACGATTGAATAGTTTGACTCAATGTGGTCAGGCGCAGTTTCTGCCAAATCACGTTTTGCGTACATGAGTGCTTCACCGATTGTGTTGACATTGCCTCCGCGCTCATCGAATTGGCCGTCTTCCACCAAATCAAAAAAGCGATTTGCCAAAACCATATGGCTTGCATCTTCAGCCAGACTGGTTGATCCAATCACCGCCGATGCTAATTGATTCGACCTAAACATCAGTGCGTAGCTCATGGTGTCTTGATTCGGCAGCACAAAGTAATTGTTCCAACAGCCCCATTGACTGATGATGGCAGGCGGCCCAGATCGAACAATACCGTTGAGTTGTTGTGTGTCCAGCAGATTTTGCAGTGCCCAACGATTCGGACTGGAATGCCCTACATAATTAATCCAATCAGCACCTCCAGCGAGTGCAGCGCGTGTAGCCTGCTGGGAATCCTCGAAACCAATTTCATCAACCAGACCATAGCTCTTGACTTGTGTCTGCCGCAGATAGCTAAAATTCGCTCGGCTATTTTGGGCGAAACTCTCACTGCCGCTGGAATTGCCCGCGCTGGCAAAGTAGCGCAGTGCGGGTTGCGCGCTGCGTTCGATAATCGACTCAATGGCGCGCGCAAGATCGGCATTGGTGCGAGCCGGGATACGCGCGAGCGCGGTGTCGGGCGCACCATCACGATTGAAATCAGCATAGTACGCATCGCTTGCCGCGAAGCGCACAATTTCATCCGCGCGGCGATAGAACGTCGGCAAAAAACTCTGCGTACCGAGCCCTAAGTAGTTGTGGTAGTCGTAGCTATCGCCGCCCACTAGCAAGACAAAGCGCGGGCGAATCTGCGCGATTACTCTGGCTATGGCATCAGGATCCGCTTCGTTTCCGGATTCAAGGGCGTAGATTTCATTCGTTCGAAGCACCGTTGTGCGATAGCCGCGCTGCCGCTGCAAAGCCAACAGCGGCGCCAACTCGGCCTCGAACTGCGGATGCGTGACGATCAAATAATCGACATTGTCGGGCATTACGGCGACAGGAGCGGCCGCAATGACCTCAGGGCTCGCAACTTGGTTTTCAGGTGTCAACATGAGCGCATTCACGTCGCCTAGCAAACGCGTATCTTGGTTGATCAGATCGCGGCTAATACGCCCCTGATGCTCAGTCCAGAGCACGCTATTGCCAGTCACGCCGCGCAAATCAAAAGTGCCGAGCTCAAAGCCGGATTGGAACAGCAAATCATTGTTAGCGATGGCGGTGCCAAAGCTGCCAAATTGCAATTGCCCAACGTCGGCGCGCGCTCGACGCTGGTATTGCACGCTAAAGCCATCCAGCAACACCAAGTCTGCAGTATAGCCAGTATCTGCTAGCACACGGATGCTGAGCTGATTGTCTCGATCGCGAAGCGCATTTGCGTCTACATTGAATTGTAAGTCAGCGGCAGTGAGGCCATCAAATCGTTGTGATCCGAGCGAACGGCCATTGAGCACGATTTCAACGCTGTGATCTGGCGAAACGCCAGCAAAGTCCAAGCCACCCCAGAGGTTGACGGTAAGCGCTGCTGGCCCCGTGACTAGCTCTGGCAGGTCAAAACTGCGATTTACACTCACTGGCGCGGTTCGGGCCAAAATGCGTTCGTCGTACCAAGGCTCTGCGCCCGGTGCGCTAAAGCTATATTGCCTATTCGGCGCGGCGGAGTAGCGCGAACTAAAGCTCGGGATATTGTTTGCCAACGCAGGCCCGCCGATTGCGCCGCGCGATACCTCTATGACTGAACTAGGCGCAACCACAATACGGTAAGCCTTGGCCGGGCCATACAAGGACACTCGCGCCTGACCTAGCCATTCGAGGTAACAGCCAGGGCCAAACGTGGTTGCGGCAAAATTCTCACAATGCACCACTCGCGGAATAGCGCGCCCTTTTTCGATCAACGCAATTGTTGAAGAGTTCTGATTGCTTGGCCAGCCGAGTGCCTGTAGCGTTTCAAAACGCACGCGCTGCACGCCATCTTGCCGCACGTAAGCAATCGCCTCGGGCTTTTGACCAATTCTTCGTTGAGGTAAATTGCTGCGGCTCTCACGTTGCACGCCGTTCCAATCTATTGCGACCTCGATAGGTACACTACCCAGCGATTGCCCAACGGCAATCGGCGTTTGGAAGCGCGAGCGACCCAAGAGATCAAGGTCCTCAATACGAATTTCGTTCACCGCATTTCCATCAACGGTGATGCGGTAGCTGCGTGCTTGCATGCTATCTCCGCCCTGCGCCGGTATCAGCTCGGATAGCACGCGCCATTGGCTATCGGCATCCACACGACCCCACACGCGATAACCCAAATGCGACACTTCTGTCGCAACACTAAATTGCACCTCAAGCTGCTCGCTGCCAACGCTACGCGTACTGATCTGAGCCAACGTGACCGGCGACGAAATAAAATCCCCGCCAAAAATTGCAGCGCCCATGCTTTCCGCGGTGGTGTGAGTGCGTTCGACATCTCCATCATCGTCCTCATCGACATCCACCGTCATGGAAACTGCGTTGCCACTCGGAGTAGTCATAACGCAACGTCGTAGCCATCCGCCATCCGTGTCATTACGGCTTTGCTTACCCACGAAACCACGCAAATTTGCCAACGCTGGCGCAGTGGGGAAAGTCATGCCAGTCAGCACAGTTGAGTCGCAGGTATCGTTCGCGGTGCCCTGTCCTGTTGCTAGTGCCAGCGGTGTGCCACTGGTAGTAAATAAGTCCACTGACACGGGCCGTTCAATCGCCACATATCCGATGGATTCAGTGTTGTCCAAACCCGGAATACCGGCATCATCATCATTGACTTCCGACACTTCCAATGCGACATCAAACCCGGTGCTGGTGACATTATTCATCACCGTTGTTTCCCAGTTCGCCGACGAATTACGCAGGCTAGTCACTGGGCCTAAAAGATTCGGGCCTTCATTGTTCCAAGTCTGCACCGTACTGAGTACAACCGGCGCATCGGTGAATGTGTTGGCAACCACATCGGTGGGGAAACTGACAGCAGTCCAACTGGTTAGCGCCCATGAAGTAAATGTGCCTGGGCCGCGCTGATGACTATTGGTTGTCACAATACCGACTTTGACTAAAGGCCCGGGTGCACTTCCGCGATTAGACGATGTGATGCGCGTGGTGTCTCGCGGCAAGCGATACGAACCGGGCGAAGCCGCGAGCCAATCAACGCTCACCGCACCGCCAAGCCCCGTGCATCCACCACAGCCCGGGGCCTCGACTTGGATCACATCAAACCCATCTCGGCGTACACTGGCAATGCGCAACGAAGCTGGATCGAGGTTGTCATTGCTCGGTTGTACAATGACGACTGGCGGTAAGGCGAAAGGCTTACTAAAGCGCACCGAACCTAGGCGGTTAGTGCCATTAATGGTTGCATTCAAGCTTACCCTTCCTACTTGAAAGCCTGAGTCGGTGGATGTTACTGGCGTATTGCTGTAACACAAAGTCAGATCGTTCAACACGGGCGTTACCGCGCCGGAACTAGTGGTCAGGAATGCTTTGTAGCGCAGGTAGCGAAAGCCCCGGAAATTGTTTACGCCGGAAGTCGTTAATGGCACCGCAAAGAAAGTGCTCGCGGTGTTATCGGGGCCGACAAAGTTGAACGGGCCAGCAGGCGCGTCGGAACCTGCCAGCTGCACGCGCAAGGTGGTACTCGCGGGCGCAGTGCCATTGCTGGCTAGCGTCCAGTTCGCTTGTTGCCCCACTGGTGAGTTAGCGAACTTGTTGTTCGAGGTGAAATCACCAGGGCTCTGGAAGCCAGTATTGACGAATACTTGAAAGCCGATGTCGGTCGTCGCTCCCGAAGTTAGCGGTGCAGTCCAAGTCACTCCAGTGTCTCCGGAGGTAACGCGCGTGCCACCCGCGTAGACGCTCGCTGCACTGCGTGTGATCGCAGCGATACCAGCCGAGGGGATCGTTGACGCGCGAATGGCGATCGCATAAACGGTTCCGGCGGTAATGGCTGCGGGTGAGGAAAATATCGCAGCAAAATTACTTGCGGCGCCGCTGGTATTACCTACAACCGTTGCTGCCGCTAGATCTGGCCCCGTCGGTAATCCAGCAACGGTCGCACGGATGCTAACGGTATAGGTAGGCGCGGTGCCAGTACAACTCGAGCAAAAAGCGTTAAAAGTCACTGTTGGTACGGTCCCAGAAAGACCAGCGGTAAAGGTCTGCCCGCTCCAGGATGCCGCGGTAATGCCATTGCCACTGGTAGAAAGCGTTGCATTACTTTGATCCACCGCAGCGGCATTCGAAAGCTGCACATTGCCTCCGCCCGTTAAATTGATGTTGCCGCTTGTTATGCCGGTCTGGAAGTTCACTAGCGTGGTGTCGGTAAAGCATTGCGTGCCGGTTGCCGCAAGCGAAAGTGCAAAATTCTGCGTGGTGACGCCGCTGCCAATCACAATATTCGCCTGCGAACCATTGACGTATCCGTTTGCGCTAGCTGTTTCCAGTTGATACGAGCCAGCTGGCAAGCTGCCAAAGGAGTAAACGCCGGCATTGTTTGTGACCGCGGCACGCGCGCCTAATTGAACGATTGCGTTAGCAATGGGTGCTCCGCCAATGACCGCCGTGACGGTGCCGGTCAAGCTGCCACCCGAAGCCACACTGGTGCAATTTGCGGTCGGGTAGCGAAACGAACCAATACGGGTGTTCCAGGCGGTGCCGTTTGCTTGAAAGTATTCGGTGGTGAACCAAAATGTGCAGCCATCGACGGGGTCTAACGTCATGGTGGCGTAATCGCCCCAGCGATTGCCACTGGTTTTGGTACCTGCGCCATTGATTAGCACTTGCTCGGTTTGAGGCAAGGTATTTACAACATCACTGGCAAACCGGCCCGCGTAGCGAATTGCCGGCCGCGTAGTGGCGCCAGAGAGGCTGTAGCCAACGGCCATATTGCCCGCACGATCTACGGCTAAACTAGGAATATACCGGCTTTCGGTATCCGGGTTATGGACTGCTGCTTGCACAGCACTTGCCGCCAACGTTCCGCCGGTGATGTTTAATTGCGCCCAGTAAACCGCAGCCTGGGAAGCGCTTGAACCTAGCACCGTAAAACTATTCCAGAGCGATTCGGTACCCGCCAAATTGACGTATTGGTTCTGCATCATTAAGCGCGAGCCCAACGTGTCATTGGCTGCGCCGCCGGTGCCACTTGGAACCGTCCCTGGAGGATCGGCATAGGTCGGGATTGCAGCGTTGCTAGGCCCAGTGAAGGTAGACAAAACTGGCGCGCTCCAGTTGACCGCAAACTTGTAAAGCTGTACCGAGTTAAAGAAGCTGGCATTCGATACGTAATAGTTAGGCGAGCCAGCAGGCGGAGTGCCAGTTTGCAAGCGCGCATTGGAGGGCAAAACCGTGAATTCATTGGCAGGTAGATCAAAACGAATCAAGCCAGGATTCGGATCACCCGCATACATTTTCATTTTGTCGAACGCGTATACGCGCGCGTTCTGATAGCCGCCGCCCGAAGCGTAAGCGAACATGTTGAAAGTCATGTAAAGACCGTCAGGCCAAATGGCAAACTTGCCGTAATCACCCAGGCCGCCAGTGGTATTGAAGGAATAAAAATTCCAGCCACCAGATACCGGATCACCACTGCGAGAAACTGCAAAACACTGCAGCATGCCGGGCGGATTGATCACATTGTTGCCGCCATCGAGTTGGAAGGCGAAATCGGTAATGATCCAACGATCCTCAAAACTATCGTACAAAACTACTGGATCCCCAAAATTTTCGGTATCACAGATATTGCCGAACGCGCCTTGGCTCATGAAGGCATCTAAAGTTAACCCGACTACTCGCACGCCATCCGATTTGCGATAAATGCCAATAGACGAATTAACGCTTTGGATAAAATGATTCGGCCCCACATCGCCGACCGTATCAGGCGGAGAACCTGCACCAAAGTTGGCAAAATCAAGCCCTTCAAACGTAATTGTCGGCGTCGGCACCGGCGCGCGCACAATCGGGCCAATTGGAACTTGCAACATCCAATCCACGTTCGGGATGCCCTCAAGCACGCCACGCTGAAAACCAATGCGATGCCGTTCCGGAATTTCACGTTGAATAAGTGGGCCTTTAGCAATGGAACGCAGATCGCCAAGGAAAGGCTTACCTGCGATTATCGTTGCTATTTGAGGTTTTACATCGAGTGCTTGCGTACTGTTCGGCGCACTAGTGCGCTGTTCTTGGTTTTGTGCGAAAGCAAAAACGCCCAACAGCAGCGCAGCGAGAAAAGTACTAAGTTTGATCGAGTTCACGGCACACCTCGGAAATGCAAAACGTGAACCATTTCAACACATAAAAATCATTAGTTCACTACAAAAATGGAGGGGTTTATGGAAATCTTCCAAAGAAAACGATACGGATTGTTGCAAACGCTCAGGGTCATTTCGACCGATTTCGATTCCAGCGTTTGGATCGACTTTTTCAGAGGCAGCGACACTCCGCAGGTTGAGCGACTTGATGCGCTATTGTCGACAGCCACAATTATCGTTGGCGATTTGATTGTCACCGAAGTGCTGCAAGGATTTCGGTCTGAACGAGATTTCAAGCAGGCGCGCAAAACGCTTTCGACATTCAACCGTGTAGAACTTGCCGGTTTGGATATTGCGGTGAAAGCGGCCCACAACTACCGGGCGCTGCACGCTTTGGGCTTCACCATCCGCAAGACGATCAACACAATCATCGCGGAAAAATGTATTGAAGCCGGGTATACGCTACTCCATGCCGACCGAGATTTCCGAGCGTTTGAATTGCACCTGGGTCTTAAAGTCGCATACTCGGAAAGCTAGCACCCGAAGCTGTCAATCTAGCGTTGAAACTAAGCCAGATCAGCTTCGGATGCGGTTTTGCCGAGCTAATGCGCCCGCACAGGCTCCGGCAGCTCTTTACGCGGCTCAGTTTCAATCACTTTAGTTTCCGGCAGGGCGGCTATTGCAAGGACCTTAGGTTTTGGTGGCTCGACTAGTGCTAAATCAAGCACCTGATCAATCCAGCGTACCGGCGTAATTTTCAGGCTGCTGAGGATGTTGTCCGGAATTTCAGATAAATCTTTCTCGTTATCTTCTGGAATTAGCACGTGGCGTACACCCGAGCGAATCGCCGCGAGCAGTTTTTCCTTGAGCCCGCCAATCGGTAGCACGCGCCCGCGCAGCGTGATCTCGCCGGTCATCGCAATATCCGAGCGCACCGGGATTTTGGTAAGCGCGCTAACCAGTGCGGTGCACATGGCAATGCCTGCTGAAGGGCCGTCTTTCGGGGTCGCGCCTTCGGGCACGTGCACGTGGATGTCAGTAGTTTGATGAAACTCTGGATCAACGCCGAGCATAATGCTGCGCGCACGCACCACGCTGAGCGCAGCTTGGATGGATTCTTGCATCACATCACCCAGCTGGCCGGTTTGCTGGAACTTGCCTTTGCCGGGCACTACCGTGGCTTCGATGTGCAAAATCTCGCCGCCAACTTCCGTCCAGGCCAAGCCCGTCACCAAGCCAATTTCATCTTCGGTTTCGGTTTTGCCAAAGCGATAGCGCGCTACGCCTAAGTAGTTTTTCAGATTAGCGACGGTGATTTGCACGCTGTTCTCAGTCCCGGCATCCAAGCTCTTAGCTGATTTCTTAGCTGCTTTGGCTGGCGTTTTTGCCGCTTTTACGGCTTTCTTAACCACTTTTGCTTGTGCCGGGCGCATGACAATTTCTTTGACGACTTTGCGGCACAGCTTGGCAAGTTCGCGCTCCAAACTGCGCACGCCAGCTTCACGGGTGTAGCTGCGCACCAGCTCTTGCATCGCATCATCATCAATCAGCATTTCCCCTAACTTCAGGCCGTTTGCCGCGATTTGCTTGGGCAATAAATGCCGCTTTGCAATTGCCAGTTTTTCATCTTCGGTGTAGCCCGGAATTCGAATGATCTCCATTCGATCCAGCAGCGGCCCAGGAATATTCAAAGAATTCGCGGTGCCGATAAACATGATTTCCGATAGATCTAAATCGACTTCTAAGTAGTGATCGTTAAAGGTGTGGTTTTGCTCTGGATCAAGCACTTCCAGCAAGGCGGATGACGGATCACCGCGAAAATCCATGCTCATTTTATCGAGTTCATCCAGCATAAAAAGCGGATTCTTGCTTTTGACTTTGCTCAAATTTTGCACGATGCGCCCAGGCATCGAGCCAATATAGGTTCGGCGATGCCCGCGAATTTCAGCTTCATCCCGCACGCCGCCCAAGGAAACGCGAACGAATTTGCGGTTGGTGGCGCGGGCAATCGATTGCCCGAGCGAGGTTTTGCCTACGCCCGGCGGGCCCACCAAACACAGGATCGGGCCTTTCATTTTCTTTACGCGCTGCTGCACCGCCAAAAACTCGACAATGCGCTCTTTGACTTTTTCTAAGCCAAAGTGATCAGCGTCTAAAATGCGCTCGGCTTCCGGTAAATCGCGGCGAATTTTCGAGCGCCGGTTCCACGGCGTGTTGACCAGCCAATCTAAATAGTTACGCACCACGGTGGCTTCAGCGGACATTGGCGGCATCGCACGCAGCTTGGCAAACTCGGCTTTAGCTTTTGCGAGCGCTTGTTTTGGCATTCCGGCCGCATCAATGCGCTTTTTCAGCTCTTCAATTTCGTTCGGCGCTTCTTCGTTTTCACCCAGCTCACGCTGAATGGCTTTCATTTGCTCGTTCAAATAATAATCGCGCTGGCTTTTTTCCATCTGCGTTTTGACCCGGCCGCGAATTTTTTTATCGACCTGCAGCACGTCGATCTCAGCGGCGATCAAGCCCAGCAGCGCTTCCATGCGATCCGCTAGCTCGTCCATTTCCAGGACGTTTTGCTTGTCCGATAGCTTGACGTTCAAATGTGCGGCGATGGTGTCGGCCAAACGCACAGGATCATTAATCGCGTTGAGCGTGCTGAGCAATTCGGGTGGTATTTTGCGATTGAGCTTAACCAGCTGCTCGAACTGTTGCACCATCGACCTTGCCAGCGCATCAATCGGGCTTTGCGCATTAATCGTTGTCGGCAAACGCTCGATTTGGGTCACGTAAACGCCATTTTTTTCCAGCACTTTGACCGCGCGCGCGCGCTCAACGCCTTCGATTAGTACTTTTAAGGTGCCATCTGGCAGTTTGACCAGCTGCAACACCGTCGAGATCGTGCCAATCTGATACATATCCGCAGGCTTTGGGTCGTCGATATCCGGCGAACGCTGCGCAATCAAGAAGATTTGCTTGTCACCTTCTGAAGCCTGTTCCAGCGCCTTCATCGAGCGCTCACGTCCAACAAATAGCGGAATCACCATGTTCGGGTAGACCACGACATCGCGTAGCGGAAGAACAGGCAAAGGCATGGGAGCGCTGCGATCAAAATTCATAGTTTATTCCTTAGTCCAGGGCCAATCTGCGCTCAAAGCCGCCGAATGGTCGATTCGAATAAATTGGGGACATAAAAGTCCGAAAACAAGTGCAAGCCGGTCGCGCAGTTCGCAATCGGCTTGCTCTGAGCTTATTCCGAGGCGGCTTTTGCAAGCGCCTGGCCGCCACGATAGATCCGATAGGGTTCGGCTTGCCCGTTGATGACGGCTTCGTCGATTACGACTTTGCTGACGTCATCCATTGAAGGCAGCTCAAACATGGTGTCAAGCAGCACTTGCTCCATAATCGTACGCAAACCGCGCGCGCCGGTTTTGCGCTTGAGCGCTTTGCGGGCAATCGCAGCTAGTGCGTCGGTACGCACGTCCAGTTCCACTTTTTCCATATCAAACAGCTTTTTGAACTGCTTCACTAGCGCGTTTTTCGGCTCGCTTAATATCTTAATCAGCGCGGCCTCATCCAATTCCTCTAGCGTAGCAATCATAGGCAAACGACCGACAAATTCTGGAATCAAACCGTAGCGCACCAGATCTTCAGGCTCAACTTCCGATATCAAATGCCCAATATTGGTGCGCTGCGCTTTGCTTTTTACTTCAGCGGAAAAGCCAATGCCGGTGGATTCTGAGCGGCGATTTTGCACCAGCTTATCCAGCCCAGAAAACGCACCGCCGCAAATAAACAGAATATTGCGGGTGTCGACCTGCAGGAATTCCTGCTGCGGATGTTTACGACCGCCCTGCGGAGGCACTGAAGCCACCGTGCCTTCAATCAGCTTGAGCAGTGCTTGCTGCACGCCTTCACCCGACACATCGCGGGTGATCGACGGATTTTCGCTTTTACGGGAAATCTTATCGATTTCGTCGATATAAACAATGCCGGTTTGCGCTTTTTCGACGTCGTAATCGCACTTTTGCAGCAGCTTTTGGATGATATTTTCAACATCTTCACCAACATAGCCCGCTTCCGTTAGCGTGGTCGCGTCGGCAATGGTAAACGGCACGTTCAAAAGCCTAGCCAGCGTTTCCGCGAGTAGCGTTTTACCCGAACCGGTTGGCCCGATCAGCAAAATATTGCTTTTGCCCAGTTCAACTTCTTCGTTTTTGCCTTTTTGCTCCAAGCGCTTGTAATGGTTGTGCACCGCTACCGACAGCACTTTTTTCGCGCGTTTTTGGCCGATCACATATTGATCGAGTGCTTCCATGATTTCTTTAGGCTTGGGAAGATGGCTGCGCGCCGCTTGGCCTTTATCTTCAAGCTCTTCGCGAATGATGTCATTACACAGCTCGACGCACTCATCGCAGATGAAAACGCTTGGCCCGGCAATGAGTTTTCGCACCTCGTGCTGGCTTTTGCCGCAGAAAGAACAGTATAAAACTTTGCCGTCCGACATTCGATTTGCCCTAATGAACTAAGTTAAGTTGAAACAGCGCAAAATTACTGACGCGCAACGTTCAGAATACCACGCGCGAATGAAAATCTTGTGTGATGTGCAATTTGTATTCATCGAATTTATCAACCACAGAAACCTGCCCGGCGGATTAACGAAAAGTGTGAGCTGTGCAACTAATGCACGAAAAGCGCGCCTTTATTCATTCTGAAATCGCTAGCGTGGTGAATAACCCGGCGCTAACTAAAGCAGCAGGGATTAATCTACTTAACTGGAGTTATTGGCGATGCGTTTTTTACATCAGTTGGGCGTTTGCACGCTTCTCCTAACATCGGTCGCGTCCGCACAAACGGGCGCAGCGCTGTCCAGCCCAACATTCAAAATCCCGGAATTTCAGGCGCAGTACGCGCTCTATCAAAACGGTGATTTGCTCGGCACTTCAGAAATCACACTTAAAAAATCAGGCGCTGGCTATCAATTCAGCACGAAAAGCCAAAGCGAAGGCGGCATGGCAAGCATGATCGGTGGCGCGTCCATTGCTGAAACCAGCGAATTCAAGCCCGAAGCGCAGCACTTGCAATCACTCAGCTATCGATACGAACAGCGCATTAGCTTCAAAAAGCGCAAGCGCGAGATTGAATTCGATTGGCGCAAAAGCCTAGCCCGTGAAGACGACGGCAAGGATGTCACCAGCTATTTACTTAGCCCAGGTGCAATTGACCGGCATTTAGTAGTGCTGGCATTGGCACAAGATTTGAGCCGCAGCGCAGCGCCAACTGCGAACACAGGATCTGCCACAGACGGCAAAATTCCGACTGCCCTGCCTGCGGTGCGCAATTTTTCGCATCTAGTTGCCTATAAAGGCACAGTAGAGCCATGGCAATTTCGCTCCACTGGCGTTGAGCGCGTAACGACCGATATGGGCGTCATTCAGGCCGAAAAAATCGAACGCATACGCGCAAAAGCAAGTTCTGGCCGCAGCACCACCAGCTGGCATGCCGCGCGATTTAATCATTTGCCGATTCGGATATTGCAACGTGAGCCGGATGGTGAAACATTGGAAATGCGGTTGAAGTCGATCACGCTAGCGCCGATTGTGGTCAGCAAGCGATAGCTGAGCGGCTTTTAAACTTGAGCTGTCCTGCCTGGGCGATAATTCTGGCGGCTTATGGGCGTAATTTTATCGCGCATTTGAAGCCGGCGAATACAGATTAACTTTTCCGCACGCAGCGCTCGGGTTGCAAATTTCTTGAAAATTGACCGTGCTCTGGCGTCAACGACATTACCGCGATGAGTTTAGTCGGTGTCAATGCTCCGCTGGCCAACGCCTGTTCGTCATAAGCGTGCAGGCGATCAATCAAGTCCAAATCGCGCGGATTATTGACGTCAAAATTGGGCCCAAAGCTGCGATCAATAAAAACATCGACCACATTGCTAGCAGCAATAAACAGCCGAAAATGAAAGCGCCTGATCAGCTCAGGCAACACATCCTGCGCTCGAATGCCTTCGAAGCCTTCGCTAGAACAATCCCAGTTTTTATACTTTGCTTCATGCCGTCGTAATTGGCGATTGTAGCGATAGCTTTGGGGCAATTCTTGCCAAAACTGCTGCACCACTTTGAACGCTTCCGGCCAGCGCATATGGCCATTTCTGCCAATCATATCGCTGGTCATAAACAAGCCGGCCGGCAGCAGCGCATCCTTAATTGCGTCAAATAAATGCTCAAGTTTAAGTACATGGTGCAGGGATTGATTCGCCATTACTGCATCATATTTTTGCGTAGGCCGCCAGCCATTAAAATCGCTAACGGTAAAAACCAAATGCTCAAGCACGCCGTGTTCGCTTGCATCGGCCCGACCGCGCGCCAGCATCGGTGGGCTCAATTCCAAGCACTCAATAGTAAAGTTGTTCAGTCCAGCCTGTTTAAGCGCCAGCGCCGCCCGCACTTCGGTGTCACAGTTGCCGGCACCTACGCTCAAAAACTTCAACTGCGTGGAACCAGTTCGCTGCGCAGCTTCTAGCAAATACTGAACATAAAACTGATCCGGGTTGGAAAAGCCATATTCCTCAAACATGGGCCGCAAATAGCTGTTTGCCCAGTAGTTAAAAATCGGCGGCAAATCATGGATTTCGTGCTGCTCGTCAAACGTTTGGCGCTCCGCTTGCAGTTGTGCTTCATAGCTAGTCGCTTTCGCGGTTTCAAACCTCAGGTTCAAGGTGCGGCGCAATGTGCGCGCCAGTGGCCGAAGCCAATCAGGCAGGTAGTTACGGATTAAGCGCATCAACATGGCGATTTCCCTTGAAAAATTTCGTTTCAGCTTCTTAACGTATCCGCCTTTGGCAGATTGCTACGCTAGCGCTAGTCAGGTGAGCTTTTAGGTGGCTAAAGTAGGCGATGCGATTAATTATGTTAGGCCTTGCGCACAAAGCTTAGGACAGGCTCGACAGGCTCCAGGTTCCCAAACCCGATCAGGTAGCAGAAACTTACTCACATCTTCCAGCGGTTAGTGAAACTCTATTTTGTTCAATTTGGCGGGTATCGCTTAGTTTTGGTGTTTTTATAAGACAATTGTCTGTGCATCCTCAACACTTATCAAAAATTGGAAATGACCATGCCCGTGTTTCGCCCGTTCCAATCGCTACTTGCGATAGCCCTGCTTCTGTGTGGTGCTCCAGCACTTGCTGGCACCAATCCAACCGCACCTTTGGGCACTAACCTGACCGAAGTAGTGGATTTTTCCGATGAATTTCCTTTCGTCGACCTAATGAAGTCCTCGCGTGATCTCATTCCGGGCAATGCCACTGGCTGCTTTGACTGCCGCTCGCCGGGCACCAACCCCAACTGTTTGGCGCCGAACGCCTGTCCTGTCAATTTAAATCTCGATGCAAACGGATTTCTAAGCGGCCTACAGCCCAATCAAGTGGCGCGTTTGGTGCTGCATGCCGGCAGTTCGGTAGGCGAATTGCCAGCCGGCAGCTACACCATGCGTTTTGATGGTGCTGGAAGCTTCAACTTTACCGGTGCCAATGTGACCAGCAGCACGGCTGGGCAAACGGTCTTTAATGTCACTAGCTCGGCAAGTAACAACATCATTATTAATTTTTCAGCAATTACTGCTGGCAATCCGCTGCGCAATATCAAAATTTTGCCGCCCGGCGGGCGCTGCAGCAATGATGACAAGCGTGCTTGCGACACAAGCGCGAACTGCATCGGGCCAAGCATCTGTGAACTCTACACCGACCCTGGCATTGCTGATGCACAGCTTTTTCAACCGCAGTTTTTGAAAAACATTGAAGGCTTCAGGCTGCTGCGCTTTATGGATTGGATGCGCACTAATAGCTCGCCCATGGTCAATGTGGCGGACTATCCAACTGCGGCGAGCGCCAACTGGCGTCGCGTGCCGATAAGCGTCTTGGCTGAGCTGGGCAATCGCAGCGCCTCTGATATCTGGGTCACGATTCCGCACCGCGCCAGTGATGCGCTAGTCGATAACATTGCCACTACCCTGCGCGATAGCTTTCGCGCTGACCGAAAAATCTATGTCGAGTTTAGCAATGAAAACTGGAACGGCTTGTTTAACCAAAATCGTGAGATACCGCGCCAGTTTTGTCCGAACTTTCCTGACTTAGCTGCGGGTTGCGAAAACGATGGCATTCCCGGCAACGGCATTGCCTGCGAACTGAATAGCAATTTCAGTCTCGGGGCTGCCAGCAGCGCATGCTTTCAAGCGCTGGTGCGTGGCTGGGGTGATCGCTCCGTGCAGATTTTTGATCGCTTTGACGCAGTGTTTGGTGCCAGTGCGCGCCAACGTTTGATTCGCGTTATTGCCGCGCAAGCCGCCAATGCGGATCTAGGTCGGCAAGTCATGGTGCGCAACGCGACCGGGCAAAACTTCACGATTGCCAGCAAAACTGATGTTTATGCCAGCGCGCCCTACATCGGCACCGAATATTGCTCGCCAACCACGGGCATTAATCCGGATAACAGCGCGGCGGTGTATGCCAACGTCGATGCTTTTCTAGATCATTTTTCCAATCAGGGTATGGCAAGGGCGCTGGGTTTTATGACAAGCAGCCGCGCGATGCTCACCAATAATTTTCCACAGCTTCGCCACGTCAGCTATGAGGGCGGGCAACACTTGGCTGGCATCGGTGGACTTACTTTAAACGCCACCTGCAACAGCATTTTTGATGCCGCGAACCGCAACCCGCGAATGCGCACAATTTACGAAACTTATCTGGCGAATTGGAAGCAAAATGGCGATGAGTTCGTCCACTTTTACAATGTCGGCCGCTACAGTGCGTTCGGCCGCTGGGGAGCGCTGGAAGCGCAAAACCAAGATCCACTGACGGCACCCAAGTTTCAAGCCATGCTTAATCACAGCACCGCCAATCCGTGTCATTGGCAGGGCTGCACGCAAAGTGAAAGCGATTTAAATATCTTTCGAAACGGCTTTGAGTGAGATAGCTTGCCTTGCTACTGTGGCTTCGCAAAAAAGCTGCGGTTTGATTCGCTTAGTTGAGCTGACCCGCCAAAATCCTCGGCGGCTCGCGGCCTAAATCACGGCTCAATCCGGTTAGTGCGTCCAGTTCGCGGATCGCAGATTCCGTCTGGTTCATCGATTCGGCCACCGCATCAACCTGGGATGAAATGAAGTCCGGGTTTTGGTTGTTAACCGCCATTTCCCCGAGCGCGAGAATTTTGTTCTCGATGCGATTGAGTTCCAGCTCGACAAATTCTGAGTTGCGCTGCGCAGTGCGGTAATTTTCGATGCGCATGGTTAATGTCGCGATCGCATCAATCATGGAACGCAGCATACGCTCGTCTGTGCCTATGCTTTCTTTACGCTTGCTCAGGTCAGCGAGCTGGCGATCTAGCTCGGTTATGTCAGTTTCTTCTAAAAACCGCCATAGCCCCTGTTGTGCGAGCAAAAGCCGCAAATGCACCCACAACAGCTTATCCAAACCGCTAGAGCGCATTTCATCGCCGGTGCTGGGGCCGCCGGATATTTTTTGCGCGATGGTTTGCAGCGTTAGGCAGCGTTGACGCAGCTCTAAAAAGCGTTTTCTTAGTCCAGGCGCGAGCTGATTTAGTGCTTCAGTCAGGGCAATTTGTGAGTTTGGATCTGGCCCAACGTGCAGGCCAATTTTGCTGCCGCTGCCTCTGGCATCAATGGCCTTGCGAAATTTTTCGTTTGAGACCAATCCAGTCAGATAAGTCAATTCGCCCGCCGCAAGCAGTGCGAGCACCGCTGCGGGAATTGGCGAAAGCACCGCGAAAGCCACGCCCGCGCCTAGTGCCAGCAGGTTCCAGCGCCAAGTGAAGGCGGCTTTGATATAGTTTGGGAGGCTGTTTTGCATCGGCGTAGCCTGTAGCAAGACAGCTCGACAATCAAGCGGGGCGCGCACGTTTGCAGCCCTTGATTGTGCAAGTATTTGTGCAAGTGCAAAAAAGCAGCTGCGAAACGCCTGTGCCTTGTGCTAATAATATGGCTCAGTAAATTTGAACTACTAGGGAACTTCTATGGCGCGCATTTTGATTGTTGACGACTCTCCTTCACAGCTGTTGATTTTGAAGCGTATCGTTGAATCGATGGGGCACTCGGTAGTGACTGCTGAAGATGGCGTCAAAGGGGTGGAGGCGGCAAAACGCGAGCTGCCCGATTTGATATTGATGGATGTAGTGATGCCAAATCAAAATGGTTTTCAAGCTACGCGCACGATTAGCCGCGAAAAAACCACCGCACACATTCCGGTACTGCTGGTGACCACGAAAGATCAAGAAACGGATCGCGTGTGGGGTTTGCGCCAAGGTGCAAAGTCATTCATCACCAAACCCGTGAATGAAGCCGCTTTGGGCGCTGAGATCAACAAATACTTGCCGAAGTAGCGAGTAATGCGCGCGCACTAGAGGCGGGCTTAGTGATGTCCGAAAACGCGTTTTGACGCGGGCTGCATAGCCTCGATTCGCTGCGTCTGCAATTTGAGCTAGCGCGAGCAGCAACCGCAAAAAAACCATCGAAAACCGAGATTTGAGCGCGCTTGCTTATTGTGAAGCGCGACGCGCTCGGGCAGACTTGAATTTCCCGTATTCAGGAATCAGTCATGCGTATTGTCAATACCGATGTCTATGTTGGGCCGAACCGATTCGCGCTTTTCCCCTGCATTTTGCATGTAGTCGATCTGGGTGAGCTGGAAGAATTCCCCACCAATAAACTGGGCGATAGCTTTATTGACGCGCTCGTCGCTGCGGTTCCGACCTTAGCCGATCATGGTTGCTCGTACGGGGAAGCCGGTGGATTTTTGCGCCGCATGCGCGAAGGCACCTGGATGGGCCACGTCTTCGAGCACCTGATTCTCGAGATTCAAAACGTCGCTGGACACGATGTGGGCTTTGGCAAAACGCGCTCGACCAAGCGCAAAGGCGAGTACAACGTCGTCTTTGAGATTCAAGATCCGGATGTCGGTTTGGAAGCCAGCAAACTCGCACTGCGGCTGATTCATTCGCTGCTGCCTGAGCCGATGAAAGCCAAGTACGGCGAAGCGGGTTTTAACTTTGCTTCGGAGCGCGACTGGTTTATTCGTTACACGCAAAAACGCGAATTGGGGCCATCGACCGGCAGCCTAGTCAAAGCCGCTGAAGATCGCGGCATTCCTTGGCTGCGTTTGAATCAGCAAAGCTTGGTGCAACTAGGTTACGGCAAATATCAGCGCCGGATACAAGCCACGATTACCTCAGAAACCCGTCATATCGCGGTTGAGCTGTCATGCGATAAAGAAATGGCGCACAAAATTTTTGAAGATTTGGGCCTGCCGGTACCGAAACAGCGAACCGCGTCTAGTGATAAAGAAGCGGTGCGCGCCGCCGAACGTATTGGCTTTCCGGTGGTGGTTAAACCCTTCAATGGCAATCACGGGCGCGGCGTGTGTTTGAATCTTAAAACCGCTGAAGAAGTCGCTGCTGGCTATGTCACGGCGTCGGAAATTTCCCGCACAGTAGTGGTGGAAAGCTACATTACCGGGCTCGACCACCGCATGCTGGTCGTCAATGGTGAGCTGATTGCCGCCGCTAAACGCGTGCCTGGGCATGTGATTGGCAATGGTAAAAATACGATCAAAGAATTAGTTGAAATCGTCAACAGCGATCCGCGCCGAGGCATCGGGCACGAGAAAATGTTGACGCGCATCGAGCTGGATGCACAAGCGGATCGCTGTATGGCGAAAGCGGATGTCACTGCCGACACGGTATTGGAAAAAGACCGCTTGGTTTACCTGCGTGAGACGGCAAATCTATCCACCGGCGGCACCGCTGTTGATGTGACCGATATCGTGCACCCCGATACCAAAGCGATGGCGATTCGCGCCGCAAAAGCAATTGGTTTAGATGTATGCGGCGTGGATTTTTTGACCGATGACATCAGCCAAAGCTATCGTAGCAATGGCGGTGGCATTTGCGAAATCAACGCCGCGCCTGGCTTTCGCATGCACGTGAGCCCATCCGAAGGGCAATCGCGCGATGTTGGCGGCGCGGTGATGGATATGCTGTTCCCTAAAGGCGAAATCAGCTCGATTCCGATCGCTTGCATCACCGGCACGAACGGCAAAACCACTACCAGCCGCATGTTGGCGCATATCTTGAAAATGTCGGGTTTAACGGTCGGCATGACCAGCACAGATGGCGTTTACATTGACGGAAAAATTACCGTAGCGGGTGATATGACCGGGCCCGTTGCAGCGCAAATGGTGCTGCGTGATCCAACCGTTGATGCCGCAGTGCTAGAAACCGCGCGCGGTGGTTTGCTGAAAAAAGGCATGGCCATTAAAACTTGCAATGTGGCGGCCTGCTTAAACGTGCAAAGCGACCATCTGGGCCTGCGCGGCATTGATACGCTGGACGAGCTAGCTGAAGTCAAACGTACGGTAGTTGAAATTGCTACCGATACCGCCGTGTTGAACGCCGATGATCCGCGCTGCTTAAAAATGGCCGCTTTCACGCAGGCCAAGCACGTCTGCTACGTCACGATGAATCCGAATCACACGCTGGTGCGCGCGCACATTCGCGCGGGTGGCCAGGCGGTGGTGCTGGAGCAAGGCATGAACGGGCACATGATTGCGCTGTACGACAAAGGCATCCACACGCCGCTGATGTGGACGCACTTGATTCCTGCGACGCTGGAAGGCCGCGCGATGCACAACGTGCAAAACGCCATGTTTGCCGCTGCGCTTGCATATGGGATGAACATCCGGCGCGATAATATCGAAAACGGCCTGCGCACCTTTTCCACGACGTTTTTCCAAGCGCCCGGGCGCTGCAATGTATTTGACGAGCATCCGTTCAAAGTCATTATGGATTACGCGCACAACGCGCACGGCGTCGGCGTTATGGTGCAGCTCACCGATCGCTTGCCGGTTTCGGGTAAGCGCCGCGTAGTCATTACTGCGCCCGGTGATCGTAGAAATGAAGATATTGCCGAGCTGGCGAAAGTAGCGTCTGGCCATTTCGATCAGTACATCATCAAAGAAGACGACAACGGCAGGGGCCGGAAGCCTGATGAAGTCGCCAAAATTATGCGCGAAACGCTCAAGGCGAACGGCGTGGCTGAAAGCGCTATCGAAACCGTGCACGACGAGCAAAAAGCGGTTGAATTTGGATTAAAGAGCGCAGTGGCTGGCGATTTGCTGGTGGTATTTGCCGATCAAATCCCGCGCACTTGGAAGCAGATTATCTACTTCAAGCCCGAATTGAGCGGCATAGCCGAAGGCCGTCCAACCCTGACCGACGCGCCGAACGCTGCGCTGCTCGGCTTGCCCGGTGGCGATGAATACAGCCCGAGTGAAATTGAGCTGGTCACGGATGGCCGAGGCGTATTTATGGCTGCGGAGGAAGCGGATTGAGTTCGCCAACCATGCAGAGTTTTGCCGAAATTGTGATTCGACGATGCAACCCTGACGCGCCGGAAGTCAGGGCGCTGTTGGCTGAGCTAGATGGCTACCTCAACTATTTATATCCGGCGCTTAGCAATCCGCTGATGAGCATTGAAGCGCTGCGCGCGCCCGAAGTCATCTTCCTCGTCGCGCGCGAGGGCGAACGGTTGCTTGGCTGTGGTGCATTGGTGCTTCGATCTGGCTATGGTGAAGTCAAACGCATGATGGTCTCGCCCATCGCACGCGGTAAAGGTTTGGGCAGCAAAATTTTGCACGCGATTGAAGCGCAAGCGCTGGCCTATGATTTACACGTGCTGCGTTTGGAAACCGGCGTGCATCAGCCCGAATCCATAGCACTGTACGAACGTGCGGGCTACCGCACCATTGCGCCGTTTGGTGAATATCAGCCGGATTCCACCAGTCGTTTCATGGAGAAACGACTCGCGTTGTGAAGCGCACGCTTGCTAGCCTAGTTGCGGTTTTGCTCGCACAGGCATTGCAGGCACAAACGCTGGTAATTTCCACGCTCAGCACTCGGCCCGACTACCATTTAAGTCGGCTTGAGCCCATCGGAAAGCGCATTGCTGACGACTTGCGGGTTTACGGAATTACTGGCGTTCGCGTGCGCCTCGCTAAAGATGTCGCGAGCATGTGTAACCTGTTTCGCAACAGGCAATTGGATTGGGCCGGCGTAACGATTGCTGCTGCGATGAGTTTATCGCGTGATTGCAATGCCGAACTATCAGTTCGTGCGCTGGACAAAGGCGGCTCAACTTATAAAACGCAGTTTTTTTCCGGAGTTGGCGCACAATTTAAAACGCTGGATGATCTGCGCAGCCACACGTTGGCGTTGCGCTCCAAAGGTTCAACTAGCAGCTACTTCGTGCCATTGATGATGTTAAAGCGCGCAAGTATCCCGTTTGTGGTGCATGCCTCCTTACATTCGCCAAAATCGACGAATGCCGTCAATGTTGTGCTAGCGGGTTCAGAGACAAACACGGCGCTATGGGTCAAACTGGGCTTAGCGGACGCCGGTGTCGCCAATTCGAGTGATTGGCCTGATCAGCTGCTGTTTCCAGAAAACGTGCGTAAAGATTTGAAGGTGTTTTTAAGCAGTGAAGCCATTCCACTTGGGATCGAGCTTGTGCGCGCAGACCTGCCAGCGCCGCTTAAGCGTGCGCTTACTCAGCAGCTGCTTACCCTGCATGAAATGCCTGGCGGAAGCGCGTTGATCCAACGCTACACCAATGCTGAGCGCTTTGAGCGATTGCCACCCGCGCTACTTAACCAGCTCCAGCAATACAGCGCTCTTTTTGCGGTGCTTGAATAACGTGCGCCTTACGCTCAAGTTCACTTTATTGTTGACCGTGGCGCTACTGCTCGCGCTGCTGCTGCAAAGCTATCTGATGCTGCAACAAGGCCGTAAGTTAAGCCAAGATTTGACCGATATCGGCGCGCAGGTATTGACTCAGGCAAGCGAAACGCAACAGCAACAGCGAGCGAGCCTGCTGGCTGACTTTCTAGCACCGACGCTAGTCGGGCCGGTTTACTACAGTGATTTTGATGGCGTTCGCAAGCTCATTGAAACGGCGCTCAAGCAGCCCGACGTGCAATATGTCGTAGTGTTTGATGCCGAAGGCAAGTTGCTCCATGATGGCTCAATCGCGCTGGAGCGCTATGGCCAGCCAATGCAGGACGAAGGCGCCAAACAGGCCACACTTGCGCGCGAGCGCATCACGCAAAAGCTCGGTGAGCGTATAGAAATTGTAACGCCGCTTTGGGTGGGTGCAGATTACCTCGGCGGATTTAGAGTCGGCCTGAGTTTGGCGAACGCACGCACTTTGGTCGAAGTGGAAAATGAACGTCTTCGGGTCGCTGGTCAACATAATTTGACGATGCGAACGCTGAAAACAGTGCCCGTGCTGTTGATTTTGGCAGGCATTGCAACATTATTGGCATTTGGCGTTGCGCGCGGTCTAGTAGCTCCCATCGTCAAACTGAAGCGCTACGCGCAAGCACTGCAAGCGGGCGACTATCAACGGCGCATTGAGAGTGACCGCAAAGACGAAATTGGCGATGTAATGCAAAGTTTTGACGCAATGGCGCAAGCGGTGGCGCATCACCATGAAGAAGTGGGCGTGCTGGCTTTTTCCGATAGCTTGACGGGTTTGCCAAATCGAAATCGCGTCAAAATTTTGCTTCAGCAGCACCTAAGCAAGATCAATAGCGGCGCAATGGCGATCATTCTGTGTGACTTGGATGATTTCAAGCGCATCAATGACAGCCTCGGCCACGATGCTGGCGATCTTCTGATTAAGGAGTTAAGCCAACGATTTGCAAGGTGGATTGACGAACATGGGCCGCCTACGCCAACTCAGTTTGAGCTCGCGCGATTTGGTGGCGATGAATTCGTAATTTTAGTGCAAGGCGCGCAGGCACGCGTTGCTGCGGAGCGCTATGCCCAGCATTTGCTCAGCGGATGTGCCCAAGGGGTGCAGTTAGGCGAGCGGCAAGTATTCATCACGCTGAGCATTGGCATCGCGCTGTATCCCGAAGATGGCAATACTGTTGACACGCTGTTAAAAAATGCCGATGTAGCGATGTATCAAGCAAAAATGGCCGGCAAAAACACGCTGCGGCTGTTCGCCCCAGCGATGGTTGAGGCTGTCAGCAACCGTCTCAATTTAGAGGGCGAGCTGCGCCATGCGATCGCGCGTGGGCAACTGCAAATGCACTATCAGCCTTTGGTCGATATCAACAGCCGTAAAATTATCGGAGCCGAAGCGCTGATGCGCTGGAGCCATCCAGATTTGGGTGAAGTGTCACCTAGCCTATTCATTCCGCTCGCCGAGGACACTGATTTGATCGCTAGCCTTGGCGAATGGGCGCTCAATCAAGCCTGCGCTCAGCTGCGAAGTTGGGACAGCCAGCTGCCGAGCAGCTTCTATTTGACCGTCAATGTATCGGTGCGGCAGCTGCGGCGCCAAGATATGGGCAATGTCGTGGAATCGGTATTGGCAGCGTTTCCTGCTGCGGGTAAATACTTGCACCTAGAGATTACTGAGTCCAGCCTGTTTGAATCCAGCGTGCATGCACACGGTGTGCTTGAGCGATTGAAAAACTTAGGCATAGGTCTATGGCTTGATGATTTTGGAACTGGCTTTTCCGGCCTGAGCCAGCTGCGCCGACTGCCAGTGCAGGGCGTAAAAATAGACAAAAGTTTTATCGCCGAAATGGCGCGCGACCCTGAAGATTTGGCGATCACTCAGGCCATTATCGCCATGGCTGGCTCCTTAGGCATGAAAGTAACCGCTGAAGGCGTTGAAACCGAAGAACAGCTGGCGCTGCTACGCGAGCGCCGCTGCGATACCGCGCAAGGCTATCTTTTCAGCAAAGCGGTTCCTGCGGATGCGTTTCTCGCGCTGTTAGTCGCGGATTTGAGCCAGCATAGCAAACTTGTTTAGCCTGCTTAAACCGCCTGAACGAGCGCTTTTAGTTTGCGCCGCTCACACTCGTTAATTTGTTGACTTTGCTCGAGCTAGCTAAAGAATTGCGGTTGAATATAGAGCCCGTGGTTAGAGTTTTTAAGTTTAACAAAACACGCTAATCTGGCTAATCAGGATTTTTGAGGTGCTTATGGCAACCCCCCTTTTTACCGACACGCAATGGCTGCGCGCCGAGCGCGACATTGCCGCGCTGCGCTTAGATTTTCCAGAAGCCAGCGATGCCCGGCTGATGCGTCAGCTGCTCAAAGAAAGCTGTTTGAAAGCCGGTGCAGTTGGCGGCGGCAGCACCGCAGTCGGACTTATTCCTGGATTTGGCAAATTACTCGGCTGGGCCGTTAACTTCGCCGGCGATGCTGCGCTTACCGCTTCGGTGCAGCGTGATTTGCTGCTGCGTATTTTTGCGCTGTTTGGCAAAAAACCAAACGCCGATGACGCCGCGCACATGTCAACTTGGATGGCAACCGTTGGCGTAGGCGGCGTGACGGTGCTGGAGCAAGTCGGCGGCGGTTTTGTAAAGAGCTTGGGCAAACGAATTCTAGGCAAAGTCTTAAGCCGCGGCTTACCGGTGGCCGAAATCGTCGCATCGAGTGCAACCCACGTTGTGGGCACTTATCTAGTTGCACGCAAAGCCGAGGCCTACTGCCGAGGCTTCGACGCCAGCACCGCACGAACCGACGAGCCCGATCGACGCAAGCTGCGCAACTGGACGATGCTATCGGTAGCCACCGTGGTGGATGAAGAAAAGCCTAAAACGGTTAAAGAGGCGCTGTTGGGGCGGGCCGAGAACTAGCGTAAATTAAAAGTCCCATCGCGGGACCTAGAAGCCGCCAGCACTAGGATGACGATTTAAGTTGATTCTGTCGGGTGAGGACCGCTATTTTTCAGCATCCTTCCAGTTACCAAAATCGCCATCTTCACCTTCGCCGCCGGGTTTGCGATCGCGTCCGAGCGTGTAGACATCAATTGCGCCGCGCTGGCCTGGGTTTAAATACAAATACGGTTGGCCCCACGGATCTTGCGGCAGGCCATCGCGAATGTAGCCGCCTTGCTGCCAATTCGCCGCTTCCGGTTGTCCGCCGGGTTTGTCTACCAACGCGGCTAAACCTTGTTCGGTGCTAGGGTAGTTGAAATTATCCAGCCGATATATTTCTAGTGCGCTGGCGATGGATTGCACGTCTGCACGGGCGGCGGCGATGCGCGCTTTGGGCGCGGCGGGCAGCACGTTTTGTGCGACCATCGCGGCCAATACGCCAATAATCACCACAACGACGATGATCTCAAGCAAAGTAAAGCCGCCCTGTGTGTGGGCGGCAAGCAAGGGTCGAGCAAAGTAAGTTCGTTGGCGAATCATGGGCTTATAGTTGGAAATTTAGAGGCTCTAGCTTAGCGTGCGGCGTGCATTTGCGGGTTAAAGAAAAATCGGGCGCTTTTCGGAGGTGTAGAGGTGCAGTTTAGTTCCACCAAACCACATAGTAACAATGCGCTGCTGGCGCTGGATCGCCAGCATGTGTGGCACCCCTGTACGCAAATGTCGGATCATGAGTGGCTGCCGATGCTGGCGATTGCGCGCGCTGAAGGACCATATCTATATGACACGGATGGCAAACACTATTTGGACGCCATAAGTTCTTGGTGGACCTGTTTGCTCGGGCACCGCCACCCGGCGATTATGGCAGCGCTACACGCCCAGCTTGAACAGCTCGATCACGTGATTTTTGCTGGCTGCACGCATGCGCCAGCGGTGCAGCTTGCCAGCGCACTGTGCCAGCTTTCCGGATTCGATAAGGTTTTTTATGCCGATGTGGGATCGGCGGCGGTGGAAGTGGCGCTCAAGCTGAGTTTTCACTACTGGCAAAATGTCGGTCAGCCTACTAAAACCCGCTTTGTGTGCCTCAGCGGCAGCTATCACGGCGAAACGCTCGGCGCGCTATCAGTCACGGACGTGGCGCTGTACCGCAAAACCTACGGCGCGATCTTGCTCAATCCGATCATTGCGCCATCACCCGATGCATATTTGGCGCCCGAAAACATCACGGCTGAGGCATGGGCAAACCAGCAGGCCGACCAACTTGAAGCGATTTTGGCGTCGCAGCATAACGAAATTTGCGCGCTCATTTTGGAGCCATTGGTGCAGTGCGCCGGCGGCATGCGGATGTACCACCCGCGCTATTTGGAACGCGCCAGGCAGCTGTGCGATCAATACGGACTGCACCTGATTGCCGATGAAATCGCTGTGGGGTTTGGCCGAACCGGCACCATGTTCGCGTGTGAGCAAGCCGGCATACGCGCGGATTTTTTGTTGCTCGGCAAAGGCTTAACCGGCGGCGTGCTGCCATTGGCGGCGGTGTTGACCACAGATGCGATTTTTCAGGCGTTTTACGCCCCGCACGCTGCGCTCAAAGCGTTTTTGCATTCGCACAGCTTCACTGCGAACCCGCTCGCGTGCGCCGCCGCACTCGCCACCGTGCGTGCAATGCAGCAAGAAAACACCCTTCACGCTAATCTTGGTCGTATTGAACACCTAAAAAAATCGCTCAAACGCTTCGAAAACCAGCCCAATATCGGTGATATCCGTCAAACCGGCATGATTGCTGCGATTGAGCTGGTGCAAAATGTTGCCCACAAAACGCCGTTCGATTGGCGCGAACGGCGCGGCTTAAAAGTCTACCAACACGGCCTAACGCGTGGCATGCTGCTGCGTCCGCTTGGCAATGTGGTGTATTTCATGCCGCCGTTTTGTTTGACCGATGCGCAAACGGATGAAATGCTAGAGGTCGCGGCTGAAGGGATTGAATTGGCGTTGCGTGGGTAGCGCTAGATAGATAATTCACCGCGTCAAACGTATGCTTCGCAGCTAACTTGCCGAGCAAACCCCAGTAAAATCCCAGGAAAACGCATGCAAATCACCGCCCAATCCGCCGCCAGCTTTCACTACACCTTAAAAAACAGCGCGGGCGAAGTGCTCGATAGCTCAGTTGGCGGTGATCCGCTCATGTACTTGCATGGTGCGGGCAACATCGTGCCCGGCCTGGAGCGGCAAATGCTGGGCAAATCAGTGGGCGATAAATTCAAAGCCACTGTACAGCCAGAAGATGGCTACGGAGTGCCAAACCCGGCCATGCTGCGGGTGGTGCCGAAAAGCGCGTTTCCTGCGGATGTTGAGCTGGAAGTCGGCATGCAATTTGGTACGCAAACGCCGCAAGGGCCAATGGCAATTGTGGTAAAGCATATTGATACCGAATCCGTTACCGTCGATGGCAATCATCCGCTGGCCGGCGTGACGCTGCATTTTGACGTCGAAGTGGTCGAAATACGCGAAGCCAGTGCGGAAGAGCTTGCGCACGGGCATGTACACGGCCCAGGCGGTCACTCACATTAGCTTCGACACTGCTCGATGACATCCTTCGCTTTGATTGCACCCGAAGATTCCGCCGTGATTCGCATGGCCTGGGAAGATCGCACTACGTTTGATGAAATCAAAGCGCGCACCGGTTTGACCGAAGCGCAGGTGATCGCGCTGATGCGTTCGAATCTGTCGGCATCTAGCTTTCGTATGTGGCGCAAGCGCGTGCATGGCCGAGTAACCAAGCATCGGCAGCGCTTGCAGCAGCGATTAAACCCGATAGACGAATCGGCGGATCAGCTAGATAGTTGATCGCATGCAAAGGTATTTCACTGCCGATAATTGGGACTGACAATACTGGGCTGCGTTACCTCAACTTCTGTTTCATGGATCGACACACTCCATGACAACCGTCACATGGTAATGATCTATTCAGCGGCGTAGTCTGCGCGGGCTGCATTTAAGCCTCGCTCGGATGCACTTGCTAAAACTTGCCGCCTTACTGGAGATCACATGCGCACTTTCGGATTTACGCTCGCCACGCTTTCGGCGCTCACTTTGGCGAACCCCGCGTTCGCATTGACCGCCGACGAGTTAGTCGCAAAAAATATTGAAGCGCACGGCGGTATGGCGGCGCTAGACGCGATAAAAAACGTCAAGGCAGCCGGTAAACTTACTTTTGGCGGAGGTGATTTTTCCATTGATATGGCGATGTCGCAAATTATTGAACGCCCGGCGCAGCTGCGCTCAGAAGCCACCTTTCAAGGCATGACGATGGTGCAAGCGTTCGACGGCAAGGAATCCTGGATGATTTCGCCGTTCCAAGGCCGCAAAGACCCACAGCGCATGTCCGCCGATGAATCCAAAAGCTACAAGCTGCAAGCCGATATCGAAGGCGTGCTAGTGAACGCTAAAGCCAAAGGCTACACGGTGGATTACTTAGGCATGGAGGACGTCGATGGCACCAACGCACACAAGCTGCGGGTCAAGCTCAGCGATACCGATACCCGGCTGGTATTTTTAGACCCGGATCATTTTCTCGAGATTCGCTATGAAGATCGGCTGCAGGTGCGTGGCTCGGAAGTGGTTACCCGCACCGATATTGGCGATTACGAAAAAGTAGCGGGCTGGTACATGCCATTTTATTTTGAAGCCTCGGGCCAGCAGATCAGTATCGACACGATTGAAGCCAACGTCTCAGTTGCACCGGGTCAGTTTGCCTTTCCCGTCACCGCTGCTAAACAATAAGGAATTTGCAAAATGACGATTCAAAAAAGTCTCACGATCGCACTGCTGGCCTGTTTGAGCGCGGGGACACTGTGCGCCGCACCCACAAGCGCGGTTCGCTTTGATCAAAGCACACTATCGGGTTTGGGCGTTCGCAATATCGGCTCGGCACAGATGAGCGGGCGCGTTAGCGCGCTAGCCGCGTATGAAGAAAAAGGCCGAACTACCATGTATGTCGGCGCTGCTAGCGGTGGCGTTTGGAAAAGCCGCGATGGCGGCACCACCTTCGAGCCAATTTTTGACAAGCAGCCGGTGCAATCGATTGGCGCGATTACGATTGACCCGAGTAATAAGGAAACTATTTGGGTCGGCACCGGGGAAACCTGGGTGCGCAATTCCGTGTCGTACGGTGATGGTATTTATAAAAGCACCGACGGCGGGCAAAACTGGCAAAACATGGGTTTGAAGAACTCAGAACGTATCAATGAAATCATTGTGCATCCGAAAGATTCCAACGTGGTGTACGCCTGCGCCACCGGCAAGCTGTGGAGCGATTCAACAGAACGCGGCTTGTATCGCTCAAAAGACGGTGGCGTCAGTTGGACGCAATTACTAAAAGGCGCCAGCGCATCAACGGGCTGCTCAGGCTTGACGATGGACGCGAAAAACCCCGACGTGATTTACGCTGGGCTGTGGGATTTCCGTCGATTTGGCTGGTCGTTTCGCTCCGGTGGCTATGGTCCTGAAGCCAAATCCAATAGCGCGCTAATGCGCAGCACAGACGGCGGCAATAGCTGGAGTTCACTGACCGCCGCCAACACGCCGGGCTTGCCGGCTGGGCCGTGGGGCCGATTGGAAATGGAAATAGCCCCTAGCGATAGCAATATCGTTTACGCCTTTGTTGAGGGCACTGCGAGCGCGCTATATCGCAGCGCGGATGCTGGCAAAACTTTCGAGAAACGCGACGATTCGCAGATGATGGTCTGGCGGCCATTTTATTTCGCCAAAATGATTGTTGATCCTAAAAACGCTGAGCGCCTATTCAAAACGAATTTGTACATGGTGGCCTCCGAAGATGGCGGCAAAAGCTTTTCGCCCGCCAGCGGTGGCTGCCACGTCGACTGGCATGATCTATGGATCAACCCGAATAACACCCAGCACTTGATCGGTGCGAATGATGGCGGCGTATGCGTCAGCATGGATGGCGGTTCGCGCTGGAATATGCTGATGAACCTACCGATCAGCCAGTTCTATCACGTCGCGGTTGATAATCAGGATCCTTACCGTGTTTACGGCGGCCTGCAGGACAATTCATCCTGGACGGCAGAGTCGAGCTACCCCGGCGGCGTTGGCAATGAGCGCTGGGAAAATCTTTACGGCGGCGATGGATTCTGGGTACTGCCTGAGCGCGATGATCCAAATATCGTGTACGCCGAATATCAAGGCGGCAACTTAGCAAGGATTGATCGGCGCACCAAGCAAGCGCGCGATATTCAACCGAAAGCTGCAGCGGGCGACAAGCTGCGTTTTAACTGGAATGCGCCGCTGCATATCAGCCCGAATGATGGCAAAACGCTTTATATCGGCGCGCAGTATGTCTATCGCACCCGTGATCGTGGCCAGTCGTGGGATAAAATCAGCCCGGATTTGACCACTAACGATAAGTCCAAACAGCAGCAAGAGCTTTCCGGCGGCATTACCGTGGATAATTCTTCCGCTGAAATGCACACCACGATTTTTGCCATCGCTGAGCCCAAAGGCGAGCCCGACACACTGTGGGTCGGCACTGACGATGGCAATTTGCAAATCACCCGCGACGCTGGCAAAAGCTGGACCAACGTCATTGGCAATATTAAAGGCCTGGCGAAAGCCAGCTGGGTCAGCTCGATTCGCACCAGTAACAAACTCGGCGAAGCCTATGTCAGCTTTGATCGGCACGCGCTGGGCGATATGGAACCGTACGCTTACCACACGGCGGACTATGGTAAGACCTGGAAACGAATAGCTTCCTCACTACAGGGCATTCGCGGCCACGCGCACATCATTTTGCCGGATCCAGTCAAACCCGGCCTGCTGTATTTGGGCACTGAAATGGGCATGTGGATATCGATCGACGGCGGCGCGCGCTGGGCTGAGTTCAAGGCGAATGAGTTCCCGGCAGTTTCAGTGCGTGACATTACCGTGCAAGAACGCGAGCACGATTTAGTCATCGGCACGCACGGGCGCGGCATTTGGATCGTTGACGATCTCAGCGCGCTGCGCGGCTTGGACGATGCCGCGTTAACGGCTGAATTCTCCTTGCTGCCATCGCGTGCGAATCAGCAGCGCATTAGCGGCGTCGGCGGCTGGAGCAATGGCGATGCGACTTTCATCGGCGAAAGCGCAAGCAACGGCATCACGTTAAGTTACTTCCAAAAAACCCGGCACATTTTCGGCAAAATGAAGATCGAAGTGCTGGATGCTGCGGGTGCGGTAGTTGATACCATTCCGGCCGGTAAGCGCGCCGGTGTGAACCGCATTACTTGGGCTGGGCGCGTCAAGCCGCCGACCGTGCCAAAAGCAGCGCAGGCCGCGTTCTCAGGCTCACAAGGCCCACGCGTGCTGCCCGGCACTTACACTTTGCGCGTCACGAAAAACGGTAAAACCTACGAGCAGCCGTTTGAGATTGCCTTGGATCGCCGAGCGGACTACACGCTCGAAGATCGCAAAGCGCAGTTTGCCGCCGCCATGCGCGTACACGCCTTATTTGGCGACATGAGCAAAATCACCAGCGGCATTGAGCAAATGCAACAAATGGGCGGCATGGCAATGAAGGCGCTGGGCGCTGATAGTAAGGATGGCAAAGCGTTGAGTAAGTTCTTAGTCGATGCGCAAGCGCTGCGTAAAGAAATCGTGGCCACTAAAGAAGGCGGCGCGATCACCGGCGAAGAGCGCCTGCGTGAGCAAACCGATCAGCTTTATTCGGCGATCATGAGCTTTGAAGGCCGGCCTGGGCAGTATCAAATTGATCGTATTGACGCGATCCAATCTGAGCTGAAAGACGTGCAAACGCAATTTGGCGAGCTAATGCAAAAGAACGGCCCACTGCTTGAATCCATCCGCAGCAAAATGGGCGCAGGCGGTGCATTAGATGCGCCCGCACCTGAGGTGAAGTCGGCGATTACTTGGGCGAATGACGCGTTTGGCAGGCCTTATCCGATCAAAGCACGTTTGAGAAGAGTTGCGGCTGATTAGTCGCCTAATGCAAAACGTAGTTGAAAACATGACCGCCACGCGCACCCCACGCGTGGCAGTTTTGTTAAGCGGCGCTGGCACCACACTCAACGCGCTGCTGCAAGCTGCCGATAGCGGTCATTTGCAGGCCAATATAGTCCTGGTGTGTAGCGATCAAGTCGAGGCGAATGGCTTGCAGATTGCTCAACAGGCGGGTGTTCCAGCAGTGTTAGTCGCTCGGCGCGAATTCGCCAGCAAAGCAAAGTTTGAAGATGCGCTATTGGCGGTGGTGGCGAATGCAAAGGCTGATTGGATCGTATTAGCGGGATTCATGCGTGTTTTGAGCGCGCGGGTTTGTGATGTCTGGTCGGCACGGGCGATTAATCTGCACCCATCATTACTGCCAAAATACCCGGGGCTTAATACGCATCAACGCGCAATCGATGCAGGTGATACCGAAGCTGGAGCAAGCGTACATTACGTCAGCGCGGAGCTCGATGGCGGGCCAGTTATTGCGCAAGTTCGGGTAGCTATCGTTCCGGGCGATAACGCTGACACTCTGGCTGCACGCGTCAAGCAGGCCGAACAAACGCTGCTGATTGATTGCTTGCAGGCGCTGTGCACAGGTTCGCAACTGAATCAATCAAACCCAAAGTGACTAAATTGAACGCGAAAACCCCACCCGCTTTGCTATTGTCAGCGGCCTACTGAATACGGCCTATATTTTGCCATGCGCTTAAATACCACCTTTGCCGAGCTAAAAAGTCGCTCCGCCACCGGCCTGATTCCTTTCATCACCTGCGGTGATCCGCACCCGGATTGGACGTGTGAGATCATGCACGCGCTAGTCGCAGCCGGGGCCGATGTAATCGAGCTGGGCATGCCTTTTTCCGATCCCGTCGCCGATGGCCCGGTGATTGAAAAAGCCAGCGAGCGCGCAATTGCCAAAGGCGTAACGCTGCATGTGGTGCTGGATACCGTGCGGCAATTTCGGAAAATAAATGCGCATACGCCAATCGTGCTGATGGGCTATTTGAACCCGATTTTGCAATATGGGCGGAGCGATTTTTTCCAAGCCGCAAATGTTGCAGGCGCGGATGCCTTGCTACTGGTGGATTGCCCAATTGAAGAATCCGAAGCCATGCGGCCTGAATTGCACGCCGCAAACATGCAGCAGATTTTCCTGGTCGCACCGACCAGCTCACCGGCAAGGCGCGCGCGCATGGCGGCCAGCGCTGAAGGCTTTTTGTATTACGTCAGCTTTGCCGGCATCACCGGCGGTAGCCAGCTTGATCCAGTTTCAGTCAATGCCGCCGTGGCCGATCTCAAAGCCATGAGTAGGGCGCCGGTCGCGGTTGGCTTTGGTGTCAAGGATGCCCAGAGCGCAAAATCAATTTCAGCGCACGCGGATGCGGTAGTCGTTGGCAGCGCATTGGTGCAGCGTTTAGCGGAATGCATAAGTGCTGAGCAAGCAGCGGCAGCCGCGCGAGATTTTTTGGCGCCGATAAGAAGTGCGCTGAGTTAAAGCCGCGTCACGATGCAAGTTCTGCTTTTTCGCCGCAGGTTCATTCGCGCTGTGATGGCGCAAGCGTTCTCGCCAACACAGCAACAGTAGCAATGAACCCCAATGCAGCAAACCCCGCTACAAGTCGTATCAGCCGCTTGCGCGTTACAGCAGCCACGCTACTTTGCCGCTATCCAACCGCGCGCTAAGGCTCTGCGCGTCAGCACAATCAAACCAATTGCGATGAGCAAAACCATGCCTTGCAAGCCCAACACTACAGGATTAATTCGTACGTCTGCGCCGCTCATGGCGAACAGGCTGACATCTTGCGCCAGAACGCCGATGAGTGATGTGATCAGTGCCGGTAGCGCCCAGCGCTTTCTTAAGATAAGGCCGACACAGCCCAGTGCGCCAATCCAAACCGCGATCGCAGTTGCCGCGACCGACCATGCTGGTCTTGCGGCATAAAGCAGCTGATCGGCAGCGCTCATTTTTGCGACATCGGCGGGCGTTAGCATCACATCCGCTAAATAGGCGGCGCAGCCCATCAAATTCCACAACAGGGCGACGATCGCTACCGGTAAAAACCATTTGGGTGGGGTGTTCATGGGTCAGGCTCCAGGTTGTGAAGGAGTCGTTAGCGTAGCGCGAAACTTCGGTGTTTTACAGTTGTGAAGATGGATTTTGCAGCGCTGAATCTGGCCTCAGCATTGGCATTGCAAACGGTTTGAGTGATGATCTCAGCTACCCGCCACTTAGCCGCACCAAGATTACTCATAAGGCTGCAAACATTGATATGTCAGATTGGGATTTCTAAAATCGTAACTCAGCAATGCTCTGGCTCAACCTAATTATCGCAGCCGGCGCTGTGCAAGGCCTGATATTGAGCGGGGCGCTTTGCTTCGTCTCTGCTCGGCAAAAGAATCCGCCGCTCTATTGGCTGGCTGGGTTTGTCGGCGCGTTTTCGCTATTGGTGACCAGCGATGTGCTGCTGGCGACGCGTGCGATTTTTGAACTGCCGCACGTGTATCAGCTGTTTGATTTTTTGGTGCTTTGTTTGGGGCCGCTCTGTTATGGCTATGTGCGCGGGGTTTTAGGCCACCCGCCCTGGCGCTGGCGCACGATTTGCTTGCACTTTTTGCCGGGTGCGCTGCTGTTTTTGCTTTTGCTGCCCGATATTTTGAGAAATTCAGCGATTAAACGCGCTGCGATTGTGGCTGATGTGGCGGCGTTTGCGCATCCGGGCAGCATCTTGTTCGTGGCGGCGATTGGACTGGCCGCGTTGGCGTATTTGCTAGCCGCTTTGGTGCTCATGCAGCGCTACTGGCGCAATTTAGAAAACGCCTATTCAAGCACCCAGCGCTACCGATTGACTTGGCTTGCACAGCTTCTGGGTTTTTGCGCGGTGGTTTGGCTAATGTGGATGAACTCGATTGTGTTTCAGTCGGCCTGGACTGATTTAGGCACGCAGCTTGCGCTCGGTCTGGGCATTTATGCGCTGGGCTATTGTGGGCTGTTGCAGCCCAGGCTTTGGGCAAACCCAGCGCAAAATGCATTTGAAGCAACTCAGGTTGAAAAACCTGCGCCATCTAATCCGGTGCACGAAGCGTTAGCGCTTGTGGATTTGCCACTGGCACCGCTGGAAAACTTCCCTAGCAAATACAGCAAAACCGGTTTGAGTTCTGCGGCGCTGACAGATATCGGCGCGCGCTTAGATCAGCTCATGCAATCCGAACTGCTGTTTTTGGAGCCCGAGTTATCGCTCACTGAGTTAGCCAAAAGGCTCAACGTGAGTGCGCACACGCTGTCGCAAACGCTGAACATGCACTTTGGCCGCAGTTTTTTTGAGTACGTAAATGCGCTGCGCGTGAAGGAAGTCGAGCGCTGTTTTGCCGATCCGGCATTTGCAAAACAGAGCATTTTGCAGATCGCGTTAGCGTCGGGCTTTGCTTCCAAAGCGACGTTTAACGCGACTTTCAAGCGTTTGAGCGGCTCGACCCCGAGCGCAAGCCGGGCAAAATTTAGCTGAGTGCGCTGCATTAAATTTCGCAAAATCAGTGGCTTACACGCTTTCCCAGAAACTCGGACGTGAACCTCGGACGTGGTATTCGTCCAATCTAATGGGCGCGGACGCCAGCGGCGCACCTAAATACTAGGCTCACGGCTCCCACCACTTGGATGCCCGTCATGCGCGCTCTTTTAAAGCACATTTTCACTTTCATATTCGTATTTGCATCAGCAACCCTCGCCAATGCATCGGCCGCCCTTGATCAAAAAGCGCAGGCACTTCAGACATTAACGCGTGCGCCTGGTGTGGCACTAGCGGTTTTTAGCACCAACGAATTCGATCAGGGCGCTGCGGGCGTCCGGAAACTGGGCGAAGCAGCAGCAATGACGGGCAATGAGCAGTTTCACCTAGGCTCAAATTTAAAAGCCATGACGGCCTTAACGGTAGCCAGCATGGTCGAAGCTAATCAGCTGAGCTGGAGCGCAAAACTGCGGGATCTTTTGCCAGAACAAGCCGCCAGCATGCGGGCGGAATATCGAGACAAAACGCTGCTCGATTTGTTAACTCACAAAGCGGGCATCGTCGGCGTATTGGACTTGTCGGCAATATTGGCGCTGCCTACATTTAACGGTAATCCGCGCCAACAGCGCGCCGAGTTCACCGCGTGGGCACTCACGCAGGCGCCCGATATTGCACCCGGTGCGGAAGCACAATATTCCAATGGCGGGCTGACGATCGCTGCCAGCATCGCCGAGCGGGTCGCAAATCAAAGCTATGAGTCGCTACTCAGCGCCAAAGTACTCAATCCGCTCGCGATTCCAGCACGCTTTACGTGGCCAGCAACAGGATCTGCTGCGACTGCGCTTACGCAGCCTTGGGGGCATGTGAGCGAAGACGGCGCATGGATCCCGAACGATCCCAACGCGCCAGAAAATCAGTTCCCGCAATTTTTGAACCCTGCGGGCAATATTTCGATGACACTGATTGAATACGCACGAACCGTGCGTTTACATCTGCGCGGCCTGCGCGGCGAATGCACCGCCAATCCGGCGCAGATTGTTAGCAACCAAACGTTTCAATTTTTGAACACGCCGCAATCAAATCTATTGCTGTCACCAGCGTGGCTGGTAAGCAATGTGGCAGGCGAGCCGACCAGTTTTTTCAACGGCTCAGCCGGTACGTTTTACATCGCGGTGGCGATCCAGCCCAGGCTCAACAAGGCAGTTGTGGTGGCGATCAATGCCGTTGAAGAATCTGTCGAATTTGAAACGGCAGTGTCGGATGCAGTTTTGGATTTGCTTGAATTGGAATCGCTCAGCGTGTTCGACAATAGTTTTGAGAGTTGCAGATAAGTTTTGCGTGCCAAAGCCGGGTCGAATGCGGTGTTAGAAACGGCATGCGTGGTTTGAAGACAGCGAGCTGCAGTTTTGCAGCTCGCTATTTCTATCTGCTATCTATCAAACCAACTGATTCAGCGATTTAGCGACAGACCGCGTAATTTCCCTGCCAGCTCCAGTGCGTCGAGTAAGCCGTTGGATTCGCGCACCAGCCATTTTGCGCGTCCACATCCCAAAGCGCTTTGCCCACCGGCGTGCGCATAGCCTTAGCGGTAGGTTTGCCACGATTCCAATCGTTGGTGGGCCAGTACGCCAAATCAAAGGTTGGGCCGTAGGTTGGCTGGGTGGCATCGAAGATTCGGGGAAATTGCCGGGTCGAACCGGTGTCGTTGGTTGCATGCGAAAACTCAGCGCTGCAGTTGGACGGCCAATTCAACGGGTTGCCAGAGCCCCCGCAATAGCTGCCGCCGGGGTTGTGCGAGCAACAGGTGTCATGCAGCTGTGAACCGACAGACACTTGGCATTCAACGGTTGCGTCGCTACGGGTGCTGCACACTGAAAATGGCGCAACGCCATCGCAGTTACTGCCTACGCCGCCAAAACAGGTGCCAACCGCGGTACCCGCTGCGCCGCATAGCGCGGGATTGGATACATCGCTATTAAAGCGCACAGTATCCGTGCCGGCTTCTGCGCCCCAAGCGTAGACGATGTAGTAATCGCTGACGGTTGGCGTCCAATCGATGATTTCGGTAGAGCTTCCAGGCGTTGCGGCAAAGCGCGACCAAACGCTTTGGTTACCATTGCGCAGCACATATAAATCCGCTTTGCCCGGTCTAGCGGTGCCGACCATTTTTACAAAATGACGCTCGCCTGCGTTGATCCACTGCCAGCTGCCCCAAATGCCTTGCGATTGCGCAATTGTTCCCCAATTCCCGGCGCGCAGACTGCCAGTGCGGCTGGTTGGGCAGGTATCTGCTGATTTTGCGACGATCCCGCGCGCTAGCTGCGCATCGGAATAGCTTTGCTCAACCTCCGGCACGTCCGTAATTGCAGCGGCATCTTGCGCCTGTAGGATTGTGGCTGACGCCAATGCTAGTCCTAAAATACAGCTTCGTACGATCCAATTCATATCGGTTCCTTGACTAGGTTAGTTGACATTCTGCGGCGCGATTCTACAACACGCAGCCATCGCCTGCGAATGTCATGTTTATGACTTTTGGGATTGGAGTATTCCGATCAATGCGCGCCCAATTCGATAACGTCATCAATTGCTTGAGTTTGCTATGCCCAATTACGGTCCTCGAATAATGCTGGTATTGGCGACCTGTTTGGGTTCGTCAATGGCGCAAGTACAAATTTCGGCAGTTCCGGTTTGCACTGGTCTTCGCTATGGCACCAGCGCACAGGCTCAAGCGATCGAGCGCGTTTTGCAGCAGGGCACAGTGGCCGAGTCCGTCGCTGCCATTCGCGCAGCTCAAGCAACGCGGGCGAATGATTTGGGCTGCGCGGAAGCGAACTACACGTTGGCGGGGAATGACTACTCGGTACCAAGCACGGCGCAAGTGCGGGCCTCGTGGAACGTGCACGCCCTGTCTGCAGATCGCGCAATGGCGGAGCAAGATCGCTGCCCAGCGTTGGGCCGTGGCCCAGGAGCTTATGCCTTGGGCGGCTGGATCGCCAAAAGCGCAGGGCTCGGTTTCCCAGAAACGCCGCTGCGTGCGCTAGCCGATAATTTTGTCGCCACTCAATATGGCAGCGATAAAACGCCGGGTGATATGGCAACCTGGAGCGGAGTCTATGGCTATTCAACCCGCTATGGTGATTCTGCTGATGCCTGTTTTTTCGACCCGAGTTTAGGCGCAAGTTTGCGAGACGCGTGCACGCAAGTTGCTAACGCCTGCGCAACTTACGCAAGCGGCCGCTTTGCGAACGAGCGCTTCGTGGTGGCGGACTTTTCTGCCAGTGCCGGGCTGCGAGATGGCGGCGCCGCGTTCGATCAGGGTTGGGCCGGGCTTATGATGATTGAAGCCGCGCTAGGCGTGGGTGATCGTGAGGCAGCAGAGCGCTACCGCGCCTCCGCGCTCGCTGCTGCCGATTGGGCAATCGCCGAGCCCGCCGTGCGCAATCATAATTACACCGCCAAGCTAATCTGGCTGTTGGCTGCAAGCTATGACTGGACAGGAGATGCGCGATACAAAAACGCTTTGGTCGACAAGCTTGAGCGCAGCTTATTGCCCGGCATATTGATGGATCAAGATGCCGATGGCTTCGTTGATGGTGTGCCCGGCGTGCGCTTTGCCGACCTGCGCAATCCAGCAGCGCGGGTGCCTGGGCGCATGTGGGACGCGCACAACGCGCTGCCGTGGTATCAGGCCATGAACGCGATTGCCCTGATCGAAGCCTATTCGGCGTTCAACGCGCGTGGTGATATTCAACTGCGGGATCGGGTTGCGCCCTATGCGTTGGCGATTTTGAACAATCAAACCGAAGAGTTTTTAACGGGTGCAGGTTCGGCGGGAAACACCCAAACTGGCTATGCGTTTGCCAGCGCGCTGTGGAAGCTTGACGTGGCTGATGCCGCTACCAAACAGAAATGGCAAAAAGTACTTTGGGGAATTTGGAACACCGGGCTAAGCGACGCACCTGGCGATAGTAAAACCGCGATTGCAGCGATTGTTTCAGCGCAAGCGGAAGGCAAAATTTGGCGCAGCTATCGTTCGCGCGGTAGCATCAGCGCGGCCAGCCCGGCGCTTGATGCGCGGGTATCCGGGCACTGGTACGACCCTGGCCGCAGCGGTGAGGGCTTGACGCTCACCTTGATTGCGCCCAATCGCATGCTCGCTACTTGGTACAGCTATCAGGCCGATGCTAGCGGCGCGCAGCTTTGGCTATTAGCCGACGGCAGTTTTGACGGAAGGCGCTTTGAAGGCATCGCGCAAACTACCCAAGGCGGGCGATTCGGTGCCAACTTCAATCCGCTCAGCGTAGTTCGGCAGCGCTGGGGCACGCTGCAAGTTGATTTTGCCAGCTGCGACGCTGCCAAGCTGACTTGGCGCGCCGACTCGCCCGCATATGGCACCGGCAGCATCAATTTGGTGCGGCTGGCCGGTACTGCGGATTTGAATTGTCGATAGCTGTCATCAAAGCAAGCTAAACGGCCGCTATCATTGACCGATGAATCCAAGCACCCGTCGACAGCTATTGATCACCGCCAGTTTAGCCGCGTTGATCGGTTGCGCACTTAAGCAAAAGGCCATTATGAGCAGCTATCGACCGTGGATTATCGCGCATCGCGGCGCTTCGGGATTGCTACCCGAGCACACGCTCGAGGCCTATCAGCTGGGCGCCGAACAGGGCGCGGACGTGATCGAGCCTGATTTAGTGATGACGAAAGATGGCGTATTGATTGCGCGGCATGATCATTATCTTGGCGCTTCTACTGATGTATCCATCAAGTTCCCGGAGCGCCAGCGCACAGGCAGCGGCGTCACAACCCCAAATTGGTTTAGCGAAGATTTCAGCGCGCTTGAATTCGCTACGTTGCGCGCGCGCCAACCCATGCCGCAGCGGGAAGCAAAGCACAATGATCGATTCGAAGTGCCAACCTTCGCGCAAATTCTTGATCTGCGCGCCGAGTTGGAACTAAAACTAGCGCGTCCGCTTTACGTCTATCCTGAGCTAAAACTACCAAGCACGTTTGCCGCATTGGGGCTGGACCCTGTGCCCGCATTCGTAGCGACCTATCGCGCCCGCAGTTCGGCTGAGCAAGCCCGCATTTGGATACAGTGCTTTGAACCTGCAGCATTGCGGCGACTGCGCAGCGCGCTTGGCCCGGCCGCTAGATTAACGCAGCTGTTGCCAGCCAACGATGGCAAGCAAGCGACCACGATTACGCTAGCCGAAATCGCCGACTATGCGCAGGCCATCGGCCCAAACAAGATAGATGTTATTAACGCCAGTGGTCGCTCGACCGGGCTGCTCGAAGCAGCGCAGGCCTTAGGCTTGCAAGTGCACCCGTGGACTTTTCGGGATGATGTATTGCCGAGCCACTACTCAAGCGCAAGCGATGAACTGCGTGCTTTTTTTGACCTTGGCGTTGATGGCGTGTTTACTGATTTTCCTGGCACGGCTATGACTGTACGGGAGGCCTCAAAGTAGTTCTGATGATGTCTGGGTGAAGCCAACGCCCTGGCTAGAGTTTAGCCCTTCACCTCAGCAATATACCGATCAATCACTTGTTCCATAATCGTAAGCGGCATGGCGCCGTGGGTTAGCATTTCATTATGAAACTTACGGATATCAAATTTAGCGCCGAGTGCCAATTTAGCTTTTTCGCGTAGTTCCAAAATTTTCAGCATGCCAACTTTATACGCCAAAGCTTGGCCTGGATTGACCATGTAGCGCTCGATTTCGCTGGTGACTTCGGTTTGGGCCATGCCGGTTTTTTCGATCATGTAGGCGATCGCCTGCTCACGGCTCCAGCGTTTACGATGCAATCCGGTATCGACTACCAAACGCACTGCACGGAACATTTCGGCTTGCAAACGCCCCAAATTATCGAGCGGATCGTTCTGAAAGCCAATTTCCCAGGCCAATTGTTCGGTGTACAGCGCCCAGCCTTCGTTGTAGGCGGTGAACGGCAAAATTCGCCTGAAAGTTGGCACACCTTTGAGCTCTTGCATAATCGCGATTTGAAAATGGTGCCCAGGCACGCCTTCATGATAGGCCAGCGTGCGCATGCCAAAACGCGGGGTTTCGGCGGTATCGCGCAGGTTGGCATAGAAAACGCCAGGGCGTGAGCCATCCATTGCTGGGCCGCTGTAATAGGCACCCGGCGCGGTTTTTTCGGCGAATGGCGGAACGCGCTTAACCTCGATTTTCGCAACCGGACGCACGTCAAAATACGGGTCGAGCCCGGCGCTAATTTCATCGATCATGCCTTGATACTGCTTGAGCAAAACCGCTTTTCCTTCCTCAGTATTCGGCTGTAACTGACTTGGATCCGTCGACAACTTTTGCACGCGCTCGGCCAAGGTTGCGCCAGTAAAACCCGCTTGCGTCAGGATTTGATCCATCTCCACTTCAATGCGCGCAACTTCATCTAGGCCAATTTGGTGCACTTGATCGGCGCTCATTTTAGTGGTGGTGTTTGCTTCGATTTCATAGTCGTAGTAGGCGTCACCATCGGGCAGCGCCCACACGCCGTAGTTGCCTTTGCTTTGCGGCAGCAGCAGCTCGTAGTAAGCAATCAAGCTGGCATAAGCCGGATAGACTTTGCTTTGAATCACCGCCGCCGCATCCGATAGAAGCTCTGCTTTGCGCGTGCTATCAAGCCCGCTTAGTTCAGTTAGCTTCTTATCGAATTCCACATACAGGGTGTTTTCTTTCGCAGGCACGCCGATAAACGCGCGCATCTCCGTCAGTACTTTTTCCAGTACAAATTGTGGTGGCACGATGCGCTTGGCTTCGCGCAATTTTAGCCCTGCCAGCACGCCGGCGAATTTCACATCGACCTTGCTGAGCCTCGCAACAAAATTGGCGGCATCACCTGCGTTTTTAACGACGTGCGACTCGTTCATGAAACGCGGAAAGCCGTTTTGGACGCCGAACAGCTGGTTCACTGGATAGTTGTGCTGGCTAAAGCGCTCGCCGCGCGCTTGCACGTCAAGAAAATATTCCAGGATGTCAAAGCTGAGCTGCTCATCCAAGCTCAATTTGCTGCGGTTGTACGAACGCAGCGTGCCTAAGTCGCGCTTTAACTTCGCCTGCATGTGCAGCTCGCGCGCGGGTGAGGCATCCGATAAATCATCCTCGTAATAATTCAACCCGAGCGGGCGCAGCATGCCGAGCTGGGTCAGCATTTCCGGATCATCGAGTACGTATTCGGCAAACACCCGCTCGAAAAACCAGTTGATTTTTACCGGCTTGAAATAAATCAGATGAATCGCAAACGCCGATGCCAGCAGTAAACCCGCTAAAAACAGCCACATTAGCCACTTGAGTGATTTACGAATCATAGATTTTCCGGCCTGAGTCAATTGAGCCGGAGTTTCGTTTGATTTTGTAGCTTTAGATGCTGCCAGTAGTCACGGGTGGATGCGAGCTACCGATGATTCTTCCCAATCACCACGATATTGTGGTGATCTTCGAAGCGGTGGGTGTATTCGTCCATTAGCTCTTTCACCAAAAATAAGCCAAGACCACCAATCGGTCGATCGGACACGCCTGCATTGACATCTGGCGCGTCGCTATCTTCAAACGGATTGAAGTTCACGCCTTGATAGCGGATCAACGCCCGCACCGAACGGCTGTCAATCACAATGTCGACTTTTGCAGGCGTTTGCGGGCCAACTTTGGCATAGCTGAGCGCGTTGGTTAATAGCTCATCCAGCGCGATTTGCAGTTTGCGCAGTGCGTCTTCTGGAACATTGCCGGCACCGGCGGCGCGTTCAATGGCCTCATTGATGCCGCCAATCTCGCGGCGATCGCCTTTGAGTACAAAATTCCAGATTTGCGGCTCGGCTTCGGGCTGGCCCTTGCCGAACAACCCGAGAAACCAGTTTTTTAGCCGAATTAGCATGCGGTAGCCTTGTTCGCAATCGTCAAATGTGCGTTTAGGCGCTTAGTCTAACCTGAGCGGCGGGTTTTGCGTACGGTGGGTTAGCAGCGAGCGTTACAATGGTGAATTGAAATTTAGCGCCAACCAGCCCGATCCATGACCTTGACTGCTTCGGCCTGCTTATCCCCGGCGATTTGAATATTGCGCTGATCGCTTTTGAATGGGCCCCACGCTTCGACTACCGGGTCAAGCGCCGCTTTGGCATTGACGGGATATTCCAAATTGACTTCGGCAAAGAGTTTTTGCGCTTCAACGCCCGCTAGCCATTCCAAAAACGCCTGCGCCTGTTCTTTTTGCTGGCTGACGGCAATGACGCCCGCGCCAGAAATATTGACGTGCGTGCCCATACCTTTTTGATCAGCGAACAGCAGCTTCGCGGCAATCTTGGGGTTATCTTTTTGTACGCGGCCAAAATAATAGGTGTTCACGACAGCGACGGCGCACTGGCCCGCACCCACGGCATTAACCAGCAGCGTGTCATCCGCAAACGGCGGCGCCGCCAAATTCGCCACCCAGCCGCGCAGCATTTTTTCGGTTTTGGCTTCGCCTAAAGTGGCGAGCTGCATGGCGATCAGCGATTGGTTGTAGACTTTTTTGCTGGATCGCAGGCAAAGCTTGCCTTTGAGCGCAGGCGCGGCCAAATCCGCATAGTTTTGAATCAGCGCCGGGTCAATTTTACTCGGGTTGTACAGCATGGTGCGCGCGCGCAGGCTCAGGCCAAACCAGCGATTTTGCGGATCGCGCAAATTGGCCGGCACCGCGCTTATCAGCTTAGGCGAGGTAATCGGCGCGAACACGCCGCGTTTGGCCGCTAACACTAGGCTGCCGGCATCCACCGTCATTAAAATATCCGCCTGCGTGTAATTGCCTTCTGCGGTCAAACGCTCCATCAATACCGATGCCTGATCCGTCAAAATCTGAATTTTGATACCCGTTTCCGCCTGATAGCGCTTGACTAGCGGTTCAAGTAAAAACGGCTTGCGCTCGCTGTAAATCACCAGCGTTTCGTCACTTTTTTGCGCGCGTGCGCTCGATACTAGGGTCAAAAGCAGCAGTGCAACAGTTCCAAGGCGCATAATAGTCAACACAAATGAGAAGTATTCGCATCATAACATGTCGAAAAGCGTTATTTGCTAAGACTTGCAGGACAAACCGGGTAATTTCTAGCGGCTTAATTAGACTTCTCCAGACTTCATTCAAAGCGGCGCCTGTCATCATGCAAAAACAAGTTAACTCGAGCTATCGTTTGCTGCTCATGGTTTTACTGGCGCTGATCAGCTTCATTCTAGGATGCGAACGGCAAAGCCCCGAATTGGCGCTGATGCCGGAATTGGCCGAGCGCCTGCAACTGCCGCAGCGCAGCACTTCGGCTATCCCGACTAAATCGGGCGAAAACTCCCAGCTGCTGATTACGCTAGGCGATATCACTCGAAATCAGGTGCGGACCAGCATTCGAACGCGCGAAGGCATGCTGATCAGCCATGCAACCTCACTTTCGCCCGGCAGCGCACTGAACTTTGACTTTGCCAGCGCGCGCTATCAGCTTTCGCTGTTGAATCTGGATAACCAATTGCTCGGCACTGACTACGCCTACTTCGCACTGCGTCAGTTGAGCGCTGAGCTTTTGCCGATGCCAAATACCGCGCCACCATCCATGCAGAAAAAACCACCGATTAGTCCAGTTGAAGCCGCAAAAATCGAACAGCTATTAGCTGCGCTCGGCGCGCTAGAAAACGTCTACTTCATTCGCAATGGCCGCGCCCACAGCGCAAGTGAAGCAGTAGCCCATATGCGGCGCAAATGGGAAACCGCCGCCGATGAAATAGCCTCAGCACAGGAATTTATCGACAAAATCGGCACGCGCTCGTCCAGTACCGGTGCAATTTATCAATTGCGCTATGCCGATGGCCGCGTGCAGAACGCGATAGATTTTTTGCAGGCGGAACTGGCACGGATTGAGGGGCAGATGCGGGTTTGAACTAAGCACTGTTAGATAGCGCCTAGGCGAGTATTAAAAGTACTGGCAGCTTTTGAGTGCGATGTCTGCAAAGGCCGAAACAGAAGGTGCTACACAAGACTAGCCAGAGCGCGCACGAATAGCGAAAACGCTTTTGCTATCAGTTGCTTTGCCTGCTTATGAGGATTTAATCGAACGACTCGGGGGCTAGAACAAAAACAATGGGATGCAAATGCAAACCCTGCCACGATTGATCGCTGCCGCCTGTTTGAGCTGCTAAACTTCCGCGTTCTTGACCACCAGCGAGTTAGTAAGATGAGCGTTGCAGCACCTATTTTGAATCCTCTAGGCATCAATGGTTTTGCATTTGTGGAGTTTTCCGCACCTGACTCGGCGGGCTTAGCCGCGCTAGATCAGCTATTTCGCAATATGGGTTTCACCGCTGTCAGCCGCCACCGCGCACGCGATATCACCAGATATCAGCAAGGTGGCGTCAGTTTCCTACTGCACGCCGAACCGACCAGCTTCGCCAGCCAATTCGCCAAAGCACACGGCCCTTGCGCGTGCGGCTTTGCGATTTACGTTCGTGATTCTGCCAGCTGTTTGCAAACGGTATTGGCGCGCGGAGCGGAGCAGATCCTATCCATGCATGAAACTGCGGCGGTCGCCTCGCCAGCCATCAAAGGTATTGGCGATTGCATGCTGTACTTAATTTCCGATGCCAGTGATTTGTTTAGCGACTATCAGCCAATTGCCGGGGCCGAGCAAGCTCCGATTGGTTTTGGGCTGACCTTTATTGATCACCTGACCCATAATTTGTATTTCGGCAACATGGCGAAGTGGGCAGATTATTACGAGCGCCTGTTTGGCTTTAGAGAAATTCGCTATTTTGATATCAAGGGTGCAAAAACTAGCTTGGTCAGCAAAGCGCTGACCGCACCCGATGGCGTGGTGCGAATTCCACTGAATGAATCGAGCGATCCAAAAAGCCAGATCAACGAGTATTTGGATCAGTATCACGGCGAAGGCATCCAGCACATCGCCTGTTTCACTGATGACATCTACGCCACCGTGGAAGCCATGCGCGCGCAGAACATTGCGTTTTTGGCAACGCCCGATACCTATTACGACGTGATCGATCAGCGGATTCCAAATCACGGTGAAGATGTAGCGCGAATGGCGAAAAACCGCATCTTGATTGACGCTGATTTAGAAACCAAACAGCAAAAGCTGCTGCAAATCTTCACGCAAACCTGCATCGGTCCGATCTTCTTTGAAATAATTCAGCGCAAGGGCAATCAAGGCTTTGGCGAAGGCAATTTCCAAGCGCTATTTGAATCCATCGAGCGCGATCAAATGCAGCGCGGCGTGCTTTGAAGAATTGCTCCAAGAACCGGCGCTTGGTATCGCTCTCAAATTCGTCATTCCCGCGCAGGCGGGAACCCAGGCTCGACCTACGTTCCGATCCCTCAGGCACCAAAATGGACGCGCGCGTGCGCGGGGTGACCACTATGGCAGCGCGTCAATTCAGCGGTTTGATCTGGTAATCAGTCACTAGCACATGAAAATTAAAGACTATCTAGCACCCGGCGTACCCGCCATGCTAATGCTGGGCTTTAGCGCCGGCCTGCCATTATTGCTAGTGTTCTCCACGCTTTCGGCTTGGATGTCAGATGTAAAAATCGACCGCGCGCAAATCGGCGCATTAGCATTAATCAGCACGATGTATGGCTGGAAATTTGTTTGGGCGCCGCTATTGGATCGCTACAACGTACCAGGCTTGAGCGCGCTGATTGGGCACCGGCGCAGCTGGATGTTGCTGAGCCAGCTGGGCGTGGCGGCGGGTCTAATCGGCATGGCGTTTGCTAATCCTGGGCCGGGAAATCTACTGCCGATTGTGGCCTTCGCAATGCTGGTGGCGTTTTGTTCAGCCAGCCAAGATATTGCACTCGATGCCTTTCGCATTGAAAGCGTCGCACCCGAATTTCAGCCGCACGCAGCCGCCACGTACACGCTTGGCTATCGCTTAGCCATGCTGTTGGCTGGCGCTGGGCCGCTGCTGATTGCTGACAAGTTGGATTGGCGCATCGCTTATCTAACGATGGCGGCCTGCATGATTATCGGCCCACTTGCGCTCGCAACCGTGCGGGAAGTCAGCTCAACACGCGTGCCGATTGCACAATCGGTTCCTGAGTGGTTTGAAAGCACGGTAGCCGCGCCGTTTCGGAATTTCTTTAAACGCCACGGCGATTTGGCACTGGTGCTGCTGATTTTTGCCTGCACATATCGATTGGCAGACAGCCTGCTCGGTACGATGGCGAATCCGTTTTACTTAGGGCTGGGGTTTACTAAAACTCAAATCGGCGAAATCAGCAAAGTCTACGGGTTTTTCATGACTATTCTCGGCGCATTCTCTGCCGTGTGGGTGGTTGAAAAACTCGGCCTGCTGCGCGCGCTCTGGGCCGCCGGGCTGCTTGCCGCATTGAGCAACTTAGCCTTTATTGCGCTGGCGCAGCAGGGAGCGTCGTTAAGCTGGCTGATCGTTGCCATCAGCGCCGATAACTTTGGCTCCGGGCTGGCTGGCGCAGTCACGATTGTATTTTTGACGAGTTTTACCGATCGCAAATATTCCGCCACGCAATACGCGCTGTTTAGTTCCTTGCCACAGCTGGTCGGCAAGTTCTTAGCGGGTGGCTCAGGCGTAGTCGTCAATGAATTGGGTTATCAGGGCTTTTTCTTCTACACCATACTCGCGGGCTTGCCTGGACTGTTGATCTTGGCGTTTTATGGGCGCAGGTTTGTAGCGCATTTGGCTAAGGTGGATTAGTGCTTAGGCTAGTTTGTCGCGCGCTTCTGGCGAAGAGTGATTGATTAATTAGTTAATCTGTCGCGCGCCTCCGGCGATGGGTCAGGCAATTTTCACACCAATCCAATAGATGGGCGTAAATTAGCGTCTCGCCATTTGGCGAAAACCCAAATCCTGGAATTCGACATGAATCTATTGAACAAATCGACGTTGGCTGCATTTGCATTGCTTACCGCTGCAAGTGCGTTTGCGCAGGACGACACCTCGCGTTTTGAAAGCACTGAGGAGGAAGCCACCGAACAAGAATCAGCAAGCGAGGAAAAATCGGGCGAAGCCGACGAAGGCGATATGAGTGACAAAGGTGAATCGGACGAGGAAGACGACGAATAGCAGCGCAGGCGTCAGAACGTTGCGTTCAAATACCGGCGCGCGCCGAGAAAATGCGCGCGCCAGTACCCGCTAATCGGGCTTAGCTGGACATTTTTTCCGGTTCTCGGCGCGTGTACAAAACGATTTTCGCCCACGTACAAGCCGACATGATTTGCACCATTAGCGCCGAAAAAAACCAAATCACCCAAACGCAAGCCGCTTTGCAATTGCACATTTTGGCCGGCGCTGAATTGCGCTGCTGCAGTTCGCGGTAAAGGCTGTGAAATTGCATCTTGAAATATGAAGCGCATTAATCCTGAGCAGTCAAATCCCTGCGCTGGTGATTCGCCGCCGTAACGATACGGCGTTCCGACTAGATCTAAGGCGCGAAACGCAATGCTTTGGGCTTTTTGTAGTGCTACGCCGCCATGAAAACTCTCCTTGAGCGGCACTTGGATAGCGGTTGGAAGCTGCCGCTGCGGCGTATGACTGCAGCCGCTACAAAGCAGAACTAACATCAGACAAAGCGTAAATCGGATGCTAAGCACGGTGTCTTGCGGCATCTAAAAACGCTTGCACGAGCGGTGCGGGATCGGCAAGTTCGCCTGCTTCGGTGTGAAACTCGGGGTGCCATTGCACCGCGACTACAAATGGAAACTGCGGCGCACAAAACGCTTCGACCATGCCGTCATCCGCAATGGCTTCAAGCCGCAAACCGGGCGCAAGTTCAGCAATGCCCTGATGGTGCGCGCTATTGACGAATACTCGGGTTTGCTGATGCCAGCGCTGTAACAAGCCGCCGTCAATCAACGTAACGGCGTGTGCGGCGTAGCAGTAACCGGTCTGCGAATCATGGCTCAAGGCGTCCTGTTTTTGCGTAGGGATGTCCTGCACCAATGCGCCACCAAAAGCCACTTGCAGCGCTTGAAAGCCCCGACAAATTCCTAAAATCGGCAGTTTGCGCGCCAAACAAACTTGAATGAAGTCAAATTCAAAGCGATCTCGAATGGCGTCACCCGGCCACTTGGCTGAAATCGGTTCTTGTTGATAGCGCCACGGCTCAATATCGGTGCCACCCTGCAGTAGCAAGCCATCAATACGCTCTGCAAGCGCTTGCATCGCGTTGACGCGCGCTTCGCCTTCGAGGTTTTGCAGCAATGGCAAACTAATAGGTACGCCGCCAAACCGCGTGATGAGGTGATTATTGGCGTCGACCGTAGCGAGCCGATCAACCGAACTAGAGCTCGCACCGACGCCATCACCGGGCACGAATCTAGGGGAAAGTCCGATAATCGGCGGTTTTTTTTGCATCAATACCTGCATCAATCAGATCCGACGACATTGGCGTCATTGCGATAGCTCACGGTTTCGTACTTTTGATTTTTCGGCGGCGTATTGCTGAAATGCGCTTGCCCGTTGGCATCGGTCCACTTATAAACCGTGGTGCTCAAAGGCGCTTTGCCCGCGCGGGTGTTGGCAGTCGCAGGTTGCGCCGATTGGGTCGGTAATTTACTAACTACGTTCGCTCGAATACCCGGTGGGGTAAACCACCAGGCTGTCATCGCTAAAGCGCACAAAAGCAGTGCGAACACAAAGAGCTTAGTCGCGCTCACTGTCCGTTGATTTTATTGCGGTTGGCTTAAAGATTGACTTAAAGGTTATTTGGCGTGCAGTAGCGCGCTTCATCCGCCTGCGCGGCAGCAAGCTTACTAGCGACTGCTTCTTGCCCGAGTGCTTGGCGTGAGCCGTCGGGATTTTGCTCAACCACGCGGCCTCGGCCGGTCAATGCCGTTAGGCGCTGGCGTACATTGCTGCAATAGCTTTTCAGCTGCGCTTGCTGCTGTTCGTCGGCCTGCATTTGCGCCGCTGTTTTCTTAGTGCCGTCTGCATTTTCAGTGGCCACTGGCGCTGCTGCAGGCGTTGCGCCTGCAACCGGGGTTACCTCGGTATTGCGGATTCGCACGGTTTCAGTTTTTTGTTTTGGCGGAGGCGTAGTACCGAAATGGACTTGGCCGTTCTCGTCGGTCCATTTGTGGATTTGCTGCGCATGTGCTTGATTAGCAATCGCTGTCATTATTAAGAGTGCAGCAAACGGAACTGCGACAAACTGAGCATAGGTTTTCATAACAAACTCCCTTGGAATGACTGAATCTTTGCAGGACTTAAACTCTGAAGCAAATAGCCGCAGGCTACAAGTGGGGCGCTCGTGCAATTGCTAACTATTCAGCTCACACGTCATCATTATTTAGCGCTAAAACACGCGCTAAACGCTTCCGCTTGCTGGCGCACGGATTCCGTGCGTTCGAAAAGTGCGCTAACCACGGCTAAATAGTCAGCGCCGGCATTAATGAGCGCTGTGGCTTTAGCTACCGTTATGCCGCCAATCGCGACCAGCGGCAAACCAAAGGCGCGCGCCTGCGCTAGTAATTCAAAACTTGCTTGCCGCGTATTGCGCTTCGTGGTGCTTTCGTAAAAAGCGCCAAAAGCGAGATAGCTGGCACCGTCAGCGCTTGCTTGTTCGGCGCGCGCCAGGCTGTCATAACAAGAAGCGCCAATGATCGCCGCTGCGCCTAGCGCTTTGCGCGCATCCGCTACGCTGCAATCGCCTTCGCCAACATGCAAGCCGCAACCTAGTTTAGCGGCGAGCAGCATATCGTCATTAACAATAAACTGCGCGCCAGTCACTTTGCAAAGCTGCTGCAGCTGTTTGGCTTCGCGCTCGCGTTGGCTTGCGGGCTTTTGTTTGGCTCGGTATTGCAAATAAACCGCGCCACCCGCGAGCGCCTGCTCGCAGGCTTCGAAAAGCGCTGCATCGCTGAGCTGCTCTGGCGTTATAGCGTATAGCCCACCGGCTTTGGCGATCACTGAATCTACGTCTTAGAAGCACATTTTGCGTGCGCCGAGCGCCGCTGCTATGTCATGCCAGTTGTAGGCTGTTAGCTTGTCGTCGGCAATCAGATACACGCCGCCATTGGGCAAGTATTTCGTCATGCGACCTACGAATCGCATATCGGACGCGGCTTTGATTCCAGGCAAGCTAACCGTGCCGATAGATTCAAAACTGAGCCGACTCAATAGTTCCAGTTGAAAGCCTGCGTCGGTTTTTTGCAGCGCAATCCAGTAGCCTGGATTTGAGCCGCGTGTGCAGGCCATGACGTCAATGCCAAGCGTTTCTGCTTTCAGTGCAATAGGCTTTTGCTCGGTGAACTGGCCATCTTTATCTAGAAAGCGCAGCGTTCTACCTTGAGTCAGCATAAAACCCGCTTCCAGCGGATGCGCGCTGAGTGATGAAATCTGCGCCGCGCCCAAGTCCAATTCGCTGGTAGATTTTATAGAAAGCAGCTCTAAATCACCGACGTCAACGAGTGTCTTAGACTTCATATCAGCCCGGAAGAATTTCAGTTTATCGCCGGAAGGCTGTTTGTCTAACACCGCGACGCGATAGCCCGGGCTCAACTTGGTTATCGCCATGGCTTGCGGGTTGACGAGGTCGGCAAGTTTTTGCACTCCATAACTTCGCGGTGTCACGTCCACGCCGACAACCTGTAGCGCCTGATTGGCATCCATCATAAACAGCGTGCCGTCTGCTTCCCGTACCCATGCATGATCAGACATGGGGTTTTTTGCGGTTTTTGTAATGCTTTGAAAAAGAGCGCCTTCATCGGTGCCGATTTGGAATAGCGTTTTGGCGGTGGGCGCGGTTATGAAAAAAGAATCGCCCCGATCTTGGTCATAAAAATAAGCAAAGGTTTTTAACGCGGCTTGAGCTGGCGCTGCGATGGCATAGATCGGCTTGAGTTCAACTGTCGCGGCGGCGGGCGGTGTGGTGGCAGGCGTTGCTGCGTTCGACGCGTCTTTTTGACTCGCGCAGCCGACAAGGCCCAGGCAGCTTATGCTCGCAGCTGAGATTAAAAGTATTGGGAAAAGATTCTTCATAGATTTGTCCTGTTTGAGGCGTGCAGTAGCTAGCCGCTTGGGAAAAAGTTCGCAATTAGTAGCAATGGTCTTAAATCAGTGCGCAGTTTAACAGCTTGAGCTTTGATAGCGCTTGCTAGAGCGGGCAAGCTCACGCAGACTTCAGCGATGCGAGCCCAGATTCCCCGTGCAAAAAAAGACGTCAGCTTATTCGTTAATGCGATCAACCTAGGCTCGTATTTCTTGCGTGGCGCACAGCCTTATCCAGTTAGCAAACTCAAGCTTAAGCAGCGCGTCCGGGGCTTGACAGCCTCCACGCTGATTGGTTCCCGCACATCCGAGCGCGCGAAAGTGCGCGCGCTTAATCAACGCCTAGGTATAGATGCACGCTACGGCGCAAAGCATCAGTTGGCGCCGCAATGTGAGGCGCTGCTGTTGACGCTGTGCGGATTGGACGGTTTGCGCCGCGAATTCTGGCTGGCGCCGCAGGCAGCGCTGGCTTGGCGAGCTCTTAAAGCGGCGGCGCAAGCAGATGGCGTGCGCCTCGTTGAAATTTCAGGCTTTCGCAGCGTTGAATATCAAGCGGGATTGATTTTGGGCAAACTTCGGCGCGGTCAAACCATTGCGGAGATACTTAAAGTTTCTGCCGCACCTGGATTTTCAGAACACCATACCGGCCGAGCGGTAGACGTTTGCGATAGCGATGAGCTGGCTAACCGATCGTTTTTGACCGAAGCGTTCGAATTGACTGAAAGCTACGCTTGGCTAGTGCAAAACGCGTCGCGATACGGCTTTACTCAAAGCTTTGGCCGAGACAATCGCCATGGCATCGCTTATGAGCCCTGGCACTGGTGTTATCGACAGCGAACACTTTGAACGCCTGCTCATTACTCATTACCTGTATTACTAAACCTGTATTGCTAACAACCTATATTTTTGACGGAAAAATTTACCCATGACAAGCCACGCAATTCGCGTTGAACTCTGCCACCTTCCCGCGCCGGATGCGTTTGGTAGGCACAATATTTTATCGTTTCAAGGTGAGCTTGCGCTAGTTCACGCGGGATTGGCGGCTGACCCATTGCGTGCTATTGCCAGTGCAGGACGCCGACTCGCCAGTTTGGGCATCGCGGCGGCACAGCTGCAGGGTGATTGGCATTTATCCGCTGCAAAAATTTCCGGGTTTGATGCGCAATGGGCGTTTGCGCAGGGTTTCGCCAGCGCGAAGCGGCTCAATGAAGTCGCATTTTGTGGCGCCGAGCAATCAGCGCTGAGCTGTTTAGCGCGGCATACCGAATGGCTTAAGACGCAAGTTAACGCCACGCCACAAGCACTGGCACCGATTACGTTGGCAGAGCGCAGCATTGCGTACCTGCAAAGCTTGGCCCCGAACGCCATTAGCTTTTCGCTGCTGCAAGGCGAGGCGCTTGCTAACGCCGGCTATGTTGGGATTTATGAAGTTGGACGCGGGTCCGTCCGGGATCCTGTTTTGCTGAGCTTAGATTTCAACCCGACGGGCGATCCGAATGCACCAACCGACGTTGCGCTTGTCGGCAAAGGCATTACGTTTGACTCGGGCGGCTATTCCATCAAAGAAACCACCAGCATGCTGGGCATGAAGTGCGACATGGGCGGCGCAGCGTTGGTGACGGCGGCGCTGGGCTATGCGATCGATCAAGGTTTGCGAAGCCGAGTTCGGTTGATTTTGTGCTGCGCGGAAAATTTAATTTCTGGGCACGCCTACAAGTTGGGCGATGTGCTGCGCTATCGCAATGGCGTCAGCGTCGAGATCGTTAACACCGATGCCGAAGGGCGATTGGTGCTGGCGGATGGCTTGATCGACGCGCAGGCGCTTAATCCGCGCTTGATCATTGACGCAGCGACGCTGACTGGCGCGGCAATCACCGCCTTGGGCACTGACTACAATGCGGTTTTTACGCAATCCAATCCGCTTGCGGCCTGGTATCTGGCGCTTGCCGCCGCACAACAAGAAGCGCATTGGCAATTGCCATTGGCCGGATTTCATCGCAGCAAATGCCCTAGCGCTTACGCAGACACCGCAAATTCAAGACCGGTGAAAGGCGGTGGCCCGGGCGGTGCGAGCAATGCCGCGGGGTTTCTCAGCCGCTTTGTTAATGAAGGCCAAGCGTGGCTGCATTTGGATTTGGCGGCAGCATTTGCGGATAGTGATGGTGGCTTATTTGCGGCGGGCGCTACCGGTTTAGGACTAAGAACTTTGAGCCAGGCGCTGTTGGCAAAACCATGATCGTATTGCACACACTAAGCGGTACGATCGCAAAAATAGGTCCGCTGACACTCAATTGGTACGGCATTTCCTACATTTTGGCTTGTGCATTGGGCTACTTTATTAGTCTACGACGTACTAAAGAGGCTTGGCGCGGCTTTAGCGCCGCGCAGCTGGAAGATTTACTGTTTTACGTCATGCTCGGCGTTATTTTAGGTGGACGCGCGGGCTATGTGCTGTTTTACGGGTTTGACGGGTTTGTCGCAGATCCACTTTCACTATTTAGGGTGTGGGAAGGCGGCATGAGTTTCCACGGTGGCCTGCTCGGCGTGATCGCTGCGACTGCACTTTGGAGCCGGCAAAACAACCGTAAGACGTTGGATTCATTAGATTTTATCGCCCCACTTGTGCCATTCGCGCTCGGCGTGGTGCGCTTGCTGGGCAATTTCGTCAATGGTGAGCTTTGGGGCAGGCTGACCAACGCAAACTGGGGCTGGCTATTTCCAAACGCGCCCGAATTGGCTAGCTTTTCGATGGCTGAGCTTAAACAACGCGCAGCGGAAGGTTCACTCAACGCGTTTGCGAGGCACCCATCTCAGCTATATCAGGCATTTTTAGAAGGCTTGGTGCTAGCGGGCCTGCTTTGGTGGTATTCCAAGCGCCAACGCCCGACCGGTGCAGTCGGAGGATTTTTTGTGCTTGGCTACGGCGTGCAGCGTTTTTTGGTCGAGTTTTTCAGAGAACCCGATCAACAGCTCGGCTTCGTCGCGCTGCAATGGATGACGATGGGGCAATTGCTGTGCCTGCCGATGATGGTGTTCGGCGCTTGGCTGATCTGGTTTTCTTATCGAAAAGCCGCTCGTTCGTTGAATTAGCCTGCAAACGGGTGCGAACTGCTTTTGGCAACTTTTACAACAAAGTCTAAGTCGCGCTCGTCCACTTGATGTCGAACTTGCGATGTTGCGCCAAGCAATCCTAAACCATGCCCTAAAATCATCCGCACATCTGGCCCAAGCTGGCGCACGTCCCACACTTGCCAGCGCGGCACCTCGCTAAGCGTACTGAACTCAGGCAAACAAGCGAATGGGCGGGCACGCTCGCCTAGAATGATTGGCGCTGTGTATAGCAATAGCTCGTCGACTAAATTTAGCCGAAATAGTGTGCCCGCTAACGTGGCACCGGCCTCGACGAGTAGCTCGCCAATTTGGTGCGCTGTGGCTAAATGAGCGAGCAGCGCAGATAGGGCAACATCAGGATCGAGGCCAGCCGCGCTAAAACTCAGCGCGGGTTCTGGCGCTGCGCTATCGGTGCTGTGCGCAATTAAAGTGCGGCCCGGCGTGTGCAGCAATCTTGCGTTGGCGGGCGTGCGCAATTGTGTGTCCAACACCACTTTAAGCGGCTCGGGAAAAGCTGCTGGTAGCGCATCAAGCTCAGCTGCCGGCAGCCTTGCATTAAGCCGCGGATTATCCGCCAGCACAGTGCCAATGCCAGTCAAAATTGCGCACGACCTTGCGCGCCAGCGCTGTACGTCTATGCGAGCGGGTTCTGAGGTTAACCACTGGCTAGCGCCGTTCGCCAGCGCGGTACGGCCATCCAAACTGGCCGCCATTTTTAGCCGCAACCAGGGCCGCCCGCGCTCAATGCGGCTAAAAAATCCGGCGTTGAGCGCACGCGCCTGTGCATTCATTAGGCCCGATTCGACGGCAATTCCAGCGTGGCGCAAAATCTCCACACCGCGACCGGCTACTTGTGCAAACGGATCGCCACTGGCAATCAGCACGCGCGCAATTCCGGCTTCGCGCAAGGCAATCGCGCAAGGCCCGGTGCGGCCGATGTGGGCACAGGGCTCGAGCGTCACGTAAGCAGTGGCGCCCTGGGTGGATTCGCCATTTGCCTGCGCATTTTGCAGCGCGACAACTTCGGCGTGCGCTAGCCCCGCTTTGGCGTGAAAGCCAGCGCCGATAATCCGATCGCCCTGCGCGAGTACACAGCCCACGCGTGGGTTGGGCCGCGTGGTGTAAAGCCCGCACTCGGCAAGCTCGAGTGCGCGCGCCATACAGGCTAGATCAAATTCGGAATTCGCTTGCTTATGCATCGTTAATTTTGCCCGAGGAGTTTATAAACACGCTAGTTTCCTTCCATGTTGTGTTGCGCCGCTCGACCGTACATGGTGAGCTTTTTGAACCATGTAGGGTTTTAGCCGCAGTTCGGCGTTTCATTCTAATAGTCTCGAACCGATTTTCATTAGCTTGAGCTGGCAATCGCCAAGACCTGCCGCTCCTGCAATCTCTCTCTCGCCAAATTTAGCTGCTGCGCTTGCAACCAGTCCACACATTCAAACTGCACAACTTCACCGATTTTGACCTGCGCGAGCTTGGCTAAGTCGGCGCTAATCACACAGCCAGCTAGCGCGTAGCCGCCGAGCGTTTGCGCGTCAATGCCGAGCACGAGCGGCTCGCCGCTGGGCAGCACTTGAATTGCGCCGGGTACTACGCCTGCGGAAAGTGCGCTGCTGAGGGCGGGTTCTATTTGCAACGCCGGGCCTTGCAGTCGCAGCGCGGCTCTGGAACATTGCGATGTAAGTTGGTAGCGCCGCTGGTTGAGCTGAGCGGCGAGCGCATCGTTGAATGGTAGAAATCGCAACGGGTTCGCACCTTGCACAGCGCTACTCGTCAGTGGAATCGGCCACGCGTGCGGTAGCGTTCGCTGAGGCGCTGGCTTGGCTGCCATAACGGGTAGCACATCGCTATTTTTGAGCATGCGCCCGGCCCGCCCGCCGAAATGGTTAGCAGCATCGGTGCTCAAGCTGTGCATGACTTCGGGTAAATCCAGCGCCGAAGCAGTGGCGAGATAGAGCGTTCGCCCGGCAAACCAGCGATATATGCGCAGCGTTTCGCCCTGCACTAGCCAAAAGGCGCAGCCTGGATAAAACTGCCGTCGATCATTTGCTTGACTGCCAATACTCAAACTCGCCCAAGCGCCAAAGCAGGCGATTTGGATCGGCGCATCAGTAGTGATTTCGAAGTGGCTTTCGCAAATTTCAATGCACGCGGATTCAGGTTTATTTCCGACTAATAAATTGGCAACGCTGGCGCTATGCGGATCAGCAAAGCCTGCGTGCCCGATGCCGAGCGCTTCAAAGCCAAACCGCCCGGCATCTTGAATGCTGCTCAAACCTGCTTTGATTAGCGTCAACATACAAACTGAACTCGGTCACCCGGTGCAAGCCAGCAGGGCGAGCCGGCGCGCTCTGCGAAACCGTTTGGGTCAAATAGCGGCTGCGCTATCTGCCCAATTATGTGCCAGCCGCCCGGGCTCGCTGCCGGATAAATACCCGCTTGTGCGCCGCCAATCGCGACGCTCAGCGCCGGAACGTGCGTGCGCGGCACAGCTTTGCGCTGAAAGCTCAGCGCAGGCGGCAAGCCCAGCAAATACGGGAAGCCCGCTCGAAAGCCAATCTGCGCAACCTGAAACCTAGCCGCGCAAAATTGCTGCAAAAGCTGCCGGGTTGATAGCCCAAAAGCGTCCGCTAAGATTTCTGCATCAAGCCCAGGTTCGGGCAGCAATTGCAGTTCGACAATAGGATTAGTGGTGTTAGTGGTTGACGCGGGTGTTTCGTTAGCGCTTAGGAAGCTTATGATTTGATGGGCCGACTCGCCAAAGTCAGCGCCCGGTCGCAGCAGCAGCGTCAAACTTGCATAGGCCGGAACCAGCGCCCACCCGCCGTGCGAAAAGAGCGGCTGCAACGCACTGCTGAGTGCATGTACCAAACCGCTGCTGGCTAGACTCATTTGCTGCTCTGCCAATTCAATCCGGATTGCACGATCCCCGAGTGGACGCAGCCACCAGTGGCTATGCCCGAAAGCTATTTCAATCGGGGCGCCACTGTAGTCCATCAAAAGCGGTTGTTAACCAAGGTCCGCCATGCCTTCTGGCACTCCGCCATGCCCAACCCGCAGCAGCTTCATGGTATTGGTACCGCCTAGTTTACCGGTGTGATCGCCAGTCGTGATCACCACGCGATCACCCACCGCCAATCGGCCCTGGGCGAACAGCGCTTCAACGGCCAAGCGCACGGCCGAGCTTGGATCGCTGCCGAGCGGGTCAAAGGCAACCGGATACACGTCCCGGAACATCAGCATACGACGGCGCGATGCGGCATTTCGGCACATCGCATAAATGGGTATGGACGAGCGAAAGCGCGATAGCCACTGCGCCGTCGCGCCCGATTCTGTCAGCGCGACAATCGCGCGTGCGTCGATACGATTGGCTAAGAACATCGCCGCCATCGCAATGCCCTGATCCGAGCGCTCGATGCGCTGATGCTCCATCGGCAAATCGTGCATATCGGTTTTATTGCGCTCAGACGCCACACAAATATCGTGCATCGCGCGCACCGCTTTTTCTGGGTGTTTACCGGCCGCTGATTCTTGGCTGAGCATGACCGCATCGGAGCCATCCAGCACCGCATTGGCAACGTCCAGCACTTCGGCTCTGGTAGGAATCGGCGAATCGGTCATCGATTGCAGCATTTGCGTGGCGGTAATCACCACCCGATTGCGCGCTAGAGATTCACGGATAATGCGCTTTTGCAAACCCGGTAATTCTGGGTACGAAATCTCGACGCCCAAATCGCCGCGCGCAATCAGCACGGCTTCTGAGGCCTCAATAATCTCACCCAAATTTTCAATCGCTTCGGCGCGTTCGATCTTCGCCACTAAGCCGGCAGACGAGCCTGCCGCTCGCAAAAGCGCGCGCGCTTCATTCATATCGGCAGCCGTTTTCGGGAAACTAACGGCCAAGAAATCTGCGTTCATGCGCGCGGCAAGTTCAATATCCGCGCGGTCTTTATCCGATAGCGCCGCGACGCTCAAACCGCCGCCGAGTCGGTTGATGCCTTTGCGATCACTCAACACGCCGTCGGTCAATAAAATGCAGTCAATATCGGTGCCGTGCACTGCTTCGACCCGCATCGCGACCAAGCCGTCGTCCAGCAACAGCGTATCGCCTGCGTGCACGTCCAGGCAAAGTTCCAGGTAGCTCACTGCGACGCGCGTGGCATCGCCCGGCGTCCACTCTTTACCGCACTCGAGCCGGAATTTTTGCCCAACCTCCATTTTTACCGGGCCATTGGCAAACGTGCGAATGCGAATTTTCGGGCCCTGCAAGTCCGCCAAAATCGCCACTTCAACCCGCAGCAGCGCGGCTACTTCGCGCACCGCCTCGGCTCTGGCCATATGATCTTCCGCCGTGCCGTGGCTCAAATTAAGCCGCGCGACGTTGACGCCCGCCTCAATAATTTTCTGCAAAACGCCTGGCTTATCGGTTGCCGGGCCTAAGGTCGCGATAATCTTGGTGCGACGCGGCGAAGGCTTGGCTTCGGGTTTACTCGGGTCAGGCTTTTTCCAGTCGCTCATGGTTTCGTCTCGCGTGATTTTGAGCGCGAACTGTAACGCGCCTTGATTACAAACTCATGTGAATTCGTTTGTAGAGTGGAATCTCTCTACGTGAGCTTCTTCACCTCCGGCATTTCCCAACGGCCGATATTTTTTGAAAAAACCCCTAAAACAACCCACAAAAAAACCGCATCGCTGCGGCTTTTTTGTCTTTCAAATCAGAGACTTACTTGTCTTTGACTTCAGTGAACTCAGCGTCCATCACATCATCAGCAGGCTTGGCTTCGGGCGCTGCGCCTGAGCCTTCCGTTTTTGCGCGCGCTTGTGCTAACAGGCTTTGTGCGGCTTCCATGAGCGCGTTGGATTTGGCTTCGATTGCGGTTTTGTTGTCGCCCTTGCATGCCGCTTCGGCTTCGGCAATGGCCTGTTCGATTTTCGCAATCTGTGCGCCATCGACATCCGCGCCGCCATCTTTAAGCGCTTGCTTGCTGGAGTGAATCATCGCTTCGGCTTGATTGCGCGCTTGGACTAATTCATGGAATTTTTTGTCTTCCTCACGATTGGCTTCGGCGTCACGCACCATTTGCTGAATTTCCGCTTCCGTCAGGCCGGAATTGGCTTTGATTTCGATCTTTTGCTCTTTGCCAGTTTTCTTGTCTTTCGCGGATACGTGCATGATGCCGTTGGCGTCAATATCAAAGCTGACTTCCACTTGCGGCATGCCGCGCGGCGCCGCTTCAATGCCGGTTAGATCGAATTTCGCCAGCGATTTATTGAATCTTGCTTGCTCACGCTCGCCTTGCAGCACGTGTACGGTTACCGCATTTTGATTGTCTTCGGCGGTCGAGAAAACTTGGCCCGCTTTGGTCGGAATCGTGGTGTTTTTTTCGATCAGCTTGGTAAATACGCCGCCCAAGGTTTCGATACCAAAGCTCAGCGGCGTCACATCAAGTAGCAATACGTCTTTCACCGTACCGGAAAGCACGCCGGCTTGAATCGCTGCGCCCACTGCAACCGCTTCATCTGGATTGACGTCTTTACGCGGCTCTTTGCCGAAGAACTCTTTCACCGCTTCTTGCACTTTCGGCATGCGGGTCATACCGCCGACCAAAATCACTTCCGACACTTCACTGGCGCGCAGCCCAGCATCTTTTAATGCGGTGCGGCAAGGCTCAATCGTGCGCTTGACCAAATCATCAACCAGCGCTTCGAGCTTGGCGCGCGTGACTTTCAGGTTCATGTGTTTCGGGCCGGTCGCGTCCATCGTGACGTACGGCAAATTGACGTCGGTTTGCATAGAGCTGGAAAGCTCGATCTTGGCGCGCTCGGCGGCATCTTTCAGACGCTGCAGGGCGAGTGGATCGTTACGCAAGTTCAAGCCTTCTTGCTTTTGAAATTCTTCGACTAGGAAATCGATAATCCGATTATCAAAGTCTTCGCCACCCAAGAACGTATCGCCGTTGGTGGCTAGCACTTCGAACTGCTTTTCACCGTCGACTTCAGCGATTTCAATGATCGACACGTCAAAAGTGCCGCCGCCTAAGTCATACACGGCAATCTTGCGATCGCCCTGGCTCTTTTTGTCCATGCCGTAAGCCAATGCCGCTGCGGTTGGCTCGTTGATAATGCGCTTGACGTCAAGACCAGCAATTCGGCCCGCATCTTTAGTGGCTTGGCGCTGGCTGTCATTAAAGTAAGCTGGCACGGTGATCACCGCTTCGGTGACCGGCTCGCCCAGATAATCTTCGGCGGTTTTCTTCATTTTCATCAGCACGCGCGCGGAAATTTCTGGCGGCGCTAAGCGCTTGCCGCGCGTTTCAATCCAGGCATCGCCGTTTTCCGCACCGACAATCGCGTAAGGCACCAAATCCATATCTTTCTTGACCACATCCTCGCTAAATTTGCGCCCGATCAGGCGTTTAACCGCAAAAAAGGTGTTTTTTGGATTAGTCACCGCTTGGCGCTTGGCTGATGCGCCGACTAACACTTCGTCGTCTTTAGTAAAGGCGACGATCGAAGGTGTGGTGCGATCACCCTCTGAGTTTTCAATCACTTTCGCCACGCCGCCTTCCATCACAGCAACGCAAGAGTTGGTGGTGCCTAAGTCAATTCCGATGATTCTACCCATGATGTAATTCCTTGTAATTTTCGGGTGCGCAGTTGCGCGATAGCAACTTAATAGGGATGAAAAGGTGGTTTTCTAGGGCCTGCTAACTCGCGCTGACAATCACCAGCGCTGGGCGCAGCAATCGTTCATGCAAGGTGTAGCCGCGTTGAAAAACCGAAATAACCGTGTTCGGCGCATGCGTTGGGGAATCTTGCATAGTCATCGCTTGGTGTAATTCCGGATTAAAAACCTCACCTAGCGGGTTAATTTCTTTCACGCCGTGGCCTTCCATGGTTTTCAAAAGCAAGCGCAGCGTGGCTTCTTTGCCTTCTTTCAGCACGTCAATCGACACGTTTTCACCTTGCGCTATCTCCAAGCCGCGCGCGAGCGTGTCAGCAATCGGCACTAGCTCACTTAATAGGCGCTCTGAGCCAAATTTGCGCGCGTTTTCGACATCTTTAAGCGTGCGCTTGCGGTTGTTTTCGGATTCGGCGCGAAAACGCAGAAACTCCTCATTCAACGCGCTGTATTTTTGCGCTAGCTCCGCCAGCAAGGTCTGCGCGTCCGGCATTTGAGCGGGTTCAGGTTGGTCATTTTGTTGATTAGGGGTTTCGGTCGACATAGGGGGCCGCATTGTTTATTAAATTACTGAGACTTCCGAATTTGGGCCAAGCCACAGGAAATTCAAGGGCTTTGCAGGCAATGTGTGAAATCACTCAGTTTTTTCGGCGCTAATGTTTTACGCTGCGGCATCTTTAATCCGCACTAATTTGGGGCGACGGCATGAGTTATCGTATTGCGACATTACTGATTTCACTGAATCTTGGAGCTGCTATGACAACTGATGTCCATGCCCAGACCACACCGGCGCCGGAATTTGCGCTGACGATCTATTCCTCGGCCGAGCCAGGCGGCGTTGCGCCCGAACAGCTAAATGATGCCTCCACTATCCCGGGCTATGCGCTGGTGTCAGACACTCGTGATATTGAACTGACCGCAGGCCGAGCCGAGCTGCGCTTTAGCGACGTGGCGCAGCAAATGGATCCGACCACGGTTGCGTTTACCTCGCTCACTGATCCTGCCGGCACCCGCGTGCTAGAGCAAAACTATCAGTTTGATTTGGTCAGCCAGCAAAAGCTGCTGCAGCGCTACATTGGCGAGCAAATTCGCGTCACTCAGGCGATTGGCAATGAGCGCGTCAACCACAGCGGCACGCTACTCGGCGCCACCGATGGCATTTTGTTGCAAACATCTGACGGCGTGCTGGCGCTCAATTCCTATCAAAACGTCGCGTTTGCCAGCGTACCGGGCGGCTTGATTACCAAACCGACATTGGTTTGGCTGCTCGATACCCAAAAAGGCGGTACCCATAAAGCGCGCGTCGCTTACCAAACGCGCGGCATGACGTGGTGGTCGGATTACAATATCGTGCTTGCTTCTGATGAGGCGAATCCAACCTTACAGTTGTCCGCGTGGGTCAGCCTAGTCAATCAATCCGGCGCTAGCTTCCCGCAGAGTAAGATTAAGCTAGTGGCCGGCACGGTGAATCGCGCGCCGGTGGCGCAGCCGCAAGCGGCTTACCTGAAATCCGAAGTGCGCAGCATGTCGGTCCAAGAAGACAGCTTTCAAGAATCCAGTCTGTTTGAGTACCACCTCTACACGCTAGGGCGGCGCAGCGATCTGCCCGATAATTCCACCAAACAGCTGGAGCTATTTCCCACCAAAGTCGGTATTCCAGCCAAGCGCGAGCTTATTTTTACCGCTGAAAACGTCAACCGAACTATGTTTTACGGCGGCGCCAATATCGATCAAGGCTTAGCGAACCAAAGCAAGGGCAAAGTCAGTGCGTATTTGAGCTTTGATAATAAAGCCGCGCTGGGATTAGGCGTGCCGCTACCGAAAGGCAGAATTCGGGTCAGCCAAGCCGGGCCCGATGGCGCGCTTGAATTTATCGGCGAAGATTTGATCGAACACACGCCAAAAAACGAGCGCATCCAAGTCAAGCTCGGCGATGCCTTTGATGTGGTCGGCGATCGCAAACAAACCGATTTCCAGTTAGATAGCACCGGCAAAACGCTGAGCGAGAGCTTCGAGATCAGCGTGCGCAACCGCAAAGCCACCGCAGTTAAGGTGAACGTGCGGGAATATTTATACCGCTGGAGCGGCTGGGAAATAACCCAGGCCAGCGTGAAACACGTCAAGCAAGACGCCCAAACGATTGATTTTCCGGTTGAAATCGCCGCCGATTCTGAGCAGAAAATAACTTACACGGTGCGTTATAAGTGGTGAAGAAAACAAAGGTGTCAGCGCAGGCAGCGGCAAACTGGATTTCGCCACGCAAAAGTGATTAACGTTGCTGCGAACTGAGCACTTTGTCCACCTGCCTCCTAACCTGCCCTGGCGTAACCCCCAACTCACGCACCAGCAAGCGGCGCAGCGCATTAGGTTCGGCATAGCCGACTTGCGGCGCAATCCCCTCTAACGTTTGACTCGAACTTTGCAATAAATACAGCGCGTGCTCGATTCGCAATCGCTGGACAAACTGCAGCGGCGTTAGCCCCAACGCTTGCTCAAATCGGCGTGCTAGCGTGCGCGGTGTTAGGTTTAGTGCAGCGGCCAAATCGGTGATGCGCACGGGCTTGTGCAATCTAGTTCGCAGCCATTGTTCGGCTTGGCGCAGCTGCGGGTTTTGTAGCGCTTGCTGCTGCACCATGGCATAGCTGCCCTGGGATGCGCGTTCGTCCAGCATCAAATAGCGGGCACATGTGTGGGCTAGCTGCGCGCCGCCTTGTTTGGCAATGATATGCAGCAGCAAATCGCTCTGCGCTAACGCGGCGCCTGAGGTGATGATATTGGCGTCCTGCACTACCATGCGGTGCATGTCCAATCTTGTGTTGGGAAAGCGCTTTTGAAAGAGTTGGCGCAGCCACCAAATGGTGGTGGCTTGGCGTGCTTCCAGCAAGCCTGCTTGTGCGAATACAAAGGTGCCAGCACAAGCTGCGGCAAACTGGATTTTGCCGCGCTTGTCGCTTTTGGCTAAGTCCGCTAAATACGCGCAGGCCGCCTGCACATCGGCATCAATCAACCAGCTTTTCATATCGCTTTCGCTAGTTAGATAGCTTCCAGGCAGCAGCACTAAATCGGGTGCTGGCAGTTCGCTAATGGCTCGCGTGATGGTTAGCGGTAAACCTGCGCCGGTTTGGTAAATGTCCGCGCGCATGGCCGTCAAGTTGAGCTTGAATAGGGGCGCTCGGCCTTGCGTGCTCAGCAGCGTATTGGCCGTCTGAAATAGGCTCAAGCTGATGCCTAAGCTGGCATCTAAAACGCGCGGCAATACCAACAAATGGATCTTCATCGCCGGGCTCACTTTGGCAAAAATGGACTAATTATTGTCATTATTGCCACTTCTGCCGCATGAAGCAAAGCGCAACACTGGCGCCACAGTAGTTTTTTGCCGGGAAGACGCGTTATGAGCAGCTTTATCTACGACAGCCAGAACGGTAGGCTCAGCCTTTGGCAGCAATGGCGGATCACGATGGCGGTGATCGCTTCACGCTTAGTTTCGGCAAGTCGGCGTGATGGCAAAGCCGCGAAATTCGATGCGCGAAACTTGACGCCAGATGATGTGGCAACGCTTAGCATTCCTAAGGATGCGCTATCGCGCCATGCCTTGGGGCTTGCTCAAGCGACGCAACCCGCATGGTTAGTCCAACACGCCATGCGCTCGTATATCTGGGCCGAGCTGCTGGGTATGCAAGCTGAGCTAAAACCAGCGCAGCCGCTGCTATTTGCCGCTTGCATGCTGCATGACGTTGGCTTGACAGCCCATGCCGCCACGCCCGAACAGCATTGCTTTGCGGTGCGCGGCGCGCGCTACGCGCAGCAGCATTTGGCGCCACTCGCCACGCCGCAGCAAAGCCTGGTTATTGCGCAAGCCATTAGTTTGCACCTGGACTTGCAAGTCGATCTATCGCGTGGCGTCGAAGCGCATTTGCTGCAAGCTGGCGCTGGGCTGGATGTTTTAGGCAGAGGCATCAAACAGCTGCCAGATGATGTGCGATCAGCCGTGCTTTTGCGCCACCCAAGAATGGATATGAATCCACAACTGAGCGAATGCATGCGCACAGTGGGCATGCAGGCGCCGGCTACGCGCATGGGGCTTTACGTCAAGCGATTCGGCTTTATTGGCCTGATTCAAAACGCGCCATTTCAAGATGCCGAAAATCCATCCACTGCACACAGTGAGCGCAAGCTATGACGATTTCCCACAGCCTGCTGGCGCTGTTGATTTACGCCGCCTGGACACTTTTGCTCGTCAGCAGCATTGCCGCATTGCGCGTTACTGTGGTGCTGCGCGAACAGCGGCGCGCGAATAGCTTTTCAGTAGCAGGCGATGATGTATCGCCATTTTCAGAGCGATTGTGCCGCGCGCATGCGAACTGTTTCGAGAATTTAGCCACCTTCGCCGCGCTGATCGCCGTCGCGTATCTCAGTGGCAACGCTGCGATTACCGATGGCTTAGCACTGATGCTGGTGTTCGCCCGCGTTATGCAATCTAGCATCCACTTGATCTCAACCCGCAGCAAGGCAGTGCTTGCGCGTTTCGCTTTTATGCTGGTGCAGATTGTGATTCAGATTTATTGGGTGGCGGCGTTGGCGAGTGTGTGGTTAAAGTCACTTTGAAGCACGAAACATTCCGATCGCAATCGCTATGCACCGGAGTGTGTGCCACACGCGAAGGAACCTCAATGATCGAGAATCCTCCAACGACGGCCTTTGTCTCGGGTACTGGCCCGGCCGTCTGCTCCGCATGTGCTTTAACGAAGGCTGGACGAGTTGTTGCGCGGACGACATAGGCACGGCAGACGGGATATACTGTCAGCCCATCGAACCGATCAGTAAGACGCAGCACATCCGCCATTAATATGTCGGCTATTGAGAACGCCGCAGGCGAGTGCTGGCCAGTAGCTCTCCATCATTTCGTAGGTGTCGCGGCCCCACAGCATCGCACCGCACTCCTCCATCAGTCGGGTGAAGAAGGCGTGTGTTTCGTCGTCTGCGATGCCTTCTTGGTGGTCGACGCAGCCGTCCAGCGTGATGTTGTTACTGAAGGTCAAGAGTCCCATGGTGTTCTCCATTCGATGGAAGGGCTTAGTATGATTTTTCGCAATTAATTGTCACTGCGCTGACACGCTTGGCCCTAAGTCCAGCAAAGGCATCAACACGCGCTGCCCTTTCGGCGTCAGCTGCAACTCGCGTGAATCCTTCAAAGGGCGCAGCCAGTTCTGCGACAGATAGTGTCCTAATAAAACACTTGCTAGCGCGCCTGCTAAATGATCCCTGCGCTCAGACCAATCCATGCAAGGATAGGCCAATCGCGACCCGGACTTTCTGGGCAACTCCACGCCCAGTTGTGTCAACCAAAGGCGTCCGCTGTCGGTCAACTGCAAGCCATCTCGCGTCTGTTCAAGATGCCGGCAACGTATGAGCATCTGTAACTGCGCAACCCCCAACTCGCCCGCTAAATGCCCATAGCATCGCCGTGCGTGTTTGAGCGCTTGGAAGCCAGGCTTGTTCCAGCGCAAGCTGACATTATCGCGTTCGGCCACCATTGATAAAGCTTCAAGCACATGCGCAATATCGGCATCGGCCAAGCAAAAATATTTATGCCTTCCTTGCTGGCGCAGGGCGATCAAGCCATGTTCAAGCAATTGCGCCAATTGCGTACTTGCGGCTTGCGCGGTGATGCGTGCCGCGCAAGCCAATTCACCCGCACTCCGATATTCGCCACCCAAAAGTGCTGCCAACATGCGCGCCCGCGTGGGGTCAGCAATGTTCGCGGCCATTTTCGAAAAACGCGGTTCGGGATGTGGCATGGCATTCATGGTTAGTCTATTAGACGCGTTCGGATGCACGGTTTAGGGTTCCGACTACATTTTGCGTAAAGGTGCGCTCTTCGCGCAAGATAAATCGCTGTTCTTGCGCCCAAGCAAAATTTTTCCTGCCTTCCTCATCGGCCCGCAAACGCGTGCGGTAGCTTTCATAGTCAGCCAAGCTGGCAAAGTTGATTAAGCCCCAGGCTTCGTAATTGGTACCTTCACAGGGTAAAAAGTAGCCAATCAAATGCCCTCCGCAACGCGGAATAATGCGCCCCCAATTTTCAGCGTATTGCTGAAATTGCGCTGTTTGAAATGGGTCGATTTCATAGCGAATAAAAACGGTAATGCTCATAGCTGGCTGCCCTTCGTAGTATGGTGAAATCGAGAATCGTCTGGCGCTTGTGCGCGATCATTCAAACCGTAGTCACGCAGCACCTGCGCCACACGCAGACGGTAGTTCGCCAAAATGCCAGTGCCGCTGGGTGTGCCACGACCTGCAGCTTGTGCTGTGCGATGTTGCGATTGGTTGCGCCAAGTTTGCACCGCCGCTTCATCACGCCAGAAGGATAAGCTGAGAAATTTTCCGGGTAGCGCCAAGCTTTCAAATCGCTCAATGCTGATGAAGCCATCAATCAAATCTAATGTTGGACGCAACTGCGCGGCCAAATCAAAATAAGGGCTTTGCTGGCCTTCGCCGGGCCAAAGTTCAAAAATAACCGCAATCATGGGCTGCTCCTTTTACAATGTTCGAGCTTTGCAGCATGAGCGCTTAGCCGATTAAAATGTTTCGGGCTGAGCAGAAGTATTCGAACGCTGCAGGCATGGCTTCTAGCTTGCCTATTGTCGTCGTTAAAGCTCGCAAAAATGGCATTGGTATCGGGTTATCGCCAGCCCAGCTTGGATATCCACCCATCAGATTCTGCCAACACGAACCGATGTCATCGCCTTAGAAAAATCTGTCGCTTTGCTGCAAAACTATGTTGAGCGCGGCCACATCATCTGGCGTCAAAACTCGCGCGTTGCTTTTCGCTGCATGACGTTGGCTTGACTGCACATGCCGCCACACCCGAACAGCATTGCTTTGCAGTGCGCAGCGCGGGCTATGCGCGGCAGCATTTGGCGCCGCACGCCACGCCGCAGCAAAGCGGTGTGATTGCGCAAGCCATTGGTTTGCATCTGGACTTGCAAGTCGATCTAACAAGGGGCATCGAAGCGCATTTGCTGCAAGCTGGCGCTGGGCTGGATTTTTTAGGCAGAGGCATCAAACAGCTGCCGTGTTTTTGCGCCATCCAAGAACTGATAAGAAGCGAAATGGGCTCCCAGTGTGAGACGCATCCACAGGTGGCACAGCGGTTTGATAGGAAATTTTTATTAACTCAAGAGGATCGCCGACTTATAGCGCGGCCAATGTAGTTCATTTCAGATCGCCCCAAAGGCTTTGCAGCACCGCTAGCGCGGTTATTCCAGCGGTTTCTGTCCGCAAAATTCTAGGGCCAAACGATACCGGCTGAAAATTTGCGGCGCGAAATTGCGCTAAGTCGCGCTCGGAAAAACCGCCCTCGGGCCCCACAGCGATTTCCATAGTTTGCGGCGCTAAGAGCTTGAGCTCGGCAATCCGCTGCGAGAGCAGATTTTCCCCGGGCTCAAGCACCCAAGCAGAACCTGCCTGCATGCCGTTTGACTGCCAAGGTGCTGTGAGCCTGCTCGCTAATCTGGCGTCCAAATTCAATAGCGGCAGAATCTCTGGCAAGCTAGCACGGCCGCACTGCTCACAAGCACTGATGACCACGCGCTGCCAATGGGCGAGCCGCTTCCCTGCGCGCTCTGCATCTAATTGCACCTCCGTGCGCTCAGTTTGCACCGGAATGATCCGATGCACGCCCAGCTCGGTCGCTTTTTCCAGTACCCAATCCATCTTTTCGCCGCGACATAGCGCTTGAATCAGCGTAATTTTGAGTGGCGATTCAGCGTCATTGCGATGCTGACTTATTACGCGCAGCTCAGCCGCTTCTGGTTTTGGCGCCTCAATCTCGGCGCTGTAGTCAAAACCATCGCCATTAAATAGCGTAACGCGCGCGCCGCTGCGCATCCTTAGCACTTTGATTAAGTGCGCCGAGCCCATTGGCTCTAAGCGCACTAATTGCCGATCTGCTAGCGCCTTGGCCAGCGGTTGCTCGGTGTAAACGCGGGTATTGCGCATTAGGATGTACTCGAAAAAAAAGCTGCTTTGACGCGCTGAACAATCAAAACTAGCGTCAAAACAGCGGCGACTAATAGCGGTGCGTAAATGACCGCTATCACAAACGCCTGCCAAGGGTTTTTGTCGGAAAAATAGAGCCCAGCCAGACTCAAAACTATGCACAGCGCTACAATTACAGCGGCGTGCTGGTTGCGCTGGCGCGCAGCGCTTTGGCTAGCGCGATTATTTGCCTGCGCCTGATTAAGCGTTTGCTCGGCTAGATCAGCGGTAAACGGCTGCACGCTGATCGCGCCGATGCCGATTTGCACCAACCACATGCGACCGTCAACGCTGTTCGCGGCCTGCTCAAGTGCGCCGATAAAAGCTTGATAGTGATAAATTCCTTGCGAATCTGGGCACAGCCACAGTAAAGCGCCGTCCTCAAAGCATTGCAGCTTCGCTTGAGGCGAAAGTAGGATCTCTGACCCAGATTGTTCGTTGTCGCCTACAAAAAAGCCGCTTAGCCGAAATGCGGTCGCTTTTGCATCCGCACTGATCTGCGCTGTACTGTCGGTCGCGATCGCAGTTTCAACGGCAGCCAAAGCTTGCTCAGCGTTTGCACCATCGTGCGTGGCTAGCCAGATAAATGGCAGCGCTGGCGCGCTCATTCGCGCAGCTCGAACTGATCAGCGTCCAAATATGCCGGGAAGCGCGCGCGATAATCGGTCAACGCATCAAAAGAAAGCACCGACGTTATTATCTGTGGCTGCGCACCGCACTCCGCCATTACTTGACCCTGAAAATCCAACACCGCGCTGTCACCCGCATAAGCCAGCGCATTGCCGTCTACGCCCGTGCGATTAACGCCGATGCAGTAGCTCAAGTTTTCAATGGCGCGCGCGCGCAGCAGTGTTTGCCAAGCATAGCGACGTGCAGCAGGCCAATTCGCGACGTAAATAAGCGCATCGTAATCTCGAGATTCTTGCGCTACTGAACTAAAGCGGTTGCGGCTAAACACTGGAAAACGCAGGTCGTAGCACACCATCGGGCAAATGCGCCAGCCGTTTAACTCGACAATCAATCGATCCCGCCCTGCGCCGTAACGCTCATGCTCACCCGCCATGCGAAACAAGTGCCGCTTATCGTAAAACTGCGGCGCAAGCCCGGGCGTTGCCCAGACGAGGCGATTGAAAACTTGGCCCTGATCTTTAATCAGCAAACTGCCGCAAATCGTCGATTGCAGCTCACTCGCCAAATCACACAACCAGTGAACATTCGAATCTCGCATGCTTTGCGCCTGATTTAAAGCCGCGTTGGAAAAACCGCTCAGAAAGGTTTCCGGCAACACGATCAAATCGCTTTTCGGTGCGCTGCGTGCCAAATCGCCATACATCGCTTGATTGCCTGCCGGATCATGCCAGCCTGTGTCGGCTTGAATCAGGCTGACGCTAAGCTCAGCAGTTACAGCGCGCATAGTCGCTCTGCGCCAGCCGTTAACGTGTCGGTGTTCTTGGCAAAGCAAAACCTAACCAGTTTATCGTTGCTGGGTGTTTCATAGAACGCCGAAACCGGAATCGCCGCGACGCCTTTTTCTTGCACCAACCAGCGCGCAAATGCTTGATCGGGTAAATCAGAAATAGCGCTGTAATCTGCCAGTTGAAAATAGGCGCCCTGCACCGGCAGCAGTCTGAATCGTGACGGCTTCAACAGCGTTTGAAATTCATCGCGCTTGCCCTGATAGAACGCGGGTAAGCGGCTGTGATAGTCAGGATCCAGCGCCAAATAGTCCGCAATGGCAAATTGCGCCGCGGTAAAAGTCGAAAACGTCAAATACTGATGGATTTTGCGAAACTCCGTGCTTAAATGTGCGGGCGCCACGCAATAGCCAATCTTCCAGCCAGTGATATGGTAAGTCTTACCAAAACTCGACACTGCAAAACTGCGCTCAGCTAATTCCGGGTGGCTCAACACGCTGTGGTGCGCAAGCGCATCAAAGGTAATATGTTCATAGACTTCATCGCTCAACACATAAATATCACGCCCGCGAATCAACTCGGCTAGCGCGTCAAGATCTTGCCTACTCAACATCGCGCCGGTTGGATTGTGCGGTGAATTGATCATAATCATCCGAGTTTTTGCGCTTAGCTTGGCCTTGATGCGGCCCCAATCCGGTGCAAACAGCGGCGCTTCGAGCGGCACATGCACAGCGATACCCCCCGCCAGCGCAATCGCCGGGTCATACGAGTCATAGCAAGGGTCCAGCACGAGCACTTCATCGCCTGGCCGGACACACGCGGCAATTGCCACAAACAGCGCCTCAGATGCGCCTGAAACCACGGTTACCTCAGTGTCCGGATTGGTTTTACGACCATAAAGTGCTTCGGTTTTCAACGCAATTTGCTCGCGCAGTAGCGCCACGCCAATCATCGGCGCGTATTGATTTTTACCTTCACTGACGTGCTTAGCGAGCGCCTCACGTAAAGCGAGCGGGCCTTCAAAATCAGGAAAACCCTGCCCAAGATTGACGGCTTTGTGTTGCACAGCCAGCTGGCTCATCACAGTAAAAATGGTCGTGCCCACTTTGGGCAGCTTTGATTGCAGCATAAAAACAAAAACCAGCGATAGACAAGAACCTAATCGTAGCAGAGCGCTATCCACAGTGACATAAGTCTACTGCGATTGACCAATGCTTCGTTGCTCGGTGCTCGGAGTCCTCACGTACTACGTGTACGCTGCGGCTCCTGCGCGCCGAGCGCCTCGCCTTGATCAATCTCGCTACGACTTATGTCGCTGTTTATAGCAAAAAACGCTTAGCCAATCGCCTGTTGAATCAAAAGATCAAGCGCGGCTGCGTCTTTGGCAAAAACGCGAATACCCTCGGCCAATTTTTCGGTCGCCATCGCGTCATTGTTGAGCGCCAAACGAAACGCGGCTTCGTCAAAATGCACTGCCTTCAGCGTTTGCGCTTTGGCATGTTCGAGCGTCAACCCCGGCGCGAGACTAGCATCTAGGCTTTGCAGCTCGGCTAAAAGCTCCGGGCTAATCGTCAGCAAATCACAGCCAGCCAGCGCGAGAATTTGGCCGATGTTTCTAAAGCTCGCACCCATCACTTCGGTTTGAATGTCAAAGCGCTTGTAGTGATTCCAAATCGCACTCACCGAGCGTACACCCGGGTCATTCACACCGGCATTGTCAGCTTCTATCCACGCGGTGCCCGCTGATTTTTTATACCAGTCATAAATCCGGCCGACAAACGGGGAAATCAACGTGACTTTGGCATCGGCGCAGGCAATCGCCTGGCAAAAGCCAAACAGCAGGGTCAAGTTACAGCGCATGCCTTCGGCCTGCAAAATACGCGCGGCCTGAATGCCTTCCCAGGTCGCCGCGATTTTAATCAGCACGCGCTCGTGGCTTATGCCGGCAGCTTGATAGCGCTGCATGATTTGCCGCGCGCGCTGCACAGTAGCCTGCGTATCAAAGGAAAGCCGGGCGTCCACTTCAGAGCTCACCCGCCCCGGAATGACCTTTAAAATCTCCAGCCCGAACGCCACTAATACCGCATCAACCTGCGCTTCCAGCGGCGCAGAGCGATTGGCCTGCACAGCTCGGTGCAGCAGCGGCGCATATTCAGGCTTTTGCACCGCTTTTAAGATCAGCGATGGATTCGTGGTGGCGTCCGTCGGGGCATACTGCGCCAGCTGCTTAAAATCGCCGGTGTCGGCGACAACGGTCGTCAAACGCTTAAGTTGGTCAAGTGTGCTCATAGGGCCTGGCTTATTGGTTAGATAGCTTATGGGTTAGATAACTTATTGGGTTTGCTCTTCCAACTCATCGCGAAAGGCGTTAACTTCGCTAGGAGCCTTACTGACGCGATTCTCGAACAGCATGCGCGGGGTGACATTATCACCATAAACGCGCTCGTTCGCGGTGTAGTCGATGGAAATTGCCGAGCCATCTAAAGCAATTCCGGCGAACAGTCCGCGCGCCCTGGAATAGCTAAAAATCTCCGCTTTCAAACCCTCATCGGTGCTGGCTTGCGCCTGTCTACCCACTGGCCCGGCGGCTACGCCAGCATCGGCGCCAAGGGTAAATTTGCCATTTACCAAACTCGCAACGCCCTGCTCAGATCGAAAAACCAGAACAATATCAGCGGCTTGTACGCCAGCCTGCCAGCCGAAACTGCCGCCGGTCATGCGTATATAGACCGGGCTTGACCACGTGCCATCCGCCGAGCGCACCGATACCAAGCCGCGCCCGTGGCGCCCACCAAATACTAATCCAGCCTTGACTACTTCGGGAAACACCGCAATCGCATGCGCTTCTTTTAGCAGCTGCTCGGGTATGCGCGAATCGGGGGTGTCTTGTATTGCTTGTAAAACGCTGGTCGCGCGCTCTGCGCGGCCGAGTTCTTTTGCGCCAGCAAAGCTGAGCTGGGTCAACATCAAGCTCGCGGCCGCGAGCGCAAACAGCGCGGGTTTCAATTTCATTGAAGAATGCAGATGCATATAAGTGCTCCAGATCAGATTGATGAAGTAAACGCAGCTCGCCAGCTTTGTAAGCTGCATAACTACTTCGCGCAGAATGACCCAGGCTCTGTTAATCCTTGCCAACTGTGAAGCGCACAATTGCGGCAATTAGCGCCGTACAGCGCCGGACTGATCCGATAAACTGGCGTCACTTAACAAATTTACGGGTCAAAATGAGCGCGTCAATAAACATACCAACTTCCTCACTCGCTAACGTTCTCATTGAGCCGAGCGAAGCTAGTCACCCGATTACCCCAATCGTCTTGTTGACAGCCGACTTAGTAGCTGCCCAGCTTGCCACACTAAGCCCGGGCCAGCGCGCTCAGCTAAACGTGCAACAGTTCAAAGCCGTGCCCGGCGCGCAAGGCCTGCTGTTTGGTGCTAACGGCGAGCTTGAATCCATCTTGTGCGTAGCCGGCGCGAGTCCACTGTATGCCTTGGCCAAACTCAGCGGCTCACTTGCGCCGGGAGATTATCAGCTTAGCCAAACACCAGAAAACCTCGAACTACTCGCGCTCGGCTTCGCGCTCGGCACCTATCAATTCACCCGCTACAAAGCCAAAGCGAAAAAAACGCCGCCGCGTTTAGTGATAGCCGATGCCAAAGCGCGCACCGCCGCTGCGCAAGCCGCACACGCAGTCGCCACCGCGCGCGATTTGGTCAACACACCGACTGAAGATCTAGGTCCAGCGCATTTGAGCCAGCTCGCTGCGGATATTGCCAAACGCCACAGCGGCAGCTTTCGCGAAATCGTTGGCGAGCAGCTACTCACCGAGCGCTTTCCAGCGATTCACGCGGTTGGGCGCGCCAGCCATCGTGATCCGCGCTTGATCGAGCTAAGTTTCGGCGAAGCCGAACACCCGCTCGTCGTACTGGTCGGCAAAGGCGTCTGCTTTGACACCGGCGGGCTGGACATGAAAGCGTCCGACGGTATGGCGTTGATGAAAAAGGATATGGGCGGCGCCGCAGTTGCGCTCGCTTTGACCGAGCTCATCTTGCAAGCCGGCCTAAAAATTCGGCTCAAGCTGCTGATTCCAGCAGTTGAAAACGCGATCGGCCCGAACGCCTACCGGCCCGGTGAAATCATCGCTACTAGAGCCGGCTTGAGCGTTGAAATCGGCAATACCGACGCCGAAGGCCGCGTTATTTTGTGCGATGCACTGACTTACGCCGCCGAATTCAAACCCGCTCTCATCATCGATTTTGCCACGCTCACCGGCGCCGCCCGCATCGCGCTGGGCCCCGATTTACCCGCCACCTTCAGCAATCAAGACGATGTGCTGCAAAACCTACTAATGGCCGGCAAATTAGCTGCCGATCCACTCTGGCCGATGCCACTTTGGCACGAATACCAGCGCCTCATCGACAGCCCGATTGCTGATCTGAATAACGCCGGCAGTTCCCGCATGGGCGGCGCGATTACCGCTGCGCTGTATCTGGAACACTTCATACCCAAATCACAGCCCTGGGTGCATATCGACACCTATTGCTGGAACGACAGCGAACGCCCAGGCCGGCCGCGCGGCGGCGAATGCCAAAGCTTGCGCGCAGTGTTTCAATATTTGCAGTTGCGGTTTGGATCCACTGGAGCGATCTCATGAACATAGACAGCGACAAAATAGATCAAGCTGTACTCGGCCTGCTCTATCTTAGCTTGCACTCGGGTAACCGCGCGCCGAACAGCACGCGCGTAGCCATCGACAGTGGCCGCCGCTTTACCTTGCTGCATAAGCGCTCTAAGATGCTGGCTGTACAGCGCGTCAAAACGGGTTTGTTCTGATGCTTCCATGTCCCTTCTCTAGTAAAGCACCCGGGCTTGGGAGCACTGGAAAAGGAGCGGGTTTTGCCGCGCTGTTTCTAAGATTTGTTTTTTCCTGGCGCGTGGCAGCCTGGTTCAACAGTGCAAAACAGAGTGCAAAAGCATGGGGATAACTCAGTGCAAAAGCATGGGGATAACCTATGGAGTTGCTGTGGATGAAAGTTGTGCACGATTTGCGCACCGAGCATAAGCCTTGTTATCCACCGAGTTATGCATGCCAGAACAAGAGTAAGATCAGCGCTTTAGCGAGTTATCCACCGATTTTCGCTTGCACTATCATCATCACTAAGTATTTTAAATAAACTTAAGTAATAGAGGAACAGCCGATGCGCTTGAATGCCGTCCGAGAAGCTTTTTTAAAACCGCTACAACAAGTTGGCGGTGTAGTTGAGAAACGGTCCACCATGCCGGTACTTGCGAATATCTTGATTCAACTGAATCAGAATCGAGCCACCTTTATCGCGAGTGATACCGAAATCGAGCTGCGCAGCAGTATGAGCGTAGAGAAAGGTGAAGATGGCGAAATCACCATTCAAGGCAAAAAGCTGATTGATTTGATGCGGTCCTTAGCGGATGGCTGTCAAGTTGATTTGAAGGTGTCCAATCAAAAAGCGACGCTCAGCGCTGCGCGCAGTAAGTTCACCCTTTCAACTTTACCGGCGAACATTTTTCCGCACGCAGAAGTAGGTGAGGTCACCTTTAAATTATCTGTTCCAGGCGCGAAGTTAAAAGAGCTTTTTGATCGAACCTCATTTGCCATGGCGCAGCAAGATGTGCGGTATTACCTCAATGGTTTGTTGCTAGAGCTTCGCGGCACCGAGCTGCGTGCTGTGGCTACTGACGGCCATCGTTTGTCTATTTGTGACACCAGCATCAACATGCCTGATAGCGTTGACCGACAAGTAATCGTCCCGCGCAAGTCGGTGCTGGAGCTAGCGCGGTTAATCGGTGGCGGTGAGGAAATCGTAGAGCTAGAGTTTGCCCGTAATGTGTTGCGCGCGACCGTAGGTGATTCGGTGTTGACCACCAAGTTGATTGACGGTCGCTTTCCGGAATACCAGGCAGTCATTCCGGTCGGCACGGATAAAACAGCGTTAATGAGCAAAGACGAGTTTAAGGCTTCAATGCAGCGCGTCGCGATATTGAGCAATGAGAAGTTTCGTGGGGTTCGCGTCGAAATGAATTCCGGAATGTTGCGTCTGATTGCGAATAACCCAGAGCAAGACGAAGCCATTGAAGAAGTAGCGGCTGAGTGCGTTACCAATAATTTGGGTATAGGTTTTAACGTGAATTACTTACTGGAAGCTGTCAACGCGGTTGAAGGGACCGAAGTGTTGCTATGTTTACGGGATTCGGCCAGCAGCTGTTTGTTGCGAAGCAAAGACTCAGATCGGGTACGCCACGTTGTTATGCCGCTGCGGTTGTAATAGCCTGCAGTTAATGCATGTGGATTAGCGAGCTGCAGATAGCTAATCTGCGATGCATTGAGTTGGCGCAGCTGGTACTAGCGCCGGGCATGCTCAGTTTTACCGGAGCGAATGGAGCAGGTAAGACCAGCGTTTTAGAGGCGCTGGCGATTTTAGGAAGCGGTAGATCATTTCGTGGCGGCGTGCGGGCACCACTAATTCGTCAAGGCAGCGAGGCTTTTTCGGTTTTCGCACAGGTTCGATCACAGGAAAAAAACCATCGTCTAGGTTTTAGTCGAAATGCAAGCGCCTGGCAGGCGCGTGTCGACGGGGCTCCAGTCACATCTTTGGTGAGTTTGGTTCGTGAACTACCGGTTTTAGTGTTGGAACCTGGCTCGCACGCGCTTATCGAAGGGCCGTCTGAAAGCCGTCGTCGGTTATTTGATTGGTTATTGTTCCACGTGGAACCTGGGTTTTCTGTGGTGGCGACGCGTTACCAACGCGCTTTGCAACAGCGTAATGCGGCGTTAAAGCTAGAGGGTGCTGATTCGCGCTCTCTCGCCGTTTGGGATCAGCAGCTTGCTGATACCGGAATCCAGCTATCAGCCTACAGAGAAAACCAATGGCTTCGCTTAGAACCCAAGCTTATAGCAGCGTTAAGTTTGCTATTACCAGAGTTAGGGCAAGTTTCCGTAAGGTTCAATCGAGGCTGGGCTAACGAACATACGTTAGTTGAGGCGATCAACGAACGTCAGCGCGTTGATATCGCCCGCGGTTTTAGCAGTAAAGGACCGCACCGTGCCGATTGGAGCATAAGTTTTGCGCTCGCCGCTGATCGTCAGTGGTTATCGCGAGGGCAGGAAAAAAATGCTTACTTGGCTTACGCGATGGCCATGTTGATGCTTTACCGCGAGGTAACCGGTAAAAGCGCGATTTTGTGTATCGACGATTTGTGGTCTGAATTGGATGAACTTCACCAGCAGCGCTGCGTTGCTTTAGCGTTTGCTTGCGTCGAACAGTTTTGGGTGACGGGAACTCAGCGGTTTGATTGCCCTGCGTGGCCAGGTGCTCAGCTCTCGTTCCACGTGGAACATGGAGCTATAAATGAAAATAAGTAGCTCATTCCAAAGCACTTTGTTCCACATGAAACGCAGTATTCAATTCTGACCAGCTATACGCACGCGAACCAGTGTTCTTCGAAGGCAAAGCGCATTCCTGTATACTCCAGCGCTTCAACTCAGCCGCAGCGCAGCGCGCCGCAGCATCGCCATCAAAGCCAGAGCGCATGAATCAAGATCCGCAAGACCTGCCTAACAATGAGGCATATGACTCCAGTTCTATCAAGGTTCTCAAAGGCCTTGACGCCGTGCGTAAACGACCCGGCATGTACATCGGTGACACCGACGATGGCTCCGGCCTACACCACATGGTGTTTGAAGTGGTCGATAACTCTGTCGATGAAGCGCTCGCCGGATTCTGTAACGCAATTCGTGTGACCATTCACGCCGACGGCGCGATTAGCGTGATCGACAATGGCCGCGGTATTCCAGTCGATTTACACCCAGAAGAAGGTATTTCTACTGCAGAAGTAGTTATGACGGTTTTGCATGCGGGCGGCAAGTTCGACCAAAACAGCTACAAAGTCTCGGGCGGCTTGCACGGCGTTGGCGTGAGCGTAGTCAACGCGCTCTCAGATGTGCTGACGCTAACCATTGATCGCGATGGCGGGCGCTACCAGCAGATCTATCGGCTCGGCGTGCCTGACGCGCCGGTTGCCCGCATTTCCGATTCTGATCGACGCGGCACGATGGTTAAGTTTATTCCGAGCCCTACCATCTTCACTAACATCGAATTTCATTTCGAGATATTAGCGAAGCGGCTGCGCGAGCTTGCGTTCCTGAATTCCGGCTTGAAGATTGAGCTGTTCGACGAACGTACTGACAAGCATGAAACCTTCGAATATGCCGGTGGTATTCGTTCTTTTGTGGAACATCTAGCGCAGCTTAAAACACCGCTACACCCACACGTGATTTCCTTCATCCACAAAGCCGAAGGCAATATTGTCGTTGAAGTGGCAATGCAGTGGACTGATTCATATCAAGAAGCGGTGTATTGCTTCACCAACAATATTCCGCAAAAAGACGGCGGCACACACTTAGCGGGCTTTCGTGCAGCGCTAACACGAACGATTAACAGCTATATCGAAACCAGCGGATTATTGAAAAAAGACAAGCTAGATCTGACGGGCGACGATAGCCGCGAAGGCTTGATTGCGGTGCTGTCGGTCAAAGTACCGGATCCTAAATTCAGCTCGCAGACTAAAGAAAAGCTAGTCAGCAGTGAAGTAAAGCCTGCTGTTGAAAGTACGCTGGCGGCCAAGCTGGTCGACTTCTTACAAGAACACCCAAACGAAGCGAAAATCATTTGCAGCAAAGTGATCGACGCGGCGCGCGCACGTGAAGCGGCGCGTAAAGCGCGTGATATGACGCGCCGCAAAGGTGCGCTGGATATCGCCGGTTTGCCAGGTAAATTGGCTGATTGCCAAGAAAAAGACCCAGCAAAAAGCGAGATTTTCTTAGTCGAAGGTGATTCCGCAGGCGGCTCAGCAAAGCAAGGCAGAAACCGCAAGTTCCAAGCGATCTTGCCGCTCAAAGGTAAGATTCTCAACGTTGAGAAGGCGCGTTTCGATAAAATGCTTAATTCAGCCGAAGTCGGAACGCTAATTATTGCGCTCGGCTGTGGCATAGGCAAAGACGAGTTTGATCCGAACAAGCTGCGCTACCACCGCATTATTATCATGACCGATGCGGATATCGACGGCTCCCACATTCGCACCTTACTGCTTACTTTTTTCTATCGGCAAATGCCGGAACTGGTTGAGCGCGGTCACATTTACATCGCATTGCCGCCGCTTTATAAAGTCACTCAAGGCAAGCAAATAACCTACATCAAAGACGATGCGCAGCTAGCGGCGTATTTGGTGTCGTCTGCGGTTGACAACGCCGGGCTGGCGCCTGCCGAGGGCGCGCCGCCGATTTCTGGCGTGGCGCTGGAAAGTTTGATGCTGCGTTTTGATGCCGCGCAAAAACATATTGAACGGCTCGCGACGCGGTTTGACAAAAATCTGCTGCAAGCGATGTTGGAGGTTCCGATCGTTGGCGCAGCGCTGCTAGCAAATGGCGCTGCATTGAAAGAATGGAGTGTTATGCTGACCAACAAGCTCAGCCGCTCCGCGTTGGATGCGCCGCGCTATCAATTTAGTGTGGTTGAGCAAACGCTCGCATCGAATACCTCAATCCAGGCCATGCCGGGCGAAATAGAGACGAGTTTTGCGATCCAACTCGAACGCAAACATCACGGCCTAACTAGCATTCAAACCCTCGGTAGCGGGTTTTTCCAAAGCGTTGATTATCGTCCGATTGGCGAAGTCGCGAAAGACGTGGCTGGCTTGATTCAACCGGGCGCACAAGTGACTCGCGGCGGGCGCTCGGAACGCGTACAAAATTTCCGTGAAGTGTTTGACTGGCTGATTGAACAAGCGCAGCGCAATCGTGAAGTCGGGCGCTTCAAAGGCTTGGGCGAAATGAACGCGGATCAGCTGTGGGACACCACAATGAATTCTGAAACAAGACGCTTGCTGCTGGTTACCGTGGATGACGCGATTGCGGCAGACGAAATGTTCAGTATGTTGATGGGCGAAGCGGTTGAGCCACGGCGGATTTTTATCGAAACCAATGCGCTGCGGGTCGCGAATCTCGACGTTTAAGGCGCGTGAGCCTGAAACAGGCTGCTTACAAATCTGAAAAGTAAACTCGCGTAGCTTTTCTTTACCTTCAAATTGAACTGTTACCCACATTATTCGTCCACCCCTTCACGACAATCGCTTAGCAAGCCCAACCCACCGGTAATTAGCCCATAAATTATGTCCGTTATCCTTGATGCCCTGAAAAAAGCAGAAGCAGATCGCCAGCGCGATGGCGTGCCGGAGATTCGCGGTGCGCAAAGTACGGCGAGACTCGCCAACGCGCGTCGGCGTAGGCTTTGGTTTATTGCGCTGCTGGGAACCTTGGTTTGTACCGGCGCGGCGTGGTTTACTCTTGTAGGTGTTCCAAAAGCTGCAAATGACCTCCCGCTTGCTGAGCAACAAGGGCTACCCAATGGCAACGGCGCGGCAGTCAGCGATCAAACGCTAACGGCTGGCGAAACGGCGCAAAAATATTCGAACGGTCAAACTAAATCCGGTCAAACCGGCTCCGGCACCATGGACGCTTCATTCGCCAACGCAGAATCCACCGCGCAAACTTATGCAGAAGGCGCTTCTGGTATGAGCTCGGACGCATTCTTGCCCGCTCCGGCACCCGAGCTTTTACAGGCGAACACTGCGGCGGCGAAGCGGGTAGCAAACGATAGTTTTGCGGCAACGCCCGCCGTCGCCATTCCTACGCTCGCACAGCCAAATACTGGCGCAGCGCAGCCGGTTTATGCGAGTGCGCAGGATCCGCAAAATTTAGTGACGGCAGACCAACGTGAAATCACCAGTAATCAAGCGCTTACGTCGATGGCAGCGGCAGAGCCAACGCTAGCCACCGTCGATATAAACCCCGCAAAAACCCAGAAAACGGAAAGCGCGCCGCCTGCACCAGAATTGGTGCTTCAAGCGGCGCAGCAATCGGTCAGCGCCGCAGCCAGCGTGCCAGAGCTCTATCAGCTGGACTATCCAACAAGGCATGCGCTGCCTAAGCTTGGTCTTACGGTGCACGTTTTCGACGCCAATTCGGCTCGCAGCTTTGTCATCGTCAATAACAAGCGATTTGGCGAAGGTGAGCAAATCGAGGGCAGCGTATTGGTTGCAAAAATTCACCGCGAAGGTGTGGAATGCGAGTTTAACGGCCAGCGTTTTATGCTGCCGCGTCAACTCTAGTTTTAATTTAGCGCATGTTTGTCCGAGTCGAAGCGCGGCCTAAGCTGCATTTGCTCTGGGCAACGCCGGTATTACTTGCTTTGATGGTGGCTGTTGGCGTGTGGGAAGCATTGCTGTTACCGACCGAAAAATCGCGGTTTATGCGTCAATTTGGCACTATTCCAAGCGAAGTGAGCGCGCAGCTTGGTGCGCCGAGTGCGCGCTTACTAGATCTCATCACCTCGCAATTTATCCATATTGACGTAGCACATTTACTTGGCAACGCGCTATTTCTATCGCTTTTTGGTATTGCGGTCGAACGCGTGTTTCGCTCGCGGATGGTGTTTTTGCTGTTTATTTTGTGCGGCGCGATTTCCAACATCACCACCGCGCTGTTGATTAGTCAGCAATCCGCGCCGATAGTGGGCGCGAGCGGTGCGGTTTCCGGTTTGATTGGCGCGTATTTATTCTTGTTTCCGCGCGCTTCGCTTGGCATTGTGATTCCCCTTGGGCTTTACTTTCACACCGAGCGCGTCCCCGCGCCGGTGCTCATTGGGCTTTGGTTTTTTCTGCAGGTGCTATTCACCTTCGCTAGCAGCGAAGCGCTCACAATTGCCTGGTTTTCACACGTGATTGGCTTTATCAGCGGCTTTTTACTTGCCGGTATTTTCCGACCGCTGCTAGTTTCAGGGGCACGCGCGCGGGTTTTGCAGAGCCGCTAAGGCTTGAGTGAAAGATTGCGTCAGCGTTGACGACTTCTTGTTCCCCTGAAAATGATTTCGTCGGTCTTCGCCCCATCGTGCCTTACAAAACCGACTCAAAAGCACCCATGCGGTCAAGAAATCAGTTTTCTAACGTATGTGCACATCATAGAAACTCACACTGGAACGCGAGCCTTTTTCCACTTCTTCCGTTGTCCGGCTGAATCGCTCTTGCAACTTAGACTTTGGTTCACTCAAAAACCGAAAAGTGAATTTTGATCCCAGCGTTACTGAGTACCGTCGTTTGGACTTGGGCTTCTCGGTCATGAATTCACTTAGCCGATATCGCTGCACTTGGCTTTCTCCAGGGGCAAGTTGAATAACGTTATAGGGAATTTGCCGATGCTCTGCTTCGGGAGAATCCGTGGAAGGTGTTGCAAACATTCTGCTGATCATTCGCCCGTCATTGCCAATAATCAGATAAAAATTTAGATCGCTCACAAACTTAGTCTCAATAGGCTCCGCACTGATATTTCGCAGCGTTCGACGCAAGTAGCGCACATATTGTTTGGAACCTGACTTATTAGTGCTATGCAGCTCTAGGCAGTAATTCACCTCTAACACTTGTAAACGCACGGCAGACTCGATGTGGGCGCACTTTGGTATTTGCTCTGCGCTTGCACTATTCGAGTAAAAGCCTAATAGAAAGAACAAAACCGACGGCATACTAGTCATAAAAATCCTCATCGGCCACAAACCGCTATTGGTGGCGGGCACTGATACAGCCCATTTCCACATATGCGTCATTTCATGGACCGTAGCGTGTCCGAAGTACTCTTGAGCCATTGAATTTCGTCGGTGTTCGCACCATCGTGCCTTACAAAACCAGCGCTAAAGCAGCCCATGCAGTCAAGAAATCAGTTTTCTAACGTATGTGCACATCATAAAAGCTCACGTTCGAGCGCGAATCCATCGCATCGTCTTCCTTGGTTCTACTCATACGCTCAGCAAGCTTTGCCTTTGGTTCGCGTAAAAAGCGAAAGCCAAGACGTGTCCCCATACTGATCGAATATTGACGTGTTTTGTTAGGTTTTTCGATCATGTAATCGCTCAGCCGATAGCGCTGTACATGGCTTTCACCTGGGGCAAGTTGAATAGCGTTATAGGGAATTTGCCAATGCTCTGCTTCCGGAGAATCCGTGGCAGGTGTTGCAAAAATTCTGCTGATCATTCTCTCGTCATTGCCAATAATCAGATAAAAATTTAGATCGCTCACAAATTCAGTCTCAATAGGCTCTGCACTGATATTTCGCAGCGTTCGACGCAAGTAGCGCACATATTGTTTGGAACCTGACTTATTAGTGCTATGCAGCTCTAGGCAGTAATTCATTTCCAAGGTCCGCAATCGAATAACCGAATCAATATGGGCGCATTTTGCCGGCGATTCAGCGCGGGCGTGACCCAAAAAAAAGCACAGCAGAACTAGCAATAAAATTTTCGAGTTACCCATAAAAACCCTCATGGCCCACAGACTACAGGAAGTGGCGAACAACTAAAAAGCACACGTCGAAATTGGATGGCACCAAGTAAATCTGCGATCCCACCAACCCCTTCATTGTAGAAGTCGGCTTCAGGTGTGTGATCACCGAGCCCACCATCACGAATTTGCACAGCCGTTGCGGCATTATTAAAATCAGTCTTGGCATTGCTCGGAAATCTCAGCCTTGTTGCTTCCGCTTTTGCCTCTTGAATGGTCGGAAAGCTTTGGATAGGAATTGAGAATTGATCGATTGTGCTAAGAAAGTCTGCCAATTCAGAGTTCACATAGTTTTGGAAACGCGTGAAGTGTAAGTTTTCATGTGCTCGTGTGCCTGCTCGATTGTTGTACAGCGTTCCGCCTGGTAAGCCACCCGCGCCATTTGCCTGCAGGCACTGAATAACGGGATTACTGCCCGGCCGCCTGCGAAATGGCCAGAACGCGTCCACCTCATTGCGAACTCCAACCGGTTTAGATAATCGCACTGTTGAATACCAATCACTATTGGCGGTGTCGCAATGATCGAGCCAGTCAACTCCGGAAAACCCCATGGATCTTGAATGGTAATGGTGGTTTGTATCTCAGCTTTGGTAAGCGCAAACTTCCACTGGCCTTCCGGCGTGCAGTAAGGCTCGACCTCGAAAACCCATACCCCAGGGTTAACGGTGTCCCCGACAAAACCTGAAAACGAACCGTTTGTGCTAATCGGGGCTAGCTTCATGACAGGTGGTAAAAAATCACCGTAGTCACGCTACGTGGTGGCGTTTGCGCAAACTTCCGCACGCAATTTCCGCGGCCTGGCAAGCTGGGCACTGCGTACCATCACCTGGAGGACGGTATTTACAAGCAGCACAGCCGGTGGATATTCCGGCCTATGAGAAGCCACCATTCCGGACTATGGGAAGCCACTATTCCGGGCTATGAGAAGCCAGTGCTATCCGGAAATGTCACGCTTCCCGCTTTGATGATCATCTCGAATCCTTCAAAGCCTGGAATGGTCAGGCTCACATCTTGGTTGCCGCCTACAATTTGCGCTTGCGCTAGATTGACTGGAGGCAGATAAATTGCGTGCGGCAGTTGGTTGGTCTGGCCTTGTATCACTGCGGTTTCAAAGTGCAATGCGGGAAATTGCTGTGTGATGCCGCCTCGGTTGATATTCACTGTGCGGCCGTCGACAAATAGGTCAATTTTACCGGCGGGCACGTCATTGAAACGGAATCTGCCATTTCCGTCTGTCGTTGCCGTTAGCCCCGTGCGGCTAACGGACAAGCGCACCCCAGCCAAAGCCGCTTCTAGGCGAACGCTGGAGGCGTCTATGCCTACGTTGCTGAAAGTAGCCGAATTAATTTCGCGACGCCGGGCGCGATGAAATTTCGGGCAAAGTCGCTGTGGTAAACGACCAGCTGCTAATGACTGGACAGTTGGGATTGCCGATGGGGCGCCGATCACCGGTTGGTATAGCCAGTGTGCGTTTTACATCATTTTCTGATCGCAGGATCATTGTTTAATGTATTTTTATGCAACATACATTTGTAGATTATAGAAATATGTTTGCCGTCCGATTAAATTTTATTAAAGAGAAAAAATGAAAATTCTGTTGAACAGCAGTTTAGTTTCACAAATGCGTAATCGATTAATTAAAGCAGCATTGTGTGATTTTCGCAGACAACTACCAACTTTTAGTAACTTTTTCTGCATGCTAATTTGCGTAATTGCAATTGCGTTTCCTGGATACTTGAAAAGCGAAACAAATAGATTTTGCGATGGCTTTGAAGCTACAAGTTGCCGTGGCTTAATTCTTGACTTAACTAAAGTATGGCCAAAACCAGGCGCAAAAGAATCCACTACCAATCCAGATGACCCAAACTTTTTCCGGCCGACGCATGTTTTCGCAAAACTTCCAGAAGCCTATTGGAACAACAAGACTAGACTACTGCTCGACGGCGTGGATATAACACCAAATCTTTTTAAAATTGAAAACGGCGTACTCACAGGTTTAGTAGATCGGGTGGGCGAAGGGATCCATCACGTTGAAGTCAAAGCCGGTAGCGAAACGGCTGGTTGGAGTTTTACCGCAGGTGACCCGCCTCCGTACCTTGGGATAATCGTACCCGGGAGATCGGTGGCAGGTTTAGTCAAAATCAATATTGAATTTAACGATACGGCCGTTTTTGGGGGTTACAGCTCAGGAATTGATCTAGCTTCTTTGTCAGTTAAGCTGAACGGAGTTGACGTAACTGAAAGTGGAACAATTACTCCCAACAGTTTTAGTCTTTCAAAACTGCTCGCAAGTGGTGACTACGAAATTTCGGCTACTGTTGCAGATAAACTCGGGTATGTGCAAACAAAATTGAGTTTTTTTAGTATTGGACCAACGCCAGAGCTAAGTAACTGTACTTCCGGAAACTTTGAGTTCGCCAAACCCCCGGTTATCGCCTGTGAAGTAAAAGATGTGAGCAGTGAAATTGATGTTTCCAGCGTAAAAGTACTTTTGCGAAAAAATTCGGGTGATTTGGTTTTAGGCACGACAAAATATATCTCAACGTCGCCAAGTCAAGGGCGTTTTTTCTTTATACCGAATCAACCGTTGGCCACAGATATTTATCACTTTGAGGCAACAATAAAAAATGTTCTTGGAGTCGAAATGGGTGTTTTAACACCTATTTTTATCGGAAAGAAACGAGAGTCAAGCGTTACCTTCGTTTCTCCAATTGCCGGACAGGTTTTTGAAGATCCGCGAATCGTAGTTCGAATAATAGCGAAGAACTGGGAGAGCTTCGCAGAGACCGTTAAAATCAATGGACAAGTTGCAGCCCCAAAGATCGTTAATAACGAGGTAGAATTTGAAACAGAGCTTCTATTAAATCCTGGTAGCAACAACATAAATGCTGAGGTACTTTTTAAAAACGGTGAGATGCATGCGGATAGCATCAAAGTTGTTTACGACGCAGCGCCTTAAATCACCATTTCATCGCAATCGGACTGGCAAGTCTTTGGCCCACTAGATGCACAATCGCCAGGAAGTGCAATGAAACTGACGGGTTTAGTAGAGCGGCCAATTGCTATCGCAGGCTCAACCTCTACAGAAGTTGTGAAAGTCCTGATTGCTCATTGCGTTTGGGAACGAAAAGTTAGTGAAAAAAGTTACAGATAGATGTGGGGCATGTTGTTTTGATCCTGAAAAAATCGACAATCTTAGCCTTTCTGAAAAACTTCGTTAAATGCGTAAAGTGTGGCCGCAAACGCTTTCTCACCCTCACTTAACGTGCCAGATTGTCCTGCAATATCCAGTGGCTCTCTAAACTAGTTCTTTGCGTCTTGCAGCCAACTTACGTTAACCGTGGAAAGCGCGGACGATATTTCCCCCAGCGCGGTTTTAAAAGTCCAACTGCTGACGATCGGACTGGCAGGATTCCCGATAGACACTTGCACGGTGTGATTGCCCTCGGGCAACGCGGTTGTAGGTGTATAGCTGATGCGATTGCCGGTGAGTGCACTCAAGTTAAGGCAGGTCTGTAAAGCTTACAAGTGGCATGTAATTACCGCTAATGGTCGGCGAGTAGCTATTCCGCGAGATAATAAGTACTTGCATATTGTTCAAATCGGAGAAGACCGCATTCCCTTTTAGGAAGCCGGTAAACTCAAAATGATCTCTTCGAGTGTCGAACTCTAAAAATATAAAGTCCGGCAGAACTGGAGAGTGTTTGGTAAACATTTTCGATAAATAAGGGTTGTCTAAGCCATTGAAAACATCGACGCCAACAAAGTCTGGGCTTCCTGACCTAGAGGTAGATATATATTTGGACGCTAGCCGCTTGAGTAAATACGGGTTAACTGAAAAGTGATATATGCTTCTTAACTCTGCATTAGGAGGAGGCTCTTCACAGGAGCCAAGATACGCTTGGTTAATAAGGTAGCTCGCACGTTTTTCTTGCGGCTCCATGCCAAGAAGCATATCGAATGCAGCAGAGTCTGCTGGGTAATCAGGTATCTCAAATATTTTTTGAATACGCCCATTTTTGACAATTCGCTGGTAGAAGTATGTCGCACCGTCTCCGAAATATGATTCACATACGAGTTCATTCTTCATCACGTGGCTTATAATACAGTAGGCAGCTATTGACAATGCCAACAACAACCAGAGCAACTTGGCGATCGGCTTCATAAATTAGTGGAAGCGCCAAAAGCCCGGGAAAGTTTCGCTGTACATTTTATATTTTGCTTCGAAAACCAGGCCACTCCGTCGCGAACCACTCTTCCCCAAGTGGTCAACGGTACCGGTTAAATTAAGTGCGTCTCCAGGCGTTGTCAAAGACCGATTAACTGGCCCAAAGGTCGCCTGATCAATTGGCGTGATTAACGTTACGCTTGGTGCAGTATCAAAAAAAACGCTGCGCTCTGCTGAAAAACTCATACCGTTCGTCATCGTCATAACGGCTTGGAGCATATTTTCGCCAGGGTTTAAATCAACTGATAATCCGTAGGCTCCAACCGTACCCACTTGCATGCCTGCCTCCATCGGAGCGCCATTTAATTTGACAAAGGCTACTTGACGCCCACCCTCGAATGTTCGAATCACCACATTGATTTCTGGCCTTAAAAATTCAATTTTTGACGCGTATTCGCCATGTTCGAACCCGGAGTGAAATATGAGGCTGTTTTGTGCGTTACCCAGGCTAAACGCTAACAGCATCGCGAAGCCAACCATGACTTTCAAGGCTACGTTTGGTCGGGCATTGATGATGAGCTTAAAGCTCTTTGTGCATTTGTTAACGCAAACAATTTAACTCTCCAACACCACCATCATCAATTGCTGACCCGCAAATTGGTCAGCCGTGTAAAAAACGATTTACTGTGCGATTTCGCTTTCATGTATCGTGTGAACAGTCTGTTAGAAGTGTGCATGACGCGCCAAAAATAGAAAAGCTTTTCAACGTTGTTCCTCTATACTTCTTTTTTGGAAATTTATGCCGTCATTACCGACACACCCTTTCATGCGTGCGTTTGCCGCGTTGATGGTCGATGGTCATTTTGACGAGCACTTTGAGCTTCGCACAGGCGCCGCCGCCAGGGGTGGCATGCGTAGTGTCGGCCGGCAATCGCAATGCGCCGCTGGCACCGGATGGCAGCTACACGGTGTTTGGTATACCGGGGAATTTGGGTGCGATTCGGGCGCGGGCAAGCTGTTCGGATGGCTCCATTACTTTTCGATTTCATACATGCCCACAAGCATTGAATTTCGTCGGTCTTCGCACCATCGTGCCTTACAAAACGACGCAAAAGCAGCCATGCGGTCAAGAAATCAGTTTTCTAACGTATGTGCACATCATAGAAACTCACACTGGAGCGCGAGCCTTTTTCCACATCTTCCTGTGTCCAGCTCAATCGCTCTAGCAACTTAGACTTTGGTTCACTCGAAAACCGAAAAGTGAAATCTGATCCCAGCGTTATTGAGTATCGTCGTTTGGACTTGGGCTTCTCGGTCATGAATTCACTTAGCCGATATCGCTGCACTTGGCTTTCTCCAGGGGCAAGCTGAATAACGGAACGGGCGATTCGGAAGTGCTCTGCCTCTTGCGAGTCGTCAGCCGGCGTTCTAAACATTCTGCTCACCAAACGTCCGTCATTGCCGATGATCAAATAAAATTCCATGTCACTAATAACAGTAGTCTCAAGCGGCTCGACACCTCTATTTCGAAAGGTTCTGCGTAGGTAGCGCACGTACTGCTTATTTCCTGATTTGTCAGTGCTGTGAAGCTCCAGGCAGTAATTCACCTCTAACACTTGTAAACGTACGGCAGACTCAATGTAGGCGCACTTTGGTATTTGCTCAGCGCTTGCACTATTCGAGTAAAAACCTAATAGAAAGAACAAAACCGACGGCATACTAGTCATAAAAATCCTCATCGGCCACAAACCGCTATTGGTGGTGGGCACTGATATAGAAAACGTTGGAACTGGATGAGACTAAAAATATCGGCAATCCCTCCCAGCCCAGCATTGTAGAACGCTGATTCAGGCGTGTGGTCACCGGGTCCGCCGGTCATATCCTTGACCGCTTTCGCATCGTTGTTTAGTATGATCTTTGCATCACCCGGCCATCGTTGGCGTAGCGCTTCGGCTTTTGCCGCTTGTAAAGTAGGAAAACTTGCGATCGGAAGTGAGAATTGTTGGATCTTAGTGAGAAAATTGGCAAGCTTTAAATTTACATAGCCCTGAAAGCGCGTAAAGTGCAATTGTTCATGAGCCATTGTACCTGCCTGATTGTTGTATAGCGTTCCGCCAGGTAAGCCACCCGCGCCATTTGCCTGCAGGCACTGAATAACGGGATTACTGTTCGGCCCGCCTGCGAAATGGCCAGAACGCGTCCACTTCATTACGAACTCCAACCGGTTTAGATAATCGCACTGTTGAATACCAATCACTATTGGCGGTGTCGAAATAATCGAGCCAGTCAGCTCGGGTACCTTCCACGGACTTTGGATAGTGATATAGCTTTGAATCTCAGCTTTTGTTAGGACGAATTTCCACTGGCCTGAAGGGGTGCAATAGGGCTCAATTTCAAAGTTCCATTCTCCTGGAGTTGCAGAGACAGTCCCAATAAAACCGGCAAAATTACCGTTTTCAGTTAAAGGGGCTTTCACTATTTTTGGAGCCAGAAAATTAATGGTCGTGACGCCGCGTGGTGCAGTTTCGGAAAATCGCCTCTCACAATTGCCGCCGATGCATTGTTTACAGGCATTTTGCTGGCAGGATTTCAATACTTGGCTGGGGTCGGCCTGGCAAGCTGGGCACTGCGTACCATCACCTGGGGGACGGTATTTACAAGCAGCACAGCCGGTACAACTGCCATCACCTGCGCGACATGTGGGCGGCGGATTAACGCCACAATTTGGCGGCGTCGGCGGCGGGCCACCACCGCCCCAACCTGCTTTGCTAATGCCCGATCCGGGGTCAGACACTAGCTGAGTTCCGTCTTCGCTGATGGTGCCTAAGCCCATGGGTACAAAGCTGGCCAAATCGTGATCCCACTGCACAATCGGTGCGGTCTCGCCCGGTTTCATCGCTAAAGTGTTGGGAATCTTCACGGTAATTGGTGGGTCAAAACGTGTACCAGTAGGCTGAATCGTCCAGCCCACAGCGGCAAAGCTGCCTGCAGCACCCGGTGGCACCATGGGTAATCGATCATTATGCACCGGACTGATCACCAGCGGGCCAGTATGGGTGCCATCAGGAAATGTCACGCTTCCCGCTTTGACAATCATCTCGAATCCTTCAAAGCCTGGAATGGTCAGGCTCACATCTTGGTTGCCGCCTACAATTTGCGCTTGCGCTAGATTGACCGGAGGCAGATAAACTGCGTGCGGAGCGGGAAGTGGCTCGAAGCCATTTTTGAAAATCAGGCCGGTTTAAGCGAAACAGAGCGCCTGAATCAACGATGCTAAAACTATTCAGATTGCAGGCGAAAGTCTACCTAGTACGCTTATCTTCCTCAGCTTGAATAACTTTCGCAAGTTGAAAAGCAAACTCTGGGTCATACGAGCACTCGCTAACGTTGCTGGTTCCAGTCGGTATGTCTTTCAAAATTTCTTTAAAATAAGGATCCGATGCGATGCATTGCATATCAGAAACCGTGGAATTTAGTGCGTACGCAAGACCAGCACCAACAAACAAAGCGACGCTGGCACTGCCGCTTACCGATGCTGAAATTTCGAAATGGTTTGAAAGCAAGCGTTTGGCAGGATCTTTGATTTTTTCGAATTTTTCATTGCAGGCCCATACTGTGACTTCTAAAGCAGGGCCATCTTCATCGCCAACCATCCATAAGCAGTTCGCCCGCCAATCGTCAAGCATATCCAATGTGTAGGATAAACCCTTGTTTTCCATAAATTGATTAAACTTAGCCTTTGCGGCCTCGGAAATACCAATGGATTGGACTGCAATATCGAAACTCATGTTTTATCCTTAAGTTATTGCGCTGTCGTGTCAGTCAAAATTAAACGCATATCGGCTTTGGAAACGTGGAAAATTGGCTCAGGCGCAAAGCTCTGTAAGTAAATCCAAGCAAGGCAATATGACGCAAGAAAAGGCTCGGCAAGGTAACAGCAGTATTCATTCGGATAAGTCTGCATAAATCGTTTGCGCGTCCAATCACGATGCGCATCAAGCAGCTTGACAAAGTTTGATTTTACGCTGTCGCTATGAAATCTTATGATTTTTTTGTTTGCAACCGTTTCGTAAGTAGCGCATTTCAACATTTCCCGGGCGAGTGAATCCATAAATGGAAACGTCTTGACATTTTTTCTTACAGAAAGAAGTTCCTCAGCAGATTCTAGGTCATGCGCTAAAAAAGACGAAAAAATCGCGTCTATTAGTTCTCTTATGTCTGAAACATGGGAAGTTGTTCGTCTTTCCTTTTGAAATCGGGCAACGGTTTGTGAAAGGCCTGCTTTGACTATTTCGGCATCAGGCGGCACACCAAGAAAGTACGTTCGCGCGACTGATACAGGCAGATGAAACGATATATTAACTGATCTGCCTTCCCGCTTATTTATTTCGAAACTTGACTCTCCAAAGTCTGAAATCAAATTAAAGAGTCCAGATACAAACCGATGCTCTGCATTAAAAAAGAAACCGCTCAACGCAAGAGATGCTAGATTATCAACGACAGTGCATCTTTCGTGACTCATGTTTTTTAAAAAGTAATCATATTGCTCCTGATCCGGCATTAATTTCCGTTTAAATTTATCATCTTGAATAAAGCAAAAAGATGCGTCCTGGAAATACTCAAGCTCTTTAAATTTCATTAATTTTTCCATAAATCCATGTTTTAACCATCATTAAAAACCTATTGCTGGGTGCCACCCCATCCCTTCATCTGCCTCATTACGTTTCCAGTGAAGGCTAAAACTCTTGCAGATATTTCAACAACTCTGACGTTTGATTCGTCTAGCGTATGTAGAAAAAACTCGAAATTTCTAGCGTTTAAGGTAGCTTGAAGATCATCGAGTTGACTTGAATTTAAATTTGCGCGCACTTCAGGATTGCTCATAACAGCCGCTACATTTCTTTGGTATGTGCTGGCATCAGCGCCGAAACCGAGTGCGGTTATATTCTCAACTTCGCAGAAATCTGACATTTTGGACCAGCATTTTGATTCAAGAATGCGGACTTTTATTTTTCCAGTGGATAATTCCTTTGAAATAATAATTCCATCAAAGCCGTTATTGAGGTTTCTCGTGGGCTTCAAAGCAGCTAGTATCTCTTCGGAGCTAGGCACTAAGGATTTAATCGCCTGCAAACCATACCACTCAAATGCCTCCCAATAAATTTCATATGGACAAGTCTCAACCAATGCTGTCAAACGCGAACGTGCGCATCGTTTAATTTGCGCCGCAAAATTACTTATTTGGTTTGCGCTGCCGTCATAGCTTTTTTTTACAACCCCAACCGCTTTGATCGCTCGACCCATCGGAAAATCAAGCGCCGACTCCGGGAAAAACACTTCGTTAAGCGCGTAAAGTGTGGCCGCCAACGCTATCTCACCCTCGCCTAGCGTTCCAGATTGCCCAGCTCTATCCAGCGTTTCGCGAAACCAATTTTTTGCATCTTGCAGCCAGCTGACGTTAACCGTGGAAAGCGCGGACGATATTTCCCCCAGCGCAACCTGAGCAATATTGGCAAGCCAGCAGCGGGGCGCCCAACCGCATGAGCCTAATTCGCTCACATACAACGCCCAGCGTCCGTCAATGACACGCACAGCAGTGGAGTGTGGAAAGTGGCTAAAACCTGGAAGACCTGTGCATTTGGTGTATTGGCAGGTGACGTCAACCTTCAGTGATCCCTCGCCGCCATCCTCATATTCGTGCTCGACTGGGTTGCCAAACCCTATACCGCCATCACCAAAATCCAGCCATTTGTAACTAACTTCATCACAACCGCGCGGCGATACGATCAGCCGAAAATCAACGGGCAGAGCCTGTTGAATTTTATCCAAGTCGACTTCAGTCATTACCGATATAAACAACGTAAACCAGTGGCGCTCTAGCTGCCTTGCTTTGACGTCGTAGTTTGTTGGCGGCTTTGGCCCATCCGAATCTGTGCTGCAATTTGGCGGCGTCGGTGGGCAAGTGCCTGGCGCGCAGCCGCCCCAGCCGGCTTTTGATATGCCTGAGCCGGCATCGGATACGATTTGCGCGCCGTCTTCGCTGACTGTTGCGCGGCCAATCGGCACGAACATGGCTAAATCATGATCCCACTGCACTAAGGAGACCGCAGTGCCGCGCGGCATGCCGCCGGGGCTTGGAATTTTCACTTGGATCGGTGGATTAAACCGGGTTCCAGTGGGTTGAATCGTCCACGCCACCGTTCCAAACGTTGATCCGCCGCCGGGCGGAACCATGGGCAGGCGATCATTGTGAACTGGGCTGATGACGAGCGGGCAAACACGGCTGCCATCGGGGAAGGTTACACTGTTGGCTTTGTGATACTCACCGCTGAACGCCAAATTTGCTATTTGATGAAAGCAAAGCAGCAGTAATACAAACAAGTAGCGTACATAACTCATTTAAGTGACTTTTAGTCGGTCATAGATTTTAACGTTCAAAATCGTTGAATGAAGCAAACGTTGGTTACGCTTGAGTATCAGTTAGTATTAATCGAATTTCTCGCTTGGACATGCAGAAAACAGGTTTCTCAGCAAATGTCTGAGCAAAAATCCACATCAGGCAATATGATCCTAAAAACGAGTTTCCAAGGAAACGGCAATATTCCTTTGGAAAAGATTTTGTGAATAGTGAAGCGGTCCAATCGCGATGTGCGTCAAATAGCGAAATAAAACCCTCTTTTACTTTTGTGTCATGTATTCGAATTATCTTTCGACCTTTAACTGTCTCATACTTGGCATGTTTGAACATATCACGGGCCAATGCGTCCATGAAGGGATAATTTTTTGAATTGTTCCTGGTTTTTAATAGTTTCTCAACAGTTTCCAAGTCGTGCGCTAAGAATGCTATAAAAACGGCATCAACTAAATTTTTAATATCGGCAACATGTGATATTGATCGCTTATTTTTCTCAAAGAATTCCACAACTTCAGCTAAACCCGATTTGATTGTTTCAATGTCAGGTGCCAGACCATGTCTGCATGTTCTCCCGACAGATGCAGGTAAATGAAAACCTATGCTCACAAGGTTAGTTGTTTTTTTAGAGTATGCAAACCGGGCGCCCCAATTGGTTGAAAGCGCGTCCATCAATCTATTTACAACGTTTGTATCGGCATCAAAAACATAACCACTAAGCGCATAAGACGCTATCACCTCGTCACCATAGCTTGCGCCTTCAGGTTCAAGTTGATTGACCAAAAAATCGCAGTCCGCATCACTCGGCATTCGCATTCGTTTAAACTTTTCATCTTGCTGAAAATATTCTGAAGCGTTTGCCAAAGACGCCAGTTCTGTAAATCTCATAAGTTACCACCCTTCAATATAGATTGGCTCTTTTCGGGTCAAGTTTTTTATTGCAGCGGTTATTTCTGCTTCTTCTTTCTTTGACTCATGCAATGTATGTATTATTATCTGAAAATCGCGTCTATTAAGTATACCTCGTAATTCAATAATCTCTTTAACCGTCAATAAATTATCTAATGCGGGATGAGATAAAACAGTTACAATGTTTCTATCAAGAGTGCTTGCATCAGCGCCAAACCCAAACGCAGTAAGGTCCCTCGCCTCACAATTTCTAGTGGTCAAGGCCCAACATTTTGACTCAAGTATCCGTGCTCTAATTCGACCTGTTGATACTTCGCGAGTGATTACAATTCCGTCAAACCCGTTATTAGTGTTTCGAACGGGTTTCCAAGCTTCAATGATTACCTCTGTACTTGGAGTCAGAGCTTTTACTTTTATCAGCCCTTGTTTTTCAAATCGTTCCCAGGCAAGCTTTCTCTTTATTGGGCAGGTGGTTAGTGCAGCGTTGTTGTCAGGCGATCTACCACAATCAAAGCGCTTAATTTGCTCTGCAAATTCACTTACTTCGTTGGCGCTAGCGCCATACTGTTTTTTGACTAATCCCACTGCTTTTATAGAGTGTCCCATCGGAAAATCAAGCAGCGACTCCGGGAAAAACACTTCGTTAACCGCGTAAAGTGTGGCCGCCAACGCGATCTCACCCTCGCCTAGCGTTCCAGATTGCCCAGCCCTATCTAGAGTTTCGCGAAACCAATTCTTTGCATCTTGCAGCCAACTGACGTTAATTGTGGAAAGTGCAGATGATATTTCTCCCAGAGCGACCTGAGCAATATTGGCTAGCCAACAGCCAGGAGCCCAGCCGCAAGAGCCCAATTCACTTACATACAGCGCCCAGCGCCCGTCGATTACCCGTACAGCCGTGGAATGCGGAAAGTGGCTAAAGCCCGGAAGGCCAGTGCACTTGGTGTATTGACAGGTAACGTCAACCTTCAGCGTGCCTTCGCCGCCATCCTCATATTCGTGCTCCACCGGGTTGCCAAACCCGACGCCGCCATCACCAAAATCTAGCCATTTGTAGCTGACTTCATCACAGCCGCGCGGCGATACGATCAGCCGAAAATCCACCGGCAGTGCCTGTTGAATTTTGTCTAAATCGACTTCGGTCATTACCGATATAAAAAGCGTAAACCAGTGCCGCTCTAGCTGTTTTGCTTTCACTTCATAGTTTACTGGCGGCTTAGGCCCATCTGAATCTGTGCTGCAATTTGGCGGCGTCGGTGGGCAGGTGCCTGGCGCGCAGCCGCCCCAGCCTGCTTTTGATATGCCTGAGCCGACATCGGATACGATTTGAGCGCCGTCTTCGCTGACTGTTGCGCGGCCAATCGGCACGAACATGGCTAAATCATGATCCCACTGCACCAAGGAAACCGCTGTGCCGCGCGGCATGCCGCCTGGGCTTGGAATTTTGACTTGGATCGGTGGATCAAACCGGGTTCCAGTAGGTTGAATCGTCCACGCCACCGTTCCAAACGTTGATCCGCCGCCGGGCGGAACCATGGGAAGGCGATCATTGTGAACTGGGCTAATAACGAGCGGGCCGACGCGGCTACCATCGGGGAAGGTTACGCTGCCCGCTTTGACGATCATTTCAAAGCCTTCATAACCCGCCATTGTCATGGACACATCAGCCGGACCGCCCACCACTTTGGCGTCTAATAGATTGATCGGCGGCAAGTAGATTGCATGCGGCAGCTGATTGCTTTGCCCGCGCACGATAGTGGTTTCAAAATGCAGCGCTGGATACTGCTGATTGGGCTGTGTTTGAACGGTGCGCCCATCAACGAATAAATCAATCTTACCTGGGGGAACTTGCGATAAGAATTGAAACTTACCCGCGCTGTCTGACGTGACGGATAAGTTGGTTCTTGCAATAGAAAAGCGTACACCTGCGAGCGGCGTGCCCCGATGATCAAGCACCACGCCGCCAAGTTTAGTTGGGCCAGTTTGAGGAAGCAGAGTATTAATTTGGAAAACCGCCGCCAGAGCGGTTTCAGGTGCGCCGAGCGCTTTTGCGCTGATTTTGATTGAGCCAGGCGCATCGCCCAGCTGTGGCCGCGCCGCCGCGATGCCGTTTTTGTCGGTGGGCACTTCTAAAATTTTGCCGATTTCACTAACAACCCCGCCGGGGGCGGAACTGGCGGTAAACTTTGCATCGCCTGATAGCACGGTAAAGCGCACGGGTACATTGATTGCGCGATTAAATTTAGCGTCGTAAACCACCGCAGATAGTGGCTCTAATGGTTGACTATTCGGGTGCGCAAACTGTGCGCTTGAAGCGCCCTCAACGAGGGTGTACTCGGGCGAGCCGCGCTGGCCCGAGGCAATAAACAAAGCATCTTCGGCAATGCTTACGTTGCTTGCCCGCACTGCATTGGCGCCAACGCCTGTTTGAGAGCCCAGAGTAAGCCATACTTTGGCTATGCCAAGCTGATCCGTCGTAACTTCTAGGTTTCTTGCAGGATTTATTCCATCAATGAGTACGGGTGCGTTTGGCAATGTCGAAATCGACCCAGCACCGCGAACCACGTCAAAACGTACTGGAATGTTGCCTATGGCATTTCCAGTTTCATCTATCGCAGAGACCGTCAATGGCGTTGCTAACGTGGTTGAAACACTAGCCGATTGGTGATTTCCATCTAAAAGCGTAATTCTTTTGCTACCTACAGCAACGCGCGATACGCGTAACGTACTTAGGCGAAAGTTTCCTGCTGAATCAGTTGCTTTGACTTCCAAGTCATTCGCACCAACTTCAATGGGAATGTTTTTCGCAACAAAGTATCGATCATTGGTCTGAGCAGTTACGACTTGGCCGTTTGCTATGTTTTTGATTTGGACAACTGGCTCGGGTGCGTTAGCGCCGGCTTCGACTGCGTCATTCACAACCCCACGAATATCAAGCTGATTTGCCGAAGTCACTGAATTATTGCTTGGGCCCTCAACGGCGACAATTGGACCAGTCTGATCTACATATATCGTTATGTTTGATAGGCCGACTCGTCCAGATGCATCGGTGGCAACAGCTGTGATGAGATTAACGCCCTCGCGCGCAAAGTAATTTGCAAATGTAAACGAGCGACCATCTGGGCTTAAAACGGCGGCCTGCTGATTGATTTGTACTTGCGCTACTTGCCGATCAAGCGTTCCTGAAATAGCGATGGGTCGTTCGACTGCACCTGTTAATGCCAATGCTCCGCCGGGTGCGTTTGTTGTCGGAGCGATTGGTCCAAATATTTGCAAATCTACCGGTGAGACAATTTTGATCTGCGGCGGTGCGTCATAAGTAATTTGATAGTTGATAGTGCGAGTTTCACCGTCTTCAAATCCTACAATGACTGGGATTGTGTTTAAGCCGGGTATTAACTTGAGCTGAGCTTCAAATAAGGGAGCGTTGGTACCATCATATGGGCCGGCTCGCGCTTGAATGCCGCCCACCAAAACGCCGCTTACGTAAGCGCGGTTGGATAGTGCCCTAATCGCGATATTAACGAGCGGAACAGTACTAACAAAATTTGTAGCTGGGGAAACGACTTCGGCGATGATTGATTCTGGCGCAAGTATCCAGAAATCCCATGACTTGCTTGTTCCAGCGAACTGCTTGTTTGCAATTTGAAACGTGGCTGCGTAAGCGCCTGCTACAATTGGTTGCGGAAATCTGTATTCAATTGTACCAGCGCGCGGTGAGGTGAGTTTTATTACTGAGTTTGCCGTGACGTTATTGTTATTTACTAATAGTTCAATTGAAGCTGGGTCAATTTCTTCAGAAGCGTCAGAAAAATTCGCTGTAATCTTGGCATTGTCAAATTCAACTTGAATATTGAGCGGTGCAACCGAGGTTATTTCAGGCACCGTACTGACTCGGAAATTCCAGCTTGTATCTGTCTCATTATTGGCTACATCTTTAACCTTTAGACGGACAGTATGTTGACCAACTGAAGGCGCATTTTTCGGCGAAAACCTGAGCTTTCCGGCAACTGCATCAAAAGAAATTGAATCGCTAACGTTCTGGCCGTCTAGAAAAAGCTGAATACTTGACGCGTTAACGCCAGATTCGCTATCTAAAATATTTGCGCCGATGATTGGGAGTTGTCCAGGCGCTACAAATACGATTGCAGGCTCTTGCGAGAAAACGAGTGGAGATTCACTGTCGGTAAGTGGTGTGCAAGCGACGGATTCAAAGCGGGAACAAAAAATCCTGTCGCTTGACCAGATAATCGGCGAAACCAGCAATAAAAAAACAGCGATCAGAAAGTGAGTCAGTTGCCTTTTCTTTTTTATCACGCCATTCCCCTAAATTTAGTTTTGAGCGCTCCGTGAATTTGTTTGCAAAAAGCAAATCCTACAGCATCTCCTCATGTATCTTTAACAAGCGTGCATGAAGCCTCAAAGAACTGCAATCTGTTTTTGACGCCTTGCACACAAACCACCCAAAATCCTTCTGGAAAAATTTTTATGCCGTCATTACCGACACACCCTTTCATGCGTGCGTTTGCCGCGTTGATGGTCATTTTGACGAGCACTCTGAGCTTCGCACAAGCCCCGCCGCCCGGCGTGGCTTGTGTGGTGTCGGCAGGTAATCGCAATGCGCCGCTGGCTCCGGATGGCAGCTACACGGTGTTTGGCATACCGGGCAATTTGGGTGCGATTCGGGCGCGGGCCAGCTGTTCGGATGGCTCGGTCGGGCAATCGGCGGCGGGCTTTACTAACCCATTCCAGCCGGACACCATTGAGCTGGGGCCGATAGTATTTGGCTCGATTACGCCGGTGCCGGTGGCGATCAATGTGAGCGCGCCGCAGCGCTATTTAACTACCGGGCAAACCGGGCAGTTAACGGTGAATGCGGTGGGTGCGAACGGCGTGCAAACCAACGTAACGCCGCGCAGTGAGGGCACGGTGTATGCGATATCGAACGATTTAATGGCGACGGTGACCAATGATGGCCTGGTGCGCATATTTCCGCTGTTTGCACCGGCATCGTCCGCGCGGGTGGTAGCGAGTGCGACCAATGAGGGTTCGGTGTCAGGCACGTATATGTTTATTTTAGGCCCCCGAGGTAAGTTAACCGGCACGGTAACGCGCGCGGATGGCACTACCGCAGTGGCTGGCGCGCAGGTTTCCGTGCTGCGCTTGCAACCGTTCGAGCAGGCTGGTTCGGCGTTGACCAACGCAGCGGGCCAATTTGAGCTGTTGGAAGTAAACGCCGGGCCGTTTTTAGTTTCCGTGTTGGACCCAGCCACTGGAGATCGCGCGCTGGCGGGCGCGCTAATCGAAACCGAAGGCCAGATTACCAATGTGGCTTTACGTTTGAACGGCCAAGGCACGGTGAATGTGACGGTAAAGGACGCCGTTGATGCGGTGGTGCCGAATACCGTGGTGACGCTGACTTCGTTAGGTGCATACCGAGATACCCGCACGCTAATTACCAACGCACAGGGCGTAGCCAGCTTTGCCGGGGTGGCGGTGGGTGATTTGACGGTGTCGGCGCGTGAGCCGATTACCCGCTTAGTTGGAACCGGGGTTGCGCAGCTTGGTGTCAATCAAACTTTGCCGATTACGCTTAAACTGCAGCCGGTCGCTGCGATTCAAGGTGTGGTTTACGACGTTAACGGCACGACGGTAAAGCCGGGCGTACAGGTGCGCATACTGAGCCGGGAGCGCGGTATTTTAACGCAGCTGGTTTCCGGTGCAAACGGTGAGTTTCGCTTTGACACGCTGCCGATTTCGGATGGCCCATTTACCTTGGACGCATTTTTAGAGGGCCGTTTGCGGGCGCGGGTGCCCGGCATTGTATTGCCGCAGCCTAATCAAGTAGTGACCCGAAACATAACGCTCGGCCCGGTCGGCACAATTACTGGCACCGTGCGCGATTTGGGCGGCGCGGTGTTTGCCAATGCGCGCGTGAGTGCGCAATCACAGGCATTTTTGGGGCTTACGTTTGAAACGACGGCCGACAATCAAGGCCGGTTCAGCATACTTGGTATGCCCGTTGGCGATTTTGAGCTGACCGCCGTTACCACTACCGGGCGCAATGGACGCGCCACAGGCCGAATCGCAAACGACAATGAAACGGTGAATGTCGATGTGGTTTTGGCGGATAACACGTTGATTGGCACGGTGTATCTGCGGGATGGCATTACCCCTGCTGGTGCAGGCGTAAAAGTATATTTGGCACCCAAGCGCTTTGGCGCGCCATATACCTATGTAGGTGCGGCCGGGGTTTTGGAGACCACCACCAATAGCACCGGCGGATTTGGCTTCATGCTGCCGAATGCGGGTGCTTACATTGTGCAGGCCGAGCAATTGCTGGAGCGCGGGCGCACGGAAGTGATTGCCGTGAACCTCAATGCCAGCCAGCCGCTGCAGGCGCGCGTGGTGTTTTTAGCAAAAGGCAGCGTGTCGGGCGTGGTGAAAAATTCCGCCGGGCAGGTGCAGGCGAATGCCAATGTAACGGTTCGCACTGAAGGCGCGTTTACCGCCGAGCGCACGACTACGACGAATGCATCAGGCCAGTATTTGCTTGATGGCGTATTCGTCGGTGATTTGATCGTGCGCGCGAGCAATACCGTCACACGGCTGAGCGGATTTAATCGCGGCCGCATGAACACCGAAGGCGAAGCAGTCGTCATCAATGTGACGCTGCAAGCCACCGGCACGGTGCAGGGCCGAGTGATTGACGCCGATGGCTCCGGCATTGCCACGCCAGTGCGGCTAACACTTAGGGTTAACGGCACTCAGCTTGCAAGCATTGAAGCGCCGAACGGCGCGGCGTTTAGCTTTGAGCTGATTCCCATTGGCGATATTGAAGTGGCCGCTGAGCAAATCAGCACGGGCAATCGCGGCGTAGGCACGACGCGGCTGCTAACCGCCGGTGATATTAAAAATATCGACGTGCGTTTGGTCGGCATGGGCACGGTGCGGGTAACAGCACGCGATTCCGCGGGCGCAGCAGTTGCGGGCGCGATGGTCAGTATGACGACAAGGTTTCCATTTGCTAGCAGCCAGCAGAAGCTGAGCGATGCGGCAGGCTTGGCAGAATTTCGGGTGTTCGCTGGGGACTTTGATACCTCAGCGTCCAAAACGCTGACGCTGGGAACGCTTGCCGGTTCGGCCTCAGGCACATTATTAGTGAATCAAACGCTGGCGGTTCCACTGACGATGACAACCGCAGCGATCGGCTCGGTTAACGGCACGGTATTTAGGCCCGATGGCACTACGCCAGTGGGCGCGGGAATCGCGGTTCAAATGCCGCCGGTAGCGCCGCTATTTACCAGTAATTTCGTGCTCACTAATGCCTTGGGCCAGTATGAATTCCCTCGCGTGATCGCTGGAACTTACGTGGTGGATGCGCTGCGCTTTATCTCGCCATCTGGCTGCCCGCGTGATCGCGTTCGTGGGCGCGCGGGTAACGTGACGGTAGCGACCCAAGATCAAATCGTGACGGCAAACATTCAACTGATCGGCCAAGGCCAAGTCAATGGCAAAATTACCGATGCGCAAGGCGCTGGCGTGGCCGGTATTGACGTTACGCTGGTCAACCCGGACCCGATATTCGGCTTTAATAGCAATTGTGATTCCTCCGGCACCGCGTACGACACCGTGACCGATTCAGAAGGAAACTACCGTTATCTGGATGTGCCGCCCGGCAACTTTACTTTGACAGCGGAAAACCAGCAGCGCACCTTGCGCGCTGAAGGCGCTGCGCGGGTGAATTTTGATGGCGACATCGTGACGCTCGATCTAACCTTGACGAGCAATGCTGTGACCATGCCGCAGACCTTTTATGACGCCAACGGTTTTGAATTTAACATTACCGGCATCGGCGCAATCGGCTCAGGCACTAACAACGTGTTCGCCGCTCCCGCGCCTGATACCTCCGGCATGCGCTTAGAGATCATTCAGAACAATATCGCGGTGCCGTTCTTAAATGGCAACGGCACCATTGGCGAGCTAAGTCAAAACCGCCAGCAAGTCACGTTGGATGAAGTTGGGCCTTCGGGCTTGAATGTATCGCGCAAGATTTTGACGCCACGCGCGGGTTATTTTTCTAGATATATTGAAACGCTGGAGAACAAAACCACTGCGCCGATTACCGTCAGCGTACGGGTGAAATCGCACCATCGCAATTCCAACTCAAACCCGCGCGTGGTCGATACCTCAGATGGCGACCAGATTTTGTCAGTCATCAATCCGGTGCTGCGGGATCGCTGGGCGGTGGTCGATGATCAAAGCGACGCTGACCCCTTTGTTTCCAGCTCGATTCCTGCAACCGCGCATTTATTTGATGGCGCAGCGGCCAGCTTGCAAGTGGCGAGTGCGGATTACAGCCTGATTGGCACCACTGGCAAGCTAACTTATCAGTGGGACAACATCACGGTTGCGCCGAATAGCAAAGTGTCGCTCATGCACTTTGTTCTGCATCAGCTAGATCGCCAGAGCGCACGCGAGGCCTCACTGCGGCTAGCGATGCTGCCGCCTGAAGCCATCAATGATTTGACCACCGATGAGCGCGCGCAGATTAAGAACTTCGCTGTGCCAGCGACATCCACGGTCGCGCCGTTGCCGAATCTGGATGCCGGCGTGCTGCAGGGCAAAGTGCTATCCGGCGATGGCGTAACGCCGGTGCCGGGCGCAGTTGTGCGCTTCAAGAGTCAGCACCCGCTGTTTGGCCGCATCCGATCTATTACGAGCAATCTGCAAGGGCTGTTTGAGTTCCGCTCGACGTTAAGTGGCACAGCGACTAACTACGTTATACCCGTCGATAACTTCACCTTGAGCGCGACTTATGCGATTTCAGGTGCAAGTTCATCTATCAGCGTTGGGCAGTTCCCGACTGGGCAAACTTCCGTTACGCAGAACATAATCTTCAACGGCACCGGTGATGTGCGCGGCACGGTCAAGCGGCATTCGAATGCTTTGCTCTCCGGGGTTGAGATGCGGCTTTGTGTAGAGGATGTTCGCCGCTGCAGTCCGCCAGCAAACTACACCACTAACGCCGCTGATAGCAGCTACTTGATGCTGGCGAATCGGCCGCTGAATTATTTCGTGTTTGCTGACAAAACTCACCCGCAGCAAGCGGGTATACAGGGCATAGGCGGGTACCGAGAGATTTACGGCAAAACGCAAGTCACGGTGACTGCGGGCGATGTGGTGCTCGCGAACATCATCATGGAGCCCACCGGTTCAATTACGGGCATAGTTCGTGATGCCAGCAATAATCCGCTCGTCAATAGCGTGGTGAGCCTATTCTTAGCTGAGTCACCTAACCAAACCGCGCGCGTTACTTCCACGGATACTTCTGGCCGATACCGATTCACTGACGTTCCGCTCGGCGGCGTGGTGGTGCGCGCACGCGATTCGATTACCGGCGCGGGCGGGCAAGGCTCTAGCAGCGTCAGCGTGGATATTGAATCCACGCTTGATCTGCAAATTGCTGCATTCGGCGGAATTGCAGTGCAGGTCAAATTTGCACGCGGCTTGAATGCGCCAAATTCCAGTGTGGATTGTAGCGGCACGTCGCCCTGTGCTGGTGGGCGAACTGATACCAACGGGCAAATTTTGCTGCCTGTTACGGCTGGAACCTATCAAGTACGCGCATTCCATCCTGATACTTTGAGTGGGCTGTTCGCTACCGCTAGCGCAACAGTTACCGCTGCCAACGAACAAGTACCAATAACGATTACTGTGCCAGCTGCGGGATCAGTCAGCGGCACGATCGTGCGCCCAGACGCCACCACCTTAGCAAACGGCTTTCCCATCGATATTTTGCAGCTCAGTGGTAACGGGCATTATCGTTCTAGCGGGCTACGCACCACCGCCACCGGAACCTATCGAGCAAAGGGCTTAGGATTAGGAACCTACTTAATCACCGCTTACGACGCCGCGCAAGATCGCTATGCCGATGCGGAGTTTACCGTGACCGAAGATGGCCAAGAAGTCACGCTGAATATGACGCTGCTGGACAATCGTATTGCGCTGCCAGCCACGCTGAAAGACGCAAATCAGTTTAGCTTTGACGTGCAGCGCTCGGGCGCTTTGCTCAGCGGCGATACCGTGTTCAACAACGCGGGCGTCAAATTAGAAGTCAATGGCCAAACTTATGTTGGTGAAACCAGTGCGCGCTTGGAAGCTGCGCGTCGGCAATTCCGCATTGCGCAAATTGCGCCGATTAACGGACTGCAAGTCGAGCGAAAAATCTATGTGCCGCGCGGCGCATACTTTGCGCGCTATTTAGAAATACTGAAAAATCCAACCAACGCGCCGATCATAGCGAGCGTAAAGCTCAGCTCGACACTAGCAGGTGGGCAAGTTCTAAATACGTCAAGTGGTGACGCGATAGTCGGCAATGATGATCGCTGGATTACAGTTGATGACAGCCTAGATGAAGACGTTCGAATCTACGATGAGCAACTGCCGCCATCTGCTCATGTATTTGGTGCATTGAATGGCAGTAATGCGCCGAGTTCGGTCGCATTGGCAACGGGCGCCAATCCGGTGTTGAGCGCGCAGTGGAATAGCATCAGCGTGCCGGCAAACGGCAGCGTTACCTTGATGCACTTTGTCGCGCTACAGATCAACCGAGCCGGCGTTGCCGCTGCGGCACAGCGGCTTGTTTCGATGCCGCCCGAGGTGCTAGCCGATATGACTGCTGTTGAACGCAACTCGATTGCTAATTTCGCGATTCCAGCGGACGGCATCAGCGCAATTACTGCGCTGCCGTCACTCACTTCTAGCGTCGGTGGAATCGCGTTCGAAGGCGATGTACGCACGCCAGTGCGGAGCGCTCAAATTACTGTGCAATCGACGCATCCGCTATTTAATCGGGTTTGGAATATGCGGCGCGATCCTACGCCCCTGTGTCCATTTCCGGGCACAGCGGTTGCCTCGCTCGTCAGCCTTTCCACCGTAACGCCAGGCCCTCAGCCACCTGCGCTCGGTAGTTTTGTTCTGCAGGGTCAGCTCACCGCTTTAGACTCGATTGCACTGCCTGAAGGCGTGCCTGTTAAGCTGACTGCACAAGAGGCCAGAAGCTGCTACGGCAAGTTTTCCGGGCACTCGTTTACCAATGTGCCGTCGCGCGTGGTTACGGTGACACCGCCTGTTGTGCAAAACGTCATTTGGGATACCGGCGTGCTAACCGGTTCGGTGATTGGTAGCGCGGATTTTCAAGTAACTTCAGGGCGCGTATATCTGTCTGTTGATGATCCTGACCCGGAGCCGAGTCAGTTCACACCGATCAGAAACGACGCGACGTATGTCTATCCAGGCTTGCTTCCAGGAAATTACGATTTATTGATGGACACGTCGCACCCCGATGCCGCATCGAGCGATGGGCTGCGCGGCCAGCGCACATCGGTGCAAGTCACGCTGGGGCAAATTAAGGTAACTGACGTCCAAATGCAGCCGGTTGGGAAAATCAATGGCACGGTCATCACTGCTAACGGCGAAGCCTCGGTCAATGCACGCGTAACATTGCAGGGCTTAGCGCCCGCGCAAAGCTACGACCAGTGTTTGAGCTGCGTGCCAGAAACGTTGAGTAAGCACAAGGGCAAACGCGGCGTTGAGCGTGAAGTGCGCACTGATAGCTTAGGCCGATATAGCTTTGCGGCAGTTCCAGCAGGCGCTTACACGATTACGGCAATCGATCCGATTTCAGATTCACGTAATGTCGTCAGCTTAAGCGTTGCTGCGAATCAAACGCAGGTGCAGAACATCGTGCTAATGGGCCTGGGTTCGGCGAATTTGATCGTAACCAACCCTGCCGGTGCTGCGGTGTTTGACGCCTTTGTCTACATGACTGCCGATGCAATAGGCCCAGAACGCGTAGTAGGCCGAACCAATCCGCAGGGTTTACTGACGATTGCCAATATTCCAATAGGAAACTATCAATTGCGCGTACGCGATCCACGCTATCCAGGCGTGGCTTCCGCAAATCGATTAGTGAGCGGAAACATCGCCACCAACGGGCAAGTCAATACGCATCAAGCACAGCTGCTTGCCTATGCGACGATCAATGTACTTGTCATCGACAGTGACAACGGCGGTGCCCCGGTAGCAAATGCCAGCGTAAGGCTAACTGACTTTACGAATAATACGTTTATCGGTATTACCAATGCCCAGGGCCGCGCCAACTTTACGGCGATCGGTGCGGGCAGCTACCGCATTGTGGCTTACGCGTTAATCGGCGGAAACTCCCGCGAGGAAACCGTGACAGGCACCATTTTGCCCCCACAAGACGGGCAAACTGTGCCGGTGAGCATTGATTTGCGTAGTGCCGTCGTGCCGATACCCGTGAACCTTTGGGATGCCAATCGCAGTAACTACTATATTGGTAATAACGCAGCCTCTGCTGATACGCCCAACTTGAGCGTTGATGGCGTTGCCTTCACTGGCGCGCCGAATGCAAGACGTGAGCTGTCAGAGCGTCAATATACGGTCACCCAGCCTACTCCATTGTCTGGCTTACGCGTAACGCGCAAAGCCTTTGTGCCGCTAAACGGCTATTTTGTTCGCTACGTAGAGGTTCTGGAAAATACTACCGCTGCACCGATCACCGCGACCATTCGCGTGTCTTCTGCGGTGCCTGGCTACTTAAACAATCGTGACACTTCAAGTGGAGATGCCATGCTTGATGCAAATGATCGCTGGCTGTCGTTGAGCTTTACTAACAATCAATCTCAAGACATTTCTTATGCCATGGTCAGTGCCGCGCAAACCGCAAGCGCACTGCCAGTGCTGTCACTCAGTGCAGTCGTAGCGAACACGCAAACCGCAACCGCCACTTGGACTGCTCTGCAAATTCCGGCCAATCAAACGGTTGAATTAATTCACTTTGCCGCCAAGCAAGTCAACCGCGCGGGTGGTATTGCGTCTGCTCAGCGGCTCATTCAATTGCCGCCAGAAGCGCTAGTCGGCTTGACGAATGATGATGTTTTGCGGGTCAGTAACTTTGCGCTACCCATTACTTTGCAAAGCACATTGCCTGAATTGCCGAGCCTGCTTGGGATTGTGAGCGGAAGGGTTACCGAGGGCGATGGTACACCGGTATCCGTTGCGGTAAACCTTAGTAGCGCTAACCCGTTGTTCAACAGGGGCTGGTCGGTTGGTTCAAATCAGAACGGAGATTTTGTACTAACAGGTTTGATCTCAAGTAACGTTTCGGTTGCTATTCCTACCGATGCGCCGATCACGATTTCCGCACAAAACAATGCCGGCAGCATGCAGACGCAGACGGCACAAGCTAGCTTTGCTAGCGGTAGTTCAACGCTAATTCAAAACTTGCAGTTTGCTTCTGGGCAAGTACAAGGGTTGGTAACGGGCGCAACCGTTATCGGTGTATTGAGTGGAGAAATTCGTGCAGTTCGCGGTACAACGCAGGTTGCAACGACAACGATAAATCCAGATGGAAGCTACAGATTGCGTGGATTGCAGCCAGACACCTATCGGCTAGGTGCAGCTGTGCGTGCTGGCGATGGAAACACTTTGTATTCAGAGGCAACCGTTAATATTCCCGTTGGCGCACCAACGCTGCAGAACATCGCCATGGTTCCAAATGGCGCTTTGACAGGCACGCTCAAGCAGGCGAACGGCTCGCCAGTGGCTTTTACAAACATGGGCTTAAGCCAGAATGGTCAGTTTGTTCGTGGAATTTTTGCTAATGCCGCGGGTGTGTTTGCAACTTCAGTATTGCCGGTCGGCAGTTACGTGCTCGCAAGCACCAATCAATCGGGTGTCGTAGCTAGACTAAATGTCTCGATTCAAGACGGCCAAATCACGACCCAAGATTTGGTGTTCCCAGGCGTGGGCACAGCGGCCATTACCGCTAAATTCGCACGCGGCGCAGTAGCGCCTAATGTGCGGGTTTACCTAGCTTCGCCATCATTGCAAAACGAACGTGATTTGGGCTTGACCAATGGCAGCGGCGTAGTCACAGCGCTGAATGTGCCGGTAGGCGAATTTTCTTTGCGCGCAAACCATCCTGACACTAATGAAGCAGCAACCGCAACGGGCACGATGACGGCAGATGGTGCAAGCGTAAACGCGCAGATTGACTTGAAACCCGCAGCGAGTCTGCGCCTCACCGTTTTAGATGCAGACGCAAGTAATGCACCTATTGCAAATGCTAGGGTCACCTACTCCTCCGCGATTGGAAGCGGGTCAGGCCCTGACACCAATGCCGCAGGCGTTAGCTTGTTGCCTATTTTCCGGCAAGCAAGCTACCGCTATCAAGTGATTGCGCCCGACGGCCGTGCGGCTAGCGGCACCTTTGTCGTGGACGTTAGCGTGGATGGGCAAATTGTTGATCGCAACGTCAGCGTTACTGGGCTTTTGGATCAAACCGGAACCTTAACGTTTAGCCGTGAAGCGCGCATTTACAGCGTTACGCTGGCACCGGGTGACACCTTGGAGGCAACGATTACCGCAGTCGGTAGCAGCTGCTATCCAGAGGTTCGGCTAGCCAGGCCTAGCCTGGAAGGTAGCTATGATTACGCGACGTCGTATGGCCCGCCAGCAAGAATTTTTTTCACTGCAAAAGAGCCGACCCGTGAATATCCGATCGTGGTATCCACCTACAGTGCGTGCGAGGCAACGCCTTATCGTTTAACAGCGAACAAAAATGGCAATCCTGTAGCGCTCGGTACCTATCAACATAGCGGCACCTTGACCGGCCGGCTATTGCAAGCGGATGGCACCACCGTAATACCCAACGGCAAAGTTCGTGCTAGCTTGAATCAGGCAGATTACTTTGTTGCGCAAGCGATCAGCGATGCCAGCGGCGTGTTTAGCTTTAACCATTTGCCCATTCCTAACCCACCATTCCAAGCTGACACAACTTACACGCTAAATTACGTGAAACCGGTGGGTGAGCTTGTTGGGGGCAGCGTGACCACCAGCTTCACCGCAATTGGCGCCACGACAACGCAAGACTTGAAATTAGACGCTACCACTCAAGTGAATTTTCAATTGAAGAACCTCAACGGTTCGAACTATTTGCCGACTCAGACAGTGGATTTGAAAATTAATCGCGCGCCGAATTTTTTCGACTTAGTTGTGCCGGTCGATGCACTAGGCGCGGCCACTTATACCCACATCGGCGATGATCCAGTCGAGGCTATCTTGCAGCTGAAAGATAGCGTGGGCGCTGTTACGTTCAGAACGTTTGTTATCTTCCAGCCTGCACATGCGCAAACCCTTAGCGTTCCTATTGTGATTGCCTACGCCGCGCTGCAAGGCGTGGTACGCGATCCAAGTGGTGCACTTTTACCCAATATCGAAGTGAACTTTAGCCGCCTAAATCCAACGCGTGATTTCGGCAGCGCAAGGACTAACGCAGCAGGCCAGTACCTCAAAGATGATTTGCCAGGGGGCAATATTCGCGTTGAGGTCGAAGATCCCATCAATCGCACCTACGCGACTCAAGATGTCGTGAGTATCGCTGGGCAAACGGTCGTTCGAGATATTCGACTTAACGCGCGCGGCACGATTACGGGCACGATTACCAGTACAGCAGGTGCGCCGTTAATTGCAGATGTGCGTGCTGAGTACGGGCAATTTCCTGGTCAGGGCACTCAGGTAATTTACTCAGGGTCTGGGCCTAACGGGCAATACAACATTCCAAACTTGCCACTAAATGAGCCAATTCGCATTGTCGCGAGCATCGAAAATGACGGCGCTAATGGAGCAACAATAGAAGCAAGTACCATCCTAACGTTGAGTAATGCTTCGCCTACTGCGGTAGCAAATTTAGCGCTGACAATGCCAACAGGTGTAACGCTAACACTAAACTTCGCAGCAGCTGACGGAGAATCTGCTGACCTAGGATCTTGCGAAATATATGTAAGCGGCGGCACAAGTTCTGGATTTCACTACGGTTGTGATTCCCAAGTTCCGTTCTATGGATTACCGGCTGGTGCTTACAACATCCTCGTGTACTTCGTCGGCATCGGCGCTGATGAGCGCACAGTTACTTTGGCCAATCAAAATGCAGAGGAAAACTATCTGTTTTCGGTGGTTCGCGGAACGCTCAAATTGAGCGACGGCAGCCCAGCGCAAAATGCCACCGTCACGCTGTCTAATGCCGATGGCTATAGTCAGTCCACCGACGTCAGTAACGGCATTTATCGGATTGTCGATGCGCCAATAGGAGCCTTTACGCTACTCGCCCAAGAAAACGGCACCGCGCTAGAAGCCACCGGCACTGGCAATTTAGTCAATGAGTCTACGCCTGCGGTGGTTGATTTGACTTTCCCGGCCTCCACCACGGTAACAGGCGTAGTCAGCACTAGCGGCGGCCAAGCACTGAGCGGTGCCACGGTCTATTTGCAAAACGATTCCTTCGTCAGGCAAATGCTAACCAACGCACAAGGGCGCTATCGATTTGAGGGGCTTGCACTTGCGCCCTATGAGCTTGTCGCCAGCAATGCCTTGGGCACCAATTTTGCGCGCACGCCTATATCCCCCACGATTGCCAATCAGCTGCTCACGGTAAATCTTGCGCTGCCAGCGGCAGGTGCATTGTCAGGTACCGTGTTAAGTCCAAACGGCGAGCCGGGAATAGACACCTATGGATCGCTTGCGGTTCAACCGACAAATGAAGGCTTAGGATTTTTGAAGTTCGACCTTAGGCCTAGCGCGCTTGGCCGATTCTTTGTCCCTGAACTTGCGCCAGGTGATTTCAGGCTTATGTTTAACGGTGGCAATAGCCAAAGTAACGGTTACGGTATCGCGAACGCGCTCATCACCTCTAGCAGCACCACCACGCAAGATGTGCGTATCGGCACGGCGCTGTATTCTAACCAAACGTTGAATGATTTACTGGCGCGCCATGTTGTTAACCTCGGATTTCGCGGCGAGATAGCGCGCGCCCTTGACTCGAACTACACCAGCACAACCGCGCTAAACCCGCTTTCCATCAAGGTAGACAACAAGCTAATGCCCGAACAGCAATTTGCTTTGACCATTGTCGAGCCAAGGCAGATCGGCTACGGCCCCAACACCCTTTCAGGCCTGCGGGTTTCGCGAAAAGTCTATGTCGATGCAGGCACCGGCAATGGCTTTGTGCGGGTTTTCGATAGCTTCTACAATCCAACAGCAGGGCCGATCACGGTGCCAATTGCCTTTACCGGTGAATCGGCTTTTGCAAACCCAGCACTGATTACCACTGCCGCCAGCACCGGCTCGAAATTTGTGGTGTACGCGCCGCAGCCGGGGCCGGTTATTGCCAGCACTCCCGGCACCGCAGGCTATGTGTTTGCAGGCGCGGGCGCGCCAGTACCCGCGGCGCTGAACTTTGTTAACGGCCAAGCCGCGCACAGCTGGCAATGGAGCCTTACCGTACCCGCAGGCGGCACGGCCAGCTATCTAAACTATTTGGTATTGCGTAAAGCGGGTGCAGCCGCCAATGCAGATGTGCAAGCCCAGGCGGCAGCGCTAACTAATATGACCCAAACCAAGATGTTCGAAGGCATGAGCGCTACTGAAAAAGCCAGCGTCATTAATTTTGTGGTGCCGCAATGAGCGCGCAACCCCGTCTTAGTCAGGTACCCAGACCATCTTTAAGTACAAGGAACACCCGCATGCCATCGTTAGCCAAGCAAACCGCCCTATGCCTAGCGCTGCTAGCCGCCAGTGCTTTGGTCACAGCTCAAGCGCCAAGAGCCCTGCCCGATATTCCGATTCATACCGATCCGGCGCGCGGCGCTGCGGCGCCCAGCACGCTGATGGCGCTCAAGCCGAGCGGCAACTGGGTGCTGCTGGTATTAAATGCAAGGTTGACCGGCAGCGAAGCCTATTTAAGCCAGCTCAAAGCCGATGGTTTTGATGGCGACAAATTAGTCGTGCTAC
>JANOQN010000043.1:0-7825 GCA_031422315.1 Rhodanobacteraceae bacterium
GTAGCACGACTAATTTGTCGCCATCAAAACCATCGGCTTTGAGCTGGCTTAAATAGGCTTCGCTGCCGGTCAACCTTGCATTTAATACCAGCAGCACCCAGTTGCCGCTCGGCTTGAGCGCCATCAGCGTGCTGGGCGCCGAAGCGCCGCGCGCCGCATCGGTATGAATGGCAATATCGGGCAGGGTTCTTGGCGTTTGAGCTGTGACCAACGCACTGGTGGCTAGCAGCGCTAGGCATAGGGCGGTTTGCTTGGCTAACAATGGCATGCGGGTGTTCCTTGTACTTGAAGATGGTCTGAGTACCTGACTTAGACGGGGTTGCGGGGTCATTGCGGCACCACAAAATTGATGACGCTGGCTTTTTCAGCAGTACTCATGCCTTCGAACATCTTGGTTTGGGTCATATTAGTTAGCGCTGCCGCCTGGGCTTGCACATCTGCATTGGCGGCTGCACCCGCTTTACGCAATACCAAATAGTTTAGATAGCTGGCCGTGCCGCCTGCGGGTACCGGCATCAAGTGCAACCCTTCAGGGGAATATTGTCGTTTTAGACTGGCGTAGGTGTAGAGCCAGAGTGTCGTTCATATAGAACTTTCTTGAAACCGATCCAATGCCTAAACTCCGCACTTCGCATAACCAACTTGCATTGCCATGACTCAAATATGGATAGTCCTGACCGCCTTGCTGGTAACGCTCGCAAGCTTTTTGATAGCGCTGCGATTTAGGCAACGTAATCAACGCGACACTCGCAAATGCTTACACCCGCCAACCAATCGCCGCAGCTGCAAGCAACTCGCTAAACCCACCATCAAACGCTACCGAAAACCCGGTTGGGTTATCACCGAAGTTCTGCGGCTGATCGCAATCACGCGCGGTCAAGTCGGTTGCCGAACCATTGCAATGCTATTCAACGCGCGGTTTGAGTTTCGCGGGGAATCAGTCAGCAAAAGCTTCGTTGCACAGCTTCACAAAAATAATCACTATGCGATTCTGCAGCTCCGCAAACAGCTTAGAAAACCGCCCAAACCTTGCAAATCCAACCAAATTTGGGCGCTGGATTGGACGAATGTCAGTATCAAAGCTGAGACACATAAGATGCTTGGCGTTATCGATCACGGCAGCCGAAAATTGTTGGCGCTTGAATTTGCCGATAGAAGCGCGTCGAATGTTATTCAAACACTGCGCAACTTGATCGACAATTTCGGCAAACCCAAAACGCTCCGAACCGATAATGACGGCGCTTTTGTGTCGATCCATTTCGCTCTGGCGATGCATAAAATGAGAATCAAACATCAGCGCAGCGCGCCGCACCAGCCCTGGCAAAACGGCAGAATCGAAAGATTTTTCGGAACTTTTAAACGCGCAATTCGGCAGATTGAAATTTCCAGCAGTGCGCAACTGCAACAAGCAATGACGGATTTTAAGTTCTTCTACAACCATATTCGGCAGCATCAGAACATCGGAAACTGCACGCCGAACATGGCGTGGAACGGCCGAACCCAATTTCCAAAATGCAAAACGCCGCGGTGGTTCTCGGCGTGGGATGGCGTGCTAAGTGGTTGGGATTGGGATGATGTTGCAAATCCTCCAGATGACTAGCTGACGAAAGCAAACCAAAAAGCACAGCAAATTGCCCGGACAGAACCCTGTCCGCAGATTGGCTTGGCATTTAGGCGCGTTTTGGTGATTTTTGAGCGTCGCGAAGATTTTTTGAGTAGTGGATTTAAGGTTGGTTGAGGTGGAAGTGATGGTTTGGCTCAGATTTCAGTTTGGATTTGTGTTTAAAAATCGCCTTGATTGATTATTTGGGTGAAGGAAAAAGACGCGGACGGTACACCGCTAATGCTTCTGATGTTGAAAACTGCGTGTCCGGTGCTGCCGGTTCTTAGCGTTAATCGAATCCTCGTTTCTAATTTAAGAACTTCAGATCACTCAACCACCCATTGAATTCGGATACTGGGCTCTGTCTTTCTTTGAAGCGTCAACCATTCGGGCTCAAACTCTTCCAATAGCCATTCTCCGCCATGCTTGCTCAATTTAAATAGTCTATTTCCATGCGCTCGTTGACTTTTAGCGGTAAATCGCCCCTCGACAAAATAGGCCGAACGATTGTCCCGACTCTTTCCTGCAAAAAAAATGCATTTAAACCTATCACTGACATGGTGAGTTTTCGGCTTAGCTGTTCGCCACTCGCCTATACTCATATCAAAAACCGATACACCGAAGCCGACTTTGGGGCAGGACTCATCCAAAAGAAAAACTAAGGTTGGAATTTCCAAACGACGCATTTTTTCGCCAGGGAATTTATTTAAAATTGAATATCTAACACCTGGTGCAGTTTTATTAGTCCATGTTCTCTTGTAACCGCTGCCGTCTTTAGATGTCTCTGCATATTCAATTTCGCCAGCCGTAGAGCAACCCATTACCGAAAATTCTGGCGCTTGTTTTTTAGCAATTTCGATTTGGTCAAGTCTATTGTTGTATTTGTACCACTGCGTCCTAGACAGGAATATGTCGGTCTCGTGGTAATAACAGCTTGCAACAAGATCGCTCATTATAAAACCATCCGCTACGCTAGCAAGCATTTGCTGAGGTCGGGAACGGCTTCGAAGTTCTACTGATACATTCCCCGAATCCAAACTAGCCGCGCTAGGAAATTTATAAACCACGATAAATGGCCCAGGCGTTAAGGCTATTTCTGTCGCTCCAGGTAATTGACCGATTTTTTTGATAGGTGACACTCCAACCAAATGTGTAGTCCGCAGAATTTCATATTCAAATCCGGTTGACAGATAAACAATATCGGACTTGTAGTCAACTGTTACGTTTTGAATATCGATGCCGTCAGTGTTAAGTGTCGTAATTCGCTTATTTTCCAATGCACGCCCATCAGCTGTGATCAACACTACGCCCTTTGCGTTCGTGTAAATTGCTAAAAGCAAAAGCGTAAGATAAAAATTAGTTTTCAATTTCGCAATCCTCAAATAGATCTTTATCGCCACATTTGCAAGTATCTTGTGGATAAGTGGGTTGGTCATCGGCATACTTGTCAATCTCCCATTTGCCAACGTTACAAGAGAATAACGCGGGGTTGGTTGGGACAAATCGCCATTGATTTCGCGAGTTGTAACGACGCAATATCGCGAAAACGCGCTGTTTATCGGTAAATGATGCAGCTTCAATCGAAGTATGTCCGGGCTTTTTTGGATCTCGTCCCCATGTTTCTTTTCGGATCCCTAAACAATCATCTAGTTTAGGTTCGAAATCACCATTCGACCAGACACTCTTAGTTCTATCGTTCTCAGCCGCAGTTATTTTCTCTCGCAATACTTCCGCACCTGCTTTCATATTCTCGCGCCAGTCCCATATTACTCCACAATTTAATTTGCCTGCGTCAGTAACCTGCATTACACCGGTGCCACCGTCTGAGTCATCGTTATAGACAGGATCTCCATTGGGTTTAAAATGTTGGTAATCAATTGTAGGCTCCTTACAAGCAAGTTGTTTAAGCATTGCGGTAAAGTAGGGTTCGCCATCAGAGAGTAATGTATCGGCGTGAGCTTTTACTTCCGCCTTGCTAGCGTTTTGTGTCGTGACAGCAAAGTTGCTTACTTCATCAACAGCATCTAATCCACAAGCTGAAGCATGAATTTTCGCGTTTGGGTTCGTAATTAATATATGCTCGTAGGTATCTGGCCCCAACTCAGGCGATATACCCGATAATTGCACATCGCTAAATTTTAAGAATTGCGGCGAAGCTGTGGAATAAGGCGTCCATTGAGTGATCGAATTACAGGTAAACTCATCCCCACTAGCTCTTGGCCTACTTTTTCTTTCTGACTCAACATAGTATTCAGTATCGAAAAAGAACTGCGATGGGTCGGTATTTTCAATAGTCACACGAGTCAATGGGGTTGAGCCTTCACTAATTCCTGCATTTTGGGTCAGAATGCCCTCTTTTGGTTGCGTAGTTCGAAGCGTATTGCGAACTTCGTCCGCAGTTTTGCTCACGCACTCACCACATCTACCGCTTCCTCCTCCAGGAACAAACTTTTTACATGCATCTAACTCGCATAAAAAAGAGCTAATCACGCACTGCGGAAATCCTGGATCTGGCCCACAGCCAGTTGTCGGGCAGCCACCCCAGCCGGCTTTGGTAATGCCAGAGCCTAAATCGGTAATCACCTGACTGGCATCTTCGTTCACGGTTGCGCGGCCCATTGGAATAAACGTGGCCAAATCATGATCCCACTGCACTATTTCAGCAGTCTGACCAGCTGACATATTGCCAGGATTGGGTATTTTGACTTGTGCAGGCGGATCAAAGCGAGTGCCGGTGGGTTGAATTGTCCAGCCTAGCGTGCCAAAGGTTGAACCGCCGCCCGGTGGCACCATGGGTAAGCGATCATTATGGACTGGGCTTATATTCAATGGCCCAGTTCTGGAGCCATCGGGGAAGGTGACGCTATTGGCCTTGACGATTAACTCGAATCCTTCGTAACCTGGAATGGTGAGCGTTACATCTTGATTGCCGCCGACAACTTGGCTCGCGCTTAAATTCACCGGTGGTAGATAAATCGGATGCGGTAACTGATTATCTTGGCCTTGAATAATCGCGGTTTCAAAGTGTAGAGCTGGATATTCGACATTTGGAACGGGCGTTACCGTCCGGCCATCGACGAATAAATCAATCTTGCCGGGTGGAACTTGACCGCTAAATTCGAATTTTCCAGCGCTATCGCTGGTGGCAATTAAATTTGTTCGTGCAATTGAGAATTTAACGCCCGCCAAAGGCTTTCCGGTGTGATTCATCACTACACCTCGGAATTTCGTTGGGCCAGATTTCCGTTCTAATACGCTAAGCTGAAATAAGGCTTGCCCGGCGATTGAATTATCTGGCAGCACCGCTTCACCAATAATTTTTACAATACCCGGCAGATTTCCTGCAGTAGGGCGAACGCTGGCTCGGCCGTCTTTATCGGTCGTCACGGAAATGCTCTTTCCATCGGGGGTAACTACGCCATTTTGCGCCGAAATTGAGCTGAACTTTGCGTCGCCGCTCAAAATTCGATAGCGCACCGGAACATTGATCATGCGGTTGTAGCTTTTGTCGTAAACCGCCGTTTGCAAAGCATCGACTGGCGCGGTACCCGTCTGCACGAACTGGCCGCTCGCATTGCCGTCGATGAGTACCCAATGTGGCGCGCCGCGTGTGCCGGTGGCAGTGAAGATCGTGTCTTCGGCGATTTCAGTATTCCAAGCGCGCACGCTATGGCCGCCGGGGCTGGCTTCAGTGCCGAGCGTGAGCCAGATTTTTGCTGTGCCATTAGCATCGGTATTGACGACTAAATTACGCGCTGGATTTACGCCATTGGGTTTGATCGGTACACCGCTTTGCAAGCTTAAGCTACCATCGCCGCGCACGACATCAAAGCGCACCGGCAGGTTAGTCAACGGATTACCCTGCGCATCGATTGCGCTGATTTGCAGCGCTTGCGGTACTTGCGTATTCACCGGCGCCGTTTGCCGATGGCCGCCCAATAGCGTGATGCGTTTGCTGCCAACGGCAATGCGCACTACGCGCACCGATTTGCTGCGCGCATTGCCGCGCTGATCGGTTGCGGTCACGGTCAAGTCATTCGCGCCCACTTCCAGCGGAAGGTTTTGCGCTAGATAATAGCGATCCGACACAACCGCGGTAACACTCTGCTGATTCGCGCTGTTGGTTATCGTCAGCACCGGTTCGGTGGCACCCAAGCCACCCTCAACCGCATCGTTCACCATGCCGCGTACGTCGATTTGATTGTTGGAGGTAACTGCATCTTGTACTGGGCTTTCAACGCTGAGAAGCGGCGCGGTTTGATCGACATATACGGTGATGTTCGCGGTGCCGATCCTGCTGGTGCTATCGGTGGCATTGGCGCTGATTAGCGTGGTGCCTTCGCGAAGGAAAAAGTTGGCGAAGGTAAAGCTTCTGCCGTCCGCGCTAAGCGTAGCGGCCTGTTGGTTGATATTGACGCTACTCACGGCTTTGGAAATTGTGCCTGTAATGGTGATCGGGCGATCCACCGTGCCGGTCAAATTGCTGGCATTGCCGGATACCGGTGCGCCGTTGCCGCTAACCGCAGGTCCGAATGTTTCCCAGTCACGCGGGCTGGTGATGGTCACAATCGGTGGGGCGTCGTAAATGATAGAGCGGGTCGCAGTTCGTGCGGCACCGCCAGCAAAGGTTGCGCTGGCATTTAGAACATTGTTACCCGCAATCAGCGGTACTACGGCTGCATAAATATGACTTCCGGCTGCCTGTGAGCGGTAACGCCCGCGAAGCCCGTTGATCAATACTTCACGAGGAAAATCGCGGTTAGACAGAACGCGCACTAAGACTTCAACTTGCGGTACCAATACCAAAGACGCAGATGTTGGTGCGGTGAACTCTAGGTCGTAATTCCGTTCCACGTCAACGCTGAAACCCCACTCGCCAAAACCATAGACTCCATTTGTAGTAGCGATCTCTACGTAAACAGAATGCCTTTCACTAGTCAGCGGCTGCGCAGGCTGAAAGCTAACGAATCCTGATCTAGCATCGCTCAGCGTCAGCGAGGCGCGCGCAGTAACGTCTTCAGCGTCAAAATAGAATCGCAGGCTGGACGGATCAATAGCCGGGCCTTTGCTGGCGTAGTTGATTCTAATCAGTGGGCGGCTGTTGAAGGGAATCAATGCGCCGCTGGCAGGCAATGGAAGCGTTAAATCGGGGGCTACGCCGACGGTAAAACTCCAGGTGCTAATGGTTTCATTGCCGGCGACATCTCTAACCGACAGCCGAACTTGATGCTCGCCATCGGCATACGGGGTAGCGCGCGCGTAGGTGATGCCGCTGGCACTAATCGTGGCTTGCGCGGTGACGTTTGCCTGGTCGACATCTAATCGCACACTGGCGGTGGCGATGCCAGAGCCGACGTCAGTGAAGCTTGCTGAAATGCTCGTCACAACGCCTGGCGCAATGTTCGTAAAAAACGGCGATTGCGATGAAATTTCGGGCGCAGTCGCAGTAGTAAACGACCAGCTACTAACAACTGGACTAGCGGGATTTCCGATTGACACCTGCGCGGTGTGCTTACCTTCGGGCAAAGCGGCAGTCGGTGTGTAGCTAATGCGATCACCGGTAAGAGTGGCTTGCGCGCTAACGTTATTACCATCCACTTCCAGCTTAAATTGCTGTGTGCCGGTGCCAATAAAGGTGAAGCGAGTTGAGATAATCGGCAGCGCATCGGCTGGCAGGCTTGAATCCCGAGCTGGGGTTTCTGTGCCGGCAATGATGGAGCCTGCGGGCAGCGGCTCAAACCCATTTTTAAAGATGAGTCCGGTTTGGGCCGATGCCGCTAGTGCGCTGAGCATAAGCGTCAGCCAGACTATAATTTGTTTCACCTTGATACTCATTCCCGCACCCCCGAATTACCTCTAACCGCCTGTGTAGGCCGCTTGATCCAATCCCACATTTGCACTAGGCGCTCACCTGGATTTTTGCCGTAGCCCAGATGCTGCCAGGCAATCTTGCCTTCCGGCGTTATACCGTAGAACGCGGGCGTGCCGGGCAGGCTTAAGCCATCTAAAATCGGGCTCAGATTGCCGCTGGCGAGCTGTAATTTCTCCGGCATTTCGCCGCGCGCTTGCCAGTGCTTGGCAAGCTCGGGTTCGCTAATCAGTAGCACGACTAATTTGTCGCCATCAAAACCATCGGCTTTGAGCTGGCTTAAATAGGCTTCGCTGCCGGTCAACCTTGCATTTAATACCAGCAGCACCCAGTTGCCGCTCGGCTTGAGCGCC
>JANOQN010000044.1:0-1921 GCA_031422315.1 Rhodanobacteraceae bacterium
GCCGAGGGTGGCGACAAAAATATGTGCCTCGCAGCGCTTGAGGTCTAGTAAGTAAGCTAACTTAGTGCCGGCGAAATCATAGTAGCCGCGCAGCCCGGGAACATGGTCATTGCGATAAGCCAAATCAGCACAAGATTGATATGCCGCCAGCTCATCGCAATACACGCTGTAGCCAATTCCATCGCTGTGCAGCGCACGATATTCCCGCCACAACAGTTGACGCGTGACGCCCTTACGCGCCAGCTGGATTAGGGCATCGGCGTAGTTCGGGCGCACGGATACTTTAGCGGCGCGCTGATGCGCACCGGAGCAGTACAAGAGCTGTTCGAGCTGGGCATCGGTCAGTGTCGCGGGCAAGGGCCACGAAAGCTTAGCCAGGGCAAAGCGGCGCAGTGTACGTTCGATAGTAGTGGAAATGTTTGGCTGAGAATAGAAAAAGTTGTCTTGGACGCCAAAAAATTACCAATAGTTACTGTGAAGTGAGGACATATGAAACGGCTAAATATCAATTTGCAAATGACGCTCAGCAGCTTGGAAGATATGCAAATTTTTGCTGTTCAGAAGTGCCAACCAGCGGTTGCAAATGATCTGAAGAAAATGATTTACGACTTGTCGAATGGAACAAATTTTGAGGCGGTTTGCATTGATATCCAAACGTTTGCATTCCACTGGAAGGGTGCGGAAGACATATATTTTGTTGGAGAGGATAAAAAAAAATGGTCCGCGTGGCTAAAAAATTTGAGATCGTCGTTTGACCGCAATGAAAGCCAAATCACCTGGTGGGTAAAAAGTGTTTTCTTTAGCAAGTAGCATAATTGCGGAATTTCCGATTACTGTCGAAGCCAACGAAGCCAACGGCCACGCAGTGCGCCAGGAAAGCTGGCAGAACCTCAAGAGGTGAAAGTCCTCTACTCGGCAAGGTGTAGCGCACCATCGGGGCATCGAGTCGCAGCGTACTTCGGCCAAGCATGGCTTGCAGAAGGCTTAATCGAATACGCCTTTGCCGCTGTTGCCGGTGGCTTCCTAAGTGGCGATTGCAGGAGCGCCGGACACCCGCTTTTAGCTCAACTCTGGCGCAAACCTGTCGGCAGCCTAAAACCTGCCGCGATTTGATTCGTTTCCTTATATTAATCAGCGGCGAAAATTAGTCAAAACGTTCCAAAACCCAACGCCGACAGCCGCAATCGCGGCTTGAAAAATCGTACATTCTTACTCAGATCTTTTTCAAAACCCGAGCAAAACCAATGCCAAACAACGTGCGCTGCTTGAGTTCTTTCGCTTTCTCAAGCAACTCCTCCAAACTGCCGACAATCCGCCAATAGCTTGAGCCAAAACCCTTCACTTTCATCGTCCAGTGATCTTTATCCAGCCCGAGTTTGCGCAGCGCGGGCGGCTCATCCGCTTTGATCACGCCGCGCTTTCCCGGATGCAATTCGCGGCCGGTAAAGTCAACAAGATCAATGTACTCGGCCTCGGTCATAGGTGGCACATTGGCCGATTTAACACCCGCCAACGGCGCCAAAGTTTGACTGGCAACGGCTTCATTCTTACGAATTTGATCGTGGCGCATCTTCACGCTGGTGTTGTCCGAGGTGCTAACGCCAGCCGCAATATCGGCGCGAGCTGGGTTCAAATCGACGTAAGTCATTGCCGCCAAAATCGATTTCTCGCTGAGCAAAAGCTGGCTTTTAAACCTGCCTTCCCAGAATCGCCCGGTGACTTTATCTTCACCATTTGCGCGCCGCGCAATCGGTTCGCTTAAACACTTCATCAGCCAAGCAACATCGGCCAATCGAATTCGGTAAACCGCAACTTGCTCAGCATTTTGAACAATAGCGGCGACTTTTTGCTCACAAAGCTCGGGCGTGCTGGCGGGGAATAACCGCACCCAACGACGTGCGACTTCCTCGTCTGACCAAGC
>JANOQN010000045.1:0-62053 GCA_031422315.1 Rhodanobacteraceae bacterium
GATCGCAATCTTGCCTAAGTGCAATTTCTTGCCGCCTTTTTGACTCACCCATTGGGTGATCTCCACTTTCGGGCGCAAAGCCCTGACCTGCATAGCTTTGCGTGTCATTCGCTTGGGGTCAACTGCGGTTTTTATGTTAAATGACAAAACGCTGGCTGCCACCATGGAAAGAGCCGCCGAATTTGCTCAGCGCCATGAACTTGCAAAAACGGATCGCGCAAGTTGGTACTCAGTCGGTGCAGACAGCCGTGGCGTGCTGAGGATTAATCCTGCGCCGCTTGCGCTATTGGTTTAGTTTGGCGCTTCCGGTGCTTTAATTGGCTCGGAAACGCCCTTGATAACAAGTGTTAATCGCACATCATCACCGACAAACGCACGGTGGCTTTGCATGCCGTAGCGCGCCCGGCCTAGTTTTCCAGTGACTTGAAAGCTGCATTTTTCTAGCGCATCAATATCTACGCAGCTAAGTACTTTAAGCGTTAGCGTCTCTTCCAAGCGTTTGCCGCGCAGGCTCAAATAGCCGCTAATCGCATGCAGTGCTTTGGTATTTACAAGCTGCGCGGCGTCAAACGCATCGGATTCAAAGCGAACTTCTGGAAACTGGCTAGCTGCGAAAAAATTCTCGCCTTTGACCATTTCAGTGTCTTTTTTAGATCGCATGGCTGCGCTCTGGCTATGGATGCGCAATTGGACTCGGACCTTGTTAGGCGCATTGAGCTGACGTGCTAATTGGCCGCTAAATTCAGTGAACTGCCCGCGTTTTTTTATGACGCCCAAAATTTGTACGGTAAATTCTAGCGAGCTATTGCTTGCGCCAAAATCGCGTTGCATAGGCTGGGCGGCAAAAGTTTGATCGAAAAGCAAAATTGCCGCCGTAAATAGCCGAGTGCAGTACTTTGCGAGGCGATTTGGGAAGCGTTGCATCAACTCAAAAGCGGTTAACGCTCATGCCTCCGCTGGCTTCATCCCCAGCGCGCCGTACGCCGTTGCCACCTTGGTAGCGCGCTTGATCTTTGCCTTTGACAGCGCGTTCTAACAGTTGCGAATTGTGGGTGTCGCTCGGGAATTTCGCTGCCACGCCAATGCTTGCCGTTACTTGTGCGGTTCCGCCCTGTGGTAGTGGAAATTCACGCGCTATTGCTTTGCACAGCGTGTCGCCGAGTTTAAGCGCCTGAAACTCAGGCACATCCGGAAGCACGACAAGAAAATCTGGGCCGTCGATGCGGCCAACATGCTGACCCCGCTCGAGCGCACGCTGAATACGCTGCGCGATAGTTTTCAACATGACGTCGGCTTTTTCCTGGCTGTGATCTTTGATAAATGCGCGGTAGCCATCCACTTCAATAAACAGCGATGACACATTCCGTCGTTCCTTCAGAGCTTCGGTAAAAGCGTTTTGCGCGCGCAGCTCGATGGCTGGGCGGCTAAACACTTGTGTCAATTTGTCGATTTCACGATCTGAGCGATCATTTGATTCAAATTTTGCGACTTCCATTGAATCAATTGCTAGCTGAGCAAACTGCGAGGCTTCCTCGATCTCATCCGCCGAGAAGCCAAGTCCTGGCGCGCGGCTAATCACCAGCATGCCGTAGCCCGGATCAGGCACGGGAATAGGCAGTGCGGCCAGCGTTTGCGCAGTCCAGCGGCCGACCTCAGCGCGCAGCTGTAGCACCACCGGATTGCCTGTACGTGATACACTTTTGAGCGCAGTTTCATGCGCGCTGACCATCGCCTCAAACTCCGATTGCATGCGCGGATCGGGCGACACTAAGCGCTCATCTCCGTCAGAAAATTTGACGATAGCCGCAGCGCCGCGCTGGTCGAACAGTTTCTTGACGTGTGCCAGCAAGCGGCGCAGTACGACGAAACTCAAATCATCGGCGCTGGATCTTGCGACCACCTCTTTAAGTTCAGCCTCAAATGCAGAGCGTAGCGATTGCCGCCGCTGATGTGCGTCAAACAGCGCTTCTTTACGAGCGTCATCGCGCTCTTGCAAGCGCCGACGCACCCAAACAAACACGCCAATACTGCCGATAGCAATCAGCGCGGCAGCCAGCTGCCAATATGGGATATTGAAGCCATCTGGGTTCGGCGAACCAGCTTCTTGTGCGAACGCCAACGCGCTGGCAAACGGCTGCGCTAGCGCCAGAGAAATCACCATGAAAATGATGCGTAGTTGCACGCTATTGCGCTGCCGGTGCGTTGGTTTGCAGGTGTTTGTGCAGCCAATTATTGACCGACTCGTGCCACTGAATGGAATTTTCCGGCTTCAATATCCAGTGGTTTTCATCCGGAAACCATAAAAACTGGCTGTCGATTCCGCGCCGCTGCAGCAACGTAAACGCCGAAATTCCCTGCTCGAACGGCACTCGGAAATCCAACATGCCGTGAATCACCAGCATTGGGCTTTGCCAATCAGCAACTTTATTGACGGGATTGTCTTTCTCGATATCTGCCGCTTTCTCCCAGGCTAGCCCTTGATTTTCCCACTCGTCAAACCACAGCTCTTCAGTGCTGTAGCTCATAAAGCGTTTATCAAAGATTCCGGCATGGGTCACCAAGCATTTGAACTGCTTCGGCCACGCGCCAGCTATCCAGTTGGTCATGTAGCCGCCGTATGAGCCGCCCAGTGCGCAGGCGTTATTGATGTCGGCGAAGGCAAAACGCTTACCTACTTCGGTCAAGCCTTTTTGCAAATCTTCCAGCGGTTTGCCGCCCCAATCGCCGCTAATCGAATCGGTGAACGCCTGCCCGTAACCGGTCGAGCCATGAAAATCGACCATCACCGCAACCCAGCCTTGGCCGGTGTAAGTTTGTGGATTCCAGCGATAGTGAAACTGATTGCCAAAGCTGCCCTGCGGGCCGCCGTGGATTAGATAGGCCACTGGGTAGCGTTTTGCTGGGTCAAAGTCTACTGGCTTGACGATCCAGCCGTACACCGTTTCATCGTTAAAGCCTTTAAATGTGAACTGCTCGAAGCTGCCGAATTGCATACTGGCTAAAGCGCCGGCATTGACCTGAGTGAGCTGCTGCACCGCGCCGCCTGAGAGCCCGGTGCGGTACAAATCCGCTGGAGAATCCAAATCATCACGCGCGAACACCACTTGCTTGCTGCCAATACTAAAACCGCTGACTGCGCCGTCGCCCGAAATAATCTGCGCCGCGCCGGTTTTGACAGCAATCGCAAACAACTGGCGCTGGCCCAAGTTATCCGTGTGGGTGTACAGCGTTTTACCGTCTGCGCTCAACGCCAGCGAATCCGGTGAGCGATCCCAGTCGCTGGCTATTTGACGGGTTTTGCCGGAGCTAAGCTCGCGCGCCATGATTTTGAAACGATCAGCCTCAAAACCGGGGCGGCTCATTGCGCGGTAGTACAGCGTTTTGCCATCGCTGCTAAATACTGGCGTGCTGTCCCAGGCAAGATTATCAGCGGTTAGGTTGATAGGTTTGCTGCTGGCATCGCTCGGGGCTTGGTAAAGATCAAAATTGGTGCTCCAGGGCTCGGTCTTGCCGGCAATCCGTACGCCAAAGATCAGCGTTTTGCTATCGGGGCTGAAGCTAAATTCGCTGTCATCACCAAAGGGTTTGCTGGGCACATCGCCATCGATACCCTGACTAATCAAACGCACGTTAGTAAAGCTCGATTCATTCAAATCGGCTACGAAAAGCTGGTTGCGGGTGCCATCTTTCCAGCTGTCCCAGTGCCGAATGAACAGTGAATCGTGCAACGTGCCGGTGGTTTTGCGCGCGGCGGTTTTATCCATGCGCGCTTTGCTGCAGGCCAAGTCTGCGGCACATTCGGCAAAAATGGCGAGCGATAGCGCTACGCTTTTGCCATCCGGTGCCAACGCGTAGCTGCCAACGTCCAAGCTTAAGTTGGAGGCTTGTTGCGCTTCGCCGCCGCTCAGCGGTAAACGCCAGAGCTGGCTGCTGCCGGATCGGCTCGATAAGAAATAGACCGCTTTGCCATCGGCGGAAAAGCGGCCGGTATTAGCACCCACTGAAGTGATTCGGCGCGCATTTTTGCCATCAATATCCATCAGCCAGAGCGCAGTCTCGCCTTTGTTAGCGGCCATGTTGGTTTCGCGCAGCGCGTAAAGCACGGATTTGCCATCTGGGGAAATGCGCGGATCGGATATACGCTTGAGCGTGACTAAATCCTGCGCAGTGAACGGTTTGGCAGCCAGCGCTACCGTGTTCGCCGATATTGCGAGCGCGCCCAGCAGCATACTAGTAAGTAATGTCTTCATTTATTCAGATGTCTCTAAGCGATCGAAGCTGGCTAAATACTAGACCAGCCTGCGCGCTTTCACTAGTCATTCCGGCACTTGGCACCGCATTTGCCCAGATTTTTGTGGTCTTGAATGCGGCTCGGCTACACTGAGCGGCTCAAGATAAAGGAATTTACGTGCCACCCCCACATCAAAAACGCTTTCAAAAACGTGCGTGTTTGTTTGCGCTGCTCGCAGTGTTAGCAGGTTGTGAGCCTAAACCTGCTGCTGATGCGGCGCAATTGCCGTTGCCCAAGCAAGTTTTAGCCGAGCAGCAGGTCGATTCCGCTGAAGTTTTGCAATACCGAAAGATCCTGCAAACCAGCCAGTCCAGCGGCGCACTCGCATTGCCGCTAGCGCATCTTAACAGCGCAGCGGCAGCTGCCCAAACGCTGGCGTTGGCGCACCCGATTTTGCAGGAGCGCCTAGCGGTTGGCAGTGATGGCGCGCGCGCTAGGGTGGAAGTGTTGAGCGTTGACAAGCTGCGGGAAAGTGATTTGTTAGATGCCAGCGGACCGCATGCGGCATGTAAAACCAGCGATTGCCTGCGCGTTGATCTGTATGATTTTGCCGGTAGCCGAATGCTGAGCGCGGTAGTTGATGTGACCGCGAAAAAGGTGCTTTCCTGGCGCGCGGTGATCGGCCAGCAGCCGGAAATTCCAGATCGTTTGACGCAATTGGCGATTGCGATTGCGCGAAACTCCCCAGAAGTGAAAGAGGCGCTCGGCGGCGCAGCGCCCGAATCGGTCGAAGTGCTGATGGCGAACACCAAAACCGCACTTAATGGAACTCGCTGCGAGCGCAGCCAGCATTTATGCGTAGCGCCCACGTTCGTACAGGGCAATGTGGCGATTTGGGCGATTGTCGATTTGACGGATTTGAAGCTAGTCGGCGTGCAATGGACCGAGCACGGCCAAGCCGGGCCGTTGAGCGATTTAGCCGCAAAAGTGCCGAGCGAACAAAGCTTGAGCGATGCGGTGATTATGGAAAAATACTGCGAGCGCAATACCGCGCTAGCAAGGCTTGGCTGGCGTTTGGACTACATGCTAACGGCGAGCGATGGCCTGCAAATCAGCGGCGTGCAATTTAACGAGCGCGAAGTTTTGACCAGCGCAAAACTAGTCGATTGGCACGTCAGCTACTCCAAACGCGAAGGCTTTGGCTACGCCGATGCGATCGGCTGCCCGAGTTTTAGTTCGGCGGCGGTGATTCCTTTTGAAGCGCCGAAAATTATCGAGATTAAAGAAGCAGAGCGCGTAATTGGCTTTCGCCTTCAGCAAGAATTTCGCAGCCTAGGCTGGCCTGGGCCTTGCAACTACAGCTATCGGCAAAGCTATGATTTTTATGCCGATGGTCGCTTTCGCCCGAGCGCGGCGTCAATCGGTGCCGGATGTGGTGACGATGGCACCTATAGGCCGCTGCTGCGCATTGAACCGGCGGGGTCGGGCTGGGCTTTGCAGGAATTTTCCACGATTCAAACGCCAGCACGCGTCGCTGGATTTAATGCGGTAACTCACGAACGCTGGTTTGATGCAGATGGTGCCGTTGATAAGAGCGGAGCGCGTTTTAGGCTGCTGCAAGATCAGTCTAGTCAAACGTTGCAAGGCTTTGACATCGTGCCAGGGCGTGGTCAATTTGCCGACTCACGCGGCGATTTCGAATATGTATACGCCACCGCAAAAGCCGCTGCAGGTGAAGGATCAGATGAGCTGCCTACACTGGGCAGCTGTTGCAATACCGATCACAAGCAAGGCCCAGAGCAGTTTATCAACGAGCCCGCGCAAAGTCTGGACCAAGGCTTGGTGCTTTGGTATGTGCCCCAGATGAAAAATGAGCTTACCCCAGGCCGGGAATATTGCTGGGCGAATCCGGTTTTGGAAAATGGCGTGGTCAATCCAAAACTGTATCCATGTGAAGCCGGGCCGATGTTTGTGCCAATAGCTGATAGAAAAGCCGCTCCAGCGAGTGCGCCATGAGCAAGAAAAAAAGCCGTAAAAGCGCAAATATTGAACACGCCAAGCCTGAAGCGCTTGCAACTTTGCCGTCCGCAAGTGTGCGCCTAAAGCCAAGCTTGACGTTGCGCACGGCTGCGCTGCTAACGCTGATGTTACTGGCAGGAATTGCCTCGGGATTTATCGCCTGGCGTTCACAGCAAGCTTCAATTGAACCCGCATTTAGCCTGCAAGGCCCGCTCAACGCCCGCAACAGCTGTAGACGGCCACCAACTTTTTTCGCTGGCAAAGGCTTTGGCCGTGGCGTCAGCTTAAGCACGTCCGAGCGCGATCTCATTGGTATAGCCGCAGTGGAGTTCGATCCGAACTCAAAACAGCGCAGCCGCTATTGGCAGCACCCGAGCTGGTCGAAATTCGGCCAGCTCAGCTCGTTTACTTTAGATCGCCAGGGCGATGTGTACGTCATTCCCGCGCCGCGTGTAAATTTGGCGGACAACCCGCCTGCACTGCAAAACCGGCTGTATCGAATTGAAGCCAGCAGCGGGGAAATGCAGCTTGCGCTTGAATTTCCGGTTGCAGCTTCAGCCAGTGCGCGCAACCCCTATGCCGGCATGGCGCTGAGTTATGACTGCGATACCCACAGCCTGTGGCTTACTTCCGTTGCCGGTTCAGAACCTAAGCGGCAGCGCGGTAAAGTCATGCGAATTCAGCTCGATCCTATCGCTAAAATCGTTGATCAGCTGGATGATTTTGATGGCTTCGGACTGGCACCTTTCAATTCAGGCGCAACACTGCAAGCCGGTGCGCACAAACCTAGTCAGCAGGGTTTATTGATCGCTTCTGCTAGACAGGGGAAGATTATGCTGCAAGCGTTGAACTCTGAAGGCCGTTTGCAAGGCAGGCCGACCGAGCTGCTCAGCATTGCCGGGCTGGGGCCGGTTGGGAACGATCGAGTGCGCAAAATTGATATTGGCAGCCATGGCGAGCTGCTGCTGCACGGCACACCGTTTAACTTCAATCTGGCGCAGCCTTCCGCGCAGCATGCAGCGGTGAAGTATCGTTTTGCTTGGAATGCGCAAAAGAATGAGTACGATTTTGTTGATTGGGTGCAGTAACTAGTTATGAAACTAACTTTCGCATCAATGTCTGCCAGTCATCAAAACTCTGGCCCTCGGTGCGTTTTAATTCTTCGATCAACCTGCAGGCGTGTATGACGGTGGTGTGATCGCGCCCGCCAAAGGCCACGCCTATATCTTTCAGGCTGTGGGTAGTTAGCTCTTTACATAGCGCCATGGCCATTTGCCGAGCTCTTGCAATTGCACGGGCGCGTTTGACGCTCAGTAGATCGCTCAGGCTGATACGGAAATAGTCCGCGCAGACTTTTTGAATGCTGCCGAGCGAGATGCTGCGATCTTGCACGGAAAACAAATCGCGCAGGGTTTCCTGGGCAAAATCGTAGCTAAGCGCGTTGCCGGAAAAATGTGCGCGCGCCAGCAGCGTATTGAGCGCGCCTTCTAGCTCACGCACGTTCGAGCGCATGCGCTTGGCGAGCAGTTCAGCGACCGCATCTGGCAAATTCACGCCTTGGTTTTTCGCTTTCAGAAGCAAGATCTCAATCCGTGTTTCAAAATCCGGGGGTTCCACCGCTACGCTCAAGCCCCAGCCAAAGCGCGATTGCAGGCGCTGCTCAAAGCGTTCCAACTCTTTCGGAAAGCGATCACAGCTCAGCACGACCTGCTGGCGCGAGTCGTAAAGTGCGTTGAAGGTGTGGAAGAACTCTTCCTGGGTACGCTCTTTGCCAGCGAAAAACTGGATATCGTCGATCAGCAGGCAATCGACCGAGCGATACATCATCTTAAAAGGCTCCATGCCAAACGAGCTGGCGTTGCGCAGCGCCTTCATCATGCCGCTGACAAAATCTTCGGATCTGACATACAGCAATTTTGCGTTCGGGCGCTCTGCTAGCACGGCGTTGCCGATTGCGTGCATTAGGTGTGTCTTACCCAAACCCGTGCCGCCGTAGAGCACCAGCGGGTTGTACTGCGCTGCGCCCAAATTATTCGCGACCTGCTGCGCAGTCAGCTTAGCGAGCCGGTTCGATGCGCCTTCGACAAAGGTTTCAAAGGTATAGCGCTGATCGAGTCGATTGTCCGTAGTTGGCACTTCAAGCGCAGCTGCCTGCGCGGACTTGTCTAAGTCGGCCTGAATTTGCTCTTGTTCGCGCTCTTGTTCGCGGCCATCGCCGAGCATAATTTCGATGGCTTTGAGCTCAGGCGCGAGTGATTTGGCGGAAAAGCGAATCGCGGCTAAGTATTTATCGCGCACTTCGGATAACACCATATGATTGCTGGCGTTTAGTATCAACGTGTCTTGCTTGCGCCTTGCGACAAGCGGTTGCAACCAGAGCTGCACGGTTTCCGCGCCGAGCTCCATTGTTAGCTGATTAAGAATCTTTTTCCATGCGTAAACCACAGCGATATCGAGCGCCTCAGTAAAATAAAGTCGTATGAAAACCAATCTTAGCGTGCAGAAACTCAGACTAACGCGAGTAAAACATTGCTGCGCCAGCTAACTCGTCGCTAAGCAGGGCGTTGGAGATTAGCAGAGTTGCCTTGACAAACAAGTGGCGTGAACTCTACCCTGACCGACTTCCAAATCTTCGACGATCAGGCCATGAAACGGACTTTCCAGCCCAGTAATCTCAAACGTGCGCGTACGCACGGCTTCCGCGCCCGTATGGCGACCAAATCTGGCCGCGCTATTTTGAATGCACGCCGCGCCAAAGGCCGAACGCGCCTTATTCCGTAAGCTTTCGCAAGCCGAAAGATCAAGTTTAAGACTCTGCAACGCACACTGAGGTTGCAGATGCCGCACGTAGGCGATGTAGTTCAAACGTCTGCGGCGAAGGCAGCGACTACGCTAAGCCAGAGGCCCGCCAGCCTGCCCAGACATCGAAAGTTGCTGAAGCCTTTCGAGTTTTCCGCCGTACTAAAAGACGGAAAACGTTACCCAGGCAAGTTTATCGTGCTGGTTGTGCGGCAGTTTCCTGGTCGGCTGGCGCGCTTGGGGCTTGCAATTGCGAAAAAGCACGCCAAGTTGGCACGAGACAGAAATCAAATAAAACGGATTGCTCGTGAATCATTTCGCGCCTTGCGGCTCACGCTGCCGCCAGTTGAAATTGTTGTGCTGACCAGAAGCCGTGAGAAAAAAGCCGTAGCGCCTGACCGACATTTACTCCGAAGCGAGTTCGATTTGCTTTTCAGTAAACTGATCAGCGCACCGAATGCAACCTTCACCCCGCGCAGCGCGCTTACAACCCGTATTGAGACCCCGCCGAATGAATAACACCCGTTTGATGTTTGCGCTGGCGCTCGCCGTCGTTGGTTTTTTATTGCTGCAGCAGTGGCAAACCGAGCAGCTACCCGCGCCGGTACCGGTTGTTAGCAGTCCAGCGACTGCTGCTGCTGTCCCAGGCGTTTCAGTCCCAGGGGTTTCAGATGTTCCGAGTGCGGTTGCCGCTGCGGCACCCGGCGAAGTTCCTGCCATCGTTGCCTCCGCGGTTCCAGGCGAGTCAACCGGGGCCGCTACAAACACGATTACTACTGATGCGCTCGCCCAAACGGTCAGCATTGAAAGTGACGTACTGAAACTCGCGGTTGATTTGCGCGGCGCTGAAATCGTCCAGGCTGATTTGTTGAAATATCCAGTGTCACTGGCTGAAAAAGACAAGCTGATTCGCATGCTGGGCGATATTTCCGCAGGCCAAGTGATGCGCGCGCAAACCGGATGGGTTGCTAGCGCAGGCGCTGCGCCTTCACATGTAGACGTTTACCAAAGTGCCACCTCGCGCGCAGTAATGGGCGATCAAGCCAAACTTGAAGTGCCGTTTACCTGGGCGAAAGATGGCATTGAAGTCACTAAAGTATTTGTGCTCACGCGCGGCAGTTACACCGTAGACGTGCGCTTTGAAGTGAAAAATAACAGTGCAGGCACTTGGAGTGCATTCAACTACCGTCAGCTGCAACGTACGCCTGCGCCGGGAATTAGCGCGAGCTTTTTCACTAAGCCCGAAGCGTTTAGTTTTGTTGGTCCGGCAATTTATTCACCCGAAGCAAAGTTTGAAAAGCGCCCGTTCGATAAGTTTGACAAGGAACCGTTGGATCGGGTCATTAGCGGCGGCTGGATGGCATTGTTGCAGCATCATTTTGTGGTCAGCTGGATTCCAACTCCGGCCGAGCGCAATCGCTACACCACCTCGACTTTGCCAGGTGATGCGCTGAATAGTCCGCGCATGCTGATTCGTCAGCAAACAGATCCGATTACCGTTGCAGCGGGCGCCAGCCAAAGCACAAACGCGCGTCTTTATGTAGGGCCGAAGTTGCAAAATCAGCTCGAAGTCATCGCGCCCGGTTTGGCGAAAAGCATCGATTACGGCAAGGTGACAATTTTTTCCGAGCCGCTGTTTTGGATGCTGGATAAGTTTCATTCCTGGGTGAATAACTGGGGCTGGTCAATCGTTCTGCTGGTGCTGCTGATCAAGATCGTGTTTTACAAACTGAGTGAAACGCAATATCGCAGCGGCGCGCGCATGAAAGCGCTGGCCCCAAAAATGGAAGACGTCAAACGCCGCTATCCAGATGATCGCCAGAAACAAGGTCAGGCGATGATGGAGCTGTACAAAAAAGAGAAAGTGAATCCGCTTGCAGGCTGCTTCCCGCTGCTGATCCAGATTCCGGTATTTTTCGGGCTGTATTGGGTGCTAGTGGAATCACCCGAATTACGGCAAGCGCCGTTTATGGGTTGGATCAAAGATTTAACCGCCGCTGATCCGTATTTCGTGCTGCCTGTGCTCAACATGGCGGTGATGTACTTCACCACCAAGATGACGCCGATGACCGGCATGGACCCGATCCAACAGAAAATGTTTACCTACATGCCGCTGTTTTTCGGCCTGATGATGGCGTTTTTCCCAGCGGGATTAGTGCTGTACTGGACCGTAAACGGCGCACTCGGCTTAGCGCAGCAGCTTTACATTACCCGCAAATTAGAGCGGGAAACGGCCACGCTGGCGGCCAAAAAGGCCTAGCAGCAAAAGGCTATAAGCAGAGCATTCAAGCGTGAGCGCGATGATTAAGCGCGTCCCGATTGCTGCAATTGCCAGCGCGGCGGGCGCGGCGGGTGTTGGCAATATTCGAGTCAGCGGTGCAGGCACGCAGAAGATTGCGCAAATTCTGCTCGGCAAAACGCCGAAACCTCGCTTTGCCCACTACGCACAATTTCTTGATGCGAGCGGCGCTGCGATTGACAACGGAATCTTGCTGTATTTTCAAGGTCCTAATTCGTTTACAGGCGAGGATGTGTTGGAGCTACACGCGCACGGCTCGCCGATCGTGCTCAATATGCTGCTGCGCCGCTGCATGGAATTGGGCGCAATAGCCGCGCGCGCTGGCGAATTTAGCGAGCGAGCCTATCTCAACGGCAAGCTGGATTTGACCCAGGCTGAGGCGATTGCTGATCTGATTTCTGCACAATCCGAACGCGCCGCGCGTGCGGCCTTGCGCTCGCTTGAGGGTGAATTTTCTAGGCGAGTCAATGCTGTGCTGTTAGAACTCATCCAGCTGCGGACTTATATCGAAGCGCTGATCGATTTTCCCGATGAAGAGATTGATTTTTCCCACACCTCAGAAATTGATGCGCGGCACCTGCGTTTGCAGCAGCAGCTGACGGTGCTACTGCGCGAAGCGCGTCAAGGCCAGCGCCTGCGAGACGGGCTCTACGTGGTAATCGCCGGGCCGCCGAATGCCGGAAAATCGTCGCTCATGAATGCATTGGCGGGCAGTGACCGCGCAATTGTAACGCCCATACCCGGTACTACCCGTGATGTTTTGCGCGAATCTCTACTAATTGAGGGTGTGCCGGTCACGCTGGTTGACACCGCTGGCCTGCGCGACAGCCCGGATGTCATCGAATCCGAAGGAATACGCCGCGCAAAATTGGAGTTTGAGCGCGCTGATTTGGCGCTGCTCTTGATAGGCGCTGACCAAACACCCGATTTTGATGCGCTAGCCAAAGAGATTACGCTCGGCGTACCGATGCTCAAGGTTCGAAGTAAATCAGATTTGCCGTGTTTAGCATCCGCACCGGTCGATCTGCAAATCTCAAGCGCTACCGGCATAGGCATGGATGCACTTAAGGCACGCATTCTGGCGGGTGCTAACCTGGGTGATGGTAGCAGCGGCAGTTTCAGCGCCAGAGAGCGCCACACCCAGGCGCTCGTAGCGGTAGCACAGCTTGTCGAACAGGCCATGGCGCAGCGTGAATTTGGCTTAGAGCTAAGCGCCGAAGAGCTACGCCTTGCACAGCGTGCGCTCTCGGAAATTACTGGCGATTTTTCTACCGAGGATTTGCTCGGGCAGATTTTTTCGACGTTTTGTATTGGCAAGTAATTCAATTTTAAAGCAAGTGAAGTGCCAGCTGAATTTGCGAGCGCTTCGAACGCTATTCTTGCGCGCTTTGAGACTCTCCAAATTGCTTAAGCGCAAAACGAATCGCGGTGCTATTAAAACCTCGGCTGGCTAAAAATCGCTGGGCTTTGGCGCGCTGGGTGGCATCTAGCGTCGATTCTTTAGCAAATTTGCGCTGTAAAAGTCCGAGTGCGTTTGCGCCCCAGTCGATATCTAATTCAAGTGCCTGCATTTGCTCGCGCTTAATATCCTTGGGCACGCCGGCTTCGCTGAGCTTTTGGGCAATTACAAACTGGCCTTTGCCACGCCCTGAGAGTGAGCGCGCGCGTGATTCGCTAAAGCGCGCATCGCTGACGTAGCCATCTGCTTCCAACAAGGCCATCACCGCTTCAATAACATCGAGTTGGTCGCTACTCTCTAAGTTGGTGCCTGCCAAGCTGTTTGCGGTTTGCTTAGCGGCTTCTTCTACCAACTTTTCGCGCAGCTTGGCAACGCTGCATTCGCGCATTGCCAGTGCGCGCAGCGCGCGGTTTCGAAGGTGAGTGTTAAGCGCCGCAGAACTTAAGCCTGCGGCACTCGGCGTGTCTTTTGCGCCGCCTGGCACTGTTCGGTGTGATCGGCGGCGCGGGAAACTCATGCTTCTAAATCGGCTTCATCACGAGCGGCAACCGGCGCTGCGGTCGTGGCCGGCATGAGCTGGGCGCGGATCAGCGCATCCAAATCATTGGTCAACGCAGGGTGTTCGCGCAAATACTGCCGTGCGTTGTCTTTGCCTTGGCCAATACGGTCGCCTTTGTAGCTGTACCAGGCGCCAGATTTTTCGATCAGCCCGCAGGTAACGCCTAGATCAACAATCTCACCTTCGCGAGATGCGCCTTCACCGTACAGAATTTCAAACTCGGCCTGGCGAAACGGCGGCGCGGTTTTGTTCTTCACGACTTTGACGCGGGTTTCCGAGCCAATCACCTCTTCGCCTTTTTTGACGCTACCGATTCGGCGAATGTCTAGCCGAACGGATGCGTAGAACTTGAGCGCATTGCCACCGGTGGTGGTTTCTGGGCTGCCGAACATGACGCCGATTTTCAGCCGAATTTGATTGATAAATACGACTAAGCAGTTCGAGCGCTTGATATTGCCGGTGAGTTTACGCAGCGCCTGACTCATTAGGCGCGCTTGTAAGCCAACGTGGGTGTCGCCCATTTCACCTTCAATTTCGGCCTTGGGTGTTAGTGCCGCAACCGAGTCGATGATGACGACATCAACCGCATTGGAGCGCACCAACATATCAGTGACTTCCAGCGCTTGCTCGCCAGTGTCGGGTTGCGATACCAACAAATCATCCACATTCACGCCAAGCTTTTCTGCGTAACTTGGGTCAAGAGCATGCTCGGCATCAACAAACGCTGCGGTACCACCCATGCGTTGAACTGATGCCACGATTTGCAAAGTCAGCGTGGTTTTGCCGGAAGATTCCGGCCCGTAAATTTCAACAATGCGCCCGCGCGGCAGGCCACCAATGCCCAGCGCAATGTCCAATCCAAGTGAGCCCGTCGACACCACTTCAATAGCTTCTAAGGCGCGATCACCCATGCGCATGACGGTGCCTTTGCCGAACTGCTTTTCAATTTGGGAAAGCGCGGCGGACAACGCACGCTTTTTGTTGTCGTCCTGCGCGATTTGGGCGGCTTGGGCGTTTTTTTCAGCTTTTGACATGAGCTATCTCTTGAGGTTAAGCGCGGTTTGCGCGAAGTATAAAGGAGAACGAATAGAAAACAAGTGATTTCTGCGAGCCACGCAAAATAGGCTTTTAAACGAACTTATATGCGCCTTCATTGGGGTTGGTAAAGAGTCTGCGCTAACGCTTTCTCATGCGATAAGAAGCGTTGGTTCGCGGATGTCAGGCAAATCTGACGTGCGTCAGCAGCTTTTGTGCGCGCGTTTCCACGGCTTCGAGCCAAGCCGCATCAATCTCATCCATCGCAATCGGGCGCGCTATCAAATAGCCCTGAACTTGGCCAATCGCGTGCGATTCAACCGCGGCAAGCTGCTCTAGCCATTCCACGCCCTCGGCAATGGCGTTGATTTTGAAATTTTGCGCCAGCTGACTCAAGGATCGCATCATCATCATGCTGCGCGAATTGCGTTCTAAATCATCGACAAAACTGCGGTCAATTTTAATAGTGTCCACGCTCAACACGCGTAAATAATTCAGCGCAGAGAAGCCGGTGCCAAAATCATCAAGCGCCACGCTAATTCCAATCGCGTGCAATTTTTCGACGACTAATTTGGCCTGCGCCAAATCCGCAATAATAACTTGCTCGGTAATTTCAAAGCTGAGTGCACCATTAGGAATCTTAAACTCTTCCATCAAGCGCGCTGTGGTTTTAACCAAATTGGGCTGCAAGAACTCACTTGGTGAAAGGTTGAAGCTGATGCTCAAATCGGCTCGCTGCAAACGAGTGATCAATGCGTTGAACGCTTTTAGCGTTTGCCTCAAAAGCAGCATGCCGATGGGAATAATCAAGCCGGTGCGCTGCGCAACTTGGATAAACTCAATCGGCGTCAAAATGCCTCGGGCCGGGCTGCGCCAACGCATGAGCGCCTCAAAACCCACGATGGATTGCGATTGCAGATCAAAAATCGCTTGCAAATGCGGCTCAAACTCCTGATTGGCTAGCGCGGTGCGCAGCTCTTGCTCAAGCTCAACTTCTAAGGTGGCTTGTGCTAATAAGCGACGCTCAAAAACCTGGATTCCGGCGCTGGCGCGCGCACTTCTAGAAGCCATCCAGCCTTCGCGAATCAGCGATTCCGCGTTAAAATCAGTATCGCCTTGCGCTCTAGCCGCAATGCCGATGCTTAAAGAGCAGTGCACCCGCCGTTCCAGCGCGTGTAGTGGTTCTAACATGGCGGCTTGGATTTTTTCTGCAAGCTCGAGCGCGGCTTCCAACGGCGCTGGGCTGCAAATGGTGACGGCAAAATCATCATCGCCCGCACGTGCAACTACATGGCTATCGCCGACGATGTGCTGTATGCGTTTCGCCAAAGCGTGCAAAAGCGCATCGGCTAACGGCCGGCCCAGGCTATTACAAAGCTGCATAAAATGATCGAGATCAGCGTAGACAATAGCCACGCCAGCGCCGCCGCGATAAAGTGCATTTAATGCTTGGTTTAAATGATCCTGTAAAAAAATCACGTTTGGCAGATCAGTAACGCGGTCGTACAGCACACGCTGAACTAAATCGGCATTCGCTTGATTGAGCTCATCGCGCTCCATTGCGAATGAAATTTGCGTGGCAATAGCGTTTACAAACGCAAACTCAGCTGAGTTAAAAACGCGCTGTTTGCCACGCCACTCCACGCAAAGCACACCAATATGCGCGCCTAGCGCCCGCAGCGGTGCATCCAGTAGCGAAACGATTCCTAACGGCTGTAAATAGCCTAGCGCGAGCTCACAGGTGCGCGGATCTGAAACCGCATCGGTTGCGTCCACGACAAACTCTGTTTTAAGCGCGTCAAAATAAAGCGGCGATGCAGATCGCTCTAGAATGCTCGGCGGGCTAGGCAAGGGTTCGCTATCCACAAATCGATCCAAACGCAGCCTTTGGCAGCCGCGCTCAAAGCGCCAAACGCCAGCGCGCACCGCGCCTAACGTTTCACTGGCAATGCTTAGCAAAAAATCAAGATGCGCATCCAGCGTGGTGTAGCGCGTGGCGTACACCTTTCGCATCGCTTGCTGAAGCGCCAGCACACTCGCTTTAGAAATCGACATGCTCATGCCAGAGTACTCATTCAAGTGGGCTACTCCATTAAGCGCGTTAGTTCAGCGGCAACGCGGTCAAACTCAAACGTAGTATGGTGCGCTAGCTCAATCGGATTAGCCAGATCGCCACGCCGCCCACCTTGTTCAATTCGCTTAGCCATATCGCTTAAAATCAGCGCGCCTAAGTTTGCGCTGGTGCTTTTGAGTGAATGCGCGGCGCCCACCATACTGTCTACATTGCCTGACTCGGCAGCTTGTACGAGCTGACGCAAGCTGCGCGGCGAATCTTCTAAATAAACGCGAATAAGCGCAGAAAACTCACTGCCCATAACGTCAAGAAGCTCATCGAAAACGCTGCGATCAACCGCTGAACGATTCGGAGGCGTGTACAAACCAATTTTTGGGCCTGGGTTTGCGCTAGCAGTTGCAGTTTTCGCGGGTGCCGCTGGCTGCGCTTTTGCGAAAAATTGGCTGGGCTCATTCATGCCGGGCATTTGGCTTGCCGCGTCGGCGAGTTCCGCTAGTAGCTGCGCTTCATGATTCAGCGGTGCGCTAGCCGACGGCATCGAGGCGCGTGTATTCGCTGATTCTGCTTGGCTTTCTGGTAAAGCTTTACGTAAACCCTCAGGCACAAACTCTGGCCGGGTCACCGCATCGGCGGGCAGCCATTTGCGCAGCAATTGATTAAGTACCGCTCTGGCCAGCGGCTTGGTCATGTAGTCGTCCATGCCTGATGCCAAGCACTTCTCACGATCGCCCACCATCGCGTTTGCCGTCATAGCCACGATTGGAATACGTGGCAAGCCGCGCTCATCTTCCACAGTGCGGCGCGTGCGCGTAGCCGTATAGCCATCCATCACCGGCATTTGGCAGTCCATCAGCACCATATCGAACTTTGAGCGATTCAGCATCTCGATCGCTTCTTTGCCGTTTTCAGCGCTCTCGGCACTTAGCCCAATGACGGCTAGCACGCGCATAGCGACCGTGCGATTTACTGGATTATCTTCCACCAGCAACACATGTCCGGTAATCGGGCCGTTTAACTGAGGCGCACTAGAGGCTAGCTGAGCCTCTTGACTGCTTGCCAGCTGAGCGGCTTCTTCCAACAAACTAAATCGCTGTTCGGTGGCTTGCGAAATTTCAAGCAGCCGATTGAGCATGCCGACCATATCGCCTTCGCTGGCACTTGGGGCCACGATTGCCGTGCGTTTAGCGTCGAGCACATCCAGCGGCACGCCTTCGGCTGAGCTTTGCACCACCAGGAAATTGACGCGATCTAAGCTGGCTTCGCGCAGCGCACTTCTCACCAGTGCGGCGGCGGTGGATTTGAGCGATGCCACATCCAGCACGACTAGCTCGAAGGCCCAGTTTTCACCCAGCGTGGCGGAGTTTTTAAGCTTGCCGAGCGCGTCAGGGGTGGCGTTGGTGACGGTTATTGTCATGCCCTGGCTGTTCAAAATACCGCTCAGGCGCTGCTGCTGGCGCGCATCATTGACCACCAATAGCGCGCGTACTCCGCGAAGATCGCGCCTGGAGCTGGAAATATCGCCGATGGCTTTCAAAACCGGAATTTGGAACCAAAATACTGAGCCTTTGCCCAGCTCGCTCTTAACGCCGATTTGCCCGCCCATGAGTGAAACAATACGCTGGCAGATCACCAACCCCAAGCCAGTACCGCCAAACACGCGCGTGGTAGAGGTGTCAGCCTGTTGAAATGCTTTAAAGAGCTTGCTTTGGCCCTCCATCGAGATGCCCACGCCAGAATCCTTAATGGCGAATACCAGCTCTTGGTGCGTTCTTGTTTCCGAACGTTTGCTGACCTGCACCTGCACGCCGCCTTTTTCGGTGAACTTCACCGCGTTGCTGACGAGATTAGTCAACACTTGTCGAATTCGAGTCGGATCACCGCGGCCAGAAATACGTACGCTCGGGTCGATCTGCAAGCTCAATTTGATGTTTTTTGACTGCGCCGGGCGCTCCATCAGGCGAATGACCGAATCTAATACTTCGCGCAGATTCAAGCCCACTTGTTCCAGCTCGACTTTATTCGCTTCGATTTTTGAAAAATCGAGAATATCGTCAATGATACTCAGCAGCTGTTTGGCCGATCCATAGGCGGTGTTTAAGTAATCGCGCTGATCCGGCTGTAATTTGCTATCGCGTAATATTTCCAGCAGCGGAATGATGCCGTTCAAAGGCGTGCGAATTTCGTGGCTCATGGTCGCCAAGAACTCGCCTTTCGACATGGCCGCCGCTTCCGCGCTTAATTTAGCGGCTTTTAATTCTTCTTCGATATTTTTATGGCGCTCTAGCTCGGCCTTGAGCGTTTGTGTAAGCCGCTCATTTTGAAATTTACTTTCTTGTGCTTCTAGCGTGACTTTACGACCGGCGAATTGCGATTCGCCACTGGATCCGTTTTGATCGCCTGAAGTGGTCAAACGCCAGCTAATAACAGCGTTCGCAACCACTAATAAAACGAACAAGACCCCAGCCGCGATGCTGGATTCGTTGCCGCCAAATAGGCGATACAGCATCGGCATCAAGATAAGCACTTGCGATGCAGTAATCAGCGCCAGATCGCCTTGAAGAAGCCAAACTGCCGCACATGCCAATCCGCTAGCCACCAAATACATGGGTAAGTTTCGCTCAGGATTGTCATGCCCTGTCAGTAGCACCACGCCCAAAGACCACAACAGCAGGCTTAAAAGCATTAGCAAATGCCCGGGCCTCACTTTGAACCAGTTCGGCCGCACCGCGCGATTTGCCTGCTTGAATATAAAAAAAGCAGCCAGCGCAACAACTGCATGCGCGATCACCCAGGCGGAAAGTAACCAGCTTGGCGCCGCGTCAATATTGGGCCAAACCACCAGCAGTGCTAGCACCGAACCGATGCCGGTCCATAATCCAATAGCTTCAAACAGTCCGCGATCACTGTCAGTTTGTAAAAATAAACTCATGCTTGTCCCGATGTTTTGATTCGTATGCTGATTCGTTTACTGGGTTGATTTCCGCCGTGGCTTCTACCTACAGCGCGCTTGCGCTGAAATCAAAATTAAGCTCATTGCCCGCTTGCTGGACAAAATTGCCTTGAATGTAATCAACGCCCAAGCGCCAAAGCCCAGCTGCAACCTGCGCATTTTCAACTTTGGCGGCAATAACCTGGCGGTTGCCATCATGCGCTGCGGCAATCGTGGCTTTTAATTCTTCGACCTGCGCGCCTGGTTCTAGATATTTTGGCGCAAGCTTTAAATAGTCCACCGGCATATAGCTGAGCAATTGCAGCGCAGATAAGCTGCTTTCAAAACTATCGAGTACTAACTTGACGCCCAGCGCGTGCGCCTGCTGGAAAAACGGAATCGACGCCCGCAAATCTTGCATGACGTCCGCCATTTTGAACTGCAGTGCGAGTCCGGCTGGGTTGATTCGGCGGGTTTCAATTGATTGTTTGAGCCAGCTGAGCCGCTGTGGATCACGCAGGCTGGCTAGCGATTGCTCAACGAATAGCCGCGCTTGGCCGCGGCCTTGGCGCCGTCGCTCATCTAACAGTGCCATCGCACGTTGTAGCGCCCAGCGATCAATATCGGTCATTTGCTCATGCTGGTCGGCTTGCTCGGCCAATTGCAGGTTGGAATACACCACGCCCGGCCCTAAGCGCAGCCGTAGCATCAACTCGTACTGATCTTCACCGGTACTGTTGAGCCCCACAATGGGCTGGAACAACACTTGAAAGCCATCATCTTGCAGCGCACGCCGCACCGATTCGCCAAGCCGCTGCGCCTCGGTTTGCTGTTGCGTGAGCACTTCCGGAACGTGCATCACAACGCCATCTGGCACGTGATTTTTCCGCGCTTGCAACATGCAGCGCTCGGCCAAATTTAGCATCGCTTTCGCATCGACTAGCTCATCTGAAAATGCACAAACGCCGCCGTGCAGGCCAAACTGCACGGGTTTTCCGTCAATTTCAAACGCTTGCAATGCAAATCGCTGCCGCAGTGTGCGTACCAGCTCAACTAAATCAGCGGCGGATCTTGATTGTGACTGCAATACAAAGCTGCCATCGCCATAGCGCGCTGCACTTTCTTGTTCCACGCAGCAAGCGCCGACTTGTTCACCCACTTGCGCGACTAAGGTATCTAATCCGCTAATGCCAAGCTGCTCGCGCAGACTGGCTTGCGCGTCGATCTCTAAATAAAGTAGGCCGCCTTTTAATAGGCTTCTAGAATCCACCACTAAGCTGGACGCGAGGTTGTCTAAAAACTCTGAGCGCTCACTCAGCGCACTGGCTTTACGCGTACTAAGCTTACGTTTAGCCAGCTGCAATCTGGCGCGCCGGGCGCGATTGGTGACCGCGGAAATCAGGTGTTTTGGCCGAATCGGCTTGCTTAAAAAGTCATCGCCGCCGGCGCTGAGCGCATCAAATTGCTTGTCAGAATCTTGCTCGCCTGACAAAAACACAATCGGCGTGGCAATAAATTCTTCGCGCTCTCTGATGATCGCGGTTAGCTCCATGCCATCGATCCCGGGCATGTAAAGATCCATCAAAATCAGATCCGGGCGAAAGCGCTCGAGCTCTTCGATCGTGCGCATCGGATCTAGCACCACGCAAGTTTCCATGTTCGCTTTACGCAGTACCGATTCCGCGAATAGCGCCTGCGAACGATCATCTTCAACGATCATAATGCGGTAGCTTGCAGCTACTTCTTGCTGGGTGTTCTCTTGCAGCCGTGCGAAAAATTCGATATCCAAGCTGTCTTTCGGCATCAATATATCGATACCCGCGCGCAAAGCCCGAATGCGCGCGGATAGATCGCCATTTTCAGTGAAGGCCGCGACCACCATTTTGTGGCTCGCGCGCTGCTTTATCGGTGCGATCAGCTGGCCGATTGCTTCGAAATCAAGGCGCTCGCTTGGTCTAAGCATTACCAAATCAGCGGCAAGCTGGCTAAGCACATCGCTCAGCTCGTCAAACGATTCCACCAAATCAGCGCTAAAACCAATGCTGCTCAAATGCTCAAGCGTGCGTGACGTGCTCGGGCTCGGGCTCGCCCAAATAAATGCGCGCCTCGCGCTCGAAACGGGTTTCGCTAAATTCGCCTCGTATGGCTCAGGCACGGTAAGCGCAAGCGGATCAGGGCGCGCAGGCGGCTCAAGCGGCGCGCTTTCGCTGTGGATTGATTGCGAATCTATTTCAAACTCTTCTATCAGCTCGGGCGCATCATCCATCAAAAACTGCGCACTTTTGATAAACCCGGTTGTGCTATCCACAGCAGCGTTACCGATATCCAAATCACCAAAGCTGTCGTCAATTTCTATCGAGCTTGCTGCGCTGGCGGTTTCAAGCTGGGCAGCAGGTGGCTCCAAGCTTGCGTAAGGGCCTTGCGAATCAATCGGAACAACGGTATCGGTTGAAAAGCGCCGCCAATATTCGCTCGGTGCCAGCGTGTAGCGCGCATTTTGCAATAGCGATTTCGGGCTTTGAATAAATTCGCTGATTGAACGGATGACCACTACTTTCGCCTGCGCCGCCTGCGTGAGGGACTGCGCCAGCGCTTCTAGATCGTTGCGCTCATCGAGTGTTAGCTCACGCGCGGCTTTTAGGTGCTGTTCCAGGCGCTGCTCAAGCGCGAAAATTCGCTCGCTCGGGCCAACTAATCCATAGCGCCCGCTTGCGCCCGCCAGGTTTTGGCACTCTTGCATGAGCAGCGTGAGGTTGTTGAGGTCAAACGCGCCTTTGGCAATACGCTGCGCGCGCTTTTGAATCAGCTCCACACGCCTGGGTAAATGATTGGCGAAGGCTTGGCGCAATTCGGCGTTTTGCTGAGAGTCGTCCTTTGGCAGCACAGTATCGTCACAGAGAGTTTGAAACGCGAATATACCAGTGGGCTTCGCTTTGGTGCAGGCGGATTTGGTCGCTAGGCTGAAAAACCCTGAGCTTTACTCAGGGTTTTACTATTCATTGCCAAAACAGTGTCACTTCAGCTTTTACTTCAGCCTGGAAGAGCGCTATTTCGTCAATATTGATTAAGCTCAGCTTGATTCAGGCCAGCGTTTAAGCTGGCGCGCAAATGTGTTTCAGCGGCGGACAAATCGCCTCGATTCACCGCTGATTTTGCCAGCCGACGCTCTGCAAAACGCTGAAGCGTTGGATTTTGCGTGCGTTTTAGTAAATCACGGTAAAGCGCATCAACCGCAGATAGCTTGCCTTGCCGACGGTAAAGCCGTTCCAGCGCAGCAAGATCACGGATGACCGCTCGCTCAGCCGGGCTAAGGCTAGCCAAATGTGTTCGCAGCGCTTGGCGATTGCGCCCCTGATGCTGCAAGCTGTCTGGCAAGCCGCCTGGCGCTTGCCCGGGCAAACTCGTAGGCGCAATTGGCAGCGCTTGCGCTGGCACACCCAAGCTGCTTATACCAGCGAAAATCGCGAGCGATAAAAGTGTGGCGGTAAAAAGTTTACGATATGCGTCCATTTGAGACTCCTTTGGCTATGATTGGCTATCATCGGGATGTGCTTTGCACCTGATGTTTAACGCGAACGTAAAGTTTTCGTTGACGAGCGCATGGGTTTAGCCCGAACTCGGCGTAAAGCAAGCAACCTATATTCCCAGCAAACTTTTCTGACCGAGCACAAACCCACCATGACGATTGACGAATTCTCGCTGAGAGATCAAATGACCGAACTTAACGTTCGGCTCGCCGCGCTTGAGCTGGATGCGGCAAGGTTTCGCGCGATTTGGCGTGGCCGCCATGATTTGGTGGTTGATTTGGATGATTTAGGAGCGGTTCGATCCGTTTCGCCTGCCATGCTAGAGCGATTGGGATTGACTGAAGCAGAGTGTGAGGGGCGCTCCACCTTTGATTTCACTACACCTGAGTACGCCAGTAAGCTAGCTAATGAAACGCCGACAGTGTTTGATTGGGTTGCACGGCGCGCGCCGTTTGAAATACCGCTGGTACACAAAAGCGGCGAACTGGTTTGGTTCGAGGGCAATATCTATGCTTACGCGGTAGAAAACGCAATTAACCACGGCTCGACCAACGGCTTTTTTTGTGTTTATCGCGATATTACCGAAGCCAAAGTCTTGCAGCATGAGCAAGCTCGTTTGAGCAGCAGCCTGATTGAATCGCTGGCCATTTCGGGCGTGGAAAATTTTGAGTTTGATGTTGATGAAGGCATTGTGGCGCAATCGCCGGGCTACAGCGGGCTTTATGGTTTGCCCGAATACGGCGCCAATTGGCGAACGCTGGAGGACTGGCTGCAAGCTGTGCATCCAGACGATCGACATCTTATGTTAAGTCGCCAGCAATCAAGCAAACCATCAGAAATAACCGCCTCGGACAAGCAAGCCAGTGAGGCGCAGGTTCCACCATTGATATTTCGCGTGCTATTGCAAGATGGCACGGTTCGTCATGTCGAAACCAGGGCACGCTACCTGTTCAAGGACAATGGCGCGGTCCAACGCGTGATTGGTGCGGCGCGCGACGTTACGAAAATTCATACCGACCGCTTACGCGATGTGCGTGAACAACAATCGGCGTTCGAGCGTGAGCGTGATCTTGTCAATCGGCTCAATACCGCGCTAAAGGTAGGCAATGTTGAATCGTTTCAATGGAATGCCATAACCGACACCTACGAATTATCAGAGGGTTACCTTGCTTTGCACAGCTTTGAGCCGCATTCCCCGTTGAATGAGGCCAAGCTGCTCCAACAAATTCACGTCGACGATCGTGAGCGGATGCGCGCGCGGATCGAAAAAGGCCGTCGGTTGGGCGGCAAATATCCGCCCATTGTTTATCGCGCGCGCGCGGCGGATGGCTACCGCCATATTGAGTCCACCGCAGAATACATTCACGTCAACGGTGTTTTGAGCAAAATCATCGGTATGGCCACCGACGTCAGCCAGCGTATCAGCGCTGAGCAAAGCTTGGAACGCGCCAAGCAGCGCGCGGAAACCGCTATTTTGATCGGCGAGCTGGGCTTTGCCGAATGGGAAAAGGGTAAAGGCTGGGGCGAAATGAATCAGCGCTACCGCGATTTATTGGGGTTAGAAAGCGACGAGGCACCCGCGCATTTTGAGTCTTATCTTCAGCATATTCATGTGGATGACCGAGAAGATTTTCTATTGCGTACTGAAAAGGGCCGCACAACGGGCCGCAGCGGCATGGGCACGCACCGATTTTTACGCCCTGACGGCACCTGGGTTTGGATCGAATCCGCAGCGCACTTTGAATTAGACGCAGCAGGCGTGCAACGCGCATTTATTGTTGCGCGTGATCTGACCTATCAAAAAGCTACCGAGCAGAGCCTACAAAGCAGCGTGGAACGCCTGACGGCGGCCATGCAAATAGGGCAAGTTGAACTGTTTGAGCGCGATTTAAATGCTAACTCCAGCAGCTATACGCACGGATTTTCAGAGCTGGTCGGTTGGACAGGCGCAAAGCCGATGAGCGACGCGGAATTTCTAACGCTGATTTTGCCGGATGATCGTGCCAAGTTCCAAAGCTACCTGGAAGCCGAGCCCAGTCATGAGGCGCAACCCCTGCGATTGCGAGTCGATGCTGGCGATGGCTTGCGCAGCGTTGAGCTTACCGCGCGCAATTTTTTCGATGCACAGGGCAAAGCCGTGCGCACGCTGGGCGCAATTCGTGATGTGACCTATCAAGTCATGGTTGAGGACGAAATACGTGCGCAATCGGCGCTGTTTGAGGCGCTGATTGAAAACGCGCCGGATATTATTGTTCGCATAGATCGCGATCTAAAAATCGTGTTGGCCAATAAAGCGTTACAAACCATGTTGAAAATTGACCCGATTGATGTGGTCGGAAAAACTCCGGAGGAACTGCCGTTTAATACCGGTAGAGCGGCAGATATTCGTGCACGCATCGAACGCTGTTTTGAATCGCGCGAAGGCGGCGAGTTTGAGCTGCAATTCAAAAATATTGACAACGCGCCGCACCTTTTAGTGCGCTATGTACCCGAATTCAACAGCAGCGGCGATTTGCGCTTTGTTCTGGTACTGATGCGCAACGTGACGGATCTCAAATTGGCCGAAGCCGAAGCGATTGCCACTGCGCGACAGCTCGGGCAAATACTAGAGACCGCCGAAGAGGGCATCGTGGTGGCAGACATCAATGATGTAATTGTTTTCAATAATCCTAAGTTGGAGCAAATATTTGGTTACGGCACCAATGAGCTGCATGGCGAAAGCGAGGCGATTCTTCAACTCGACAGCAACGACGCTATGTGGCGAGGCCGCTCTTCAGACCGCAAACGCGGACTCGCAGAGTCGTACACGCAGCGTTTTCGGCGTAAAGATGGCTCTACCGTTCTGTGCTGGGTCAACGCTAAACCGCTGACAGATGACAAGGGCGTCTACAGCGGTACGCTGGCGATGATTACCGATGTGTCAGAGCTTGAACGCACTGAAGCTGAGCTGCGGCACGCAGTGGAATGGTTAGAATTTTCCATGGAAAGTGCGCAAATTGCCGGATTCGATCTTGATCTGGAAACCGGTCAGGCGCGCACTACGGCGCTATTTCGCGATTGGTTTGACCCCGATGCAAACGGTGAAAGCCCACTCGTGGCTTGGACTAAACACGTGCATCCAGACGATCAAGCGCGCATCCAAGATCAGCTGCGCACGATTATGGATCGCGGCAGTAGTAGCAAGCTTGAGTTTAGAATCATCGATAAAAATGGCGTTTCGCGTTGGATCTACGGCGTTATTGTTACCGTGCGAAACATTGACGGGCGCTTTGCTAGATTGGTATTCACCATTGTAGATATCAGCGAACGCAAGCTGCTAGAAATTGAGCGCATAAGGCTACAAGATCAAGTTGCTAGAACACAGCGCGAAGAAAGCTTAGGTACCTTAGCAGCAGGCATTGCGCACGATATCAATAATTTACTCACCGCCGCGTTCGGGCAAATTGATATGGCTAAATTGACTGACAGCGATACTGAGCGCGCTGATAATTTAGGGCAAATCGAGGAGTCGCTGGCCCATATGGCGGGCCTAAGTCAGCAAATGTTGGCCTATTCCGGGCGTGGCACGCAAAATCGGCGCGCGCTCGATATCAACGATTCACTGGAAAAAATTCGCTCGATCTTGAGCGTGTCCGTGAAAAAATTAGGGCGCTTCAACATCGATTTTTTTCCAGAGAAGTTGACGGTTTTGGCGGACGAATCGCAAATCCAACAAATTGCAATCAATTTGCTTATGAATGCGACAGAAGCGCTAGATGCAAGGCAGCGCAGCGCGCCAGATGCCCGCAATTGGCGGCCTGTGGTGAGCCTTGAAACGGGGCGATTTGGTTGGAATCAGCTCAGTCCAGCATTGCAAAGCGTGCTTAAGCCCTGTGCGGTGGTAGTTTTTGTCAAAGTCAGCGATAACGGCATTGGCATGGACGCCGCCACCAGTAGTCATGCGATGGAGCCATTTTTTTCAAGCAAAGGCACGGGGCGAGGGTTAGGACTTTCGGTGGTGGACGGTATCGTGCGCAGCCACGGCGGCGCATTCGTGATTGAGTCAACACCTAGTGTTGGCACGCATTGCACCGCGTATTTCGCCGGCGAACAAACCTCAACTATAAAAATGCCGAGCCGAGGCGCACCTGAACTGCATCGCAGCGGCTTGATTTTGGTGGTAGATGACGAAGCGAGCTTGCGCAATCTCATAAGTCGGACCCTTAATGCGCAAGGCTATGAGACGCTGACCGCTGCCGATGGCGTGCAGGCGCTGCAAGTGCTGGAACATCAGCCCGATATCGATTTGGTTTTGCTCGATTTGACGATGCCAGAAAAAGATGGTTTGGCGGTATACCTAGAAATTGTGCGACTGCAACTGCCGGTGCGGGTAGTACTGATGAGCGGCTATAGCGAACATGCAATTGGTCAGCTCAGTGCGGGCGGCGCTGTCGCCCCAGCTTTTTTATCGAAGCCGTTTCGAGCTAATGATTTACTGGCAGCGGTTTCTAGCTCGCTCGCAGGTGATGTTTGAGCCTGTTGAACACAAGCCGCGTTTAAGCGATGCGCGCCGCAGGGGCCAGCATCCATGTCGATGCGATTACCCGCAATCTCGCGCGCGTGCGGGAGCTTGCGCCTGGCTCGAAAGTGCTCGCAATTGTCAAAGCGGATGGCTACGGGCACGGCTTGGAGCGGGTAATAAGGTATCTTTCCGGCGCGGATGCATTCGGCGTAGCCAGCATTGAAGATGCCGAGCGCATTCGTGCGCTCGGCTTGAATCATCGGATCGTTTTGCTGAGCGGATTTGACGAGCCGCGAGATTTAGAAATTGTGCGCGAACTCAAGCTTGATTGCGTGCTGCATGATCATGCGCAACTCGCGTTGCTGGCTGCTGAAGCGAATGCGGCTGCGCGCCCTGCGATATCGTTTTGGGTCAAGTTCGATACCGGCATGCACCGTCTAGGCTTTGCCATTGCTGAGGCAGCTAACATCTTGCAGCGGGTGCAAACCCTGCCGCAGGCGCGCAGCGAACTGACGCTGATGACGCATTTTGCAAATGCCGATGAAGCCGGTCCACACACAAAGCAGCAAACCGCGCTATTTGATGGGTGCGATTGGCCAAGCGGCGCCGCACAAAGCCTGGCTAATTCTGCCGCCACGTTGCGATTTAGCGATACCCGGCGCGCTTGGGTGCGCCCGGGCGGCATTTTGTACGGGCTTTCCACCGTGCCTGGAAAAACCGGCGCCGAGCTGGGCTTTCATCCGTGCATGACACTAAGCTCCAGGCTCATCTCCGTCAAAAACATACCTGCGGGCGCGGCGGTGGGCTACGGTGGCAGCTTTGTCGCACCTGTTGCTATGCGAATAGGCATTGCCGCAATTGGCTATGGTGATGGCTATCCGCGCAATGCCGGCAGCGGCACACCGGTACTAGTGGACGGCAATCCTGCGCACACAATAGGCCGGGTTTCGATGGACTTACTAACGATTGACGTCAGTCATTTGGACAGCGCAAAAGTGGGCAGCGCGGTGACGCTGTGGGGTCCTGATTTGCCGGTCGAAACCATTGCGGCGTGCGCTGGCACTATCAGCTATGAGCTGACGTGCGGGGTTACGCGGCGCGTGCGTTTTTCAGAAACTGACCTTTAATGCGCCCAATTTTGCCACTGCTGTTTGGTTTATTAGCTTATTGGTTTAGCGCAGCGCCCGGGTATGCCGCAGTACTGGAGCGCGGCAACGGGCCGGAGCCAGATTCATTGGATCCGCAGCGCGCGCAGGGTTTAGCCGCGCAATCGATTTTGCGTGATTTGTTTGAAGGTTTGACGCGCGTGAACGGCTTCGGTGAGATTGAGCCTGCGATCGCGCTCAGCTGGTCAACGAGTGAAGATGGTTTGCGCTGGCGCTTTCAGCTCGATCCGAACGCGCGCTATAGCGATGGTGCACCGATTACCTCCGGTGATTTTGTCTACGCCTTTGAACGCGCGCTATTTCCGATGACGGCCGCGCCCTACGCGAGCCAGCTAGAATCCATCGTGGGTGCAAGTGAACGTTTGGCAGGGCAGGATTCAGCGCCGCTCGGCGTGTTAGCGCTCGCGCCGCATGACTTAGAAATTCAACTCAAACGGCCAAACGCAGCGCTGGCTAGCATTTTGAGCCTGCCGATTGCCGCGCCGGTGCAGCGCGCCTGCTTTGAACAGCATGGCGATCAGTGCATACGCCCAAATCGGCTACCCAGCACAGGTGCCTATCGCTTGATTGCCTGGCGGCCATTAGGTTCCGTACTGTTAGAAAAAAACCCGCACTATGCCAAAGCGAAGTTAGTCGCGATTGAGCGCGTGCGCTTTCACGTCACCGAAGACGCCAGCGAAGAAGCGCGCCGATTCGCCACTGGCGAGCTGCATTTGACCGAAACTGTGCCGCCAGGTCGGCTGGCGCAGCTGCGCAAAAAATTTGGCGAACAGCTGCGCATCGCGCCAAGCTTAGGTACATTTTTTTTGGGCTACAACTTATCTAAAGCGCCGTTTGCAGACTCGCCAAAGTTGCGGGAGGCACTCAGCTTAGCGCTGGATCGCGGCCTAATTGTCAGCATTATTACCGGCACGGGTGAACGACCAGCCTGGGGTTTGCTGCCGCCAGAATTGCGCGCAAGTGGCAGCATGCAAACACAGGAAACTAACGAAACGCGTGTCAAACGAGCGCAGGCCTTGTATCAAGCCGCCGGATACAGCCAGAAAAATCCACTGGAAGTGGAGTTGCGCTACAACACCACGCTGCTTAATCGCAGGCTTATGCTGGCAGTGTCGTTAATGTGGGAGCAAAACCTCGGCGTGCGTACGATTTTGCGCAATGAAGAATGGAAAGTGTTCGTGCAAAATCGCAGAGCTAAGCGCAACACAGAGGTGTTTCGCGGCGGCTGGAACGCCGATTTGGCCGACCCGCTCAATTTCTTAGAGCTTTATGCCTCCGGGTCGCATTTGAACTACTCGGGCTATGCTAATCCAGACTTTGATACTGAGCTGGCGAACGCCAAAATTGCGCCTGATTGGCCAGCGCGGCTCGCCAGCGCTGAACGCGCAGAGGCCATTTTGCGGCAAGATTTTGCCCTACTGCCGATCTTTCACTACACCAGCAAGCATTTAGTGAGTAAAAAGCTGCGCGGCTTTGTCGAAAATCCGCTCGACGTGCATCCCAGCCGTAGTATGCAGCTGCTGCCATGATGGCGCTGCTCAGAAAGCTGTTTAGCGCTGGCTTGGTGCTGTTTTTGCTACTCGCGATTTGTTTAGCACTCTTGCGTGCCTTGCCGGGCGGGCCGTTTGATAATGAGCGTGCAGCAGCGCCAGAGGTGCAGGCAGCATTAGCAGCGCGCTTTGGCACCGACCAAAGCTATTTCGTGCAGCTTTGGCGCTACGCTGGCACAGCGCTGCAAGGTGATTTCGGGCCCTCATTCCAATACACCGATTTTAGCGTTGGCGAGCTGATTGCCCAGGCTTTACCACTCACGCTTAGCATAGGCTGCTTGGCGCTTTTGCTGGCTTGGGGCTTGGCGGTACCGATTGCGCTATATGCTAGTGCAAGGCCGGGAAGCGGGCTGGATCGGCTATTGCGGTTGCTCTCGACGGGCCTGCTATCGACGCCGAAATTCGTCTCAGCGCCCATTTTGGCGCTTGTTTTTGCGGTATGGCTCGGGCTTTTGCCGAGCTCAGGCTTGGGAGAGCCGGCCTGGAAGTATTTTTTACTGCCAGCGCTGGCACTGGCGCTGACGCAGTTTGGCTCTGCCGCGCGGGTTGTGCGCGGCGCATTAATCGAAGCCGAGCGCAGTGATGCGTTAAAAGCGGCGCGCGCGCGCGGCCTGAGTGAATCGCGTTTGAAATGGCGGCATCGTTTGCCAATCGCGCTGCCCAGTGCCTGTGCATTTGTATTGCCTTCGGCGGTGGCGGTATTGACTGGCTCCGCAGTGGTGGAGCAGGTGTTCGCCCTGCCCGGCCTTGGACGAGCGCTGCTCAGCGCCGCGCTGAATCGCGATTACACGTTGCTGCTGGGCGTTGTGTTGACCTGCGGGGTGATCGTGCTGATTTTGGCTTGGCTGATTGAGGTGCTGGTGCTTTGGCTAGACCCGAGGCGGCGGACGTGATCTAGCTGGTCGGAGCGCCGCTGCAAAATTGCAGTTTTTACAATCTTGGATACAACGCATTTCGATTAGCGCTTTTAACGCTCACGTCTTCAACACCGAGCATCGCTTTTAATTGTCTTTGACTAGGCTGGAGCATCCATGACCACTGACCATATGCTGGCTGATTTGAGCCTTGTTGCTGCATTTACTAGCGTGGTGATGATTGCCACCTGGGCCTGGCAAAAACATACGCGCAATGCTGGCTATGTGGACATTGCCTGGGCTGCCTGCTTGGCTTTTGCCGCGCTGTATTACGGTGCTACCGGTGAGGGCTCAATTGTTGCGCGCATGCTGACTGCTTTGTTGGGGGCGGTGTGGGCATTTCGGTTAGCGAATCATTTGCTAGCGCGCGTGCTGCACGAAAAAGAAGATGGCCGCTATGCGTTTTTGCGAACGCACTGGAAAGATAATCAGCTTAAATTTTTCCTATTTTTTCAGGGCCAAACGCTGCTCGTACTGCTGTTTTCGGTGCCGTTTTTAGTGGCCGCGCAAAATCCCGCTGATGGCTTTCAATGGTTTTACGTAGCGGCGTTTGCACTCTGGGTGATAGCGCTTGGCGGTGAATCACTCGCGGATCGCCAGCTTGCGGATTTTCGCAATAATCCGAAAAATCGTGGCACCACTTGCAGAGCGGGTTTGTGGCGCTATTCGAGGCACCCTAATTATTTTTTTGAATGGCTGCATTGGTTTAGCTACTGCTTAATCGCATTTGGATCAGCCTGGGGTTGGTTTAGCTTGATTGGCCCGGCGGTTATGCTGGTCACGCTGTGCTGGGTTACCGGCATTCCATTTGTCGAAGCGCAATCGCTGCGCTCACGCGGAGATGACTATCGGCGTTATCAGCAAAGCACCAGCGCGTTTGTGCCATGGTTTCCGAAGAAAATTTGACGTTAGGCCAAAGTTCTTTGCACGTTTTGCTGTCCTTGCGTTAGCACATCAATCATTGCAGCAAGAATCGGTTTCAGCGACCCAGACTAATGCAATAAGAAACAGCGATAGCGCTTTGCTATACAGGCGCCAGGAGTGCGAATCGAAGATCGCAAGATTCGGTAAGTTGCGCGTACACTTTGAGCGCTTCCATTTTCATTATTAGTCGAATTTATGAAACTTTTTGAAACCCAGCTCACGCTGCGCTGGCGTGATTTAGACGCTTATTTGCACGTCAATAACGCGAACTATTTGACGCTGTTTGAGGAAACTCGCATTTTGTGGTTCAACACTTTCCCTGGCCCTTGGCGCGCACAAGATGCCGAACCGGTGGTGGCGCGCGTGGAAATTGACTACAAACGCGCCCTGCACTATCCAGAAACGCTGTGCAGTCAGCTGCATTTGGGGCGGGTTGGCAATGCAAGTTTAAGTCTGCTGCACACGTTGAGTTCCGCAAGCGATAGCAAGATAGTCTATGCAACTGGCAAAACGGTTTTGGTTTGGACGGATCCGCGTGTCGGCAAATCGACGCCGCTGCCTGCGTTGGTGCGCGCGGCTTGCACGTTCATTGAGCCAAGCGATCAAAACTCATGAGCTATGCGCGCTTAGAAAATTTTATCGATGGTACGTTTCAGAAAAGCGAGCACTCGCGCTTTGTGCCGATCATCGAGCCCGCCACCGGGCAGATTTATGCCAACGTACCGGAATCAAATGCTGCGGATTTAAAGTTGGCGATTGACGCCGCTCACGCCGCGCAGCCTTCATTTGCAGGATTAGCACCGGCGCAGCGCGCGCGGTTGCTGCATCAGCTGGCCGACGCAATTGAAGCTGATTGCGACAATTTGGCCGCTATTGAGTCCAAAGATTGCGGCAAAACCATCACCCAAGCTAGGCAGATTGAAATTCCGCGCGCGGCGGCGAATTTTCGCTACTTTGCCGCGATGGCAGAGAGCTTTGGCAGCGAATCGCATATGCACCCGGACGCGCTCAACGTCACGCTGCGCGCACCGCTTGGAACCGTTGCCTGCATTAGCCCGTGGAATTTGCCGCTGTATTTGCTGACTTGGAAAATCGCACCCGCGCTTGCCTGTGGCAATGCGGTCATTGCGAAGCCATCAGAAGTAACGCCAGCCACCGCACATCGATTCGCGGAGCTTGCACAGTTAATATTACCGCCCGGTGTTTTAAACATTCTGCACGGCAGCGGCGCTGGAATTGGTCAGGCACTGGTGCGCCACCCGGAAATCAAAGCGGTCAGCTTTACTGGCTCAACGCAAACCGGCGCCGCAATTGCCAGCGAATGCGCGCCGAGCTTTAAAAAAGTTTCACTCGAATTGGGCGGCAAAAATCCAATGCTGATTTTTGCCGATGCTGATTTTGATATGGCCGTACAGACCGCACTGCGTGCAGCGTTTAGCAATCAAGGCCAGATTTGCCTGTGCGCGTCACGTATTTTGATTGAGCGCTCGATTTATCGCCGCTTTGTCGATGCGTTTGTCATGGGCGCACAAGCCATTAAAATCGGCGATCCAAGTTTGCTGGAAACCCAGTTTGGCGCGCTGGTATCGAGCGCACATTTGAAAAAAGTTCAAGATGCCATTGCCCTCGCTGAGCAAGAAGGCGGCCGGAAACTGCTCGGCGGCGCACGCGTTCAACTTACTGGCCGCTGCGCCGAAGGCTATTTTCTAGAGCCGACGATTTTTGATCAGCTGCCGCAAAGCGCCCAAACCAATCAGCAAGAAATCTTTGGCCCAGTTGTGACTTTGCAGCCATTCGATAATGAAGCCCAGGCGCTATTGATGGCGAACGACACCCGTTACGGTTTAGCCACCAGCGTTTACACGCAAGACGTGGGCCGTGCGCAGCGGCTCGCGCATGGCTTACAGATGGGTATGGTCTGGATCAACTGCTGGATGCACCGCGATTTACGCACGCCATTTGGCGGGGTGAAAGCCTCAGGCCTGGGCCGCGAAGGCGGCGTTGATGCCATGCGATTTTTTACCGATTGTAAGAATGTGGCGTTTGGAAGCTAAATTTTTCGCCGACCTACAATTCGCTGGCAGACAAATGAAATCGCGACAATCAAACTTTTGTTTCAATAACTGCCCTTTCATGTGCGAAAGCGCAGCTTCTTTCAAAACCTAATGGCGAGCGAAATCAACTGTGATGCGTCGCTAGGCACTTTTTAGTATTGGCGATAATTCCGGTCGTGCCTGCGATAGTGTCGACGATCTTGGTGATAACGATCATGGTACCTACGCTGATGTCCATATCGATTGCTTTCGTAATGCCGGTGGTGTCGATTACCGTAATTACGATCCCGATAATACCGATCCCCATAGTGCCGATCCCCATAGTGCCGATCACGGTAATTGCGATTGTCGTAATAGATCTGACCGCCGTTATGCCTTGAGTAGTCATACGCTTGCGCTGCGTATTGAACGAGCAGCACTACATCATCATGTGATCGATGTGAGCGTGACTGCCACTGTGCGCCCGCCGGTGTGCTGAGGAATAGCGATACGGCTGCGGCTATCATTAAAAACAGGGATTTCATTCGAACTCTCCATTTGAACGCACGCAAACTTCGTGCTTGACGAGAATAGGGACAAGCTGGCAGCGGTATGTAAAACGTAGGATTTATTCAGCCAGCCGCAGCTTTCATCAGCGCCTTGTTCAGAATCTGATGTGCTCGAATTTTCACGCGGGCGCTTCATAAAACTCGAGCGAAAACCGCCTTTAGGTATCGGCTTTCCGGTGCGTGTGCCATGACTGGATGATCCGCGCCTGCACCGGTAATGCGAACGATTTGCAGGCTGCGCTGCGCTGCGGTCGCGGCAGCGCGCAGCATGTCGAGAAAATCGACCTCATCGACTAAGCCCGTGCAAGAACAAGTCAGCAGCCAGCCGCCGGGTTTTATGGCTGCAATGGCGAGCTTATTCATCGCGAAATAGCGGCGTAATGCTTCTTCTAGTTTATCGACACTGCGGGTTTGTTTGGCCGGATCAAGCACCAGCACGTCAAAGCCTTTTACACAGGCCGGGCGTGCAAGAAACTCAAATAAATCAGCGGCTTGCCAGTCTACCGAAACGCTGTTGAGCTGCGCATTTTTCTGCGCTAGTTCGAGCACTTCCGGGTCCAAATCGATTCCGGTCGCGTGCACAGCGTCTCCGAGCGCTTTGGCATAGATGGCAAAGCCGCCAGAGTTACAACACACATCCAGCACGCTTGCGCCTTGGCAAAGCTCGGCAAATAGCGCGCGGTTTTCACGCTGATCGGCAAAAAACCCGGTTTTATGGCCGGCGCCCGGTGCGGCATAGAATTTTAAGCCAAGCTCTCGCACGACGACCGGCTCAGGCGCGGGCGGCGAATGGCAATCAAAGGATTCTTGTTTACCGACATGCTTGTCGGTAAACCAATAATGTTGTGAGCCTGGAAAATGCTGATCCAGCGCCGCACGAATCGTTTCGCGCTGTTTGAACATGCCGGCAGAAAAGTACTGTGTGACCAATACACTGGCAAAGCGATCCACAATTAAGCCGCTAAGTGCATCGCCCTCGGAATGAATAACACGATACGCGTCAGTTTTCGCGCTGACACCAAGATGATCGCGCAGCTTTACCGCTGATGCTATTTTTGTGGCGAACCAATCTGCATCAATTGGTTGATCTTTACGCAGGCTCAGCAGCCGAAGCGCAATGCGCGCATGGCCGTTGTAGTGCGCGTAAGCCATCCAGCGGCCACTCGCATCAGTGACATCAACCAAAGTTCCTGGCCGAAGCGGGGGCTCAGGTTTATGCAAATGGCTAGCGTAAATCCAAGGATGTTCAAGCTTTCGGGTAACTTTGAGCTGGACTACTGATGTCGTCGAAAGATTCATGTGATTCCTGGTTGAAGTTGGTTTGGCATTGAATGAATCGACACTAGAAAACAAAAACCCAAAAAGCAAAAACCCCGCGCGTGCGGGGTTTTTATTTTAAAACGCACCGTGCTTATTGCGGCGCAGCGGCAGCAGACTTCTCAAGTAAGCCAGCCGGGTTGAGCTCATCAAAACGGATTTTTTCTGAGCCAGATCGCTTAATCAAAGCCAGCGCTTGAGCCATGTGCTCATAACTTGCTTCGGGTGCAGTTCGAATATTAATGTCTGGCCGCGCATCTGGCGCTTTGGTTGCCTCTAATTTAAGTCGTGCAACCAGGTCCGTCGCGGAGATCGGCTGGCCTTCCAAAGCTAAAACTGCTGACTTGCTCGCGCTGGCTTGAACATCGACCGTTAAAATAGAGGGAATTTTTGGGTTTGGATCAACGTTGGTGGAGCGCAACGGCACTTTTGCATCGGTTCGATTTACCACTGATGGTGCGGTAATCATAAAAATAATCAACAATACCAACATTACATCCACCAGCGGTGTGGTGTTGATATCGCACATCGGCGCGCCTGCGCTGGTACCACTTGAAAATGCCATAAGTTCTCCTAGCCCTTAGGTGCGGGCGCTGATACGAAGCTGACGTGCTGCACGCCGGTGTCTTTTGCCATCACTAACACTTTGCTGACGGTGTCGTATTTCAAGGTTTTGTCTGCGCGAACTTTGAGCCTGATTTTGTTCTGCGTTCGCAACGCTTCGGCTTTCATGCGCGCTTTCATAATGTCAGGCGTAATGACCTGATCATTCCAGAAATACTGCACTACGCCATTGCCTTTATCGACAATTGAAAGCGTGACGCGGGTTACGGTTGTATCATCAACGTCTTCTTCAGACGGCGCTTCAGGCAGTTTGACTTCAATTTTATCGGCCATTAACGGCGCGGTAATCATAAAAATAATAAGCAAAACCAGCATGACGTCGACTAGCGGCGTTGTGTTGATATCAGCTTTTGGTGCGCCATGCGCTTCGCTACCGCCGCCACCTGCACTCATACCCATTAAAAATTCTCCTGAACGATGACGGTGTTGCTAAATCGAATAAATGAGCATCGCATAATGTTTAAACCACGCGTGGTTCGGTTTGATGCGCGCCGTACTTGGTCAATCGTACGCGCTCGCCGGTGGCAAAAAAATCGAACAGATCTTTGCGGAAAATTTCAATTTTGCTGCGCAAGCGGCCGTTGCCGCGCACAAAGAAGTTATAAGCAAGCACCGCCGGAATAGCAACGCCCAAGCCAATGCAGGTCATGATCAGCGCTTCGCCAACCGGGCCGGCGACTACGTCAAGTGAGGCCTTTCCTTTCTGGCTAATGCCAATCAGTGCGTGGTAGATGCCCCAGACAGTACCGAACAAACCCACAAACGGCGCAGTTGAGCCGACGGTTGCCAGCATCGTTAGGCCCGAATCAAATTTCGCACTTTCGCGCTGCGAAGCTTGCAAAATCGCGCGGTCAATAAACTCTTGCCTAGAAAGCGCTTCCGCCATGCGGCCACCCTGCGAATCGGCATAGTGCGAGGCTGATTCAGCTGCTGCCATAGCGATTTTTGAAAATGGCTCGTAATGGGGCTCAGCTTCCATCGAATTAAGTGCATCACGCGGGGAATTGGCATTCCAAAAGGCAAGCTGCACGGCATTCGTGCGAACCGAAACCGCAAACAGTCGAAACGCATTGTAGAAAATGTAATACCAGGTCAAAACGCTCATAACCGCCATGATGCAAAGCACGGTGATGCCAATTACATCGGCTTGCTCAATCAAATGCGCGAAACCCATCTTCGTAAGTGCCAGCGCCTCATTGTCGGCGAGCAACGTTTGTGCGCTCAGTGCGGGCATCTGTAAAGAATCCGCTAAATTGACGGCGCTATCAACGACCGGCGCGCTGGTCGCGTCAACTGCAGATACTAATGGCGTAGCAGCATCACCTACTGCGCTTGAAACGGTATTTACGGCGCCTTCGGCAGCCGCCGGAGCTTCAGCAACAGGTGCGGGTGTAGCAGCTGCGGGGTTGGTATCTTGTGCCATGCACTAGCCCTCCATACTAAATATGACTGGAACGCGCACCCAACCTTCCTGGGCGACACCGTTGACTTTCTTGGGGTTGAATTTGTATTTCGATACGGTTCGCTTGGCTTCGGAATCGAACTCGCGTTGACCTGAGCCATTTTCCACTTCAACGGTTTTAGCTTTTCCATCAACCCCAACTAACACCCGCAGCATCACCTTTCCGGAGATTCCACGGCGTTGCATGATTGGTGGATAGCGAAGCGGAACCTGCCGATTGTATCCAGCATCCTGACCGGCTTCTTCAATTTGTGGCGGTGCTGGCTCAGCGGGCTGCGGCGGTGGGCCAACTACGCCCACTTCTTCGGTGGCTTCAGTCGTCGTTGCTTCTGGCGGAGCTTCCGGCGGTGGCGGCGGCAAATCACGCGTCGGCTCTGGCGGCGGCGGCGGCTTATCTTCCGGAGGCTTTGGCGGTGGCGGTGGCGGTGGCGGCGGCGGGGGCGGGGGCGGAGGCGGTGGCGGAGGCGGCAACAATTCGATAATCGAAGCCTCATCATCAACGCTTGCAACAATTGCTTCGGGCGCCTTAATGGGCAGCAGCAGCATGCCAAGGACGGTAAAATGCGCGATTGTCGTTAGCGCTATCGCAATAATGCGCCGCCAGTTTAATCCGCTTTGTGGTTGCACTCTCGAGGCCATCGTCTCTCGCTTTCAGACATGAAGTTACATGAAGTTCTAGGGGGACTGCAAAACAGCTAAAGCAAATCGGAAACTACACTAGGGTAGCGACTGCGCACAAGGTGCAGCCGCAAATAATTACTTAGCGTAGATTTTTCATGTAGCTGGTCGCTTGGGATTTTGTCTCAGGATACTTCAAAGCTTCGTTCAACGCCGCTCTTGCCGCAGGAATATTTCCAAGCTGATGTTCGGCTACGCCCAAGTAATAAAATGCACTGCCAGGTTGCTTGAGCTTTTTCTTGCTCGCCACCAACAGTAATTCCCTCGCGCGCTTGCTGTTCTCGTTTTCGAAAAGCTCAATTTGCGCCAACCAAAGCTCAGAAGTGCCATCATCAGCTGACACCGCAGCACCTCTGGTAAACGCATCAACGGCCTTCGCCAACAACGCTTTCGCCTCGGGCTTGCCTTCTAATTCTTGCGAGGCCGTGTAGTAATTTTGCCCCAAATCGCTCAGGCGCTTCGCATCGGCTTTTAACACGCCTTTGCTCATTCCCTCTTCGATGACTGCTGCGGCTTCCGCATATTTTTCTTGATAGGTATAAAGCTGATGCAGCTGCGTCCAAAGCGCTTCAGTATCCAACAGGCCTTTTGCCTTTGCATCTAGCAGCATGGCGGTGGCTTCTGGATACTTATCAAGCGACAAGTAGGAAGACACGGCAAGCGACATCCACTGCTTATTGGTCGGATCTTTTACTAGTAGTTCTTTTAGGTAGGCAACCGCGCCTTCAAAGTTTTCACCGCTATACAAGCTATTGGCTTTGATCTGTAGCCAGTTTTGCTTAGGTGTCTCACCGGTTGCAAGCGCTTGATCGATGGCGGCAATCGCCTCTGGATATTTGTCTTGATAGTAGTAGCTGCCAGCTAGCGCGACATATTCATCGCCCTTAATTTTCGGTGCTTCTGCTTCGTATTCTTTAAACGCTGCTACTGCTTCATCGTATTTTTCTTGCTGTACGAGCAGCTGCACCGCTTGGAACTTCAGCTGCACATGCTCGATATTCGGCAAACCATCAGCGGCAATCGCTGCGCGTGAAGCCAACAGGGCTTCTGGATACTTATCTTGAAAGTAATAGATGTTCGATTTGAGCTGATTGCCCTTGGATTTTTCGTAGGGGGTAGCTTTTGCGCCGGCAAGAATGGATTCAACCACCGCGAGCGATTCGTCATATTTTTCATCTTGCATCAGCGCTAGCGCTTTATTGAGCTTTTTGCTATTACTGGCGCTAATCTTGATTTTGGGGTCTTTGCGGCCGGTTTTAGTAACTTCCATGACCTCAACGGCGGGCGTCTTTTCTTTCGCAGCGTTAACCGTTGGCGCGCTCAAACTTAGCCCAAGGCCCAGCATTAAAGCGGTAAAAAGTTGGGTGTGGATTTTCATTGGGCCTCCAAAAGTGGCTGCAAAATTTAGGTGAACTGTGCGTTAGCTTAGCGGAAAAGTGACAAATTTAGGGTGTCTAAATTATTAGTGAGTTGAAAATAAAATTAGTCTGCTTCAGAGATAGGTCTATCGATTTAGCTATTTGCCCTTGGCGACTGGCAATGATTCGCGCACCCAGCCGTCAAAGCCGCCGTCCAAAAAGGCAACTTCGGCAAACCCAAGCCGTTTGAGTGTTGCCGCTGCGCGCTCTGCTTCGCGCCCGCTGCGATCGTAGACGATAATCGGGCGATCTTTTTTCAAGCTTTTTGAATCAGAACTGCCTAATTCGTTGGCTGCCAAATTAACGGCGCCGGGGATGTGCCCCTTCAAAAATTCGTTATTCGCTGATAAATCGATCACCAACGCGTCTTTGCGATTGATCCAATGGCTGACTTCATTGTTGTTGAGACCGCGAAATCCACGCCTGAGTTGACCAATCTCCCAAATCACCCACGCGCAGGCGATGCCTACAAATGCAAGGCTCAAACCTGGGCTACGGGTTGCAAATGCCATAAGTTCGTTCATAGGTCGCCTTTCTAAGTTAGCCCGCTATTATCAGTGAGCGAGGCGCACTTTGAAAGGGTGAGGCAAACCCATTTGCGAGATATTGAGTCGCATTTCATTTATGCCCTCAAATTATGTCCTGCATTTATGACGTTTCATAATGACCGGATTGCCAAGGCGCTGCTTCAGCTTAGATCGCGCTGCTATACTTTTGCGCCAAACTTATTTCGTTTGGCGGCGATTGATATTCATTAAGACAAATTTCTGAGACAAGTATTTTATGGCCAGCAGCATTTCTGACATCAAACAAGACGCGCAAGTGCGCATGCAAAAATCTATCGAGTCACTCAAGCTCAATATGCAAAAACTGCGTACCGGGCGCGCTTCAATTGCGCTGCTAGATCATCTGCGCGTTGACTATTACGGCACTCCGACGCCGCTTGCGCAGGTCGCCAATTTAACGGTGGCCGATTCCCGCACCCTGCAGCTGCAGCTGTGGGAGAAAAACATGGTTACGCTGGTCGAAAAAGCAATCATGGCTTCTGATCTTGGCTTGACGCCGAACGTGGCCGGGCAAATTATCCGCATTGCCTTGCCGCCGCTGACCGAGCAGCGCCGTAAAGAACTCACCAAAGTGGTGAATCACGAAGGCGAAGACAATAAAGTAGCGATACGCAATATCCGCCGCGATGCCATGCAGCAAGTCAAAGATTTACTGAAGGCTAAGCTCATTACCGAAGATGAGGAAAAACGCGCAGAGGAAGATATTCAGAAAATCACCGATAAATTCGTCAAAGAAACTGATGGGGTTTGCAAGGCCAAAGAAGACGAGCTGATGTCGGTTTGAATATCCTGAACGTGCAGCCTGCATCGCCAGCGCCAATTCCACTCTCAACATCGGCTGAGCGTCCAAAACATGTCGTTATTGTCATGGATGGTAATGGTCGTTGGGCTGAGCAGCGCCGAAAACCGCGTATTTTTGGGCATCGTGCCGGGGTTAAAGCGGTGCGTGCCAGCGTTGAAGCTGCTGCGCGCGCCGGTGTGCAGGCGTTAACGCTATTTGCTTTCAGCAGTGAAAATTGGCAGCGTCCGACTGAGGAAGTGCGCGGGCTGATGAATTTGTTTTTACGCGCGATGCGTTCGGAGTCAAAAAACCTGCACAAAGATGGCGTCAAGCTCTGTTTTATTGGTGATCTGGCGCGCTTTTCTCGCACGTTGCAAACCGAAATGGCGTCAATTTCAGCGCTAACAGAGGCCAATCAGGGCTTGGTGCTCAATATTGCAGTCAATTATGGCGGGCGTTGGGATGTCGCGCAGGCGGCGCGCCAGCTTGCGGCCGCAGCTAAAGCGGGTGAAATCACCGTGGAAAGCATCAGCGAGGCCAATTTGGATCAGCTCACCGCGCTGAATGATTTAGCCAAGCCGGATTTGTTTATTCGCACCGGCGGCGAGCGGCGCATCAGCAATTTTTTGTTGTGGCAGCTGGCTTACACCGAGCTATATTTTTCCGACGTGCTCTGGCCCGATTTTGATCAGCACCATTTTAATGCGGCACTCGAGGATTTTGCCGGGCGCCAGCGCCGATTTGGCAAAACTTCGGCGCAAGTTTTAGTTGAACGCCCTTCCGCATGAGCGCTGAGGTGAAAACTTACAAGCCCGATCCGCAATTCAAAGCGCGCATTGTCACCGCACTTTTGCTGGCACCAGCGGCGATTGCGGCGGTGCTGTTCGCGCCAACTCAGTGGTTTGGCATCGGTTTTGCCGCTGTGTTGATGCTGGCTGTATGGGAATGGACGCGCATTATTGGCGTGGCGCGCAAGCGCTTTCGGCTATCAATTGTGCTGGGAAACCTAGCGCTGATTGCAGCTTGCTGGTTTGTAATGCGGCATGATGATTGGCTCTATGTATCCGAGCTTGGAGTGTTTTGGTGGTTCCTTGCGGTTTTTTGGCTGCGCCGATTTACCTTTGCACAAGCGCAGACACCTAGCAATTTAGAACTTAAAACCATCGTCGGAAGTTTGGTGGTAGTGCCAGCTTGGTGCGCAGCGATGATGTTGCACGGGCACCCGATGCAAGGCCCTCAATGGACGCTATTTGTCATGGGCTTGATTTGGGTTGCTGACATTGGCGCTTATTTTTCTGGACGCCGTTTTGGTAATAAAAAGCTGGCGCCCAATATCAGCCCCGGGAAAACCCGTGAAGGCGTCTATGGCGCCTTAGCGGCGAGCGCCATTTATACCGTTTCAATTGCGATGCTGTATTTCAATAGATCACTTACCGAGGCGCTACTGCTTGGCATGATTGCGCTGATTGTGGTGATGTTTTCCATCGTTGGCGATCTATTTGAAAGCCTGATGAAGCGCCATGCCAGCTTGAAAGACTCAGGCTCGCTGCTGCCAGGGCATGGCGGCGTATTAGATCGTATCGACTCACTCTTGGCGGCTTTGCCGGTGTTTGTCGTGGGCAAGACGCTGTTGGGGCTGTAGCGTTCGCATGCAAAATATTGCCCTGTTGGGCGGCACCGGATCAATTGGGGCCAGCACGCTCAAAGTGCTGCGGCTGCACCCGGATAAATATCGTTTGTTTGCGGTTAGCGCGCATCGACAAACAGCGGCGCTATTCAAAATTTGTGACGAGTTCCGACCTGAGCTGATTGCACTTGGCCACAGCGAACAGCAGGCTCAATTCCGAGATTGGCTCAGCGCGCTTAAAGGTTATACGCCCGAGCTGCTCGTTGGCGCTAGCGCACTTGACACGCTTGCCGCGCACGATGAAATCGATACAGTCGTCGCCGCCATCGTTGGCGCAGCCGGCTTATCTAGCACTTTGTCCGCAGCAAAAGCCGGCAAACGATTGCTGCTGGCGAACAAGGAAGCGTTGGTCATTGGCGGCGCGCTAGTGACCGCCGCCGCACAGCAATCCGGCGCGCTTTTGCTTCCGCTTGATAGCGAACATAACGCGCTATTTCAATGTTTGCCGAGCGCGCGCCCGCTCACGCACAAAATGGGTGTTAAATCGCTGTGGCTTACCGCCTCTGGCGGGCCATTTCGCACCACTTCAATCGAAAGCTTGGCAAGCGTTACGCCTGAGCAAGCGTGCGCGCATCCGCGCTGGGTGATGGGCCGGAAAATATCGGTCGACTCCGCAACGCTGATGAATAAGGGCTTGGAAGTCATTGAAGCGCATTGGCTGTTTGAGCTCGCGGCTAAGGATATTCATGTTGTTATCCACCCACAAAGCACGCTGCATTCGATGGTGGAGTACGTCGATGGCAGCTTTTTGGCGCAGCTCGGCAGCCCAGATATGTGTACGCCGATTGCGCACGCGCTAGCTTGGCCTGATCGAATAGACGCTGGCGTAGATCGACTCAATCCGCTGACCATGGGCCAGCTCGACTTTTCCGCGCCAGATTTAACAAGGTTCCCGGCATTGCAGCTGGCTTACGATGCACTTAGCGCGGGTTCTGCCGCTTGTGTGATATTAAATGCCGCCAATGAAGTGGCGGTTGAGCGCTTCCTGAACGGCCAACTGGCCTTTTTAGGAATTTACCGAGCGATTAACGCGTGTTTACAGCGTGAGTTCCTAAGCTCCAGCCCCAGCCAAGCTCAACTAGGTAGCGTGGATTCCGTGCTCGCACTGGATGCGCGCGCTAGATTGCATACTGCTCAGTTGATTGATGCAGGCCGATATTGAGTTGTTTGTTGGTCTGTAACACCGCCATACCTATATTTAGACTTCTGCTTAAACAACCCACTACCCGATTAACCCAAGGCAAAAAATTCAGTGACATACGCGCTTAGCTCGCTATTTTGGTTTGTAGTCGTGACCGGCATTTTGGTTACCTGGCACGAATTTGGGCATTTTTGGGTGGCACGGCGCTTAGGCGTTAAAACCACCACCTTTGCCGTGGGATTTGGGCCCTCGCTTTTTTCCAGAATTGGTACCGATGGCACTGTGTATGCGGTAAAAGCCATTCCGCTGGGCGGCTACGTGAAGTTTATCGATTCGCGCGAAGGCGACGTTGCGCCTGCTGATTTGCCACACGCGTTTGATCAGCAGCCGATCTGGAAGCGCTCGTTGATCGTACTGGCAGGGCCGGTGGCGAATTTATTGCTGACCCTGGTGGCGTTTACTTTCATGTTTATGTTGGGCAAAGATGATTTGCGCTTAGTAGTTGGGAACAGCACCGGCGCGGCGGCTTCGGCCGGCTTAGTTCGCTACGATGAAATTATCAAAGTCGGTGATGTGGCAACTAATTCAATGGGTGAAGCCACGCTCGAACTGGTGCACCGAGGCTATGAAAAGTTGCCGGTTGCATTAGTGGTACGCGATGTTCGAACTCAAGCCGAGCGCACATTGACGCTAGATTTAAGCCAGCTGCCAGATAAGTTCGATGAGAAAAATCCGCTCGGCGAGATGGGCATAACGACCTATGAGCGCGACGCAGACACCATTATTGCGCTGCTGGCGCCCGATTTCCCGGCGGCGCAAGCTGGTTTACAGGCGGATGACCGAATTTTGGCGGTTAATAATCTTCCGGTAACGCGTTTTAGCGATTTCGTAAAGACACTAAACGCAGAAGCCAGTAAGCACGACGGCCGCGTCGAGCTAACCATTGAGCGCGCTAGTCAGCGTCAGCTTATTTCGTTGACCGCCAAGAAAATGCCGCCCGCCAATGCTGCGTCAGCTGCCACATGGCGTTTGGGTATCGGCTTTAAGTACTACAGCGCCGTTAAGCGATTAGGCTTTGGCGCAGCAGCGTTAGAGTCAGGACGCTCTTGTTACTATCTTTTCAAACGAACATTAAGTGCCATTGGCGCGCTGTTTAGCGGCCAAGCGAGCTTAAAGAATGTATCCGGGCCGATCACGATTGCGCAAGCGGCCGAAGCCACTGCAAGCGCAGGCCCGGCGGAGTTTTTATGGTTTCTCGGGCTGGTTTCTCTGAGCCTTTTTATCGTGAATTTGCTGCCCATTCCGGTTTTAGATGGCGGGCAGCTGATGTTTTTCGCGATGGAATGGCTCAAAGGCGGTCCTTTGAGCCAAAATACGCAGTTTGCAGGTCAGATGGTCGGGCTGTTAGCGATCTTGGGGTTGATGCTGCTCGCTTTTTATAACGATTTAGCGCGCGTTTTGGGCGTCGCTTAAATTGAACTTGATTTTGAATCAGCTGTTTGGAAAATGCATGAAAATTAATAAACTATCCGCCCGCCTGCTTGCATTAAGTCTTGCGGGTGTGCTGTCGCAGCAAGCGTATGCATTTGAGAACTTTAAGATTTCGGACATTCGTGTCGATGGCTTAGAGCGCATCTCAACCGGCACGGTGTTGACCTATTTGCCAGTCGAACGCGGCGATGATATGGACAAAGCCAGAGCTGCAACCGCTATGCGTGCGTTATTTCGTACCGGGTTTTTTGATGACGTAAAACTCAGCCAAGAAAACGATATTTTAGTGATTAAAGTCATTGAACGGCCCGCGATAAGTAAAATCACGCTGGTCGGTAACAAAGACATCAAAGAGCCCGATCTGCGCAAAGCGCTGACCGGCATTGGATTGTCCGAAGGTGAAGTTTACAACCGGCTAATTATCGACAAAGTCGAGCAAGAGTTGACCAAGCAGTATTACAACCGGGGCAAGTACAACGTCAAGGTCAAATCGTCGGTCAAAGCGCTGGATCGCAACCGGGTTGAAGTCACGCTAACCATGGCGGAAGGCAAAGCCGCGAAGATTCGCCACGTCAATATCGTCGGCAACAAACGCTTTACCGATGCCGAAATTATTGAAGGCTTTGAATCAAAAACCACGAACTGGCTGTCCTGGTATCGGCGCGACGATCAATATTCCAAAGAAAAAGTGCAAGGCGATTTAGAAAAACTGCGTGCGTTTTACTTGGACCGCGGCTACGTCGATTTTGCGATTGATTCCACCCAAGTCAGCATCAGCCCCGATAAGCGCAATATTTACGTGACGGCGAACGTGACAGAAGGTGAAGTCTATAAAATCAACGGCACCAAGCTGACCGGTACGTTTGTGGTTGGGCAAGATGCGCTAGAGCCGCTGATTTTCTTATCGAAGGGCGACATTTTCTCCCGTCGCCGTTTAGAACAAACCACGGAGTCCATAAAAGCGGTGCTGTCAAATGTTGGCTACGCCTTCGCCGACGTGCAGTTCGTGCCGGAAATTGATAAGAAAAAGCGCGAAGTAGGCATTACTTTCTTTGTTGATCCAGGCAAGCGCGTTTATGTGCGCCGGATCAATTTCAAAGGCAACGCGAAAACCATGGATGAAGTGATTCGCCGGGAAATGCGCGTGTTTGAAGGCGGCTGGTTTTCTCAAGCCGCGGTGGATCGCTCCAAAATTCGCTTGCAGCGGCTTGGCTTTTTCCAAGAAGTGAAGATTGAAACGCCTAAAGTCGCAGGCAGCGAAGATCAAATCGATATTGAAGTGGTAGTCGAAGAGCGCCAATCCGGCAACTTCCAGTTCGGCTTCGGCTATTCGGCGCTGAGCAAGTTTGTTGTTAACACCTCGCTACAGCAAGATAACTTCCTTGGACGCGGCAATCGTGTCGGAATTGCCCTAACCAACAATGCTTTTAGCCAGCGCTTTGATCTGAGCTATTTCAATCCGTATTGGACTGACGATGGCGTAAGCCGTGGATTTAACTTGAGCTTTACCGAAAGCGATTTTGGTGAAATTACGACGCAGGCGCCATTTTTTAGCGGGCGCGTTGAGTTTTCCAATGTCTACAGCATTCCAATCACCGAAACTGATCGAATCAACCTGCAAATTGGCGTGGATCAAAATAAGATTCGACCGATTCGTCAGCCCGGTTTAAACGAGCTCGGTCGGTTTAGTTACTTCGATAGCAGCCCAACTTCATTTTTTAACTACGTTCGAGAAAACGACGGCATAGAAGGCGGCTGTCCAACGTTGGCAGAAGCGAGAGCAAGCGTAGTCAATGATCTTCCTGCGCCAAATTTCTATGCATTTTGCAAAGCTAATTATAAGGCTCTGCGCGCTCAAATCGGCTGGTCACGCGACACGCGCAACCGATTTTTCATTCCTACAGACGGCTATTTTGCGCGCTTGGGCGCAGAAATTACGCTGCCGGGTTCGGATTTGCAGTATTACAAGGCTTCTGGCCAATACCAACGCTTTGTGCCGCTTCCCAAATCTTTTGTATTCGTAAGTAACAGCGAATTTGGTTACGGCGATGGCTATGGTGGCACCACTGGCCTGCCGTTTTTTGAGAACTTTTACAACGGTGGCGTGCGCTCGGTACGCGGCTATGAAGATAATTCGCTAGGTCCAATTGCCGTTTACGAAACGCTGCCCGGGGAAGTCCCGGTTGACCAAGGCTTTAATACGGCCATCGGTGGCGCACTGAGCATCAATCAAACCTTTGAAGTGCTGTTTCCAACCCCATTTGCGAAAGACAAAGAATCGGTCCGAATTGCTGCATTTTTGGATGCTGGACAAGTATTCGCCGGTTTTGATGACTTCAGCTCAAGCGACGTTCGCTATTCCGCCGGCATTTCCGTGCAGTGGCAATCACCGATCGCGCCGATCATTATCAACTGGGCCTATCCGCTCAACGATAAAGATGGCGATCGGGTTGAGCGCTTGCAGTTCTCGTTCTTCAACAACCTTTGACGCCACAGCGCGGCCTGATTTAACGTCCGCGCCGCGCTTTGAGGCCTATTGCGGCATAAAAGGAACCAAATCGGCGTTTCGCGGTTTAATATCGTAGGCTGACTTCCGCTAATCTGTGAGGAATGACTATTTTATTTGCACGCCGCTCCGCCAAGTTTTTTATAGCCTGCTTTTGGGCGTCGGTTTTCGCTGCGTGCGTTTTGATGACAGCGGAAACCTGGGCGCAATCACAACCAGCTCAAAGTGGCGGAACCCGTTTTGCGATTGTCGATATGAAGCGCGTGATTGACGGCGCGCCACAATTTGCGGCGGGCAAGCAGCGCGTCATTCAAGAATTAGGCAGCATTGAGATCAGGCTCAAAGCCGATGAAGCTACTTTGCTGGAGCTTAAGCGAAAGCGCGAGCAACAAGCCGCAAGCCTGCCCAAAGCCGAACTTGAAAGCCTGCTGCGCACTATTGAAGCTAGCGAGCGCGCACTTAAACGAGGGCGCGACGATTTTAACCAGCGCTTGACGTTACGCACCAATGAAGTCGTGCGCGATTTGGAGCGCAAAATCGGCGAGGTGATTGCCAATGTTGCGAAATCTCAAGGTGTGGATGCGGTCATTAGCGATGAGGCCGCGATTTATGGCAACCCTAAGCTCGATATCACCGACGCCGTGCTGTTAAAGCTTAAGTCTGCGAAGTAAAACCACAAATCTGCGCTGCACCTTAACGCGCGAGCAGGGGCGCATGTTTTATTTGTGGCAATTTGCCAACATTTAGCGGTTTTGACTTGTTCGCCAAGGGCAGGCAGCGCTAGAGTTCGGCTCCTCATGGATGATCCGCCAATTGCTCAAACAGCACTGGCGCTGACCGGATAAAAAATTATGTTTAAAGGACTGCGCGGACTGTTTTCTACAGATCTGTCGATTGATTTGGGTACTGCGAATACGTTGATCTATGCACGCGGCCAAGGGATTGTGTTGAACGAACCTTCGGTGGTAGCGATACGCCAAGAAAAAGGCGCGGGCGGGCCGCGTTCGGTAGCCGCCGTTGGTATTGAAGCCAAGCGCATGCTCGGGCGCACGCCCGGGAACATCGTCACGGTGCGGCCGCTCAAAGATGGCGTGATTGCCAATTTCGAGATGACTGAAGCCATGCTTGAACACTTCATTCGTAAAGTTCACCCGAATCGATTTATGCGGGCTAGCCCGCGCGTAGTGATTTGCGTACCGTGCGGCTCGACCCAAGTTGAGCGCCGTGCGATTCAAGAATCCGCGGATCGCGCCGGTGCACGGCAAGTGCATTTGATCGAAGAACCCATGGCCGCAGCGATTGGCGCGGGCATTCCGATTCACGAGGCACGGGGTTCGATGGTGATTGATATTGGCGGCGGCACCAGTGAAGTGGCTGTGCTGTCACTCAACGGCATTGTCTATAGCGAATCAGTACGCATCGGCGGCGATAAATTCGATGAAGCCATTATCAACTACGTACGCCGCAACCACGGCACGCTCATTGGTGAAAGCACCGCCGAGCGCATCAAGCTGGAAATTGGCTGCGCGCATGCCTCGAGTGAATTGCGCGAAATGGAAGTATCCGGGCGCAACCTTGCCGCTGGGGTGCCACGCCATTTCACCGTGAACTCCAACGAGATGTTAGAAGCCTTGCACGAACCGCTGCAAGGAATATGTCAGGCGGTAAAAACGGCGCTGGAAAAAACCCCGCCTGAGCTGTGTGCAGATTTGGCCGAACGCGGCATTGTGTTGACTGGCGGCGGCGCACTCTTGCGTGATTTGGACAAGTTAATTAGCGACATTACCGGCTTGCATGTGCAGGTGGCAGATGAGCCGCTGACCTGTGTCGCGCGCGGCGGCGGCCGAGCTTTGGAGCTCATTGACCAGCACGGCCCTGACTTCTTTTCAGGCGCGTGAGCGAACGCGCTGATTTTTTTAACAAGAGCGCTGATAGCACCCTAGCGCTCTTAGTCTACTGCGCGGTTGCCGTGGCGCTAGTGGTGGTGGATCGGCGCTTAAACTATCTCGCGCAAACGCGGCAATCCTTGCTCGATTGGGTACGCCCGGTTTGGCAGCTCAGCGAAATACCAGCGCGCTTGGCGCGTTCGGCGGAAGGCTATTTTGTTGATCGCAGCAGCTTGCTCGCTGCTAACGAGCAGCTTCGCGCCGACTATTTGCTGCAGCAGCAAGAATTATTCCAGCTTCGTTCGCAGCAACAATCCCAGGTCAGGCTGACACGCTTGATTTCCGCCATTGAAGCACAGCCAGAACTCGCCAATGGGGTGTTTGCGCGGGTTATGGCGCTGGATTTTTCGACTAATCAACACCGATTAGTCGTGAACCAGGGTGCCAAAGCTGGCTTGGCACAAGGCAGTATCGCGATTGACGAAGGCGGGCTGGTCGGCCAAGTGGAAACGCTTGGCGCGCAGGTTGCCAGCCTTATTTTAGTGAGCGATCCGCAGCACCGAATTCCGGCACAGGTGCGCGCGGGCGGTGAAAGATTTTATGTTTCAGGCACCGGCAGCGTGCGTACATTGGTGATTGAGCAGCTTGCTTTAAGCGCTGCCATCAAAGTCGGCGACACCGTACAAACCTCCGGCTTAGGCGGGGTTTTTCCAGAAGGCATTCCGATTGGTGTGGTAGTTAAGCTCGATAAAATTGCAGGTGAAGGTTTGCTGCGCGCAGAACTGAGCGCTTCGGCCAAGCTCGGCACGCTGCGGGAGGTATTTCTGATGCCACCAACGCCGGCAGTGGGCCCGATTGCGCCGAAGCAACCTTTGCAGGGGCAGCGCAAGTGAGCGATAGCGGCAGAGAAACCCAGGTTTTCCTGAGCGCGATCATCGTTGCACTGCTGCTGCAGCTGGTGCAGCTACCCGCACCGCTCGGGCCGCTAAAGCCTTGGTTTTTAGGTATGGTTGTTTGCTACTACGTTTTAGAGCAGCCGCGCTATATCGGCCTGGGCCGCGCGTTTTTAATCGGCTTGACGGCCGACGCTTTGAACGGCGCGCTGTTTGGCGAACAGGCTTTTCGGCTGTGCATTTTGACCTATCTATTGTTGCGATTTCGCTATCGATTGCGGTTTTTTCCACTCTGGCAGCAAACTGCGCTTATCGCGGTGCTGTTTTTCAACGACTGCATATTGGCACTTTGGATCAGGCTGCTTGGCACGATTGCCCAGCCCGGCTTTGCCTTTTGGCTTACGCCCCTCACTGCAGCATTTTTATGGCCGTTTTTGTTTGTCCTACTCGATCGCGCGAGGCGCTGGCGCAGGCCGGCACCTAGGCTTTAGCGCTTTCCTTCGGCAACTTTGGGCTCATTCGACAATACTTGAGCATTGCTCTCTCTCGGACTAGGCGCACGGCCATATCGTCATTCCCGCGCAGGCGGGAATCCAGGCTCACCGAGCTTCTGGCGCTCTTGTTGGAGCAAAATGCGCAGATTTTGGTATTTTGAAAGTAGACGGAAACGCTGACACCTGTGCTGGATCCCCGCCTGCGCGGGGATGACGAGGTGGAGCGGAGCCGCCAGCAAAATTGACTGCGCAATTGACTGAACCATTGGGCAAACTGAGCTAAGCTTGCTTGATGACAACCGCACCGCAATTCCCAGAATTCTCCATGATCGACCCGCGCATGCGTTGGGTGTGGTTCGCGCAATATAGTTTTTGGTTAAGCATTCCAGCGATTGGTATTAGCATTGCGTTGGTAGTTTTTGATTTTTGGTGGCTTAGCCCTTTCGTATTTGTGTTGATTTACTTAGGTAGCTATTTTTATGTCATGAAAGCCTATGCACGCTATGGCTACGCGATTGCTGAAGCGGGGCTTTGGCTACGGCATGGGGTCATTTGGCAGGCGATTCGCTTTGTTCCGCGTGCGCGCGTGCAACATACCGACGTGGTGCACGGTCCGATTGATCGCAAGCTCGAACTGGCGCAGCTGGTTGTTAACACGGCCGGCCTGCAGTATCAGAATGTCAGTATTCCAGGGCTTACCGAAGCGCGGGCGCATGAGTTGCGGGACTTACTACTGTTGCAAACAGGCTAGCTATGGCCCGTGACTTGCCCTCGAGCGAAGGCTCACGCCTGCACCGATTTAGCTTTTTTTTCGTGCTATTAGGCCAGCTTTGGGGTTTTGCACCGCTTTTGCTTGCAGCGTTTTTTGTCGGTCGATCCGATCGCTATGACGGCTGGGAATTTATCGGCACGGGTGTTGGTGCGCTGGCGCTTAGCGCGTATTCGCTTGTTTACACCTTGAGCTTTCGGTATTGGCTGCTGGATGATGAAATCGTCATCAAAAAAGGCTTTTTTGATCGCACGCTGCGGCACCTTCCGTTCGCGCGCATATCGAATATCGCGCATAAGCAAAACGTCTTGCATCGGATTTTTGGCGTGGTTGAGTTGAACTTGGAATCGGGCTCCGGCGCGCAGGCAGAAGCGAAGCTCACGGTGCTTACCAACACACAAGCGGCAGCGTTAGAGCAGCAAATTCGCGCCTATCAACTGGCGGGCAAACCGTTATCCGGAAAGGATCGCAATCTTGCGCAAGGCTTATCGAATAGCAGCAGTTCTGCAGAACCCAGTGCGGCCATTAGCGTTGATGCATCGGCCAAGCTTAGTGAGGCGGCATTGGGCGATCTAATTCGGCTCGGGCTCATCAGCAATCGCGGCATGCTGCTAATTGGTGGTGGATTTTATTTTTTGAGCCAAACTGGCCTCAGTAAAAACAACAACGTGTTCAAGGGTATTGGTAATACCGTTAGCGGCTGGTTAGGCAGTTCACACGGCCCGCTATTTTGGGTTTTGAGCATCCTGTTTTCAATGCTGCTGATTTTGATTATCGTGCGGATAGCATCAATCGTCGTATCGATCATTCAGTTTTATGGCTTCAAGCTCAGCGGCAATGAATCAACTTTACGCACGGAATCGGGTCTGTTGACAAGACGCGGTGGGCAAGCGCGGATTGAGCGCATCGCGCTGATCGTTATCAATAATGGCTGGCTGTATCGACTATTTAAGCGCCAGGGCGTGCAGGTTTACTTGCCGGGCAACGCCATGCAAGGCGATTCCATGGAGCGCAGCGGCATGACGCATTTGACGCCAGTCGCCACGCTCGATCATGTGCAAGCACTTATTGAGCGAATTTTTGAGCTGCAAATATCCGCGCTGCGCTGGCAGCCTTTGGCAGCCAAAGCCGGGCGACGCATGGCGAAGAAGGCGCTCTTTTTTGGTGCGCTCTTTTGGCTACCGCTGCTTACTTTCGCGGGGTTAAAGCTTACTAACGAAGCGACGGCTGCGCTTTGCGTCGCCGCTGTATTGAGCATGGCATGGCTGTTCTACAGCCGCCACAAAGACGCTCGCGAAAGCGGCTACGTGTTACTGCCAGATTTTTGGATTATCAAAACCGGCTATTTTAGCCAAACCATTCAGCTCGTTCGCCGCGATGCAATTCAATCGGTCGGTTTGAGCTCCAGCCACTTTGATCGAACCAGCCAAATGGCGGGTGTGCGGGTAGATTTAATGGTTACGTCCATGAGCGCATCTCCCAAACTTAAGTATCTAAGCCAAGCCGATGCTGCGCAGTTATTTCATTTGCTTCGCATTGATGCCATGAGCACGCTGAGCACGCCTCAAGGCCCTCAATCCGCCATTGCGCGAAGCCTGGTCGAGAAAGCTTCTGCGGTTAGCGCGGGCGCATAGCGAAAGCCTTGCGCGAAGTTGCAGCCGAGCGCCAGTGCGAGTTCGGCCTGCTCTTCGCGCTCTACGCCTTCAGCAACTACCGACAAACCCAAATCTTGCGCGAGCTGGCATATCGTTCGCACCAGTGCCCGGTGGCGGGCATTGCTTTCGATATCTTTGATGAAGCCACGGTCAATCTTTAGCCCGTCAAACGCCGCTTCGGTAAATGATACGAGCGAGGAATAGCCGGTGCCAAAATCATCCACAATCAAACGCAAGCCAATGCTTTTTAGCTCGCTCAAGATTTCCATGGTGTCGACCACGTTTTCGCGAAAAACGGTTTCAGTAATCTCAAGCTGTATAGATTCGGGCGTTACCCCCGAACGCCGGATCAAATCACTGAGCGAGCCTGCAAAGCCCCGGCTAACAAACAATCGATCCGACACGTTGACATTGATCGTCAACGGCGCATTCGCGCCAAATTCTCGCTGCCAAGCGACCAATTGATTGCAGCTGGTTTCCAGCATTTGCCAATCCAGCGCCATTAACTGACCCGATTCTTCCGCGACGCTTAAAAACGTACCCGGCAGCTGCATGCCACGCACCGGGTGCTGCCAGCGCACCAGTGCTTCCGCGCCGACGATGCGCTCGCTGGAAAGCTCAACCACCGGCTGGAAGTAGCAGACGAATTCACCGCGATCAAGCGCTAAGCGCAAATCACTTTCTAGCGCCAAACGCGCACTGGCGGCGTGGTGCATTGCCGAATCGTAAAGCTCATAGCGCGATTTACCGCTCGATTTGGCCCGATACATCGCAATGTCGGCATCGCGCATGACATGTTGCGGATCAAGATAATTCGGGCCCATCAAAACAATTCCGATGGACGCCGAGCTAAACACCTGATGCCCGTGCACCAAAAATGGCGGATCAAGCGCGCTCAATATATTACCCGCTACTTCGACTACAGCAGACTCGATCATCGGTTCGCGACTCACAAGCGCAAATTCATCGCCGCCGTAGCGCGCTAACACCATGGTGGACGGCAGCACTTTCATTAGGCGCTGACTCAACATCGTCAATAGTTCATCGCCGGCGGCGTGCCCTAAACTGTCGTTGACCAGCTTGAAGCCATCCAAGTCCATCAAAATAACGCCGAACGCTGAGTAGCGGCCCGTGCCACGCGCACGTTGAATTAACTCGCCCAGCTGCGCTTCAAAGCGGGCGCGATTCGGCAACCTAGTCAGTAAATCGTGGTTCGCTTGATATTTTAGCTGCAGCTCAGCCAATCGGCGCCTTGAGATATCCTGCGCGCTGCCTTCCAAGCGCCAGCCCAACTCAGCATCGTGGGCGCGCTGAACGTTCATTGACACCCAAATTTCATTGCCCTGCCGATGTGTTAGCCGCAACTCCGCGTCCTGCACCGCTTCGCCCTGTACGGCTCGGCCAATGATTTGCGCAATTTCCTGCGCATTGGCAGCTAGTTGCTGAAACTGTGGAACCAGCGCTTTGAGCTCAGCAAAATTTTGATAGCCTAACGATCTAGCAAAACTATGATTGCCGTCTAAAAACGAGGTTTTGAAGTCAATCTGAAACAAGCCAATGCTGGCTGCTTCAAATAGGCGGCGGTAACGCTGTTCGGCCAGCTCGACGCGCTGCTGATTGGCGCGCACTTGCGTGATGTCTCGCATGGTGCCGGATGACGCCATGCGTCCATCAAGCACAACCGCACCTGCGCGAACATCAAATAATCTAACCCCGCCATCTTTGCGTAGCAACCTAACTTCATAATATTGCGGCTCGGTAGATCCAGCGGCGCGCGCTTCGCGCCTTGCTTGCATAGCGGGCAAATCTTCCGGCGCTACCAAGCTTTGATAGTCGGTTCCACGCATATCGTCAAGTTCATAACCTAACGCTAATGCGAGCGCGCGGTTACAGTATTTGATTACACCGCGGTCCACTAAGAAAACCCCGTCAGTCGCATTTTCAACAACGGTCTGATAGAGCAAATCACTCTGTTGTGCAGCGTTTTGCGCAGTTTCCAACGCAGTTAGATCATGCAAAGTGCCTTCGATAAACAGCAGCTCTTTATCAACCTCCTCACTATAAACCGCGCGAACCGTTTCTTCGGCCCAAAAGGTTGATTGATCGATCCGGCGCAGCTGCACCCGACGCGCAGAAATTTGTCCAAGGCGTCCGATTTCATCACTGACATTTGCGAACTCGAGTTCATCCGCATAGTGCTGCGCGCCCGATTCGCGCGTGGCTTCCAACAAATGCGCCACGCTTTCATAGCCCAGCATATTTGCCATGGCGGGGTTTGCTTCAACAAAGTTTTTTAGGCCAGGCAACAGTCGATACATGCCAATGGGCGCAGACATAAAAAACGAACGCGATTCGGCAAACTTACGAGCAAGCGATTCAGGCCGGCTGGAATAGCTGCGGATATCCTGCACGGTGGCAAAAATATAGTCAGCACCGCCAAAATCAAACAGCAGCGTGTTCAAAATGCCATCGGCAAAATCTGCCGCGCGCGTTTTGAACGCAACCGGCATGTTGACCAAATTACGGCCCTGCTGAAGCGTGCTAATTATCGCCTCGCGCTGCGCTGGATCAGCCCACAGACCAATCGTGCCAGGGCGTTTGCCCAGCACATCTGCACGTTTAAGGTGCGTTAGTATGAGCCCAGGCTCATTGATATCTACCAAAATAAAATCACGCGCCCGCAGCACCATAACGAGCGTGTTGCTAGCGCGAAATTGCTGCGCTAAACGCGTCGGATTGAGCGTTTCAAGCTTTGCAATTTTAGCGCTGATGGCGTCGATATCGGTCAACCGCTAGGGCTCGCTAATTTTTGCTGCGGCCAATACCGCTTCAATTTCAGCCTGCGCGCGCTTCTCCCGCAGTGTTCGCCTTATGCCTTCTTTCAAGGCCTCAAAATCAGGTGCGATAAACGGGCGTTCTTCATTGATTCGTACCAGATGCCACAGGCCATTATCAGGCACTGCTTCGCTGGTGTGCTCACCCGCTTTGAGTTTGCTAATCGCCTCTGCAAGTTTCGGCGGAAACTGGGTCAAATTAGCCCAGGTCAGCGTTTCGGCTTTGACAACGCCTTCGGTGTTTGCGTAGTTTCCCATTAGCACGTCAAATGGACGACCACCGCTTAGCTCGCGCGCGGCGGTTTGTGTTCTATCCAAAGAGTTAAGCGTCAAAATGGAAACGTTAAATTCACGGCCGGCGACCAGCGTCAGTTGCGCATCATATTCAGCTTTTAAATCAGCATCGGTAATTGGCGCGGCTTCCGCTTTGCTTTGTACAAACCCAGCCGCTTGTGATTTGAGCTGAGTAAGAGCCGATCCGGGCTTGTTATGAAATCCCAGCAGTTTCGCAGCCTGCGCCAGCGCGACGAACTCGGCCACTTTGCGAATCGCGGCGGCTTTTTGCGATGGATCAGTAAAATCCAAGCCGCGCTCTTTTGCATAAGCTTCAACAAGGGCGCTATCGACCTGTTCGCCGTTAACGACCACCACCGCTTTGTTCACCGGCAAACTGAGCACGGCGTTTTTACCGCCAGCTTGCTTATCGTCACCACAGGCCGCGAGCCAAACTACCGAGGCAGCTATCCAAATCAAACGCATATTTCCATCCCTCAATTCATCCCCAATTAGTTTCTAAAACCAATGACTTCTAAAAACCAAAAATCTCTTAACCCAATTTTAGTCAAGCGTGAGGCTAGTCATTTAAGCCATCTTCTTGCCAACGACCCCATTCGCGCGCTTGCCAATTTTCGCCGCTTTGCAGCGTCACTTTTACCGCAATTTCAATTGGTGCGTGTGCTGCAATCGTTTTCCAGACCGTCAAATCGACCGTTTGTAAAGCAAATCGTTTCGCCAGCATCTGCGCAGCCTGATAAGCAAATTTTTCCAACAGTTCGTGATTGTTTTTAAGGCCGAACTCTTTCAATGAGCGAATCACATCGTCGTAATCGACGGTATCGCGTAGCTGATCTGAGAGCGATCCGCGCTGATCTTTTAACCGTAACTCTAAATCCAACTTGAGCGCTTGAGGCGCCAATTTTTCTTCATCATATACGCCGATAATCGTCGGAATTCGCACATTTCGTAAAATAATTGTCGCACTCATGCGTTCACTGGCTCGGCTGATTCTATTGATGGCAGGCTAGCAAGATCCCAGCGCGGTGTCGCGTCAATTTTGTGATTCGCGCGTAACATATCTAGCGCGGCATGCTGTAGGCGCAGCGCGCCCGCTAAGGCAATCATGGCGCCATTGTCGGTACAAAATAATGGCCTTGGGAAATAGACCTGTGCGCCGTGGCTCGCTGCTGTTGATTGCAAACGCTCACGCAGCCTTGTGTTTGCGCTCACGCCGCCCGCTACCACCAGCCGAACATGCCCGGTTTGCTCAAGCGCGCGCTGGCACTTGATGGCAAGCGTGTCGGCAATTGCTTCTTCAAAAGCGCGGGCCAACGCGGCTTTGGTCGCAGTGTCCAAATTGGCCGTGTAGTCCCCCAAACCAGATTCCTTTGCGCAGCGTTTGGCCGCCAGCAGCACCTGCGTTTTCAGGCCGGAAAAGCTGAAGTCCAGGCCAGGGCGATCGGTCATCGGTCTGGAGAATTTGAAGCGCCCTGCTTCTCCTGTCTGCGCTAACGCCGACAGCGCTGGCCCGCCTGGATAGCCCAAACCCAACAGCTGCGCGGTTTTATCAAACGCCTCGCCGGCCGCGTCATCCAGCGTATCGCCCAACAATTCATAGCTGCCAATCGCTTTGACGTTAATCAGCATGCTGTGGCCGCCAGATACCAGTAGCGCAACAAACGGCGCTTCGGGTGGATCAAGTTCTAACAGCGGTGCAAGTAAATGCCCTTCTAAGTGATGTACGCCAATGGCTGGTAAATCCAATGCAAACGCGAACGCCTTCGCAAAGGCCGCGCCAGTTAGTAAAGCGCCGACCAATCCCGGTCCTGCGGTATACGCAACGGCATCAATTGCTGATTTGTTCAGTTGGCAGTCGGCTAACAGTGAGTCGAAAAGTGGAATCAAGCGCAACAGGTGATCCCGGCTTGCCAGCTCGGGAACCACGCCGCCGTAAGCCTGATGCATGCTAATTTGGCTATGCAGCGCATGGCCAAGTAAGCCGCGCTCGGTGCAATAAATCGCTAAGCCAGTTTCGTCACAGCTGGTTTCTATTCCTAATACGCGCACGTTTGGCTCTCGTTTTGCAAAGTTTATTTGAACAAGGCTATACTTGTGGGCTTGCTCAATACCTGAGCAGGTCAACAATTACCCGATTTACCCGGAGACAGCATGCCAAACGTTAAGGTTAGAGAAAACGAGCCCTTTGAATTCGCACTGCGCCGATTCAAGCGCTCCTGCGAAAAGGCTGGCGTTCTCGCCGAAACCCGCCGCCGCGAGTTTTACGAAAAGCCCACGCAAGAACGCAAGCGTAAAGCCGCAGCAGCGGTGAAACGCCAACAGCGCCGTTCACGCATGGATGTTACCAAACGCGTGCGTAAGTACTAGAAACGAGGCCAGCCATGAGTGAGCCCATGAGTCAGATGATTAGTCCGATTAAGGCTAAACTTATGGACGACATCAAAATCGCGATGAAGTCAGGTGCTAAAGAGCGTCTGGCTACGTTGCGTTTGATGAGTTCAGATATAAAGCAGATTGAAGTCGATACCCGCGCAGTGTTGGATGACGCCGCCGTGTTGAGCATTTTCGAAAAGATGCTGAAAAAACGTCGCGATTCGATCACTCAGTTTGGCGCTGCCAACCGGCAAGATTTAGTCGATAAAGAGCAAGCCGAAGTTCTGGTCATTCAAGACTATATGCCTGCGCAACTGTCAGACTCGGAGCTCGATGCAGCAATTGCCTCGGCCATTTCGGAAGCGTGCGCGAGTACTGCTAAAGATATGGGCAAAGTCATTGCCGTGTTGAAATCCAAAATCGCTGGCAAAGCCGATATGCAGGTTGTGTCGGCCCGCGTCAAGGCTAAGCTAGGCTAACTAATCGCAGCGCAAAAATTGTCGTCTAACCGCTTTATGAATTGACCAAAATCGGTGTTTGACGAATCAGTGCTCGAACAGTATATTTCCTGTCCCTGCTAGCGGGGCTATAGCTCAGCTGGGAGAGCGCTACAATGGCATTGTAGAGGTCATCGGTTCGATCCCGATTAGCTCCACCAGGTTTTAAGTTTGTTTAGTAAACCAGTTATGACCCTATCGTCTAGAGGCCTAGGACATTTCCCTTTCACGGAAGTAACCGGGGTTCGAATCCCCGTAGGGTCACCAAAAAAGAAAGCTCGCTTAGGCGAGTTTTTTTTCGCTTTGAATTTGTCATCACGTATTTATCGACACTTGTCAAACCAAGCGCTGCCATCGTATTTCTATCGTTGTGCCATGACTTTCGCTTGAACTTAGTTTGAGCGTGCCGGCATTTAAGCGCCTGGCGCGCTGCTGCATATTCGCTAGCCCCATGTGCGAGCCCATATTCGAATTTTGCGCATCACTCGAGCCTGCGGCAATGCCGCGGCCATTGTCGGCAATGCTGAGCGAACACAGTTCAGCAAGCTGAGCTAAGTCAATTTGCACTGAGCTTGCACTGCTATGACGCGCAATATTCGAAAGCGCTTCATCAACAATGCGTAGCAACTCAGTTTGCGATTCTGGCAAAGGCTCGTGATCAAGCAAACCAAGGATTCGCACTGGTAAATTGCAGCGTCGGCTAAACGTATCTGCGTGTTCACGTAAGCGATCCATGAAGCTGGCGCGCACACTATTTAAATTCGAAACCCGCAGTTGCGTCAGTACTTTGTCTAGATCTCTGCGCAGTTCGATACTTAAACCTGAAGCTTCGCTTAGGGCGCTTTGGGCGCTAAGCCGGTGTTTGTTGGAGTCTAGCGCCTCAGAAGGCTGCAGATCACTGGTAGCGAGCCCTGCCATGGCCGCTCGCATAGCGCCGAGCTGTAGCTCCAAAGCAAAAGCCTGTTGTTTTACGCTGTCGTGCAGCTCTTGACCTAAGCGTTCGCGCTCACCTACAGCGGCGAGTTCACTTGAGGCATCAATTCGTGTACGCAAAGCTAGCGCGGTAGCGTTGAGCTGGCGCGCCAACATGCCAAGTTCGTCGGTTTGCAAGTCAATGAGCGGCTCAGTAAAACGCGCCAAGGCCCAGTCCGCAGCGGTTTTGCGAATCCGCTGGAGCCTACGCAAAAAACGCAGATGCAAGTACATCATACTGGCCGCCGTCAATAGCATCAGCGTAACCAGGATAGTGAACCACCCAAATCGAGTGGTGCTAAAAATACGCTGGTACGGCGGCACCAATTGCACGCGAATAGTCAATGCGGCGCGATCTTGATTGACCCAGGCCCGCGTTTGCCAATAGCGCGTGCCGACTGGAACCTTGGATTCATCGCGCGGTTCGGTCAATAGAATGTTGCGTCTTGGATGTTTGAGCGTCAAACGAACTGGCTCAGGCGAATGTGCAAATAGCACAAGGGTATGCGTGCCCAGCCAGTTCGCATGCGGGCTTTCCAGCTCCAACCGGAGCATGCGCAAACGTTCGCTCAACGTATCCGTGCTGGCACTGTCCCAGTCATTTACCAAGCGTGCTGAGGCCAATAATGTCGCCGCTCGCAGCGCGCCTTGGTTTAGCAGCTGGCTCAGCTGGTGGTATTCAAAGCTCAAGCGCGCCAGCTCAACCGCCATCAATATCGGCAGACTCACTAGCGCCAGGAACAAGCCAAACCGCACATCTAAACGCTGCTGCCAGCGCGGCTTGAACGTGCGGATAGGCGGCGCAGCGTCGGGCGTGGCCAATTCGTTTTGCGGTGATGAAGCGGAATTGCCGCTTACTTGCATGCCTGTACGCCAATCAGTAAAGCGCTAGTCTACAAAGTCAGCAGAACTTGCGCCCACGAAAATTGTATTGAGGATGTGGGTAACAGATGCTTTGTCGTGCCAGCCAGATACCCTCTCCCCAACCCCTTATCTCTTGAATCAAGAGTAGATTGGATGTCGAGAGCCGGCGTGCTCGACCGAACAGCCCTAGAACGAAACATTCGTGGGAGAGCATGCTCAACACGCCGGTATCTCGTCAACGCTCGAACCATTGCTGGATTACA
>JANOQN010000046.1:0-13230 GCA_031422315.1 Rhodanobacteraceae bacterium
GTGGAGCGGAACCGCCAGCCAAATCATCTTGGCGGTCGGTGGAAGCTTCGGCATTCACTTGATGGCGTTCGACGCCCTTATCGTCATTCCCGCGCACGCGGGAACCCAGGTGCGCCGAGCTATCAGCAGCTTCGGAAGAATAATTTGGCGCAGACTGCGGAGCCTTGAAAGTGGGCGAAGTTGCTGACACCTGCACTGGGTCCCCGCTTTCGCGGGGATGACGAGGCATCGCCGCACTCCTCGGCTTGTCATGCACAATGGTTTGCGGATCAACTGGCGCAAAGCACAGCATCCGCAACATGCACATCTCAAATGCCAAGCGCGGCTCAGGCGCCATTTGAACGTCCTTGGCAGCCAAAATCGCGAGTTGAAAATTGACCTGCAACGCGGCTTTATCAAACAAATGCGCCAACGCCACCAAACGCGGGTGCGGCTCCAGCGCATCGCGCCCGGCATCGCTGGTGATTTGCAAGAACGCCAGTGTATGGAATGCCTCCGTGACGCGCGCCAAAATTTGCCCGTGGTGCCCACCGAATTGATTGAGCTCAGCCAGCTTGGCAATGAGCGCATCGGCATCGTTATGTGCCAGCGCTTCGATTAAATCAATCACTGAATCTCTGGAAATCGTGCCCAGCATTTCGCGCGTAGGCGCTGCCCGCACTTCACCCTGACCAAAGGCAATCGCTTGATCCAGCAAGCTCAACCCATCGCGCATTGAGCCATCAGCCGCGCGCGATAGCTCATCAATCGCGTCGGCATCTGCGGTGATCGCTTCAGCTTGCAAAATATGCGTCATTTGCTGGGCAATTTGCCCGGGCGTTAAGCGCTTCAAGTGAAATTTTAAGCAGCGCGACAGCACGGTAACTGGCAATTTTTGCGGATCAGTGGTCGCCAAAATAAACTTGACGTGCTCGGGCGGTTCTTCCAGCGTTTTCAGCAAAGCATTGAAGCTGCTCAAGGACAGCATATGCACTTCGTCGATCAAATAAACCTTGAAGCGACCGCGCGACGGCGCATACAGCACGTTGTCTAAAATCTCGCGCGTGTCATCCACTTTGGTGCGCGATGCCGCATCGATTTCCAATAGATCCGGATAGCGGCCCTGGTCAATATCCATACAGGTCGAGCACACGCCGCAGGGCTCCGCAGATAGCCCCACCTCACAGTTCAGCACTTTGGCAATAATACGCGCAATCGTGGTTTTGCCCACACCTCGGGTGCCAGTAAACAAAAACGCATGATGTAATCGCCCCTGCGCCAAACTGCCGCTGAGCGCCTGCACTACATGGCCCTGGCCCATTAACTCAGAGAATTTTTTTGGACGCCATTTGCGCGCCAGAACTTGATAGCTCATTGGTGATTACTCAATGTTGTGAACTGTGCAGGCCAATTAATCAACACGCGGCCGCGCCGATATGGGGCTAGCCGACATACGAACTTGCGCTTTGGATTTTACCCATGCCTCATTCATTCGAACCGACACCACGCCACCCGCATTAGCCAACGCTAGCTCTTCTGATTTCGCATCTTCGATGGTTACGCTCGCGTCCGATTTTGGATCAAACAACAGATCCACTCCGCGCACTTTCCGTTTAGCCATGGCCGGCCCGAGCGCAGTGAGTGCAGCCTGGGCCTGCTGCATGGCTTCAAACAGATCGACATAAGCCATTTCACGTGTCGCACTGATTTTTAGCTCCATGGTCGCGCTTAAGCCTAAGCTTCCCGGTGGCTGATTGCTTTCAACCCACGGATTTTCCTCAAGTAATTCTTGAGTCATGGGAAAATCAACGCGCCCAACTTGATCGGGCTTTAGCTCAATGCGCCCGGCTTTACTGACAATCGTGACGCGAATCGAACTAGCTGCCACATCGTCACGCTTACTGTAAACGTGCTGCACCGAAATCAGCCGATCATATTTGCCAAACACCAAACCCGGTGCCAAAGCGTTATACAGTGCCTGATAGCGCGTGCGGCCCTTGTCCGGTGCAGCAAGCACCGAAAAACTCATTAAATTCAATGCCAATACAAATAGACATGGATATAGCCATTGAAGCAACACAAAAGCCGTCGCTGATCGAACTTTCATTGCCAAACAACCTAAAGCGTCAAAACCTGCGGCTTTATAGCATGACGACGGCTAAACCCGAGTAAACAAGCGCGTGCAAACTCGCGTTTGAGTTGCTATCTTTCGCTCCGCGCCGGCATAGCTCAGTTGGTAGAGCAACTGATTTGTAATCAGTAGGTCGGGGGTTCGAGTCCCTCTTCCGGCACCAGTCGAATCGAGAGTAGCATTCGGTTAAAACGAAGCGTAGTTAGGGTGTTTTTTAGACATCTACTTGCTTAACATAGCGCGGAGCAAATCCCCTTTAGATGCTTCACTCGTCGTTTTGATCGGCAACTTTGACCCACCGAAAAGTCAAATTCACCCTGCCCTGTTCAAATTCAGCCGCACTGAACAAATCCGCCTCTGCAGGCTTCGTAGTTTTCGGTAACGCATGCTGCCAGCTGTGCTGGGTTGCGCCTTGCATGATGAGTAAACTTCCGTGCGTGAGTGCTAGCTCATGTTTTAAAGCTAACTGTTTGTGCCGAAAGCAAAATCGCCGCGTGCTGCCAAAGCTTAGGCTGGCGATAACGGGATTTTGACCTAGTTCGGGTTCGTCGTCACTGTGCCAGCCCATACTGTCTAGCCCGCTGCGGTAGTGGTTGCAAAGCACACTGTTGAACTGTAGACCTTCGGCCTGCAGCGCATCAAGCAGTTTTTGTAGCGTGAGCGTGTAAGGTTTGGGCGGGTAAGTTACGCCAGAATAGCGATAGTGTGCGTCAGCAGCGCCATGCCAGCTGGAGCGCCTGGGCGCGGCGATTTTTTTGCCAAACATCTTTACGAAATGCTGCTCCCAGGGGATTTCTTGTAGTAGTGCGGTGTAGAAAAAATCAGCCTGAATTTTAGAAAAAAATTCAGGATGAAAGTCAATATCTAAATCAGACAGTGCTTGAACCATGCGATCGTCAATCCAAAAACACTACTCGGTAAATTCAATCTCTAGATCTTTTTCGCAAAAATCAAACGTAGTTGGCTCGGCTTTACTGCCATCAGCGTAACTCGCGCGAACTTTCCATTCGCAGACACTCTCGTCAGTGGATGCGTCCCAGGTAATTTTCATGCTTTCACCCGCGGCCAAACCCGCACCGATGTTGAATTTACCCCACGTTTTGTCGTCTTCAGATGCTTCTATGCTGGTGATTTTTACTTCGGTGCTGTTGGTAACAGTGAAGTCGTAAGCGCTGGCGCTTGATGCTGCGGCCAGCAGAGCAATCGCCAAAAGGGCGGGCGTTGATCGGGTAACGTTTCTGATTTTCATAGTTTCCTGAGCTTTTGCGAGGCGGATTGCCAACGCCAGACTACACCTTACGAACCTAACAAACCGCCTTTACGCGCTGATATTCCGATTTATGACAATGCGGTTAGGGGTGGATGGCTTACTGAGTAATAATTTGACTTTGATCGTTGTGCTAGAGCTGCTTTGATTGGCTAATCGCGCGCGGATGACGATGAGGTAGAACAGCTCAACTAGGCGAGCTTGCTACTTCGGCCAACCCCGCCAAAACGCAAAAACCGCCGCGCCAGCAAAACCCCAGCTCAGTATTGGCATATTCCACCAGCGCCCGAGGCTTGCGGGGCCGAATAGAATGAACAGTATGGCGATAATCGCGCAAGTCATGCCGAAAATGGCGAGCACGACTTGGCGCTGGCCGCTGCGGCTTACTTCGACTAGCTCTTTGATATCGGCTGAGCGCATGTTTAATCTTGCGGCACCGCTGGTGGCTTGTTTAAGGTAGTCAAACAGCAGGCGCGGCATTTCTGGGGAGTTTTGGATCCAACTGGGCAAGCGGGTTTGCACTTCTTTTAATGCGGAGCGAAAGCCGTAGCGCTCGGCCATAATTTCGATCAGCACAGGCTTTGCAACCGCCCAAATATCAAGCTGCGGCCATAGCGTGCGCGCCACACCTTCAACAGCGAGCAGCGTTTTTTGCAACAGCAAAAGCTGCGGCTGGATGATCAGCTCATAGCGATGCCCGAGCTGGAATAGCTTCATCAGCACCTCGCCTAAACTGACTTCGGAGAGTGGCCTAGTGAAATACGGCTCGCAAATCGTACGTACCGCGCCTTCAAGCTCATCAATACGAATGTGTGGCGGCATCCAGCCGGCTTCTAGATGCAGCTCGGCAATTCGGCGGTAATCTTGGTTGAACATGGCGGCGAAATTTTCTGCCAGGTAGCGCTGATCGGTCGTCGATAGCTGGCCCATAATGCCAAAATCAAGCGCGATCACCTGCGGATTTTCCGGATCTTTCGCATTGACCAATAAATTGCCGGGGTGCAGATCGGCGTGGAAAAAGTTATCGCGAAACACTTGTGTAAAAAACAGCTGGATCGACGTGCGCGCCAAAGTTTCGAAGTTCAGCCCAGCGGCTTTTAAGCCGTCGATATCATTCAGTGGAATGCCATAGACACGTTCCATCGTTAAGATGTTGGTTTTGCTATGGCTAAAGTGCATCTCTGGCACTTTCAGCACCGCCGAGCCGGTGAAATTCCGGCGCAGTAAGCTGCCGTTCGCGCCTTCGCGCAGCAAATCGAGCTCCTCGGTAACTGCGCGCTCAATCTCAGCCACGAACGCAATCGGGCGTATGCGTTCGCGATCCGGCAGCCTAGAATCGGCAATGCGCGCAGCGAGCTTTAATACTTCCAAATCTTGACGGATTTGTGCGCCAATACCAGGGCGCAGAACTTTGATGACCACTTCGCGGCCATCGGGTAGCTGCGCGGCGTGTACTTGTGCAATTGAAGCTGAGGCCAGCGGCTTTACTTCGAACGACAGATAGTGTTCGGCCATGGTTCCAGCAAGCGCTTTTTCAATCGTGGCAATTGCCAGTTCGCCCGGAAACGGCGCGACCCGATCTTGCAAGTGCGCCAATTCATCAGCCACGTCGGCCGGCAGCAAATCGCGCCGAGTCGATAGGATTTGCCCGAACTTGACGAACAGCGGCCCGAGTTCTTCCAGCGCACGGCGCAAGCGCGCGCCACGGCTTAAGTTTTGTGCTTCACTTGCCTCAGGAACAAACCAAGTCAGCGGCAAAAAGAACACCGCTGCGGGCGTGATGTCTTGCAAGCGCCAACGCAGTGCGATTCGGGCAATTCGCAATACGCGCCACAGTGCGCGCAGCGAGGTCAGGCCGCCAGTGCGAAGGCTCATCAGATTTTCATGCGAACGGATTTGCTGATGAGCGCGTCGATTCTTCTGGACGCGCGCTCTGTCGCATCGCGCAAATCATCAACCGACTCATACCACTGCTCAAGCTCCACCCGGCTCGCTACCGCTTTGCTTTCGTCTTGCAAATAATCGGCGCTGGTGGCCGCGAATTGCTTGGCGCTGCGACTAAGCCAGCTAGTAAAATTGCGGGCCCCACGCGCGAGCTGAAAACCCAACACATCGCCAAAGCCTCGGCTAAATAGCTCATCCCAATCTGGATCGAACTTGCTCAACCATTTTTGCAAGTTTTGCGCGAGCTCAGCATCGCCAGCGATGTGAACTTTGCCGATAAAATGGCTATCACCCGATAGCCGACCTACAACCAAACCCAGCATCGCGCCGGGCGTGGTTTTCAGCGTCAAATCTGCGTCGATATTAGTTGCTGAGTCATCAAAAACCAAAGCTGCGTGCTTGACCTGCATTCGGATATCGAGCGCAGGCTGGGTAAATTGTAGCGCTACTCGCTTGCCTTCTAGTGTCGATAACGTGGTAGCGCTGGCAGGATCAAGCGCCAGCGCTGCAGCCAAAACAGATTCTACTGTCAGCCCGAGCTTCGATTTTAGCTGAAACTTTTCAGCCAGACTGCTGATCGGATCAGCCATGCGCTATTGCGATTCCAAAGGGTAAACCTTGATTTCCACGCGGCGGTTTTTAGCATCGTTTTCTGGATCACCAAGATCCGCTGGGCGCTTCCAACCTAAGCCCGATGCGGTAAATTGGTTCGGCTGCAAGGTCGGGAATTTACGGATGATGGCTTCTTTAACCGCATTGGCGCGATTTTCCGAAAGCTCCAGCACCGCCGATTCCGGAACATTGCCGCGCATTGAAGCATCGGTGTGGCCTTCGATGACGATACGCGCTGCACCGTATTGGCCGGCAAGCCTAGCAATTTCTTCAACCACGAAAGTGACCTGGGGATCATATGGCTCAGTAATCGTTTTGCCGTTCAATTGGCGCTCGATCATTTTCTCCAAATCAAATGAATTCGGGAAAAATTGAATCACCACCGTTTTGGTCAAAATTTCATTGCTTTCGCTTTGAATTGAGCTAGCAGAAAGCGGCACGAAGTTAACGCCGTAGTTGCTGGTTTGATTAGCGTACTTATCTTCTTTGAGCAATTTTTGCAGCACAGAAAAATCGACTAGCTGATCGAATCCGGTGCGGGTTGGATCAATCGCGCTTAGCTTACGATACATCGCAAAAGCGGTGTTGTAAGTACGCTCAAAATTGGTTGGGTTATTCTGATTGAGGAAGAATTCGCGGTTTTCTGCCACATTAGTAGGGTAGGCATCTGGCAACATCGCGAGCGCATCGGCTTCAGGAATGCTGTAAAAATCCGCCAGCAATTTAGCAGTTGCGGGCTTTTTGGAGGAATCTTCAAGCGCAAGCATGCCGTCAAAAATACCACGCACGAGCGATTCAATAATGGCGGGATTATCGCGCGCGAAATCGGCTCTAGCGAACCAAACATCGCTAATCAATTTATTGGCGGTTTGCGTGCTGACCAGCATTTTATTGCCTTTGCCTTCCGCTAGATTATAGATATCGGGTGCCCAAGAAACCACGCCAGCAATCGTTTTATCGGCATTAAATGCGGCGGCGGCTTCAAACGCGCTGTTGGTAAATATCATGTTGACATCATTAGGGCTTACGCCAGCATTGATCAGCGTGTTAATCAAGAAAAAGTGCGAGGGTGAATTTTGCGCGAGCACTACTTTTTTACCTTCTAAATCCGAGGCGCTTTTAATATTTTGCCGAACTACGATGCCATCACCACCGTTGCTCCAATCGATTTGCTGGAATATGCGCGGCATGACTCTGGAATCTTTGCGTAAGCCCTGCACCATCAACGGCAGCATATCGACGGTTGACCAACCGGTGTGAACTTGGCCGGCGGCGAAGGCGTCGCGCATCGCGACAGGATCATCCAGCAATACCAGCTCTATCTGGAATGATTTGCCGTCAGCTGTTTTCCAAAGCTTGCCGGGTTTGTGACCATCATTGGCAAAGACGATCGGTGCCCAACCAGCCCAAACGTTAAGCGCCATTTTGACTACGCGTGGCTCACCGAGTGCAGTGTAGTTCGATACGCCCTGCACATCAGGTAGGCGCGCTGAGGGCACGTAACTGTATTCTTTGACAGTGGTTGCCACGCTTTGTGAATCAGCTGCTTCCGGCCCGGCGCTTGAATCTGCCGGACTATCGTTAGGACCCGAAGCACTATCGACTGGCGCGTCACCATTGCCTGAAGAATAAGGCGGGTTGCCAGCGGTTGTCGTACTGCCCTGATAGCGATAAAAGGCGTAACCGATCAGGCTCAAAATAACGAGCAATACGACGAAGAAAAACGCGGGTTTGGGCTGTCCGTTCATAGCTTTTTGAACTCCTAAGATTGTTTGACTGGTTCATTCAATACGTCTAAAACGATCAATTGGTTTGCGCGGGCCCAAGCTGCTTTTCCGCCGGTGCTGATTGAACGGTTTCTGGCGTACGGATACCCATTTCAGCTTCAAGACGCCTAAGTGCGTCATCGGCCATTTGCGATTCCATGCGCTGCTCGGCTTCGATGCTTGCGACACCTTCATTTGACATATCGGCGCTGACCCGAACAGCCGCGCGGTTTTTGTCGACTTTGCGTTGGATCACTTCTTCAAGCTGACCAAAATCGGTCGACACATTGAAGTTAAAACTCTCCGCTAATTTGGCGACTTCGGCCTCAGCTTCGCTCATTTTAAGCTCGGCTTCTTGCGAGTCAATCTTGTTGCGGACATCCGCTAATCGTTTGCCAGCATGCTTAATCTTCTTGAGATTATTATCATAGCTGCCTTCATGCATTTTCAGCTGCTCAAGATTTTGATTCAACTCGCCGCGCGCTTTTTCAAGCTCCATCGCGAATTTCGCTGCAGTTTCACGATCACCGGCTTTCAAGTAGGCTTTTGCTTGTGCTTCGAGCTTCGAAACGTGTGCTTCATTGGCTTTGACCTGTCGATTAACTTTTTCGACGAGTGCGCGATACAGCTCCAGGCCCTCGCGGCCTTCTTTAAGCTGCTCAACGGAATGATCGTATTCATAGCGCATCTGCGCAATGGGATCCGCTTCCCAGAACATATTCGCGACTTTGTTAATTTGTGCGCGCAGCGCAGCCCAGAGCTTTCCGAAAATCATGGCCTTTCCTTTTTAACTGATGAAAACCTGATTATGGCGAATTCAATGCGCAGTAGATAGCAGCGCGTATGTTAAAAACGCGAGGGGTTTCGCGCCCATGACCCAAGCCTGTGAAGCAGAAAAAGGAAACGCCGGTAAGAACCGGCGCTTTGTGTCGTGACGTGTATTCAGTTTTCAAATCAAGCTGCGTAATCGATATCAGTATTACGCCAGCGAAGCGCTGAACCGCGCCACCCTCTCTGCGTGGGTAGCGCAGCCAAGCTATTTCTTCTTTGCTGCTGCTTTCTTTGCAGGTGCTTTCTTAGCAGGTGCTTTTTTAGCTGCTGGCTTTGCCGCTGCTTTCTTTGCAACTGGCTTGGCTGCTGCTTTTTTTGCAACAGGTTTAGCCGCTGGCTTGGCTGCTGCTTTCTTCGCAACTGGCTTGGCTGCTGGCTTGGCTGCTGGCTTAGCTGCTGGCTTAGCTGCTGGCTTGGCGGCTGCTTTTTTGGCAACTGGCTTTGCGGCCGGCTTAGCTGCTGGTTTTGCAGCTGCTTTCACTGCGGTTTTTTTTGCTGCTTCTGCTGGTTTCGGTGCGCTTATTTTCATGGGCGGTTTCACTTTTTTAGAGGAGACGCCCTGAAGGCGTCGGAGGACTGCCTCACCTAATTCTGCAGGTGAGTCGACTGTCGTGACTCCTGCGGCTTCAAGTGCTGCAATTTTGGCTGCCGCGGTTCCTTTCCCTCCCGCGACAATGGCACCAGCATGCCCCATCCGTTTTCCTGGAGGTGCGGCAAGACCGGCGATATACGCCACCACGGGTTTGGTGACGTGTTCTTGGATAAATTCGGCCGCTTCTTCTTCTGCGGAGCCGCCGATTTCACCCACCATGATGATCGCATCCGTCTGCGGATCATCTTGGAATAAACGCAGGCAATCAATGAAGTTGAGCCCGTGGATAGGGTCACCACCGATACCAATACAGGTACTTTGACCTAAACCTACTTGCGTGGTTTGGAAAACCGCCTCATAGGTCAACGTGCCAGAGCGAGAAACGATACCAACGCGGCCTGGCTTATGAATCATGCCCGGCATAATGCCGATTTTGCAGGCCCCTGGCGTAATAATGCCTGGGCAGTTAGGCCCGATCAGGTAGGTATTTGGATAGTCTTTCAGCACGTTTTTAACGCGCAACATATCCAAAACCGGGATGCCTTCAGTAATGCAGACGATGACGCGGATACCCGCATCGGCGGCTTCCAATATTGCGTCAGCCGCAAACGGTGGCGGCACGAAAATCATTGATGCATTCGCGCCGGTTTCTTCGACTGCATCCTGCACCGTGTTAAAAACCGGCAAACCGATGTGATCTTTACCGCCCTTGCCCGGCGTTACACCGCCGACAAATTTGGTGCCATATTCAATCGCTTGCTCAGAGTGAAACGTACCCTGTGCGCCGGTGAAGCCTTGGCAAATAACGCGTGTATGTTTATCGACTAAAACTGCCACTTTAAGCTCCTTAGTTTGTGCCGTTCGCAGCAGCGACGACTTTTTTCGCGGCGTCGCTTAAATCGCTTGCCGAAATGATCTTGAATGACGAGGCGCGCAGCATATCGCGACCTTTCTCGACGTTAGTGCCTTCTAAGCGAACCACAATTGGAAGCGTCAAGCCGACTTCTTTAACCGCAGCAATAATGCCTTCAGCAATCAAATCGCAGCGTACGATACCGCCGAAGATATTGACCAAAATGGCTCTCGCTTTCGGGTTCGATAAGATTAGCTTCAACGCTTCGGTAACGCGCTCGGTAGTTGCGCCGCCGCCTACGTCTAGGAAGTTGGCTGGCTCACCGCCATAGAGTTTGATGACGTCCATCGTCGCCATTGCAAGACCGGCGCCGTTGACCATGCAGGCAATATCACCGTCCATAGTGACGTAGTTGAGATTGTGTTTGCTGGCTGCGGCTTCGATAGGATCTTCTTGGCTTAAATCGCGCATGGCTTCTAAATCAGCGTGACGGAACAGTGCGTTTTCGTCCGCATTGATCTTGGCATCCAAAATGAGCAAATCGCCAGCTGGATTAATTACTAATGGATTGATTTCGACCATGCTGAGGTCTAACTCATTAAACATTTTAAACACGCCGAGCATAATTTTGGTGAGCTGGCCGACCTGCTTGGCGCCTAAGCCCATCGCGAAGCCGAACTTGCGGCACTCGTAAGCTTGTAATGATTGTACGAAATCGACTTCAAGGGTAAAAATCTTTTCAGGCGTTTCGTTGGCAACCTGTTCGATATCAACACCGCCGGATGGCGAACCTACGAAGGCGACCTTACGGCTTTGGCGATCGACCACAATACTGAGATAAAGCTCTTTTGAGATTTCAGTAGCTTCGGTCACCAAGACTTGATTGATCGGCAGCGCCAAGCCCGCAGATTGATAGGTGACCATTTTAGTGCCGAGCATTTTTCCGGCCGCATCACGTACTTGCTGTAGCGTTTTGCAAAGCTTGACACCGCCCGCTTTGCCTCGACCACCTGCATGTATCTGCGCTTTTACCACCCACTGCTCACCGCCTAGACTTCTTGCGGCATCTACTGCGCCTTCTGCCGTTACTGCGATGTGCCCGAGAGGAATTGGCATTCCATATTTTACGAACAACTCTTTGGCTTGATACTCATGAAAATTCATGCCGACTCCACTAGTTTTAAACAGGGCTTTTTCGAACGGGGCTCATTTGAACTTTGCTCATTTGGAGGCTCAATTGAACGGAGCCTACCATAATTTTAATAATGTAAAGCACCTTTCCATATTGGTCAATAGCTTTTTTAGTAATGACCCTTACAATGCATACTCTGTTACTCAAACAGCCTGATTTTTTATCTGCATTTTGCACGAGGGCAAATCCTATGAGCCAAGAATTAGATACCGTGCCGCAGCGCAATGAACTCTATTTGCTCAGCTTGTTTCGGGTATTCCAAGCCACGGTGCTGCTAATATTTTTACTGCTCGGATCGACCTTCCTGCCCGCAGTTCCAAGCACGTCATTGCGAGTCGTTGCGCTGCTCTATCTCGTTGGAGCCGTTGTGCTGATGCAGCTAAGCCAACGCCGCACTGGAAAAATTACCGCCGAAGTATTGATCGGTGCCGGTTTGGATTTGACAGTGGCTGCTATTGCGCTGCGAAATTTCGGCGGTGTATCTAGCGGCGCGGGCGCGCTGATGTTAATCACTATCGCGCTTACAGCCTCAACCTTGACGGCACGGCTTTCGGCGTTCGTCGCTGCGATTGCCGCGTTGATCGCAGTAGGCGAAGCGCTTTATACCGCCTTAACGTCACCGAGTGAACCGCGCAATTTAGTGCAGACCGGGCTGTTTGGGCTAAGCTTTTTTATTGTTAGCGGCCTTATTTTCTGGCTAGGCCGGCGATTTCGAGAATCCCAAGCCTTAGCGGAGAAGCGCGGTGAAGAATTATTGAGCTTGGCAGAAGTCAACGAGCTGATCATCCAGCGCATGCGCACCGGCGTATTAGTGGTGGATATCATTGGTGAAGTGCGCCGCTATAACGAGTCAGCTTGGTATCTGTTGGGCATGCCCTCGCCACAAAATCGCCACCTGCGGCATTTCGCACGCCCTTTGCTGGTGCGTCTGCGCGAATGGCTAGTTGACAACAAGCATGATCCCAATCCAGTTGCCGTCACGACCGGTGTGCCACCGATTATTCCAAGGATGACACGCATCGGTTCGGATGATGCTGCGCTCGTACTCATCTTTCTTGAGGACGAAACGCAAGTGTCACGCCGAGCGGAAGAGATGACACTGAGTTCGCTCGGTCGGCTTTCTGCCAGTATCGCGCACGAGGTTCGCAATCCGCTCGGCGCGATCAGCAACGCCGCGCAGCTGCTGCAAGAGTCCGAGCTGTCGCTGATGGATATGCAGCTAGTCGACATTATCAACAGCCAGTGCCGGCGCATGAACGGTATCGTTGAGAATGTTTTACAGCTGTCCAGACGCGAACGCTCACGCCCAGAGGACACTCTGCTCAACGATTGGATTAAGCAGTTCGTCATTGAATTCAAGCAGAGCCTGCCCGCGGGTGCTGACCCATTGAAGATTCAAATCGGCAGCAAACCGGTGCGCGCGCTGATTGATCCATCGCAACTTACGCAAGCCTGTTGGAACTTGGTTCGTAATTCATTAGCTTATGGGCAACGCCTAGATCAGCCCGCCGAAGTCATCATTCGAATTCGGATACCGGACGATTCGATCGGCGCGATGATCGAGATCGCAGATCGTGGCCCTGGCGTACCGGAAAAATTTCGAGCCAGCCTATTTCAGCCGTTCTTTACCACAAGATCAGACGGCACTGGATTGGGGCTATATATTTGTAAAGAGTTACTGGAAGCTAATCAGGCCAGCATTGAATACTTGGCCATTCCAACCGGTGGTTCGTGCTTTAGGATTCGACTGACTGCGCCGAGTCCGGTGAGTGGTAAGCAAGGTGGGGGTTAGTTGAGCCAACACCCCTATCGTCATTTCCGCGCAGGCGGGAATCGTGTGAAGCGGGCACCCTATCCATGAACCACTACCTAAAACCGGCCTCTTTTTTCGACAATGCTCCAAACGACTCCCCTCTCCCTTTATGGGAGAGCTTTGCCCCAAAGTGTGCTTTGCCCGTTTCTCCACATGAACCGTTAGACTTGCGGCAAGCCATCGCGCAGAGTAGCCGACGCCTTTTGGGAGAGATACCTGTGGGAGAGCATGGTTTTGATCAATGGCAATG
>JANOQN010000047.1:0-38941 GCA_031422315.1 Rhodanobacteraceae bacterium
GAAAAACGCATTTTAGAACTAGGCAGCATTTTTGCCTGCGGTATTTATTCGTATGCGGTCATGAGCAACCATCTGCATCTGGTGGTCCATATGAGCCCGCAAACTTCCAATTCTTGGTCGCCTGATGAAGTTGCTGCGCGCTGGGTTCGACTTTACCCGGCGCACACGACTGAGCTCTGCGCTCAAAAAGCCGCCGCAATCGTCGAAAATCCAGCACTCATCGCCGAATATCGCTCCAGATTGACCAATTTATCGTGGTTGATGAAGTCCTTGAGCGAACCGATCGCGCGCCAAGCTAACGCCGAAGACAAAGTCACCGGTAGATTTTGGGAAGGCCGATTCAAGTGCCAAGCGCTGCTGTCGGAGAGATCGATTCTGTCCGCCATGACTTACGTGGATTTGAATCCAGTACGTGCGAAAATTGCCAGCGGCATTAACACTTCGCGTTACACCAGCATCAAAGCTAGAAATCTGGAAATTCTGCGCGATCAAAGCCAGGCCTGCGCGCCTTTGATGCCGCTGATTGGCGCTAAATCGTTCAATGTGCCGACGCTGACGAATGCTGAGTATATCGATTTAGTCGATTTCACGGGGCGCGAATGGCATGCAGGCAAGCGAGGGAAAATTCAGTCAACTGAGCCGAAAGCTCTCACAAAACTCGGGCTTGATAAGGATCATTGGACGACGCGGGTAAAGGGCATCGGTTCGGGTTATTGGCGCGTGGTTGGTGAATTGGAAGAGTTAATCGATAAAGCCAAAGAAATGGCGCAGCGCACGTTATTTGGTACTGGACTGGCTCGGATTTTAAGTAAAGTTTAAGGCAACAGCGCAGTGTTTTTTAATGCCGCGATAGCGGCTGGGGCTGTTGGGTTTTATTAAATAACATGAATTTGAGTTTAGTCGTAACCATGGAAAACCAGCGATTTTAAGGCCGCTGGTTTTTTGTTTCCTTTTTGTTTAGGAAAAGTGCGTGTCCGGTGTTGTTGGTTTGTAGTCGTAACCATGGAAAACCAGCGATTTTAAGGTCGCTGGTTTTTTGTTTCCTTTTTGTTTAGGAAAAGCGCGTGTCCGGTGTTGTTACGGTGTTGTTATCTGTCCGGTGTTGTTATCCTTTAGGAAAAGCGCGTGTCCGGTGTTGTTTACGAAAAATGCGTGTCCGAGGCTGTCCTAATTTTAGTGCCGTTTGAGGATATTGCCTAATATTCACAACGAATAACGCTCTCTCCGGCCTCACATTTTTTCGGTATCCCAATATCAACCCTAAGCGCCACCTCACCGTACCCACAACTAGCAAAAACTGGCTTTACTGCATTTAAGTTATAAAAAGAAACTTTAGACTCAAAAGCTGATGGCCTTAAAAGCGCTCTTTTAGCCGGATCACCAGAGAAAAGATAAATTTCTTTTAGCAAAATTTTTCTTTCAGACGAGCTAATTTTTAAGTCTTGACTATGCTTAGACACAACTTCTGACCTGACAGTTATAGTCTGTGGACATAAAAAACTTTTCGTTTCGCCTGAATAACTGAAGGTCGGAGCTAGAAGAAATAAAAATAGCAATTTCATGTTTTTCATTCTTTATCTCTCTGTGACCATTTTGCAGTTGAGAAGCCACGACCGGAATTAGTGAAATCAGGATTATCCCATTCAAGAACACGGTAATGAAGGCGACCACCACCACTTCCTGATGCCCATTGGTCCAGCACATATACGCCAGAAGCATCTTGCCCTAGATAAACTGCTGCATGATTACTACTGTATGCGCCGTCTACGAATCTAGCTATCGCAGTTCCATAAGGGATTTCAACTCCAAACTTCACCTCACGACCTGGCGCCCAAGTTCTGGTCAACGGGGCACCGAAGGTGTCAGGATGTTGAAGAATATCACTGCATTGCGTGCCAGTATTTCCAGGGACATCAAACGCCGGTACGGTGCTTCCGTTTTCGTCCTGTGTCTCAAGCACGTTGTCCCTTGCTGCTTCAGCACCACCCCAGATTCGCTCAGTCTTTGTCGATTCTAGGCTTTCTATCAACTTGTCAATGTTTTCATCTAAAGCGTTTACCGCGTCAACCAGCCCATGATTAAACGCCAACTGAAAACTAGCCGTAACCGCCCCATTAGCAAACTTACCACCCGCTATTACCGAACTAGTTCCCCCAACCACAATACTAGCCGCAATCATGGATGGCTCCGACAGCCCTGCCAGCGCCGGATTCACCGCCTCAACAAGCCCCGCACTTGCAAACCCATGCCCAAACTTACCTCCATTCAGCACACCCATTACCCCACCTGCCGTAGCGTGTGCGGCAATTTTTGCAGCAAACTGCGGACCGGTTAAGCCACCTTTGCCAGCATAGGACGCCGTTCCTTTAACCAATCCAGATTTCCCCGCGTTCGCCTCAGCCAGATCACTAAACTTCTGCCCAATCCCATGAAACATAGCCGCACCAAAACCCCCCGTGAGCGCACCTTTCAAAGACCCTGTTTGCACCGCACCGCTAATCATGCCAGTAATAACCTTTGCCAACAAACCATTCGCCGCACCCACCAATCCACTGCCCGGCAAAAAGAAGTTTATCGCAATACTCGCCACCGTACGCCAGTTACTATCAATCCACGCATAGCCCGATGGATCTGTGTAATTCATCGGGTTATTCATGACATAGCTGTAGCGGTTATGGCTTTGCGAGTTGAACGGCGCTTGCACCAAAATATCGGCGGATAGGAACTTGCCGACCATCGGGTCGTACATACGCCCGCCCATGTGGATCAAATTGCTGGCGTCCAGCATTTCATGGCCGGTGTAGCCTTTGCGGGTTTCTTTGTTATCAAAACTCGCCACTTGCGCGGTACTCCAAACGCCCCAGCTATCGGATCGGCGCTGGCCCCACACATCAAAGCTCATGCGCTGCACTACCGTGCCTGCCGCATCGGTCAATACATCTAATGAACCTAACTTTTCCTCGAAGCGGTAGCGGCGCGTGCTGGATTTGACTACCGCGCCATTATTGCGTTCGATATTCATCGTAATCACCAGAAAGTTCGACAAATAGCGGCGGAATTCACGGCGCTCGGTAAGTACACCGGAATCAGGCCGATAGGTGACTTCCATGCCGCCGACATAGTGCGTTAGCCGATCCAGATTGGTGATGTTCGCGCCTTCTTTTCGGCTGACAATCTCGCGCCCGGTGCCATAGGTGTAGGCGGTGTAGCTGGTGTTGCTGCCAGCGGTGCGAACGCTCAAAGGCTTATCGTGTACGGCGTAAGTCAATACGCGTTCGCTTCCAGACGCTAGGCCCGCATTGATTTGATTGCCATTATTGTCATAGCAATACGCGGTGATTGCGCCACCAATGTTGATGCCGCCCAGCATGTTCGGGCCGATGCTTTGGCGCGCGCAGCTGTTGGTAATACCTGTGTAGCTGCCGGTGACTTGGGTTTGATTGCCCTTGGTGCGGAAATTACCGAAGGCGTCATAGCTAAAATTAGTGACGACCGATTTGCCAGAAGCGGTAACTGAAGTGCTGGTGATGCGGTTGAGCGCATCGTAGCCAAAGGTTTCCGACAAGCTGGTGCGCAGATCTTTGCGGAACTGCAAATTACCCAGCACATCGTAACCGGCATCCACTCCGCCTGAACCTGCCAAGCCGTAGTCCAAATCTTGAATGCTGCCATTGACACCGCTCTTGATGCCCATGAGGCGGCCGGTGACGCTATCAAAGCTCATACTGCGGCTGAGCGCTACGTTGCCCGCCCGCCGATCATTGATGATTTGCCCGCGTGCGTTGGTTTCTAGGATTTCGAGAAACACATCCGCGCTGTTTTGCGCATTGACCACTTTGGTTTGAAAGCCAATGCTGTTGTAGACATTTTGCACGCCCACTTTGCGCGCTTGCGCGTTATTCAACGCACCCGCATCACCGGCTGGCAATATCAAATCGAAGCTTTGGAAGGTGCGGCCAAAGGCGTCAAAGGTCGTTTCTTGGCGGTAGGTTTTGCCTTCGATGGTTTGCACTACTACATTGGGACGGCTCAAGCTGTCGTAGCTTGGCGTGCGCGAAAGCTGGGATGCGCTATCGCTCTCTGACGTCAGCTTGCCTTTGCCGTTAGCACCCAAATCGTATTGCCAGCTGGCGCTAGATTCAGCAGCGCCACTACAGCTGGTAGATTTGTAATCGCTGCGTGCGACCATGCGGCCCATCACATCAAAGCGACTGCTCACGCATTGGCCGTTAGCATCCACCTCGGTAATCGCTTCGCCAGCAGCATTGTAGGTGGTGCTACGGGTGCCAGAGTTGGGTTCAGTCATACTGGAGCGCCTGCCTAACACATCGAACACGGCTGTAGTGCTGATGGTTTGATTTACGCCGTTGGTCGTGCCACTTTGGGTCACCAGCCGCACATTGCCGTGCGCGTCATGCCCGAAGCTTGCAGTGGTGCCGAGGTGATCTTTAGATTGCACCACCTCGCCCAACACGGAGCTGAGCTTGTTTGTGGTGTGGCCTTTAGGATCGGTCACGGTTTCACTGACGCAGCTTGATGCGCTCGCTTGCAAAGTGCAGCTGCCTAGCGCGTGCAGCGTAGTGGTGACAACGGGGCGTGAGGGTTTGTCGTCCACATGTACCACCCTGGTAATGCGGCCAAAGTCGTCATAGCTGGTGCGGGTGCAGAACGTGCCACCGCAGCGGCGCAAATCATCGCCCGCACCAGTCGTGAAATACGGCTCAGTGGTTTCTACCGTGCGGCCTAAGCGATCAAAGCCGGTGGTGCTTGCGCTCCATAAGCTCGGCTCGAATGACTGCGCCTCGGTCATGATGACCCGCCCGAGTACGTCGTGATAGCTGCGCTGCGTTGGTGCGCCCATCACGGAAACTTCGGTGCGGTACACCGAAGCTTTACTGAGGGCAATAACCACGTGATTCAAGGCAATCAGTTTGGCGGCTCGATTGGAACGTCAAGTACCTTCCCGCAGCATTTCTTAGGCCTGGCTGGCATGCCCCAGGCCCGGCGCGCGCCGAGCCAGAAACACTTGCACATATTCGCATCGTGCACTTCAACGCGTTCAATAGCACCGGCTGGAATGTTATTTAGATCAACGCCCGCCTCGTCACCCGGCGATGCAAAGTTCGCCAGCCTGCGGCCATTGAGCAGAATCAGCGTGCTAGAAACACCAATGCCGCGCAGATTTGCGCCATTAAAGCCGCGCTGGCCTGAGGTGCCATCGGTGATGCTCGCGCCATCGCCCAATGGCGCGGTGTTGGCAGTCAAGGATTTAATCAGCTCGGCAGCGGTCGTCACGCCGCGTTTTTGGATTTCTTCGCGAGTGACGATTTCGACCGGCAGCGCGGTTTCCGCTGCAACTCGGCGCAGTCTTGAGCCCGTTACCACCACTGCGTCCAACACTTCAGAGTCGGCTTTCGCCTGTGGCTCGGATTGTGCTAGAGCCACGCCGGGCAGCGCTAGGCACTGCAAAATAGCCAAACTTAGCAGCGCTTTTTGTAGCGGCATGCGAGTCGTGCTGCGATTACTCGCAATATCGGAGCGATCAACATTCATTCAATAGATTCCTTAAGCGGCGAGTGGCGGCTGGACTTTAACCGCGTTTTTTTCGCAGCAGTGTCAGCTGCGCGCGAAGCGTCGCGTCACGGCAATTTGCTGTCGCAAAAGTGCAATGTTTCGGGGTTTGGAATCATTTGGCATCGTTTGCGAGAGTGCTGATCGCAATACAAAACTCGGCGGCGGGGCGAGGGAGCTGTTCGCGGCATTGAACGCTTCCCTCGCCCCTTGCGTTTAGCATTGAATCTGCGCTGAGCCCTCGTAAGCCAAAAATTTGCGCCAAAGCGACACCGGCTTGCCGGTTTGGCGCGCACGGCTGATTTGCCACCCGAATCCGATTGCGACTATGCAATCATTCTGATGCTGAGCGGCCATTGTCTAGCCAACCCCGCCCACCCCCATCAACCCCGCAGAACCCAACTTGCCTATCGCTCAACCACCCACATTCGGCCACCCTAAACGCTACGGCTTTCTATTACTGCCGCGTTTTTCATTGCACAGCTTAGGGTGTGCAACCGAAGTGCTGCGCGTTGCCAACACGCTATTGGGCGGGCGTGCGTTGGAATTTGTGCTGCTATCTTGTGATGGCCAGCCGGTAGCGGCGGCGGGTGGTGAAGTGCTGGTGCCTGGCCACGGCTTAGATGCCATGCCAGTGCTGTCTGGCTTATTCTTGATTGCTGAAACTGCGCCGCTTGAGTGCGATAAACGATTTGTCGAAGCCTGTGTAGTGCAGTTGCGCATCGCCTGCGCGCAAATTGAGCTGTTTAATGGCGTGCTAGGTGGAATCGGCGTGGGCGCTGCGTGGCTGGCGCACGCGGGCTATTTGCAAGGGCGGCGCTGCACGGTGTCAGCGGCGCAGGTGGAAGCGCTAAAATTGGCGGCGCCCGATTGCGTTGTGTCGAGTTTTGTCTATGAGATTGATCAGAATCGGCTGAGCTGTGCGGGCGGCAGCGCGGTGATCGATATGATGATTGCCTGGCTTACCCGCATACATGGCGAGCGCTTGAGCCAAGGACTATTAAGCCACTTTGGCTTGCAGCGGCTGCGAGGTGCTGATGAGCGCCAAAGCCAAAGCAGCGCAGCGCCCATCGGTGCGTCAGTCAAATTAGCCGAGGCGGTGGCGCTGATGGAAGCGAACTTGGGTGAGCCTCTATCAACTGAAGAAATTGCCGGTTTAGTCGGCGTTTCCAGGCGCCAGCTGGAGCGCTTGTTTAAGCAGCATTTGGATACTTTGCCATCGCGCTGGTACCTGGAGCAGCGCTTGACCTGTGCGCGGCGCATGCTGATGCATACATCGCAGTCCATTTTGCAAATTGGTTTGAGCTGCGGTTTTACCTCCGGTGCGCATTTCTCTAACGCCTACCGGCAATTTTTTGCACACACCCCGCGCGATGAGCGCAGTGCCCGTGCGCTGGCTTGGCGCAGCACAGCCCCGATAGCGCAATTACCTACTTCCACCCTGCACGACAGCAAAACACTGATGCCGAAGGAATTATCATGAACCTTACAATTGATCCACCCCCGCAATTTTTGTTGCGGCCTTGCGAGCAGGGTGATTTGCCGGCGCTAGAACGTTTTGCAGCCGCCAGCCCGGTCGGTATCACCACGCTGCCAAACAATCGCGCTGCATTGGCAGATCGGCTCGCGCGCTCTTGCCACGCATTTGCTACGGAAGATACTAGCGGTGAGGAAATCTATCTGTTTGCGCTACAAGAGATCGGCAGTGAAAAAGTCATTGGGATTAGTGGCATTGCAGCGCGCGCGGGTTTTTCGGATCGGTTTTATAGCTTTCGCAATGAGTTCGTCGTACATCGCAGCCACGCGCTGGGGGTTAGCACGCGGGTACACACGCTGCATCTATGTCATGACTTGACGGATGTAAGCTTACTGATTAGTTTTCATATTGACTTAGCTTATGCCAACACGTTGGCGCCGCAATTGCTGTCACGGGCGCGCCTGCTGTTTATTGCGCAGCACCCCGAGCGTTTCGCAGATCGCTTGGCGGCAGAAAGTGCGGGCGTTGCTGATGATAATGGCCGCTGCCCGCTCTGGGATGCAGTCGGCAGGCGCTTTTTTGGCATGGACTATCCAGCTGTTGAGCGCTTAACCGGCGGGCGTAGCAAGTCCTTTATTGCCGATTTGATGCCGCCATCGCCGGTGTATGTGCCGCTGCTGCCAGAAGAGGCGCAGTGGGCCATCGGTCAGCTGCACCCGGTCGCGGAATTGCCATTTTCAATCTTGTTAGATGAGGGTTTTGATACCGACACTTACGTCGACATTTTTGACGGCGGCCCCACCGTGCAAGAGCGTATTGCCATGCTGAAGACTGTTGGGCGCTCGCGCATTTTGGCGCTGCAGTGCACGGATCTTCCGGGCGATACCATGCCGCTAAAGTGGCAGATGATTGCCAGCTCGGCGCGCGCTGATTTTCGTGCGGTGCTTACGCAAGCGGAGCCCAGTGCACAGGAAGTCCGCATAGGCCGCGCCGCGTTTGCTGCGCTGGGCGTGGCGGCGGGCGAACCCGTAAGAGTTGCGGCGCTAGATGTCGCCGACGCAACTTCAGAAAAAGGAGCATCCCGATGAACACGTCAAACATGCTGTGGCAGCTACGGCTTGTGCAAAACACTGACTTAATAGCGCTCAGCGAAATGCTAGATCAGATAACGCTTGAAGCGATAGATCCAGCCGAACATCAGCCTGATGATCAGTGGCTAGTCGCTGTTCCGGTCATGGCTTCAGAAAGCGGCGATGCGATGGGCTGCATTCGAATCCGGCGCAATATTGGCTTAGCGCAGCCACGCTATTGGTATCACGTCGGTAGTGTGGTGCACGCCGCGCCAGATTTAGGGCTGTTCCATCGCCAGCAAACGTTATTGTTAGGTAACGATCATACTGGCTGCACTGAACTTTCAGATATTGCCACGCTTGATAGCCAGCTCGATTCTGACCAAAAGCGGCTGCTGACTCGACTACTCGTCAAAGCGGCGCTTCTATGGGTGCAGCAAGATACTTCGAGGTCGCTTAAAGCGCTTAGCTTGCAGCCTGTATCGCTAGCTGATGGCGCGACGGAAAAAGTCATTGCCGAGCTGCCGGGGTTGAGCAACAGCGCTGGCGTTGCGCCGTTTTGGCAAGGCCTAGGCCAGCACTTTTATGCAGGCGATGTGCACTCAGCGCGGGCGCGCTTTGGCGAGCTTTGGCTTAGCCACGTTGCCGCACTTTTGCCGCGCCACCCGCTGGTTGCCTCTTTGCTCAATGAAAGCGCGCAGGCCGCAATCGGCGTTGTACACCCTGACGCCCGCATGCTGCAAGAAGCCCTCGCTGAAGCCGGAATGCGCGCGGGTGAGCACGTCAATCTATACGATGCCGGGCCGGTATTTGAAGGCCACATCACGCTACTGCGTGGCATATCTGGAATCTGCCAGCGCAATCTGAAGCTGAGTTTGGAGCCGCAGACGACAAGCTGGTATTTGCTGCTTCAGCAGCACGCTTTGAATGGGGCGCAGCTGTGCCTGCTGCCAGGCTGCTTAAATCCCGAAGGCGAGCTGTTAATTCACGCAGCGGATGCCGAGCGGCTTGCGCTGCAATCTGGCGCTCAAGTGTTGGCTGAGGAGTTTAAAATATGAAAATTCAAGCGTGGGTTCGCGGGTTTTGGATCACATGCGTGGCGCTGGCGTCAAGTAGTGCTAATGGGTTCAGCCCTGCAATTAACATGGATGCGCCGCCGCAGACGCAAGAGCTGCTGCTGCTGGCGGGCGGTGCGCTACCGCTTTGTTCCAGCATCAATACCAAAGCCTGTACCGGCACGCCGCCGATCGGTCGGCGTGATGCCCCGGATAAATTCATAAGCGATGCAAATGGCCAGCGCGTGCTGGAAGTCGTGGATTTCAACGCCAGTAAAAGTGCAGATTCAAAGGCAATTTATCGCCAGTTTGTTGTCATGGCCCGAACAGCACATTTTGTTCGAACTGGCAAAATGGTGCAGCGCCCCCGTATTGGCATTTTGACCAGCGCCGCCAGTGATCCGTTTGATCCAGTGGATTTTTATCTCGGCGCGTTCAAACACGCCGGTGCCGAGCCGCAGTGGCTGCCCCTTGACCCGGCAGTGCGGATCAGCTTTGGCAGCGATTGCAGCAAGATTGCCAGCGCCCGCAGCGCGCTTACCGGTGAGCCTGATCGTAGCGATGTCTATCCTGATCTAGCCAAAACGCAGCGCAATTTTTGCGTGGATCGCGCACAGCTGAGTAAAACGCTGGCGGATTTGGACGGCCTGTTTTTCAACGGTGGCGATCAAAGCCTAAGCAAAGCAACTTGGTTTGATGGCACGAAACCTATCGCCGAATTTGCCCTGCTGCAAGCGCGACTGAAGGCACAAACTTTAGCGATTGGCGGAACCTCGGCTGGCACGGCAGTCATGAGTCAAGCCGCCATGATTACCAACGGCACCAGCGCACTAGCGCTCACGCGTGGCGCGCAGGCACGGCTGCCACCGCCGCTAGATTGCACGCGCAAGCGCAGCTGCCCCGAAGGTTTGCTGGAAGATGATCTAACTTATGAAGCGAGCGGTGGCCTGGGTTTATTTACCTTTGGAATACTGGATACCCATTTTGCCGCGCGCAGCCGGCAAGGTCGGCTCGCACGGCTTTTGATCGACAGCAAAACGCGCTACGGCTTTGGTGTTGATGAAACTACCGCGCTGATCGTGGCGACCGTGCGGGGCGGCGTGCGCTTGCGCACCATTGGGGCGGGCAGTGTATGGATTTTTGATTCGCGCGGTGCCCAAGATGCTGCGAAATTGTCCAAACAGGCGCACCTACTTAATGCGGGCACGACGCTGGCATGGCCGCCAGATGATTCGCAATGAAAGCAATGATTTCGGAGTTAACACCCACATGATTGAGCAACACCACCTATTGACCTCAACCAGCCAAGGCAGCACCCGCGAGCTGGTGAGCCTGCACTTTGGCAGTGTGCCAAGCGGCAAAAAAGTCTACCTGCAATCGTCATTACACGCTGATGAAATCCCCGGCATGCTGGTATCGCACTATTTACGCAAAACACTGGCTGAGCTTGAAGCAGCCGGCCAGCTAGCAGCCGAAATCGTGCTGGTGCCAATCGCCAATCCGATTGGTTTAGCGCAAGAAATTTACGGCACCGCGATTGGCCGTTTTGATCTTAGCAATGGTATTAATTTCAACCGTGGCTATCAGTATTTGACGCCATCGTTGATCAGCGAATTAAGCGGCAAGCTTGATGATAACGCAGCGGCCAACGTTGAGATCATTCGTGCGCACGCACTGGCAACGCTACAGCGCTGGCTGCCAGTCAATGAAACTGAGCAGTTGAAAAAAACCCTGCAAACGCTGGCGATTGATGCCGATGTGGTGCTGGATTTGCACTGTGATACTCAAGCGGTGATGCACCTTTACACCGGCACGCCACTGTTGCACGCGACGATGCCGCTGGCCGCAAGATTGGGCGTGCAGGCGCTGCTGGTGTGTAGCGCATCGGGCGATAATCCTTTTGATGAAAGCTGCTCAAGGCACTGGTGGGAATTAGCGCAGCATTTTCAGGGCGCAGCCATTCCCAACGCCTGTTTGGCACTCACGATTGAGCTGCGCGGTGAAACCGATGTGAGCCACGAATTCGCGCGTGCCGATGCCGCGGCCATCATCGCAAGCTTGCAGCAGATGGGCTACATCGCAGGAACGCCTTCTGCTTGCCCGGCGCTGCAGTGCACCGCTACGCCGCTAGAAGGCGTCGAGCCGATCAAAGCCATGTATGCCGGCGTGCTGGTGTTTAGCCAAGCGCTGGGTGCGCACATCAACGCGGGGGAATCGATTGGCGATTTGCTCGACCCTAGCACTGGCTTGCTCAGCCCGCTGGTAGCTAGCGTATCTGGCGCGCTATTCGCGCGGCTATCAAGGCGTTACGTTCGGGCGGGCACCAGCGTGGCAAAAATAGCCGGGTTGCATCCTTTTCGCACGGGTAATTTGCTGTCTAACTAATCAGAAGTTTACTAACTACTACTCCATCTCTGTAGCTCATCTTGCCAATTGGAAAACCCGCCATGTTTAAAAAACTGCGCATGCCGAACACGTTTGTACTGCTGTTTTCCTTGCTGGTGCTGCTGGCGATTTCTACCTGGTTCGTGCCGGGTGGTAAATACGAAACGCACGTGGTGGACGGCAAAACCCTGATTGATCCAGATTCGTTTCACTACGTTGCGGCGAATCCACAGGGTTTTGTCGCGCTGATGATGTCGCCGATTAAAGGCTTTGTCGAAGCGGCCTTAATTATTGGCTTTATTCTGATTGTGGGCGGCGCATTTGGCGTGCTGCAAAAAACCGAAGCGATTGATTCGATGATCAAATCGGTGGTGCAGCTTAGCCGTAATTCGCGCGTGGTGCAGGCGATGATTATTCCGGTGTTTGTTACGCTGTTTTCCTTGGGCGGCGCAACCTTTGGCATGGCGGAAGAGGCGATACCCTTCGTGCTGATTTTTATTCCACTGGCGCTGGCGCTGGGTTACGACTCGATCACCGGCGTCGCGATTCCGTTTGTAGGCTCGCAAGTTGGCTTTGCCGCCGCGTTTTTGAACCCGTTCAACGTGGGAATTGCGCAAAAAATTGCTGACGTACCGATGTTTTCCGGCATGGGTTTGCGGGTGATCGTCTGGGCGCTAGCCACCGCACTGACCATCGCATTTTTGATGGTTTACGCCGCCCGCATCAAGAAAAACCCCGCGCTCAGCCCAAGCTACGCCATCGATGAAGAGCGCCGATTGCAAGCGCCCGAAGCCAGCTCGCTGGAGTTCACCGGCATGACTCACGCACACAAGCTGGTGCTGCTGATATTTGCCAGCGCGCTCATTGTGATGGTGATTGGCGTGGTGAAATACAGCTGGTTTATCGAAGAGATTGCCGCGCTGTTTTTAGTGATGGCGATTGTCGTAGGGCTGGTCGGGCGGCTGACTGCGGATGAATTTGTCGACACATTTATCGCCGGTGCGAAAGATCTGATGACCACCGCGCTGGTAATTGCACTCGCCCGTGCAACGGTGATTCTGGCGCGCGATGCGCAAATCATCGACACGATTTTGCACTCGCTGATGCCGCTGATCCAATCCAGCAACACCATATTTGCCGCCTATAAAATGTTCTTCATCCAAACCATCATCAATTTTTTCATTCACTCCGGCAGTGGGCAAGCCGCACTGACCATGCCGATCATGGCGCCGCTGGCGGATTTGGTCGGCGTAACAAGGCAAACCGCAGTATTGGCGTTCCAGTTTGGCGAATTCACCACCTCAATCATTCCCACATCCGGCATCACGGTTGGCGTGCTAGCGCTGGCAAAAATCCCGTGGATCACCTGGGTGAAATGGATGCTGCCGCTACAGCTCATTTATTTGGTGCTGGCGTTGGTGATGTTGGCGGTTGCAGTGCAGATAGGATGGTGAGGGCTTTAGCGAGCCCATTCTGCACGCATCGAATGCTGTATTTTTAAGCCGTCTTGCGTAACGCCGGCGGGCTGCCAAGCGCCAAAACCTCTGGCATCGGACACGATCTCGGTTTTAAGATAAAGCGCTATTGCTTCGCGAACTAACTGCGCGCGCGAGAGACCTAGCCATTCATTTCGAAAATAATTTCAAATTCCGTGGCCCCATCGAACCAGAAATTTCGTGAACTACTTCAATCCCACTTGGATGGAGGCGTTTATGAAATCGATTTGTAGATTGCGTTTTGTGTTTGCAGCTTTACTTTATGTCGTCAGTGCAGCGGTTTGGGGCGCGAATTTGACGCTTTCACCGGCCAGCGGTCAAAACGGTACGCGCGTCAAACTTAGCGCAGATCGTTTAGCGGCTAGCACCAGCTATGAAGTGCAGTTCGTGGGTAGCAGCACGGTTGCGCTGGGCAATGTCACCAGCAATACCACTGGCACTGCAAATCTGCTGCTGGTGCTGCCCAATCTTCCAGCGGGCCGAGGCAGCATTCGTCTGCGCCGTCCAGCATCGTTAGTGATTGCGGCCAGTGCGCCATTTACCGCACTTCCTGGCATGCAGGCGCAGCTGCCAAGCCAAGCGCACGCCGGCCAGCGCATTGGATTTTCGGTTTCGGGGTTAAGCGCCGGAAGTTTGAGCGTGCTTTACGAAGGTAAAACGATTTTCGGCCCGGTGCCGGTTTCTAGAAGCAGTTACTCAGGCAAGCTGGTGCTGCCGCGTGATCGCCCCAGCCCGTTGCCCGCCAATGCCAGTGTGGTGTTTCGCAATAGCCTCGGGCGCGTTGTGATTAACCAGGTAACCAACACGCTGCGCGTACTGCCGCCCGCTGCGCGCCCATTTGCGCTTGCACCGATATTATCGCCTCCGGCTAGCGCGCAGCCGGGTCAGCGCTTCAATGTCAATGGCCGAGTCAATTTGGTAGCCAATGAAGAGCCGCCAGAAGCGCTGAATACTTGGATGGTGACCGATACGGGCCAAGTCTATCCATTGGCGTCAACGCCGGTGCGGCGCTCAGGTAATGAGTACCTTTATTCAGGCCAAGTTGCCCAGGGCGGTATTACCAGCATGACTGCGGGTCAGGCGGCCGGTGGGCGGGTGTTTTTGAACGGTAGTACGCGCGGCACGCATGGTGTGCAAAATGTAGGTGAGGGCTTTGACGCTACCGTTAACGTGCTGCCGCCGGACCAGTGGCGCGTGCGTTTGCTGGTGCGCGGCCCGACCAATCAACCCATCGCCAATGCGGTAGTGCTGTTTGAAAATAGCGCGGTGGTGGAAGTGGATGAGAGCGGTGAGTTGCAGTATTTCAACATCAGTGTTCAATCGGCTATCAGCGGTTTGTCGCTCGTGCAAATACCCGCAACGGATGCTTACGGCTGCCCTTTGACCATTACGCGCGGCAAAACCGACGCCAATGGCATAATAGAATTTTTTCTAGACGACGAGAAACTTGCGTTAGCCCAACTTGGACCATTCAACTATGACCCGGAACAAGGCTTCGACGCAACGAGCATCAGGCTAAGAATGTTCATTGATGCGGGCTTGCAGGGCTACGGCGATGTGACGGGAGGCGATTTTATCCCAAGAGGTTACGAATTCACCTTCGTGGGCGCAAACGATGGTGTCAACGGCGACGAAATGATCAATGTCTACCCGCCATTTGCGCCGTATGACGCCGCACCGATAGCGATCAGCAATAGTCGAAACATTACCTTCCCCGTCAATTTGCCGGCGATCACGCAACAAATGACACTATTCGATCAAGCCATGTTGCCGACGCTCGCGGTTCGAGAAAACGCCGTTGGCGGTCGGCTGATCTTTGGGCCGACCCACAATCAGCGCAAGTTTCCGAGCCAGCTGCCCGTGCTAGGCGGCAACGATTACCCGGCGCAGTTTTCAGTGCGCATGGATCCGATCGTCTCAGGTCAAGCTAATTTTAGAGAAATGCGTTTAGACATTAATCGCAACGGCAGCTTTCAAAGCAATGAAAAAATCACTTTCCCAAGCGTTGCTGCGGCGAATTTGGATTGCTCAGCGGCGGGTTTAGGTGCCAATCAAACTTACACCGTCAACTTCAGTAGCTTCCCGGTTAATTGGAAGCAGCAAACCTCAGGCCAAATGAATGGAGAAATCGAATTCAAGGCCCCAACCGGCCTGCCTGACAAAATCAAAATTGCGATTAACTTTCGCGAACGCGACTTGCAATACTTGGCCGGCGCAACCTACTCAGAGCAACGCATTTCGCTTTCGGGTGCTGGACAAAAATTGGATATCTATGCAGAAGCCAAAGGGTATGACAATAGCGTGCAACTGCCAACCGAACCCGACCCGAGCTATCGAATCGGCCGTTTGAGAAATGAGACTGACCATACCGAGATTACGAATCTAATTTTCAATGGACAAGACGAACCTGTTTATACGAAACGGCTCTTATTCGGCGACAACCAAGCGCTAGGCCGAGCGAGCTCCGGAACGCTTTCGGAACCCGAAATTGGCGGCACCGCATCCACAGAAACCGTTGAGATTCTCGATGAAAGTTTTCCGCTGTTTTACTACGTTTGGGGCATCCCACTGTTGGCAGGTGTAGAAGTAGGCGCAAACTTTGCTGCAGCCGCTGAGATCGAATTCGTACACCGTATAAAACTACAAGCGCAAAAGCTCATCACGGAATTGACCACTACGCCAAAGGTTGATATGGGCCTGGATTTTTATGTCGATTTGGACATTTTGTTTGATCTGGTCGACGGCGGTGTAGATCTCTATGCTGGCGTTTCAATTGACATGCCGGTTCGCGTCGTGAATGGGATTGCGCAGCCACCGCAGGCCAATATCGATCCAGTGCTGATTTTTTCTTGGTACTTTGAGTTCTTCTGCCTACCACTGGATGTGATCTGCGAAGCTATTTCAGATGTGGCGTCGATCAACGGCTCTGAGCAGCTGTTGCCGACGTCATCGAACAATCGCTCCACCAAAGGCACGCGGCCATTGCTGTTCCCACGCCGTTTTCATAAAGCCGTTGCCTATTCGCCAAGCGGAGGCGATGGCATGCTGATAAGAACGATCGGATCCGCTGGCGGTGCCAAACTGTTTGCGCAAGAAATCGACGGCGCGGATTTTGGCCGCGAGCAAACACTGCTTTCGGCGGCGCCCGGTATTCGTAGCCTTGCTTTGAGCTATATTGATTCGCGGCGCGCTTTGGCTATGTGGGCTGAAAGTGCTGATCCTTATGACACGCTAAAAATGCTGCCTCCGCAGCAGCGTTTGACGCGCCAGCGTTTAATGTATGCGATTTGGGATGGTGAAAATTGGAGTGCCAAGCAAGTATTAACCACGCCGAGCTTTGGCGAGGGCGGCGTAAGCTTAGCGGTTTGCCGCGCCACATTATGCACGCGCAATCGGGAAGTGTTAGCGGTATGGACCCGTGGCAAAACTGCCGATATTCGTGACCACCGCACGCAAATTATGTATGCGCAGTTTAATGGCAGCAGCTGGAGTGCAGCCACGCCGGTGGATGCAAGCGCGTTGCTGGATTCATCACCCAGTGCTGCCTACGTGGGTGCAGATCCTTATGTGGCGTTTGTGCGCAGCACCAATGGCGTATTTGGCGACACCCAAAATCGCCGCGTCGCCTATCGCAATTTGCGTGCTGGCACCGTTCAAGTGCCTGCCAGCCTACCCGCCGGCGTTGCTTGGCCGAACATTCAAGCCACCTCTAATACGAGCTTTATCATTGCCCACACGCATGCCGATGATCCGGATGCTTTTGTCGGCAACACCCAGCGTGTGGCCTTGGCGTTTGGCGATGCTTGCGCCGCTGGTACATGCACTTTAACCGCCCAAGCTATGACCGATAACGTCGGGCGCGCGATCTACGGCGAGCGCCCCAGTGTAATGCTTGATGGCGACAACAATATCCAGCTTTTGCTGCGCGGCGTTGGCTTTAGCGCACCACCGACCGGCCAAAATCGGCCACGCGCTGGGGATCCAATCGGCATGGTCATGCACACCGGTGAATTGATCCAATTGGCAGTACAGCGTGGGCAAACCCGAACCACTGTGTTACCGCTGAGTGCGGACGGGGCCGGGCACCTTGCACCGGTCGGCGCATTTGATCCAGAACTTGGGCAGTTTGTCGCGATCTCCGGTCGAGGTCAGCCTGTATCTTCGCGCTATCATCAATCGCTTGCCAAAGCGGGCGTGGTGTTGTCCAGCGCGCGCGCCGCCGAGCGCTTAGTGGACGACACCATTGGCATTTACACCGCCGAGCAAGGCATGGATTTGGCAGTTGAGCAAATTCAAAGTAATTTGAGCGCACTCAATACCGGTAGCAGCCTGATCGTGCGTACCGTGGTGCGCAATGCCGGTGCGCCATACGCGGCAACAGCGACGCCCTGGCAGCTGGGCCTAAGTTTCGACGCGCCGTATGATGCCGGTGGCGTGCGTTTGGGCGTGCGCGACATGCCCGCATTGGCGAGCGGCGCGGCTGCAACGATCAGCATCACCAGCGTGCTACCTACCGGCTTCAGGCCAGATCGAGGGCGCACCTTATTTGCTACTTTGCTGCGCAATGACAGCACTGAGCCAGACGTGTCAGAGCCCAACAATGAATTGACCAAAGATTTCGGTGGCATGCCATTGGTTTATGGGCTTTCGGCGGCACCGATAGAAGGCTCAAACTTCATCCATCTCAATTGGGACGCGCCGGTTGATCCGAACAATCAAATCGCCGGCTATCGCGTGTGGTATCACGATGGCGATGGCAACTTCAAACACCTAGGCAGCAGTTTTGAGCTGGGCTTTTTGGATATTAGCGCAAGCCCCGGGGTGCGCCGCAGCTATCAAGTGACGAGCTATTCGACCGGGATGGTTGAATCCGAGGCGAGTGCTGCCGTCAACACTATGGTTGAGCCGCCAGAGTCGATCTTGCGCAATGGGTTTGAGTAGTATCTGGCGTCACAGCGGCACGAAACTTTCGTGCTGCTGTGATGCGTGTGATCGATTTACGCCTAGCAGAACGCAAGTTTGAGTTAGGCGTTGCGCAATATTTGGAGTAACGTTTGATAGCGTGCTGACGGCGTTGGCCCCATTGCGGCACTTTTCTCGTATTAGCTCAGTACTCTCCCAAAAAAAGGAAAATGCCATGCGTCGAGTAGTCCAGCTTTTAGTCACTTCAGCGCTAGCGATTGCGCTTTCTAACGCGCAGGCCGCCAGCACACCCGCGCAGTTTGCCAAGCAGGTCGAAGCCACGCTTAAAAAAGGCAGCGTCGAAGAGCTGCTCAAGCTCGGGGAATTCCAGCGCGTGCACCCGCAGGCGCTATTTTTCCTGATCGATCTCGTGCCTGAGTGCAGCATGCTGTCAACTTGCACCGTCAGCGCCGCTGCGTATGACAAAGCGGCAGCTGCACAAGATAAAACCTCGCAAGCCGAACAGGGATTCACTTTTGCTAAGCCGCCCCAGGGTGTGCTCAAAATCAGCATGAAATCGCTGGATGGTTCTAGCTCTGGGACAAGCGAAATGCCTTTCGCGTTAGTGGGCTCCGAGCTTAAGATTTTGGCAGGCGAATACACCGCAGAAAAGCTTGCGCAGCTGCGCGCAAAATCGCAGGAAACGCTGCTAGCGGAATTTTTTGCGAGCGGTATTTACGACTCTGCCACTAACGAACGCCGCACTGACTGGCAGAAAATCGCAACCAAGCTTCCAGCGGATGGTGGACCAGCAGGCGCGTGGCTGAGCCAGTCGGTCACGAAAACCTATCAAGCTGCGATCAAAGGCGATATTGCTGGCGTAATCAAAGCCGGTGGGCGCCGTGAAGCCATTATTTATGCAGAGAAAGATTTCGACGGCAAAGCCATTCCGAAGGCTCTGATTTTGCTAAAGATTCGCGCGCAAACTGTGCGCAATTTGATGCAAGTCAAAGTGCTCGGCGGCTACCAATATGGCGACGATGTGGTGCTGATGATCGAAGGCAAAACCCCGAATGGCTGGCTGGTGCGTGGCCCAACACTATTGAGCCGCGATGGTGAAAGCTGGGATCGCAGCGGCGATGGCACGATTAATTTTCCAGCGGCAAATTGAGGAGCTATTTACCAATGTCTAACACTATCGCAACATCGCCCCGCAACGGGTTTGCCCGCAGAGCTATCGCAATCGCCGCCCTGTTCATCACGACTAGTGCGCATGCACAAGTTTTGGGCACGGCATTTACTTATCAGGGTCGGCTTACCGATTCAAATCAGCCCGCAACGGGGCTGTACGATTTGCAGTCCTGTTTGTTTGACGGCTTGGTGAATGGAACTCTGCTTTTTTGTACGCCTGAGATTGAGGATGTGCCGGTTCAAGCCGGGCTGTTCACTGCCGCACTGGATTTCGGCGCGGCGGCGTTTATCGGCCAGCAGCGCTATTTGGAACTGCGGGTACGCCCCGGAATAAGTACCGGCAGCTACACCGTGTTAAGCCCGCGCCAGCTGATTCGCGCCTTGCCTGAGGCGCTGCGTGCCAACAGCGCGCCGTGGACTGGCTTGAGCGCAGTACCCTCGGGCTTCGCTGACGGCACGGATAACACCGGTATAGTCAGCATCACTGCCGGGGCAGGCCTGAGCGGTGGCACGATCATCAGTAGCGGCACGGTTGCGATTGCCGCAGGTGGTGTCAACAGCAGCATGATCGCAGCCGGTGCGATCGGAACTGCGCAGATTGACAGCGCGCAGGTGCAAACTCGAATAAGCGGCAGCTGCGGCGCGGGTGAATATTTCCGGGGCATCAATGCCGACGGCAGCTTGAGCTGCGAATTGCTGCCGGTCAGCTTTGATCGCGTGCTCGACAGCACCAATGACGTCGGCAGTTCAGTGTCGATCGCGCTGCGCAGCGACGGCCGACCGGTGATTACGCACCACAACAACACCAGCGGTTGGCTCAAGCTCTACAGCTGCTCCGATGCCGCCTGCGCTACCGGCATCAGCCGCACGCTGGACACGGTTGGCGCCGACGTCGGTGAAGACACCACAGTGGCAATCCGCCCCAACGGTTTGCCGGTTGTCGTCTATCGCGACGTAACGGCGCAAGCACTCAAACTGTACGATTGCAGCAACGAGAACTGCAGCGCTGGCGTGGCCCGCATCCTCTACGATAGCGTCGATGTCTCGGCCCGCAGCACCTCGATGGTGTTGCGCGCAGACGGACGCCCGTTTATCGTCTTCACCGACTCCGGGCTGCGCGCCTACGACTGTGCGAATGTCAGCTGTAGCAGCGGTGTGGTGCGTACGCTGAGCAACAGCGCCTCCTTCGTGAAGGGCACCGCCGTGCAGATTCGCGCCGACGGTCGACCGATGGTTGCGCTCGGTGGCAGTAATGGTTTTGGGATTCGGGTGCGCCTGTTTGATTGCGCTGATGTCGACTGCAGCGCTGCCAGCTTGCTTTCACTTCCCTCTGGCGCGGTTGCAGAACCTGTGGCGTTGCTGATCCGCAGTAGCGGCCGACCGTTAATTGCGACCACGGGCGCGAACAGTGCTTTGTCGGTGTCTGACTGTGCAGATGCGATCTGCAGCAGCAATATCCAGTCCGTGCTTACCACCGGTGCAACATCCGACACCATCGATATGAAGCTGCGTAGCAATGGCTTTCCGCTGATTGCATATGGCGACCTTCTGGCTGTCGGCGAGTCCGATCTGCGGCTGTTCGACTGTTCGAACTCCAGCTGTTCAACGGGCTCCACACGCACGATTGTCAGCAACGGCGATTTCGGCACAGACATCGCGCTGGCACTGCGCAGCGATGGCCGCCCGGTAATTGCCTACTACGACGCTTTCAATGAGGATCTACGTTTGCGCGTGTGTGCTAATCCGGAGTGCATCTGATGCGCCGCGCCACTCACAGCTCCAGCATTGCTGCAACGTGCGTGTTGGCGGCGTCCACACTGCTTGTATTCGCCGCAGGCTCATCAGCATTGGCTGGCGGTTTGGAAGTGGATAGGTCCGTGATCGTCGCCGGTGGCGGCACTTCAAGCGGCGGCAATTTCAGTATCAGCGGCAGCATGGCCCAAGTGGATGCCGATCCGCTACAGCCCTCAAGCGGCGGGGTATACACGGTTACAGGCGGCTTTTGGCCGGGCTTTGCGCCTGTGATACAAAACGATCAGCTTCTCAAGGATGGCTTCGAAGGGCCGTAGTGCGAATTCCTGTATTCAATCAACTTTCTAGTTCGAGCTACAGTCGATGCGCACACTGATATTTTTTTGATTTCGCTACTCGTCTCGCGATTGGCAATTGCACAGCAATTTTCCGGTATGTTTTTTGACAGCGGAAAGTTTTGGAATATTTGCGATGTGATCGCGGTGCGGAGCAACCCATTGTTAGCCTCGGGTCGGCTGCTTTAAGCTTCGGGCAGTTCACCCTAAGGCATCAAATGACCCTGATCTTACAAATATTCGCAGGCGTTCTGCTCGCAGTGCTTGCCGCAGTGGCGTTTTTCACATGGCGTTTTCGCCGTTTGCTCAACTACATGGCACGCGAAAGCGCTGCATTGGATCGTATCCCCGCGCAGTTTTCGGGGCCAGCACGATTGCAGCTAATTGATGAAGTTGATGACGTTGAAGACCCCATCAACGAAAACGCTTGGCGCGACTGGCAAGCGCTTGGTTTCAACCTTTTGGGTAATGTCGCGCATGCGAATTGCCGAGCGCTGCTTGCTACACGACTTGCAGATAACCTGGTTTTGGTGCTGGCCAATTTCGCACCCGATGGCAGCGGTACCACCGACGCTAGCATCGCCACGCTCTTTGCAATCACGCTAGATAATCGCCTTGTGGCCGTCAGTCATTGTCAAGCAGAAAGTCTGCAAAGTGGCCGTGTAGATTGGCGCTGCTTCGCAGTGTCTGTAAGGTGGGGCAACGCAGCTGGGAAGTCCAAAAAAATGTGCAATCTTGTTCATAGCGCACTTCACCTAATTGGTGAACTTGAAAATGCTGAAAAACTTCAATAAATCCATGCGCTAATTCAGAATTGGGAGCGGCCAACTGCCGTTTTTAGGGTCATGTTCCTGTCGCCGACGTCCGGGCTTCTCGAATTGCGGCCAACCACGGTCAACCCATCACTCCAAGGAACGCGCCAACCAGCGCCAGCTTGGCAATCTTTCGCAGGTCAACTTTAAGCACATCAGCAATGGAACGCCCAGGAACACGCCGGCAATGCCCCAGAGCCAGCCCCAGAGCATCAGCCACACCAAAATCGCGACAGGACTCAAACTCAAGCGATTACCTAAAATGAGTGGCGCGAGTAGCTGACCTTCTAAAATGGCCAATCCGAAAAAGCTCAGCGCCGGCAAAAGTGCTGCGCCAATGCTATTGAATTGCAATAGCCCAACGAGCGCTAACAGCAATGTTGAGGTCAGCGGCCCCAGGTAGGGAATAAAATTCAAAATCGCCACCACTGCGCCCCAAAGCAATGGGTCCCGCACACCAAATAAGGTGAGCATCAGCGCCGTTACCGATCCAAGGGAAAGGTTGATGGTGGTCGTAGTCAAAAAGTAGCGCGCTGAATCGGCCTGGATAGCGCGCACAATGCCGACCACGTTTTTCTTTTGCGTGAGTGTGGGTGAAAGCTCAACTAGCCTTCGGAACATATGCCCGCCGTGCAGCGTAAAGAAAAAGCTCAGCAGCAGCGCGCTAAAAATCGGCGTAATCCAGCCCGGCGCAACTGCAAGCGCCGCCCATGCTGACCAGGCTGGTATGCCTGTCGATTCGGTGGCGCCCGCTGCGCTGAAGAGTTCGGAATTCATCAGCGCACGCGCGCCCGCGGAATCTGCCATTGTGCTGACAAAGCGCTCAAGTTTGTTGGTTAACTGCAAAGTTGCGTTTGGCGCATCTTGTAGCCATAGCCGCGCTGGCTCCAGCAGCAAAGAGAACAGGCGAAAAAGCCCGAACAGCAATCCGCCGATGATTAATAACGTCGCCAACACGCGTGGAATATAGCGCGCGAGAATATCAACAAGGGGTGATACGCAGGTAGCAACGAACGCCGCCAAAATAATCGGTGCGAGCAAAGGCTTGATTAAGTAAACCGTGTAAGCACTGGCGAGCACGAGCAACGCCATCAATAAGCGTTGGATAGTTTGCAGTGGCGCATCGACGGAATTTTCGACGGGCTCGGCGCTTCGCGTAGTGTCATCTGATGAAATTTCTTGACCTAAATGCCAGCGCGTAAATGAGATTTGCATAGTTATTGGTATCCAGTGACAACGTCGACGCGCGTGCTCAAAAGCATAGCATTTGGGTATCGATTGCTTGGTGTGGTGGCGAACGAAGCGGGAATTTCGCTTTTCGTTCCAACAATATGGCGTTATGAATCCTATCTCAAACCGTTGGAGGAGCGGGTCTGGTGTTTCAATACCACCACCTCAACATCATTCTAAATCGTACAAATCGTGCTCCTTACCAAGCATCGATCTGAGAAATGTGCACAAAAAAATACTTGCAATGATTCGATAATTCTGGAATTATCGAATCATGGATACGTTGACTGCATTAGAAGCACTTAAATCATTGGCGCAAGAAAGCCGGCTTTCGGCATTTCGATGGCTGGTGCAAGCCGGCCCTGAGGGCCTGAGCGTAGGCGAGCTGCGTGAGCGGCTTGACATTCCACCGGCCACGTTGAGCGCGCATTTAAATCAGCTGCGCGGCGCGGGTTTGGTGCTGGATCAGCGCGCAGGCCGAGTGATTCGCGTGCGCGCGGACTACCAGCGCATGAATCAGCTGATTCAATTTTTGACGGAAAATTGCTGCGCAGGTGCCGCCGCAAGTTGCTTACCCATCGCACCGAACCAGGAGAAAAAATCATGATCAATGCAATCGAAGCCACAACGCAGTTCAAGCCGCATGTATCACTGAACGTGCGTGATGTAGATACCACAAGCTGCGCCAGCAGCTGTGTAGCCTGAGCCATGCAGCGGGTACTTTTTGTTTGCGTAGAAAACGCCAATCGCAGCCAAATGGCACAGGCGTTTGCGGTGATGCATGGCAAAGGCAAGATAGAGGCGCTGAGCGCTGGCTCTAAGCCATCCGGGGTGATAAATCCAAAAGCCGTGCGCTATATGGCCGAGTTGGGCTATGACTTAAGCACGCATCAATCAAAATCACTCGATGAGATCAGCGGCGAATTCGATGCGGTAGTGACGATGGGCTGCGGCGATAACTGCCCGTGGATTCCTGCCAAATTGCGCCTCGATTGGCAGCTGCAAGATCCAAAGCACATGGACGATACTGACTATCGGAAGGTGCGCGACGACATTGCTGATCGCGTTAAAGCGCTGCTTGTGAGTTTGTCAGAATGATCTTCTCTAAGTATCCATCCAAGTATTTGTCGGAATTTGTCGGCTCCATTGCGCTGTTAGCGACTGTGGTGGGCTCCGGCATCATGGGCGTACAGCTGGCAAATGGAAATCTGGCGATTGCGCTGCTGGCAAACGCGGCGGCTACCGCTGCCATACTCTACGTGTTGATTAGCGCGCTTGGGCCTATTTCAGGCGCGCATTTTAATCCGTTGGTGACCATCATTGTGCGCTGGCGCGGTGAGCTGCGGAACCTCGAATGCATCGGCTATATCGCAGCGCAGCTGCTTGGCGCGTGTATCGGCGTTTTGCTGGCGCATGCCATGTTCGATTTGCCACTCTGGCAACCGGGTACGCAAATGCGCTCCGGTGCAGCGCTCTGGATTAGTGAAGTCGTTGCAACCGCTGGGCTGATATTGACAATTTTAGTTGGCATAAAACATCGGCCGCAGTCAGCGCCGGTGCTTGTTGCAAGCTACGTTTTTGCGGCGTATTGGTTCACCGCCAGCACCGCGTTCGCCAATCCAGCCGTGACAATAGCTCGGGCACTTACGCAAAGCTTTGCAGGAATAAACCCGGGCGATGTGCTCGGCTTTGTGTTAGCGCAGTGCGTGGGAGCGTTGCTTGCTGTGCGTGTTGCGGCGGGTTTATTGGAGAATTTTACGGGTCAAAATACCGGCGCGCGCTCTAGCAGTGCAAGCTAAATTCTTGTTACAACGCCACGAAATCCTCGTCCACCAAACCAATCAGAATCGCTTCGCCGGTTTTTTTCGAAAGCTTGAAATGCCCAAAGCGCGCCGCCTCAAATTTAGCGGCGTCGCCTTCTTGGAAGAAATAGGCATTGGTTCCTAACCAAACTCTGCCAGCGCGATTTCGATAGCGAATGCGCAAATCTGAACTTGATCCGGCGGTTGTTAGTGAGGCGATAGATCGTTCATCGAGCGTGATTTCGGCAGTGCGAAATGTGCTGTCGGCGACACCATTCGCTAAAGCAGATTGCATCGCTGCATCCCGCTCCAGCTGCGCCGCGAGTTCAAAACGCAGCGTCATAAAGTCGCCCTGCAAAATTGCGCGTGGGTCAACCGGCGCGAGTGCCAAATACACACTGACGCCTTCGCGAACGATGCGCTCTTTTGCGAAAATCATAAAATTGAGCGCGCCTAAGATCAGCGCACAACCGATGACCAATACCGAACGATGGACACGTGTTGTGATCATAAAATACCCCTGGCTTTGCTGTTGGCTTTCAAGAGCTGCTGTGCGCTTAAGCAAACCAAGCCGATCACCAGCATCAGTACCGATTTTTCGACCAGCGTAGTGCCTAGCGCGTAATAAAAATGCACGAGATGCGCGAACACGCAGGCGATGCAAAAACCCATCAGCGGCTTGTTTTGCATCATAAAACTCATCATTAAAGCCGCAAACGCCGCCGCCGCAGACAGCAAGCACCAAATGGCAACGCTACCTTGCCCAAAGGTGCCAAAAATCGCACCAAAGTTTGATAACACACTGGCGCAAGCGAGCCCGATCAACAGACCACGCAAGATCGGCAAAAGACCATCGTTCCAAAGCTTGTGGGCGTTTTGCCGCACTAAAACCCAACACAAAATGCTGACCGGCACCCAGGTCAGCGCCCACCAAAGCAGTGCTTGACCGGTGGGCAGCGCAAACGCCGCATTTGCGCGTGAGTCCCAAAACATATCATCAAAATTGCCCCCAAACGGCATGATGCGTATCCAGAACGCCCAGGCGATGACTGCAAAAAATGCGCTAAAGCTGCGGTGCAGACGATTGGGCATAGCTGCGGCCAGCACAATTTGCATGAGCAAACACATTGAAGCCATGTGGCCAGGGCTATCAAAACCATCCGCGAGCCCAGCGATCACCAGGCACTGGCCTGCAACGCTTAAGCAAAGCCCAAGCTGAGTGGCAAAGTCACGATCTTTAGCGAGCAGCATCAGCACAAATGCAGCACCGATCAGCACGATGCCGACGCTGGTGAATTCCCCGGGTGAGTTAAAGTCAAGCAGCAGCGCAAAGCCCACCAACATCAAAATACCTGCGAGCCATGCCGAGGCGCCTAGCGCCAAACTCAAATACCAAGGCCTTGCGATAGGTAATTGAGCGCTCATAGCGTGTGCTCCATTGCATCAGCTTGACTGTGCCAAAGCCGGTGTAGCTTAAGCAAAATTGAAAACGCCGCGCCGCTGGAAATGAGCACCCAAAACGAAAGCGCAAAAAACATGCCGATATCACCTAATTCACCGTGACGTGCAAATAGGGTAGTGCTAGTGATGATTAAATTGAACGCCAGCAAGGTAATCGGAAATATATCTTTAGGTTTTGCGTGCCAAGCAAACGCCACCAAAGCTGCGCAAGCGACGAGATACAAAACAATAATCGTTTGCCCGCCCTGCGAGCCGAACGCCAAGCCGATCGATCCGGTGGTCATGAATCCGGCCGCGCAAACCAGCAAAAACCGGTAAAGCCATTGTGACTGCAGGTATTGCAGAAAAATCCACGCTAACGATAGATTGATGAGCCCTAGAACCATCCAGTTGACGCTATCGCTGTACTGCGAAAAAAATATCCAAGTTGAGGGTGTTTGCGCATAAAGTGCTAGTGCGGTGTTTAAAATGACGCTCCAAAATGCCCAGAGTCCAGGCTGTCGGCTAAGCCACGCAAACGGCACGCTGAGTGCCGCCCAAGCGAAAAATAGCTCGTAAGTATTCGCGCCGGTTTGAAACGTTTGTCCGTAAAGCCCGAACAGCACGCCGGTCAATACGGTTAAGCCAGTCAAACCCAACGCACCAATGACGTGGCTTGCCGGTTTAATCCACGCGAACACGGCACACAGCACAAAAAGCCCCTCAAACAGGCCAAAACGCTGCCAACGGCTCATGTGCTGCCAATTTGCCGCCAGAAAGAAAATTGCACCGGCGCTCAAGCTAATAATGCCCGCTGATTGCAGCGAGGTTTGCCAAAAGGCCTGCCACTGTTCACGCGAGGGTGCTGCCAGTGGCGCATTGTGTTGCTCGTGGGTAATTTCGCTCAGGTGGTTCACTTGGGGCGTTCACTGGGTTTGAAGCTCCGCACAATAGCAAGTGCATTAACTGATCGCACTTTTTTAGCGTTTCGGCGCAGATCGGCGGGCTTTAGTCGACTCTAGGTATCAATTGGCTGAGCTTTGACTGCGTTTTGCGTCGGATAAAACACCAGCGGGTAGAAAAGTTCTCGCGATTATTGAATTAAGGCGATTGCCTCGCGTAGATTAAATCTATAATCGCGATCTCAGTTTGTAGACGGAAATACTTCATGGCGACCCAAACTCCCGACCAAGAATTGATAGCGCGTCAAGCCCGAGAAGTTTTTCAAGCCGCAAGAGCCAGCGTCACAGTGACTTGGAATCGCGATCAAGCGCGGGAATTGTATGAGCTAGCTGATTCGCTATCTGAGCAAGCGCAAGAACATCATCTAGACGAATTGGGTGAAGCGCTGCTGGGCTACGGCGCTTATTTAAGCTCATTTGTGGATGGCGCGATTTCCCCGAAACCGGCGCAGCTCGGTCAGCTCGGTACCTTGGCCGAGGGCATTGGCGAAGCTTTATTTCGCTTGCAAATGGACGTGTCCGTTACCGAGCTGACGCATGAGCCCACCATTGTTGAGTCTGAGCGACCGATCGTTTGCTACTTGGGCGCAAGGCCAGAGCGCGCGCGCGAGCTAGATTGGCAGCTCTCCAACATTGGCTTCCAAGTCAAACATATCGAAAATGCGGCCACTGTTATTAGTCAGCTAACGAATGAACACGTGCAAGCCCTGCTGATCGATATTGAGCAGCTGAAAAGCTGGCAAGTAGTGGTGGGTGCACGCGGTGGTAAGGCCGCCATGCTGCCGCCCTTGATCGTGCTAGCCAATGAGGACGATCTTGAGCTGCGCCTGCGCGCGATTCGCAGTGGTGCGGATCAATTTTTTGTTTACGAGGCTGACAAAGCCAAAATCGGCAAGCGTTTAAATGAGCTAGTGGAAGATCGCCGCAAACCCTATCAAGTGCTGATTATTGACGATGATGTGTCAATGACGATGTTCCTAGATTCCGTGCTGCGCCATAACGGCATGGTGACTTGCGTGCTGAATACACCGACTAACGCATTGAAAATACTCGAAGATTTCAGCCCTGATGTGATTTTGGCTGATCTTTACATGCCCGATATTACCGGTTTGGAGCTGCTAGCGCTGTATCGCTCACACCAGCGCACGGTGTTTACCCCGGTGATTTTATTGAGTGGCGATGATGACACCGAAAAACGCTTCGATGCACTGCATTTTGGTGGCGACGACTATTTGACCAAGCCGATTCGCCCGCGCCATTTGGTCGCCGCCGTTACCAATCGCGCCCGGCGCGCAAGATGGCAGCAGCGCGAACTGGTGGCATCCCGCGCTCAGAATCCGGGTTGAGTGGCGGTTCGTGGTTACACGGGTTAAATGCCGAGCACTACATCTAACTCAATGTCGGGTCGAAGCGCCTGCAAAAAGTGGATCAAAGGTATGCAATCAACTTCTTGAATTTTCAAGCGTTCTTGGCCCATGTGCAAAAGCGCTACTTTTGCCTCTGGATAGTCAATTCGAAACTCACGCAGTGCGCGAACGTCTTTGCTGTGCAAGATGGATGAGCGCTTGACTTCAATTGCCACAAAGCTTTGACCATAGACGATAAAGTCAATCTCGCTACCAGATTTGGTGCGCCAGTAAAACAGCTTTTCGTCTAGCCTTCGATAGTCCAGATAGGCCCGCAAGTGCTGAGCGACAATCCCTTCGAGCGCGCTGCCTTCAATTTCTTCGGTGCTATCGAGCGGCCCGCGTGGGCGTAACGATCTAAACACGCCAGTATCAAAAAAATAGAATTTTTCGTGCGCAACAAGTTGACGCTGCGCGCGTTTAGTAAACACCGGCACGCTAAAGCAAAGCAACAAATCATGCAGAATTTCAAAATAAGACACAGTGGTTTTACGACTCACCTGACACTCGCGCGCCACGGATGCCAGATTGATGAGCGCCCCGTGCGAGAAGCTGATTGCTTCTAAAAATCTCGCGAACCCTGCTACGTCTCGCACCAACGCTTCAGCCTGTACTTCTTCACGAAGGTAAAGCTCGGCATACGCACTCAATGTGTGTTCGGGCTCTTTCGCGTGCCAGATCAACGGCGTAAGGCCAATGCGCAGGGCTCGTGGTAAGTCAAACTGCGCGCCTAGTTCTGCTGCCAAGTAAGGGTGCATTCGCAGCTGATGCAAACGACCACCTAATAAATTGCTCGCACCTTTACGCAATTTGCGGGCACTTGATCCGATTAATACTGCCAGCAAAGGTGGTTGTTCGGCGCGCGCGCGTTGCTCAATTTCATCGTGCAATACGTCAAGCAGCGCAGGCACTTTTTGGATTTCATCGATAACGAGTGTCGTAAAGCCGTCGTTTTTGCTCGCAGCAGCTAGCAATTCACGCAAGCGCTCCGGCCTTGCCAGGTAGCTGCGCTACAAAGCCGGGTCTAGCAAATCCAGCCATAGCGCGCTTGGAAAAGTTGCACGAAGCCAAGTGGATTTGCCCGTGCCACGGGGCCCAAGTAGCAAACAACTTTGCGTTGGTTGCGGTAAAAAACGTCCTAGTGCCGCCATAAATGCTGCCTAAACTTCCCTGATAGGGAAAAATATGCAGCATATTTGTCCCATTATATGTTTTTTGCAAGCATTCGTTTTCGAAAATGTCTAGGGCGGCCCCTGCCAGCAATGCCATTAACTTAAGGAATTTTCGCCGAAAACTTGTCATCGCGAGGAGCAAAGCGACGTGGCGATCTCAGGCGCCGAGATTGCTTCACTGCGTTCGCAATGACGAAACGACGATCAATGTGGTTTAAGTTAATGGCATTGCCGCCGCCAGGCCCAGCAGGTTGGTTAGTATCGCGCCTTTGGCGCTTTGCTCTAGGCTTTTTAAGCGTTGAATTAAGGCACGCTAGCGTGTCGCGCTCACATGCCGCTGGGAAAACCAAATCGCATAGAGGATCGGCAGCATCAGCAATACCCATTCAATATTTTGTTGGCGAATCCAAGGGAATACTTTAATACCAGCCCCAAAAACTGCTAGCGCTAGCGCTAAATTCAAACCGACCCTTATAAAAGCGGTTTTGAAAAGCTTGCTAGCACCGGGTGCGGCCAACAGCCATAAAGGATTCAGAAGAAATAAATTATGATTCCAATGTGCATCCGAGTGATTGGTCAGCTGCAAAAAAAGTAATAGCGCGCCGAATAACCCAACAACCAGAGCAAAAGCCCCTGGGGTTAGCATGCTTATAATTTGGCGCGCTTTGCTTGCGTTAGTGGGTAAAAAGCGCGCAATGGCGGCAAGCGCAAGCGCAATTAACAACCCAGTTATTCCGAATCGATAGCGCCAATCAGGCTGTGCCGGCACATTTGGCATATTGGGTTGGATGAGTTGCGTGCTGCGTACCATCGGCTCGCCATCTATGGTTTTGTCAGCAATGCCACGCATAAGTTGGCCTGGAATAAAATATTCCTCATAAAAGCTCAGTGGCCGGTCAGTCGCTGGCCCCAAACCGGCGTGTATGCCCAAATAAAGCCATAATTCACCCTGCGCATGCGCCAAACCTAGGCTTCTAAAGGTTTGTCCTGTAGCCCGGCCTTGTACGGACTTTTCAATCGCGCCGTTAAAAGCGATATTGAGCGCATCGCGCAGCTTGGTTGAACAATTTTGCCGAAAATAATCATATCGATAGCGTTCGTTTGGCGCCGTTGTTTGCGAAATAAGCAGCTCCGTTAGCATATTGGCCTGCGAGCGCGATAAATTCAGCAATTGCAAGGATATGGCACGTTCTTGCGATTGATAATAGGCAATATCGTCCAGTGCGCGTATTTGTACGCCTTCGTAGCTCATTTTGCCCTGAATAAAATTCGGCAAAAACCCTGATTCCGTCATGTCAAAATAGCCGAAATTAAACGCAATCGCCTGCGGGCTAATGCCAAAGGGCGATATTTCTCTGGGGTTTGGGTCAATAATAATCGCGTTATGGCCAAAGCGTTCCCAGTAAATCTCGCCGGGCGCAATCGTCATTAAATAAACCGCTGGCGTTGCTGCGCTAACGTTCGATTCGGCTATATAAGGTTGAGGCAGCGCTTGTGCAATGCTTTTGAGGCTTATTGATAGCGCGCAAACTAGCGTAAATATTAAAAATACCGCGGCGCGCAGGCGTTTAAAGCCGTCCATTAATCAAAGCGCGAGATGGTTACAGCGTGCAGCCTGCGATCATCCGCTTCCACCACATTGAATTGGAAGCCTTCAAGCTCGATGCTTTCGCCCACTTCCGGCAAATGCCCAAACGCATGCACTAAAATACCTCCGATCGTGTCGCGATCTGCGTCGGAAAAATCCGCACCGAAATTCTCGTTGAATTCGGCAATCGGCATCAGCGCGCGCACCGTTACCACGCCATCGCTGTGGGTTTCGACGAACGTTTCAGGGTGATCTTCAGCGTCGTGCTCATCATCAATCGGCCCGACAATCTCCTCAAGCACGTCTTCAATCGTGACTAGCCCGGCGATGCCACCGTATTCGTTCACCACTACCGCCATGTGCGCGCGATCACGCCGAAATTCTTTGAGCAGCTCATTCAATCGTTTGGATTCTGGCACCAGCCGGGCAGGCCGAAGCAGTGTGGATACGTCTGGCGGAATCACTTGCGCAGCAAAACATTTGAGCAAATCCTTCGCCAGCAAAATGCCGATTACCTTTTCGTCATCGGATTCCACCTGCACCGGAAAGCGCGAATGCCCAGATTCAATCGCAATTTTGAGCACTTCATCAAAAGATTGCTCCAGCGTCATGGACGTCACCTGCGCACGCGGCACCATGACATCAGCCACGGTTTGCGTGTTGACCGATAGCACGCCTTCGAGCATGCCGAGTGTTTCAGCATCCAGCACGCCGTTTTGCCGAGCTTGTCGAAGCTCCTCGAGTAAATCATTGTGGCTGCGCGCTTCGCCGCCTAAAAGTGCAAGGCCAAGTCGTTCAAGCCAGGTACGGACAGGCGTGTTGCCTGTGGATATTTCAGCCATTGGGTTGTGGGTAGTTTTTTGACAGGCTCACATGAGCGCTCGCTATTCTAACGCAGCTTAAGGTCAGTCGGTAGCAATCGAAACAAGATGAATGAAAGATGCCCATAAAGTTATCAGGTTCACTGCGGGTCAAACTTAACGCTTTGAAGTCCATACGAGGCTGCGCATTTTGCCAAGCGCGCGTCGAGCGTTGCCAATGCGCTCGCTTGAACTTGCAGCGCAAGCGCGAGGTGAAGTGCGTCACCAGATCGAAGTCCATCCTGGTTTTTTCGAATCAAATTTGCAGCTTGGATGAAATTGCTGCGATCTATGGGAATCAGCCGAAGTGTTTTGTCACAGAGTTCGTTAAATAGCGTCCAAGCGCTATCACCTATTTTTTCAGTGATTTGTTTGGTTCGCTGCTTCAATGCGATTGCGCTTGCAACTTCCGTTACGCACCAATCACCCGAAATCAATGGCCGTGCTTCTCTTTCTATCCAATCCGCTATCAATGCTGCCGTCGACTCAAAAGTAGTCAATGCAACTAGAACGCTGGCATCTACATAAATCATTCAGCTGTGTAGTTAGAAACGTTCGTTTTCTTTTAACTCGTCCATCACACTGGTGGTCATTGGGATTGTTTTATGAAAAGCACGTATCTTTTCCAACATGGCTGCTTTGTCAGTATTGCTATTACTTGAATCAGGCGTTAAGTGGATTTCTCCAGATTTATCAATGCTGGCGGCGAGGTAATCTCCGATATGGATACCGACACGTTTGGCATAGCTTGCGGGAAGCCGTACCGCTAGACTGTTTCCCCATTTTGCAACTTGTAAACGCATAAATTTCCCTCAATTTAACTCAAAAAAATAGACCTGGATTTATTTGCGTTATTGTGAGCTTAAAGTATGCGCACTTCACTATGGTGTCAACCCGCAAACCCCGCCGTACGCTTTTCCAAAAACGCACTCAAACCCTCTTGCCCTTCAGGCGATACCCGCAATCTAGCGATAAGCTGGGCGTTTTCCTCATCCAACAGCATTTGCGATTCAATTGATCGATTAGCAACACGCTGCACCAATTGCTTGCACGCTTTCACCGCGTTTGGCCCTGCTGATTTCAAGAATTTTAGCTGGCGATTGACGCAATCGTCTAAGGCGTCAGTTTCGCAAATTTCGTGCAATAGGCCCATGCTGAGCGCGCGTTCAGCGGTGAATACTTCGGCGGTTTGAAAATAGCGCAGCGCTTGACGCTGGCCGATCGCGGCGATCACATAGGGTGAAATCACTGCCGGTGCTAAACCGAGCTTACTTTCGGTTAGCCCAAATTTGACCGAATTAACGCTGATGGCAATGTCGCAGCAGGCGATTAAGCCAACGCCTCCGCCAAACGCTTGCCCGTTAACTTTGGCAATCGTTGGCTTGCTGCAAAACGCCAGCGTGCGCATTAGCTGGCTCAAGTTACGGGCATCTTGCACATTGTCGGATTGACTTGCGCCTTGCTGGGCGCGCATCCAGTTCAAGTCCGCACCCGCTGAAAACGAAGCACCCGCGCCGCTCAAAACAATGACGCGCACGCTGGCATCGCGTGACAAGCTGTCAATCGCCTCGGTTAGTTCGGCAATCAGTGCGGCATCAAAGGCATTGTGCAACGCCGGGCGATTCATCGTTAGGTGGGCAATTTGTTCGCTTAGCTCAAGCAAAATGGCGCTCATATAGCCTCAAAAGCGGTTGATTGGGTGCTGTAGCTTAAGCCCAAATGACGCGTAGCGCATGCCAAAAAGGCAGAATCATTCGGCGCTGCACTACACTCCAGCCGCAAAGCAAACCTTCAAATTTGGGTGAATCCACATGACGCAACAGCTGTTCCCCGAGCGCGCGCGCGCCGTTTTAGCCCTTGCCGATGGCAGCTTGTTTCATGGCATTAGCGCAGGCGCAGCAGGCCTAAGCGCGGGTGAGGTAGTTTTTAACACTGCCATGACCGGCTACCAAGAAATTTTGACCGATCCAAGCTATTGCCAGCAACTCGTTACGCTGACTTTCCCGCATATTGGCAATGTCGGCTGCAATGAGGGCGATGCTGAATCTGCCAAAGTCTATGCCGCCGGGTTAATTGTGCGTGATATTTCACCCATCGCCAGCAACTGGCGCAGCCTGCAATCATTGCCCGACTATCTGCGCGAGCGCAGCATCGTGGCGATAGCTGAGGTGGACACCCGTAGGCTGACCAAACACCTGCGCGAAACCGGTGCGCAAAGCGGCGCCATTGCCGCATCTGATGACCTAAACATCAGCTTAGCAAGCTTGGAGGTGCAGGCATTAGCAGCGGCAAAATCATTCCCAGGACTATCCGGTTTGGATTTGGCCAAAGTCGTCAGCTGCAAGCAGCAATATCGTCACACCAGCGGCACTTTTGATTTGGCCAGCAATAGCTATCAGCCCGCCAGCGCAGCGCAGTTTCACGTAGTAGCCTACGATTTTGGCGCCAAGCGCAATATTTTGAATTTGCTGGTGCAATCGGGCTGTAGCGTTACCGTGGTGCCCGCGCAAACCTCCGCCAGTGAGGTGCTTGCATTAAAGCCAGACGGTATTTTCCTCAGCAACGGCCCGGGTGATCCGGCGCCGTGTGACTACGCCATCAGCGCCATTCAAACGTTCTTACAGCACAAAACCCCGATTTTTGGCATCTGTTTGGGGCATCAGCTGCTCGGCTTAGCGGCTGGCGCACAGACGCTGAAAATGAAATTCGGCCATCATGGCGCGAACCACCCGGTACAAGATTTGCGCACCAAACAGGTCATGATTTCCAGCCAAAATCACGGCTTTGCGATAGATGAAGTAAGCCTGCCTGCCCACATCGAAGTCACGCACCGCTCCTTGTTTGATGGCTCAAATCAAGGCATTCGATTGACTAACGCGCCCGCGTTTAGCTTTCAAGGCCATCCAGAAGCCAGCCCAGGCCCGAAAGATGTCGAGGCGTTATTTGGCGAATTTGTGGCCTTGATGCGTGGGGCCACAGCATGAACATCACTGCACTAGTAACGATCCTTTTGATCGGCGGCATTGCCGGCTGGCTTGCCGGATTAGTCGTCAAAGGCCGCGGCTACGGAATTATCGCAAACATAGTAGTCGGTATTCTGGGCGCTGTTTTGGCGTCCTGGCTGCTGCCCAAAGCCGGTATTTATATCGGCGGAAATCTCATCGCGACGATTGTAAACGCAACGATTGGCGCGACGATTTTATTGGCCTTGCTGCGAATAATCGACAGACGATAGCTGTCAATCGCTCGGATTTTGTTGAATAGTTGCAGGTTTACCAGCGCTTGATAGGTAATGCGCCACCAGTGCAGCGCCACTAGCATGCTTGCCGCTAAGTCTGGGTTTCATGGAAAGTTTGTTGAAGAGTGACGCGTTTTACCGTTGTCATTTGCATACGCGGTCGATTTTTCAGGCAACTCCGCCCCGCCTCGTCATCCCCGCGAAAGCTGGACCCAGTACAGGTGTCAACCATTCACTGGGCTTTAAAAGCAGCGAAAACTGCGCGCTTTTACACCGACAAACACATTGAAAGTTCGTTATGCCTGGGTCCCCGCTGTCGCGGGGATGACGACAGGGCAATCGAACGCGTGTCTTTAGTCTGTTTGGTTTGACAAGCTCACTACGAACCGATGACCTCATTTGTTAAAAAAAATTAACGTCCAAAAATTAATTTAGAAACAATCTGCCAGGAAACGATTGTTTACTTCTCAGTGCCTGGTTAACAATTATCAAAACTTAATTCACAAAGCGTCCACGCAAAATCAACTTGCGCGGCGCAGCCATTTTCTTTGGAGAAAACCATGCCGCGCTCAATTCAGTCAAAAGCCCGCCAAGTAAGTTTACGCGCGAAGCTCCTCCCAGCGCTGCTATTTGGGTTAAGTGCCACACTACTGAGCGCGCAGCCGATCAGTTTTCTGCAAAAAGCGCCGCACCCCGATAACCCGGGTCACGCAGGCTGCGCCGTCCACAGCTTCGATGTGCCCGGGCAGAAATCATCGGCAATTGCTAGCGCCAAGCTAGTCACGCCCGGCACCCGCAACAACAGCACGCACGTGATCTCCATCGATTCACCCTACGGCTTCACCGAATCGGCAGGCCGGCAAGACGTCGCGAAAGCCTTTTACACGCAAAATCCGGATAGCTACGATTTCCTATTCGTATTTTCCGATTTCGAATTCCCTGTCCCGCCCAATGTGGGCGCCTACTACCACCCGGTACGCAATGACGTACAGGGCATCAATATGCCGATTGGCGACAGCGGCGCGCTGTTCGGCAGCGCCAAGCAGCTGCAGGGATTTGTCGACATGACCTGGATGAGCCGCTATACCTTCAAGCGCACTGATCCGAACTATCAAGCCGTCATGAAAATCGCCATGCACGAAGTGCTGCACCGCTACGGCCCGAACGTGCGTTATAAAAATGCCGCGAACGAAATCAAGCTCGATCTCGGCAATCCAGTAAACAAGCCCCATTGGTCGCTCGCGCTCGATACCGATGCCTCAGTAATGTACGGCGCACGCTGGGCCTTACAGCCTGACAATAGCTATCGCGCCACGGAAACCGTCGCGCGCCTGCATCCGCTCGATTTGTACGTGGCCGGCTGGGGCGCCGCCTCTGAAGTGCCTGATCTGAAGCTATTGCAAATGCAGCCGCAACCTACTGGCGATGTGCCCACGCTAGGCCAAATCGTCACCGCGCCCGCCATCACCGTGCCGATGTCGCAAATCATTTCCGCTGAAGGCGCACGTATCCCGGCATTTGGCACTGCGCAAAATCGCTACCGCGCCGCGATTATTTTCCTGACTCGCCCGGGCGTTACAGCATCCAACGCGCGCCTGTTGGAGCTAGATATGTTCCGGCGCACCTTTGAAGATTATTTTGACGGCATGACCGGCGGCCGCGCCTCGATCAGCTTCAAGCTGGACGATACCCAGGCCGTGTTGACTGGCCCCACCGTGCTGGATAGTTCGGTTCCTACCGGTGGCACCGGCATTACCGCCGCCATCAACTGGCTGGAGTCCAAGGCCTACACGATGCCAGTCAGTGATCGTGCCAGCAGCGCCGTGCGCGATACCATGGCGCTGTATTTAGCGTTGACTGCGGCGAAACCCGCATCAGCCAAAATCGCACTGGCGCGTACTTGGCTTGCGCAAACTAACGCGAAATCCGCCGATGCCGCCGCCGCTATGCTGCTGGCCGATCCAGCCAATGCCGCCGCGCTCGCCAAGCTGCTGCAGGCCCGCAGCGGCGATCGCTTTGCCATCAGCGCCGAACACAACCCGACAAAATTCGACTCCGCGCTGGCCGCAAATGCGCTAGCCGCCGTGCCCGCGCAGCAAATCGGCATGGGCGCGCTGCGCACCGCGCTCGGCAATACCGCGCTCGGCTATACCGAAGCCGGGCAAGCGCGCTTGGTGCCGACGATTTTAGTCGCGGTCGAATTGCTGCGCAGCCCGGAAACGATTGCACAGGCCGTGCCACTCATAGCCTTCATTCGCACACGCTACACAAACGGCGGCTTTTTTGATGGCAGCGAACGCAGCTTGCTAGCCTCCGCACTCGTCTTGCAGCACAGCGCCGCACTCGGCTTTAGCTTCGCCGAAGTTAGCGCCATCGAAGCCGATCTCATCAGCCAGCAGAGCAGCTACCCCGGCAGCTTTGGCGGCAGCGTCTTTCTAACCGCGCAGGCCGTGTTGGGGTTAGAAATGGGTCAGCGCGCTGATTTATTGCTAACCAGCGCGCCCGTGCTGCCCATAGGCGCAATCTACGAAGGCGAAAGCGCGGCGATCAAATTCGTCGCCAGCAATCTAGGCAAAGTGGCATCCGGCCTAGCCAAAGCCCGGCTCTATCAAAAACAAGGCGCCGATTGGATTGCCGTTCCAGGTGACATTGATCTGCCCGCCATTGCCAGCGGCCAAAGCACCGCACCGATCACCATCGCCTTCGACACCACCGGCAAAACCGGCGCACTAGAACTTGCCTTGGCCTTAGATGCTACCGAGCTGGTGCGCGAGCGCTCCGAGCTCAACAATCGCCAAAGCTTCACGCTCACCATTTCCCCCAAGCCAAACCTGTCGGAGCTATCACTCTCCGCGTTTAGCTTTACGCCCGGCATCATCACCGAGCTGCCCGCCACCATCGCAATCAGCGCGCAGGTCCGCAATGTCGGCCTAGCCGCCGCTAGCGCCGTACAAATCGGGCTTTACAAAGTCGTAGCCAACAACTTAGTGCTGATTACCGAACAAAGCAAAACCATCGCCCCCGGCGTATCCGAGCCCATAAGCTTCAGCTTCCCACAAACCGCAGTGCCGCAGAAAGATTACGCAGTGGTGATTGATCTGGCTAATACCGTAATCGAAGCCAATGAAACCAATAACCGCCGAGATTTTTCACTAATATTCGATCCGATTTTAGATTTGCGCCTTAAAACCGAAAAT
>JANOQN010000048.1:0-40863 GCA_031422315.1 Rhodanobacteraceae bacterium
TCAACTATGCCTAAATCAAGGCGCGTCAAGGGTTCGCTACGCCAGCTTCGCTGCCCTTGACTCGTTCACGACTAAAGCAAGCTGTACGCTCAACATCGTAAATCTATTTGAAAATCACACGGCGTTGCGCGAAGTGCCAAAAATTCCAGTTGAAGTAAAACAGTTAGCGCGGTAGCTGTCTCCCAACAGCAAGGTGTAATAACACAAGCTTTATGGTTGACGCGATCAGCGTGATGGCAACTGCGGCTAACAACGCGCTCAATTGGTGGCTGATGCGGTAGCGTCCAGGAATGAAGCGCGAATCTCGGGTAAAGGCTAGCTCACGGATTTTCTTCGAAAAGAAAATCCAATAGAAGCTGTAAAAACGGTGGACCTGGCGTACGTGCAGGACGCCGCAGTGCCAGCGATCGTTGCAGAAGTTGCAACGCTAGTGCAGAGCCCGTTTTATTCGGTGGATGTTGTCGAAAAAGTGAGTGGCGAACTGGTGATTATCGAACTAGGAGATGGTCAGGTGTCTGACCGGAAGAAGTGGTCCGCCAGCAGATTTGCCGAAGTGGCGAATGCTTCATCCTGCGGTTAATCGTTGGCAATAATGCAAACCCCATAGGTAAACTAAAATGCTTAAGAACCTTTTTAAACGACTGGGACTCGTTCGCGAGTCGGTAACACAAGCTGAGACATCATCAAATTCGGCAGCTGAGGCACTTAAGCGAGAGATCGAGGCGCGCGACAACGTTGATCCGCTGATCGGTGCCAAGATGGGCAGCACTGAGGTCCTTCAGTACCTGATTGCGGGTCTCAAATCAGACAACCGAGTTCACATCGAATCGCTTTTATGCGCTATTGGCGCACTCGCAGGTTATTCCTGCCAAGCCAGTTTGCGCGCACAAGCGCTCGAACAAGGGCTTCCTGAAAATGCCTTCTTCACGCTTGTCGAAACAACAGACGGCAAGACCTATTTTTTCGGCGACCCGCTAAACCGGCCATTGGCAGAATCAGAGCATTCGGTGTGGGGGCTAGCTGTTGGCGGAGCAGAGAAAGCAAGCTGCATCGTGCTGCCCGACATCGCCGACATGTTTAGACATGCAAGCCAAACCGTAGGAGGAAAAGACTTTGGTATTCCGCGCATGGCGCAGCAACACCAACCGAGCGACACGCCTGCCAACTATTTAAAATCGATCTGGCCCGCGACTCATCTGCTCGCCATACGCTACTGCATGCGAGCCAATGATTGGCCCATTTTGTATGGGTTGGTGGCGCAAGAGGCGATCTACATGGCAAGAGATATCGTCGATCCAGTACTCGCACTGACGCTCGTTATGGAAAGTGCAATACCGATGTCCAAGGTAGATATAGGAGCGCTGTAGCCTTTTTTTCGATCAAACTTCAGATCTAGCATAGTAAAAAGCAACCCAAACTGATGTAGGGACTAGGTCTCGATCCCGCAGGGATCGCAGAAGGTAGCCGGTGCGTCGTAGTCGCGAAACGGCGAAGACCACCGGAAACCATGCGAAAGTCATATCGACCCCGGCGGGGTCGCACAGGGCATCTGCGACCCCTGGCGGGGTGGACGAATGCGAGTGCCCATGCGGAAACGACGCGTTCGAAATTACCGTTGGGGTGTCGCTCTATGACGGTAGTGAAGATGTTCGGTGGTCATACCTCGGCTGCCGTTGCCCAAAGTGCTGGCTAACAGCCGTTTATGGTGATTGGAAGAATGAATTTAACGGCTATCAGTCGCTGCTTAAAAAGGTGTAGGAACTTGCGATTGCCGTACGTGACTTTTTACAGGCACAAAATTCTATGCGATTGCAGGTAGTTAGACCCGATGATTGAGATAGCCATTGAACTAAGAAACGGCGGCAGAAACGAAGATCGCGCGGCGACTTTTTCAAACGCAGATACTGCGGTTTTTGTGCTGGCTGACGGCGCAGGAGGCGTTGGAAGTGGCGCACGCGCTGCGGAGGTGGTTGTGTACGAGGCGCAAGCGCTAATTCATGGGCACCATAAAAGCGCGCTTGCAGCGCTTGCAGCCGCCGAAACTCGCATCGAAGCGTTTGGCGGCATGTCTACCGGCATCATCGTACTGTTGCGTCACGGGCAATTGACTGGCGTTAGCTGCGGAGATTCAAAGGCTTGGCTTTTTTCCAAAAATCGTGTGCTTGAACTTACGTCCAACCAGATACGCAAACCGTTGTTGGGTAGCGGTGGAACGTTAGTTGAGTTTGGCCCTGAGCCATTCAATGGTAGGCTACTGCTGGCGAGCGATGGCCTAGTGAATTACGCACAGGCGAGCAAGATTGCTTGCAACGCAGTGCTTGAAAACATTCACGAAGCTGCAACCTCTTTGGCCGAGCTGCCGAGGTTAAAATCGGGTAAATTTCCAGACGATGTTGCTATTTTGTTAGCTGACGCCAGCGCATGAACTTATCTCTAGCCTTTATCGAGCCCCCAACATGCCGCAGCAGCTAATCTACCCCATGGCAGCGCACGTCCTACTTGCGGCGCTACTTTATGCGCTGCTGACCCTGTTCCGCGCGCCCAGCATTTGGGGGCTAGGGCGCCTGCCAGATGGTTCAAACCCCTGGGCAAAGCTTGAGCCTCGTCTTAGCGCGAATCTTTCCAATCAATTTGAGTGGCCACTGCTATTTTATGTCGCGTGTTTGCTATTGATCCAACAGGTAGGCCTGGATCCGCTCGCGCCTTGGCTTGCATGGGCCTTTATTGGCGGAAGGGTGATCCACAGTGGTGTTCAGATTTTCACGAGCAACGTGCGGCTTCGAGGGCTTGTTTTTACTATCAATTTTTTGGCGGTTTTGGGACTCTGGGTGATTGTTTTGCGAAATGCCGGTTCGGCGGAGTAGCGACGAAAAGTTTTGCGCTCGTTGAATGCATACCTATTCAGCCCAAGATTCTTGAACTGAATGATTGTAGGCAATCGGATTGGGCTACATTTCTAGGCTTCAACCAATTCGCAGGCGATGAATCATGTCAAGCAATGCTCACACGCAATCCGCCATGCCGGGCGCGGAGAATAATTTTTTCATTATCTTGATTAGCTGTGTCGCCACGATTGGTGGTTTTTTATTTGGCTACGACAGCGGCGTGATTAACGGCACGGTGGATGGCTTAAAAATCGCCTTTAAATCGGACTCTATCGGCACCGGCTTTAACGTCGCGTCGATGCTTTTGGGCTGTGCGGTGGGCGCGTTTTTTGCGGGTCGATTTGCTGATGTTTATGGGCGCCGCGCGGTGCTTTTGCTAGCGGCGGTGCTATTTTTGGTATCGGCTTGGGGCGCGGGGATTTCCTCGAGCTCGACTGAGTTTGTGTTGTATCGGGTGTTGGGCGGGCTGGCTGTGGGCGCGGCTAGCGTGATATCGCCAGCTTACATTAGCGAAGTGTCGCTAGCGCGCTATCGCGGGCGGCTGTCGAGCATGCAGCAAATTGCGATTATCTCGGGCTTGTTCATGTCGTTCGTAAGCAACTATGCGCTGGCCAAAGCGGCAGGTGCGTCTACACAGCCATTTTGGCTAGGTTTTGAAGCGTGGCGCTGGATGTTTTGGGTGCAAATTTTGCCTGCCGCGCTGTTTTTTATTGCGCTGTTGTTTATTCCGGAAAGCCCGCGTTTTTTGGTTGCCAAAGGCCGTAAAGAAGCAGGACTTTCGGTGCTGACCAAGCTTTACGGCAGCGTGGAAGCAAATGCAAAAATGCGCGAAATTACTGCGTCAATCGAGCAAGATCATCCGCCGCGGCTGTCCGATTTATGGAGCCAGGGCAGGATTCGTCCGATTGTGTGGATCGGCATCGGCTTGGCGGTGTTTCAGCAGCTGGTCGGCATCAATGTGGTGTTTTACTACGGCGCGGTGCTTTGGCAAGCGGTTGGGTTTTCGGAATCTGACGCATTGTTGATCAACGTGCTGTCGGGCGCTTTAAGCGTGGCCGCATGTCTACTGGCGATGGCTTTGATTGACAAGCTAGGCCGTAAACCACTGCTTTGGATAGGCTCGCTTGGCATGAGCGTCACGCTTGCATTGATGGTGCTGGCGTTTGCTAGCGGAACGCTTGATGCCAGCGGCAAACCAGCGTTATCGGATTCGATGGGCATAGTGGCGGTCGTCGCCGCCAATTTATACGTGATGTTTTTCAATTTTTCCTGGGGCCCGGTGATGTGGGTCATGCTGGGGGAAATGTTCCCGAATCAAATCCGTGGCAGCGGTCTTGCGGTCGCGGGTTTGTTCCAATGGCTGGCAAATTTTGCCGTCACCATGACGTTCCCGATTATGCTGACCGGCATTGGATTGGCAGCAACCTATGGTTTGTATGCCTTGGCGGCATTGGTGTCGGCGCTATTCGTTTTCAAATTTGTCTACGAGACTAAAGGCATTGAGTTGGAGCAAATGGCGGGGTAGTGACGACCCAGGTCCAATATTCGTTCGGTAAATTTTTGACACCTTTTCCTGGGTCCCCGCTTTCGCGGGGATGACGAGGTAGCGTTGATCTTTTTCAGCAAAAAACCATCTGACTCAGCATTCCTTTGCGTCAGCTAGCGCTGATTCAAATCTCGATTTACCAAAAATTGACACAATAAACACCGAGTTCACTTTAGTTTGATGATTCTCCCTCATCAAACGGAATTCACCATGCGTCTTACTGCGCTATCACTCGCCATTTCCCTATGCTTATCGAGCGTCAACGTTTTGGCGCAAGAAAGCGCTGCAGATTCTGCCAGCCCTAGCGCTGAGGAGATCGACACCATGGACGAGATTGTCGCGATTGGTACGCGCCAGAAAGGCCGAACCGTTGCCGAATCGGTAGCGCCAGTTGACGTGCTCAGCCCGGAAGAGCTGGAAAATTCCGGCACGCCGGATTTGCAATCCGTGCTGGCGCGTATGGTGCCTTCGTTCAATTTTCCGCGCACCGCGATCACGGATGCTTCTGACCACGTGCGACCCGCGCAGCTGCGCGGTTTAGCACCAGATCAAACGCTGGTATTGGTGAACGGTAAACGCCGCCATCGCACCGCGATTATCAACGTTAACGGCACAGTCGGGCGCGGCTCTTCCCCGACGGACTTGAGTGCGATTCCAACGGCGGCGATCCAGCGCGTAGAAGTATTGCGTGATGGCGCAGCCGCGCAGTACGGCTCTGATGCAATTGCCGGCGTGATTAACATCGTACTCAAAGACGCTAGCGAAGGCGGCAGCGGCGATGTGCGTTACGGCATTCACGATAAAGGCGATGGCGAATTGGTGCAAGCTTCCGCCAATATTGGCGTGCCGATCGGCGTATCGGGTTTTGCCAATTTCAGCGCAGAATTTCGCGATAAAGCGCCGACGAATCGATCCGAAGCGGATAATCGCCAGCAATATCCTCTGGTCAACGGTCGGCCTGATCCGAGAGAGGCCAGCTTTGATCGCATCAATCATCAGTTTGGCGATGCGCGAACGGTCGATATTGGGCTGTTCGTCAATGCCGGGCTGCCGCTTGGTGATAGCGGATCAGAGCTGTATGGCTTGATCAACTACGCGGATCGCGATGGCTCATCGGCGGGCTTTTTCCGCCGGGCGCTCGACGCGCGCAATATTCAAACGATTTACCCGAACGGGTTTTTGCCGCTGATTAACTCAGATTCCAGAGATTCAGCGATTTCCGGCGGCGTGCGCGGCACGGTCGGCGATTCTGGCTTTCAGTACGATTTTAGCCTCTCTTATGGGCGTTCCGAATTTGATTTCACGATAGCAAGATCGCTAAATGTGCAGCTTGGCCCAACCAGTCAAACCAGCTTTGATGCGGGTGCTTTGGGTTCCGATCAAACGACTTTCAACGCCGATTTCTCCAATAACTATGATCTCTCATGGTTCACTAGCGGGCTCAATTTTGCCTTTGGCTTGGAATATCGAAAGGAAGGCTTTGAGATTTCCGAAGGCGAACCCAATTCCTATTTTGGCACTGGCTCACAAGTTTTTCCTGGATTTAGGCCAAGCGATGCAATTGAAACGGATCGAAACAATTTGGCGCTCTACATGGATTTTGAAGGCAACGTCACAGAGGCGCTGAGCTTAGGCGCAGCCATTAGGGCGGAGGATTATTCCGATTTCGGGCAAACTACCAGCGGTAAGCTTTCCGGCCGTTTTGAATTTTCCGAAGCCGTTGCACTGCGCGCCACCGCGAGCACCGGCTTTCGTGCGCCCAATCTACAGCAGCAGTTTTACTCCACCACCAGCACCAATTTTATCAACGGCCAGCCCTTTGATATCCGCACTTTCCCGGTGACTTCACCGGTCGCGATTGCGCTCGGCGCGCAAAAATTGCAGGCTGAAGAAGCGAAGAATTTATCGCTCGGTATCGTGCTGACGCCGATAGACAATTTAAGCGTAACGCTGGACGCCTATCGCATTAAAATTGAAGATCGCATCGTGCTCAGCGAAAACCTAACTGGCACCGGCGTAACGGCATTTCTGGCCGCGCGCGGGTTTGCGGGCGTGACTGGTGGGCGCTATTTTACCAACGCAGTTGACACCACCACTGAAGGTGCTGATTTGATAGGTCGCTATCAATATGCCGCGCCCGGCGAGCTAGGCCAGCTGACCACCACGGTGGGCTACAACTACAACAAAACCGAAATTGACCGCATTCAAGACAATCCGCCGCAGCTCGCTGCAGCTGGTTTGGCATTACAGCGCATTGGCCGAGTAGAAATTGGACGCATAACCGAAGCCCCGCCGCGTTCAAAACTGATCTTGGGGCAAGATTGGTATTTAGGCGATTACAACGTGCGCTTGAACGCCACCCGCTACGGCAACTACGCACTTAGAAGTGCCAACCCGCTGCAAGATGAAACCTTCTCCGCCGAATGGGTGGTGGATCTCTCCGCAGGCTATCAGCTTGGTAACTTTGCTTTTACGGTGGGCGCGGAAAACCTCAACAACAACTTCCCGCAGCGGCTACGCAAAATCTTGCTGACTGACAGCAATGGTTTCGTCAGTTCCAGCCCGCTTGATAATAGCTTCACCGGAATTTTGCCTTATGCCCGCGGCGAAGCACCTTTTGGCTTCAATGGCCGGTTCTACTATGCGAAGGTTAATTTTAGCTATTGAGGTAACGTGAAAATCAACCCAGACTCCTCTACTTATGAAGCAAATCATAGGTTTAGCGTGAGGAGACTGGCATGAATTTTACCCCTATCGAAACCTTAAGCCCTCACGGTCAACCACGCGGATGAATCATATTATCGGCACATTGACCGGGAGGGAGAGGCATGTTTTTGGTATCGTCGCCAGATCTATTGCCGCAGCGAACTGCCACATCGTTTTAAATTGCAGCCACACGTTGGCGCAAGCGCTCACGTAACCCCGCAGCTTGGGTATACTTGAGCCCAATGTCACTCGAGAAGAATCCGTGAGCCAAGCCACTAAAGCGCCCTCAAAATCTACCGCGAAAAAAATTCCTGCCGCCAAGCAGATTTCGGCCAGCCCGCCGACTAAAGCGGCAGTCAAAGTAGCTGCCAAAAAGGTAGCTGCCAAAAAAGTAATTATTAAACCGGTTGCCGTTAAAACATTGGCGAAAATACTTGCCGTCAAAGTGGTAGCAAAGAAAACGGTTGCAAAGAAAACTCTAGCCGCCGTAGAAAAATTACCGACAACGAAACCTGCTTCAGCAAAAGCCGCGCCAATAACAAAGTCAGCTGCGAAGAAAACGGCAGTAACGAAGGTTACCGCAAAGCCAGTCGTCGCTAAGAAAAGCGCTGCGAAAAAAACAGCGGCTAAGAAATCCGCTTCGGCAAAACCAACGATGACCGCGCTTGAATCTGCACTAAAAGTGGCGGCGAAGCGGCCTGCATCAGGCTTGCCTAAGCGCAGCAGTAAGCCGGTTGATCCACTAAAAGCCGTCATCATGAAAGCCGTAGAAGATCTTAAAGCGAAGGATGTGATCGTGCTTGACGTGCGTTCGCGCACCACCGTTACCGATGAGCTAATTATTGCGACCGGCACCTCGACTCGGCATGTCAAATCGATTGCTGATAGCGTGGTCAAAGCCTGCAAAGCCTTTGGAATTCCCCCAATTGGCGTGGAAGGCGAGGGCAGTGCTGAGTGGGTGCTGGTTGATCTGGGTGATTATGTAGTGCATGTTTTTCAGGCGGAAATGCGCGAATTCTATGCGCTGGAAAAATTGTGGGGCAGCAATACGCCGATTGACAATTCCCTCTAAAAAAACGCTTTGTACCTGAGTGAAAGCGCTGGTAGTTAGCCTGTGTGACAAGGTGCCTGCTTGGGTCAAGGAAGGGTTTGCCGACTACCAAGCTAGGCTCAAGCAGAGTTTGCCTCTGGAGGTTTTGGACTTGAGCTTGGGCCAGCGCGGCAAAAATGCAGATTTAAAACGCGTACTAGCCGATGAAGGCCAGCGCATGCAGCGCGCAATTCCAAAAAATAGCCGCGTAATTGCACTCGATGGCGATGGCGCGAATTGGAGCTCTGAGCAACTTGCGCAGCAGCTTGCCAGTTGGCAACAAGAAGGCCGCGATTTATGTTTTCTAATCGGCGGCCCAGATGGACTTGATACCAGCTGCTTACAAGCTGCGCATACAAAGCTCAGCCTAGGTGCTATGACACTGCCGCACGCGCTAGTGCGGATTATCTTGGCCGAACAGCTGTTTCGCGCGGTGTGTGTGCTGAGCAATCATCCGTATCACCGGGCTGGTAAAATTAATTGAAAAGTTTCCTCATTACTGGCACGGATACCGGTGCTGGTAAAACCACGTTTAGCTGCGGGCTGCTGCGTGCAGCGCAGCAAAAATCACTCATCGTGCGCGCCATGAAGCCAATTGCGAGCGGCGCTGAAATGACCTCCAGCGGCTGGCAAAACGATGATGCAGTACAGCTTTTGACAGCGCAAAATTTGTCTGTCGAGCGCTACTCGCAAGTCAATCCCTACTGTTTTGCCGAGGCGATAGCGCCACATTTGGCGCAGCAATTGGCGGCTATAAACGTTGATCCACATCGCATCCGCACGCAATTTGATGCACTCGCACAGGGTGCCGCGCTGATGTTGGTGGAGGGTGCAGGCGGATTTTTATCACCGCTCGCAACGCTCGCAGATGGTGATTTTCTAGATCATGCCGATTTGGCCAAGCTGCTTGGAATATCAGATGTGCTTTTAGTGGTGGGCTTGAAACTAGGCTGCATCAATCATGCAAGGCTGACCGAGCAAGCAATTAAGGCCGCTGGTTTGAACTGCGTCGGCACTATTTTGAGCGTGCTTGACCCTGATATGCCCGCAATAGCTGGCAATATCGAGTCGCTCAAACGATTACTAATTGCGCCGGTACTTGCAACTTTCGATGCGCGTGAGCCAGACTCAATGGCGGGCGTGTTGGAGATCATCATGAGTAGCGCACAGGCTGCGTGTTAGTGTCCACTATGTTTAATGAAATCACCCCAACTACTTTCAGGCGCTGGCTCGCACCGCTTTATTTTATGGTGCTGCTTTTACAGCCACTCTGGTATTTCTGGCTAGCACCGCCGCGCAAAGCGTCAGCGCTATTCGTTACGCTGCTGTTTACCGTGCCTCTGCTGCCTGCTGCGGTCGGCTATCTAGTGAAATGGCGGCTCGCCAATGTGCTGGCAGCCATGCTGCTTCTGGGCTACTTCATTATCGGTGCAATGCAAGCGGCTGATCTGCGGCATCGATTGCCAGCGTTGATGCAAGCTGCACTGTGCGTTGGTTTTTATCTGGCTTGGCTGGCGGCCGTAATGGGTGAAAAGCGTGCGAACAAGCTGCGCGCGTTGGGTGAGTAAGCTGTGCCTTTGCTTTGATCTTAGCCTTGCCTAGATCTGTTACCGCCGCCGCACGGCAAACATGCCCAATCCAAGCACCAATAGGCCCAATACGAACGAGGAATTCGACGTAAGCCCCGGAACTTGAGTCACCAAAGCAGGCCCAGGCTCAACCGTGAAATCAATTCTTCCAGCAACGCCGGGGTAAACTGGACTAGGTACACCGAGCAGGCGTGGTTGGTCGCGATACCTCAGCCGTAGCTAGTAGGTGCCGGATGCAAGCTGCCCTAAATTCACCGTATGTGTGAATATACCGGGAAATACAAATACACCGCCGCCGCCTACTACATCAAGATCAACTATATTGCCGTTTACCACTACATTTGCTGCCCATCCAGGATCGCCCGGAAAAATTTCAATTAGTTCCCGCCAGCCGCTCTGTATAGTCAATACAGTATCTGCCGTTGCGCTTAATGGCACTGGGTTAAAACTAAACACCAGCGCCGCGTTTGCAATACTAAAGCTGAGCGAAAAAACCAATAGTCCTCTTTAGTTTTATTCAAATCCATCAGCAAAAATCGCTTCAGTAACGCCCAAACAACTAATTACCGGCCCGCTGCAAGGATCATCGTAAGAAACTGCGTTAATAAAAAACTCATCGCTATCAGGGAATTGATCACTGTCAGAATCTGGTAAATTTGGATTGGTGCCAATCACATATTCACACCATCGGCTAGGCCATCTGGATCTGAATTTATTGCACTAAAAGCGTAGCCCAGGATTGAGCTGGTAGCCCCAGGAAAAAGCGCGGTGTAGCCCGCTAATTCAAATTGATTGTGCTTTTCTTCTAAAAACACAGCGCAATCATCATCGGTTGTTTTGCATTTTAAATGTAAAGGCTGTGATCCATTCGCTTGCGTCGTGAATAAGCCCTCAAATTCTAGGAAATAATAGCTTCAGCTTATACTCGTCGGCAGATACACTACCTTTGCCGTATTGAGAGCATGCCCAAACTGAGAACTAATAAGCTTAATATTATTGATGAGGTTGAAGTAAGTGCGGGAACTTGCGTAACCAACGCAGGCCCGGGCTCAACTGTAAAGTTAGAAGTTGCCGCTACACCAGGGTTCAAAAATCCAGGGACTCCAAGCTCGGTAGGTAAGTCTCGATATCTAAGTCTCAGCTGATATGAGCCCGGCTGAAACTGCCCAAGATTCACTACATGGGTGAATATATCAGGAAAAAAAATTTGCCCATCACCGACAACATCAAGGTTAACAATATTACCGTTCACTACAATATTTGCAGCGTATCCAGGATCTCCGGGGCCAATTGTTAGTCTTTCACGCCAGCCACTCTTGATTGTTAAAATAGTTTCTGATGAAGATACCAAAGGCGTAGGGTTGAAAATGAAAATTGGTGCGGCACTGACAGTACTGAAAAAAATTGCAAGAAATATGAATACACCTAGTAAATTCTTCTTTTTCATAAAAATTGTCTCAATTATCAAAATTTTTATTCAAACCCATCAGCAAATACCGCTTCAGTAAAGCCTAAACAGTTAATCACTGGGCCGCTGCAAGGATCGCTAAAAGAAACCGCGTTAATGAAAAACTCGTCTCCATCTGGGGTTAGATCACCATCGGAGTCCGGTAGATTTGGATTGGTGCCAATCACATATTCCACGCCACTGGCTAAGCTATCTCCATCTGCATTTGAATCTATTGCGCTAAATGCGTAGCCCAAGATTGAGCTACTCGCCCCGGGAAACAGCGATGTGTAGCCCGCTAATTCAAATTGATTGCGCTTTTCTTCTAAAAACACAGCGCAATCATCGTCGGTTGTTTTACATTTTAAATGCAGTTGCTGTGATCCATTTGCTTGCGTAGTAAACAAATAGCCTTGTAAACCCCGAAATCTGTACCCAGCAGCTACAGCGCTATTTACCTGAGCGGTACTGCTCAATAAAATAAAATCTCGGTTTGCGGTATTACAACTAGGTGGTGTGCAGCCTAATGGCCAGTTACGTGCGCGATCTAAAAAATACAGCGGCGTGACTGTTCTATTTGGCTCAAGTTGAGTTGTGAATTCAGTGCTGAGCACACACTAGCTTCGCCGCATTGAGAGCATACCCAAACCAAGTACTAATAGACTCAACAATATTGATGAACCAGAGGTTAGTCCTGGAACCTGCGTAGCCAAAACCGGGCCAGGTTCAACAGTAAAATTCAAAGTTGCAGCAATGTTAGGATTTAATAAACCAGGAACCCCAGGCTCTGTTGGCAAGCTCCGGTATCTCAATCGAAGTTGGTAAGTACCGGGCGTAAACTGGCCAAGGTTCACAACATGCGTAAATATATCTGGAAAAACAATTTGGCCGTTTCCACCTACCACATCCAAATTGACAACGTTGCCATTTACAACAACATTTGCAGCAAACCCCCCTCCCGGAAAAATTTGAATCCTTTCACGCCAGCCGCTTTTGATGGTTAGAACAGTGTCGGTTGTGGCGATTAAAGGCGTTGGGCTAAACGAAAAAACTAACGCGGCATTCACAGGATTCAATAAAAAAGCAAAAACTATTAATGTAACCCGAAAAATAATTCTCTTCATTGCCATCTCCTTAGTATCCCGCAGCTTTATTCAAAACCATCTGTGAATACCGCTTCGGTAACACCCAAGCAGTTAATTACCGGCCCGCTGCAAGGGTCGTCATAAGAAACCGCGTTAATAAAAAACTCATCGCTGTCAGGGATTTGATCACCGTCAGAATCTGGTAAATTTGGATTGGTGCCAATCACATATTCAACACCGTCGGCTAGGCCATCTGGATCTGAATTTATTGCACTAAAAGCGTAACCCAAGATTGAGCTGCTAGGAAAAAGCGCGTTATAACCCGTTCGCTTGCGTGGTGAAATAGCCTAGACCCGAAATCTACCTCCTCCGCACTGCAAACGCGCCCATTCCAAGTACCAATAAACTCAATAACATTGACGCGCTTGAGGTAAGCGCAGGCACTTGTGTGGCTAAAACAGACCCTTGTTCAACTGTGAAGTTAGCCGTGGCAGCCACACCTGGATTCACAAATCCTGCAATTCCAGGCATGGTAGGCTGATCTCTATACCTGAGTCTAAGTTGATATGAACCCGGCGCGAATTGGCCTAGGTTCACAACATGCGTAAATATATCTGGAAAAACAATTTGACCGTTACCACCAACCACATCCAAATTGACAACGTTGCCATTTACAACAACGTTCGCATTGAACCCTGGATCACTACTTGGAAAAATTTGAATTCTTTCACGCCAGCCACTTTTGATAGTTAGAACAGTGTCAGTTGTAGCAATTAAAGGTGTTGGGCTAAACGAAAAAACTAACGCGGCATTCACAGGATTCAATGAAAATGCTAAAACGATAACTATAATTTGAAAAGTAATTCTCACCATCGCCATCTCCTTTGAACTGTGGCTTGCTGCTTTATTCAAATCCATTGGTAAATACCGCTTCAGTTACACCTAAGCAGCTAATTGTCGGCCCACTGCAAGGGTCATCATAAGAAATCGCGTTAATAAAAAACTCATCGCTATCAGAGGTTTGATCCCCGTCAGAATCCGGTAAGTTTGGATTGGTACCAATCACGTATTCCACGCCATCGGCTAGGCCATCTGGATCTGAATTTATTGCGCTAAAGGCGTAACCCAAGATTGAGGTGCTAGCCCCTGGGAAAAGCGCGTTATAGCCCGCTACCTCAAACTGACTATGTTTTTCTTCCAAAAACACGGCACAGTCATCGTCGGCTGGTTTGCATTTTAAATGTAAAGGCTGTGATCCATTCGCTTGCGTCGTGAATACATAGCCCTGCAGACCCCGAAAACTGTACCCAGCAGCCACTGCGCTATTTACCTGGGCAGTGCTGCTCAATAAAATAAAATCTCGGTTTGCGGTATTGCAACTTGGCGGTGTGCAGCCTACAGGCCAATTACGGGCACGATCTAAGAAATATAGCGGCGTGACTGTTCTATTTGGCTCGAGTTGGGTTGTGAATTCGGTGCTGAGCACGTAAGCAATAGCAATTGGCGTGGGTGATGGCGTGCTAGCTTCATGTGGGAAGGCAGCGTATTGCGCAATCGTGCTGCCACCAATGAAACTAGCGGGCGGATTCGGAACGCTTTGATATGCAGCCGCTGAATAGCGCGCCAACGCCATGGCAGTTTGCGGCGTAGCTACCGCTGCGTAATCGCTGGCGCCGGGGCTGTAAAAGCCAAATAGCGGAATGGGCCGATTCTTTAAAATTTCGCTTCGCACTGTGCCTAGAATTAAATCCGCCGGGCTACGCGGATCTGGGCGCCCGTATCCTAATGTGGGCGTCCAGCCCAGGCTTTGTTGGGACTCTAGGGTATTGTTTACTACCAAATTTCGAAGCCCAAAGTTAACTATGCTTTCTGGATCGCCAGTCGCCATTAGTGGGTTGATAGATCGCAAGATACCGAAAATGCCTGCAACTTGCGGTGCCGACATGGACGTGCCAGTGCAATTGCCTGCACCATCATTTGCAGGCGCGCCGCCGAAGGCATCACCGCAATCGTATTCGCCGTTGTAGTCAATACCGGTGTAAACCGTGGAGCGTACTGATTTAGCCGGCACGGACAGCTCTTGCTTGCGATCTGTGTTCAACATCGTAAAGTTGGATCCGCACTCTCCGCCTTCAGGCGTGCGTGGGCAGGTGTCGGTGTTGACAGGAATTCCTGGCGATTCATCCCACAGCGTAAAATCAACGCCCAAGCCGCCGACGGCAACTACGCGTGAATCTTCAGCAGGGAATTGAATGGGCTCGCGGTTGTTGCCTGACGCCCCAACCAAAACAATGTCGTTCTCATTGGCAAATTGAAGTGCTAAACAAAGCGCAGTTTGACTATTGGGAGCCATTCCAGGCGGCGGAGGGGTTTGACAGTTGCCCTCGTAGTTCAAGCTGTTTCGAATTCCAAAACTAAAGTTGACTACTTGCGCACCTACTCCATTAAAAAAGATAAACGCGGTTATTGCTCGAACTGCAACCGGGGCGGGCGTGATGATTCTGGGAATAAGTGATATGCAATCGTATTCCGTTATCTTGCCCATGCCAATTGAGCATCTCTTGCAAATACCCGTCATGTCATTATTTGCGCTGGTTTTGGAAGCAATTAATCCAGCAACGTGAGTACCGTGACCTGCTGCAGTCGGGCGCATGAGGTTGTCGTCTGCGCCATCCAATAAATCACAATCTTGATAAAGCGCGGTCAGATCAGGATTGGGATTTACTTGAACCGGCACCAGCCGCCTTTCATCCACATCGTCCACGCCATAGCGAAAATCAAAAGAATAAACCGGTAGAAAATTTCCGCCGGTGTAATTTCCACTCAGTGAACCTGCACCTGTAAATGAGCGCAAATTTGGGTGATTGACTTCTAACCCGCTATCAATCACACCCACCAGCGCCCAACCCCCGGCACGCTGCCAAAGCCCAGGAATGTTTAGTGCATTGAGGTGATATTGATTGGCGGTAGATTTTGCTACCGGGCCGAGTTGAGCTACTTCAGGCACCGCTTGCGTTTGCTGTTTAGGCCTGGGTTCTGGATCCAGCTGCACCGCATAGGCCATTTTGACGTAGCGTTCTGCACGCAGTGCGGTAAGTGCGCGTTCCATATTGGCGCTGCCTTTGTAGCGCACCACGGCATAGCGTTCTAGCTTGGCGCGCGCGGTTTCTGGATAGGTTTTCAAGTAGCCCAGAAAATCGCCAGTGGCGCGAGGTTTGATCAGCGCATCGGCATCAAAGGGTGATTCAACCGCTAATGCAGCCAGTGGCCGGGGGCGATCGCTGTTGAAATCAAATGCGGCTATTTGATCAACGGTGGGCGCGCGCGGGTCATTTGCCAATAAAATATGAATTTCGCGTTCTAACACCGGGCTTGCAACGGGCTGCGGCCTGGGTGGGCCATTGACAATCACCGCGCCGCTTTGCGCAGTGCAGCGTTCAACCGGCCTAGTTTTATCGAAGCATTCTGGATTTTGCGCGGTTATCGCGGTTCGGCCCCGGCCCTGCGGCTTTGCCAGCGTAAAGGGCAGCTTGCACATAACTTGTGGGCCTGCGGGTATCGGCGTCTGCGTATCCGAGAGGAGCAAGATATTGATGCGATTTAGGCCAGCGCGCTGGCAGATGGCACCGTTGGCAGCTGCACCTGGAATGGGGCCTGATTCCACTGGCAACAGCAGTTTTGAGCCATCAAATACCAATTCAAGCCCGGCCAGCACGGTTTTACCGTCACCGCTTAACGTTACGACTATTGGAACTTCGCTGCCTGGATCACCGCTTGATGAGGATACTTGCCAATCGGCGGCAGCTGCGTGGTTAGCAACAACCAATGCCGTTAAAAAGCTGAGTAGTTTGATGATTCTCATGCGGCAACCTTGTTTACTGATTTGTGCCTTAGTAAACAGTTCAGAACCAAGGAAGTCAAGTCAAGATAATCCAATCGCTAGGAAAATCCGAATCGATTTGAACGCTTAAACTAAGTATTGTTGCAGGTCGCCCTTGGACGAAGGTAATCCGATAATGCGGCGACGCAACTTTAGTGAATCGTAGCGTGCGAACAACAGCGTTGAGCTAAACGAAGGTTCGTAGCGTTCGTCACCACACAGTGGCAATCGATAGCACGCGCTAGTTTGCAGGTGTTACATCTTCCAGACTTTTGAATAGTTTGTTGGATGAGCATCCTTTTAATTGGAGCGAATCATGAATATTAAAATTATTTCGGCGCTGGTCATTGCCAGCTTGGCATTAGCTTCGCAAGCGAACGCACAGCTAATCGTTTACGAAGACGAAGGCTTTAGCGGTAGGTCGTTTAGAACCGACGAAGAAGTCAGAAACTTTAAGCGGCAAACAGGCTTTAATGATCGCGTTTCCTCGGCGATTGTGCTGCGTGATCGCTGGGAAGTATGTGATGACGTTCGCTTTGGCGGCCGTTGCGTCATTTTGCGCCCGGGCCGGTATCCTTCGTTCGCTTCGATGGGTTTGAACGATAGAGTTTCCTCGGTGCGTGCAGTGCAGTACGGCACGCAGTTTGAAAATGACCGCTACGCGCCGCAGCCGATTATGGTTTACGACAATCAGCGTCGCAACAACGAGCGCACGTTCGAAGCGCGGGTGATCTCAGTGCGTGCGGTATTGAATCAAAATAATCGCCAATGTTGGATTGAGCGCGAACAGGTCGGTCAGTACCGAGATAGCGGCAAGAATGTACCCGGTGCGATCGCCGGAGCGGTTCTTGGCGGTATTTTGGGGCACCAGATTGGCGGTGGTCGCGGCCAAGATTTGGCAACCATAGCCGGCGTAGTTGCAGGCGCAGCGGTAGGCTCAGATGTAGATCGAAACATCAACGGGCAGCGCCGCTATACGCAAAATGTGCAGCGTTGTAGCGGTGCCTATGGTGGCAATCAGCCGCAATATTGGGATGTGATTTACGATTTTCGCGGCCAAGAACACCGCATGCAAACTAGCTACCCGCCGGGTGCGACAGTAACCGTCAATCGCCGTGGTGAGCCAAGGGCTTAGATCGGATTTATTTGCTGTTAGTTTTTTCGGTGGTTCAGCAAATAAGTGTTTTTCCAGCTACCTCGTCATCCCCGCGCAGGCGGGGATTTAGAACAACGGCCTCTTAAGTTTACGCAGTTTTTAGCGCTGAAAGCGCGGCACAAGGTAGCCTGGGGCAACGCCCCAGGTCCGAGCACACTCACTTTTGAGCCCCGAAGGGCGCCGAAGGCGGTTATCCACCACCGTTCCAAAGGAAGTCCACAGCTAGGCGCACCGCTATGTTGGTTTTGCTGCGTGTGCGATCATTTCGCGTTTGAATTTTGCTCGGGGTGGCGCGAACGGCTGAAGTTTTTGACGGCGGTCTAAAACACCCAGTTCGCGATGCATAAATCGCACGATGTACAGACCATTTTCCTGCTCAGCCAAACAGACCTGCTGGGTCAAACTGGAATTGAGTACATGAAAAATCTTGCATGAGCTCGCTATTCGCAGATTTGCTAATCTACAAAAATGAATCCACAACTCATCCCGCTATTTCGCGACGCGCTCGATCTTCCAATTGGCGAGCGCAGCGCCTATCTAGACGTACATTGCACCGATCCAGACTTGCGGGCTCAGATTGATTCGCTTTTGCTCACCGCCGAAGCAACTCAACCGCCGCTGCCAAATTTAGCGCTGCCGCACGAGGCGTTTGTACGCCCGAATTCGCGGCAGGTTGATCGCACCGGCGAAGTCATCGGCGCGTTTCGTTTGCTTAAACCCATCGGCAGTGGCGGCATGGGTGCGGTATGGCTGGCGGAGCGCGTTGGCGGTTTTCAGCAGCAAGTCGCGATCAAATGGCTGCACGCCGGTTTGAGCGCTAGTGCGCGCCAGCGTTTTGCTAGAGAACGCGAAACGCTGGCCAAGTTGGAACACCCAGGCATTGCTCGCATTGTCGATGGCGGGCGTGATGGTGAAGCCGATTGGTTCGCGATGGAATATGTGCAGGGCAGGGCGCTAGATGCGTATGTCGATGCCACTAAGGCCAGTTTGAACCAGCGCATCAATTTGTTGATAGGCCTGTGTGATGCGGTGCAATACGCGCATCAAAATTTAGTTGTACACCGGGACTTAAAGCCCAGCAACATTATGGTGCAGGCAAACGGCGCGCCTAAACTGCTAGATTTTGGAATTGCCAAACAGCTCGATCAGTTAGACGAATTGACTCAAAGCCAGGCGCCGATGAGCTTGGCGTACGCTGCGCCCGAGCAAATTCGCGGCGATGCCATCACGACGGCAACCGATGTATATGCTTTGGGCGTAATCTTGTATGAGCTGTTGACCGGCGAACGTCCGCACAAACCCATCAATAAGCAGGGCGCCGATGGCGCGTTGAGTTTGCTGCAAGCGATTACCGACACCGACGCCACCGCACCTAGTTCGGTGCTTAACAAAGCTACCCACACCGTCTTGAGCTTTCGATCCACGCAGTTGAAGGGTGATCTAGACACGATTGTGCTCAAGGCGCTGTCGCGCGATCCGGCGCGTAGATATGGTTCGGCGCAGGCGTTGGCGGATGATCTAGGCGCATTTTTGCGGCAAATGCCGATTCGCGCGAGGCCTGAAACCTGGCGTTATCGTGCGGCTAAATTTGTGCGCAGGCATGTCTTGGGCGTAAGTCTGGGCAGCATCGCTTTGGGTTTAGTGGCCGCGCTGAGCATTGTCTCGTTTATGCAAGCTGCGCGAGCGCTGCGCCAACAGCGGCTTGCCGAGACGCAGGCACAGCGCGCGACAGCGGTGCAGGACTTTTTAATCGGACTGTTTGAGCAACAGCGCCCCGATGAAACGCTTGGAGCGAGCGTGAGTGCAAAAGACTTGTTAGATCGTGCGGAAACCAAACTCGCTCAAAATAGCGAATTGGGAGAAGGATTTAGCAAAGGATTGAACACCGAAACGCGTGCGGCGCTATTAAAAACGCTGTCGCAGCTGCGTTATGACTTGGGCGACTATTCGGCGGCATTAAAACTCGGCAACCAAGCCGTAAAATTGGCAGAAACTGAGTCTGGCGCGGATTCCACTGCGTACGCGTTGGCCCTGGTGGAACGCAGTTTCAGCCTAAGCGATTCGGGGGAACCCGCCGCTGCAATTGCCGATTGTCAGCGCGCGCTGCCGGTGCTTCGCGCGGCAAAAGGGATAGATGCGGCGCTTTTTGCTTCACTAACGAATTGCTCTGCACTTGAACGCGACAACGGCGCATTGGACGCTGCAGCTGCTTTGCTGGGCGAAGCAGAAGCAACCCTTAAAAACCTGCCAGTAGATCGCGGTCGCACGTATCGATTGCTTTCAGCCCGCGGCAGATTAGCCATTGCGCGGGCCGATTACGCAGCTGGCACCGGTATCTATGATCAATATATTAGCTTGCTGCGTGCCGACCCACTTGCTGCGCCCTCAGACTTATCAAGCGCACTACACAGCCGCGCGACGACTAAAAATAACATGGGCAAAACCCGCTTGGCTATTGCCGACTACCGCGAAGCACTCGCTATTCAACAGCGCATTTTAGGGCCTAACCATATGCTGACCATTCAATCAATGAGTAGTTTGGCCAATGAGCTTTATGTGGTCGGTGAGGTGGCTGAATCATTGCGTATGGGCGATCAAGCCTTGGTATTGGCGCGCAGCTCGCTAAGCTCTGATAATCCCGCGTTGAGCTACCTCCTAAACGATGCTGCAATTGCAGCGAATCGACGCCAAGATATTGCCGGCGCCACGGTACTGATGCAAGAAGCCATCGACGTCAATACTCGGGCGTTTGGCAATGCCCACCCCGACACGCTGCTGATGATCTGCAATTTGTCTAGCCTGCAGCGAAAGCTTGGGCGCTTTGATGCCGCACGCGCCACAGCTTTCGGAGTTTTGACGCGTTTGGCGGACGCGAAGGTAGCACCACTTTCTTCTGAAGCTTGGCGCGAGGCCCACTTCCGTCTAGCAATGGTTGCCGATCGAGTGGGCGATGCGGCGGCTCAACTCGAACACGGCAATGCCATTATCGCCGCACTGCCGGAAGGCGCGGCCGCAAAAGAACTGCCGCAGGCCCTATCGCAGCAGGCCCTGGCGCTGATTCGTTTGGGCAAAACCCAAGATGCGCTAGCCAGCGCCGCTCGTCTTGAGTCGGTAGTGCGGCAGCGCTATGAACCAGCAACATCGCAACATGGTGATTTGTTGGCCTACGTCGCTTGGGTAGCCATGGAAGCCGGAGATGCGACGCGCGCGCTTGCGTTAAGCACTGAAGCGCTCGCCGGAATGCCCGTCGCCGCCGAAAGTTGGACCCGATTTGACAGCCTGTTGGCAGCGATAGTGCAGTGGCGTGCGTTGACTGCACTCAATCAAAACGCAGCGGCAAAATCCTGGGCAAATGCGCTGCGCGAGCGCCAAAAAACAGCACCGCCCGACGAGGCGCGATATTGGCAAGCGATTGCTTCGGAAATTGAAAAATAGGACAAGTCTGGCCGAAATTGAGGTGCTCAAAAGCCTCGCGAAGGTCGCCATCATTGCGGCTTGATCAAGCATGGAATAGTCTTGTCCGAGCGAAGTATTTGAGAAATAGATCGATGAATCGAAACGTACAGGCCTATGCCCACTTGCCGAAACTGATTTGCGGCAGCCAGATATTTGCCTGGACGATATTGGCTTTCGGCGTATGAAGCCAGCTCCCGTAAAAACATGAGCCAGCGAATCTCCGACGAGCCCGCATTTTTACTGCATAGTCGGGTTTACGGTGAAACCAGTGAAATCGGCGAGTTTTTCACGCGCAATCATGGCAAGGTGCCAGCCATCATGCGGGCCCGGCGTGGCTCGAAAAAAAACCCGCGTTTGCTGCAAGGCCGCTTGTACAACATTGCGCTAGTCGGCAGCGGTGAAATTTTGCAGCTGACCAGCGCAGAGATGCAGGACGCTACTCAGCTTGATGCAACCGGCGCCAAACTGCTGAGCGTGCTGTACGTGTGTGAATTGTTGCATGCACTCTTGCAGCGTGGGGATGCTTCGCCTGAGCTGTTTGACGCGTTCGCGCTTTGGCAAAACCAGCTGCACAGCGCGCAGCATGTGATGGGCTTGCGCCGTTTCGAGGTGCTGCTGTTGGATGCATTGGGCTACGGCCTGGACACGCGCACGGATACCGATGGCGAGCCTATTTGCGCGGATGTGCGCTACTGGGTCAATCCCAATCGAGGCTATTTTCGTAGCGCAAGTGCGAATGAGCCGGGCATCATGGGTGCAGCGCTGATTGCGTTTAATGACCCGAAAACAAGCTGCACCGATGCCAGTGTGCTTAATCCACTGCGCCAGTTAACGCGCTTCTTGCTGGAGTTTCGCTTGGCCGGCAAAACCATTCGCTCCTGGCAGCTTGGCGCAAGTTTAAGCGCATTGAAAAGCCAGCTCAGCCATGAGCCTATCGCATGACGGTAAGCGCTTACTATCAATCCGCTGATCAAAACGGTGCGCGTCAAACATACCTGCCGCATCACGGCCAGATTGAAGCGAAAGTGTGCGTGATAGGCGGTGGTTTTGCCGGTTTGCACACCGCGCTTTCTTTGAGTGAGCGCGGTGTAAAAGATGTCGTGCTGCTGGAGGCCGAACACGTAGGTTTTGGTGCATCAGGCCGCAACGGCGGCTTTGTGTTTGGCGGCTATTCGCTCGGTGAAGCGCAGCTTTTGCGTGCACTAGGGCCAGAAGCTGCCAAGCGATGGTATCTAAAAACTCAGGCTGCGGTTGTACGCATTCGGGCATTGATCGCTCGCTATCAAATTGACTGCGATTGTGTCGACGAGGGCGTTTTGTGGGTCAACTGGTTTGCCGATTCGGCTGCCATGCAGGCGCGCCAGCAGCTACTGGCCAATTCCTTTGACACCCATTGGCAGCCCTGGAACCGCGCAAAGGTGCATGATGCAATCGCTAGCAAGCGCTATTCCAGCGCGCTGTTTGAACGCAATGCGCTGCACTTAAATCCGCTCAAGTTTGCGCGCGGCTTGGCGCGTGCGGCCTGTAGCAACGGCGCGCAGATTTTTGAGCGCTCGCCAGTGCAAAGCATCACCAGGGCAGGCCTAAACAGTCAGCAATGGCGCGTGGAAACAGCGAATGGCGCAGTGCTAGCCGAACATGTCGTGGTAGCGGGCGGCGGCTATTTGCAGGGCAACAGCGGTAATCTAAAAACGCTCAAGCGCGCTTTGCTGCCGATTGCGACTTACGTGCTTGCCACAGAACCGCTTGGCGCAAACGCGGCGCAGCTTATTAACACCAAAGCGGCGATTTACGACAGCCGCTTTGCATTTGACTACTACCGGCTAGCGCCCGATACGCGCTTGATTTGGGGCGGGCGCATTTCGATTTTGGATCGCAGCCCAGCGCAGGTTAGTCAACTGCTGCGTCGCGATATTTTGCGAGTGTTTCCGCAATTTGAAAGCCTGTGCGAAATTCCGAGTGCTTCCCGAATGAACCAGCTTGGCACCGGTATTGATTTTGCCTGGAGCGGTTTGATGAGCTATGCGCGCCACGAAATGCCACAAATCGGCAGGCTGGAACCCGGGTTTTGGTATGCGCAAGCCTTTGGCGGGCATGGGCTAGCGCCAACCTGCGTCGCTGGGGAAACACTAGCCGCCGCGATTGCTGATGATTGCAAGGAATACCAAAACCTAGCCTGCTTTGGCTTAGCGCCAACTTACGGCGCAGCGGGTAAGTTGGCCGCTCAGCTCAACTACACCTGGCTGCAGTGGCAGGATAAGTGGCGGGCGCGGATTCAATTGAGCGATGCATAAACCGCTAGGCGTGGTGAAAGTGCGACTTTTATGACATGAAATACATAAAAGTCGCGACTAATATGCAATAAGGCTCAATAAAGTCCAAAAATGCGGAAATGTTGGCCGCGAATGCTTAGCAATCAGCTTTAGTAAGTTTGCTAATTGTGCGTCATCTTCGCGCGCAAACCAGTAGCGATAGGCCTTATTTCATGAGGTTGCTATCGAGTTCGCCGCCCGCTCGCCACTTACCAACGCCGCCTCCATGCCCGAATAATCAAAAACCGTATGTTCGCCGGCAAATGCCAAACCCTTCGGCAATGTTCTGAGCGCATCTAAAGCCAGCGCAGTTTTTCGACATTCGCCAGCAGCGATCTCCACATAGGCGCCACCCGTTAATCGATCTTGACCCCAGCTGCGCGCGGCCAGAAATTGTAGCGCGCCTTGGGTTGAGGGGCGAATGCGCGCCAGCTCCATTTCGACGAACTTTGGCAAATCAGCGCCAAGCTTGTCTAATGCATTTGCAGTGCGGCCATTGATCCAAACAATAATGCGCTCAATCTCACCGCTGGCATTCGCAGCGGCAAAAGTGCGCTCGAGCGGGCCATCAATCCACATATTCGGGCTGAGCCCGTCGGCTTCCCAGAATTTGCGGGTCGGGCGAAAGTGCAGGGTGGTCACCGCCGTCATTGGCCTGGCGAATAGCGCGTTAATGCTTGGGCGATCCAATTTTGGGTGGTCGATTTGAAACAGCCGCATGGTCGGTGCGGGAATGGCAATGATTACCGCTTTGGCATGCACAGCCGGTGGCTCATTGAACTTGGTAAACATTGACAGCGCAAATCGCTTGCTGAGCCGACCAATTTGCGCCACCTGGTCGATTTCAGTTTTTACAACAGGCCGCTTGAGCGCTTTCGCCATCGCGTTTGGAAGCGCCTGACTGCCGCCTTCCACCGCCAATGTGCCAACTGTTGGCCCGGCTGCGCGCCTGAGCGCATCGCGTCGAAGTATGTCGAGCGCCGACGTTTGCGAAAAATCATTGTAATTGCTGGCAATTTCCATCATGCGCAGCTGCTGCGGATCGGTTTGGCCGAGTTGCGCTAAGTAATCCTGTAGTGGCACATCAAATTTTTGCATCGCGGCATCACGCCACGATTCAGGCGTGCTCAACGGATTCGGGCCAGCCAATGCGCCCATCAACCAAGCGCTGGGTGCTAAGGCGCGCAGCTTCTCATCAGCTTGCGGATTGAGCCTACTTTTCGCCCATTCAAGCTCATTGAAAAGCCGCCCGTCCGTGCTGATCGTAGTGCCCGGAATGCGCACCGACTTGGGCTTTACTAGCGGCACGTCAAGCTGCTTTGCCAAACTTAGAAAACGCGTGTAGTTTTCACCAACCTCCACCGCGCCTAGCTCAAAGCGAAGGCCGCCGGCCTCGGTGGTTTCCAAACGCCCGCCGACGCGATCCCGGGCTTCAATCACGAGTACATCTTTGCCCTGCGCCTGCAAAATCAGCGCGGCATTGAGCCCTGCTAAACCCGCGCCAATAATCGCGACATCACAGGTTTGTGGCTGAGCGCGTTTCGGGTTTGCGTTGGCGATTGCATGTCCAGATTGCAGTAGCGGTAGAAAAGCGGTAGCGGCTACAAATTCTCGGCGATTCATGTTGGGTTTGCCTTTTGATCGGAATAGGGGTTTGGTAGTTTGTTCGCAATAAACGGCCGCTCAATCCATCGTTCTGAAATTGCCGCGACCACAATACTGGCTATTACCGCGATCAGCGTTGCATAAAGTGGCGGCATTGTTGATAGCGCGCTTTTCGACAGCGCCAGCATCGGCATATGCCACAGATAGAGGCTGTAGCTGATCTGCCCCAGCCAAGCGATAGGCAGCAGGCTCAGCAGCTGGCTAAGCCAATTTTTACCGCCACAGCCAAAAATTAGCAGGCTCATGATGAAGCCAACCAGCGGATAGTGGCCTAGCAAATAGGGGTAGTCGGCACGCACAAACAAATCCCCGCGAGGGTAAAGATTGAGCACCAGTGCGAAGTAAAGTAAAACGCCGACATACGCCGCGCGTGCGCGCCACGGGGATGTAACCTTGATACGCAAGTGCGCATAGGCCGCAACAACGCCGAGTGAAAACTGATCGATTCGGGCGTTCAAATGCATGATCGAACCGTAGCCAAAAACGCCATCAATATTGCCCTCAGCTAGCATCGTTTGGCAGTGCAAACGATACGCCACGCCCCAGCTGATCGCTGCGCATAAAAACACCCACCACGGGCAGTAACGAAAACTAAGGCAAAGCAGTGGTAGCAAAAAGTAGAACCACCACTCAAGTGGTAACGTCCAGTACACGCTGTTGATTTGACCAGCAACGCCGAGCATATGCTGCATAAAAAACGCAACCGCAAAAAATGCTTTGACACTGACTGGATTGCCAGCAGCAAAAGCGATGAGCGCAAGTAGCACCAGCTGCACCCAAAATGCCGGCAATACCCGTTTAGCCCGTCGCGCGATATACGGCCAGAACGCTGGCCAGGGTGAGTCTTTGGATGCTGCTGCACGCAAAAATGGCTGCGCGAGTAAAAATCCGGATAGCACAAAAAACAAGTCAACGCCTAAAAAACCGGTGGCGGCCAATGCGTGCAGCGGAATGGACAAGCCAGCAAACTCTATTGCTGCCTGCGGACCGCCAGCATATTGATGCGCGTGGAATAACAATACGCCACCCGCCGCAAGCCCGCGCAGGCCAGACCAAGCGCGAACATGTTCGTTTTGAGCGGTAGCTGTAGTTTCGGTCATAAAATATGTTTGGGTGTTTGAATGCCGCAGATTACTTGGCGACTGGCCTAAGTTAAAGGCATTTAAACCTAAACCCTAACGCAAACATTGTGATTTCTGTTTCGTAATCGCCTGCGACTTAGCCGCGCTACCAAATGTTCTGCTAATTTCGACGCACATTCATCGGCTAAGGTTTTACGTTGAACACGATTCAAATCGACACAATGCCTGCTGGCGGGTTAGCTCTGACAACTTGTCTAGGTTTCGCTTGATGGCGCCAGAGATTCCCAAGGCGATTGGCGGCTTTGAAATTTTAGACCAGCTCGGGCAGGGCGGCATGGGCGTGGTGTATCGCGCGCGTGACAATGCGTTAAAACGCGAGCTGGCTATTAAGCTGCAAACCGGTGATTGGCAGCGGCACCCAGCGATGTTGCAGCGGTTCTTGCGGGAAGCGCAAATCCTAGCTCGGATCAACCACCCGAATGTGGTCAATATTTTCTCCGTCGGTGAGCATGAAGGCGCGCCATTTTTTGTTATGGAGCTACTGGATTCCTCGCTTGCTGACGCCGCACGCCTGAAAATGCCGAGCATCGTGCAGTTAAAGCGCTGGATGTTAGAAGCCGCGCGCGGTCTCGCCGCTATCCATGAAGTAGGCGTGATTCACCGCGACATCAAGCCAGCCAATTTACTGCTGACCCGCGCAACGAGCGTGGAAGATGCGCATGTCAAAGTGGCGGATTTGGGCATCGCTAGCGCGGGCAATTTGCTGGGTGCACCGCTCACCCGCGCAGGCGCGGTGCTGGGCACTTCGGGCTATCTGGCACCAGAAGCGTTTCGGCTTGAGCGCACCCTAGATGCAAGAGCGGATCAATATTCGCTAGGCATTGTTTTTTATGAGCTGCTGGCAAAACGTGGGCCGTTTCAAGACGTCAGTGATAGTGCGATGCTGGCGGCGATTTTTGAGCCGCGCACGCCGCCCGATGTGCGTGAATTTAGGCCGGAAGTTGATGAAGCCACCGCATTGCTTTTGGCGCGCATGCTGGCTGACGATCCGGATCAGCGCTTTGCAACGACCCCCGAATTGGTGCAGGCGCTAGCTGAGATTCAAGGTGACACACCAAGCGCAAGGGTCAGCGTTAGCAACGCACTAACAAATATGCCTCAGGCTATGCGTCCAACCGTGCCGATCCTGATTGAACCGCCAAATTCCGCGCCTGCTTCAAATATAAAGCCGCTGAAATTGAAATGGCCTCAGCTCGCTGCTGTTTTATTTTTATTAGCTGGCGTTGGCTATTTCGGCATGGGTTTTTTGCAGCAAAAATCGGCTAGCAAAGTGCAACCCAGTGATCAATCGACCGCTGCGTTAGCGCAAACGGCTGAAGCGTTGCAGCGCGAATCCTGGGCTAAATATTTGCTTTCGCACTATCAGCTTAAAACCACTGATGACTCAGAAAAGCTTTGGTCGCTCGATTTACTTGAGCAACGCTCGGGCGTCATTGCAGCCGAGCTAAGCGGGCCAACAGCAGATGTGATTGAATTGACCGGCCGCGTTGATGCTCAACAGGTCGAAACGATAGATGGCGAGGAGCTTGACGTTTATCAACTTACTTTGCTCGGAACAAAAGGCCGCAGTGTAAGCGTGCGGATCGCATTCTCTGAGACTGAAACCTCGGGGGAAGGCAGTTTTTCGGATGGCGAATCCGTGCAAGAATTTGAGGTAATTGATAGCGAGGAGCTTGAGGATTAGCGCCTTCAATCGATGTTGAAAGTGTGTGCTTACTCAATCAAACCCTCGTGATGAGCGCTTTGTGAGAAGGATCAGCCAAATGTGGCAACGTATTAAAGCTTTGCAGGCTTAAGCCGGATTTGCTGAGTCGGTATTCGCAAATCGCGCTGTTTTTGAGTGCCACATTCAAACCAATCAAGCCCGAATCATCACAGCCTAAGGCCCGCTGCGCCACCAATGCCAGCACGCCCGCGCTGCTAATAATCAGCGCATCTTGCTGCTCACCAAGCGCGGTTTGCATGATGATTTTGAGCGCGGCCGATACGCGGATTTGAAAATCTGCCCAGGTTTCCAATTGCGGCGCGCTGATTTCATCGCGTGCCCAGCACACGATGGCGGACTTAAGCAGTTGCAGCCATTGCCCTTGTCTGAGGTGCTCATCGTCTGGAAATTTTGCAGCGTAGGCGGCAATCACCGCTTTGAAATCATATTCATTCAAACCGGGTAGTTCGCGCGCCGCTGGCAGGGCGCTATGCTTACCCATGCCTGCCAGCGTTTGCTGATGCCTGACTAAGTTGCCTGCCCAAGCGTGACCAATTTGAATGCCATGCGATTGCCACCAGCGCCCTAAAACCTCAGATTGCTGATGCCCAACCGTTGAAAGCTGGTCGTAATTTTCATGACCGATACTGGCTTGGGCGTGTCGAACGAAGTAGAGCTGGGGCATAGATGGATTAATTCTCGGACTCAGGCAAGAGCTTAACCCGAGAAATAATCAGAATAGACGATACTCAGATAAAATTTTAGGCCCAATCATGACTGATCCTATGTCAGACCCGACCGAACAGCACGCTGTAATTCGCGGCATATCGATTAACTATCGCTGCTTTGGCAATCCAGAAAATCCAGCGCTTTTATTGATTATGGGGCTCGCCACGCAACGCACCGCTTGGCCGGAAGCCTGGATCAATGCATTCGTCAACACCGGGCGTTTTGTGATCACTTATGATCATCGGGATATTGGCTTATCGACCCGCATGCAGGGAGCGCCTGCGCCTAATCCCGTCAAAGTTTTTATGCGAAAGCGGCTTCGGCTTAAGAATAATTTAGCGTATGGCTTGCAAGATTTGGCGATGGATGCGCTCGCCCTGCTGGATTACTTAAACATCGAAACGGCTGAAGTTTTGGGCATTTCAATGGGCGGCATGGTGGCGCAGTGGTTGGCGATTTTGGCACCGGCGCGAGTGCGTAAATTGACGCTGCTGATGACCTCCAGCGGCTACCCGCTGCTACCCACACCCAGCTGGAAAGTGTTGAAGCTATTTTTGCAGTCTGCGCCTTCACGGCAAGCAGGCGCAGCGCCGCTTGACCCGCGCGAATTCGCAGCAGAATACTTGGTCAATCTGTTTACGCTGGTTGGCAGCCCGGCGTTTCCAACTGATCGTGAGCGCCGAAAATTGTGGGCTAAAGCGCAAGTGCAGCGCTCAATCGCCGGTCTTGGTGCCGCGCGCCAGCTTGCGGCGATTTGTGATGACGCGGAACGCCACCGCCAGCTGTTTCGTATCAGCGCGCCAACGCGCATTTTTCATGGCACGGCGGATTTATTAGTGCCGATCGCGCACGGCCGCGATCTGGCTAAGCGTATTGCCGGTGCGCAGTTCACTGAAGTTGCCGGCCTTGGGCATGATCTTCCTGAGCAGCTGGCCGAGTACTTCGCGAGCAAGCTGTGAGCGCAGCGCTGATTTTGCAAGAGCGCCAAGCACAGGCGCGCGAGCTTCGCTTGCGGAACGATTTGCAGCGCACGCTGATGCTGTGTGCGCCAGCTGGCATGCTAGATTTTTGCAGTAATGACTATCTAGCGCTGCGTGGCGATCATCAAGTTCGGCAAGCATTCGCGGATGCAGCACATACATACGGCTTGGGCGCCGGCGCATCGCACGTCTTGGGCGGGCATCACATTGAGCATGAGGCACTGCAAGCAGAACTCAGCGAATGGACAAATCGGCAATGTGGTTTGCTATTTAGTTCGGGCTTTCAAGCCGCGCTCGGGGCTTTAGCGGGGCTGGTCGACAAGCATGATTTCATTGCAGCAGATCGCCTGATTCATGCCTGCATGATTGACGGCGCCAAGCAAAGTGGCGCGACTTTGCGCCGATTTGCGCATAACGATCCAGATCAAGCCGAACTGCTATTGCAGCAAAAGCTAGCCCAGCAAGCGCCGCTGCGCTGGCTTTTGAGCGAGGCGGTCTATTCCATGGATGGCGATGTTGCCGCGCTGCCTGAGCTCATCAAAGTTGCAAGGAACCAGCAGGCTGCGCTGGTTTTGGATGAAGCGCATGCGCTCGGCGTGCTGGGGCCAAGTGGTGCGGGCTTGGCGGCTTTGCACGCCGCTGGCAGCCAAGATATTCCGGTTTTGATGCTGACTTTCGGCAAAGCGCTGGGTTCCGCCGGGGCTGTGTTACTGGGCGATTCCTGGCTGCAAGATGCGCTAATTAATAGTGCACGCGCGTTCGTCTACACCACGGCAATGCCGCCCGCGCTGGCGGCTGCAACGCGCGTTTGCGTGCGGCTTGCTCGGGCTGGTGAAGATCGACGCGCTCGGCTGTTTCATAATATCGCGCAGTTTCGTAGGCGCTGTGAAGCGCTCGGAGTAATGCTACTGGCACAACCACAAGCCACGCCGATTCAAGCGATGCTTGTTGGTACTAGCCGGCGCGCGCTAAATCTGCGTGATGCGCTGCAAACCGCCGGGTTTTTAGTCGCTGCCGTGCGCCCGCCGACGGTGCCAAGCGGCATGGCGCGGCTGCGGATAAGCATAACGAGTGCGCATCAGCCGAGTGAGATTGATGCGCTGGCCGAAGCATTGGCTCGGGCGCTATTGGCGTGATTTTACTGATTCACGGCGCCGGTGCCGGCGCATGGGAATGGGGGATTTGGCAGCGTGCATTTGCTGCTGAGCGTCTTTCAGCGTTTGCCATGGATTTGCACGCAAGTTCCGCTGGGCTTATGCATACGCGCTACGAAGATTATCTGCAGCAAGTCGGCGCAGCGATTGCAAGGCATCAACCTAGCGTAGTGATCGGTGCAAGTTTAGGCGGGCTGCTAGCGGCTGAAGCGCTAGCTGAACACTCAAGTTCAGCCAAACTAGTGCTGTTAGCGCCGCCGGGTAAGCGAATTCGAATTGAATCACCCCAGAGCCAAAAAGCGCACTCGCAAACCGCTGCGCCCCAACCCAAACCAATAAAGCGCTGGGCCAACGATCCTCAACTCTGCAGAACCGCGCGCGCATTGCCCGACGCCGATGCCGCCAGTGTTTACTTCGCACATTCGCGCTGGCGCGACGAAAGTGCATTCGTGCTGGCGCAAGCCATCGCGGGCAGACCATTTGGTTGGCGTGCGCGCCGCAGCTTGATGATCGCTGCTGAAGATGACGTTGATGTCGACAACCAAAATTTAAGGCAGTGGGCGAGGGCAGTTGGCATGGAATATTGGTTGATTCCAGACGCATCACATGCCGGGCTTTTGCTCGGGCAGCAGGCCGGATCGCTGGCGCAAAAGGTTGTAGGTTGGTTAAACCTAAAAACGCTACATGACCGCTTTTAATGTTTAAAAACGTTTTTAAACGAGCAGGGCGCTTTTTCAACAGAGGGTATTCAACTATGCGGCTAAACCACACTTTGCAAAAGCTATCGCTAGCGCTGGTTGTTAGCAAAATATGAAAACCCACTTTGCCCATTCAAACCCGAATGCGCCCACCGCTGCGCAGCGTCTGCATCCACTGGCCGATCACTTGACCAAAGTGGCGGCCCTAGCAGCCCAATTTGCTGAGCCATTTGGCGCGGATTTCGCCCACTTCGCCGGCCTTTGGCATGATCTGGGCAAGTTTCGAAATGCATTTCAAGAAGGCAGGCTAGGCCTAAAGCACGGCGCGCTTCCTGATGCGGATTGCCATATCGAAACCAAATCGAAGGTTTCCCATTCGCATGCCGGTGCGCTCTATGCGATCGAAAAACTCGGCCCGCTGGGAACCGTGCTGGCATATCTGATTGCCGGGCATCACGCTGGACTAGCAGACTATTCAACCGGCACTCTCGGCAGTGATGCAAAATCGGGCGAGGCTACGCTGAAAAATCGGCTAGCCTCAGATCGTGCCAAGCAAGAATTTGCTGAGGCGATGCAAGAAGCTATTCCGGCACATATCTTGGCTGGGCCGAGCAGTTTGCAGGTGCCCGCAGCGGCACGAGATGAGGGATTTGCGCTTTGGGTGCGCATGCTGTTCTCCTGTTTGGTTGACGCTGACTTTCTTGACACCGAATCGTTTTTCAACCCCAACAAGACTCAAAAACGCATTCAGCCCGTCCAAACTGAACAGTACTTGCCGCTGCTTGATCGCTATCTGGAAGGCAAAACAAACACCGACACACTGGTGAATCGCGAGCGCGCCGCAGTGCTGGCAGCATGCCGCGCCGCAGCCACGCAAGCACCTGGGTTTTTTACGCTGACCGTACCAACCGGCGGCGGCAAAACGCTGTCATCGCTTGCATTTGCGCTAGCGCACGCGCGTGAATTTCGCAAGCGGCGCGTCATCTTTGTCATTCCTTACACCAGCATTATCGAGCAATCGGCAGCGGTGTTTCGCGAGGTTTTTGCAGCGCTGGGGCCTGATGCGGTGTTGGAACACCACAGCAGTTTGGACGTCGCTGAAAAGGACGAAAACCACCTTAGCCGTTTAGCAGCGGAGAACTGGGACGCACCGCTGATCGTAACGACCAACGTGCAGCTATTTGAATCCCTACATGCTGCACGCACCAGCCGCTGCCGAAAACTACATAACCTTTGTAATAGCGTAATCGTGCTCGACGAAGCGCAATTACTTCCCGCTGAGTTTTTAGCGCCGGTGCTTCGTGCGCTGCAGCTGTTGGTCAAACACTATGGCGTGACGGTCGTGCTGTGCACGGCAACTCAGCCAAATCTGCGCAGCCGCTTTGATCCTGTCACGTGCAAGCCGATCTTTTCTGGCATTGAAGGCGCGCGCGAAATCGTGGGCGATCAAGCTCGGCTAAATCAGCTGTTTGCCAGCCTTTCGCGGGTGCAATATTTTGGATTGGATCAACTAGACGCTCAGCGCAGCTGGGATGATATTGCCGCAGCGCTTGCCAATGAACCGGCTGTGCTAGCCATCGTCAACACGCGCGGGGATGCGTTGCAGCTGTATAGAAAACTGTGCGATCTGAGCGCAGATTCCGATTCCGACACCTTGCATCTATCAGCGCTTATGTGCGCGCAGCATCGCAGCGCCGTCATTGCTACGATCAAGCTGCGATTGATTGCCCAGCGTGCAGTGATAGCCTCAGGCCAGCCGGTGCGTGCGCTACGTGTGATAAGTACGCAGCTAGTTGAAGCGGGCGTGGATTTGGACTTTCCGGTGGTGTACCGCGCAATTAGCGGCTTGGATTCGATTGCGCAGGCGGCCGGGCGCTGCAATCGCGAAGGCAAGCTGCCCGGTAAAGGCAAAGTTGTGGTGTTTTCTGCGCCGCAGTTTACCGATCACATAAAATTCGGTATCGGCGCTACTTTGCAGGTCGCTCATCAATTGACGCAAGCTGGAGATTTGTTGCCGCCGGATTTTGATCGCTATTTTGATCGCTATTACGGTTCACTCAACTCGCTAGACAAGCACGCCATTATTGCGGCGCTGACGCCCGATAAAAGCGATCTAGGCGTGGCATTCAAAAGCGCTAGCGATAAATTCAAACTGATCGATGAAGATAGCGAGGCGGTAGTAGTGCCTTATGTTCCAGCTGGCATGTCAGAAAGCCCCATCCGTGCGATTGTCGGTAAACTAGCGCATGAACCCAACAATCGCGGCTTGCTGCGGCAGCTGCAGCGCTACACCGTCAACGTGCGTCGAAAAGCGTTTGAGAAGCTAGCCGCGCAGGGCGATATCGAGCAAAAAGGTATTGTTTGGGTTGCGCTGGATTGCCGGTATAACACTAAATTTGGTTTGTTGGTGTCAGAAGATCATGGTTTGAATCTCATGATGTAAGCGAGCTTCTTACTAGCGTGCGCCAATTGGATTTTAGCTTTCATGTTTCCCGCTGTTTAGGAGTTTTATGGCATTTTGTCTAGAAGTATGGGGCGATTACGCCTGCTTTACCCGCCCGGAAATGAAAGTCGAACGCGTCAGTTATGACGTGATTACGCCGAGCGCCGCTCGTGCGATTTTCGAAGCGATTTTTTGGAAGCCCGCGATTCGCTGGCAAATTACCCGCATTGAAGTGCTAGCGCCGATACGCTGGTTTTCGATTCGACGTAATGAAGTTAGATTGAGGGGCCCCGGGGAAAGCGCCACGAATGCGGGCAAAGGCGATTTAGCGCTGTATGCCGATAAAGTGCGTGTGCAGCGTGCCAGTTTGATTCTACGCGATGTGCGCTACCGATTGCATGCGCAATTCGAACGGCTTGATCAGCCTGTAAAAACCGCCGGACGCGCGCAGTCAATCGCCGATGCGGAAGAAGCATCGGAGCTGCTTACGTCCGAAAGCGACGCTAAGTACGCCGCGATGTTTGAACGCCGAGCCAGCAAAGGCCAGTGTTTCACGCAGCCCTATTTCGGCACCCGGGAATTTGATTGCCAGTTCAAACTGATTGCCGCTGATGCCGTCAAACCCGTTTTGGATGCCAGCTTGCGCGGCGCGCAGGACTTGGGTTTTATGTTGTACGACCTAGATTTTGGCCCGGCGCCGCACAGCGATCCGCTGCCCATGTGGTTTCGCGCGCAGATGCTTGACGGCGTGATCGACGTGCCTGAATTACGCAGCCCCGAGGTGCGCCGATGATTCTGCACGCGCTGTCGCGCTATTACGAACGCGCGCAAAATGATCCCGCATTGAACTTAGCACCGCTGGGTTTTGAATGGAAAGCCATTCCTTTTGTACTCGTGCTAGCAGCGGATGGCACGCTGCGGCGTATTGAAGACACGCGTGATCCAAGCGATAAAAAATCGCGCGGGCGGATGTTTTTGGTCACAAAACCAGAACTTCGTTCCGGGGAGCTGGTTTCAGCCAATTTGCTATGGGACACCACGGAATATGTGTTAGGTATTGCCCGCAAAGGTAGCAAACCTCAGCGCGTGCTTAACCAGAATGGGGACTTCAAACGCCGGGTGTTGGAACTTCCGTCAGCTGACACTGGCATTGCGGCGGTACAGTCATTTTATGCGCAGTTCGATCCCGCAGCATGGGTCGAAAATGCGGCTTCGGTAGGTTTTGCCGAGTTGAATCCGAATGTCGCATTCCAGCTTGAAACCGATGATGCCCAGCTGCTTATCTGCGCGCGACCCGCTGTCACCGCGTGGCGCTTCAATCAAATGAGCACATCGGAAAACAATAAAGCTGGATTTTGTTTGGTCCGAAATGAAATAGCGGCTCTTGCAAGGTTGCACCCGGTGATTAAAGGCGTTTGGGGCGGGCAAAGTGCCGGCACACGCGTGGTGTCTTTCAACCTAGCCGCGGTCAATTCGTTTGGCAAAGAACAGGGCGCTAACGCCAATATCAGCGAGGTTGCGGCGTTCAATTACACCACCGCGCTGAATCACCTACTGCGCCAAGGCTCAAGCAACCGTTTACAAGTGGGCGACGCTTCAACCGTGTTTTGGGCCAGCGAAAGTAGTACGCTTGAAAACAACTTTCCGCTATTTTTCAGCGACCCCCAGAAAGATAAACCCGATGACGGAATCGCTGCCGTGCGCGAATTGCTGAAAGCAGTAGACAGCGGCAGCGTCGTTGAGGCCAAAACAGGTTTTTATGTGCTGGGTTTAGCCCCAAACGACGCACGGATCAGCGTGCGTTTTTGGGTGCAGGCCACTGTTCCTGAAATCGCTGCGCGTATCGCCCAACACTTTAAAGATATCGACATTGTGCGCCCCAGCTTTAAAAGTGAAGCGCTGCCGCTTTGGAAGCTGCTTGCAAGCACTACTGCCAAACGAAAAGACAAGAAGATCATCTTGGCGCCTGCGCTTGCTGGTGAAACCATGCGCAGGATTCTGCTGGGGCTTCCATATCCTCAATCGTTACTAAGCTCCTCAATACAGCAGACAAGAGTAGATGCAAGCAAGTCAGGAACAGACTCTGACAAAAATTCCTTTGAGCGTGCCGCGCTCATAAAGGCCTGTTTAACACGAGCATTTCGCAACACCCAATCCAATCAGGAGATTTCCGTGAGTCTAGAACCCGAACGCCCAGAAGCGGCGTATCAGATTGGCCGCTTGTTCGCGGCTTTGGAACGCGTGCAGGGCATCGCACAAGGCAACCTCAACGCTTCCATTCGAGAGCGCTATTACGGTGCGGCGTCAAGCACGCCAGCACTGGTTTTCCCAACACTTATGAAGCTCCAAGTTCATCATTTGAAGAAAATAAATTCGCCAGGAATGAAAGTGTGGGCCGAAAGGTTGCTAACAGAAATTGTCGGGCGCTTTAGTGATTTCCCCCGCCAACTGACGCTACAAAATCAAGGTTTGTTTGCGATCGGTTATTACCACCAAACCCAAACTTTTTTCACCAAATCCACTGAATCCACGGAGCAATCGCTATGAGCCTCAATCGCCGCTATGATTTTGTCCTGCTATTTGACGTTGTCGATGGCAACCCCAACGGCGATCCAGACGCCGGAAATTTACCAAGGACGGATCCAGAATCTGGAAACGGGTTGGTGACTGATGTCTGCCTAAAACGCAAAGTGCGCAACTTTGTCGCTCTGACTCATAACTACTCAAGGCCCAATGATATCTACGTTCGCGAGCGTGCTGTGCTTGGACACTCGCATGTTGAAGCGTTCAAAACTTTAAATCTAAAGCTCGGTGAAGCATCTCAAATGCCCATATCCCAAGAATATGCCGACAGTTTGAGCCAGTTAGAATTACCACCCGGGGTGACAATCGGTGAGTTAGAAAACGAATCGTCGGTACTCGAAATAGACGCAACAGTCGATAGAAAGGAGCTGAAAGACTGGATAAAGGAAAATACCAACGAGCTATCAAAGGCTCACAAAAAGATTCTTGAAGATGCGTTGAAACAAATGAAGGGTCGCCAGCCAACTAAGGACGAATCTGACCAAGGTAAGGCATGGCTTTGCAAAAACTTCTTTGATATTCGAACTTTCGGAGCAGTATTGAGCCTTAAGTCAGCCCCGAACTGCGGCCAAGTGCGCGGCCCGATCCAGCTGACGTTTGCCCGCTCCATTGACCCGATTACCACCAGCGAGCATTCCATCACGCGCATGGCGGTGGCTACGCAAGCCGAAGCCGACAAGCAGCAAGGCGACAATCGAACCATGGGCCGAAAGTTCACTGTGCCATATGGCTTGTATCGTGCGCATGGCTTTATCTCAGCGCATTTGGCGCAGCAAACCGGATTTTCTGAGGCCGATTTAGCGCTTTTTTGGCTAGCCTTGATGCAGATGTTCGAGCATGATCGCTCCGCCGCGCGCGGCTTGATGAGTGCGCGTGGCCTATATGTGTTCGAACATGATTCAGCGCTCGGTAACGCACCAGCGCACGCGCTGTTTGATCTGATTGATGTGAAACGCAAGGCAGGCGTTGAAGCAGCGCGCCAGTTTGCGCACTACGAAGTAGCGGTAGATGAAACCAAGCTGCCCAAAGGGGTAACGCTGCATCGAAAAATCGGCTAGTTTGAAATGCAAGCCGATCTGCTGCCGATTTCCGCGCTACAGCACTGGAGCTATTGCCCGCGCCAGTGCGCGCTGATCCATATCGAGCAGCAGTTTATCGAGAACGTGCACACACTGCGCGGGCAGGCGTTACATGCCCGCGTCGACGTGCCGCAGATTGAAGCGCTGCCCGGGCGCATCGTAGAACGCGCCATGCCGCTCTGGAACGAACGTTTGGGATTAATTGGCAAAGCCGATGTGGTGGAGTTTTTGCCAGACGGCACGCCTTACCCGGTGGAATACAAACACGGGCCCAAGCGCAAGAAGCTGCATGATGAGCTTCAACTTTGTGCGCAGGCGCTTTGTTTAGAAGAAATGCTGGGCCGTGCAGTGCCAATGGGTGCGATTTACCACGCCAGCAGCAAGCGCAGGCGCGAAATTTTGTTTGATCAAAGCTTACGATCTGAAACTTCCAGCGCAATCACCGCCACGCGCACATTGCTTGCGCAAAGCCAGCTGCCCGCGCCTGCCAATGATGCGCGCTGCCGGGGTTGTTCCTTGATCGAAATATGTCAGCCTGATTTAGCGCAAATCGCCAAGGCCGTGGCAAACAGCAACGACAGCTTGTTTGATGACATACAAGATGCGCCCGCACAGCCTTCCGGCATCAAAGCAAAACCCGGCGCGCGTGGCTTATGACGCTCAACATCAGCTATAGCCTGCTCAACACGCTGTATGTATTTGCCGAAGCGACTTGGCTGCATTTGGATAACGACACCGTGCGAGTTGAGGTGGAGCGCGAAACCAAATTGCGCGTGCCGCTGCACCATCTTTGCAGCATTGTGGTGCATGGTGATGCGCTGATATCGCCCGCGCTGCTAGCCCGCGCGATGGAGCGCGGTATTGGCGTGGTGTACTTGAGCCGAGGCGGTAAATTTTTAGCGCGCGTCGAGGGTGCAATGTCGGGTAATGTGCATTTGCGCTTGGCGCAATTTGCCGCACATACCGATCCAACTCGCGCGCGCCAAATAGCGATCCAGATGGTAGCTGGCAAAATTCGTAACAGTCGAAATTTGCTATTGCGAAGTGCCCGAGATAGCAGCGTTACGGACGAGTGCGCCGCGCTAGCCAACGCGGCCCAGCATCTGAGCGCCAGTTTGCGCACGCTGCCAAGCCGAGCTGATCTAGATGCGGTGCGCGGGGTAGAAGGCGATGCTGCAAGGGTGTACTTTGCCCAGTTTGAACACTTAATTAAGCCAGAACTGCGTGCTCGATTTGCCTTCGATGTGCGCACCCGTCGGCCACCGCGCAACGCGGTGAACGCACTGCTGTCTTATTTGTACGCAGTGCTTACGCACGACTGCCGATCCGCGCTTGAATCAGTCGGGCTTGATCCACAGCTTGGCTTTTTGCATGCGCCGCGCCCTGGCCGGCCTGCGTTAGCGCTGGATTTGATGGAGGAATTTCGTGCAATCCTTGCTGATCGAATCGCACTAACGCTGATCAATCGTGGCCAGCTGAGCGCCCGCGATTTTCGCGAAAGCACCGGCGGCGCGGTTGAAATGATCGGCGATGCGCGCAAGCTAGTTTTGGGCTACTTACAAGAGCGCAAACGCGAAACCGTGCGCCATCCAATTTTGAATGCCGAGGTTCCCTTTGGCTTGCTGCCCCAAATTCAAGCGCGGCTATTAGCGCGGCATTTGCGGGGCGAGCTAGAATTTTACCCGCCCTTTTTGCTGCGCTGAGGTACAGATGCTCATCATTGCCTGTTATGACGTGTCGACTGAATCAGCCGCCGGTCGCAGGCGTTTGCGGCGCGTCGCAAAGCGCTGCGAACGCGTAGGCCAACGCGTACAAAAATCCGTGTTTGAATGCCGCTTGAGCAAAGAATTATTCGAAGAACTTGAGCGCGATTTGCTCAAAGAAATTGATATATCGGCAGACTGTCTACGCTTTTATCGCATCACCGAGCCGGTAGAAGTACATGTGCAAGAACACGGCGTGTTTCGCGCAGTCGATTTTGATCGCGACGCGCTGGTCGTTTGAACGCGCGAACCTGTAGTGCTATCAAAATTGCCGCAGGTTCGCGTTTGGCTAAGTGTTTGATAAGGCATGGGTTTTCTGTGCACTTTGATAATCCGCGATTGCTGGCGCCCAAGCGCACACAGGTTTGCGAAAAAACGCCACTTTTCCGAACGCAATCAGTGCGTTAAGCTCGGGCTGTCGCGCGCCAATCAAATGGCGCGCGTGGATTGAAACTTTGCTTCTAGGCTGGATGGCCGGCCAATGGGTTGTCGCGCGCCAATCAAATGGCGCGCGTGGATTGAAACATTTTTTGCGCATCGGTCAGTTTTTCAATGGTTACGTCGCGCGCCAATCAAATGGCGCGCGTGGATTGAAACTGAAAGACGGCAAGCCTGTCTACATTGCCGACGATGGTCGCGCGCCAATCAAATGGCGCGCGTGGATTGAAACAAACATCGTTCCAGCGAAATTTCCTCACGGATTAGTCGCGCGCCAATCAAATGGCGCGCGTGGATTGAAACACGTCAGCTGCGCAGGGCGGCAGCGTATTGCTTGGTCGCGCGCCAATCAAATGGCGCGCGTGGATTGAAACACGTTGCTGCGCGACCTTAGCGAGCTGATTACGCTCGTCGCGCGCCAATCAAATGGCGCGCGTGGATTGAAACACCCACAGCGCGGCGGAGGTGCGATTAAAGCAAAGTCGCGCGCCAATCAAATGGCGCGCGTGGATTGAAAATTGTCGGCTTAATCCTGCTGGCATTGCTGGCGCGTCGTCGCGCGCCAATCAAATGGCGCGCGTGGATTGAAACGTGCCTGCTCGTCTGCCCACTGAATGTCTTCGCCGTCGCGCGCCAATCAAATGGCGCGCGTGGATTGAAACCTCGCGCTCTACAGCCTCGCAGCGCGCTTTGATGTCGCGCGCCAATCAAATGGCGCGCGTGGATTGAAACCGGTGATTTCGTAGCCAAAATCACCTTCAATATCCGTCGCGCGCCAATCAAATGGCGCGCGTGGATTGAAACCCAACAGGACAACCGTTTACCAGCAATTCCAGCGGTCGCGCGCCAATCAAATGGCGCGCGTGGATTGAAACAGATTGTCGGTGACGGTATGATTACGTGGCGCTTGGTCGCGCGCCAATCAAATGGCGCGCGTGGATTGAAACTTGTGACGGGGTAACGATTGGAGGGAATATCACGTCGCGCGCCAATCAAATGGCGCGCGTGGATTGAAACAGAGAATCAGCGGGCTGGTTAATTCTGCGTTTGGTCGCGCGCCAATCAAATGGCGCGCGTGGATTGAAACAAGCTATTACCGACAGCATGGCACTGTTTCCATGTCGCGCGCCAATCAAATGGCGCGCGTGGATTGAAACGCCTGCCAAAGATTGCGTTATGTGCGGTGAATCGCTGTCGCGCGCCAATCAAATGGCGCGCGTGGATTGAAACGCTTCAAGCCAGCCATTTACCGACCTGGAGGCAGTCGCGCGCCAATCAAATGGCGCGCGTGGATTGAAACTGATATTACATATCAGTCATCAGTTCCGGGCC
>JANOQN010000049.1:0-64649 GCA_031422315.1 Rhodanobacteraceae bacterium
ATCGTCATCCCATCCACGCCCGCACTGCCTTTATTGGCTTTGACGCGTTTCCACGCCTTCACCATGTTCTCTCTTGTGAGCGCTGCTTCCAGCAGCGCCGTTCCCGAGTTCATCACTTCGGAACTGACCCACTTGGTTTCATCACCCACAGCCACTCTAGCGGCTTCACCGCTTACCTTGGCTGTTGGCCCCGATGTTTTGGACTTCTGATGCATGACCTTGTCGATGGCTCCGTTGATTTACTCTCTTGCTCGTTTGGCCCTTCACCAAAAAAAACTGGCTACTACGGCCTCTGCTGACTTCTGGCACCGCTTGCGCGTCGGTCTTTCAACCGCAAAACCAGATCTCCCCAGGTAAGAACGCACTCCTTCACTGCACGACCGCCGAATTTACGTCACTGATTCTTGACCACAAAAGCTTCGCGGAATTGTGACCGCTCGCCTTAATCAGCACCGCCTTATATCCGATTCTTGTCCACGCACGCTTGACCCCAGCGCTGCGCTTGTCCCCACGATTTGTCGCCTCCTCGCAGTTACGCTTCACTTCGCTCGCTGTGGTCAGCTTACGAGAGGACTTTCACCTCCTAGAGTGCGCCCATGCTGGGCGCACACAAAAAAAGCGACCTTTAGGATCGCTTTTTTGCTGCTGCACGGCATCAACTCCTAACAACTTCGCTGAACACCAAAGTTGCCTAGCCGAAATCAAGGCTTTTTTCAAAGCTTTTTAGTTCATGGCGCGCCATTGCCAAGTTTGCGCGGCCGCGGTCAAGCACAACATACAAAAACAGCTTAGCGTTTCGTTCCAGCGGCCGAATTATATGGTATTGCTTGCCCAAGGTAATCAAAATATCTTCAATATCATCGCCCAGCTTAAGTGCTGCTGCAACGCGGCGCTTGGCCTTAACTACTTCCGAATTGCCAGCCGCAGCGACTTCCAGATTGACACCTGAGCCCACACCTGCGAGTAGCATTCCGCTGTCACTATCAACTAAAGCGCCAGCGACGTAGCCATCCATTTGTGTAAGCGGGGTAAGATCTAACTTTGCCATACGTGTTCCTTTTGAGTTTAGATTAAAGCCAGAAAAACTGTGCTACGTACGATCCGTCGTCAGCTTAGTGAGCATTCCTAACGCGGGCCCCAAAGATAGCACTAGACAAGTCAACGCAATCGCAAATAAGTGTGCTGACCATTGCGTCGAAGCACAGCACAAAACCACCCGTGCTACGCTTTGTCGCCGGAAGCTCGGTGGCGCGAAGCGCAGCTCAATTGACTCGCCGCAGCTCCGAAAAATCAACGCCGCTTCAGGAGTTTCGCCTATGGTTTCAACGCACTCCGAGCCACACCAACACCCTAAGCCAGTGACTTTCGATGAATTCCCGAACGCTACTGCCGACGATATCGGCGCCGTTTCGCTTGGGCGCACCTTGCAACAGGTTCCAAACATCAATCCGCAGCTGCTATCGATGCTTTTGGAGCACTACGAGCACCGTACCGAACGCCGAGGCGCTGGCTTCACGCAAGCGACGCGCTGGCTAGCGGAACGCATTAACCGCCCGCGCTCTGCCCGTGACGCGCGTGAAATTGCCGAGCATGAGCCCGATCAATTGCTGCAAACGTTGCGCGAATTCCACCCGTTGACCGACGGGCAAGCGATTTTGTGCGATTTACTGCGCCAGCTTATTGAAGTACGTGAAAGTAGTGCGCCGGCGCTCAATCCAATTGCGCCTGAAAAACTCAAAATCGGTACTTGCCCTTTGGCTGAGCAGTTTTTTTTAGAGATTGCCTGTGATCGGATCCGCCGTGGCGGGCGCGTCAATGTTATCTGCACGGACGATGGTCAGCCATTGCTACTTGAAAAGCGCGGCCTGGGTGATGAACACAGCGCACTAGCGATTGCGCCCGTGCGTGTCTACGGTATTGAGCTGCCAGCGGGCGCGCTCATTGGCTTGGACTATGATGACGCGATTTTGCAATCTGCGCCTGACACCACAAATGCGCGCGGTAAATGCCTTAGCGTGAAGGACATCCGATGTTTTCGCTTTTTACGCTTAACGACGCTGGTGGCAGCGCCAAATACAAGAGCACGCGTTTTCAGCTCGCATTTCGATCAGCAAATCCAAAACGCGTTGTTCTTACCTGATACCACTGAGATAGCCACATTGGCGCAATTTGCCAAGCGCCAAGTGGCAAGCGAGCGCGCGCTTTGATTCGCTGTTTTTTTTCGAATAGCTATTGCCCACCACCGCCTGAGCCATCTAGCAGCCACTTTGCGCGCTTGGAACAGTTGCAAGCGCTGTTGCGCGGGCGCACGGATTTGATTTGGCAAGAAGCAAGCCCTGCAAACCTTAAATCGCTTTATGAATTGCATGACGCTGCCTACGTTGACGCTATGCTGCAAGGCCTTGCGCCACTTTGCCAAAGCGCCTACTTGCCGTGGAGTGCTGCACTCATTTTAGCCTGCCGCAGCATGCTAGGCGGCCAGCTTGCAGCGGCTGACGTGGCTTTAAAATATGGCATTGCGCTGAATCTTGCACTGGGTTTCCACCACGCGCACCCCGCGCGCGGAGGGGGCTTTTGTGTGTTCAACGGTTTAGCATACGTGGCCAAGCAGCGCCCTGATTTAAAAGTACTGGTGCTTGATTGTGATGAACACGGCGGTGATGGCACTGCGGCGTTCGTTGAGCGCTTACCAAACTTAACCAACATTGCCATCTTCGGCAGCCAGTTTGGCCTGCGTGCAGGCCCAAGAAATCACGCGCTGCGAGTCCCACGCGGGCAAGATGCCGAAGCAGGTTTTGTCGATGCGATCAATCAAGCGCTGGATATCATCTTGCAGCTACGGCCTGATTTGGTTTTGTACCAGGCTGGCGCCGATATGCATGTGGATGATCCTAAAGCTACGCTGCGTCTAAGCAGCCAAGCGCTTGAACGGCGCGATCAGCGCATTTTTAGCGCATTGAAAGCAGCAGGCATTCCGGTGCTATGTTCATTGGCTGGCGGCTATCAATCCGCCGCCAGCACTGCTGAAATCTATCAGCGCACGGTGCATAGTGCGTGCACCATATTCGCAAGTTAGCCTTGCAGGCGATCAACTATTGGCTGCTGAGCGCGCAAGCAAAATAGAACGCGCCGACAGCCTGTTACGCCGCCTGCATAAAGCCCAAATCCGGCCCTGGAATCGACAGAATGCCGCCAGCATTGGTCATGTATTGCAGGTTGTAGAAAATCGGATCGGTGGCCGTCGCTTGGTTGTAGCCATACCACTTAGCGATCGTATGCGCGTATTGATCAGTGGACAGCGTTGGCACGATTTGGCCGTAGCCGACTTCGTCTGGATTGCTGGCGCGCGGAGCCAAGCTCGGCATTTTTCCGTAAATGCGATTGCCGTTTACTTTGGATCCAAACACCAGCTGGTGGCTGCCCCAGCCGTGATCGGTGCCATCGCCATTATTAGAAATCGTGCGACTGAAGTCCGATGCGGTGAAAGACGTGACGCTTTCTGATGCATTCAAAGTGTCCAGCACTTGGTAGAAGGCAAACACGGATTGCGATAGCTCACGTAGCAGATCAGGATGATCGGCGTTTTGATTATCGTGCGTATCGAACCCACCAATCGCAGCAAAAAACATCTGCCGATTCATTTGCAGCGTAGTTCTGGAAGCAATAACGCGTGACACCATCAGCAACTGCCTGGCGAGTTCCGGCAGCTCAGGCAGGTTCGTGCTGCCTGCCGTCCATGCTAGGCCAAACGCATCCCAAAACGGGCGGAACTTGACGTCGTTCGCCGGGTGTAAGGCGATCGCAACGGCTACTTGTGCAGCGGTGTTGATGGAACGCTGGGTCTTCTCAACGTAAGCGCGTTCAAATGCGTGGCCGGCGGTACCGGCTGTCGCGCCTAAATCTTGCAGCGCTTTGAAGGTTCTGCAGCGCCGTGCGTTCCAATCGGTCGCGGGTAAGCAGTTCGCTTGTGAGGTTTGAATCGAGTCAATTTGCTCGACGCCGTAGGTATTCATGAAATAAGGCGCGACCTGCACGCCTGATTGAAAGACGTTATCGCCCGATAGCGACACATTCATCGACAACACTTGATTAGGATTATCAGCCCGATAAATATCAGCCAAGCGACCGCCCCAGCCGGTTCGCGTAGCCGCGTTGGCGGCGGGCGTTTGCCACAGCACGGATTGATCCGAATGCGAAAACAGCTCAGGTGGCAAAAGTGTGCCAGGTGTTTCAAACATCGCTTTCGTGGTGGGGCGCACCAAGGTGCCAACGTTCGCCACAATCGCGCAGCGGCCAGCATCAAACATGGCTTTTGTTCCAGTCATCGCTGGGTGCAGGCCGTATTGACCGCCATTGACCGGGCCTTGGGTTGGGTTGAGTGGCAGCAAGCTTGCCACTGGCACTGCAAGGTTGGACGGGTGATTGACTTCATCATTGCCTTTGCGGCGTTCCTTATACGCTGCATAGCCTGCGGTATCGCGCGGAATGACCATATTGACGCTGTCATTGCCACCATACAAATAGATGCAAACCAGCGCTTTGTAATCTGGCGAGCCGCGCAGCAGCGAGCCGCCGGTGAGTGTGGACTGCGCCAATGCCATTTTTGCGGGTAGCATGGCAAATGCAGTGCTGCCCGCCGCAGCCATGAGGGAGCGCTGCAATAATTCTCGGCGTTTTAGATAGCTCATGACTTATTTCTCCACGACGTATTGAGGGGAATTCATGATGAGCCACAGCACGTCTTGCACGCGGCGAAGGCGATCATCATCGTTATTGTTTGGCATGCTGCGTACGTGCGCGGTGAGTAGGTTGCTCATCGCAGTGCTCATAGAGCCGCCCATCATCAGCAGGTTGTAGCGGCTCACTAGCGTTTCCGCGTTATTGGCAAAACTCAAATCGCGTTTGATGTCGATCAGCGTCGGGTTCCATTGATCGACTGGCGGCAGACTGGTGTTGCCCTGGAATTGCCAAAACACCTTGCCGCCGAATTCATTGACGATGCGGGTGATATAGGTGTCCGTGGTGATTTGGAACTCCGGTGAATACAAATTCAAATTGGTAATTTCGCCGGGCAATTGATAGTTTGGCAAATAGAAATTAAACACGGTCGGCGAGCTCATCGGCGCTTGCGCCATCCAATAGCTGGTGTATTCCTTCATTCGGCCCGGCGTACGCGATGCCGCATCAAATGCGCGATACAGCTGGCTCAAGCGCAGCAGCGGCTCACGCAGCTTGCCGCGATTGACGGCCGTCGGACGGCGCGCTTCAACGTCCATCAAGATCGCTTTAATCACCGCTTTTAAATCGCCGCGAACGGCGGGCGTGGCACCATTGTTGTTGAACACGGCCGCGACTCGACCAATGTATGCGGGCGATGGTGAGCTGGTCACAAAGCGCTGGATCAGCAGGCGCGACAAAAACGGCCCGACGTTCGGATGATTTGCCACGTTATCCAGCGCCGCATTCATGTTGTTACGACCAGTGCCGCCGCTCGGCAAAATACCATTCGCTAGGCTTACGCCGGGGTAATTTAGCAGCTGCTTAGCGCCAGCCGGGGTAACGATCGGGCCTTCGACTGACGAGTGATAGATATCGACAAACGCCGAACCTTCGCCAAAAGGTTTCATCGGCTCAAGCCAGCCCCGTTGCAGGCGATAGTCTTGATTTTCAGGATCCGTTTGCGCACGGGTGCCGCAGTAATCCCAGTGCCAAGTTTGATTCGGTCCGGTTGGCGTTACGCAGGTTGAATAATTCCAGCCGGTGAAAACGTGGGCAAAGCCGCGAATCGTGTCGGTATTGTAAGCGGGTGTCGGTTGACCACCGGTCAATAACAGCGAGCCGTCATTATTAAGCCGCACCAAGCCGACCGAAAACAGCTGCATGATTTCACGCGCGTAATTTTGGTCAGGTTGAATATTGAGCGCGGTATCCGGCTTGCGATTTTTATGCATCGATAAATAACGGCCCATGCTCGGGTGCAACGTGGCCTCACCGAGCAGTGTGCGGTAGCTGCCAAAAGCATTGCGCGACAGCAAATCATAATAATGCGCCAGCGTGGTTGGCACACCCTCAACCGCACCGTTTTGATCAGAAACCACAAAAATCTGGCTTAACGCAAACGCCATGCGCTGGCGCAGCTGATCGTTCTTGCCCAATACGTTGAGCCACCAGCCTTCGATGCGCTCGTTTTGAAACACATTATTGTCGCCGTTCGCAATCAAGTTATAGACGAACGGCAAGTGCTCCGAACGCGTAGCGGCAAATTGCTCGTCGAACCACGCGTTATAGCCAATTTGCGTCAAGCGCTCGATTTCCGCCAGCTTGGGGCCAAAGGTGGCCTGTTGTAAAAAGCGCGCCGCCTCTTCAGGTGAAAACGGGCCTTCGACCGGGCCACTGTTCATGCTTGACTTAAATATGGTGTCGCCGCCCAACTGCGCGCTAGCGTCACTTGCAGCGAGCGCTAAAACTGCGGTGAGCAGCCAAATTTTGGGCGATATTTTCGGAAACTTCATAAGGATCCCTCTGCATTGCGTTCAGTACGTGTAGTTTTACAGAACTGTGTGTCGAATTCGCTAGCGGTTCCGTGAAGCGCGCACGTTTTTTCGACGATTCGCACGCAAATTTGCAGGAAATGTACTGATCGCTCACATTGAAATAACAGTAGCGAACCGAAACTTGCGCGGTCTCGACCACCCGCATCAAATGGAAACCGCCATGTCAAAACGCTTTTTGTCGCAACTCAGCATCTTGTTTTCCTCAGTGTTATGCATCAGCAGCGCTAGCGCTAACTCATTTGGCTCGCCGGTGTGCGATGTGCAAAGTCTCCCGCTGCTACCGATGGCCAACGCTGTCAGCAATCCGGTGCCGACCAGCTGGAGTTTGCGCACCGACCGATCGTATTACCAATCTGGCGCGCCGCTTGAGATTCGCATCGGCAATGTCGACCCACTTAAACGCGTGCGCGGCGTATTGCTGTGGTCAAAGTCAACCGACTTCCAACCGGTCGGCAGCTTTTTAATCGGTCCAGGTTCGATGTGGCAACTCATTCCACCCGGCAACGGTGTTTTTTGTCAGCAAGCTTCGATCACCCATATGGACGCTGCACCGAAACAGCAAAGCACACTCGTTTTCAGCTGGACACCGCCCGCGAGCAATGCTGATGTCCAACTGCGCGCGTTCTTAATTGAGGATTGTGCACTCGTCACCGGCTGCCGAGGTGCGCAGGCATTGACGCAAACACTGCTGCTGGGTGAAGCGGTGTTTAGGGATCGCTTTGAGGATTAATATTCAAATGTTTGGTCCGCATCGCAGGATGCTTTTCGACATTTGCCCCGCGACTTATCGTCATTTCTGCGCAGGCGGGAATCCAGGCTCGCTAAACTTTCAGTTTGATTACCAGTGCAAAAATGCGCTTATTTTGGCGATTTTGGAATCTGAGTGAATCTCTGACACCTGTACTGGGTCCCCGCCTTCGCGGGGATGACGAGGTAACTAACTTGCCTCATGGCTAGCGCTGAGCTTGGCCCGAAGCACCGCTAGTTTTCACCACGCAATTGCAGCACCATCCCAGCATCGAAAACTTAGCTGGAAACCCTCATGAATCGCCCTGAAAGCCACGTTTTAATTGTCAGTGCCGATGCTGGCCTGCGCAGAACTCTCCAAAAAGACCTGCAAAAGGCAGCCAGCACCTTAGATAACCCGTTTGGTATTCGCTTCATCAGCGTGGATAACCACGCAGATGCGTTAGAACTAGCGCACAGCGATGGCGATTTGCAAACCGTGCTGGTGGATGCCAGCTTGCAGGCCGGTGCGCTGGCCGGTGAGCTAGTGCAGGCGCTGTATGCGCATCGGCCTGAGCTGGATTTGTACATTGTGGTGGATTCCAGCCAGGATGAAGCGGTAGTCAAGCTGATGAACCGAGAAGCGATTGACGGCTATTTTATTCGCGATGAGTTTGATGCGCGCGGCTGGTTTCGCATTATCCAGGCCGAGCTGAAAGAAAAATCCAACACGCCATTTTTTGATGCGCTGCAAGCGTATGTGCTGATGGCAAAGGATGCTTGGCATACGCCCGGCCATAGCTCTGGCGATAGCTTGCGCGGCAGCCCTTGGGTGTCACACTTTCATGAATTTTTGGGCGATCAGGTGCTGCGTGCGGATTTATCAGTGTCGGTCGATATGCTCGATTCACTGCTGGAGCCCAAAGGCGTAGTGCTGCAAGCGCAGCAAATGGCCGCATTAGCGTTCGGCGCGCAGCAAACTTTTTTTGCCACCAATGGCACCTCCACCGCCAATAAAGTTATCTTCCAAACGCTGCTTGCGCCCGGCGATAAGCTGCTGTTGGATCGCAATTGCCATAAATCAGTGCATCATGGCGTGGTGCTGTCGGGCGCTTGGCCGGTTTACTTGAATAGCTCGATCAATCGCAAATATGGGCTGTTCGGGCCGGTCAGCAAGGCACTGATTTTTGCCACCATTGAAGCGCACCCGGATGCCAAGGCGCTGATTTTGACCTCCTGCACCTACGATGGCCTGCGCTACGATTTAAAGCCGATTATTGATGCGGCGCACGCCAAAGGCATCAAAGTGATTATTGACGAAGCTTGGTACGCACACGCGCGCTTTCACCCGGAATTTCGCCCGACCGCACTGGAATCGGGGGCCGATTACGCCACCCAATCGACCCACAAAACGCTGTCAGCGCTCAGCCAAGCCAGTATGATTCACGTCAATGATCCGGAATTTGAAGCGCATCTATTCCGTGAAAATTACAATATGCACACCTCGACCAGCCCGCAGTACAGCATTATTGGTAGCTTAGATGTGGCGCGTAGGCAAGCCATGATGGAAGGCTACAAATTGCTGGAGCGCACGCTCGAACTAGCGGCTGAGCTGCGAAACGCGATCGACGCTACCGGCGTTTTTCACGCGCTGACGTTAAAAGAATTGCTGCCAATAGAAGTGCGCAAAGACGGCATTCGGCTAGACCCAACTAAAGTGACAATGGACATCACCGGTTCTGGTTACACGGTAGAAGATTTTCAGCGTGTGCTGTTTGATCGCTTCAATATCCAGGTCGAAAAATCGACTTTTAATACTGTCACGCTGTTGCTAACGATTGGCACCACGCGCAGCAAAGTATCGCGCCTGTGTGATGCCTTGGCCAGGCTTGCACGTGAAGCCAAAGCGCCGCGCCGTATGCTGCGCGCGCCGGAAATTGCCGAATTCACTGAACTCTGTTTTTTGCCGCGCGATGCGTTCTATTGCAGCGGCGAACTACTCGCGCTGCTAGACGATGATGATCGCGCCAACTCAGGGCTTTACGGGCGCATCAGCGCGGATCAAATCGTGCCGTACCCGCCAGGCATTCCGGCGCTGGTGCCGGGGCAGCGCATAACCGAAGAAGTGGTCAGCTATTTGCTATCACTGATGCGCTCACACAAGCGCACCGAAATGCACGGCGTGGTCATGGACGGCCACGTGCCGTGTTTGCGCGTTATGACACTGGATGAGGAGATGGCAAATCGGAGGTTGCCTTGACGCCCACATTGGTAAACGTATATTTATGACTTACCTATACATTTTAGGAGAGTGGCATGGCGCTGCAAATTGCAAATCCACTGGTTGTGGAAAAAATTCATACGCTTGCAAGAATTATGGGTATGACTAAAACAGCCGCAGTCGAGAAAGCGGTCGATGATTTGTTGAAAGCAAACGGCAACACAGACCAGCGCAAAGCGCAGATGTACGCGTTACTGCATCAATTTGATCGCCTTACAAAGGCGCCTAATCCCGCAATGGACATCGAATGGGGTGAAAATGGGCTACCCAAATGATTGTGGTCGATACGTCGGTATTAGCGGCCATCGCTTTTGACGAGATAGAGCGCGATCCATTTATGGAGCGCATCCTTAAATCGAACCGTGATTTGATTAGTGCAGGCATGAAGCGCAGCGGCTTCAAAATTGCTGCGATTATTGATGAGCCGCCGCCGCATAGACCCGATCTAACTCAACCAACCAACCGCTAATCTGTAATGGTGCAGCAAAGCTTGCTTCCAAAGAGTTGCGAGCGAGCGTGTAGGCATCGGCCATTTGCAAATCCAGTGCGGCGAATGTTTCCAGGAAATTTTGCAAAAGATAGCCGCCGAAGTAGGCCGGGTCATCGGAGTTAATTGTCACTTTCAAACCCGCATCCAGCAGCTGCTTTAAGTTGTGCTCGGCGAGCGTTTTGAACACACAGAGTTTGATGTTTGAAAGCGGGCACACGGTTAACGCGATTTTTGCATCTCGCACGCGCTGCGTGAGTGGCGCGCTCTCTAGTATGCGCACGCCGTGATCGATGCGCTCGACCTGTAGAACATCCAGCGCGCTTTCGATGTAGGCCGGCGGGCCTTCTTCACCGGCGTGCGCAACAATATGCAGGCCGAGTTCTCGGCACGCATCAAACAGCGCAGCAAATTTTTCTGGCGGATGGCCCATTTCGCTGGAATCTAAGCCCACGCCAATAAATTGGTTGCGGTACGGCATGGCAGCCGCAAGCGTGGCAAAGCCATCCGCTTCTGGCAAATGCCGCAGAAAACACATGATCAGCGCGGCGCTGATACCCGTTTCCGCGCCAACCTCTGCAATCGCGCGGCTCAAGCCAGCAAACACCACGCCGATATCCACGCCGCGCGCGGTGTGCGTTTGCGGATCAAAAAATAGCTCGGCGCGGCGTACATTTTCTGCTGCCGCTTTGCGCAAATATGCGGCGGTCATGTCGAAAAAATCCTGCTCGGTGAGCAATACGCTGGCACCAGCGTAGTAAATATCCAAGAAAGATTGCAAGTCGGAAAAATCATAGGCACGGCGCAATTGCTCAACGCTGGCAAACGGAATCGACACGTTATTGCGCTTTGCCAGCGCGAAAATTAGCTCGGGTTCAAGCGAGCCTTCAATGTGTATGTGCAGCTCGGCTTTGGGCATCTCGGCTAGGAATTGGCTGAGCTGTGGGGTAAGTTGGGTCATTGGATTGCCTTTGATTTGTCTTTGGTTATGTCTGATCGGCGATGATCGCCGTTCCTAGGGGACTTTACGACTTCCTCGTCATCCCCGCGTAGGCGGGGATCCAGTACAGGTGTCAACGTTCTGACGCAGTGTTTGCCTACTGCGAATTACGTATTTTTAAGCCACCGAATGCGCTGAAAGTTCGGCGAGCCTGGGTTCCCGCCTGCGCGGGAATGACGATAAGGAACGAAGAAATTTCAACGCCAATCAACGCCCTTGATCTTCCTCATCGGCCTCTTCCTCTTCTTGCGCATCTGCCCGCCCGCGCGGCATTAGCCTGGGCTTTAGCGCAGAACTAACCGCTTCTGATTCTGTAGCTTCCTTACCGAGATGATAAACCGCATAGCCGGGCAGCACCATTTGATTGAGCGCTAGCCCGATCACTTTGCCGTTTGCTGTGGCAAATACAGAAGCTTCCTCACCACTGATGGGATCACGCACGGTCGCTAGCACCTGGCCTTGGGTGACTCTTGAGCCAAGCGTGGCTTGCCCGATCAGCATGCCGCCGACCGGTGCGCGCACCCAGGTGGCGTCGTAGAACACGGCTTGGCGTTCGGTCCACACGCGCAGTTTTTCAGTCATGCCGAGTTTGTGCATGACGGTTTCAACCGCCAGCGTGCCGGCTTCGATTTCTTTGATCTCCAATCGAATTGGCGCGCCAATCTCGAACGTGATTGCCGGAATACCTGCTTCAGTAGCGGCCATGCGCAGCATGCCGCGCGCACCGGGAGAGTGCAAAACCGGCGTGGCACCGAAGTTTTTGGTGAACTCCATCACTTCACGTATGCGCAAATCGCCGCGCACCTGCGGCAGATTGCTGCGCTCGAATGAGCCGGTGTGAAAGTCGATCAAATAGTCGCAGGCCAACACCACTGAATTGAAAAAATCATAAGCCAAACGCGACGCCGCACTGCCACTGCGGGTGCCCGGGAAGAACCGGTTTAAATCGCGCCGATCCGGTAAGTAGCGCGAGCCGCGCCCAAAGCCGGAAAAATTGACGATTGGCACGGCAATCACTGCGCCCGCCAATTTGTTGGCATCGAGCTTGCGGCTGATGCGATTGACGACTTCAATGCCGTTGAGCTCATCGCCGTGAATGCCGCCAGTCAAACATAGTACTGGACCGGCATTCTTGCCATTGATGACGATCACTGGCGCTACGCTGCCGCCCACGCCAAACACGTCGGCGCCGCGCCAATCCAGCGTTTTACGCTCGCCCGGTGCAATGTTGGTGCCGAGTATTTGAATCGGCCCGGCTTTGCTGGTGTCGGGCACGCTAGGCGCAAGCGTGGGCGCGCGCGCAGGCAGTGCGGCGGGCGTATTGGCGAGAATAGCGTTAGGCGTAGCGAGGGGTGCGAGCAGCGCGGCGGGCACGGATTTTCGCTGCGTTTGGATTTGCTCGGCGCTTGGGAAATCTTGCGCGTGTGCAGTCAACCATTCGAACCCCAACAGTAAAGTAAAAGCGCGGGAGTGCTTCCCATCCTTAGTCCCGCGCAGGCGGGAACCCTACGCTCCCTCTCCCCCCCCCCCTCTCCCATGAAGGGAGAGGGGAGCTTGTTTGAGGTTGCTTGCCCATTTGCTAGACTCGTTGTCACCTTAGCGCTCATCCGGCTTGCGTTGTTCCAACAAGCGCCGCTCGAGATAGTGGATGTTAAAACCGCCCAGTTGAAACACTTGATCGAGCATGTTCTTTTGCTGCAGCGGCAGGTTGGTTTTGATGCCTTCAATTACTGTTTCTGCCAGTGCAACACGCATGCGCGCAATCGCGGCGGTGCGAGTTGGGCCGTGTGCAATGATTTTCGCAATCATGGCATCGTAATTCGGCGGCACGGCGTAGCTGTCATAAATATGCGTATCGACGCGAATGCCTGGGCCGCCGGGCGCGTGAAAGCGCTTGATGGTGCCGGGTGATGGCATAAAAGTATCTGGATCTTCCGCATTGATTCGGCACTCCACCGCGTGCCCGTTCCAGCGCACATCCGATTGTTTGATGCGCAGTTTGTCGCCCGACGCCACCCGCAATTGCTCGACCACTAAATCGATGCCGGTCACCATTTCCGTGACTGGATGTTCGACCTGGATGCGGGTATTCATCTCGATAAAATAGAACCGGCCGCGTTCGTATAAAAACTCAAACGTGCCCGCGCCGCGATAGTTAATGCGCTGGCAGGCCGCCACACAGACCGCACCGATTTGATCGCGCTCTTCTGGCGTAATGCCAATCGCCGGGCATTCTTCGACGACTTTTTGATGCCGGCGCTGCAAAGAGCAATCGCGCTCGCCCAAATGGATGGCGTTGCCGTGCTGATCGGCCAGCACTTGGATTTCGATATGGCGCGGATTCTCCAGGTACTTTTCCAAGTACACCTGATCGTTACTAAACGCAGCCTTGGCTTCAGTGCGCGTCATAGTAATCGCGCTCATCAGCGCCATTTCGGTATGCACCACGCGCATGCCTTTGCCGCCGCCGCCGCCGGATGCTTTGATAATCACCGGGTAGCCGATTTCCTTTGCCATTTTTGCATTCGCGGCAAAATCATCGCCCAACGGGCCATCCGATCCTGGCACGCAGGGCACACCGGCGGCTTTCATTTCGCGGATCGCGCTGACTTTATCGCCCATCAGCCGAATGGTGTCGGATTTCGGCCCGATAAAGGTAAAGCCGGAGCGCTCAACCCGCTCGGCAAAGTCAGCGTTTTCCGATAAAAATCCGTAGCCTGGATGAATGCCTTGGGCGTCGGTGACTTCGGCTGCGGCAATAATCGCCGCCATGTTGAGATAGCTGTGCGCGGCGGCGGCAGGGCCAATGCAGACGGATTCATCGGCCATCGCCACGTGCTTTAGATTGCGATCCACGGTGGAATGCACGGCAACCGTTCGAATGCCGAGCGCCTGACAGGCGCGCAAAATACGCAGCGCAATTTCGCCGCGATTGGCGATGACGATTTTTTCGAGCATTACTGGATCACCATCAGCGCTTGATCAAACTCAACCGGCGAGCCATTTTCCACCAGTATCTTGACCACGGTGCCGGAAAACTCGCTTTCAATCGGGTTGAACATCTTCATCGCTTCGATAATGCCGATGGTATCGCCCATTTTGATCTGCTGGCCCAACTTAGCCAAGGCAGGTTGCCCAGGTGCTTGTGAAGAATAGTAGGAACCTACCATGGGCGCACGAATGATATTGCCTTCGGGTAGCTCACGCGCGCTAGGTTCGCTCGGTTTAGCGGCTGCGGGCGCGCTTGCTTGTGCGGGAACAGCTGCCGGCAAAGGTGCGGCGGCAATCAATTGCGGTTGCTGAGCGTAATTCGGTGCGCTGACAATGCGTGCCAATCGCACGCTTTCTTCGCCTTCTTTGATCTCAATTTCGCTTAAGCCCGATTCTTCCAACATTTCGATCAATTTTTTGATCTTGCGCAAGTCCATAGCCAATGCCGCTTCTCCTTTAATGTAACGTTCTTAATTATTTTAAAACTTAACTTGCTAAGCGTTTGCTTTTACCGACAGTCGATTGAGCGCGTAACCCAGCGCCATTTCATAGCTTTGCGCGCCAAAACCGCACACTACGCCAATCGCAATATCAGACAAATACGAGTGCTTTCGAAAAGCCTCGCGAGCGTGAATATTACTCAGGTGGATTTCTACAAACGGCAGCGAAGTCGCTAAAAATGCATCCCGCAGTGCCACGCTGGTATGCGTGAACGCGCCTGGATTAATCAGCACCATATCCACCGCGCCACGCGCCGCGTGTAGCGCGTCGATTAACACATGTTCGGCATTGCTTTGTAGGCAGCTAAGCTGTACGCCGCTCACTTGCGCCATCGCAATTAGCCGCGCTTCGACATCAGCTAACGTATCAACGCCATAAATTTCTGGCTCTCGCGTGCCCAAAAGGTTTAAATTAGGGCCGTTCAACAGCAATATTTTGGCGTGCGCTAAGTTGACGAGTAATTGCGGCATAGTTGGCTGGCTGCTTGGGCTTTCGATTAAGCGCTGAGTGTGCGTAGTGTGACGGTTGCTGTCCAGTGCTGCGTGTCTAGTTGAGTAAAAACTCGGCGCTTTTACTTCAGAAAGCCGGAATTTGGCCGGAATTAACGGGAAATACCAACATATGCAGCGCAGTACGTATCCGAGCAACCCGCTCTGGCAGGGCCGAATTGACACCGAAGAAGGCGCGCAAGCAAAGCGTTGGCATGATGTGGTGAATCAGGTGCAGCCAAACTCACAGTCGCAAGCTTTGCAGCAGCCTGTAGCGCTAATTGGCTTTTGCTGCGATGCTGGCGTAGCACGCAATCAAGGCCGCATTGGCGCGGCAGCTGGGCCAGCTGCACTACGGCAAGCGCTAGCGAATAACGCCTGGCACGGCAATCGCGCAGTTTTTGACATGGGTGATGTGGTTTGCCAAGGCGATCAGCTTGAAGCCGCGCAAGCTGAGCTTGGCAACGCAGTCGCCGAGCAACTAGCGCTTGCGCGCTTGCCGGTGGTGCTCGGCGGCGGTCATGAAGTCGCGTTCGGCTCTTGGCAGGGCCTGCGTCAGCACGCGTTGAAGGCGCCGCAAACCCCACGCATCGGCATATTGAATCTAGACGCGCATTTTGATTTGCGCGCAGGCATCCAAGGCAGCTCCGGTACGCCGTTTCGACAAATCGCCGATGATTGCCAAAAACGCGGCTGGCCTTTTCAATACGGCTGTTTAGGCATTGCCCCGCTCAGCAACACCGCTGCATTGTTTGAGCGCGCCCGCGATTTGGGCGTGTGGTGGCGTGATGATCGCCAGATGGAGCCCGCGGATTTGCCGGAAATCCTAGCCCAACTGAGCGATTTTTTTGCGCGCTGTGATCAGCTTTACTTGAGCATTTGCCTGGACGTCTTGCCCGCATCAATCGCGCCCGGCGTTTCCGCACCGGCCGCTGGTGGCGTCGCGCTTTCAGTGATCGAGTCAATTATGGACGCGGCGATCGCCTGCGGAAAACTGACGCTGTGCGAGATCGCCGAGCTGAATCCACGCTTTGATATTGATTCGCGCACTGCCAAGGTTGCGGCGCGGCTGGTAGCAAAATTGGCGCTTAGCTGAAAGTAAGGTTCCGAATTGAATTCGTGCAACATGATCTCGGACTAATAGCTTTCCCCTTGGCTTGACGCGAAGCTCAGTCGAAACCATCATGGTTTCACTCACTTTGGTTGGAGATGACATGCCCACAACGCTGACGCTGAAGAACATTCCGGTCGTGCTGTACGCACGCTTGAAAACCTCGGCCGAGGCGCACCACGCAAGCATGAACAGTGAGGCGATTGTTTGCCTTGAGGCGGTGCTGCTGCCGACCAGGGCGGATGCAACAGAGCGGCCGGCGCGTGCGCTGCGCGCAACCTTGCCAGAGGGCAAGTTTCTTGGGCTTGACATAGATGCGCTCAAGCGCGGCGGGCGGGTGTGATCGACAAGAAGCTTCTTTAGGCTTTCCCAGCCCGCGCAGTGGCACTTTCTGCGCGCTATGCGGCGGTTTGACTGACGCCCCTCTCGATGGAGGACGCGCCGACTTGCATATGATTGCTACGCCTTGAAAACCGCCCACTCTCCGCCTGCACCAATGGCACGAAACTCGCCCACCCAACTGCCGGCCTCTTCTGAACTTTCGTAGCGCATTTCGGTGCTTCCTTGAAACAGCGTGGCAAGAAGTCAGATGGCTTCGCCGACTGTCAGTCCTCACTCTTTAGCGCTGACAGAACGTACTCAAATAGCTCGGATGCCCGATTGGTTGAGCCCTGTGCTCCTCTTGCGAGAGCTTCAGCCTTGTGTTCTGGCGCATTTGATCCTGCGTAGATAATGAACGGGACGCGATTACCTCCAGTGCGCAATGCGGAGAGAATCGTATAGCCAGCGCGCTCATCGGGTGGACGGCCCATATCTGAAATAACAACATCAACACGTTGTGATCTTAGATGAGCCAGCGCTTCATCGGTGGACTTTGCAATGATGAACCTCGCCCCAAGCGCTTCCAATGACTGACGTTCATAGACGTTGTTCTGGGGTCGATCGTCGACCCATAGGATTACAGCTCGCTCCGCCTTGCGAATGACCTGCGGAGTTACGGCCTGCGAGACAATCTCAGCCGCCGCCCGAGGATCGCGGGGTGTTTCATCACCAGCGTTCGGCCTCGCGGCAGTGGCCGCCGCTAGTGCCGCCGCCGCCTCAGCCTTGCGTTTTGCGGTCGCTTCGAATCCGGCACCCTTTAGCGAAAACTCTCCGAGGCTCTCGAAGAACGACTTGAGCGAGGGACCGAATCGCACAAGGACGAAGCCGACCAGAATCGGCCAGGCCAGCGCACTGGCAAGCTTCGTAGCCGAGTCGATCAGCTTGACAATATCGTCGATGGACAAAGGTGTCTCCTCTAAGGCCTAACGTTGAATTCATCCGACATGCGGCCGAAAGTAGATAATAGCGCGATATCGCAAAGGGCCTGGATTGTTTTGTTGGGCGTTTGCGATTTAGATTGTCGCAACCGCGCCAACCGCACTAGAGATTTGCATTCGCCGATCAGCTGCCGCCATCACCGGCGTCAAAGCTGCAGGTTATCGAAAATTCGCCACCTTCACCCGGGTCATTTCTGCCGAGCCGATCTAGCCTCAACTGCTCTCGCAACCTACGCTCATCGTCAATCCGCTCTTGCGCAAAGTGGGCTGAGCGTTCTGCCGCAGACATTGCAATGCCGGGTGCGAGCACGGCTTTGCAAGATTCACAAAATGGATAAAGACGATTAAATACTCGAAACCCGCAATCTTGGCAGCGAAACTCCGCTAGTTCGACCACTATTTATCCCTCATGTCATTGCGACGGATTGAAAGGTGCGCGAAGGTCCAACGTCCGCGTCATGCCGACGCCGCACAATAAATTGAAACGACCGACTCATACGGCGGTCGGATTGAGCCCGAGGTTAGAGACTGCATGATGCGACTCCGAATGATTGCCCGACGGCGTCGGGGCTATGAGCTTCGGTGAGAGATGAACAATCACGTGGCCGCTGCTAGCTTGCTTTAAACGCGCGGCCTCGCAGATAGCCCTTAGGTCATTACCATGTTTAAGCGCATATTCTTCGCGAATTTTGTGAACTTCTTGGATTAGGGTAGCAAGCTGCACAGACCACCTGCACGGCTCGATTTTCGACAATCCTATTGACTTGGGGGAAGTCCATTGTGGGAGGGTTAGGGCTCTCGAGCGAATTCATTTTACTTACCAACCTTTCTATAGATTGACTCTCCTTTCTCGCCGTTCTCCGTGACATGAAGTTGCTCGTTCCGATACCCGATGACCACGAACACGACGCCAAGTTGAGCCTCGGTCTGATGCTTGATGTCAATCTCGCAGTCTTTGAAGGTCCAAGAACCTCCCGAAAACTCTGGGCGATGATCGAGCCAGGAGTTGAAATCTCTTTCTGCGCCATTCATACCAAATGCCATTTTTTCAAAGAAGCCGGAACCGGAACGACGTACCCAAGCACCGACAAGGTCGGTCTCTTGAACTGGGCAGGTACTTTCTTCCATTGCTTGAGTCTTGAGTGTCGCCATCCGACGAGTGTAAGCCTCGCGCAGACAGTCTTTCGACGAACATTTCCCGCGAACGTCGACTAGCCATCGAATTTGCCGCTGCTTCTCGGCTTCTGCTTCTTTAGAGTGGGTAATCCGCTCTTTGTAGATTTGCGCTAGCTGATCATCAAGGACGCCCAGACTGTTGTCGCTACATATCAACTTTTCCTGTGCAGTAGACGCTTTTGAACAATCGAAACTAGCGGCGCTTACGCTGTCCATGCCGCCAAGGGTGATGATAAGAGATATAATTATGGCGCGAAAGACGATCATTCGATTGGCGCTTAACGCCGCGTCAAGCAAACGCCCGCCCGCAGTGGTTGGTTGCAAAGAAACACTTCCCCGGCGGTCGGCTTGAGCCAGAGGTTGGACGAAGCCGCTCCGCGGCAGAATTAAAAACAAAGGCACCTCATCGGCTAATGTGTACGGGCTTACGGAAGAAGGGAAACGCCCCATAAGGCTATCACCATGTCAGCGCCCACGCCAAAGCCGTCTTTCGACGGGTAGCGAGATTGATACCGAAATTGGCGAGCGAGGCGAGCATAGGTAAGCAAAAGCCAGTTTTTATTAACACGTTGGCGTGATATGTTAACGAAATCGAATTCCATTAACATATGAGCGCTGACATGTTAACGCCAACCTACGTCATTCCGACATTGCCGCTTGCGGTTGATCTGGAAACGCTGCCCGTTATGAAAGCTCTGGCGGGTGCTAACCGCGCTTTGGCTGAGCTTAAAGGTCGCGCGGCGGCGATTCCCAATCAGGCGATTCTAATCAACACACTCGCGTTGCAGGAAGCCAAAGCGTCGTCTGAAATTGAAAACATCGTCACAACCCAAGATGAGCTATTTCAAGCCGACGTTTTCCCTGATGAGCAGCGCTCAGCGGCAGCAAAGGAAGTAGCGCTTTACCGGGATGCATTGCAGCTGGGCTACGCGCATTTACAAAAAAACGGATTGATCCCAAACTCCATCCTGATTGCGATGTTTCAGCTGCTCAAGCGCCGATCAGGCGGCTTTCGCAGCACGCCCGGCACTGCGCTTAAAAATGAAGCGAGCGGTGATATTGTTTTTGTTCCGCCGCAGGACGTGCGCGAAATCAAGGATCACATGAGCGTGCTCGAGCGCTTTATCAACGACGACTCACAGTCGAATTTGGATCCCCTTATTAAAATGGCGATCATTCACCACCAGTTTGAAAGCATCCACCCGTTTCCAGATGGCAATGGCCGCATTGGGCGGATTATCAACGTGCTTTACTTGACGCGAACCGGCTTAATTGATTCGCCGATTTTGTATTTGTCTCGCTACATTACGCAGACAAAATCTGAGTACTACCGTTTACTACAATCGGTGCGCGAAACTGGCAACTGGGAAGATTGGGTCATCTATATTTTGACCGCCGTAGCCCAAACCGCGCGCACCACGCTGCTGCTTGTTGAAGGTATACGCAGCCAAATGGCCGATATGAAACAGCGTATGCGCAGCGAATTGCCCAAGCTCTACAGCCAAGAATTGCTCAATAACTTATTTCGCCACCCTTACACGCGGATCGAATTCGTACAGCAAGATTTAGGGCTGAAAGCACGCCAAAGCGCGGCAAAATATCTGGATGCGCTGGCGCTTGCTGGGTTTGTCCATAAACATAGCCAAGGCCGCAATAACTACTATATCAATCGCGCATTAGTACGCCTATTTGTAACTGCATCGGGTGAGCGCGAAACCGAAATCTAGTAGCAGGGCAAATAGCGCGCCATTTTTGCCTCTAAAAGGGCAATCAATGCCGGTGCCATGTAGTCAAAATCGTCGGGAATATCTAAGCAAACAACGCGCTTACCGTTCAAATGACGCTTGAACTTTTGCGATAGCTTCGTTCGATGCGCGCGTTCCATTACGAAGATAACTTCCGCCCATTCAAGTAGCTCGGGTGTAACTGGATTCTCGGCGTCATTTTTCAGACCCGCTGATTCGGTTTCGACGCGATTTGCAAAAATCTGCTCAGCGGTTGGGCTGCGCAAGCGGTTTTGACTGCAAATAAATAGAAAGCGATTTGGCAAAGCGTTTCCTTGTTTCGTCTTCATTTCATTGCCAATGCTCTTGCGCGCGTCAGCAGCTTTTTCGAATTGGTATCAAAGCGCACATTGATTCGATCAGTCAACGTATCGGCATCAGTTCCATGCGTATTGGCTGCAGCAAATAGATCATGCTGCTTAGTTTGACTAACGCTGGTTTTAGTTAAGCCGCTGGCGCTAACGCCTAACAAGCGCATCGATGGCTTAGCATTGCGCAGTTCAGCCTTCCACCAGTCGGTCAATAACGCCTCAGCCACTTTGTACAACAAGTTAGTTTGCGCACTAGCCTGCGGCAGTTTGCGCTGCCGCGTTTGCGTCTCGAACGGCGGCTTGCGAAGCTTCAGCGTTAGCGTTTCGGCGCACCAGCCGCCGGTACGCAGCTTGCCCGCGACTTTCTCAATGAGCTGCATCAGCGCGCTGCGAATTTCGCCCAGCTCGGTAAGATCTTCGGCGAACGTTACTTCTGCACCTATCGATTGCTCGGTGCGCGCGGCAACTTCGCGCTCGTCTAAGCCTTGCGCCAGTTGCAAAGCGCTGTGCGCGTGGTTGCCGAGCGCTTTTTGTAGGCGTGCCAACGATGCCTGCCGAAGCTCGCCGATCGTCCAGATGCCCTGGGCATTGAGCGCGCCTTGGGCTGTCGTACCAATCGTCCAAAGCCGCTGCACTGGCAGTGGATCTAGCTTGCTTTGCACCTGTTCTGGCAAAATTTCCAACAGGCCGTTTGGCTTGGATAGCTCACTCGCCATTTTAGCCAGCAGCTTGTTGTGCGCGATGCCGACACTGCAGTTCAATCCAGTCCGCTGCACTACTTGTTGCTTGACTCGTGCGCCGATTTTCATGGCGCTGCCGAATAGACTCAAGCTATGGGTGACGTCTAAAAACGCTTCATCTAAGGATAGCCCTTCGATCTGCGGTGTTTGCTCAGCAAAGATCTCAAACACGTGCTCTGAAACGGCTTGGTAGTGCGAAATTCTAGGCTCAATGTACACGCCCTGCGGGCAGAGCCTGCGCGCCACGGCGGTAGGCTGCGCCGAATGTACGCCGAATTTGCGCGCTTCATAGCTGGCGGTGGACACCACGCCGCGCTTGCCGGAATGCGCAATGATTACTGGCTGGCCGATCAGCTCAGGCGCATCGCGCTGCTCGATTGCAGCATAAAACGCGTCCATGTCGACGTGCAAAATCGCCCGCATGCTGGCTGCCTTCTAATTAGCTCGGGCGCGGATGTAGCGCGCCGCATTTGCTACACGTGCGCAAGGTTTCGTTGTTGTAAAAGCGCTCAAACACTGCGGCAAACTGGGTTTCGATATTGCTCAACACGAAGCGCTCGTCATACAGCAAATGATTACAGGCTTGGCAATACCATTGCAGGCCATCTTGCTCATGCGCGAGCCGTTTGCGCTCAATCACTAAGCCTACCGAGCCCGCTTCCCGCTGCGGCGAATGTGGGATGCCTGCGGGTAGCAAAAACACTTCGCCCGCCTTGATCGGAATGCGGTGCAAGGCGCCTTCCAGTTGCACATTGAGATGCATGTGACCCTCGAGCTGGTAGAAAAACTCCGGGCCCTCATCGACATGAAAATCCGTGCGCGAATTTGGCCCACCCACCACCATGCAAATGAAATCTTGATTTTGCCAAAGCACTTTATTGCCGACCGGCGGCTTAAGCAGCGCGCGGTGCTCGGCGATCCAAGCCAATAAATCAAACGGTAAACTTGGAAGTAGGTTGCGCGGAAGCGTCATGGGCTTATTTCCGGGAATTGAGATTGCTAACCACTATATATCCCGTAAAAGCGTTAGTGGCTAAACTACGAGATAAATTAATTAAATCAATGAATTACTTGCAAAAATAGAGTCGTTTTCTGAGTGGAGAGTGAAATCAGCCGAGGCTAATAGCCACCGCTAACCTGCCACCAGCGCAAGCACATTTTCATGCTCGCCCGACAAAATATCGTTACGCAGTTGGCTAACTCTTGCGAGATCAACTTTAGAGATCGCATCTTGCACCTCTAAAATCACGCGCGGATTCATCGATAAATCCCGCAGGCCAAGCGCTAGCAGCAGCTTGCAATACTTAACTTCACCCGCCATTTCACCGCACAGCGCCACCGGTTTATTGGCGGCGTTACCGGCGTCGATCACCATGGCTAGTAACCGCAGCACAGCCGGGTGTAATGGGTTGTACCAATCGGCTAGCCTTTCGTTACCGCGATCTACCGCAAGCGTGTACTGAGTTAAATCATTGGTGCCGATTGACATGAAATCTAGTTCGCGCGCAAATAACGGTGCAGCAATTGCGGCGGCGGGCACTTCAATCATGCCGCCCAGCGGCAAATTCTTACCGCAGCGTAGGCCTTGGGCCTCTAACTCGTACTGGCATTCGGCAATCAGCGCGCGGGTTTTAATCACGTCTTGCACTTGGCCTAGCATTGGCAGCAGTAGGCGCACCGGTCCAAATGCAGCGGCGCGTAAAATCGCGCGAAGCTGGGTTCGAAACAAATCCAAAAAGCTCAAGCTCAGCCGTATGCCGCGCAGGCCGAGTGCAGGGTTATCTTCATCCGGATTTTGCCCGAGTGGCAGTTTTTTGTCAGCACCAATATCGAGCGTGCGAAACGTCAGCGGCAGGCCGCGCATAGTTTTGACGGCTTGCGCGTAGTCTTCAAACTGTTCGTCTTCCGACGGCGCTCGGCCCGCACGCAGGAAAATAAACTCAGTTCGATAAAGCCCAACGCCAACCGCGCCGTTGTCACAGGCAAGCTTTAGCTCGGATTCCATCTCACCATTCGCCCAAAGCCGAATCGGCACTTCATCTTTGGTTTGGCAGGGCAGGCCGCGCAATTTCGCCAAGGTATGCTGCTTGCGGCGCGAATCGGCCTGCTTTTCCGAGTAGCGTTGTAGCCGCTCGGCATCGGGCTGGATCAATACAATGCCGCGATCACCATCAACGATCAGCATCGCGCCATCGTTTATCATTTGCCGGGCACCGACAATTCCGGAAATATAAGGCAGGCCCAGGCCGCGGGCTAGAATCGATGCATGCGTCAGTGCGCCGCCGGTTTCGGATAAAAATCCGACCACGCCGCGCTCGGCCATTTGCGTCAGCTCAGCAGGTTCCAATTCGTCGGCCACAATCACGACATCGGCAAGGCTATCAGAGGTGTCAAAGCGCGTTTGCTTTTGCGTGAGCTCAGCCATGATGCGCGCGACAACTTGATTGACGTCATCGGCGCGGGCGCGGAAATAATCGTCCTGCATCGCGGCGAATACTTCTGCGACTTGCTCGCGCGCCATTTTGAGCGCCCATTCGGCATTTATCGCGCGGCTGCGGATGAATTCGAGGGGCGCTTCCGAAAGCGCGGCGTCTTCCATCATCAATAAATGCGCATCAAGAAATTCTTTGACTTCACCGGCCATCGGGCCTTGCAGTTTGTCTGACAGCGCTAACACGCCTTCTTTTGCCGATAGCACTGCGCGCCGATAGCGCTCAATCTCGCTTGCTACGGTTTCGCTCGGAATTTGGAACTCCGGCACTTCAAAATCGTTACCCTCAAGCAGGCGCGCCGAGCCGATGGCAATGCCACGGCTGGCTGCAACGCCTGAGAGGACTAACGCTGTCATCGGTAACTATTCGCCTTCATCGAACTTGCGCTCGAACAAATCGACTACCGCCGCCAAAGCTTCATCGGCGTCGCTTCCTTCAGCGCGCAGAGTCACCGGCGTGCCTTTGCCGGCCGCTAGCATCATGACGCCTAGAATGCTTTTACCATTGACCTCTTTACCCTTGCATTTGACAAATACAGGCGAGGCAAAGCGCGCGCACAGCTGCACTAATTTTGCCGCCGCGCGCGCATGCAGTCCTAGCTTATTACTGATAACGATGTCGCGTTCGGCCATGCTAACTCCTTCGATAAATCTGACGACTACCAATTTTTTGCTTGAAATTTTGCTGAAAAGACTCGCGGCTATTCACTAGTAATACCATTTCGACCACCCTCGCGCGCAGCCTCTGCCAGCTTTTCCAGCCCTAAGTCATTGCAATACGTTAACACGCGCAGCAGCATAGGCAAATTCAATCCGGAGACGCGCGCTAATTTGCGCCCGTGCTCCAAATCACTGACAACATTGGCGGGCGTGGCGCCATAAACATCGGTCAGTACCAGCACGCCTTCGCCGTTATCCAGGGCCCGCAGCAATCCATTGGCCTGATGCCGCAGCTGCTCAGGATCACAGCGCCAACCCACTTCCAGCACTTCAACGGAAGTGGTCAAAACCCGCAAAACGGTACGCGCGGCTGCCAATAAGCTGGCGCCCACACCGTCATGCGTGACCAATAAAATCCCGACGCTCATGCGCCTTGCTCCCGGTGAAAGCTCATGACGCCACCGCGTGACACTCGAAAATGCGCGCAGAGCTGCTCGACCAAATATACCGAGCGATGCCGCCCGCCGGTGCAGCCGATGGCCACCGTTACATAAGCGCGCTCGGAACTGTCGCTCGCGGGTAGCCAGCGCTCTAGAAATGCCGCTAAATCCTCAAAGAACGCGCGCACGTCCGGCTTTGCTTCCAGCCATTCGCGCACTGGCTGATCGCGCCCGGAAAGCGGACGTAAGGTCGCTTCCCAATGCGGATTCGGCAGGCCGCGCGCATCAAACACGAAATCGGCATCGCTCGGCACGCCTTTTTTATACGCGAATGATTCAAATAGCACCGCAATACCGGCCGAGTGCAGGCCAAGCTCGGTAATGACGCGCCGACGCAGCTGATGCACGTTCAAATCGCTGGTATCGATGACTAAATCGGCCAGTGATTCGATTCTCAGCATTAGCGCGCGATCTTTAGCGATCGCCTCACGTAGCGAAAGCCCATTCATGCTGAGCGGGTGACGACGCCTAGTTTCGCTATAGCGTTTGATCAGCACATCGTCATGGCTTTCCAAAAACAAAAGCTTGGCGGTCACGCCCGCTGTGGCTAAATCGCTCAGTACGTGCGGCATCTCAATCAAATCTTGCGGTCGGCTGCGCGCATCAATGCCGACCGCAATACGCTGATTCGCACTGGCGCTAGCCTGCATTTGCGCTAAAAACGCGCGCATCAGGCCGACCGGCAGATTGTCAACGCAGTAGTAGCCTTGATCTTCTAACGTATTCAACACGACAGATTTTCCAGAGCCGGAAATTCCGCTGAGAATAATCAGTTCGGAAACTTTTGCTTCTGGCGCATCAGATTCGGGCACATCGGGCTCGGGTTTTAAGGGCTTCATACCCGAATGCTAGGGCAAAACGCAGTCAGTGTGGCGCAATTGACCCGCCTTCGTAAAAAATTAACGTGATTGAAAATAAACCTTGTTGAAATAGTGTGAATAGCGCTATTTTCCGCCGGTACGACGAGCTAGATGAACGAATATGCACTTACGAGTGCAGCAGTACACCAATTCAAATCAATTCAAACTAAATCTGGAGCATTAAAATGGGAATGATTAGCGAATTTAAAGATTTTGCGATGCGCGGCAATGTAGTGGACATGGCTGTCGGCGTCATCATTGGCGGCGCATTTGGAAAAATCGTTACCGCAATGGTCGATAAAGTCATGATGCCACCGATTGGCTATCTAACTGGCGGCGTAGATTTTTCGAAGAAAGCGCTAGAGCTGGCTGCAGCGGAAGGCGACAAGCCAGCGGTAGTGGTGGGCTATGGTGAATTTATCAACGCGGTTATTCAATTTACGATTGTCGCGTTCTGCTTGTTTATGGTCATCAAAGCCATGAATACCGTGAAAAAGAAAGAAGCGGCCGCTGCGCCTGCTGCACCACCTGCGCAGGAAGTTTTGCTCGCCGAAATTCGAGATCTGCTAAAGAAAGGCTAGTTTCTTAGGCTCGGAAAATGAGCTAACCCAATAAAAAACCCGCAGCTTCTCAGATGCGGGTTTTTTTGTGCTGTTTTTCTAAGCGCAAGCGCCGTGAAACACCCTAATTTTTGTCGCCTTTGCCTACTTTGCCGTCGTTATTGAGGTCTTTACCGGTCATATCTTCGGCAAATGAAACGGTGGCGCTAGCGGCATTCTTCGCCATTTCCGACGCGGATGCGGCTGCGCTGCTGGCGACTTCCTTAGCCTTATCAGCGGCTTCTGATAAATTTTCGGACCAGTTGGCAGTGCTTGCCTTGGCGGATTCCATGGCGTCTTCTGCCAAATCTTTTGCTTTTTCGCCGATGTTTGAGGCTTTTTCGGCGACGATCGAAGAGGCGTCTTTTAACGCTGCGCCGGCTTGGTTAAGCGCTTTTTCTGCGGCATCTTTGGCTTTGTCAAATAAATTCATGGTTTTTGATCCGATTGAAGTTGTAGAAGTGGAAGGCTACCACGCTAAGGCGAACCCTCAAAGTTACCGTCCTTTGAAAAAAGTCCGCGCATCTTAATTTCAGTGCATTGCGTAGTGCCTGCGTGAATCTTATCGCATCTATCTCAAATCAGCTGCAGCCAATTGCGCTGCCAAATCCGCGCAGAACAAAGCTTTGGCTGCGCGTCGTGGAATTCGCACTGTTGCAAAAGCCAGATTCAATGCGCGCCGAACAACCAGCGTGGCAAACTTTTTTGCCGGGCATTGAGATCAAAGTGCTGCACGCAGAGGCAAATACCGAAACCGCGATCTGGCGCATGCAGCCTGGCGCGAAAATTCCGCCGCATCCACACGCACACGACGAAGAATGCCTGATTTTATCGGGCAGCTTGCTGGTTGAGCGGGTTCGCTACCAAGCGGGTGACTTTTTGATGGCGAAAGTGGGTCAAGTCGATCCAACGTTTTACGCGCCTGATGGCGCAACGCTGCTGATTCGCGCCGGTCTGCGCCCGCAATTGAACCGGACAAATAGTCCAAGTTCGCCATAGAAGTTGCGGATCAGCCACTTTTCTCTTTGGTTGTGTAAGCGCAGACTAACCATGCTGGCAACCGAGTCAGCGCGTCTAACCTACAACGAGGGCTTACAAATGAAAATTGCACTAGCAGTTTGCGCGGTAGCAGGGTTACTCAATGGTGCGTTGGCAAATGCGCCCGCGCTTGAGGAACCCGTCTGGACCGCAGGCGGGCATTACACCGCCGAAATGGATTTAGCACAAAGCACGCTAACATTCTTGTTGCTGGACGCTGATCCAGCGCTCGGGGATACCGCAACGCCGCTCAATACCTGCGCTACGCCTGACGGGTTAGTCGAAGGCGTTTACATGTTGGAGCTGGCGGTTGACGGATTTGCGCTGCGCACTACGCACCCAACTTCCGCATTTGAATTAGCCAAAGAAGAAAGCTATGCGGTAGTGCCGTGCGGTGCAAAAAGCGATGCGCACACGCTGGCGTTGCCGCAAGCGGCGCTAGATATGCTGAGTGCAAAATCCGTCGGTGCGGTATACGTTCGGCGCTAGCGCGCAAGTATCATATGTCTCGCGTTCCGCTCGGGGGGCCGATTTGACTCAAATTGCCATTTTGGCGCTGGACGGCGCGATGCCGTCAGCGCTTACCAATCCGATGGACGCGCTGCGCATTGCCAACGCAATTCACGCGCGCCAAAATCCTAATTCACCCGCCCCGTTTGAGTTTTCGCTGGTCGCGGTTGGTGGGCCAAGACTGGTACGCTGCGCGGGCGGTTTGGAGCTGCATGCGGGCGCGCTTCCAGATACTGTGCCCGATTTGGTGCTGATTCCGGGGTTGGAATATCAAGGCGAGCTAGATTGCAAAAAGCAGCTTGATAGCCTCAGTGCTGAAACCGAGCTGCTCAAACACTATGCCAAAGCGGGCGTGCAAATTGGCGCGCACTGTAGCGGCACACTGTTGTTAGCACATTCGGGTTTACTGGATAACAAGGCCGCGACCACCAGCTGGTGGCTTGTGCCGACCTTTATGCGGCAATACCCGGATGTGATGCTGCAAGCTAACGCGATGGTGGCTGAGGATGGTCAATTTATTACCGCAGGTGCGGTAACCGCACTGTTTACGCTGCTGTTGCGCATCATTGAGCAGCGCGCTGGGCCTGAGCTTGCGCAAAATACCGCGCGCTTTTTGTTGGTGGATTACACCCTGCAAAGCCAAGCTGCGTTTATTTCGAAAGCCCTGATGCAGCGGCCCCGCAGCGCATTTGGTGATCGCGTCGATGACTATTTGCAGCGCCAAATCGCAAGCGATACCGCACCGATCAGCGTGCAAGCCCTGGCCGCACATGCAGCGGTAAGCCCGCGCACGCTACTGCGCCGATTTCGTGCGCTCTATCAGCAAAGCCCACAGGCGCACCTGCAGGATTTACGCATCGAGCGCGCAAAAGCGCTTTTGGCGGCCACCGCATTGGAGCTATCCGACATTCTAAGTCAGTGCGGCTACACCGATCTGGCCAGCTTTCGAAAACTGTTCAAACGCAAAACTGCGCTTACGCCTAGCGCTTACCGCGCGCGGTTTTCCACCGCTGCAAGGCCTATTCGCTAGCTAGGTGCGTTGATACGCAAATGTTCGTAAAGTGCAGCGTTGATTTGAGCACCATCAAATGGTTTTTCCAAAAGCATGCTGATGCCAATTTGCTGGCAGTGCGCAAGCGTTTTTGGATCAGCAGATTCACTAAAGGCGAGCATCGGCAGATGCTGGAAAGGCGGTAGCAGCCGCAGCGTTTGAGCTACATCAAAGCTGTCCTGATCTGCCATACCAAGATCGATTAACACCGCTGCAAACGCACTGTTTTGCGCAACTTCGAGCGCATCGAAGGCGCTGTGGCAGTGAAAAGCGGTGAAGCCATAGTTTTGTAAAACGGTGCTGACTTCATTGCCCTGCTCGATTACCAAAATTGGGCAATGAGTTGTGAGCGCGGTAGCTGCCGGTTCGACACCATTGATCGATTCGATTGCAGCGGCTGATGTTGCCGCTTGACTGGCGTCAGGTTGCGCAATCGGTAAATTTTCAGTCGTTTCGATTGATGGCATCGGCGCCGGCAAAGTGAGCCTAAACAAACTGCCTTTGCCCGTAGTGCCGGGCAAAACAGCGATAGCACCGCCACAGGCTTTGGCAAGCTCTGCGGTAATGGCCAAGCCCAAACCAGTTCCCTGGCGTTCGGAATTTAAGCGCGCATAAGGCTCAAATATACGCAGCTTGGCATGCGCTGGAATGCCAATGCCGGTATCTTCTACTTCTAGAACTAGCGTTGGCGATTGGTTTGATGCCAATAGTGCGTCGCTTAAGCGAACTAGTACGCTGCCATCATCGGTAAACTTTATCGCGTTATTAATGAGGTTGCTAGCGATTTGCCGGAATCGGACAGGGTCCAATACCCGCATTGGCGTTTGCACAGCAACACCGCATTCAAGGCATAGTGATTTTATCTGTGCAGCCGGGCGATGCGCCTCCACGCAATCAATAATCAACTGCTGCACATCGGTGTTGCGCGGTTGGATGGCGCTATGGCCAGTGGCGATCTTGGTAAAATCAAGCGCGTCATCTAACAATCGCGCAAGCCCTTCCGTGGCATTTTCAACGCGGCTTAGCCACTGCGGCGCTAATTCAGAATCGGGGCTTCGGCGCAGCATCTGTGTGCTGGTGCCGACGCCGTTGAGCAAGTTGCGCATTTCATGGGCAATCACGCTCAGTGATTCGGTTCGCGCAACTGCTAACTCGGATTTTTGCACTGCTAACAGCTCAGCTTCCCTCAGCGCTGCTTCGCGCCGATGTCGATTCAATCTAACGCGATAAATGCTGTGTGCCGCTATGCCAGCAAGTGCGAATAGCAACGCCATTGCGCTGGGCCGGCGCCACGGCACTTGCTCAACCGAGGTCAGTATTGCTGGCGAGCTAACCAATGTGCCTGCGGCATTTTTAGCGTTGACTTCAAAGCGAATGTTGCCAGCGGGAAGCCGCTCAAAGCGATGCTGGTGCTGGTTTGACCAAGCGCTCGCTTCCAGTAGCTGCGCGCCTGATTTGGCAATAAATTGGTATTGCGTAAGCATCGGCGAATGCATGCTCAATGCATCGGCAGAAATGCTCGCCGCGTTTTGCCGCCAACCTAGCTTTGCGGCTGGGCGCTCGGTAATATGTAGCGCAAACGGGCCTGAATCGCTGCTTGTGTTCCTAAGATTGGCCAAATCGACCCGCAGTAATCCGCGCGGGCCAGCGACTAGTAACACGTTGTCAGCCGCTTGCAGGGGCCGCTCACTCATTTCTGCAGCGTTTTCAAAAGTATCGATTCGACTTGGTTTTGCTTGCAGTAATGGCCAGCGCCACAGCCCACTATTGCCGGAAAAATAGAGCGTGTCATCAGGGCCGCACCATAGCCCGCCAATATCGCTTGAGGCTTCGGTTGTGTAGCTACGCCGTGCTTGCACGGCGAGCGTTTGCGGGTCAATCGCAAGCAACGATTGCCGACCGATAAACCAAACATGCCCACTTTTAGGGCAGCGCGTGACGCCTAAACCCTGCTCGTTTGACAGCGTTTGCACCGGATCGTCGCGTGATATTCGCACGTGAAATCCGGCGTTATCGGCCCACCAAATCGATTCTTTGGCACGCTCTACAATTGGTGGTTGATCCGTCGTCACTATCGAATCGGTCACTAAAAATTGCTCAATAACGGTGCTTTCTCCTGGCGCTTTGATGCGATCACGTTCGATCAGGCCAGCGTCTAGTTTAACTAGCCTTGAAAATCCAACGCTAATCCAAGCGCCGCCGTCCTGAGTGGGCTCAATTTGATCAACCAAACCAAGCTCTGCATCGCTTTGCCAGTGGCTAAAGCGTTCGCTTTGCGCGTTTGGGCGGTGCTGGGTTAAGCCCAACTGGTGCCCGATCCAAACCGTTTCAGCACGGGTGCGAACCGCGCGAATGTTTTTGGTGGGTATGCCATCACGCGCGTCAATCGGAAGCGAGCTTTGGGTGCCGTCAGGATAGAACGCGAGCGCGCCTCTGGTTGAGGTGGCAATCCAAAGCCGACCATCATCAGCCATATCTGCGGCGTTGACAGTATTGGTTGGCAGCCCACCATCGCCACGCAAAAGCCAGGTTAGCGGGCTATTGATATCGTTCAGTCGGCCTGCACCAGCAGTTCGGCTACCGACCCACAGGCCGTTTTGCTGGTCGAAAAACACCGTATTGATGCGTCCCTCCGGCATGGCACCTGGTGCGTTTCCGAAAGATTTTAGCGGCTGCCAACCACCGCCTAAATCTCCTGGATAACCTAAAATGAGTCCAGTATCCGTCGCTAACACCAGCTTGCCGCGATGCAGCGTGAAGCTTGAAATCGATTTGGCATCGACGATGCTGTGTTTGACCAATAGCATCCTGCTGTCAATTTCTATCAGCTCATTGCCGCGTAGCAGCGTGACAAATGCGCGTTCTCCCGCATCGACGATAAGATTCGCAGCGGCGTCTAATTTAGCGACTTCCCGCACGCCGCTATGTGGGTCAAATCGATAGAGCGTGCCATCCAAAGCACCAACGAGTAGCGACTTCTGCCAGATTGCAGAACTCAGCAAACGATTGTCAGGAAAAGTGTGCAATTTGCCCAGCGTAAGCGAATCAATATCAACTTCTAAAATGCCATGCCCGTAAACCGCGAGCCACATTTTTCCGCGCCATGATTCAAGGGTGAACACCTGATTGTCTGGCAGTTTATGCCGCGCGTCTTGCGCCGCTTCGCTCAAGCACCGGCTTCTGGCGATTTTCTGCTCCAACTGATCAATCACACAAACGCCAAAGCCATTAACGCTGGCCCAAAGCTTGCCCCGCTCATCAAATCGAAGCAGCTCAACTGCCTCTAGCGGCAGTTTCGGCTCGGTAAGAAGCTCACTAAATTTGCGGCCATCAAAACGGGTCAGTCCGCGATCAGTACCCGCGTAAAGGTAGCCGCGCGCATCCTGCGCAAAGCTGGCAACTTGGCCAGCTGGCAGGCCTTGCGCGCGCCCATAGTTTTCCCACAGCGCTTGAAATCTTGGGTCAGCATGCAATGCGGTGCTCGCAATCAATAAAGCGAGCGCGGCGAAATAGCGCACCTCGTTGACCCTGACTGCGCTAGCGAGCCAGCGTTTCAAATCCGTCGCGGAACAATCGTGTGGGGTTTGTTGGCGCAGTTATAGAATAAATACCACCCTCTTGTGGATTACTCCGAAAAAGTCCTGGCGCACCGATTAATGCATCCGTTCTACCGGTCGGCAAAACGGCACTTCGCCCGATACTGGCTAAGCTTTCGCTCGGTAAATTCAAAACTTGCGCAGTATCACCTGGCGTTTCAAAATAATAGGCGACACCGTTATCGGTGAGCGTATCGCTATCCAAGCCGGATGCGCCAATTACCGTCTCCGCTCCGCGCATCGCCAATGCAATGCCGAACAGCGAACCCGCTTGCAACGTAGGCGCAGTTTGCCGCAGCAATATCGTGCCGTCAGCGGCAAAACGCAGCACAACCCCGGCTGCAGAGAGCGCGTCAATGCTTTGCAATGGCGCGCTAACCAGCATTTGCCCGCTATTGCTGAGCGCAACACTAAGGCCAAAACCTGCGCCAGCGGAGCCGAGTGCATCCAGCAGTTCGTTTTGCAGCGCCCAAACACCGTTTTGCAGAACGTAATGATAGGCCCGTCCGCCCGCTGCGCTGCCCGCTCGCCGTGCGCCCGGTGCGCCGACCAACAAGTTGCCCGATTGCATGGCAAGGCTCGCGCCGAATAAATCGAACGCTACCGTTCCGGGCGGTGCAAGCGTTTGCCGCAATACATATTGGCCGTTGTTCTGGCGTTGAAATAAACTGACCCGGCCCTGATCAAAATCGGGGCTGCGCGCCGCGCGCGCGCCGACCGCAAGCCATTCTTGATCGATGGCAACCGCCGAGCCAAACAGCGCGCCTTCTCCGGGCGTTGCGGCGGTCAATTTCTGCAAAAACTCAAAACGGCCATTGATGCGTTCGAAAACGTAAGCCGATCCCGCATCAAACTCTTCGTTGATCACGTTCCAAATTGAGCCCACCACAATGCGATCACCTTGAACTGCGACGGCGCTGCCAAAGCGCTGCTCGACTTCAATATCGGGCGGCTCTAGGGTTTGCGTGAATTGCCAGCTATCACGCTGCGGCTGAAACACGTAAACGCGGCCGGTTTCAGGCCCGTAAATACTCGGCGCAAAAGCACTGCCGGAAACCATCGTTTGCGCGTCCGCGCTGATGCTTTGCCCGATGCGCTCATAGCTCAATCCGCGGCCGGTGCTGGCGCTCAATAATCCAGTACTTAATCCGAGCCGCAAACTGTAAATTTGCCCTTGCAGCGGCAGACTAGGGCCATTGGCTTGTGATGCACTCAAAATCAATGCGCCCGATTCGTTAAACGCTAAACCTGCGGCAAACAATCCGGTATTGCTGACCCCAACTGCGCTATTGATGGGTGGATCAATTCGCCGAACCAGTACGGCATTACCCGCGTCAAGTTGATAATGAAATGCGGAGCCAACAAAGCGCTGCGCCCCGAAAGATGACAGCGGCGCGCCAATCACTAGCGCTTGCCCTAGCGTGGCAATCGCGCTGCCAAAACCTTCTGGCGGATTCGCAAGCGAGGCTGCGCTGAGCGTTTGTAGCGGATTGAGATTCGCATCAAAGCTCAACACCGAGCCGCCCGAAGCGTTTGGCGCACCAATCCAAAGGCGATTAGGTGAGATCGCGCTTGCAAAGCTTGACCCAAATCCAGCTGGGCCGCTCAACGCGGCGCTTTGCAGGCCCGTGCTCAAGCTGTAGCGATAGGCCATCCCAACGTTAGCGGCGCTGCTCGGTGCGCCAATCCAAAGCGAGTCGCCGTCCAACATGAGCGCGTGGCCGAAGCCAGCATTGAGTCCGACGGGCGAGTCAATGGCTCGACTAAAGTTAAGGCTTGCACCGCTGCGGGCGTACACGTAAATCCGCGACAAACCCGAAGCCGTCACCGCTAGCCAGCTTTCGTTTGTGGCAAGCGCCGAGCCAAAGCGCGCATCAGCAACGTTAAATGTTGGAAATACATCCGCTTGTGGTGTCCAAACGCCGCCTGTTTGATAAAAATAGCGCACCTTTCCGGCGTTTGCAGTGAACTCATCGCCCGCATTGACGGCACCGACAAATAACCCTTGCGCTGCACAAGCCACGCTCACGCCTAACGCTTCATCGTCGGGTACCAGCGGCTGAAGTTTTTCAACAATTTCTGGCTGATCGCCCGTATAGCGCAGGCGATAAACCGAGCCTACAACTTGGCCGTTGCTTGAGTCCGGGCGGCCACGCTGATCGCCAAGCGCGGTCGCAAAAGTATCATTGCCGCAGTGCGTTATGGCATAGCCTAAGTTGTCGCCCGCCGAGCCGTCGCCGCTAGTCGTGGGCAATATGAGCGATTGCGCGCCAATGCTCGCGCTGGCAGAAATAAATAACAGCAACTGAAAAAATTTAGTCATTGAAAGCTCGCTGCGATGAGGACTAAGAATACCGCTCTGCGCGCTAGTTGTGCGGCTCACTTGCCAGTTGCTTCGCAAAAGCTGCAACGCCAATGCCCAGTGGATCACGTTTTTGCGAGTCACTCACCACCAGCAAACAGTAAGAAAACTCACCGGCACGAAATTCAAATCTGGGTTCGAGCGCCGCAAAACGCTGAGCGAACGGCACTTTGAGCTCCATTAACCAATGCCGGACATCATCCGCGTGCGCGGCGAAGAGTTCGATAGCAATCGCGCTACCGGAAGGCAAGGCACCATCCACAATGCCGCCAATCGCGTGCGGCTCGAACTGTTGCATTTGCTGCATGGCTTCAAGCGCCGCCATTTGCATAGACCGCACGCGCTGCACCGAATTTGACTCAAACAAACGTAACCTTGCACGTAGCGCTTCGCGCACTGCCGCTTCACTAGGCCAGCGATTTGGCGCTGCGCCGAGCCTGCGCGCGGCAGTTTTGAGCGCGCGCGCCGGATTGGGCTCGCATTCTTCCTGCATGACGCGTGCTGCGGCATCGACAAGCGGGTCAAGCCCGTGTTGATCAAATCGGCTAGCAATGGCGCTAATTTTAAAATGCTGGGATTTGTCACGCATAGGCGTATTTTGCTGAGCTGTAAGCGTCAATAAACCCGAAAACTCAAAAGACCTCTAACGGATCGCTTTGCGTCTGCCGCTCATTTGAACCAATGGCGGTGCCGAGTTTGCTCAAATCTTCGGTACGAAAAACCTCCATAATGCCGCCAGAATCCCCTGCGCTGGTCAGCAATCCGCTGCGCCCATTGATGCGCGCGGTGGTTATTCCGGTTGGTTGTTCAAGCAAGTCATCGGGCTGGCCTTCGAGCGTTACGCGCATAAAATCCACCCAAATCGGCAGCGCCGCTTTCCCGCCAAATTCGCCTTCACCGAGCGAGCTAAAATCATCAAAGCCGACCCAGGCGGCAGCAACCAAATGTGGGCTGTAGCCGATAAACCATGCGTCCCGGTGATCGTTGGTGGTGCCGGTTTTGCCGGCAATATCAGCGCGCTCCAGCACAGCGGCCGCCCGGCCGGTGCCGCGCTTGATCACATCACGCATCATGGATGTCAAAATATAAGCGTTACGTTCGTCAATAGCGCGCGGCGCTAGCACCATCCCCGAGGCGGTTTTGACCGATTCGGTGTCTGGCTTTGGAATCGGTGCGGAGGGATTGGCAGCGTCATTCAAAGCTTCCTCGGCTTCTCTAGCCAGCTGCGCTTCTTGATAGGCCAGCTCAAGCTCCAAACGCTCAGGGCAAAGCCGGCAGGCGCGCGCCGCGCTGGCTTCAAATACGGTTTTGCCAGCGCTATCGACGATTTTGCTAATCACATGCGGCGTCACTAAAAAGCCGGTGTTTGCAAAAGCCGCGTAGCCGCGTGCCATCGCAATCGGCGGCGCTGCTGAGGTGCCTAACGCAAGCGATAGATTTTCTGGCAAGGATTCAGCGGTAAAGCCAAAGCGCTGAATGTAACGACGCGCATAGCGCACGCCAATCGCATCTAACACGCGCACCGATACCAAATTACGCGAGCTAACAATCGCTTCTCTCAAACGCGTCGGGCCATTAAATTTCTCATTATCGTTTTGTGGCTTCCAAACTTTATCGATGGAAGCATCTTCAAACACGATGGGCGCGTCATTGACTATGGAAGCCGTAGTAAAGCCCTTTTCCAACGCCGCCGAATAGACAAATGGCTTGAAGCTAGAACCTGCGGGCCGGGTGCTTTGAGTGACGCGATTGAACTTGCTCAAGCCAAACGAATAGCCGCCAATGAGCGAGCGAATTGCGCCGTCTTCAGGATCGAGCGCCACGAATCCGCTTTGCACTTTTGGAATTTGCGCAAGCTTGAACTTGCCTTCTTCATCGCGAACTACCCGCACGACATCACCGGGTGCAAGCAGATCCGACATTCGTTTCGGTGCCGGGCCAAGCGCCACGGGCGATAAATACTTTCGTGCCCAGCGTGCATCCCCAATCGCGATGACCACATCTTGACCATCGCTCAAACGCAGCGTAGCGTCTTCTGGGGTAACGCTAATGACTGCGCCTGCAACCATGCCCGCGACCGTCCAATATGATTCGAGTGCTAAGTCAAGTTCGGCGGTTTTACCCAGCAGCGCCAGATCAAGTTTGGCTTCTGCGCCGCGCCAGCCGTGTCGGCGGTCATAGTTTTGTACCGAGTTAATCAGCGCCACGTTCGCCGCGCGCTGGGCAATCGAGTCAATCGTGGTGGTTAAGCGATAGCCGCCGGTCAGCGCATTCTCTGCGCCCAATATTTTTTCCGCCTCTAAACGCACCATCTCAGCAATGTAAGGTGCTTCAAGCTCTACCGGCGGGCTATGCAAACTTGCCAAATCGGGTAATTTAAGCGTTGAATTTAATGTGGCTTGATCGATAAAGCCGACCGAGAACATACGGCTGAGCACAAAATCTCGGCGATCTTTCGCTGCGGTGGGATTGTGAATTGGATTCAGCTCACTCGGAGCTTTCGGCAGCGCAGCCAGCATGGCCGATTCCGCAAGCGTAATCTCGCTCAATACTTTTCCGTAATAGACTTCGGCCGCCGCTGCAACACCGTAAGCGCGCTGCCCCAAAAAAATCTTATTAAGATAAAGCTCTAGGATTTCATCTTTAGAGAGCGCGCGCTCGAGTTTGATGGCGGTGAAAATCTCGATTATTTTGCGTTTGTAGGTGCGTTCATTGCTTAAAAACAGGCCTCGCGCCAGCTGCTGCGTGATCGTGCTGCCGCCGGAGCCTTTTTCGCCTGTGCTAACAATTTCCCACACCGCACGCGCAATGCCTTGCGGATCGACTCCGTAATGCGTGTAAAACTTGGCATCTTCTACTGCGATAAAGGCTTGTCGCAAAATCAGCGGCATTTGCGTTAGCGAAACTGGATTGCGCCGGGTTTCGCCAAAGCTCGCAATCATCAAGCCATCACGCGAATAAACCTTAAGCGGTACTTGTAGTTTGACTTCGCGGACTTTGTCGACCGAGGGCAAATCGTCTTTCACCCACCAATAAACGCCGCCAAGCCCTATTAGGCCAAGCGTTAAACCGGCGATTCCCAAAAAAAAGCAGGTTCGGAGCAAACGTTTCAGTAGTTTCACGGGGTGTTTCACAGTCAAAAGCGCTGCGAAAGTATAGTTTGAGTCGCTGAACGGCACGCAAAAAAAAGTTTTTTTTCATCTCCCGCTCAGTTTGCAAACCTAGGCGCTGCCTGGGTTTTTCCGGCGAAAACAATAATTATCAGCAAGATCAAGGAACTGGCGCACAAACTTTATGCAAAATGTTAGTTGCGAGTTGCTGAAGTTTGGTATTTAATGCGACCTAACAGAAATCGCTCGTAAACGACTGTCTCGAGAAGGAAAAGTCCGTGGGACTATTCACACCCAAAGCACCACCGCTAGTTGGAATTGACATTAGCTCCACCGCAGTCAAGCTTTTACAGTTGTCGCAGGTTGGAAATCGATATCGCATTGAAAGCTATGCGGTAGAACCTTTGCCACCTAATGCGGTGGTAGAGAAAAATATTGTCGAAGTTGAGGCAGTCGGTGAAGCCATTCGTAGAGCAGTTCAGCGTTCTGGCATCAAAACCCGTTTTGCCGCTGCCGCTGTCGCTGGATCAGCCATTATCACAAAGGTTCTGCCTATGCAGGCGGATTTGAGTGAAGATGACCTTGAAGGCCAGATTCAAGCCGAGGCGAATCAATACATTCCCTATCCACTTGAAGAAGTGAGCTTGGATTTTGAAATATTGGGGCCGGTGAAAGACAACCCAGAAATGGTCAATATTATGCTGGCGGCGTCACGCACAGAAAATGTCGAAATGCGCGCTGCGGCGTTGAGCCTAGGTGGATTGACAGCGAAAGTGATCGACGTTGAAGCTTTTGCGATGGAGAACGCGTTTCGCTTGATCGCCGATCAAATGCCTGCGGGTCGCGACGGTCTGGTAGCCATCATTGATATTGGCGCAACCATGACAACGCTTAATGTGTTGCGCAATCAACGCAGTATTTATACCCGCGAGCAAGTTTTTGGCGGCAAGCAACTGACTGATGAAGTTATGCGTCGCTACGGGCTTTCCTATGAAGAAGCGGGTTTGGCGAAACGCCAGGGCGGCTTACCAGAAAGCTACGAAATTGAAGTGCTCGAGCCCTTCAAAGAAGCCATGACCCAACAAGTGAGCCGTTTGCTGCAGTTTTTCTTTGCCGGCAGCGAACACAATCGAGTTGATCAGATTGTGCTAGCTGGCGGGTGCGCTTCAATCGCTGGCGTCAAAGAAATGGTTGAAGAGCAAATTGGCGTGCCGACGGTGATTGCTTCGCCGGTTTCGGCAATGACGCTTTCACCGAAAGTGCAAGCACAGGCGCTACAGGCAGACGCCCCTGCGCTGATGATCGCGTGCGGACTCGCAATGAGGAGTTTTGATCAATGGCAAGGATAAATTTACTTCCCTGGCGTGAAGAGCGCCGGCAATCGCGCAAGAAAGAATTCTTCGCGACGATGGCCGCAGTGGCGGTGGCATCATTACTCGCACTTTTTGGCGCGCACTATTTCGCGCAGTATCAAATTGATAAGCAGCTAGAACGGAATGCGAAGATTCAAACCGAGATCGACGCGCTAAAAGTAAAAATCGAGAAGATCAAAGATTTGGAAACCGAGCGCGCGCGCTTGCTCAAACGCAAAGAAATCATTGAACAGCTGCAAGGCAGTCGTTCTTTAATGGTGCATTTGTTCGAAGAGCTAGCGATGACCACGCCAGATGGCGTCGTACTACTTGGAATTAAACAAACGGCTGAAACCATTAGCCTGCTGGGCAAAGCACAATCTGAAGCGCGCGTCGCGCAATACATGCGCAATTTAGATGCGTCACCCTTCATGAAAGATTCTGATCTCGCTGAAGTAGCAGCGTTAGGGCAAGGGCAGTTGAGTGCGCCTCCAGGTTCGGCCGCTGCTACGCCAGCTGGCAAAAACCCCCGCGGCGGCGTCAACAAAAATTTTGCGCTGTCCGTTAAAGTTGAAACAGCCAAGCCAGCTGTAGAAGACGATACAGCTGCACCAGGAGCGCCGCAATGAACGCATTTCAAGAGCTTCAAAGAGTCGACTGGAATAACCCTGGCGCGCTATCAACCGCAGCGCGAATCGTTTTAAGCGTAGCGATATTGACGGTAGTGGCAGCGGTCGGCGGTTATTTTTTAATCAACCCAAAGGTAGAAGAGCGCGCAGGCTACGAAGCGCAAGAACTTGGGCTGCGGCAAGATTTTGAAAGTAAACAGAAGCAGGCCGCAAACCTTGAGCCGCTAACGGAACAGCTTGAGCTGATGAAAGCCATGCTAGACCAGATGTTAAAGCAGCTTCCTAACAAAACGCAACTTGCAGATTTATTGGTTGACGTATCACAAGAAGCGCTAGCGGCGGGTATCGAAGTTCAATTGTTCAAACCGCAAGCTGAGATTGTCAAAGATTTCTACGCTGAAAGGCCAATATTGCTCAGAATGGTTGGGAGCTATCACCAGTTCGGCAAATTCGTTAGCGGTGTGGCGACATTGCCGCGCGTTGTGATTTTGACGATGCACGACGTGGCGCTTACGCCAGTGGCCGCTGCCACTGCATCTAAATTGCCCTCTGGCGCTTTGGTGCTGGAAGGCACAGTGAAAACATATCGCTATCTGGATGACGAAGAAATCGTTCCCGAGGCCCCCGCCGCTGGTGGCGCCGCTACGTCAGCGCAAGCGAAGTGAGTGACAGTATATGAAGATACCAATTCGAATGGCGGTAGTTTTGTCGGCAACCTGCTTAGCTGGCTGCACCAAAGATATGGCTGAACTAGATGCGTACATTAGCGAAGTGAAATCGCGCGAAGCGCCGATGCTTGAACCGATTCCGCCGATGAAGCCTTTTATTGTGCATTTGTATAACCCGGACGATCAGCTGCTGCGCGATCCTTTCAAATCTGGCGATCAGCTGGGTGAGTCGGACGAAAGTGGCGTTGTGAGTGACCAGCCAGATCCTAACGCCCCTGATCTCACCCGCGTGAAAGAGCCACTAGAAGCGTTTCCATTAGACAGCCTCGATATGGTTGGCACGATGGGCCAAGGCAATCAATATTACGGCCTCATCAAAGATCCAGATGGGGTGGTGCATCGAATTCAAGTTAACAATTGGCTAGGTCAAAATTATGGACGGATTCTTGCGGTTGCGGATGATCAAATTGAATTGCAAGAAACCGTCAAGGACTCAAACGGAAGGTACGAACTCCGTTCGCAGTCTATTTCCCTCGAAGACAACAACACAAACTAAGGCAGGGGTGAAATCATGACCCAGCAATACCTGAAGGCAACGCGTCGTACACTTCAAGTCGCAATTTTAGCGGCAATGATATCGACGGCATCTGCAGCAAACCTAAGCGATATCGCTTTTACGCCGATGCCCGGTGGCGAAGTTGAAATCGTTATCAAAACCGATGGTTTAGGTGATCCGCAGATATTTTCGACCGACAACCCGGCGCGTATCGCGATTGATTTCGCCGACACGAAATTAACGGCAACCAATCGCGCGATTAACGTCGGCGCGGGTGCGACGAAGTCAATCTCGGCAATTGAAGCCGCCGGTCGAACGCGCGTAGTTGTGGATTTGGTTCGCATGTCATCGTACAAAACAAGGTCCGATGGCAACAATCTCTACATCAGCATCGGCAACGGTTTCGCGGGCGAACAAGCCAGCGCGGGTGGCGGCTCAAACCGCGCATCCTCACCTGCCGCCGCTCAGCTCGCAAAAGCGCAAACACCGCTGTCGGTCAAAAACATTGATTTCAGGCGCGGCAAAAACGGCGAAGGTCGCATCCTGGTCGATTTCAGCGGCGATGGCGCGGGCGCGGACTTGAAAACCGAAGGTGGCAAGCTCGTTGTCGATATTTACAATGCAAAGCTGCCGGCTGAACTTTCTCAGCGTTTGGACGTGCTCGATTTCGCTACACCGGTGCAATCGGTAGACATTAAAACCCGCGGCAATGGCGCTCGGCTTGAAATCGTCGCTAACGGCGAATATGACCAGCTCGCTTATCAAGCTGGCTCGCAATTCGTCGTTGAAATTTCGCCAAAGAAGGTTGTCGATGCCAAAAAGAAAGCCAACGAGCCGCCGGTTTACACCGGAACGCGCGCGACGTTCAATTTCCAAGACATTCCAGTTAGATCGGTGCTACAGCTTATTGCTGATTTGTCCGAGCAAAACTTAGTGGTGTCTGACACGGTGCAAGGCAACGTCACGGTAAGGCTTATCAATGTGCCCTGGGATCACGCGCTTGATATCGTCTTGCAAACTAAAGGCCTGGATAAGCGTAAAAATGGCAACGTGATCTTTATTGCGCCGACCGAAGAAATTGCTAAGCGTGAGCAAGCGCTGGAAGACGCACGACAAGCCATTGAAGTACGTCAAGCACTGATCACCGATTTTATTCCAATTAGCTATGGCAAGGCCGAAGATTTAGCGAAGTTGCTAACGTCTGGCAGTTTGACCGGTCAAAACAGCGGTGGTGGACAACAAAATCAGCAAGGCAGTGGTGAGCGCGGCTTCTTGTCGGCACGTGGTTCGCTATCGTTTGATATACGCACCAACACGCTTTTAGTAGTCGACATTCCATCGAAAATTGCTTCGATTCGAGAGTTGATTGCGCTGCTCGACAAGCCCGTGCAGCAAGTTTTGATTGAATCTCGAATCGTGGTTGCTAACGATACTTATTCGAAAGAGCTAGGTGTTAGGTTTGGCGTCTCAGGAGCAACCGAAGATCGCAATGGCAACGTGCTATCGGTCGGTGGAACGCTTGCGGCTACGGATCGTTTATCGAACCAAGCACTACGAAATCGTCTTAATTTCGAAAATTCGGGGCTGCCCAATGGTGTCCCTGGCTCGCAAGCTGGTGATCCAATCGTCGCGCCGTCTTTAGGCGAACGATTGGCGGTTAATTTGCCTTCGCTCAATAGCGCTGGTTCGTTTGGTTTCACGGTTTTGGGTAATGATTACTTGCTCGATCTGGAGCTCTCCGCACTTGAAGCGGAAGGTCGCGGTGAGGTTATTTCCAGCCCAAGAATCATCACGGCAAGCCAACGCGAAGCAGTTATTCGACAAGGTAATGAAATTCCATACACGGTCGCAACGATTGATCCTGCCACAGGCGCGGTCACGCGCAGCGTTCAGTTCAAACCAGTCGTTTTGGAGCTCAAAGTCACGCCGACGATCTCACCTGATCAGCGCGTCTTTATGAATCTCGAAGTGAAGCAAGATTCAGTCGCAGCCTTTGCAGTTGATGGCCAGCCAGCTATCAATACCCGCAACATTAATACGGCAGTGTTAGTTGATAACGGACAAACGGTGGTTCTCGGCGGAATTCTTGAAAGAGAAACGCGCGAAGGCAAAACCCAAGTGCCAATTTTGGGCGATTTACCAGGTTTGGGAACGCTGTTCCGCAACAAATCCCGCCGTGACGAACGCGAAGAGCTATTGATTTTCGTGACACCTAAAATTCTGCAGGAAAGCCTGCGCTAACTATTTGGATATCGGAGTAATGACTATGCATTCCAAAAAAACTATCGCGGCAATGTGCTTCGCGGTTCTATTATCAGGTTGCGGCGGCGGCGGCGGCGGCAATGACGATGCGCCGGCGTTTAATACGCAAGATCCGAAAATTGAGTTCTTGCCGCTTAAGCCTACGCTTCCAAGCAATCCGTTCTTTTACCCGATCGAGTTCAATTCTCCGTTTTTCACACAATTGAACATGCGTGTCATCGGCGACAATGGCCGCAATCCGCCGGAGAACACGATTATTTCGTTGAGATCTAGCGATTTAGACGTGCTTACCATGTCCGTGCTCGACAGAGCTAGCACCACCACAATCAATGAGTTCACTACTCGCTTCGGTACGATTTGTGAAGGCACTTCGGGCGGACTTGCCACGTTCTTTCTGCACTCTGATGTCAACCCAGGCACTGCAACTATCACCGCATCGGTCGGCGCTCCATTGACTGCTGGTACGATCAACGGCAGCGCATGCACTACCAGTTTCGACGGCGGCTTTAGAACCATAAGCAAGAATTTTGACTATCAAGTTAGCCAATCAGCGCCAGTAAATAGGTTTGAAGTCAGGCCTGAACGAACTAGCATCGCGATTAATTCGCTTAGTATCGCACCTACCACGGGTTATCCGTTTGCAACTGCCATTGAGGTAACGGTACGTAATCCGCTCAATCAATTGGTAGAAACCAACGTAACCGCCACGTCAGCCGCACCCGATGTTGTGCAAGTATCCGCACCTGCCGCATTTGCGACGCTGACAACGACCGTAACCTCGCCATCCGTTGCAGGCAGAGCTTTACTTTACGTTCACGCGCTCAATCGCACCGGTACCGCTAGAGTGCTATTCACCGCGCGCGATCCGTCGACTGGCGCAGGCTTAGCGCAAGAAGTTACGTTTACGGTTGTTGGCGGATCAACATCTGCGCCATCGCAGCTAACCATCACTACTGATCAACGCCCCTTGTACAGCCAAGGCAGCGGCGGCAATACCACGTTGCCGATCGCAGTTCGCGTGGTCGATGATAATGGTCAAAGCACGCCCGATGCGGCCCCAGGCGTCAACAACGTGCTTGTCGAAATTACCAACGTGCAAGGTGAAGTGTTGGTGGGCAGAAATGCTGCGGGTCAAGCGATTGAACGCGCTTCATTCAATGCGCGAACGCTGGCCGGCATTTCGAACTTGGTGCTTCGCTCCGGTACTCGCCAAGGCATTGTTCAAGTCAAGGCAACTGCAGATCGCGCTGATAACAATGTCGACAATGGTATCCAGTCGCCTGTTTCTACATTCCGCCCCGTGGTGATATCAGACGGCAAATTGTTCGATCTGGAGATAACCAGTCCGAATATCAACGCGATTACGATCAATGCGGTCACACCGGACGTAGTTGTAACGCCGACCCCCGGCCAGCCAGCCCCTGTCGCAAGTGCGATTCCGGGCCAGCCGAACGCGACTTATTCACTTACCGTTTCTGCACTCGGCACTGATCGTCAGGGCAACCCAGTACTTCCTGGCACGCCAATTGAGTTCGGGCTGATTGATCACCCCACCAACGGTTTTCCTTTGCAGGGTCCTGGCTCATTCGCTATTGCTGGGCTTGACGGTGATCCGCTCGAGGGTGGTACGATATTCAATGCACCCACGGGCGCATTCTTAACTGCAGGTGGTGGCGCAGGTCCGGGTGATACGTTGCTAGTGTTCGGCGAAGAAAGCTTTGGAAATCGCGATCTTGAAAGCTCCAGAAAAGTTGAGCGAGCCGTAAGTCAAGGCCGACTCGATATTCAAGCGAGCACTCGTTTCAACCTTAATGATGACAGCACCAACGGCGTTGCGGTCAATCGCGGTCCAGTACTGCCCTACGCGGTGGGAAGAGCTACTTTTGCAAATATTGATAGTAATAAGCTCACTAACGACCAGGGCGTCGCGACAACCAAGCTGAACTATCCAGGCGCGGCGATTGGCCGATTGACCGCAGTCTGGGCACGCGGGATTGGCGAGACCCCGCCGGGGCAAGTTTCACCTGAATTAGTAACAGACGCGGAGAATTTCACCTACCCAGGTGTAGTTGCGGGCGAAGACAATCAGGCCAGTGCATCTGCTTCACCAAGTACTATCACTAGCGGCGTCACTACCAACATTAGAGTCTGTTTATTTGATGGTCTTGGCAATCCTATTCCAGGCCGATTCCCAACGTTTACCATCACCGGCGGTGCAGGTACGGTGGATGGCATTGCCAATAACGGTCGAGTTAAAAACGCAACGGATCGAAACGGCTGTGTAGACGTTCCGGTCACTGTAGTTGGTGCGGGTACTGGGACAGGTGCCACTGCTGGCTCTGTTAACTTTAACGTCGCTGGCGTTCCTGCTAATCCAGTCGCGATTATCGCCCCTGCTGGTGCACGCTTAATCGCTATTCCTGAGCGGCTAGGTGGTTCTGGCGGTCGCGTAGTGTTGAGACTAGTGGACGTGCAGGGCAATCCACAGCCGGGCATACAAGTCTTCGGAACCTGCAACAGCGGAACCGGCGGCGGTGGAGGCGGTGGTGGTGTCAACACATTTATTCCACCACAGCTGATCGATCTTCCAGGCCGCACTAACGACGCTGGTGAAACATCTGCTGGCATATCTGCGCAATTGAACGGTTTCGGAGCGAGTTCGTCAGGCACCTGTGTGTTTACCGCTTTGGGCGTAACCGCAACGGTCGTGATCCAAGGTATAGACGAGTGTCCGTTTATATTCTCGCCAAGGCCTGCCGGGTGCCCGGCATTGCCAACAGCACCGACAGTTGCGTTTACAGTTAGGCTGCTGCTTCCCAATGGAAACGCTTATGTAACTTCACCAACCCAGCCAGTGGTAACAGTGTTCGCGAACGCGGGTGGGCTTAACTGCACGTCAACGTCGGCAACTGGATGCGTAAGCACCGTTCGCCAAGGCAGCACAGTTACACTAAATGCAGCTCCGACTGGAACTGCAACTTTCTGCCGATGGACCGGGGAATCAGAATGCACGTCGGTTAACAACGTTATTTCCGTCAACGTTGATTCGGCGTTGACGTGTAATGCAATCTTCAGCCCGACCGGCACTACTTGCCCCTAAGCAGTTCTAGACCAAAAAAACCCGCCGAAAGGCGGGTTTTTTCTGCCCCAAGTTAGCAGTAATTCATAAACGCTAGAAAAGTCCAGATCAGTTTTCAAAGCCCCAAGTTTGCATGCTTACACCAAGCATACTAGCTAAATCAGGCATACTCCGCCGATCACAAAACGAGACATCCTATGCGAATCCCCAGTCTAGGCGAAGATCTTGATCTGCTGCGCGATAGCGTGCGAAAGTTTGCGGAAGTTGAAATAGCGCCGCGCGCGCATGAGATCGATCGAGATAATAAATTCCCGACTGACTTATGGCGCAAATTGGGTGAGCTAGGGCTGTTGGGAATTACCTTGCCTGGTGAATATGGCGGTTCGGAAATGGGCTATCTAGCGCATTTAGTGGCGCTGGAAGAAATTTCTCGAGCATCGGGTTCGGTGGGCCTGAGCTACGGTGCGCATTCGAATTTGTGCGTACAAAATTTGTACAACAATGCCACGCCAGCGCAGCGCGCGCAGTATTTGCCCAAGCTTTGTAGCGGTGAGCACGTTGGCGCATTGGCAATGAGCGAACCAGGCGCGGGTTCCGATGTGGTCGGGTCAATGGCCTGCAAAGCCGAACGCAAGGGCGATGTGTGGATTGCGAACGGCAATAAAATGTGGATTACCAACGGCCCAACAGCGGACGTGTTGGTGGTCTACATGCGCACTGCGCCGAAAGATCAGGGTTCGCGCGCGATGACGGCGTTTATTGTCGAAAAAGGCATGCCGGGTTTTTCGACTGCACAAAAGCTCGACAAACTCGGTATGCGCGGTAGTGACACTTGCGAGCTGGTGTTTGAGAACTGCGAAATTTCGCATGCGAACGTGTTGGGGGAGGTCAACCAAGGCGTTAAAGTGCTGATGAGCGGGCTCAATACTGAGCGTTTGGTGCTTTCCGGCGGGCCGATTGGCTTGATGCAAGCGGCGATGGATATTGCGCTGCCCTATGCGCGCGAACGCAAGCAGTTCGATCAAGCGATCGGCAGCTTTGGCATCATGCAGGCAAAGCTGGCAGATATGTACACCGCGCTGGCCTCATCACGCGCCTATGCGTATACCGTGGCGCGTGATTACGATGCCGGCCACAAATCCCGGATTGATGCCGCCAGCGTGCTGCTGCACGTATCGCGCGAATCCATCAAAGTAACGCTGGACGCCATCCAAACGCTCGGCGGCAACGGCTATATCAACGACTACGCTACGGGCCGATTGCTGCGAGATGCCAAACTCTATGAGATTGGTGCGGGCACCAACGAAATCCGGCAGATGCTAATTGGTCGCGAGCTGTTTTTGGGGAACAGCTAACTCAAGCCGCGACTTACTGCAACGCCGCTTTGCCCTTGGTAATGCCGATCGTTTCATTATCGGGAACGATAAGTTTTTGACCATCCTTAAATGCAAAGCTGCAAGGGCCGCCTTCTAAGTCGACGATTCCGCGCGGATCAATCCATTCGTTGACCGGTTCCGCGTCATTCTTGCACTGCACTTCAAATTCATAGTCAACGCTATCGTTGTTGACTACCGTAACGGTGGCCAACGCGCCTTGGCTTACGAAAGCGCCAATGCCGCACACACCCGCCAAAATTCGATTCATAACCTGCAAGCTCCTTTGAAAGCGCAAAAGGTACGCCACCAGTTGCTGGTGTACTGCCAATCGCTAGCGATCACAATTCAAACCAAAGAACGAGCTGATTAATTTGCGAAGTGTAATATTCCCGTCAACTAAACTTCATAAATCGCCTGTGAAACCATGATTTTGCGGATTTACTCTGACTGCTTTGTCACATACTTCAAGAAAATGCGCGCGCTGAAAGGTATGCTAGCGGCATGCGAAAACCTATAGAAAAACCCGAAAAAACCACCGTTAGCCGCACTAGCCCTGATTACGTCAGCCGCAGTGAACAAAAGCGCCAATCCGATGAAGTTTTGCGATTAGCGCTCGCGTTGATGGAAATTCGCGCCAGCGAATATGCCAAGCTCGTGTTAGATGACGAGCTTAAAACTGCGCTTGATCTGGCACGTAAGATCACGTCAAACATCGCGAAGAAGCGCCAGATGCTATTCGTCGCTAAGCAGCTGCGCAAACGCCCCGCTTTGCATGAAGCGCTGTTTATCGCGATCGACAAACCCAAATCCGAGCAAAAGAAGCAGACTGCGAAAATGCACCGCACCGAACACTGGCGCGATCGCCTGTTGGCTGAAGGCGATCAAGCGCTCAGTGAGTTCATCGAAAAGCATGTTGAGGTTGATCGCCAAGCGCTGCGCAGCTTAGTGCGCGCCGCTAAGCTCAATCGCGATGCGGTGATCGCCGGAAAACACGATAACGGCAGTTTTAATGCGCTCTACAAATTTGTTGGCATCGCGATGAATGCGCCTGGCACGGGCTCTGATGCCGACGCAGGCGCGCACACCACACCTTTTGCGTAAACATGCGCGCCTTTGCACTGAGCGATGGTGCTGCCGGAAACGCCAAACAGGCCGCAGCGCTGGCGTGGCTTTTGGGACTTAATGCGGACCCAATTAAGTTCGAGTTGCACGGTTTAGATCGACTGCTAGCGCCGCGTTTTAAGTCTGCAAGTATGCGCACCATGATCGGCAGCTCGCAGACTTTAGCTAGTTGGATAACAATAGCGCAGCCAGAAATAGCCATCGGGTGTGGCCGCGCGGCAGCCGCTGCGCTGCGAACGATTAAACGCGTTAATCCTTATTGCAAAACCGTACAGATTCTGGCGCCGGAATGCAGCCCGAGCTTGTTCGACTGGGTCATTTGCCCGCAGCATGATCGCTTGCGTGGCATGAATGTATTAACCAGCTTGGGTGCCATCCACACGATTGAAAGCCAGCTAACTATTGCCAGCAACCAAGCTAACGCACTGCTATTGCTTTTGGGGCAAGCCCATAACAACGCGCCCTGGACATTGGCTCAACTGCGCACGCTGCTTGCACAATTAGGCGGTTGGCCAGGGCAAATTTGGATCAGCAATTCCCGTCGCAGCAGCTTTGATTTGAACGCATTGATCGCCCAAAGCCCGCTTCGGCAGCATCCAAATGTTGAAATTTATCAAGCTGGCACTGGTATCGACAATCCGTATTTGCGCTGGCTTTTGAGCGCGCAGCAAATTATCGTCTCGCCAGATTCGGTCAACATGATCACTGAAGCAATGGCGACCAGGGCGCGGGTTTGCGTGCCTTGGCAGGCAGTAGCACAAGGGAAAATTGCGCGCTTTTTGCAGGCGAATAGGGAGCGATTGAGTGAATTGGAGGCCGGCACATCATGTGGCAATCAAACTCAATCTGAGCCATTTGCAGATTGTTTGGCCTTAGCTCAAGTGTTGAAAGGAAAACTGGGGTTGCTGGCTGAATCAATTAGCCAAACGCCAATGCTTTAGTGATGGCAATCATGTCTAAATTTTGCAAGCCACTTGCTTCGGCTGAGCGAAAAAGCTCAAGTAATCAAGAAATGATTGACGGCTAACTTGGTGCGTATCGCACCTGGCACCTGTTCCTAGTTCGCCAGCAGGAAGATTGGGAACACACCCGATGCCGGCAGCTGTATCAGCCAGCGATATAGTGGTTCCCGCATGCAAAAATCGATTCGGTGCCATTAGCGAGGGATTGACTTTAAATTCAGCACGCACATTTGCCTCGTCAATGTGTGTTATCACAATTCCAAGCTGGCCTGGAAGTGTGGCGGCAGCTAGTCGATTCGCGTGTTTCGCCGCGTCGGTCTTCGACTCAACACAGATGAACCATAGCTCGGTTGCCTATCGAACGGAAACGCACATCCCGCCAGCTCAGGATCGGCAACTTGAATCCTTTAGAGATTGCGCCATGAAAACTGATCAGCAGCTGCAACACGACGTCATCGCCGAGCTCGAATGGGAGCCGTCTATCGACGCCACTCATGTCGGCGTGGCGGTAGTCGATGGAATTGTCACGCTTACCGGCAGCGTCAAGAGCTTTTCTGATAAGTGGGGCATTGAGCAATCGGCGCAGCAGGTGGACGGTGTGCGGTCGCTTGCCATTGGCATTGACGTCATGCTGCCAGGAATGCATGAGCGCAGCGACGCCGATATTGCGCGCGCTGCGGAAAATGTGCTGCAGTGGATGACCTACGCAGCGCCTGATCGCATCAAAGTCAAAGTCGAAAAAGGTTGGATCACGCTGACCGGCGCGCTGGATGCTGAGCACCAACGCCACGCGGCGCAGGCGGCGGTGCGGCACCTAATGGGCGTTACCGGCGTAAGCGATCAAATGACCACCAGCGGACGTGCGCACTTTGATCTAGGTCCTGCGCCGAGCGTGGAAACTACCGCAAGCTTGTCAGCAAGTGAACTCAAGCAAGGCATTGTTGATGCATTAAACCGACGCGCCAAAACCAGTACTGAGTCAATCGCAGTGGAAGTCGATGGCCAACACGTCACGCTGCGCGGCAACGTCAACAGCTGGGCCGAGCGCGAGCTTGCCAAACGATCGGCATGGTCTACCCAGGGTGTAACGCAAGTTACCGACTATATGACAATGCATATTTGAGTAAGCAATTTGCCCGCACTTTGGACGTCCATTTCGTGCGCTTCTTATGGAAACAATCATGCCGCAAGACATAGCAATCAATCGACAAGTTCTACTCAATGCCAGGCCAAAAGGCAAACCGACGGCCGCTGACTTTCGCTTAGCGAACGGCCCAGTTCCAGTGCCTAGCGCGGGCGAGCTGCTGCTTCGCACAGTCTATTTATCGCTTGATCCGTATATGCGCGGGCGCATGAGCGATGCAAAGTCCTACGCCGCGCCGATAGGCATCGGTGAGGTAATGGGCGGCGCAACAGTGGCTAAAGTGCAAGCATCGAACCACGCTGGATTTACGGTCGGCGACTGGGTTTTGAGTATGTCCGGCTGGCAAGATTTTTCACTATCAAATGGCGAAGGGCTGACGAAGCTGGATGCAGGCATGCAGCAGCCTTCTTTGGCACTTGGCGTGCTAGGCATGCCGGGCTTCACCGCCTACATGGGTTTACTCGATATCGGCAAACCTAAAGCGGGCGAAACGGTGGTGGTAGCCGCTGCGAGCGGAGCGGTAGGCTCGGTGGTCGGGCAAATCGCCAAGCTCAAAGGCGCACGCGTAATCGGGCTGGCAGGAAGCGCAAAAAAGTGCCGCTACGTAGTGGAAACTTTGGGCTTTGATGCCTGCGTCGACCACCACTGTGACAACTTATCCCAAATACTTGCAAATGCCTGCCCCAAGGGCATTGACGTCTATTTTGAAAGTGTCGGCGGCTCAGTTTTTGACGCCGTATTACCGCTGCTCAACACGGGCGCGCGCATTCCTTTGTGTGGATTAATTGCAAACTACAACGACACTGCGCCGCACCCTGGGCCTGATCGTTTAGGCAAGCTGATGCAAACGCTGCTGAGCAAGCGCGCTACCGTGCAAGGCTTTATTATCTTTGACGACTATGCACCGCGATTTGCAGAATTTTCCACGCAAATGAGCGCTTGGCTTACCGAAGGTAAAATCAAGTTTCAAGAGGATATTCGGGAAGGACTTGAGCATGCGCCCGAAGCATTTATAGGTTTATTAGACGGCCAAAATTTTGGCAAGTTAGTTATTCGAGTCGCTCATGAGTGACCCTATCATTATTCCCGACGAACCAAATACCAAGCCGATCTTGGGCGAGCAGCAGCGCTGGAGCCAACGCCTAGGTGGCGGCGTGCACGTCTTGATTCGCCCGATTACCAAACTCGATGCCAGCGCTGAGCGCGCTTTTATCGAAGGGCTTTCAGCCAACACAATGCGCATGCGGTTCATGGCGCAAATTCAGCACCCGAGTGAGGCTTTTATTTCGCGGCTGACCAATCTCGATGGCATTCATGACGTTGCGCTTGTTGCGGTTACAAAAGATGGAGCCGCTGAGAAAATTGTCGGCGTCAGCCGCTACAGCCGGCACGCCACCGAAAATCGCTGTGAATGCGCGCTCGCGGTTAGCGACGATTGGCAGCACAAAGGCTTAGGCACAGCGCTCATGCGGCACCTGATCGAAATCGCCAAGGCGCAGGGCTTGGCGCTAATGGAAAGCACCGAGTTTGCCGAGAATTTGGACATGCGCACGCTCTTGCACGAGCTCGGGTTTCATCTGCGCAGTGATCCAGATGATTCGAGCCAAGTTATCTACAGCTTGGTGCTTAGGTAGCTTATCAAGCTCGGTGCGGCTGCGTTACTGACGCATTCAAAAAAGGAAGCTATTCATATGACCGCACCGCTGCTATCCGCGCATAACTATACATCCAACGCTCAAAACTACTATTTCTGCAGCGCGGATTTCAGAACCCCTATTTCTGCAGAGCTGGATCGCTGGATCGCAAAGCACAAGTAGCGTTGCCGCTTGGCGCACGCGGGTGCGATCCGAATTGAGGTGGTTCATGCTCTAGATTTCAATTCGCCTTGCGCAAGTCAAATTCGCTTTTCGTAGGCTGGTGGTGAGCATAGCGAGCCCCAGCATGTACACACGATTACACTTTGGGTGCGCCTTGACCAAATCGACCTTTCCTGGGCATCACTTCGCTCAGCGCCAGCCTAGCAACCCGCACCGCTTCTCAACCTTTGTACGAAACGTCGACCGACTTTGCCGCTGACTCTGGCACACTAGCCAGATAGTCAAAATTTGAAGGTTAGCCATGATTGAAGTATTCCTATGCAAACGCCAGTAAATTTGCCATTTGCGCTCAGCATTGCGCAGCAGGCGGCGTTGGCAGCGGCGGATGTGGTGCGTCGATACTATCGCCAAGGTGTTAAAATTAATCATAAATCCGACGATTCGCCGGTCACAAAAGCGGATATCGAAGCGGAGCTGGCCATTAAATCTGTGCTCAAGCAGCATTTTCCAATGCACGGCTTCTATGGCGAAGAAACCGAAAGCGAGCGCATGGATGCGGAATATCTGTGGCTGATCGACCCGATTGACGGCACCAAAAGTTTTGTTCGGAACTATCCGATTTTTTCCACGCAAATTGCGCTGATGCATCAGGGTAAACTGGTGTTGGGCGTCAGTATGGCGAGTGAATTTGCGCAAATGGCGTTTGCCTATCAGGGCGGCGGCGCGTGGCTGGCGGATTCGCTCGATGTGAAAAGCGCGCGTCGAATTTGCGTAGCACCGCCTCGACAATTAAATCAAGCGATCGTCTCGACTGGAAACGTCAAAACCCTATCGCAAGGTAGCGGCTGGCAGCATCTTGCGCAAATTGCGCAGCAGGCGCATAGGCTGCGCGGCTATGGTGATTTTTACCACTATCACTTGCTCGCGCAGGGCAGCTTGGATTTGGTGATTGAATCGGACGTCAATATTCTCGATATCGCCGCGCTGGCCGTGATCGTACGGGAAGCGGGCGGGGTGTTTAGTGATCTTTCTGGGCAAGCGCTGAATTTGCAGACGCGCTCAGTGCTAGCTGGCACGCCTGCATTGCATGCGCAGGCTGTGCAGCTATTTTCGGCGGATTTCGCACGGCAATTGTTGGTGCAGCCATGAATACGCTGCCGAAAATTCTATCAACTAGGTGGACGACTAAAACTCAGGCCACCGAAGCGTTGCAGCTGGAATTTAGCAACGGTGCGCAGCGCGAGTTCTTTCGCGTGCACCCGGCCGGCAGCGGCGGTTCGGTGCTAGTGGTGGCGGTGCAAGATGCGCACGTTTTGCTGACTCGCGAATATGCCTGCGGACTGCATCGCTATGAGCTGGGTTTGCCGCGCGGCCATATCGATGCCGGTGAAAGCGCATTAGAAGCAGCGAACCGCGAGCTGCAAGAAGAGGCCGGTTTTGGCGCGCGCAAACTAACGCTGCTTCGCACGCTAGCGCTAGTGCCAAGCTATATGTCGCACCACATCCACGTGGTATTGGCAGAAGATTTGTATGCCAATCAGCTACCAGGTGATGAGCCCGAACCGATTGAAGTGTTGCGCTACCCAATGGCTGATCTAGAAGCGCTTTCCATGCATGAAGAATTTAGCGATGGCCGCGCGCTCGGCGCGCTGCTGGTGGCTCGCGCTTATTTGGCGGGCTTGCGCATGAGCGATGCATTGGTCGTAACGCGATGAGTCAAGTTCATCAATTGACCCACGCGGATTTAGATGCGCTACTGGCGGGCGCACGCGCATTAGCGGTGCAGGCATCCAACGCGATCATGGCTATTTATTGCGCAGGTTGCAGCGTAAGTGCCAAGGCGGATCATTCGCCACTGACCGAAGCCGATACCGCCGCACACGATATTTTGGAACACGGGCTCAAGCAACTGGCACCGCGTTTTCCGGTGTTGAGTGAAGAATCCAGCCCGCGCGTGTTTCAAGATCGCCGCCGTTGGGCGCGCTATTGGCTGGTTGATCCGCTCGATGGCACGCGCGAATTCATCAATAAAAACAATGAGTTCGCGGTCAACATCGCGTTGATTGAGCACGGCAAAGCGGTGCTCGGCATTATTGCGTCGCCTGCGAAAAACCAGATTGTGCTGGCACACCGCGCGATGCAAACCAAGGTTGAGGCTATTGATCCATCGCTGCCGATTACCAGCCTGCTTGAGCCAATCGCGCAGGCTGCTGGGGCGATTCGCGTTGGCATATCCAGGTCACACTATCCGCCAGAAATTCAGGCGAGCTTAGACCGCTTAGGCCCAGTGTCCAAGATTGCGTTAGGTAGCTCATTAAAGTTTTTAGCGATTGCTGAGCGATTGCTGGATGTATACCCGCGTTTGAAATCCTCATCTAGCGAATGGGATATTGCTGCCGGCCAGTGCATTGTCGAACAAGCGGGCGGCGCGCTCTTGGGTCTTGATGGACAGCCGCTGCGCTACAACCAACACGATGGCTTATTGGTGCCTGCGTTTATCGCCTGCGCCGATCCAAACATTGACTGGCTGAGCAAACTCGGTTGGCGTATTCAAGAATCGGCAAAAACAACATGAGTGCGGTGAACTTGAGTGCTAAACAAACTACCGAATTCGACGCGCCAATGCAGGCTATCGCATTACTTTTGCAAGTCATGGCGCGGCTTCGCGATCCATTAAAAGGCTGCCCGTGGGATATCGAACAAAATTTCGCCAGCGTCGCGCCTTACACGCTAGAAGAAGCCTTTGAAGTAGCGGACGCCATCGCCAGAAATCATCTGCCGGATTTACAAGCTGAGCTCGGCGATTTGCTCTTGCAGGTCGTGTTTCACGCACAGATGGCGGCCGAGCTGGGCGAGTTTGACTTCACCGCTGTAGTCAATTCGATCAACAAAAAAATGCTGCGGCGCCACCCGCACGTCGATTTTACTGATCTGGCAGCGGCCATCGCAAATAACGGCTTGGCTCAGCCAGCGCCCGCGATTGCTAGAGGCGATGCGGCCGCACAAACCCAGCGTTGGAAAGCCATTAAAGCGCAAGAACGGGCTGAGCGCATTGAAACCAACCCAACTACCGCAATCGAGCTGCCTTCTATTTTAGATGCGGTGCCGCGCGGCTTGAGCGAATGGCAGCGCGCCCTACAGCTTCAACAAAAAGCTGCCGAGCACGGCTTTGATTGGCCGGACATAACCGATGTGATCGACAAGCTGCATGAAGAGATGGACGAGTTCAAAGCAGAAGTCAACGCACAGACGCGAGACAGCGAAAAGATGCTGGACGAGCTTGGCGATGTGTTGTTTGTGCTCGTCAACGCCGCGCGGCACTTAAAGCTAGACCCAAGCGAAGCACTTCGGCGCTGCAATTTAAAGTTTGAGCGCCGCTACCGGTTTATGGAATCACTTGCGCACGTCAAAGGCATTACGCTGAGCGCTTTGGATTTGACGACACAAGATGGGCTTTGGAACGAGGCCAAGCGCGTGGAGAAATTGCGCTAGTTTTGGCGTTGTGGATCCGGAAAAAAGCACACATCCGTACGACTGCCGGTTCTAGGCTTAACGCCCTCGACCCGCCGCGACCTGCAACGTCAATACCGACACCAATATCAATCCCAGCCCAAAAATCATCTGCTGGGTTAGCTCCTCCGAACCCAGCCAAACGCCGAGTAATACCGCAACTACCGGATTGAGGTACGAAAAACTGGTCGCGCGCGCCGGGTGCCACACTTGGGTCAAATAGATATAGGACGCAAATGCAATGCAGGAGCCAAACACCGCTAGGTAAAGCACCGCCAACATGGCATCGGTGCCGATTTCACCGTGTGTGCTGATCGGCATGCCGAAGGCGAACGTCAGCAAGCCCAAGAGCGCGCCTTGGGTCATTTGAATGCCCGCATTGATAAACAACCCGCCCGAATGCACCCGCGCACGCTGAAACAGCGATGCATAAGCCCAAGCCACTGCGGCCAATACGCAAACTACGCTAGCGAACACCGGCAAATGCACGCGCTCGCTGGGCCACATAACCGCGCAGACGCCGCAGAGACCGAGCAGCACCGCCAGCCAGCCTGCTTTCGACAGCGGATCAGTGCGCAGCGCCAGTAGCGCCATCCACACCGGAATCGGCGCTTGCAAAATCGCGCCGACACCAGAAGGTAGAAAGCCCAACGACCAAGACGTCGCAACATTACACGCGCCGGTCAACACAAAACCAGCAATCAATAAGGCGGGCAGGTGCGCGCGCGCGGGCCAAGCTTCACCACGCATGAGCCCAATGAACAAACACAGAGGCGCGGCAATGGCAAGGCGCACAATCAGCAAACCGGTCGGCGTCAAATCCGCCAGCGCCCACTTGTGTGCCAGCCAAGTCGAGCCCCAAATCAAGCTGACCGCAGTAAACGCCGCCCAAGGCAGCCAAGCTTTAGCGATCGGTACCGTGGTCATGAACTATTCGGAGTGGCCTGCGTATTTTTTCTCACCCGCTAATACTTTAGCTGCAATGCGATTGCCCACCGGTGGCATCGGGCAAGTGGCAAATTCGCTGAATGCACAGGGCGGATTGTAGGCGCGGTTGAAATCTAGCACCACGGTTTTATTGAGCGCATCTATTTCGCCGGCCAAAAAACGCGCCATTCCATAAGTTTCCTTACCGTTTGTTTGATCACCAAAAATAGTAAAGAAATGCGTGGCATCGCTGCCTTCAAGCAGCTCAAACTGATAGTCCTTACCGAACAAACTGAAGTGCGCCCGTCCCGGATTTGGTGTCGGCTCAATGGTGCCGATAATGGTGCCGACATCCAAAAGGCGCGGCGTGGCATAGGCTTCGTAGCGCGCGCTGATTCTTAATTTCGGCGCGTATTCAAAATAATCCAACCCTTTAAACTCCGTTCTAAGCGCGGCATTGCCATCTTTAACGCGCAACCCAATTCGGCCGCTGCGATCAATCACAAAGAAACTAACGCTGCCTATCGCCACTTCAGTAGGCGTGCTGCCACCCTTATCGGATTTCAGCTTTTCTAGCGTTGTTGCGGTCTTGCCGTTGATTAAAACACCTTCGGCTATGGGTATAAGCGAGATTTCTTCTTGGCCATCAAACACAATCAAGCCAAGCTGAGGCGGACCGGCTTGCAGGCGAATTTGCTGATCCTCCGCGCTGCCAATCGTAAAAGTTCCGCGCTCCAGCCAATGTAAACCAATTAGGCTGAGCCAGCCTTTTTCAGCGGTTAAGCTGGCTTCGCGCTGGCTTTGCCAGGCTAGATAATCGGCAGGTGCGGTACTTTGTTTCATGCTCACAGCCTCAGTTTGCGCAGGCAGTTGGTTACCGCACGCGCACAGGGTAAAAAGTGAAAATGCTAATAACGCTCGGATGATCATGATGTGCGTGCCTATCGCGCAGGGATTGCGCTCGAATGTGGCGAGTAGACCGGGGTTTTGCAAGCGCGCTTGCGTTGTGAGCGCACGCTGGATTCATGTGGCGGTGTAAACGTCTGCATAGCGTGGCTTGTGCGATTTGGCCGCTAGATCACCTCTACTTTCGTGGCAGCGCGCGCTAAGTGGCTCAGTCGTGTAAATTTTGAGCTGCGCAATCTTGAGGCTAGCCAAGCACAGCGTGCCTATCAAATCACCCCAGCATGTCAGCAGGAAACCGAAACCGATTCGGAAGCCTCTGCGTCAAATGTTCCAAAAAAGCGGCTGGCGCTAATTCCAAAGCACTGCAAATCTGTGGGAGTTTGAATATGACATTGATATGGCTTCTCTTAATTTTAGCGACCGTGGTGCAAACTGCCATTGGGCTCTGGGTTGCACGTGCCCTTGCACGACGGCGTACGAGTGGAACCAAACCCAGCAAAACTCGCATAATAGTCGCTGCACTTTGCTTAAGCTGGTGCCTGGTGTTTGCTGTCACTGCAGGCGGCTTCGGTGGCGCTGCGTTCTTGCCGCTGCCGTCAGTCTTAGCCGTGATTTATCTCGCGCTTTCAAACCCCAATGCTGAAACCGTTGTTGCGATTATGATGTTGCTTTTACAAATGTTTCTGATTGGCGATGCTTTTTCTCCGACACTCGAAGAAGCCTAACCATGTTCCTATTCGAAACATTTTTTGATTTGGCTACCGCCATACCCTTTTGGCTATTGCTAGGTTTCATTTTTTGCATCGCGAAATTTCTCTGCAATAACAAGCACCGAAAGATTTACAAGCGCTGGTGCGTTGTTTTGGGGGTTATCAATCTTTTTTTGTTAAACATTCATTACACGGCGATTTTTAACTCAGGCCCGTTTCGCGGTGTGGTGACCGATCGAGCTAACGGCAAACTACTTGAAGGCGTTCGAGTTAATGCGTATTGGAGCACACCTTCGCTGGCACCCGTTCGAATGCCGGATTGGGTAGTACTAATCAGTTCGATGCAATTCAATTGCGATGTTAGGTCGCACGTGATGATTACAGATAGCGAAGGTAGGTTTAGCACTACTGCCTGGTACGGAGCAAAAGTTTGGCACGGTTGCAATTATGGAAAATTTCACGCTACAGATGAGCGCTATAGAATGCTTTACGAGGGTGATTCCTCGCTTCGCGACGTGTCCATGTTTTCCCCAGCTCGAGTCGAGCTGGATCTCAAACCGGAATGGTAAAGGAAAGAGTCAATGAGAATGTTTCGAGTAGTATCAATGTTGCTGTTATTGATGATTACGTATTCTGCAAAATCATTTGAAATCAATACGCACGCTTTCATGTCGCAAAAAGCGTACGAAACTTCGGTGCTTTCGCCCAGCCACCCAAACTCGATTTTGCCGATTTTAGGCTTGGACCGTTGGCCAAAAGCCGAAACCTTTTATCTCTATCAAGGCTTACCAGCTCTAAGAGGCATACGCCGCTATTTCGATGATGTTGATGTGGATGAATCCTACCTTACGGCTACTGCGCGCCCCACCACTGTGATGCCATTCCTCGAGCCATTGGCTACTCAGCAGACATTATTGACTTTTTCTTTCGAGGCAAACTCACCGTCGACCCCATTCGCACAAGCAATGGGCAAATATTTGGCTTCGAGAAAATTCGCTTGCGGGTGCGCAACAGCACCGATCCGATCCGATTACCGGCTCAGATTCCCATACGGTGCTACAAACGGTGGATGCCGGAAAGCCGGTCGTGGCTGTGCGCTATTGCCGAGTCTACTCGGCGCTCGCTCTTTTTGAATTTTTCTACAAACGAAGGCGGTGGTTTTTCCAGCTGCTTGGCAAATTCACGAAGTGACAAACCAGAATTATTACTAAAACTCAGGAACTTGCTTTAATTCTCTGAAGCGCGAATCAGGCCCTTTTTTTAACAACCTGTTTCAAGAGTTTTATCGGATCAACGCCTAGCGCCGCCGCATAATCGAGAAATTCCGCAACATCCAAGCGGCGTTCTCCACCCTCAACCTTTGCAATGAATGACTGTGGTTTGCCCAACGCGGCTGCCAAGTCTTTTTGCAAAAAACCAAGTCGAGCGCGCTCGGCAACAAGCAGCTCAATCAACGCTAGATTCTTTGCTCGATAAGGAGAAGGCACGGCAAACCAATTACAGGACGAGCTGCAATGGTGAAAGCGCGTATCAAAAATACCGTTTTAGGATTTGCTCTTGCGTGTTGGCGATGCACGAGCGTAAGCTGACACTCGAATAAACTCGCAGAATAGGAAACGCCATGAAGTTCGTGTACTTAACACTACTTATTTGCTCCACCCTAATCAGCGCTCAAGATCAATGCGGGTTTCCGAAATCTTCCCAAGACAGCGGCTTTGAAGCGGGCGAACAGTCGCAATTTGCCAGCTTGCCGCTCGATTCCACGCCTTTGACGATGACAGTTGCCTATCCAACTCAAAATTTAGTGGTTGGAACGCCTTCAATTCAAGTTTATGGCGCGCTGACTGGCCCGGCTAATCTGGGCGTACGGATAAATGACTCGGTGCTTGCAATCAATAGCGCAACTGACTTCACCACCCAGCTTTTTACATTGCAACCGGGCACCAACGCGCTTGCAATAAAAGTGCAGACACAAACTGGCGGCATACAAACGATTACTCGGAACGTAACCTATGACCCAGCGCTTGGCGCTGATGTGCAATTTCGCGGAGTTACCTCAGGTGACTACGCGCCAATCACTATTCCGTTCGCGCTAAAAACACGAAATCCTGCTGGGCAAACCTCCGTCGTTCGTACGGAATTTGATTTCGATGGCAACGGAAGTTTTGAAATTGACACCGCCGCCGCACCTGCAGCACCCGAAGCGCGCTATGCAACCCCAGGCGTCTTTTTGGCTAAAGCAAGAATCACTTTCGATGATGGCAATCCAGTAACCCCGCTGGTAGTTCGTGAAGCTAGCTATCGAATTCAAACGAAATCGCTTGCGTACGTAAGACTTACTTTGTGCGGTGTTTTTTATGGTTTGAAGAACAAGCTCATTGCTAATCAAATACCTGATGCCTTGACTGCGATGTCGCCACGCATTAGAGCGAGCTATGAAGAGCTGTTTAATTTTCAAGGCCCTGCGCTAGCCACGCGTTCGGCAAAGTTAGGCGTGATTGTAGGTGGGCAAATCTCCGATATTTCAGCTGAGCTGCAAGCCGCTACACCTAATCCGGCAGTTTCGGGTGAATTCTTGAGTTTTCCCATTTTGTTTGCGCGCGATGCTTCGGGTGTTTGGCGGATAAGCGGCTTGTAGGAGCTTGGCAATGATTTATTGGCAGGAAATCGCTGGTACAGCGCTTTTATCTTTAGTTGGATTAATCGCCATCTATTTTGTCGCAAGAACCAAGATGAATGTAGAAAGCAAACTATTTCTAGGGTTGCGCTCATTTGTGATGGCGGTGCTAACGAGCTGGCATGTGCTGGCGCCAGGCGGTGCAGCAATTATTCCATTGCCTTCAATTATTTGGTTTTTCATGTCATTTGGTAAAGCAGCACCGCAAAACACCGGAGAGACGATTTTTCTTTCATATCTTGTTATTCAATTTGCGATTCAGTTTTTGGTATTCTATATTGTGACCGCACGTGCTAAAAACGTACTCGTTAAATAATTTAATAAATTAGAATTATATGCTTTGGTGGGTAATTATTGGCGGAACTTTAGGGTTTTCTATCACAGGACTTACGCTGATTTATTTCCTAGCAATCTCGCGTAAGAACATTGAATGCAGATTGCCTTTAGGTATCAGAGCTTTAGTCGCAACCCTATTGACTTCTTGGTGTGTACTTGCGAGTGGAATGGGTGGGATCTGGCCATTTCATTCGATTTATTTAATTTCTTTGCTTATCTTTTCGTCCTCGTCAATGGACGACGACAGCTGGATTCTGTTAAGCGGTTTGATTGTTCAAGTCGTATTTCACTACGTTGCGTTTTATATTATAACTGTTAGAAAAGAAAACCAACTTAATAGGGCTCATTTTATTGCTTCCGGAAAGCGGTTGAAGCCATTTAATTGAACGGTTAAGAGAACATTTGTTCCGCTGAAATTTAATTTGGAGTTAACGGTGAGAAATAGTTTATTGATTTCCCTTGTGCTACTGTCGAAAAGCGTTTTTGCTTTCGAAACACCGACACACGCGTTCATTACCAAGCGTGCGTTTGACAACTCAAATCTGGGCCAGCCGAATAGTGCACTCTATTTCCGTCTTGGCTTTGACCGCCTAACAGCGACTCGACCTTTCGATATGCAGCTGCCGTTAAACTGCGTTGCTGATGCATTGCCCAACCAAGATTCCTACGTAGACGCTTTGCCAAACTGGCTAACAGGTGCGAGCGTGCCGCCTGACATGGCTTCAGTTCGTTTTCGTTGTCCAAATATCTATGAAAAGCGCGACATGCCAATTATTTATACCGGACGGAGCATAAATTCTGCTTCCCTGGTTGCTAGTCAAATTTTGCTTGGGCCGACGCCTGAATTGCGATTTGAATCGTGGTTGATGCGTGGAGTGATTCGTGAAGATGATCTTGCAGTTGGCAATTACCCAACGCCTGAAGATGCGCCTGACCCAGATCCGTATGGGGTAGTTATCGACCGGCCTCGCTATCATTTTTACAATCCGTATACAAATACAGCGGATGTAATTGCAACGTTGGGCCCAGCACTACCCTGGGCGCTCGGAGAAGCGGATCCATTTTTAGGGTCAGGCCAGCAACTACCTGACCCAACACGCGGCAACCACTACAGCTACTTGGACGCACGACGCGCCTATTTTTTGGCAATTACTTACAAGCAACCCGGTATTTCAACATTCGATAAAACCCGCCTTGATTCCGATGTGCGAATGGCGCTATGGGCCACGACACTAAAATCAATTGGGCATGTTGTTCATTTGTTGCAAGATCAGGCATCTCCACAACATTCCCGAGGTGAACGCCATAATCACGTCTGTAGTGGGCGTTTCGTTCTTATAAACGAAGACATAGCAACCCGAACGTTCGAAAATTACACCAACTATCGTTTAACTTACGGATACAACAAGGTGCTAGGTTTCGAGCGATACATCGCAACCAATAGCTGCGAAGAAGGCGCTTGGAACGACATGTTTAGAGCAGGCTCCGACCGCGCTGACATGAGCCCCACGCCAATTACAGCCTGGAGCGCTAACTACCCGATTCCCAAATTTTCGGTGCAGCGGAAGTTTTTTACTACACGCTCGCCAAGTGATCCGGCTGAGGTACCTTTGGCACTGCTCAATGCGCGCGCTGGCTTAGGTGATTACGCCAATCGGGGATTTTATACGCAGAATAATCAAAGAGGTGATTTGCCTAGCCCACCCGAAATTGCTGACCCAAGTTTTGTAGGCGGGGATTTTGGGTTTTTCAATATTCCGGATTTTGGATCGGTAGGCAGGCGAACGTATTTTTGGCCGGTTCCTGATCCAGCTGGCGCTGGTTTTGTCGATGCCGGATTGGTTAATCAGCGCGCGCCCATCGTTACCCGCAGCATATCGAGCGAAATTGCTTTTATGATACCGCCGCTTTGGGATGGCCCAGAAACGCTACTCAGCCTGCAAAATTACGATCAGATGGCCGATATGCTGATTCCGCGCGCGGTTGCTTACACTGCAGGCATGATAGATTTTTTCTTTCGAGGCAAGCTAGAAATAGACCCCATCGCCCAACGCGTTTTCGCCGTCATGAATCAAGGCGACCCGCACACCATGAACGCGGATGGCTACCCGATTCGCACCAGCAATGGGCAGATATTTGGCTTCGACAAAATTCGCCTGCGGGTGCGCAACAGCACCGATCCGATTACCGAATCCGGCACCAATACCGTGGTGCCGCAAACGGTGGGTACTGGCAAGCTGGTCGCGGTGGCGCGCTATCACCGAAACCCTTGCTACAAGCCTGATTTAACCGGCGAGCGCATAGTGGATTTCAATAACACGCTTACCGAGCCCAACTGCCCTCAGGGCATGCGCACGAACTACCAGGAAA
>JANOQN010000050.1:0-9979 GCA_031422315.1 Rhodanobacteraceae bacterium
TTAATGCCAGCGTGTTGCCAGTGGTTTCGTTAATGAAAGCAAACGCAGCGCCGCCGATTTTTTCTTCGACTTGATAGCGGGTAGCGCCGCAATTGCTAGCGCCCCAGCTCAGCGAGAAATTGCCAGTGCTGGATAAATTAGCGCTAGCGGCCATATTGCTTGGCGCAATCGGCATGCAGCTCGTAACAGGCTGGTACAACACTGCCGCAGATTCCACGCCATAGCCGCGCGTTTTGCCGTTAAATTTAGCGCGCACCCGAAACCGATAGCTGGCATTGACAGTGCCGGTTGGGGTTACGGTAGTGCTAAGCACGGTTTGATTGAGCGCCTGCGTGCTCCAGCTGCCTAGATCAATGCTTCTTTGTACGTCATACGAATTTGCGCCTATTGCCGCTGCCCAGCTAATACTAAATGAGCTGGCTTGCGGGCTTGTTGGCAGCTCAGTGATGTTGGTTTTGGGCGGTGAATGATCGTAAGCCGGCGATACTCGCCAATCCGTACCGCACACTTTAGCCGCGCAGGCCACCACGCGAAATAGCATGCGGCCGCCTTCAGGGGAATCGAGCTGCGTCCACTGCAAACTGCTTGCGGTAGCCCGTGGAATTAACTGCCAGCCCGCGCATACTTCAGTGGGTGCAACGGTGCACAGCTGGCGCTCAAGTTGATAGGTAATCGTGCCGCTACTGGCTGATGCTGCCCAGCTAACCTGCAAGGTGCCGGTATTGACGCCTGCGGTATTGGCTTCCGGCGTAACGGTGATGCTAGCTGGCGCAATGGGCGCGCCGCCCGCATCAGAATCAACCCGCGCCAGCAGCGTATTGCCTAAATAAACGTGCCGCTTGCTGCTGCCGGTTTGATCTTCTTCCCACACCAGCTGGCCTGCGCCGCTGTAAACCTGGAAGCGCTGCTGGCTAGCATCCGCCACTTTTTGAATCAGTGCGCGGCGGCCTTTGGCATCGTAGCGGTAGTTTTCCGAAGCGCCCGCTGCGCTGCTGGTGAACTGGCGTATGCGATCGGCGCGATCAAACACAAAGCCTACTGTGGCGCTATTACTACCGCTGCGGCTGGTTACGTTGCCACGATCATCATAAATTAGATTAAATACCGTTTGGCCGCTGCTGTTGCTGATGTCAGTTAGGCGCTGAGTGGCTTGGGTGATGTTGTAGCTATAGCTGCGCGCTTTTGCGCCGGCTGTTACGCTTAGGCTGGTTAAATTATCCAAGCCATCGTAGCTGTAGCTGGCGTTGCCGAACATGCTGGAAGCGTTCGATGACACCGTTTTAAGGCGATCCAAATCATCGTAAGTCATGCCCCGGCTTTGGTTGGTAGCGGCTACGCCATCGGTTAGCCCGAGCACGTTGCCGTTTTCATCAAAATTGAGCGTGGTATCCAAAATTGCGCTGGTGCCGGCGGCATTGCGCACCTGCACCCGCCCGGGCAGTAGCCGCGCGTTTTGGGTCATGCTGTGGGTTAGCGTATTGCCGTAGCTGAAATTGGTAAGCGCGCCGCTGGCGCTGTATTGCAGGCCGGTGGCAAAGCTGCCCACTTTCGAAGGCTGGCCGAGCGCATTGGGCGCGTAGTCGATTTGCTGACCATCGGGGTAGGTCATGGAACTTGCGCTGGCATTGGCATCATAGCCATAGCCCAAGCTATAAACCTTGGCACCTACCGTTAGCTTTTCCTGCGTTAACAGGCGGCGCTTGTTGTACATAAATTCCCACAGCGTCCCATCCGATGCTGCGGTTTTGACTGCGCCATCGTCGTAATACGTCAATAACGTGCCGGGCGTGCCGTCGGGGAAGCTAACGCCAGTAAGGCGCTTACGCTGATCGTAGCTGTGGTAGGTTTTTGCGGATTCGGGGATGCTCGGGTACGCGGTTTCGCAGTACAGCGGGAGTCCTGGAACGGTGGCACTCCAATCCACTGTGCCATCGGTTGCAAAGTGGGTGTAGGTTGTGCCGCGTTCGGGTTCATATACGGCGCAGTTGCGGCCTAGTTCATCGCGACTGTAGTTCCGCTGCGCAGTAACGAAAGTGCCACCTGGGCCTGGGCCGCTTCGCTTGAGGTGATTGATTCGACCCATCACGTCGCGATTAATTTCTACCACCACGCTCTCGGGAAAGGTTATTTTTACCGGTGACTCCTCACTAGGCTCCCCAAACGCTTGGTATTCAAACGTGGTGGCTTTTCCGCGTGGGTTAACTACGCGCTTTTTAAAGCCGCTTTGGTATTCGGTAGTGGTGTTGAGCAGGCTGGCGCCATTGCTTTGCGAAACTTGAGTTGCCCGCCCGAGCGCATCAAAACTCGTACGCGTGCCGGGTAGCGCATCGCTGAATTGACTAATAGTGCGCACGGGGTAGCTTTGAAATGTGGTTCGCCCCGCATGATCAAATGCGGCGGTGACGAAGGTTCTTGTGCTGGCCGGGTTAGCGCTATCAAATTCCTCAGTCAATACCGGGCGATACAGCGCATCAAAATATTGGCGCGTAATTTTATTGCCGACGGTAATTGTGCGCTGCCAGTGATTGGCGGGCAAACCAAATGCTGGGCCTGTTACCTGCACGAAGCCCGCGCTTAAGCTATTCCAAGCAACCGAATCACCAGTAGGGTGGCTAATGCTGCTAATGCGGCCCATATTGTCACGGCCGATTGTGCTGGCGTAGCCCAGTTCATCAGTTTGCGAGAACAATGCGCCAAAATTATCGACGATGGCGCTGCTAGTTTTTTGATCCGCATAAGTCACGAGCTGCGGCGTGCCACGCTTCCAGCTATCCAGGGTGACGGCCTTTAAACTAGGGTCGAGTATCTTCTTAAGCGAGCCATCGGGGTGATATTCGTAGCTGTATTCAACCCGCCCGATGGATTGGTGGCTGGTTGGCAAAAATGTAATTGGGTCGCGGGTGCGAATGGCTTCAGTTGTATCAAAAATCAAACCTGTGTTTGATATTTCTCCTGTACCTTCTCGGCGCAATGAAACTAGGTCTAGAACCCAAGTGTTTGTGAATCGATCTAACGTCTTTTCCTCTTGATGAGTACTAATGAATTGACCTGAGTTTGGTGCGCGTCGATATTGGTATATCGTTTTTGGAGTAACTGTTTCTGTGAAATTTGAATATTCCGATTCAAAAATATGTCCTTGCTGAAGCACAGTTTTTTTAAGCAACGGCACCTGATACGCCGAAGCAAACTCATCCGATTTCGAAGTCAACACGCCCGTCCCTGCGTAGTAAGAGTATGGCGGGCTTACAGGATTAATCGCATACTCATTCTCAGTCAAACGCAGCTGCGCGCCGCCTGCGCTCAAAATTTCTTCTTTGAGCAGCTTGCCTTCGGTTTTGTAGTATTCCGTGCCGAATGTAAAGCGGGTTCGTTCGCCATTAGGCATGGTTAGCGTGGCAACTTTAGTGGGAATCGTGACTCCCTGCGGGCCAAAGCCCAAAGTCCAGGTAAGCGCAGGTACACCGGGGCCACTCAGGGTTTTTTGCGCCAGTGTGTAGCTGTCAAACTGCTTTGCGACGTCTTGAACTGGGGTGTGCCATCGTCAAAGCGGCAGCCGCGAGGAATTCCCGCGCGCTCGTGCCGGATCGGATCAAAGGCAAACACGCCGGTAGCGCCACTAGGGTGAGTGAACGTGTATGTGCGGCGTACCACGGAAGTGAGGTTATATTCACCCAAGCCACAAGATGGCGTTGCAGCTAATGTTTGATAAACAAATACTATGACTTCGGTATCGTAGCTCCATTTGCTGGTATCGGGCTGTACTACTTCGACTAAGCGTTTCGAGCTGCTGTAGCGGTATTCCCAGGTGCGCCCGTGCGCGCGTGCGAAGCGCAGTTTTCCGGATGTGGCATCGTATTCAAAAGTAATCTTGCGGCCATCGTTGGCTTCAATTTTTTGCAGCTGATCGCCGATGTAATCGTACGTTACCCAATTGCCAAAACGATCTTCAACGCGCGTGGCACTGATGCGCACTTCATCGCGCGCTAGCTGGTAGACCACGTTTTGCATGCCAAATCTTTTGCTGCGCTGGATAACCGACGCGCGCCTTTTTGACATCCAATTCAAAATGTATTTGACGCCGTTCGTGTCCAACGCCAAAAAACTTTGCCCGCATCACCACTCGCCAACGATGGCAAGCAGCGCAGCTGCCAATGATTCAAGGTTACCCATGGGTAACTATGGCCATCAGTAGGCATCAGCGTGTTTGCCGCGCTGCGCGCAAGCACCATTTGATCGCCTGCGCCTGGCACGGACAGCGTATTGCCAGCCCAATAATCTTCACCGTCATAAGTTGGCGCCGCAGGCATGCCATTTACCGTAGTTGTAGCAGGCGGTGGATTCATATCCAGCGGCGAGCTAGAACAGCGTGCGTTCGGATTAGCCCCGCTGACCTGCCAGCCTAAAGCGTTGGAATATACGCCGCGCATATGCGGTGTCTCGAGTTCCCATTCGCCAAGCAAGCCCGGTGCGGTTGGGCCGCGCGCTTCAGTGGCACTGTGGGTGCGGGTTAAGCGCACTGGCAGCGCGCTATTGCCCGGCAGATCAATGTCAGTCACGCTAAATGTGGTGGCGCCAGTGTAGTAATTCGTAGAATCACCAAACAAACTATCGCCCAGTGGCGCAATGGCCTCAGCAGCGTTGACCCGCGTCATGCGGTCGTATTTTTCGTCGTTTGCGCTTTCTTCGACGAGTACCTGTTCTGGCGCTGGCGTGGGTGAGGTTTGTGCGTAAAGAATGCTTGAGAAGGCTAAGCAGGCCAGAAGTCTCAATAAATCAGTGGCGAAAAATCCCGTTAATCGGTGTGAAGTTCGTGTCATAAATCGCCATAAGACTGTAAAATTTGGCGAAACGTGCGCGAACTTTAAGGAGCATGCAATCGTTTATGGTTTGTGTGTTTATGTCCAGTATGGCTTATGTTGAGGCATCTACAAACTTACTTTAGCGATAAGACTAGTTTCCTTCAAATCCATTTTGGAAGACTATCGGCGGCAAACTGGCACCTGGATATACCGCAAATGCGCCGGCTATATCATCGGCGCGCAATTCGGCGCCCCTGCCATCCCCGTGCGCTAATGCCCGCATCGTTGCATCGTTCAGAACTGTAGAGCTAGCACAAGCAGGTGAATCGTTGTCGCCGCATGAGTGCCCGTAGCCGAGCGTGTGGCCTAGCTCATGCGCCATAACCTGCGCGCCGTTATTACCACCATTGCCGTTGAAATAGCACGCCGCACCGTCTTGCGTTGTGACGATTGCACGAACAATCGGGAAGTAATTGGTGCCGTTAAAATTAGTTGGGGAAAGCTGAAATGATGGCCCACCAAGCGCGAGTACGCCACCTTGGTTGCAGTCATAGCTGCCTTGAATTTGGTTGTTTGGGTCGTCAAATATCACGATGCTGACATTGCCTGGATTGCTAGACACTGCGCCTGCAAATAGGTAGCGAATATCACTGTTTGCGTCGTTCGTCCACGAGTTCAATCCAGCCTGTAATTGCGCCACGGTACCCGCCACGCCACCAGAAATGGCCGACCAACTTTCCGACAGATTATTGCCAAACTTAAACCAGCGAACTGGCGTACCGTCACTTCGAATTTGCGTGAACTTTGCACCCGGCAACTTTATGTTGGACCATTCCGGCCGCAGGTAGTCTGGCAAAGCTTCACCACCTTCGCGAACCCATTGCTCGAACCTTGCGGCATCGCGCGGAGCCAAGTATTTTGCGTTTTGATCGCTCATTGCTTCGCCACCATTCAAATCGCGGCGATACATTCTGACGTTGCCGCTGCTGGCCTCAAAGAAAATGCCGAGCATGAGCTGCATCGGTTTGATCTCGCCATTACTTGTGCGTTCGAAAAACACCAAAACACGGGCGCCGGTATCAAGCTCAGTCACACCGGTGTAGCGGCTAACTTCTACATCCGTTTTAGCCGCGCGCGAATTCGGATTTCCCACAAGGCCACCGGGCATGACTAGCGTTTCTTCACTGCGATTTCGCCCATCACTGCGCAGATATTCCAGCTGTTCGAGCGTGTAGCGCGTTTCGCCGTTGCTGCTTGTTTTGGATGTTACTACCGCGCTCACCACACCGGATGATTGCGCAGATAAATCCGCATCTTTCATCATGACGTAGCTAAAAGCATGTGCAGAGTTGGCACCGAGCGTTATCAAACACGCACAACTCAAAGCCAATTTATTCTTTTCTAGATAACAATTAACCAGGCGCATAGGTAACTCCTGAGATGAGTTTAAATTTTAGCGCGACAGTTCGTCTAACGTTGGTAAAAATGTACGCAACTAAGTATGGAACTGTCTAAAAATGCGCAGATTTCGCAAATTCTGGGTGCGATCCAAAGTGAAGCCTCCTCATCCCCGAAGCTAGCTTTGCTAGGCTATTCATTTTGCATTTTCATTCGCCTTACAATCACGCTCCACACAATGACAAATTGATTCACGTTAGTTACTTCGTCGCGAATATCCCAAATAGGAACACACTCCATGCGCACCATGATATTAGTACTTGCCCTCAGCGCCCAAATGTTCCACGCTGATCTCTATGCTGCGGCCGGCAAGCTTGCTCCCATCAATGCCGCACTGCCTGCGCTCTCGCCAAAAGTTGCCGAGCTGACGCAGAGCGAAGCATCCAGCGGGTTGAAGGATGCGTTGGCGGCGGGCGTCAAATCGGCGATTACTCAACTCGGCAAAAAAGATGGCTTTTTGGCCGATCAAGCAGTTCGAATCATGGTGCCTAAACGCGTACGTAAATTGGCTGACGCAGCGAAATCGCTTGGCGCGGGCAAGTATGTGGAAGATTTTGAAATCGCCATGAACCGCGCCGCCGAACAGGCAGTTCCGCTTGCGGCTGACGTGTTCGCTGCGGCGGTCAAACAAATGAGCGTGCAAGACGCGCTCGCGATTGTGAGCGGTGAATCTGATGCCGCCACGCAATATTTTAGGCGCACGACTGAAACAACGCTGCAAGCTAAGTTTTTACCAATCGTTACCAAAGCAACGGGCAACACCGGCGTTACGCAGCGCTACAAAGCGCTGAGCGAAAAATCCGGCCCGATGGCGGCACTGTTGGGTGGTTCCAGTAAAAAACCGCTCGATCTTGATGCTTACGTCACCGAAAAAACGCTGGATGGACTGTTTTACTACGTCGGCGAACAAGAAAAGAAAATCCGCAGCAATCCGCTGGCGCAGACTTCATCGCTGCTACGCCGGGTGTTCGGTGGACGCAAATAAATTGATCTAAAGGCCTTCGGCCTACGTTTCTCAACCCGGCCTAAGTTGCCTCAGCATGGAAGCGATCCAGCAGCCGAGCCCAGCAGATTCAATATCCAATTCACGATGCGCGTAGTAACGCGCGCACGGTTGAAAACGACATCGCTCAGTAGGGCCGCCACAGCGGTCAAATAAGCGGTATAGCCAAAGCCTAGGTAATCCGAATACACGCTCAATAGTTATGGGCTCAGCGAACGAAAGCGCAAACGCACCGCCGAATAGCAGTGTGCCAACAAGGCTTATGATGAGGGCGATTGTGCGCATGATTTAGTTCGCGCTGGCCTCAACCGGGCACGCGCCCAATCGTTGCAAATTGATCGAACCGGTGCGGGCGCGAAACGGGCCAGCGACTAGCGCGTCGTTGAACTGATAGCGGAATACTGCGCTCGAACAGCCCGAGAAGGTAATCGTGCCCTGCCCCAAAATCGCTGTGTTTTGCGTCGGTATGCGCACCAGCGCGCCGCCCAGCACGCGATAGATAACCACCGGCAACACGCCCGCTTGGGCATTGCTTGGAATCGTTCCCGACAGCGCTAGCCAATGCTGCGTGGAAGGGTCATTTGGCGTACCGGCATCATAGGTAAACCAGCCACCGAAAAAATCACCTGGCAATGTTTCGGTTGCGGGTTTGACATTGAACATAAAACCCTGACCCGAGGTTTGCGGCGCATACCACGAACCGGTTTGGTTGCCCGCAAAACCATTACGTGCGGGCCTCGCATCGCGCCCGGGCTGCGTTGAAGTTGTACCGGTTTGGCACGGTGCCCAGCCGCCAGTTAAGCGCGATAGCGGCAATACGCCGCGTATGCCAAAGCCGTCGGTTTCATTATCGTTAAATTTGAATTCCAAAGTGGCATTGTTGCAATCATGCGCGCGCAGTGTGGCGCTGCCCACAACGCTTGAGCGAGTAACAGGCGGGCTATCAAACACGCCATCGACATTGCTACGAATCTCAAGCTGTGCCACTTTGGCGTCAGGCGCAACGGTTCCGCTGAGCGAATACCAGCGCAAATCAGACACGCTATCTAACAGCAAGCCAGAAGCTCTGGAGAATTCCCCCGAAAAGGTAAACCAAGGCGCAAACAGCTGCTTATTCTGAGGGAAATATTCGAAGAAAAACCCCTGCCCAGTCAGCTGAGGCGTGTACCAAGCGCCAGAGATTCCGAGTTGATCGATTCGAATTTGCGGCTTATTCACCGTGGTGTCGACTTGTGTGAGCGCGAGCGAACGTCGCCCAGGACTTACAGCTTCGCTGATGCTGCGGTATGCGCCCAGCTGATCCACCTGTGCGTTTCGCAATGTGCATATCGCCGCCGCGCAATCGACAAATCGCTGATCTAATATCTGCCCCTCATTCTCTGACATTTTATGCAGCTGGACGCCCAAGGGATTACTTGCGGCCAGTAAAACTTGGTTTTGCGCGCGCAATGGAAAAACCAATACGCTGGAACTTTGCAGACGTTTAACGCGCTGCGTCCAAATTGTTCTGCCATCAGTTAGAGACAGCGCTTGCAGTTTGGTGGCGCGTGTAATCAGCGCCGTAGGGTCATCGGACACTTCGGTAGTCGCCAAATAAACGTCCTTCCCGGCACCCGCAAAAAATAAATTCGACTCACTCGGGTGTGTGACTGCCCAGCGCGCCACGCCGTTTTGATTCATAAGTACAACATCGACAGCAAAGTCAGCGGGCCTCTGAATAGGCGAAGCCAAAAGCACATCATCGTTTTCGAGGATCTGACCAGTGAAATCATAGGTTCCAAAGAATTCAAACGACGGAGAGCCTCCGGCAATCGGGCGGCGAAATTTTTCCTGTCCGCTCGGCCCTAATAAAACCCAATCAAACTTACCTGTGGTGTTATCTACGCGTGTAGCCAACAAAACGCTGCCGGAATCGCCAATGTGTTGAATCATTTGAACGCGCTCGATGACAACACTTAACTCATTAACTTGATTACTGCGAGAAAAATCAATGATCTTTAGTCCGTTAGCTTCAATTGACGCCATTCGAAGGTGCCCATCGGGCAGCATACGAGCCTGCAATCCAAAGAGATTCAGCGGAATGTTGGCAGTCGCAAGCAATGCGCCGTTAGCGCTGTCGTAGCACTTTACCGTTGCATTGCCTGCGCCTAACCAACACACGCGCAGTTCATCCGCTACCAGCAAGGGCGTTTCGTTGAATACGGTGCCAGTCGTTGCCTGCCAGATTTTTTGCCTATTCGCATCGAAGGCCTCCAGCTGGGTTCTAAACTCGCCATCTGTGTAATCTCGCAACAGCACAAAGCTCTTGCCGTCTTCAGCCATTGTTGCGTCCAAAATACTTCTTGAATCTATGCCCTTGTCGAGCAGTGAAGGCGCAGGAACGGCTACGCCAGAGGCATTAACAGCACGCAGCGATTTACCGCCAGCAATCAGGATACTATCATCGCGGCCGTCAGTAATTCTGGCGCCAAAATTTCCAGGCAGCGCCACCTCAACGTTGGCAGCGTTAGTCAATGGACTGGTTAGCACCAATCTCGCGCCGTCTTGAGTGCGAACCGCGATGGCAAATCCACTCGCCAAGTAGAGTCGAAGCATGACGCAGTAGCCTAAGCCCCGATTCCACACCCCGCTCATCGAACCGGACGTGCGGTTTTCCCGCATCCGGCTCTCCGAGTTGATTCATTGAAAAGTTATCGGTAGTCGTCATCGTTTCGCCATC
>JANOQN010000051.1:0-7030 GCA_031422315.1 Rhodanobacteraceae bacterium
AAGTTACCGACCACGTACGGACGGTTGGTGCACCGCCTGGAGGCGTACGCAGTTCATTACACGTCAACGATGCGGTTTGAGCAACTGCGCCGCGTGTGCAGCTTAGGTTGATCGTGCCGGTTGTTGTTGTCGTGTTGAATATACCGTTCGCTGGTGTGGTTGTTACCGTGCCAGCAGGTGTGAAACCTGCGCCAAGCGCACAACCCGTAACACTTGCAGTACCTGCACCAACGGCACCTGTGGTTGCGATACCAAGCGTTGCGTTTACAATGCCCGCCGGGCCTGCTGGGAAAGTAATTGCGCCCGGTGCCGGTGTGTAAGTTACGGTTGGGGCCGTATCAACAGCAACGCCCGTACCTGTAAGTGCGGTTGGACTGCCAGTAACCGTTGTGCCTGCTGCACCTACGCATGCAATGGAACCACCGCGCGCACCTGCGCCTGACGGCGTGAAGCGAACAGGAACGTTAACCGTTGCACCTGATGCGATAGCCACTACACCACCCGCTACTGCTGGGAAGAATGCAAAGTCAGCTGCGTTTACGCCGCTGATTGTGCAAGTTGCAGAGCCTGCAGTGGCATTGGTGTTAGCCAAAACTAGGTTCTGCGTTGCGGTTGCAGTGCCCACGTTTGAGTTACCAAATGGTAGGGTTGCTGGGGATTGGGTTACGTTTGATCCGGCTACTGGAGGGGTGATGGTGATTGAGCCGTTTACAGTTGTCCCAGTGAACTTAACACCCGAAGTATTTGTAAATTCAGTTAGCGCGAGTGCGAACGGATAGTTCCCAACAGCTGCCGTAGGTGACGTGGGAATTGTAAAAGTACAAACAATCTGAGGAGCAGCAGTACCGATTGCGGTAGGCGGTGAAGCAGCAGACGCAACGATCGTTCGTATATTCGTGCCGGTTAAATTAGTCGACGCGTTTCCGCCGCAGGTGGGTGTGGCACCGGCGGCAACAGTTCCAGTTGCGCCAGTCACAAAACCGCTAGCGACAACGGGTGGACGTGCAATAGTTAAGTCGATTTGGATCGATGCAGTTGGCGTTTGGACTTGTGGCGCAGTAGCTGTTGACGAGAATGAAACCGTAATGGTAGCAGGGCTTCCCGCCGCCACTGAGGCTGAGCTAACAGTTACTGTTTGTGCGTAGCTTCCAAATGCTGCGATTGTAAGTGCTGTAGATAGTGCAAGGCGCTTTAGGTACATTTTTATAATTCTCCTTTTTTAAAATACAAGATTACTTAGAGCCAGTCACATCGGAGGTGACTGAGCTTGATAAAACCTCACCGGCTTTATCAGCAAATTCAACGTTAGATACTGCTAAGGTCGGTGTTCCAGAATATTTGATCGTGCCGATCTGCATTTTGCCAGCAGGCATATCGACGTTTAGGCCATTTAAATCGACCACCAAGAGCCGAACTTTTTCGCCGGCTATTTTCTTGCAAGAAACTGTCAGATTTTTTGCTAGACCTGAAGAGCAACTAGAAAGATCTAAGTTCGTTGCGCCTGCTACGTCAATGTCGAACTGAAAACCTTTGTAGCTAACGTCTGAGATAATGTCTAGCGCCAATGCTGAGCCTTCCTTTGCTCCGCCATTGATTCCAGTAAGTATGACTTTGGTATCGGCGAACGAAGATGCCGACAGAGCGAGTGCGACTGCTGTGAAAATAATTTTCTTCATAAATTTCTCCTTTTATCCAAGTTAGCCAGCTGCAAGAATGTTTACACAGATAATATCGGAAGCGGTAACTGAACCGTTTTCGTTACAGTCTGGCTGACCCGTTACGAAGGAAGCGCCACCAGCTTCAATAGAAGTCTGAATAATGTCAGCTGCAGTAACGGTTCCATTCCCATTCGCATCACCACGAACCAAACGTCCTGGAGCCTGGGTTGTGCGGGAATCAAACTCATCAAAGAAATAGTTGCCAGCGGCGGTCGCATTGGTATTGCCCAAGCGTGCGCGACCAATTGTCTCTGCGGTGGCGACCGTTGCTGTTGCAGTTGCTGGCGTTGAAGCCACGCCACCTGCGCCGACTACACGCGCGGTAAATGCACCAGCATTGGTCCAGTCTAGTTCAACTGAGTACCATGCTGTTCCACTTGGAACGGTTACTGAAGCTGGCTGAGTTGCTGCACCGGCCAAATTGAACGAGAAGGTTGTGCCCGTGTAGGTTACGGTTATGACGTTAGTTGTGCCAGCTGCGTTGGTGGCTTTAAAAACTTCGGATGCGGAACCGGTCGCATCTTTACGCACATAAAAGCGTGCTTTGTAGGTTGAGCGCGGCGTAGCAATCGTGTTTTGTACGAACTTGTTTGGGCCAGCAATTCTGAGTGCGCAAGAACCGCTGTAGCGTGGGTTACCGGCTTGAACTGCTACTGCGTCAGCAGCAACTACACCGACGGAGCCGGCTGCGCCGACTGCATCCCATGCGCTGATGGCACAGGCGTTTGCTTGGCTGGCGGCGAAGCATGCGACTAAGGATAAACCCAGTAGGGTTTTGGAAGAACGAATCATGGTCAGACCTCTATTTAGAGTTGAGAAAACGTGTTTATCAATCGTGAGAACAAAACAGCACGGGTAAAAAACCCCGTACTGCGGCACCAAAAACCTTGGCAAGTTTTGTACGCAATTACGCAAAGCAAAACAGCAACTTGCTAAGCGTAACAGAATGTACACGTACGTGGAAGCAATTTATTCAAACTCGTTTTTAGCCTGAATAAAAACACCACATATGCGCATAGAACATTGAAACGACAGCTTATTTTGACGCTGCACACACGTTGCAGAATGCGCATCGGGTGGATTGACGCACGGATTGGCGGAACTTTCTCAGGAACTTTTTAACTTTGTCAAAATAGCCTTCCGAAAAATCAAACACACATTGCAAGTTGATTTTGATCTACCTCGGTTGGTCGCTTCTCATCGCGCAATTCTTTTACGCGTTGGCATTTCCGAGCGCTTAAGGAACCTGAGATTCCCGTTTTCGCCGGAATGACGTTGTTGAGGTTTGGCGCTTATCAAGTAGAACTATACGTTTGAAAGCGCGGGATAGCTTGAGCCTGCTGTGCAGGTTTCATGCACCACCACGCGCCAAAGCAGCGGTAGTACCGGCTTGGCTTCGTTGAAAAGCCATACCGCAATTTGTTCGCTAGTTGGGTTTTCTAACCCGGCGATATCGTTCAAGTAGTGATGATCAAGCCGATCATAAATCGGCATAAAGGCTTTTTTGACATCGGCAAAGTCTACTACCCAGTTTTCGGGGCTTTGCAGCTCGCCGCGCAAATGCAGCTCAATCCGAAACGAATGCCCGTGCAGGCGAGAACACTTGTGGCTGGCAGGCAAGTTCGGCAGCCGATGCGCGGCTTCGAAAGTGAAAATCTTAAAAATGTTGACGACGGGCATGAGTTAAACCTGGTAGCTGTCAGAAAATCCAGTGTGGACGCTACAAAATTACGACTTAACTGGGGCTCGCCGAGCTTTCAAAGCTCGAGTCAACGTTAGGATTCATATGATGCACTTCAATCGTTGATGTGAACGCTGACCCCTGTGCTGGGTTCCCGCTTTCGCGGGGATGACGAGGTGGGGCGCTGCTGCCCGCGAAAATGCTTGCGAGGTTGAGTAGAGCATTGCGCTCCAGTTTTCGCGGGCTTGCAAGCCGCTCGCTATCTGTATAAATTGCCAGTATGTCGAAATTGGTTTCCACTTCAAATACCAAAACCTCAGCGGCGCTGACAGCGCGCCAGCGCGAGATATTTGATTTTGTGCTAGCGCATCAGCAGCGCGAAGGCATGCCGCCGACACGCGGCGATATTGCCAAGCATTTTGGCTTTCGCTCGCCCAATGCGGCGGAGGAACATCTGCGGGCGCTGGCCCGCAAGGGCGTGTTGGATATTGCCGCCGGCACGGCGCGCGGATTGCGGGTTTTGACGCCGCAAACGCTTGGCAAAGACGCTGGAGAATTTGTCGCACGCATGGCTGCCCCGCGAAATGATCTTGCACTCATCGGCAAAGTAGCGGCCGGCACGCCGTTGTTGGCTGTGGAGAACATTGAGCGCACTTTGCCGATTGACGGCGCGGTTTTTCATCCGCATGCGGATTATTTGCTGCGCGTAACCGGAACCAGCATGCGTAACGCCGGTATTTTTGACGGTGATTTGTTAGCAGTCAAACGCAGCGGCACGGCTGAGAACGGGGAAATTGTAGTGGTGCGAATCGGTGATGAGGTAACCGTCAAGCGTTTATTGCGCAAAGATTCTGAAGTATGGCTGCTGGCAGAAAATCCAGAGTTTGCGCCCACTTTACTGGATCCAAAACGCCTTGATATCGCTATTGAAGGCCGCGCAGTTGGCGTTATTCGACCATTTCCACCGAACGCTTTGCGGCGCTGATTCACTCATTGTTTGATATTCGATTGTGAGCGTTAGCGTGATGCAATGTTGCGCCGGATTTAGCCTCGCTTGAATGCGCTACAATCGCGCTCTTTTTTAGAATTAGCGGCCCGACATGTTTGAAAATTTGACCCAGCGTCTCAGTGAAACCGTTACGCGCCTGCGTGGCAAAGCCAGGCTCAGCGAGGAAAATATCAAAGAGGCGCTGCGCGAAGTGCGGGTGGCACTATTAGAAGCCGATGTGGCGCTTCCAGTGGTGCAAGCCCTGATGGAGCGCGTCAAAATTAAGGCCGTAGGCGCGGAAGTTTTGAAAAGCCTACAGCCGGGGCAAATGCTGATTAAAGTCGTCAAAGACGAGCTAACGCTGCTACTCGGTTCGCAAACCAGCGAACTAAACCTAAATGTGCAAGCGCCGGCGATTGTACTGATGGCGGGTTTGCAGGGTTCCGGCAAAACCACCACCACTGGCAAGCTGGCTAAATTGCTGAAAGAGCGCAATAAAAAGCGCGTACTGATGGTGAGCTGCGATGTGTATCGCCCCGCCGCGATTGAGCAGCTAAAAACCCTAGCCGGCCAAGTCAACGCAGAGTTTTTCCCCTCCGACATCTCGCAAAAGCCGCGCGATATTGCCATTGCTGCCCTCGAGCACGCGAAAAAGCAGCTGTTTGACGTGCTATTGGTCGACACTGCAGGCCGCTTGGCCATCGATCAGGCCATGATGGATGAAGTGAAAGAGCTGCACGCCGTTTTAAAGCCGCACGAAACGCTGTTCGTGGTCGACGCCATGACCGGCCAAGACGCCGCGAATACTGCGAAAGCGTTTGCCGAAGCGCTGCCGCTGACCGGCGTCATTCTGACTAAAACCGATGGCGATGCGCGCGGCGGTGCGGCCCTATCATGCCGTTACATGACCGGCCGACCGGTGAAATATGTTGGCGCCGGTGAAAAGCTGGACGCACTTGAGCCATTCCATCCTGAGCGCGTAGTTTCCAGAATTTTGGGCATGGGCGATGTGCTATCGCTGGTGGAAGATGTCGAGCGCAGCATTGACCGTGAAAAAGCGGAAAAGCTCGCCAATAAAGTGATGGCTGGAAAAGGTTTTGATTTTTCCGATTTTCGTGATCATTTGACGCAAATGCAAAACATGGGTGGCATTGCCAATATTTTGGACAAGCTTCCGGTAGCGCTGCCCGGTAAAATTTCCATGGCGGATGTGAAAAGCCGCATGGACGACAAGCTGGTGGGCCGCATGATCGCCATGATTAACGGCATGACCGCGAAAGAGCGCCGCAATCCAAAACTATTGAACGGCTCCCGCCGCGCGCGTATTGCGAAGGGTTCAGGCGTTAATCAAGCACAGGTTAATCAGCTGATTACCCAATATGAGCAAATGGAACAAATGATGAAAAAACTCGGCGGCGGCGGCATCAAAGGGATGCTACGCAATTTCGGGCGAAAGATCCCGAATGCCAGTATGTTTCGCAAGAAATAGCGTGCTGCAATTCCTGCGTTTGACCGCATTGAGTGCACTGCTGACGCTCATTAGCGGATGCGGCTCCACTATTGGTATGCGCTGGACTGCGGTCGAGCAGTCTGATTCACCGCTGTATCATCAAGCGCGCGCAGCGATTTTCTCGCGCTGCCGACACGGTAGCTTTATGTCCGATGCGCCGCGCTGTGAATACGCCGTGCTGGGACATAGAGGCCGCTATTTGAAAATTCACGATGACATCGTCAAGGTTAGTGATCGTTTTTTGATAGCACGGCCTGAGTTTGCGCAGTGGGTGAAAAAAGAAATCAGCTACGGCTATGGCAGCGCCCATACGCTGGAGCAATTTCCGTTTGAAATCCATGTATTGACCACCTCGCCCCTGGTGCTGTTGGCGGTGCCGTTTGATCGTAAAACCTATGTTTGCAAAAATGATGATCTAAGTCGCTTTGGCTGCTGGCAATCTGAGCGGCTCGATAAACTAAGTTATTCACTGCAATTTAGTCCACCCGTGGCAAGTGGTTCTTTTTGGTTTAGACCAGAGCTAAAAAGCAGCGCTATCCACGCAATTTTGGATGCCGACCGAACATTAAAAATACCGCTCGACGATTCGACGCTAACGCTTAACGCCAAAAATGGCTTTTGGCAAGTGTTACGAAACTAGAAGATTGTGACAAACGACGTTTTTTGCGTTTGTGCAAAGCGCAAATTCAAGCTAGCCTGCATCGATAAATGTTAAGCGTGAGTAAGTCGCAGATGCGATGATGAGCCGCTAATCCTAAGCGCGAAATCGCTGATTGCTTGGTCATCAGGCGCACAGCGATGGACGCGCACCCGAATTTTGCAAAAGCGCTGTTGCAGGCTTGGTTTGCCATCATGGCGGAGCTAAATGGTGCTAACCGCGAACAAACCCTCGCAACGTTTGCGCAGCTGAGCGGTGCCAGCGTGCCGGAATATCTAGTGCAGCTGGAATCTACCGAATTGTTAGACACTAGGGCAAAAGCGCTTGCTGCGTTAAGTAGAGTCGAAGCATGACGCAGTAGCCTAAGCCCCGATTCCACACCCCGCTCATCGAACCGGACGTGCGGTTTTCCCGCATCCGGCTCTCCGAGTTGATTCATTGAAAAGTTATCGGTAGTCGTCATCGTTTCGCCATC
>JANOQN010000052.1:0-56609 GCA_031422315.1 Rhodanobacteraceae bacterium
TTTAATACCGCAGGGCCGAACATTGCTGATATGCATTATGGACTTGATCCATTGGTACGCATCGACAGCAAAGCGATTCAGTCACTCATCGAGCAATGGCGCTACTTTGTGTTGCACGCGCCACGCCAAACGGGCAAAACGACCTGTTTGCTTGCGCTGAGGGATGTCATCAATATCGAGGGCCGATATGCGGCGCTTTATGTCAATCTCGAAGATTCACAGTTGGCCAGAGGCGATCTGGTCAAAGGCGCACAAGGCATCGTGTCGCAAATGGCCAAGCAAGCCAAGCTAACGCTCGCATTAAGCACTATTGAGCAATATATTCCCGAAATCCTTGATCGTGGCCCGTTGTCTGCTGTGGGAATGGCCATTTCAATGCTTTCGGAATCACTGGCTAAGCCATTGGTGTTGTTTCTGGATGAAGTCGACTCGCTTGTCGGTGATAGCTTGATTTCCCTGTTGCGGCAAATTCGCTCCGGCTACACCGACCGACCCAAACATTTCCCGCAATCTATCGTGTTGTGCGGCGTACGCGATGTGCGTGACTATCGAATGACGATGAGCAATGGCGAAGTCATCACGGGCGGAAGCGCGTTCAATATCAAAGCCGAATCGTTGCGCTTAGGCGATTTTAGCCGCGATGAAATGATGGCGCTTTATCAGCAACATACCGATGCGACCGGTCAAGTTTTCTCACCCGAAGCGATTGAGGTGGCTTGGGTAGCCACGCAGGGTCAGCCGTGGCTCGCCAATGCGCTCGCTGAGCAAGCCATTTGGAAAACGCCTGCGAATACCGACCGCACGGTGGTCATTGATGAGAACAAGATGCGCGCCGCACGCGAAGCATTGATCTTGCGCAATGACTCACACCTTGACCAGCTCAGCGACAAGCTTAAAGAGCCACGCGTTCGCGCGGTGATCGAGCCAATGCTGACCGGCGAACTATCGGTTCCCACGGAAGCTGACCAACAGTATTTAATCGATCTTGGTTTGATCAAGCGCAGCATCAAAGGTTTAGAGCCTGCAAATGGTATTTACGCCGAGGTATTGCCGCGAGTACTCAGCGAAGCGGTTATGTCGGTACTTCATATCGACTTGATCCAGTCCAGTTGGAAAGACGCCGACGGCAAATTGAATCCCATGCGATTTATGAAAAATTTCTTCGCGTTTTGGCGCGAACACGGGGAAGCCATGATGAAAACCGTTGCTTACCATGAAGCATCGCCCACGCTGGTGCTCATGGCGTACCTGCACCGAGTGGTGAATGGCGCTGGCCGGATTGAGCGCGAGTATGCTGCGGGCTCAGGACGTATGGATTTGTTGGTGGTGTACGGCAAGGTTCGCATGGCCGTGGAAATTAAAGTGTGGCGTGAGAGTCGCGTAAACCCAGAAAAACAAGGGCTTATTCAAATCGAGCAGTATTTAAATCGGCTTGATTTGCCTGAAGGCTTCTTGGTGATTTTTGACCAGCGCGCGAAGGCAGCGGAGTGGGAATCACGCATGAAAACGAGCACGGCAAAAACGGCCAGTGGTCGCGTGATTTCGGTGATGCGGGGATAGGGCTACCGATTCCTAGCCGCAGTTAGACCCGCTAGCAAGCGCACGCCGCTCCCGCTGGCGACGAACATCCAAATCCAGGAATCGCGCTTCAGAATCACCGCTGTAGGGTGGCGCAAACGCCGCGTCGATTTCGTCGGCTGCCTTTGTCACGTATAGATGCAAAAAATCGCGCGACGTAAATTCGCGATTTGGACGACGCGCCTGTAAAAACAACGCTGCGCGCGGCTCAACATGCGAAAACCATTCGATCCATTGCAAGTCTCGTTCGTCAGTAAGCCGATAATCAGCCAAAAAGTAGTTCGCGTCCTTGGTTTTTAGCGCTTGTTGCCCCCAGCTCCGAGCAAGCATAAAAAACACCAGGCTTAAAACAAAGGCCATCGAGGCACCGACAAATCCGACCTGCGCGTTAGTAGCGCCCATCACCACTGCGGCTGCGCCCAAGGCATAGCCGCCGGTTGTGAGGTGCATCGCGTAACGATGCAAAGACAAGTAGTTGGCTGTAATCGCAACAAGTGTCGGCGGCGCTTTCGGTTTTTTGGGTGCGGTTGTCAAGACGCAACCTCGTAAATCTTAAGGCTAATGCGTGGCTTGCCAAAGCGCGCGTTTTTCCCGTGAGCGTCGATCTTCCAAATCATCAATGGCACGATCGACGTCGCCGTTGTACGGTGGGCGCTTGGGAACATCATAGGTATCGTGCGCAAAACAAGCGGAAATCTCTCGAACATCAACTGAGCGGTATTGCGCATCAGGTCGAAGGCGTTGCATCAGAATTTTTGCGCGCGGCTCAAGCTCCATTGCCCATGCTATCCAGCGCAGATCTGCATCATCTGTCAAAACATAGTCGCTGATTTGAGTGGCTCGTGTTATTTCGGCCATAGATCGCCAGCGGTAGCGATGAATTCCCATCCATACCCAACTTGCAGCGGGAATAATCGCGAATAGAGGTGATATGGGCACAAGCAGCAATGCTGCTATCCCAAGGCCGATCATGGGGCGGTGAAGGTTTGCCCGGCGTTGCAGTATCTGTAGACCACCCTTGCTCAATAACACGGCGGTAGGTGCGTTTACTGGCTTTGGCTTGGACATATCGTTTCCCTTTGTCTTTGCGAAAGTCTAGTCGAAAAAAAAGGCCCGAGGGCCTTTTTCCTTATTTCTTAACATGAAGATGTGGCTTAGCTTTCAAAAACAACCGCCTATCTGAAAAGACTAACTCCGCTTCAAAATCGCCAATATCGACGATAGTTGGGCGAATAGAGTCATCCCAAGTTTGAGCATCCATCCACAGCATATCTGCCGCTTCAGTAGCGCTTGACGTAGAACCGATCACTACACCATTCATATTTATTACTTTTAAGATTTTACTCATTGCTTTTCTCCGGGTAAAACCGGAGACGCAATCAGCCCAAGGGTGATTGAATCACCCGGTTGGGATGCGCATAATTGCGCGGTAGGTTGGTACGCTCTCACGTCCGTTAGGACTTGTCATTGCAGTGAGATAAGACAGCTGTTCCCGATAAGCGAGGGATCGCATTTGTGCAAGCAAAATACCAATGCCGCTGGCATAAATCAATGGGTATTTAGTGGCTATGGGGCACGTCTGGATAAGATTCGCAGGGTTTTGGCGGCTCACCGTCAGCGTCTAACACGCGCCCGAATAGCGACACCTGACGTTTTGCAGGTGAAAATTCTGGCTCGAACCAACTTTGCGCGCGCTGCGCACCTTGGAACCGCAAATCACCCGCCGTAATCAGCGACTGAAACACTTGCGTGCCGCTCAGCGGCAGGGACGCAGCGCGCTCTATGGCGGCGCGCTTGCCGGCATGCGATGCATGCGCTGACAGCCAAACCAATCCTGCACTCATCACATCCCCAGGTACACCATAGCCGTGCCGCAGGTGCTTACACGTGGCACTGGGCATAATTTCGCCATGATCCGATACATACAGCATCAACGATGGCCGCGCATCGTGCGCCAGGCGCTCAATAATCTGATTGAGCAGGCTATCGGTGTAGCGCACCGTATCGTCATAGGTGTCGAGTTCGGTATTTTGCTTTGATGAAAAGTGCCGAGCATGCGGCGGCAAACGATCCGCGTAGCGAAAATGGCTGCCCATGGTGTGCAGAACAATAAACTGTTTTTTTGCCCCAGATTCCAGCGCGTCATCTAACGCCGGCAATAGGTGCTCATCCAACGCACTGGCATGTTGGTAGGCGCCCAAACTGAGCCAGCGCACAAGCTGCGCTTCCTGCGCAAAAGTTGAAATCATCAAATCGTGCATGCCTGCGGTCAGTTGATTGCTTATCCAGTGCGTTTCATAACCCGCCTCTCGGTACGCACTCACAATCGATCGTTCTGGCCATATCGCGTCATGACCCCGATGCACGGGTTTTCGAGTCAGCATCATCGGCACGCTCGCTGCCGTAGCCACCGCAGGTGCAGCATAGTTTTGCAACCAAATCACGTCGGTGCGCTTCGCCAGTAGTGGATTAGTATCACGGCCGTAACCGCCTAACTGCCAATGTCCAGCTGCTGCACTTTCACCAATGACCAGCACGACCACACGCGGTGCAGCATCCACAGCCTTCGCACTGAATCGAAAATCGTGGCTTCGTGCAATCCAATCCTGCTTACGCGCTCGCTCGCGGACAAACGACAGTACACGTGCCGGCACGCCCCAAGGAAAAACCGCCTCAAACGTCCGGAGCTCCGCCGAACTCACGTCAACTTCAGCCGGAATCGTTGGTGACACCAGCCACACCAGCCCGAACATACCCACCGTTGCCCCAATCGCCTGCTTAAAAAATTGCCGCCGTAATGCCTGCCCCAGTAAATATGCGCTGGAACACGTCCAGCTGGCCCACAGTCCTGCCAATAGCATTAAAAGCGCTAATACCCCATAGGCTAAGCTGTCCCAGAGCGTGCTGAGCGATTCTGATGCGTCTGTGCCGAATAGGATGGCCAGGGTGTGCCCGTTGATGACCGCCCGATGCTGGCTCAGCAAATACAACTCAACTGCACACAATGGCAACAACACCGTGCCGATGATCGCCAGCGCACGCCAGGATGGATGAATCACCGCAATCCACACCAGCACACACAGCCATGCGCACAGATTTAACATGCCAATAGCCGATACAGCCGTGTAGCCGTGGGTGACATAAACTTCGACTAGCGCAGTGATCGCAACGAGCGCCCAAAGCAGTACGACGATGACGCGTCCACATGCAAGCTTATTAGTCAAACTATTATGGTCGAGCGCTGTCACTTGCGGGTCAGGGCAAACTTACGCCAGACAGCTTTAAAGTCTCATGTAATTCAGCGCAACTGATACACCAACGGTTACGTGGATCATTCTCATCGCGAACATCGTTTGGCCAATGTTTGAGTCTGAGCGCAAGCGGCTTTAGTACGCCTTTTGATTCGGGATAGCTAAATTTACAAAAGGAACAAATCACCTGTTTTTCAGAGGTTTCTGACGTGTCGCGCCGAAAGCGAGGGCCGAAAGCAAACGCATCTTTTTCCCTCGACTTTTCACGTAGTACCCCATCAGTGATTTCATAAAGCGAGCCATCACCTGCCGTGGCTGCAAGCTCAGCCGGTGTAAGCTCATTGTAAGGTTTCATAGCTATTCCATCGCCTTCAAGGTTTTGCGCATTCGGATATAATCCCCTAGCGTAAGGCTCTGAAAATCTCTGGCGAATTCTTGTTCTGCGTCCCTCTCACTTTCGGCAAAGTTAGGATCAAGCGCAGCGCGCAAACTCGGTAAATTGATCGACACGCCCGGCAGGGCTAAAACGAGTTGCCGATCAGAAAAATCACACCGCTCGGCTGGATGAAAGCCTGCTTCGGCGCGGCGGAACATATCGACTGTCATGTTTTTCGGGTCAACGATCCAGTATTCCAGCACGCCGTGGCGTTCATAGATCGCGAGCTTTACTTTGCGATCGTGGCCAGTATTGCTCGGTGAAAGCACCTCAACGATAAACAGCGGCGCGCCCGTCAGGCACGCGCCGTTAACTCCCTTACGGTTCATCACAAGAATATCTGGCTGTACTACCGTTGTTGCGCCATCTGGCGTTTCGAATGCTTTTGGCAAGCGGACATCGAAGGGTGCACATAGAACCAGTAGCGCACGATTAGTTACCGCAGCATCAAGTTGCGCGGTTATTTTTACAATAACGATTTGGTGGTTAGCAGTAGGGGCTGACATTTCAAACAACATTCCGTCGATAAGCTCATAACGCTTTCCGTCGTCTGGCATGGCCGCATAGTCGGCATAGGTCAATAATCGGGCGTTACTTGGGTTCATAACTTGTCCTTTTGCACAGCCCCTAAAACCGCTGATGACGCGCGAATTATACGATTTTCGGGATTTAAGCGCGATTGCTGCCCAAAATGCCTGCCCATAGACAAACGCGCGTTTTCCTCGCTCAATTGACTAGCTTTAAGTTCCCGGTGCATTTGCTAAACACCTTCACCCAACAATTTGCGCACTCTCGACTGCTCTTCCAGCGAAAGATTCCGCATAGCGCGAACGGCTTCTTGAACTTTCGCTTCGCTAATTTCTAGCGCCATTGGTGCGGCGTTTGGCTCAAACATTAAAAGCAAAAGCGGCAGATTCATAACCAAGCCGCACAATGCACTTACTGGCTGCGGTTTAGTAAAATCACAGCGCTCAACGGGATCAAAGCCATTCGTGCCTTTACGGTAAATCTGTACCGTCAACTTTCGTATATTGATAATCCAATATTCGCTAACCCCACAATCGCCATAGATTTTCAGCTTGCGCACTTGGTCGTGGCTTAGGCTGCTCGGCGATAAAACTTCAACAACAAATACCGGCGCGCCGGTCTGACAAGCTTCGTTCCTGCTATCGGTAGAAATGACCAAAACATCAGGTTGCACTACCGTTGTCGCGCCTTCTGGCGTTTCATTCGATTTAGGCAGTCGCACGTCACACGGCGAGCCAACGACCATATTTCTCTGGCCAGCTAGCGCGTTGGATAGCTGGGTAATGAAGAATGCAATTACTGCTTGATGCGAGATAGTAGGGGCAGACATTTCAAACAAGGTTCCGTCGATAAGCTCATAACGCTTTCCGTCGTCTGGCATGGCCGCATAGTCGGCATAGGTCAATAAACGGGCGCTGCTTGGTTTCATAACGTGTCCTTTTGCACGGCCCCTAAAACCGCTGATGACGAACCGAGTATACTTTGTTCAGGTTCTAAGCGCATTTGCCGCTCTATGGGCTGCTGGCCCACACCCCGGTGCGCGTTCCTCTCGCATTTTGCCAATAGCGTTTCAAGTGCAGCGCGTGTTATCGCCTTTGCCTCCGGACGCGCAACCAGCGCGCCATAAACACCCCCGCACGATTGCACCGCAGCCACCCAGTCTTGCTTACTGGCTAAACGGCTATTACCACTATCCATCCATGCGAACGAAGCAACCAAAGCAGTAGTAAAGAGTGCGCAATTCACGGCTTGGGCCGGAAATGGTCAGAAGCACTGTACACCAGAAAAGCCGCGATAACGCCCATGATGAGGCCAAACCACGCCCACGACAGCGAAGACACCATCGAGAGCGCTATGCCAGCAAAAACAAAGCTCAAAGCGGACAGCGTTACATCAAATGTCATCCTAGGGCTAAGCCATGCTGCAATCGCTGACGGCGCTACAAAAGGCTCCGGACGCTTGCCACCCATTTGAATATCAATAGGCGCATCCGTCCCTGTAATCACGACGTTCCCGTTCCCCGCATCCAATTCTATCGGCAGCTCATCCAAGTTGATTGGCTTGCCATTGATGACCACACGATTGACGTTGAGCTGTCCACGGTTTTCGCCAATTCGCACGGTGCCACTGTTGGTTTTGATGGTAATCATTTGGGGTTTTTCTCTTTCAGTTTGGAAACTCAAGCGCTGACCAGCGCATAGCGTCTGCATGCATCGTTTTGTCCATCATTTCGATATCTACAGGATCACAGTACGGCAGCAAGTCGCGCGCGATGGCTAAAGCTTCAGCGTAAAGCGATTCTGTCGAGTCAAGATCACCGTCAAGTTTCTTGATCTTTTCCGCATGCAAATACAAGCGATCAACCAAAGCCATAAGCCCGCTCATGGCGCTTGACCGGTAAGCAAGTAGAAGCTATTAATCAACCTACGCGCGCTGGTAACAAGCTTGGCTAGCATGATTTTCATTGCTAACCCCATGCCTCAAATCGCGCTTTCGATGCCTTCAGTTCCTCAATTGCTTTCTGCTCAATAAGCCTATGTCTCTCAACTTTCGCTTGTTCAAACTTTGCTTCCGCCAGCTCAAATGCGCCCCGCTCTGCGAAGGCTGTGAACGCCTTAAATCCCTTGCCACATCTAATATAGACCAGTTTTTCGTCTGCTGAGTATCGCGTCTGCATCACACCGCGCGGCTTACAAACATCCCGTAGGCGCTCGTATTCGTTATTCGAAATTTCGCCAAACTCGGGCTTGCACCCCGTCAAACAGGTCATGGTTTTTATATCAAACGTTCGTTCGGTATTCTGCCCCAGCTGCTTTGAAAACATCCAACGTGGCATCGTGTCAAAATTAGCGAACACGTAGCCGTGCGCAAGATAAAGTGCCGAAACGGTAATCCAGGTGACTATGACCATGCCAACAAGCATTCTCCGGGAGAAGGGGAAAAACGCAGCTATCGCCGCCACTATCATCAACGGCAATCCTAAATTTGGATCAGTTCCCTGTTCCCACGATAGGTATAAATAAATCACCCACCACGCAAACGCACTCGTACATATGCTGAGAGTGAATAGTTTTTCGTCACGGATTTTGGTGTCGGTGTTGGCGGCTTCGGCGATCATTGCTTGACCCTACGAAACAGCGTCAGTTTGGGGTTCTTTGTAGATTCAAATGCGTCGAGCCACACCTCAGCGCGATCCAGTAACCGTGCTTGTTTTGGCGTTCGTAGTGTTTGCACAGCTGCCGCAATGTTTCGCAAGTGTAAGAGTATTTTCGAAGCTTCTTTTTCTTGCTCATGGCGTTCAAAACGGGCAACGAGGTTGTTTAGCGCAGCGCTTTCCTGGGCCAGCGCAAGTTGCAAAGCGTCTTCGTCATGATCCACAAAATGCTGAGATAACTTAGATTCGATGGCAAGCGATTCGCACAGTTTAACCACTAACGTTCGCACGTTACGCTTTTGTTTTTTGGACAAGCGCTTTTTGAGGTCAAGACGCGAAATTTCAATTTGCCAATACGCTTCATCATGAAGCCCGGTATCTTTTTCATTGACTAATAACTCGACCTCGCACGCGTCAATATCCTCATTCGCAATGCGCCGAAATTCTTTGGCTAGTAGTAGCTCGTCTCGCAAAAACGCGCAGAGTCGAATGGCCAAAATTGCAGCGAATATACAAAGCGTGTAGTAAAACAACGTAACACCCAACAAATTAATGTTAGTAATTAACAGTTCAACATGGTCGGGATTGTCGGCATCCATCACATCACCCCCTCACTCAATTCATTCCACCGCATTTCCCGATTGCCAATGTTATGCGCTGCATCCGCCTTGATCTCGGCAATCATTTCCTGCGGCACATTCAAGCCACGCGCCACTACACAATCAAGCAAATAATCCAAGCTGCCTGACATGCCTCCGCGCTCATCCAAAATCGGATCCTCCAAGTTCGAATACAGCAGCTCATCACCGCATTCAATTACGCAAAAATAACCCTGTAGCGGCCTATCCCAACCCATCAAAATCACCGTGTTCGGAACCGGCCTAAAGTAGTGCTGTGACATAACGCCTCCTAGTGTTCCGACTTGTTGCCACTCACCGGCGGAAGTAAAGCAACCACTTCAACACCGCGTAGTTGTTCATAGAATTGTTCAAACACGTTCATCGTGCGATCCACCGAAATGGGCTTGTGGCTGGTGATATGGGATTGGGTAAGCATTGCTGCAATGTTGAGTAGTTGATCATGATTCACTGGAAGGCTCCTACAGCCGGTTTAGATGAGTGTTTACAACGGTAAAACGACTACGAAAAATCTACTGCTTGGGTACAAAATCACGAATGACGTGGCGGGTGTAGCGAAGCCACGCATGCGCGGAAGTGAGCTGCTGATTGCGTGCGTTGATCTCATCAACAAATGGGTGATGCGCCGGATGCGTATGCGCATACACGTCGATATGGCTCGCAGCCGCGTTGCCGCTCAACCGCCAGTAGAGGTACGAACACCGAATACCCCTTGCCACTTTGGCTTGTCGATACATCTGCACACCTAATCGCTTCGCGCGCACCTCGTGAATAATCGCAACGCGCTGCGCATCCATCGACACGCTCAGGTCCACCATTTGCCGATCAATCGCAGCCGCCATGCGCTGCAAATCTTTTAAGCCCAATCGCGCCGTCATCAGCGTGTGCATATCCGACATAGCCGCTTCCATCAGCGTTGCCGTAGTCGGTGCCGCCGCCAATCGCGGCGTAGGCAATGTACGAGCCATTAGCGTCATGGCGTGGCACTCCAAGACGGCGCACGTGTATGCGTCGGCCTATTCAATCCACTCAACACTTTCTCAGACACCGCGCCATATGCAGCTTCCCAATCCTCCAACAGTTTCTGATGCGTAGCATCGGCTAGCAACGATGTTCGTGAAACCTCCGACGAAGTTTTACGCAGCGTCGAAGTCATCTTCACCAAGTCATACAGCAGCCGTGCAAAGTCCTTGGTCAATCCCAAAATAATCACGCGCACTTGGCTACTTGATAGCAATCCCGTCATCGACACCGTCAACAAATGCCGCACCGCAGAGTCATACAGCGCCAACGCATCAACCAGCATGTAGTGGTACGGGGTTCCAAAAGCACACTCCAGCTCTATCGGATCCCGCGCTGTGACAATTGGCGTCGTTACCCCCATTTTCTGCCGCTCAGCCAGCAAATCCAGCACCGTCACGATGCGCAGCTGGCAATCCCCTCGTAATCGCTCCAACCCATCCTCAAGATGCAGTAGCACCGCATCCGCCAAGGGATTGTCCTTAGCCGTCAAATCGTACGGCAGCCGCAGCAACGCCATCGCCAGCGGTATGCTGGTACGTCCATTAGGGTTCGCAGTTGAAGCACTACGCCCAAACCACACCGCCTGAGATTGCGTAGTCGAAACCATAATTCTAGCCGTCGCACTCAGCCCACGCGGTTTGATCGCACGAACCGCAACAGGAACCACAGAAACGACAGCAGCAGCCCCAGGCTTTGCCACAGCACCGGAAGGTAGGGTCTTTGCCACAGTCGCAACAGAGAGCGTTTTACGAGCAACTGGCACAGCAGTTTTAACAATAGTCATAAGTTGGCATCAATAAGTAAAAGTCGAGGGCACCGGCCCTCCTTATCCATAAAAGGAAAGGGCCTTTTAAAGGAGCATGGGAAGGGTGTTTTATAAAGTGGATGGGTGAAACTATTGGTTTGGAGTTCGTCCCGCCCGGGGAACAACTCAAGGTTTCGGAATTCGTCCCGCCCCGGATCAAACTCAGGTTTTGGGAATTGCGCGGCAATCTTGATCCGCCCCGGATCAAACTCAGGTTTTGGGAATTGCGCGGCAATCTTGATCCGCCCCGGATCAAACTCAGGTTTTGGGCATCGCGCGGCAATCTTGATCCGCCCCGGATCAAACTCAGGTTTTGGGCATAGCGCGGCAATCTTGATCCGCCCCGGATCAAACTCAGGTTTTGGGAATTGCTTCGAGAAACTGTTTCGCCCCGAAACAAACTCGCCACTGTTTCGGGGCGAAACAAACTCAAGAGCGCGCCTCATACCAACACCCCAAGCTCTTCAGCCAGCTGAGTCAGCTGCTCAATATGCTTTTCGGAATAGTTAGCTCGATTTCGCTCTAACTCAGTTTTCAGGTGCCCAGGAAAAATTGACTCTTGGATGCGAGCATGTTCGATCAAAGATAGCGTTGGTATTGCGTCATTTGCATTCAAACCGCCGTACCTCGTGACTGCACCTGTCCCAGTCGTTCGTCTTCGCGACGCAGCCAGTACCTCAGCTTTCAAGCTCAACACAAAGGTTCCGCGTATCGCCGCTGCAATCAAACTTCTAAACACCGCCATCGGTGCGCGTGCTTCGTTAACCCGAAAACTAAACTCATCAATCAGCTGCTGCGCTAAGGCGTCCTCTGGAATCAACTCCAGTTCGCGTTCCATGTAATTCTTGAAGTGCTCGACCGAAGGCCAGTAATGCAGCTCGCGCGCAGGTGCAGGCGCACCCGCCGTATTAGTTGTTGTATTTAATTCTTTTGTTTTTAAAGAACTAAGATTATTAAGAACAACAACAGAACGGCGCGCGCCCGTGTGAGGGGAACCTGTAACCCCTTGATTTTCAGGCGGTAGCAAATTGCTACTGCCTAGAATTTGCCCATTTTTCGACGGTAGCAAATTGCTACTGCCCGGCAGTTCTAAATTGCTACTGCCACTTTTTTCGCTCAGTAGCAAATTGCTACTGCCTAAATTTTCCGGATTTTTAGGCAGTCCTAAATTGCTACTGCCACCCACTTTAGGCGGTAGCAAATTGCTACTGCTGGCGATAATCGGCTTCGCCTTGGTAATTTCATCCGCTTTTAAACCAATCTGTTCACCAACAACAGCGGCTAACCGCGCAATGCGCCCCTTGTTCGACACATGTTTGGCGACAAATTCGCGGTGCCCTGGAGCAGTTTTTAGGTCATCCGTGCGGTCACGGTCATGCAAGGTGTAACGCGCACCCAGCACATAGCCGTCAAAACGCTGCTCGGTATTGCCCGTCATCCAGCCTGCAATACGCAACGCCAGCAATGAACGCGCAACGGATGACCTTGCCATGTGGCTGGTTTCAACCAAAAAATCATAAGTAGGCGACACCGGCACACTCGGATTATTGATCCCGCAGCGAATCACCATCCACAATAATTTGTCTGTCGCGGTCAACCGCGCATCTAAAATCAAGCCGTTCGGTATCGCCGCCGTCCAAGCACCAGCGAATCCAAAGCTACCTACACTGGCAGCCTCATCATTCATTGATGTTATCTTTTTCAATCTTTGCCGCTAACGCTTCCAGAATGTCCGCTACGCCTTCTCTGCTCGGCTGTTTTTTTGTTAGCAGCTTGGGCAGCACATGGACGAATAGCACTGCTATTAGTGCTAAAGACGCAGACAAAAAGGCGACCGCTATTGCCACTCGCGAATATCCGTCTTCTTTGCGCAACTTGGTCACAAGTTCCGCTAATTCTCTAGGAATAAGCCCTGCTTTTGGCATCACTTAATCGCCCCATAGATAGCAGTCAAACTCCACATGGGAAATTGGTCCGCAATCATCAGCAAACGATCGGCACGGCGCGTATCGGTGAGCGTTGCCCACAGCGTGCGCACGCGATCGCGCGAATATTGGTCAACACTTGAACCGCGCCCTAGGGCAGCCGGCACACCCAGCGCTGCGCGCTGCAGCGCGATCTCACGCGGTGTTACACCAAGCAAGGTGACCATCAAATCATTCGATGCACCTTTGCGAATGTATTCCGCCATCAAATCCGGCAAGGTGCGCAGCTGCATCAGCGTGCAAAGATCCACGTTCAAGCGGATCACATTCTTCGCTACCATTTCATCAAGCGTTTCATCGTCCATCGTGGCGATGCGGTCAATGGCGGTTAGCGGTAAGCCCATATTGACTAGGCCATTGCGCGCGCTAGCAGGGTCAGTTTTTAAAGCAGTTCGAATTGCGGCAAAAATAGTATGGGTCATGTTAACGCACTCATCGCAGCGCTCCAGGCGTCAATCGAAAGGGCAACGCGTAAGGCGTCCAATAGGCTTCGGTTCATGGCTGCGCTCCAACGAATTCCTTCCGCGGCGTGCCTTCGGGGTTGATATGTGCAAAACGCCTCGGTGCCACGCGAAGCAAGGCATGTACGGCATGAAATACATGCGGCAACATGTCGTGTCCGGTCGGGTGCTTGGCCAAGTCATTAAAACTGTTGTCCTGCGTGCCAAACGTACACCGGCCAAAAAACCATCGAGCAAACGTGGTTTGGCAAGGCTCCACCACTGCCGCTGCCGAAAGCGTTGCCTTATCCGCCGTTCGGCGCATCACCGAAACCCACACCGAATCCTCCGGCAGTGTTTCCCATACTGCGCGCTCATACTGGCCCGACAGCATGGCTAACATCGACCACGCATCTAACTCAGCCCGATAGCCCGGATCAGGCACGTCGCGAAATGCCAACACATAAGGCTCCATCCACCAGCCCACACCACGCGCATAACGCTTCAAAAACTTCTGATGCCCAATATTGCAAGCGAACGCATACGCCATCTGATAGCAATGCTCAAACGCCGCCGCTTCGGTAATCTCACCTTCGCGCGGTATGCGAAGATCCGCACGTACAGCAATCATGGGCCGAATCAAATTCTGTGATGGGTCAGTCTCATCAAACGGCAAGCCAATTTGTCGATCAACGTCGGCAGGCGCTTTAGCCGCATTGCTGGCTGGTCTAGAATTGCTCGCACCTGTATCAGGCTTCGCCTTTGGCCCTAGCTTTACCGGCGTCATCCGAATGCGCGATTTCAGCGAATTCCAATCCTTAACTGACTGGTCTTTCGCTACCAATTCCAAAGCCTGTTCAAGCTCAATCGCCGACAAATGCAGCACGCCCGCAACCGCCAATTTTGCATGCGTAATCAGCTGCTCCACGTCGCAATACACGTCCATCCATTCGTCTTCAAGGCCAGTCAAAGCAATGTGGAGCGCTGGTTTGATGTCAACACCCGCGAGCGTCGCTAGCCTCTCAAATCGATTCCACAGTGGCTGAATCTTCTCGATCATGTTTCGGCTTAGCTTGATCTTGAATTGGTATTGCTCAAACCGAGCCAAAGCAAACTCAAAATAGTTAATACCTGACTGACCCAGCTTTAAACCAAGAGCCGTTGTTTGTTCTATAAAAGCACGTTGTGAAAGTTGTCCAGTAGATTCTTCCATTCGTCGCCTCAGCCTCATCACGCCACTCGCCAAATCCCAGAAGCAAAGATCATCACGGTGCAAGTTTTCAGCAATATGTTTTGCACTAGTGGACTCTTCAGATTCATACGGCTTAATCACGCACCGCACCGCTCTAAACCGCTTATCGCCGGTTTCTTCCCACAGCTCTTTGATGATCTTTAGCCGCGTATTGCCGCCCGCCTGAATGTGGTATTTGATATCGCCGGGCTTGCGAGTCACCAGCAATACCACGCCCTCAATACCGCCACTGCTCAATGCTTCCTTGAGCTCGTCATACTGCGTATTGCGCTGTGTACGCGGGTTATGCGCGTATGGCTCGATCTCCTCAATCCCAAGTTGTATAAAGCGTTCCGGCTCGTAAGTCGGCAGGGCAGGGGCCTGCGTGTCATTAAATAGCGGAGCCTTGAAGGTAGGTTCGGGTACTTTTTTCGGCCCGCGCGTACGTAAGTCAGCGAGATTAATCAAGGGTTTGGCGGGGTTTTCGTTCATGGCTGGCTCTCAGACGCAGGGGCTTGGGGACTTACTCGGTCGTATAAATGCGGTAAAAGCTCGGCAACTAGCGCATGCAGCGTCGCGCTGGCGGGGCCAATTTTGTCTGCTGTGCCCGGCTCTATGCGGTGTACTGCATCGTAAACACTAGATGCGTTGACGAACGCCACGGCTTGCTTTACCACGGTGGCAGCAACGGTAAATCGTCCACGTGACACCAAAAATTGGCTTCGTAGCTCGGATGTAAGCTTGCGCGAACTGGCAGTTGGAGTAGCTTGGCTGATTACCGCTTTGCAAGGCACTGCTGCCATACGTGAGTTAGGCGCGCCGAGTTCATAGCGACGCAGGAGCTTGAGCAAATTGTTAACCTGGATCATGCTGAGCGTTTCAGGCTGGATCGGTGCTACCAGCAATTCAGCTGGCACGATGCCCATGTCCTGCAATAGTCCACTCGCGCCTGGCGTATCGATAAAAACTAAGTCGTAAAAGTCACTGAGCTTAAGATTTGCAATGGCTTCGGCGAGCGCGTATGCGCCCTGAAATTGTGCGCCCAATTCGACCAGTGCCGCAGGCATGTCGGTATCGTGCGTCACGATGTCGAGATTAGCTACGGTCGTATTGCTGATGACCGATGCATCGATGATTCGCCGGCGCAAAACGCTGCTCAAACCCGAGGGTGCTTCGCGCGTCAACTTAAAGTAATGGGTAAGCGATCCTTGTGGATCGGTATCAATCATCAGAACGCGCTGGCCTAGGTCGGCACAAATCGCAGCGATGTTACTGCAAAGGGTAGTTTTACCTACACCGCCTTTGGTGTTGACGAGCGCAACAGTGAAGGCTGAATCGTGGTTTGTCATCGGTCGTGCTCTCGGTTTGCAGCCCTAAACTGCGAATGGGTTCCGAAGCACAATCAATTTATTGGTGGGTCGCCCGAGATTCGAACTCGGGACCAACGGATTAAAAGTCCGCTGCTCTACCGGCTGAGCTAGCGACCCACAACCGAGGGGCGATAGTAGAAACTGACCTGGGTGGTGTCAATCTAAGCTAAACGGGATTTGCAATGCAGGCGGGTTTGGACGGGGAATGATTCAGTTATGCAAAATTGTTTTCACGCTCGCCACCGCGAGCCCGTTCAGTGGCTGGATCGCCGAATTAAGCCGGTAGCGCACTTGCCATAAAACCCAAGTCGAAATCGGTTAGCCTTGTGAGGCGTGAGTCAGCCTCGTAGGAGGCTCTGGTGCTCATGGCTTACTTGCAGCACGTATTGAACGGCGCTGGTCGCATTGACCGCGAATATGATGCGGTTTATCGCGCATGGATTTGCTGGTCTTGCATGGCAGCGTGGGCATGGCGGTGGAAGTCAAAGTCTGGCGTGAAAATCGCGCAAATCCAGAAAAAGACGACCTTGTCCAGATCGAGCGCTACTTAAATCGACTAGCAATTGCACTCGCTGCTGCCACCGCACTAGCCCAGGCCCATTGAAAGTTATAACCGCCTAAATGACCCGAAACGTCCAACACTTCGCCAATGAAGTAAAGCCCAGGCACTTTTTTGGACTGCATCGATTTCGATTCGATTTGGGTGGTGTCAACGCCGCCTAAAGTCACTTCTGCGGTGCGATAGCCTTCGGTGCCGCTCGCGATAATCGGCCATTCACTTAGGCACTGCGCCAATCCTGCGAGCGCAGATTTGTTTAAATCCGCCAATCGCTTGTCGCCTTGGATTAAATCTGGGTACACCTCCCTCAAGCGCTGCGCCAAGCGCTTAGGCAGCTGCTGCGCTAGCCAATCACCGACGAGCTGCGAGCCTTGTTTGGCTCGCGCCTGCGCGATCATTGCAGCCGCGCCAGCAGGCAATAAATTAATGACCAACGAAGCAGATCCCGCTGGCTGCCAGTAGCTTGAAATTTGCAAGATTGCCGGGCCGCTCAAACCGCGGTGGGTAATCAACAGCGCATTTTCAAAACAAATATTCCCGACGCTGGCGCTCACGGGTAAAGCCAGCCCCGCGAGTTCGCAAAACTGCTCCTGATAGCTGCCGCTCAGCGTCAACGGAACTAATCCCGCGCGTGTGGGCAATACCTTGTGGCCGAACTGCTCAGCAATACGATAGCCAAATCCACTGGCACCCATGCTAGGAATGCTCAGACCGCCCGTGGCAATGACCAAGCTTTCGGCTTGCACTTTAAATTCCGAACATTCGAGCAAAAAACCAGCCGGGTTTTGCGCAAGTCCTTTCACCTCGGTTTGGGTGAAAATCTGCGCCCCGGCAGTTGCACATTCATCCAGCAGCATTTTGACAATTTGCTTCGAAGATTCATCACAAAATAGCTGTCCTAGCTCTTTTTCATGAAATGCAATGTGATGTTTTTTTACGAGCGCTACAAAATCCTGTGGCGTGTAACGCGCCAAGGCGGACACGCAAAATCTTGGATTGGCGGATAAAAAGTTCTGCGGCGCCGTGCGCAAATTTGTAAAATTACAGCGCCCGCCGCCGCTCATCAAAATCTTCTTGCCAACCCGGTTTGCGTGCTCCAAAACCACCACCCGCTGGCCAGCATGGCCGAGCGCTTGTGCGCACATTAACCCCGCCGCACCGCCGCCGATAATGGCTACGTCTGTCTCAATATGTTTCATGCTTCAGGATTAGGGAACGCGATGCGATCATAAATTTCAGGCAAGCTCAAACCCACTTTTTACCCTCTTTAGGGCAATCTAGCAAAATAGCGTCGCCCAAAGCCACAATGGCCCAGAGCGCCGATAAACATCAACAGTCAAGTTGCCTAGTCTGTAAACCGCTCGAAGCGCATTCTCATGCTCACAAATATCGGATACTTAACATAAATAGCTAGCTCGAATAACGTGGCTCAGCTTACTTCTGACTTAGATGGTTTACAAAAAGACGGACATTAGCTAGGCCGTCTCATTTCCGAACAGCACGTTCGATTACAAACGCCATCAGCGCCTGTCAATACTGCCCCATAGGTCATGCAAAAGCTCGTAATTCATTGATTTAAATAAATTATCCGAGTTGGCACAGGCTTTGCTAAGTGTCTACATGCGCCAAACCTGACGCAGGAATACCACCCAGGAGAATCTCATGTACAGCGAAACCCGTAGCGTTAACTTCAATCAGTTTGTCAATCGCTTAGTGCTCGCGTTGGCTAACAAAAGTGCGCTTGAATCTAAGCCGAGTGCCAATAGCCTCGCACAGAACTGGAAGTCAGCTTTTGCTAAGCACTCAATGAGTTTTGACCATGCAACGCGTTAGTGCTGGTTTGATTGCGCTGCTTATTGCTGGCGTCGGGATAACCGGCGCGAGCGGTGGTGAAACCGACGATCAGAGCACGGTCAATCGCTCAATTAACGCAGCCGCTGGCGGCCAGTTCGGCGATTTAGAAAGCGTAAACGGCAATATTGATGTTGCAGCGAACGTGCGTGCTGGCGATGTTTCAACGGTAAACGGTTCAATTAATATCGCTGAAAACGCCAGCCTGCGAAGCTTGGAATCTGTCAATGGCAGCATTGATGCCAGCGGCCGCCTAAGCCTAGCGCGCAGCGCAGAGACGGTAAACGGTGAGATTGATTTCAAAGGCCCGAGCATCATCGAAGGCTCAGTCGAATCGGTCAATGGCGGCATATCGCTTTACAACGCCGAAGTTCGCTCAAAGCTAGTCACCGTTAACGGCGAAATTGAGCTCAAAGCTAGCCGTATTGACGGCGGCATAGAAACCACTTGGGGCAACGTGCAAATCGAGCAAAGTCAGATCGGCGGCATGTTTCGGGTTCGAAAGCCCAATTCCATGTGGAATTGGGGCAGCAAAAAACGCCCTCCACGCATCGAAATAGGCCCAAACAGCTCGGTGAATCAGCTGATGCTGGAGCACGAAACTGAGGTTTTTCTACACCCAAGTTCGAAAATTGGCAGCATTTCCGGGCCGCTTGCGGGTGGTAGTGTGAAGGTGCTTTAGATCCTACAAAATTAGTTTTACCTTAGACTATGCGTATCCTTAATTCACTTGGCCGCAAATTTGCGCATTGTTTTGATTATGATGTCTTCTATAACGCTGCTGCTGAGCGGCTGCCAAGCAAGCCTGATGCGCAGCTTAAGCGTGCCGTATGCGCTTAGCCCGGTAACAGTCACGAAAAACGTAGCTTTTGATGCAGCGCATAAATTGTCGCTGGATATTTATCAGCCATCGGAAATATCCGCTAAACCCCGGCCCTTGCTGCTGTTTTTTTACGGCGGCAGTTGGCGCAGCGGTGATAAATCTTGGTATCGCTTTGTTGGCAAGCACTACGCGATGAAGGGCTACGTGGTGGTGATTCCGAACTATCGAAAAGCACCGAAAACGCTGTTTCCTGGTTTCATTCATGACGCCGCCAGCGCTTTCGCCTTTACTAAACAGCATGCGAGCGATTGGGGTTCGGACGCGAGTTCAGTGCATGTTTTCGGGCACTCGGCGGGCGCGCATATTGGCGGCATGTTGGTAACTGATGCTCAATATTTGGCCAGGCACGGGCTTAAAAAATCCGATGTTGCCAGTTTTATTGGGCTGTCAGGGCCCTTCGATTTTCTACCGCTGACCGATCCAAGTGTGATTGAAACCTTCGGCGGTGATCCACAATCTAAAGCGTCCCAACCTATCCATTTTGCCGACGGCACTGAGCCGCGCATGCTGTTGTTTCACGGCACTGACGATCAGATCGTTTGGCCGAAAAATTCGCGCAATTTGGCAGATAAGGTCAATTCGCTTGGCGGCAATGCAAAAGTGATCTTGCTGGATGACACCGGTCATTTCAGCCCGCTTTTTCAATCGGCGCGAGGCTTCAATCAGCTTGCGCCAGAGATCAACCCTGCAATTGACGAATTTGTTCAAGCGCCGGTCAAATAATGGCTCGTTAAGATATGTTTGCAGAGCCGCTGCAGTTTAGCGGTCTCGCATTTACCGTCCATGGTGCGCCCGGAAGGATTCGAACCTCCGACCCCCAACTTCGTAGGCTAGTGCTCTATCCATCTGAGCTACGGGCGCATGAACTGGTAAAAATCAGCTGCGGAGTATTGCCAGCTGGAACTACGGTGTCAACCACGCTTCGGAAGACGCTTCATCAACAACTCAAATTGGAAAAACCTAGGTAGAGCTGTCGAATTGGAGGAGAAAGAGGGATTCGAACCCTCGATGCAGATTTTTGTCCGCATACTCCCTTAGCAGGGGAGCCCCTTCGGCCACTCGGGCATTTCTCCGGGATGTGCTACTCGCTTTTTCCGCGTGTTCGCTCGATAGTCTGAGCCGGTTCGCGTTTAATCTTTTGAAAAACTTCCTCACGGTGTACATCAACTGCTTTTGGCGCGTCAATCCCAATTCTTACCTGATTGCCTTTAACACCTAAAACCGTTACCGCGACATCGTCCCCGATTCTGAGCGTTTCACCCACTCGTCGAGTCAGAATTAACATGCTTGCTCCTTGATTCAATGCAACTGCTTAACGACGCAATGTCGGGGCCATCCTTAGCTTAAGCAGATCGCGCTGCTAAGAACTGCACAACGCGAGCCGAACCATACCCGCTGAGCGCAAACTGTGCAATTCTGACATATATCACGCTGCTGCCTGCGTTAAGCTTCCCGCCATCATTAGATCCGCCTACTGGAATGTACGAATGTCGATAAAACCCTACATGGCCTTGGCATTGCAAACGCGCTGCGACGCCATTAACAGCGCGCCAGACGTTGCTGCAGTGCGTCAACTGATGCGTGCCAGCATTAAACGAATCGGCCGGGAAATAGCAGCGAGTAAAGCTTTTATCGGGCCTGATGTTCGCCTGGTGGTGTTGCCCGAATATTGTCTGACCGGCTTTCCGATGGGTGAATCAATTGAGGTTTGGCGGGAAAAGGCCTGCCTGTCTGAGAACGATGAGTGCTTTGCCTTAATGGGCGAGCTGGCCGCTAAAAACAGCGTATTTCTGGCCTTCAACGCCTATGAAATCGACTCTTACTTTCCAGGCCTGTATTTCCAAAGTAGTTTTGTGATTTGTGATCGAGGTGCGCTCATCCTTCGCTATCGTCGACTTATCAGCATGTATGCGCCGACCCCGCACGATGTTTGGCAGCGCTATTTGGAAATTTACGGGCTAGAAGCCGTGTTTCCAGTGGTAGACACCGACATAGGCAAGCTAGCCGCGATTGCATCTGAGGAAATTTTGTATCCGGAAATCGCTCGCTGCTTAGCGTTTCGCGGCGCTGAAGTATTTTTGCACTGCACCAGTGAAGTTGGCAGCCCAAATGCCACGCCAAAATCGATTGCAAAACGCGCGCGCGCAATTGAAAATTTGGCGTATGTGGTGTCAGCCAATTCGGCTGGCATTGTTGGCACGGCAATTCCTTCGCAATCAACTGACGGCATGAGTACGCTCATCGACTACAAAGGAAACATCCTGATTGAAGCAGGTTTTGGCGAATCGATGGTCGCAAACGCGGCTATCGATTTGCGCGGCTTGCGCGATTTCAGGCAGCGCCCAGGCATGAGCAATTTGCTCGCGCGTCAGCGCACTGAGCTGTTTGCCGCAAGCTATGCCGACACGCAGATCTATCCTTGCGACACACTTTTGGGCACTGAAGTATCACGCGCACATTTCTTAGAAGTTCAAAAATACACCATCGCAAATTTGCTTGCCAAAGGCATAATCCAATGACGATCCAAGAAGCTGATTCGCGCGAAAAGCGCATTGCTGTCATTTTTGTTGCTGTACTCTTTTTACTGGCGTGCGGTTTAACCTACGGTTTTTTCCAGTGGAAGGCGCAGATTACCTTGATCGCTAAAGCGGGTGACGTAGCGGAAGCAACGCGCCAGCTTGGGCTTTTACAGCTTTTTGTCTATGGCGTGATGATCATCAGCGCTTTGGGAGTTGCAGGCGCGCTCGCAATCAATTCAGCGAAAGCGCTGCAAGAAAAGCGCTATCCAGCTACGGGCGTGCCCGTCTTTCGGAATGTCGAAGTGCTGCTTGGCGATGCGGCGCAGCGCAAAGCCAAACAGGGCTTTTTGCTTGCGGGCGCAGCGCTGCTGGTGGCGCTGATTGCGCTCTATTTTGCTTTGACCAGCTCGCCTTGAACTCAAGCAACCCACGCTCTTTTAATAGGCACATCATGCAGCACGACATTGAACTCAACGAACGTACCTTACTTCGCTACGACGCGCTGCTAAACGAGCGCGGGGATGACGCCCTGACGCTCGATGCCGTAGATGGATTGCTCACCGCGCTCGTGCTGACCCAACAACAAGGTTCACCCGCACCGTATTACGTCGAGATGGTCGGTTCAAAATTACCAATTACCGAAGAATTAGCGGCGCTCATAGGGGCGCACTGGCGTGAGATTCGCCGCGATCTCAATACCGATCACCTGCGCGATCCAATCCTATTGGAAGATAACGAAGACACCGAAAGCCTAGGCAGCTGGCTGCTCGGTTTTGCGCATGGTATGGAGCTTGAACATGCCTTCTGGGAGGAAGCGCTGGCGGAAGAATCGCTTGCCATGATTGCTGCACCGCTAACGGTTTTGCTGGGTGAAATTCCAGCCTTGATTGGCGAAGAGCCATCGACACTGAGCGATGACGATTACACTGACAGCTGCGAAGAGCTGCCGTTGGTGCTTGGGGAGATTGACACGCATTTTAAAAGCATGATTCAACGGCAAAGCCTGCCACCGAAGAACTAATCATGCTGAACTTTCCGGTGTTAAATGCTTGGCTCGCGCTGGAGCTACTCATTTTTGGCGCGGGTATTGGCTTGGCTGTGCTGCTGCTCGGCGATGTGCTCAAACAGCGCCGAGCACCGGCTAGCACAGCGGCCTGGCTATTGGTGCTGTTGCTGTTGCCTTATGTCGGCGTGGTGCTGTACTTGCTGTTTGGCGCGCGCAAACTTGCCAGGCCCAGGCATCGGCTTAGCCGACTACACACGCGCAGTTGCCCACAGGTGCCTGATGAAGGCGCACATCCGCTGGACTTGCTGATGCGCGGGCTTGGTCTATCGGGCGCTGTTACCGGAAACAGCGTGGTAATTCATAACAGCCCTGAACATGCGTTTGAGGAGCTTATGCGGCTGATCACTTCGGCCAATCACCGTATTTTGATTAACTTATATGACTGCGCAAATGATGCCTGCACTCAAAAAATCCTCTGCGCGCTAGCGGACGCGGCGAAACGCAAGGTCGCGGTTTATCTGCTGCTGGATGATATTGGCTCGGTTTCGCTGCATTCAAAATACGCACGCTCGTTAAAGCGCGCCGGTGCACAGGTAGTTCGATTTAAACCGCTGAGCCAGCTAGCCAGGCTGCGCATTTTGAATTTGCGCAATCATCGAAAAATCATGGTGATTGACGGCTCTGAAGCTTGGACCGGCGGACGCAACTGGGCGGCTTGCTATTTCAATCCGCTCGATCACGCCAACGCTTGGCAAGATTTATCCTGCACCATTCACGGCCCCGCCGCGCGCCAGCTCGAAGATATCGCCATTTCAGATTGGCGCTTTACTACCGGCGAAAAGCTAGATTTTGACGCCCTTGACGCTACTCAACAGGCGCAATACCCAGCGCGCGCAGAGCCAGAAGGGCTTGCGCGCGTGCAAATAGTGCCAAGCGGGCCTGACCTGCGTGATGACACTTGGCACGCGTTGTTGCTGGCGGCCTGTTTTACTGCAAAGCGCCGTTTATGGCTCATTACGCCCTATTTCGTGCCCGACGAATCCCTGCAAAACGCGCTCAGCTTGGCCGCGCGGCGCGGCATAGACTTACGTATTATCGTGCCGAAAAAATCCGACAATCGGCTGGTTGATCTCGTCCGCATGAGCTACCTGCGTGAGCTGTTGCTGAGCGGCGCGCAGATATTTCGCTACACCCCGCGCATGTTGCACGCCAAAGCTATGCTGATGGACGACAGCTGCGCCGCACTCGGCAGTGCCAATCTAGACGCCCGCAGCCTATTTTTAAACTACGAAAGCATGGTGCTTTTTTATGACCACGCCGAAATATTTGCAGTTGGCAGCTATGCTCAGTCACTGATGCACGAGTGCGAAACCGGCGTCAAAGCTGCGAGCTGGCTGCGCGAAAGTCTGACCGCCCCGCTGCGTTTGATGGCACCGCTGCTATAGCGTGTTGCGCTTTCAGCCGGTATCGCCATCTTACTCATAGTTTCAGCGCCTTTTGCAACGCTGCCAGCCGCTCAGCTGAGCCGGCAACTGTTCGCACCATCGCATCCGCACAGGTCAATACAAACGTCCAATCACTTGGCGCAAATACCGCCCCGCCCCAAGATAAGGGACTTCGAGTTGGTGGGCCCACACGGACTTGAACCGTGAACCTACGGATTATGAGTTCGCCCAAATCGTAAAATTTCCCAGTTGCTAAGGTGCAAAAAACACACCCAAATTGCAAGAGGTTTCACAATTTATTTTCACGCATGGGTTTTGCTAGCTAGAACGATTTTAGTGTGTGAATAAGGTCATGTTACGTTTCGCAAAACTTTAATATTTGTAGTCCGTACACATGGCGTTTATAAAAGCTTGTTAGCGTTTTCCTTAAGTCCGCTCAACATGCGGCACAAGGATCAAAGTTGAGAGCGCTCTGAACGCGTGATACTCTGTCCTAATGACATCAGCCGCAATGATAGAACTGGTATTGCCGGATACTTCGAGAGACGCTCTCGATGCAATCGTTCGTGCGGGAGCGTACGCATCGCCTAGCGAATACATTCACGAGTTGATCGCACGCGATCAAGCGGATCGAGAGAATATTCGCAAGCAACTTATTGAAGGTTTGAACTCTGGTATCGGCGGAACGTGGGTCCCTGGAGCTGCGAGCACGCTACTTCAAACAATTCGAGCAAGGTCTGCCCAACTGAGCGTATGAATTGACGCCGGTAGACTATTCCCGCGCGGCGTGGAGCGACTTGGAAAGCGCGCTACGATATTTCGAAGACGCTGGCGGTGTGCATTTGAGCGAGAGGTTTGCGAGTGAGGTTGATACCGCGCTTGAAAGAATATCGCTGTTTCCCGAAAGTGGTTCTCAACAACCAAGTCGCGAATTCGCTATTGTTGGCCTGAGGGCCGCTTATCTGAAGAGTTTTGTAGCGTGGGTCGTGTACTACCGCAACACAGAGGGACGTATTTTAATTTTACGTATTTTGAATCGACGCCAAGATGTCGGCAAAAGTTGGTTCATTGAGTAAATCAAAAGGTCACTCCGAGAATAAATCCGCATCGCGCGCCATCATCTCCTCAATTGCTTGGGCGGTGCGTGTTTGATCGGGCCACACATACCGCATGGTGGTGTTGATCGAAGAGTGTCCGAGTAACTCCTGCAGACTGCGAACATCTAAGCCATTTTGCAGCAAGCGCGTCGCTATGCGATGCCGCAGGCCGTGGATGTTGATCGACACACCCCACTTGCGCATGTTCTTGAAAAAATCAGTGATTTGCGCGCCTGTTAAAGCACGGTCCAACTGAGCTGGCTCAAGCCACAACCCGTAATGGAACACCTGCGATTGATCAAACGATGCACTTTCTTGTTCATTTACGACAGAAAGCTTGGCAGCTCGTTGCTTGAACTCGCTCAACATGCGGGTCATCGCAGGGCAAAGCGGAACACGGAGCGGTTTATGCGTTTTGCTTTGATCGCCAAACACTTCTATAAAAGCCGGCACGCTCTCTAAATCTACTTGGTTCCATCGAATGGCAATGAGTTGCGTCCGACGCAGCCCAGTGGTTGCCACGAACCGAATAAAAAACCGCCAGAACGGACGGCATTTTACCTCAGCGGTATCGATGTATTTGAGCGCCTTTTGCAAATCGCTATCGGTTGTGAGTTTTGGGCGTGGGTAGTGGCGGCCCTCCGGCACCGCGCTCCAAGGGCAATTTTGCAGCCAGCCTTTCGTCATCCCAAACTTCCACAATGCCCGCAAATGCCGCCGATTGGTGTTCCACGTAGCGACACTCGCCGTCGCTAGCAGGTGATCGCGTACGCGGAGCGCGTCTACCTCGGTCACCATCTCCACGGCTTTACCTTCGAGCAATCGGTCAAATTGATCCGCGCGCTGGCGATAGGTTACCTGTGTGGGTGCCCGCAGTATTTTGTGGGCGAGGTAGTGCTGGCAAAGCTCAACTAACGTCATCAGTGATCTCAAAGGCGAGCCAAAATGCTCGGATTAGGCTCTATTTTGCGTTTAAGCAGTGCTTTCACCGCAGCAGGTAGCACCACAGTACAGGCGAGAGAAGATGACTCCGACCCTTTTTGCGGCTGCACCGTATAACGATGCACGTGGCGGCGCTTGTCCGTCAAGATGTAGCCGGACCCGTTCACTTCCTTCTGAATTTTCGTCCAATCCCCGCCTAATTCACTCGCGCATGTACGAAAAATAAGCGGTGACACCATCAAAATGCCATCCACGTGCCCGTGTACCATTGAGGTTGCCAAATTGGGCTCGTTCTTGTCCAAGTGCTTGCGCAGCCAGTTAAAAAACTCCAGCACAGATATGGGAACACCTGGCTCAGACGTAGGCCTTTCCCCCAGCGCAGCCGTACGAACTTTTGGCTCAGGCGTGTAACGAATCCTTGGCTCAGACGTGTCATCTATTTCTGGCTCAGGGGTATAACCCACATCTGGCTCAGACGTATCAGCTCGCTCAGCGGTGTCAAACTCTCGCTCAGGTGTAGCACTCTCGAGCATATCCGCAAGTTCTTGCTCAAGTGTGGACTGCAACCCTGTCTCAGCGGTGTGCGCTACGGCTGTTGCAGATTTAGCAGTGCGTGCAGTTTTGAGAACTTCTGCACCAGCTTTAGGCTTACTGGGCTTCGCCAGCAGTTTTTCGAGTTGCGATGCCACGTCTGCATCAGGGGTTGGACGTTTTACCACTGCACCAGGATTGGAATCACCCTGACTACCGACAGATTTGCCATCCGAAACTAACTTGGCCTTATCGAGTTTCAGCGGTTTGACGCTGCCATCCATGCGCGCGGGTACCCGGCCTGCACCAAATAAGCGCCATGCCTTAAATTTCAACACCGCAAACTCTGCGCGCCAGTCGGCCTGATGCACTGCCACTTTCCAAATCGCCTTATCCTCATTGAGCTCGCAGAATGCGTGTTCTTGCAGCGTGTCATACACGCGCTCCGGGGCGCTCGGCACGGTGCTGTCAACCGGCCGGAGTGCGGCGACAATTGCCTCCGCTGCCGCGCGGCACAATATCCACACATCGCGATCCGCATCGGTATCTTGCCGCCGCCCGGTAATGAACACCTGCGCGCCTGGACGGTTGAGCGTGAAATGACCATCGGCGAGCAGTTGGCGCAGCGTGCGAATGTACTTATCGACCAGTGCCGTGCCGCGTGCGCCAGTTTTCTGACCCGTCGGCGCGGTTTGCCCTAGGTTTTTGCGCACTGAGGTTTGATCCGCTGCCAGCACAATTTCCCCAATCGCACCGGAACCCGGCGCTTGCACATCATAGATCGACGCAAAGAGCTGACCCAGCAATACGGGATCATTACCCAGCCATTGCCGACCTGCTTCGGGGATCAATTCGGAGAACAACGCCAGGCTCATCTGATTGTGCATCTTGTAGGGCGCTTTTTGGGCGTCAAACGCGATGCGATAGTGGCTAATGCCGTGCGCAACCATCGAGCCCTGTAATGGGCTCCACGACACCTGCGCCTCGCCTTTTTCTGCGAGCAGCTGCACGGCGCTACCCACTTTGCCCGGATCGTGCAGTAATACGCCGCAAAACACCCCATACGTCCAGCGCAAGGCGCGTTCGTTTACCAGTTCTGCGCCTGCGCCCGCCGGTAGCTGATATTTGCGCCGGCGTTTTAGCGCGAACTCCAGAGCATCCAGGGTATGCACAATCAATCCGCCACAGAAGGCATGGTGGTGGACTTCCGACGCAGGGGCGAGCTGCACCGCTTCACAAAAGCGTTCAATGGCCAAAAGACAACAGCTGCGCCAGTCTTGTTCTGGCAGTGCCATCAGCTCACGAATGGACGCCACGCGATTGCCCACATCCAACACCTGGAGCAGGGCTACGCCGGTTAACACCGGTTTGCGATCTTGTTTGGCCAATTCGGCATAGGTCAGGGTCGGCGGAGCGCTCCTTTTGTCGGCGACGACAAGAATAGGAGCAGGATTAGAAAAGATCTTGGCGAAAAATTGGAGCATGGTGGCCTTTGCAGTATCCCCTTTACTTTAAGCCTTTAGACCTTTTAACCCTAAGCCATTTTCCTTGGCCGCCGCGCCGCTTAACCAAGCGGCGGCCTCCTTTCGATCATCGACATAACCGGCCATTTTTAGACGTCTAAACGGATGAAGCTGGATTAAATCAGGGAACTTTTCGCATGGCCTAAGTGCGCGATATCGCACCGACGTTAGCGGCTAAACGCCTTGATTGCAGTGCTTTGCAGAGATTCGCGTTTGTCAATCAAAAAAGGGTGACAAAAGTGTAAGGGTTTTTATTTGACTTGACGGTGGCCCATGTTGCACGCATGCACGCGCAGGCTCGCGTGCCGCTATGGATCATTGAAAAGCAAAAAAAAAGGGTGACAAAAGTGTCAGGGTTTTTTTTGGACTTTTAGCGTTTTGGTGTTTAGTTTAGTGACCGACATCTATTTTTGTTCGGTGAATACATGCAGGTTAAAACGCTCGTAGCTTCGTTGTTGGGTTTTATCGCAATAGGGATTGCATGCGCGGCCGATGTGGCCACGACGACGCAGACCCAAACCCAAATACGCAACGCGGCCGAGTTGCAAAGCCAAGCCTCCACGTTTAAGGCGCTGGGGCTGACAGCATCCGACGTCGCGAAATACAACGCTACGATGCAAGGGCCGCGTGCAAACTGGAGTGAAGACAGCTCACCGCTCATGGTGTTGGGCATCACGGCCGAGAGTGAGGCCGATCAAGCACGGTTCGCCGAGCTGTATGTGCAAGAAGAGCGTCGTCGCAATGCGGCGATATTTGCGTTCTCACGCAAGGTCAATGCGGTGTGGAACCAGCGTTACGCCAATGAGCCGATGTTTACCCCGCCCGTATCTGGCGCCCAACAATCGCCCCTACCGCTATTGGCTGCCGGTGATCGCGCAATTGTTGTGCTCGAGCTGCAGGCTGATTGCCCCCTATGCGTGCAAGCCATCACCAATGTGCAAGCGCTGGGCCGATTGAACGGACAAACCGGCGTGGACGTGTATTTTGTCGGCGGCACTTATGAGCAGATTGTGGCGTATGGCCGAGCACGCGGGATCCAACCGGCGGATGTTGCAGCCAAACGCATTACGCTCAATGTAGCGACGCCGGCGATATTGGCGCAATTCTCGCTTTCGGGCGCCAGCCTACCGGCGGCTTTTAAGCGATCGCGAAACACGCTCGCTCGAATTGCACTCACTGATTTGGCGGGCATATGATTCGCGCACTCGGCATCGCGCTTGCGCTGGCATTTACTTCGGTGAGCGCCGAGGGCATTCCGCTCGCCTATCGCAAAGTGGCCGCTGAATACGTAATTCCAGTGTCGACGCTCTATGCCATTGCGCTCACCGAATCGCGCATGTCGATTGGCAAAGGCGTGCGCCGACCTTGGCCGTGGACGTTAAATGTCGCGGGCGAAGGTTTGCGCTTTGGCTCACGCCGCGCCGCGCATGCCGCCTTGGTGCGCTATTTAAAATCAGGCGAGCGAGCCATCGACATTGGCGTAATGCAGGTGCACTGGCGCTACCACAGCGGCAAGCTGGGTAATAGTTGGAAAGCGCTCGATCCGTATCGTAATTTGCGCGTGGGTGCGGTGATTCTGCGCGCTTGCTATGGTGAGTTCGGCGATTGGACCAAGGCCAGCGGCTGCTATCACTCGCGCACGCCCTGGCGCGCTGAGCGCTATGCGCTGACGGTTGCTGATAACGCCAAGGGCTTGCTGTGATTGCCGCGTTACTCAGCGTGAGCCTGCTCATGGCCCAAACAGAGCATGTTTTGGGGCCGACCCGTGCGCGCGAAGTTGAAGTGTCGGTCGAGCTGCCAGAAAAAACCGTTCCAGATCGCTTTCCAATGCGCACGACGCTTCAGTTAAAAGCGGCGAATCCACCGAAGATTCAGCTGCGTTTTGGCTTTGCGCGGCCGATTTGCGTGATTGGTACCGATGCGCACTCGGCAAAATGGCTGATTGCCAATGCCGCTGCACTAGAGGCCGGCGCGGCGCTGTGCTTTATTGTCGGCGCTGAGTCCGAAGCGAGTGCGACTGCGATTCAAGCCCTTGCACCGAAGCTGAGCATTGCAGCGATTCCGGATGGCGTGTTCATCGCCGCTGGGCTGCGCGGCTATCCGGCCATAATCAATCGCTCGGGCGCAGTGCGATGAGCTACGAAGTCGAATGTTTGGTGCGTCCCTTGGTCGAACTGCCCAGCGCGTATGTATCAACGTTGACCGCCGCCGCCATTGGCTTCATGCCCAACACGTTTTGGCTCACCGCGAGCGAAAGCTGGCACAGCTGGGGGCAAACCGCGGTGGTGTCCGCATTGCTTCTCAATGCAGCGCGCCGCACACAGCAAGCCTATCGCATGGCGACCTACCACTCGCGCTTGCGCGTCCAGCCGCGTTACGCCGTAACGACTGCCAACATCCCGCACCGCAAGAACGGGCTGTTTTTGGGTCAAGCGTTTCGCTGGGATGATCGCCATACCCGCAGATATCTAGAAGCCAATCGTGGTGCGTCCAAGCGCTTTTTAAAGCCCTCCTGGTTTGATCGCTGGCACGGCTTGCCGATTGACACTGATGATGGCGGCGTGGCAGCCCTACACGGTGTCGGCTCCTGGGAAAAAGGTGCGCAAGAGGATTTGTGGATCTCCGACGCGGACCGCATGGGCCAAGTGCTGGTAGTAGGCACGACAGGCTGCGGCAAATCCCGGTTGTTGGAGATTTTAGCCGCGCAAGATATCCGCAGCGGTGGCCCGGTGATCGTGCTGGATCCGAAAGGCGACAAAGGCGTCATGCTGCAAATGTATCAGTCGGCCATTGCGTGCGGCCGTGAGCAGGATTTTATCTGCTTTCACCTGGCGCACCCAAGTTTTTCGGCGCGCTACAACATGTTTGGCAGCTTTGCGCGCGTCACCGAGATTGCCTCCCGTATTCGCGAATCGCTGCCTGATAGCGGCAACTCGGCCGCGTTTGCGGAGTTCGCCTGGGGCTACGTAAACACGATCGCCATGGGCCTACACAAAATGGGCAGAAAAACCACGATTTCCACGCTGCTGGCGCACGCCACCAACATGGACGCGCTAGTGTTTGACTACATGGCGCACTTGCTAGATCCCGTCGTCACCGACTGGCGCGCGGGCTTGGAGATTGAAAAGCAAACCATCGCTGAGGCCCAGAAAAAGAATCCGCGTAGCGCCGGCGATCGCTCGATTGATACGCTCGCCAGTGTGGTGCTCGCGCACCGCTATCACCTGGTCAATGGCGATATCAAAACCGGCAAGCCTGGCGATGACGTGGGGCGCGCGCTGCTGAAAACCTTCGGCAACGATCGCTCGCATCACGACAAGCTGGTGGCCTCACTGTTTCCGCTGCTGCAAAAAATGTCGAGCGGTGCGATTGGCGATTTGCTCTCGCCTGATTATGACAACGTCGATGATCCGCGCCCCATTTTAGACTTTGAAGCGGCGATTCGGCAAAACAAAATAATCTATATCGGCTTAGATGCGCTGACCGATAGCGTGGTGGCCAAAGCGGTGGGCACTTCCATGTTTGGCGATATCACCTCCTTGGCCGGGCGCATCTACAACTACGAACGCGGTCAAGGGCTGGATAATTCGCAGTCAAATCGTGAGTTTTTCCGGATCCGGATTCACGCGGACGAATTCTCCGACATCATCGGCAACAGCTTTATACCGCTTTTGAATAAATCGCGCGGTGCCGGGTTCGATGTGACGGCCTATACACAATCGCGCGCAGATATCACCGTGGGTTTTGGTGACGTATCCAAAGGCCGGCAGGCGGAAGACAATTTCAATACCTTGATTATGTTGCGCGTGCAGTCCGAGGAAACGGCGGAAATGCTGACCGCCCAGCTACCGGAAATCAAGGTACCGACCATCAGCTGGGTATCGATGGCATCGGATGGCAAAGCCGGGCTAGAATTTTCGGCTTCGCAAGGACAGAAGACGACCGAGGAAAAAACCCGGCTGATTACGCCGTCCATGCTGCGCGAGCTGCCGCGCGGTCAAGCGTTCGTTTCTACCCAAGGCGGGCGGGTCTTTAAAACACGCTTCCCACTGCCCGAGCACGGTGAAGCCAAAACATCCATCGGCCAAATGGCAGAAAAGCTCATCGCGCGTCGCCAATCAGCGGGTTCTGAGCCGTGGAAGCAGCTACCCACGCCTTGGCATGCTAAGGACGCCGCATGAGTAATGACCACGCCAACTCACCTGATTTCGGCCGCGCGCTCACCCTACTAGAGCTGGGCTGGGTGATGGACACCGCAGATAGCTTAGTTAATCGGATGCGCGTTGAGGCCATCATCAACTTTCCTGAATCCGAACAAGAACGCGCGATGCGCATATTGTCCACCGAGCTTGAGCGAGATAAGACATTTGCTTCGTTGAGCACAGAGTGGCAACGCATTGTCATGGCTGAAATACTCGCGGTATTGGCCCGGCCATGAATCAAGCGCAGCAACGTCCGGGGGAAGACAAAACGCCGTTTTTAAGCGCCGTTTTTGCAATTCCGCTGTTGTTCTTCGTGCTTACCGCTGCCGGATTTTTGCTCGCGCAAACCGGGGTGCATGGGTTGCGCGCGCTTGGCAAACCGCAATCGGTGCAGATCCAAAACGTATTAACACGGGAATCGGCCCTACTTGAAACGATCTCCCCTACAAACCCGGTGCGTGTCTTGACGCAAGCTACCGATGGATGGCTAGTTAAGGGCGCTGTATTCGCGGCCAAGGGCCATCCGGGGATTATTCCCACCGTCATCATTCAAGACGCCATTAGCGTCACCCACATCGTCGTGCGGCGCGGCGTGATCGCGATGCTGGTTCTGATCCCCTTGCTGCCGATTCTATGGGCTGCGTTCCAGGATGGGCTGACCACGCGCGAGCTGCGCAAATTTGGCAACGGCCAAGAATCCTCAGTGCGCTTTGCCGGCGCGAAACGTGGCGTGGCCATTTGGATGAGTTTGTTGACTTTGGCCTATTTGCTATGGCCGGGGCCCGCACACCCAATGGGGTTGTTACTGGCGCTGACCGCAACGATGGGGCCGTACCTCGCCATTGCGGTTGGAGAATATCGAAAATACTTATGAGGCACCTTATGACACTAAAACTGACCCCGCTCGTTCTTATCGCATGCAGCTTACTCGGTGCCTGCCACCGCCACGCGAAGGTTGAGAGCACCGCCGACACTGATGGCTTTGAAGTCCAAGGAGATCCCGCTCCGCAAACGAGTCGCGATAGCGTCGCGATGCAAGCGCCGCGCACCTCGGAAAGTGAGCTGATGATTCTGGCGCGCCTGGAAGCCGAACTAGCGCTGCTGAGCCCGACGTTGCGGGAAGCCGAAATGGCTGGCCAGTCGAATCGGCAGCAGTTCGACTACGAGCAGCTGCGGCTGGATTTGGATCGCATTCGGTTTGGCCTGCGCCAGTACCGCTCGGGTGAGCTGGATCAACCGCGCGCATTGCCACCGATTTCCGGTGAGTACCGTCGATGAGCGTTTTCTTCCTGGCGACGGTAGCGGACATTGCCGCCGCGTTTGAAGCGGGCTCAGGCCTGACGGTGCTCAGCCTAAGCATCGCCTTTAGCACCATTGGCTTTATCGCCATATTTTTAACCACCGCGTGGGCGTGTTTGACCCACTTTTCAGAAATTCGGGGCGCGCGCATGTCCATGGCGGTTGCCGCGTTCCGAATCCTCGTGGCGATGCTCGTCGCACTCGCCAGCTTTCAGTTCTTCACCACCTCCTACACCGGCTCCATTACCTGAGAAACCTAAATGAAATTGATACAACACAGTAAAGCTTTTTTAGCCACCGTTATGGCCTCCGCATATGCCACGGTCGCGAGCGCGCAGGTCATTACCATGCCCTCCGCACCGCTGCCTGCAGGCGTCACCTCATCCAGCAATCCGATTGAACAAGCGGTGTCCATCGGTCAGCACGGCGCCAAGCTGGGGTTTTATTTTGTCGCTGTGCTCGTGCTGCTGGGTGTCGCGTACTACGGTTATCCAGCCATCGTCGAGTGGCGCAATAACAAGAAATCGCTCGGTGAAGCTGCCGGTGTAATTATCGGCTTGCTGATCTTAGGGGTTGTGATTATTGGCTTCGCCAACTACGGCGCAACCCAAATCGGTGGCGCGGCAGCGGCGAACCCCTAAGCCGTGAGCACTAAACATTTAAATCACGAGCCCATTGCCATGAATGGGCTCACCCAATCGGAACTCACGGTCATCATCTTTATTGGGCTGATCGCGGGTTTACCGTGCGGCATCGTGCTGAGCGTGCTGTGGGAAAACTACCGTATGGCCGGGTTCTTGGCGGGATTTGGTGGCGTCGGCGTGGCCGTGGGCGCAGTCGCCATGCTGTATGTGCAGCAGGCCAAGGCCGACACGCCAAGCGGCTATCTGATGCAAAAGATGCAGGTGCTGTTTTTTCGCAGTAAGTGGGTGCCCGCCTTGGGCGCCTATTACTACAAACGTTCGCGGAGTAAGTAAGTTATGTATACCGATGCGCTCAAAGAAAGCCAGCGCCAGCAGCGCATCCGTGAATGGGCGTTGGTGTTGATGGCGGTAATCACGGGGGTTTCGCTGTTTGGCTGGAAATCGGCCGCGCAGCACATCACGGTGGATGTGCGGCCGGGCATTACCCAAAAAGAAACGCTCAAGCCAGGGCAAATGCCGCCAGAAAATGTGTTCAATTTTGCCCTGACGCTGATGCAGCAAATCTATCGCTGGAAGTCAGATGGCAAAACGGAGTACAGCACTAATCTAGACAGCTTTGCCACGTACTTAACGGATTCGTGCATGGCTACGTTGCGTAAAGACTACGCGCTGCGCGCGCAATTGGGTGAGCTCGGTGGAAGGGCACGGCGCTGGGAGCCGCTCACCGGTGGCTATTTTGCGCCCGAGCGCGTGCAAGCACTCGACGGCCGCACGTGGGTCGTCACGCTGGATGCTTCCATTGTCGAAACCGTCAATACCCAACCGGTCAAAGACGGCGATTTTCGCTACGGCGTGTTCGTGCGCGCGATCGACTCAGATCGCGATGTTAATCCCTTTGGACTGCAAATGGATTGCTTCACCACCGGCAGCCCGTCACCTCTTGAGAAGAAAACACCATGATGCTCTCTGTAGTTGTTGCGGCCGCACTGGCGGCTAGTTCACCCAATAAATTGATATGGGACGACGTTCCCCTCAGCGTGAGTATCCCGACCAGTGCAGAAACCGTGCTGCGCGTGCCTGAGCCGGTCGAAATCGGTGTTCCACCGGAGCTCGCCTCGAAACTGCGCGTGGAGTCCATCAAGAACGTCGTCTTGCTCAAACCGAACGCCTCGTTTGAACAAGGGCGACTCGTGCTTCGTGCGCTCGGCGCAAATCAGGTTTATTTGATTGATGTGACCGCAAGCGCCAATGCCAACACGGATCGATACGAGCTGATCGCGCCAAAAGCATTGACTGATGGGCCAGAGCACGCGCCGGCACAGGGTGAAGACGTTCGGATCGCACTGACGCGGTTTGCCTCGCGCGAGTTTTTTGCGCCGCAGCGGCTGCGCGGCGGGCTTTCTGCGGTACGCGTGCCGGTATCGTTGGCACCGGTTGCGATTTATCGCGGCCATGCGGTGCAGGCAACGCAACAGGCCAGCTGGTCCTATGCCAATCATTTTGTGACGGCCGTTGAGCTGCTAAATCTCACGCCGGACACGCGCGAGCTGGATCCTCGCCAGTTACGGGGCGACTGGCTAACCGCCACCGTGCAGCACACCAGTTTGGCACCGGCAGGGCAGGCGGGCGAACGCACATTGGTCTATCTGGTGTCGGCACGTCCGTTTGAGGCCTGCCAATGAGTACGCTAAACAACAAGTGGCCCATCGCGGCTGCCATCGCGGGCACCGGCTTGCTGATGGCGTTTGGCCTATCGCAATGCGGCAAGACGATCCAAACCAGCGCACCGGCTGCAACGCCGGTCGTGGCGGTGCCGACCTTGGCCGAACGGCCCTCCGACGCCGATTCGGTCGAAGCCACGGTCGCGACTATGGCCGCTGAGCTCAGTGCGGCGAAAGCGGACAAAGCGCGTGCCGACGAACTGGAAGTCAAAGTGGCCAGCATGGAACAAAAAATGGCCAGTCAAGACGTTTCCGGTGCGATGGCGGAGATGACGGCGATCTTGCGCGAGCTGCAAACCCAAAATCTCGCGACTAACGCAAGGTTGCTCGAAGTGGAGTCAGCGCGCGCGCCCGATGATGGTGCCGTGGCGGCCGATTTTGGCTATGCCGGTGGCGGCGTGCCGGGTGGCACTGACTCAGGCGCTGGCGCTGGTGATGCCGCGCTAGCTGCGGTCAGTGCGGCGCCGAGCTATATTTGGATTCGACCGCTCGATCAAGCGCCAGCGATTCCCGGCGCTGACCCGCAATCGGTGGCGACGGTTAATACCGGCGATATTGAACCGGTGCAGCCCGGCGATATCGCCATCGCTCCGGAGACGGTGCAGCCATTGGTGAAAGTGGCTTCGTTAGGACCCAAATACACGATTCCCGCGAATGCAACCTTGCTTAATGCAACGGCATTGACGGCGCTGATTGGGCGTGTGCCGGTGAACGGCACGGTGTCTGATCCCTACCGATTTAAAGTGCTGGCATCAGCCCAGGGTTTTGCGGCAAATGGCTTTTCATTGCCGCCGGAACTGCGGCACATGGTCATGTCGGGTGCTGCAACCGGCGATTGGGGCTTGTCCTGCGTCAGCGGCATCATTGACTCGATCACGTTTGTGTATTTAGACGGCTCGATTCAATCCTATGGTTCAGACGTGGCGAGCGAAGGCACAGGGCAGAGCACCGCGCAGCAGCGCAAGCGGCTCGGCTACTTGTCGGATCCTTCCGGTGTGCCGTGTGTAAAGGGCGAGCGCGTGACCGATGCGCCAAAAATCCTGGGCGCACGCTTTGCCGCCGCTGCGCTGGAGGCGACTGCCCAAGGCTACGCAGAAGGCCAGACCGATACCGTCGTGACGGCTGCCGGCGGCGTCGTGCGCACCATCAATGATGCTGCGAAATTTGGCGCGTTTGCCGGATTGGCCGGCGGTGCCGCCGATTCGCGTGCGTGGTTGGAATCGCGCCTCAGCCAGTATTTTGACGTCGTGTACGCCCCGCCTAGCCAAACCGTGGCGATCCACATGGAATCCCAAATCAACTTAGACCAGCTGCAGGGCGCGCGCAAGCTGAGCTATGACAGCGAACAAACCTCTACTGGACTGGATTAAAGCCATGCGTTTTTTATTGATTGTGTTAATGACTGCAACGAGCGCGCTGATCACCGGCTGCGCACGTTCCAAGCTGCCGGAAGCTAGCTCATCGATGGCTGAGGTTTATTACGGCGTGGATGCGGTGAGTAACCTACATGCACGCCGAGAGATCAATGGCGGCAGCGAGGATTTAACCGGCTGGACGCGTGATGGCGCCACCGAGCTCAGCACCCGTTTTCCGCGCGTCGCCAACCCGACCATGGTGATGTTTGTCTTCCCGCATCTGGCGGGCGATATGCCGATTCCCGGCTATGTCACCACGTTCCCGCTGTGGGAATCGCCGCCGTATGCCTTGCCGGGCGAAACCTATCGCGCCACTGATGAGATCTTGCCGTGAGCGCAACGAATTTGTTCTCCGGGCTTTTTTCCGGCTTGTTTGCCAGCAAAGCCTCGCTGACCGCGCCGGCCGCGATCGATCCAGTGCAAATGTTTTCTAAAGAGGACGTGCAGGCGGCGTTGAGAGGCGAAACGAAGCGACCGACTGCGCGAGTTACGCCGCCCGGCCCCGATCCCGACCGCACGCTGATTCCAGCGCACTGGCTAAAAGGTAAGCGGCAAACCGCCAGCATGCAACGCGCGTTTCATGCACTGCCGCCCTCATTCGTGGATCACATTGCGTTTCGCGATTGGGATCATGAAACCGGGTGCTTTGAACTCTCCGATGGCCGTTCGGCCGGCGTGCTGTGGGAGCTAACCCCCACCGCAACCGAAGGCCGCGATCATTCCACGTTGACCGCGCTACATGAAGCCTTCAGCAAGGCGGTGAATACCGGCATGCAGGAAAACGTGGATTCGCCGTGGATTAGCCAGTGGTTTGTCGCCGACGAAGCCTCGCTGTATCCGTTTTATCAGCAGGTTGAAAACGCAATAGAGCCGCACATTCGCGCCACTGAGCTCTCACAAGCGTATTTAGCCGAGATGGACGCACACTTGCAGCAGGTAGCAGGCAAAGCCGGTATTTTTGATGAGAACGGCAAGCCTTGGCGCGGCCGTGAGCGGCGCGTATTCGTCACGCTGTACCGGCATGCGGTGCGCAGTGAAACCTATGCTATTTCCAAGAAAATGGTGGTCGAAGCGGCCTCGCAGTTTGTGTCGGCCTTTGCCGCCAAAGGCGTGCGCATGCGCCAGTGTCGCGGCCGGGATTTAATTGAATGGCTAACGCCGTTTTTAAACCCGGCACCAGAAACCACCGACGGCGATCCTTACGCGATGGTGCGTATGACGCCGTTTCCCGATGAAACCACCGGCAAGGTGCCGCCTGAGTGGGATTTGGGCGAAGCCGTGCTGCGCTCCGGGCCGATCCACCATCCGGATGGCGTTTGGGAATTTCAGGGCGTTTTTTACACCGCACTCACCGTTTACGAATGGAGCGGTGCGCTGCGCTTTGGCCATATGACCGGCGAACACGAACAACGCACGATGATGGATGAGCTGCCGGAGGGCACGCGTATGAGCGTCGCGCTGATCGCGACGCCGCAATATGAAATTCGCAACCATTTAGCCGCGATCGGCAAATCTGCGGTGGGAGCCACGGCGGAATCAGAGTCCGCCAGCGACCAAATCACGGAAGTCGGGAGGGCTATGGCCGATGGCACCAAACTATATCGCTGTGCAGTGAGCTTCACCATTGCCGGCAAAGATCGTGAGGAGCTAAATACGCGCTCGCAAAGCGCGACCGCCGTGCTGACCAAAGCCAATTTGCCAGTGTATGAGCGCAAATTCGATTTGTTTCGCTCCGGCGCATTTATTGACCACTTGCCGTTCGGATTTAACGCGTATCGGGATCGATCAGGACCTAAGCGCGCTACGCTGCAATTATCGAGCGAAATTGCCAAGCTGTTGCCGGTGGGCGGGCGCTCGACCGGCACCGGCTCGGCATGCCTAACCTATTTTAATCGCGGTGCAGAGCCGGTGTCGCTGGATCCGATTCGGGATCGTTTGCGCACCGCGCATATGACAATTTTCGGACCAACGGGATCCGGCAAGTCCGCCGCGCTCAACGATATGCTGCGAAAAGTCATGGCGGTGCATCGGCCTTGGCTGTGGATTGTCGATCCAAAGTGGCCGGCACCCTCGTTTCCGCTGTTGGTGAAATACTTCGCATCGAAAGGCTTGAGCGTTAACCACGTCACGCTCAAGATGGATGGCAACGTCTCGCTGAACCCGTTTGACCAGGCGCTGATGCTGTTGGATGCGCAATTTGATGGCCGACGCATGGACGATGACTCCGAAGGCGAGCGCGATTTGCTGGGTGAAATGGTGATTCTGGCGATTGCCATGATTACCGGCGGCGAACCCAATGAGCAAGATCGCATGCGCCGCTCAGATCGGACCATGATCGCCGATGCGATTATTCGGGCCGCGCAAAAAGTCAAAGCAGAAAAAGCAGAGGGCAAGGACTGCGTACTGACCGAAGATGTCGTCAAGATGTTGAGTGACATCGCCAAGGATCCAGAAAGCACCCCGAAAGATCGCGAGCGCGCGAGCGATATGTCCAGAGCGCTGAACTTTTTCACCCAAGGCGTTGCGGGCCAATTGTTTAACCGACCGGGTACGCCCTGGCCGGAAGTAGACGTGACCTTGGTGGAGTTCGCCATGCTGGGTAATTCGGGCTATGAAGATCGCCTCGCCGTCGCCTTTATGAGTCTGTTTCAAGCCATTCAAAAGCACATCGGCAAGCACCAAAGCGGACATCGCCCGACCGTGGTGGTGGTTGATGAAGTCCACGCTGTGGCTGGCAACCCGATGATGGGGCCTTACATTCTCAAAGCGATCAAGACCTGGCGCAGCGCCGGCGCGTGGTACTGGCAGGCGACGCAATCGGTGGACGATTTTAAGGGCCCGATGAAGGCGCTGGTGACGCAGCTGGAATGGTTTTTTGCGTTCTCAATGCCCAAAGACGATGTCGCCAAGATCAAAGAAATGAAAAACATGAATGCCGATCAATGCAACATGGCCGAGAGCGCGACTAAGGCGCCGGGGAAATACGCCGAAGGGGTGGTGATCCACGAGCTTTGCACGACGCTGGTTCGCTCGGTGCTCTCGCCCATGACGCTGGCACTGGCGCAAACCGAGCAGGATGAACGCGCCGCGCGCAATGACCTAATGATTAAGCACGGCTGCAGTGAGCTGGATGCGGTGTATCTCATTGCCGAGCAGATTGCGAAAAAACGCGCTGAGTTTGGCATTAAGAAAGCGCCGCAGCCCTGGAGTGATCGCCGATGATGCGCCAGTCTGGATTACGGTTTGCACTACTGGCGCTGGTGGCTACGTGCGCGTACTCGGCCGCACCGATTACCCAAATCGACGTGTTTGTTGATGATAAAAGCCCGATCGTGCTGGGCGTTGAAGGCGCGGCGCTGGCGCAGGCCGGTACCGTCACGGTGTGGAACCTGGACGATCTCAAACACTTTAACGCGAATTTGAGCAAAGGGTTATCGACCAACCCGCAAGTCGCCGCCGCCGAAGCCGCTGAGCGGATAGACAATATGACCATTGGCATGAAACGCGTCATGCAGCGCGCCGCCACCGGACAAATGCGCGCCGATGCGTTTGGCATTAAGCGTCTGCCTGCGGTGGTCATCAATCAAACCGACATTTATTTAGGTCCGCGCAGCGTCGATGCAGCGCTGGCCGCGCACCGTGCTCGGAACCCGAAATGATGCGCATTAGGCTTCAATTGGCGGGATTGGCGGCGGCGGTCTTGCTGTCTCCGGGCGAGCTACCGGCACAAACCAAGGAGTTCACCAATACGGCGGAAATTGTGCTGGCAACCGTCAATCCAGCGATGCTGGGCTGTTTGGAGCATTGCACCATTGGTATTTGCTTTTGGCTCAATCCGCGCACGATTCCGCCGCGCATTGAAACCTCGCTTCAGGTTCGTCACAACTGGCCGGATGTGGTCGCCACCTCGTATGAAAATCCCGGCGAACAGCCCTGGTTTGAGATGAGCGGAATCTCTGCGGCCGCGGCGCTGACCGCGCAGGGTTACGGATTGCTATCTGGCACTACGGTCGGCGGTGGCCGCCATACGCCCGCGAATAATTCTTTGACTAAACACGGTGCAGATCGCCGCCGCGAGCAGCTCAACTTTCGCGAAGTTGATATTTTTGGGCATCCGCTGGCGTCTGGCAACCGCGTGTTAGGCGGATTTGGGCGCGCCATACCCGGCTTGTGCCCGTCCAATGCGGTGTCGTTTGTGCCGTATTACCTCTCCGGGCTCGATGTGCTGAGCTGGCGTAACCCGGAAGTTGAGCTGCTCTATCCGCAATCCTGGATTCCCTTTGTGTATGAGGTCGGCACGGTGCCGATTGATATTTGGGGCGGCGTATACCCGCGCAATGGCTTTTTAGGCGGGCAGGCGGATCCGTTTCGCGTGCATGGCGTCATGGTCAGCCGAGGCGCGGACATTGTCTATAGCAGCACCGCGCCGCACGTGTATCGGCGCATCAGTGGAAACTTCAATGCGCGTGGCGCGAAGTGGCAAAAACTCACGCCGTACCCTTCGCATCGCTGCGTGCCGTTTGGCTATCAATCGGATCCACTCGGCATTCGCGCGCCGCCCGTTGCGCAAAACGATGCCGCTGCGTTTTCGCTGTGGCAGCGCTATCAATGCTGTTTACCCAAACCTGGGCAGATTTTTTTGCGCTCGGTTACTACTCCCACGATTTGCATATTGGACTTGATCCCATGAAACACACCTTTGCCCGGACGACGTTGCTTTCACTGGCGATTGCTATCGCTTTCGCGCCTGGTGCGCATGCGCAAACCGCGCTGTATTACGAGATTGGCGGTGCTGAGCCGTTGATCAAACCCAATTGGACGGGTTACAACGCGGTGCCGTTCTCGCTCGATGCCTCTGCGTCCTGGAGCTATTCCTGCGGCAAATTTGATGTCCAGCAAACGGTATCGCAGCTGATGAGCAATGTGCGCACGGCAGCAGACGAATACTTAAATTTGATGGTGGCCAACGCACAAGCGGCGGTGGCGTCATTGCCGGCGATCTTGATTCAACGGGCTAATCCAACGCTATACGACATCATGCAAAACGGTTTGCTGCGCGTGCAGGCGCAGGCCAATGCGGCGCGGCTGGACTGCCAAGCGATGGAAGAAACCATTATGGCTAGTGGCGGTGGGCCGGCTGCCGTGTGGGATAATTTTAGGCAGGCGGCCAAATTGCAGGACTGGAAAGCGTCTGCCAGCTATCAGCGGAATAATGTGGTTGCAGCGGCGGCAACCGTGGAAAGCAATGCCGGTAAAAATGGCATTGCCTGGATTGGTGGTCGTGCCGGTGGACTGAATCAGCGGCCGATTAAAATGCATGCGGATGTCATGGCGGAAGGCTGGCGGCGCGCGCGCGCGAGTACACGGCCTGGATTTCCGGCTCGGGAAGCGGTCTCGAAATCTGCCAATGCGGCCGGGCCGAGCGTCAATGTCGTCGGCAGTTTGTTCAACTGGTTTGGGACTGAGGATTCGGCCAAAACATGGATTACCCGCGTAGCCGGGGAAACAACGGCCACAACCACCGCAGACGGCGAAAAAACCACCACGCCCGGCTCCGGGTTGACTGAAGAAATACGCGTCGAGGCCGAACGGGTGCGGCCGCTTGTGCAAGGAATTGTGTTTCGCAATACGCCGATCACCAATGCCGAACGAACAGAGATTTCAACCGGCACCCAAATTAGTGACCAGCTGATCAAAGCGTTGCGTGAGCTACCCAAAAGCGACCAGGTCATCATGATCACGCGCTTGAGCAATGAAATTGCCATGCAAAATGAGATCGGCCGGGCATTGATGGCGCTGTCGATTTATCGGCTGGGTGCGAGCCATCCTAACGTCAGCGGTGATGCGAACGTCGGTAATGAGAATGATCGCATCGTGGCGTTAATCAAAGGCTACATCGAAGACGTGCTTTATGAGTCGCGTATTCGTAAGGAACTGGTCAGTGAGTCCGCTATGGCCGTGATTGATCGCGCGCAAGCGCAGCGCTCTTCACCGATTATTCGGCCGGAGCGCACCGATACTAAGGAGCCCATTCTCGGCACCGACATGCGAAACGCGCCATGAGCAGCATAAGCACCGTCAGCCTGCTGCAGGGTTTTTTGCAGTCATCGGAATACGTCGGAAGCTATTTAGAGCTGTACACCACGATTTATGGGTTGAAAGCAGGGGAGCAGTTTTTTGCGCTGCTGTGGTCGATTGGCGCAATAAAGGCGGTGTTTGCGGCGATTGCCGTCATGACGGCCATTGAGGGATTTCAAAAAGGCGGTACCGACGGGGGTTGGTTTTTCGTACGCACGCTTGGCACGCGGTTTATGGGGCTGTGGCTGGTGCTCTTACTGTGCGTATGGCCGATGAGCAGGCTGGATGTTGGAATTATGAAATATGACCCACCGGCCACCTTTGCCACCATCAACGCGCCGCTGCCCGAGGTGGGTGTAACTACCGCCACCACGCAGCAGCAGCACGGGCGGCGCGGCTTTAACGTCAACGATCCAGCGCAGTGCGAAAACTGCTTTGATATACGGGTGCCGCTGATGATCCGGCTGGCCATGATGACCGGGCACGGCATCAACCGCGCTGCGACCAAGGTGTTTCCAGATCGACTATCCATGCGCATGCTCGATCAAGGCTTGGCCACCATGAAACTAGATGATCCGGCGATGCTGAGTGAACTGGCGGCGTTTAACACCCAGTGCTACATCCCGGCTGTCAATAAAATGCAGACGTTTTGGCGCGGCGGCAATTTACCGTCTGATCTCTATCAGAATAAAGAAGCCTACGGCGTTGATGATCTGAACTGGATGGGCTCGCAAATCCTGTTGAAAACCGAGGGTTTGTATAAGCCATGCAGCAATACCAGGAGTTGCGGAAGCTCGTTGCAGGCTAGCAACCCGGTAAATGAGTTTATTTGGAATGACGCACGCGATGGTCAGCCGATTCCAGGCACGGTGAACGCTGCGTCGATGGGCTACCCCTACTGCGATGAGTGGTGGATCAAGCTGAGAACTGGGCTGTATGCCAAGCACTCAGGCGTTCTGGATGAACTCAATAATATTTTGAGCTTTAACAATCTGGCGCTTTTAGTGCCCGGAGGCCAAGGGCTCTCGGCGGCAGCGGACTACACCGCCGAAGATGAAGTCGTGCGCATTGTGCTCTCGCGCAGCAGCGCGCATGAACTGTTTAGCGATGATTTGACGTTCTACACCGGCAAGATTAAACAAGATGCTGGCGTCATCGCCAGTGCAGGCAAATATGTGGCCGATGGTGCGGTGCGTGCAGCGGAATGGGGCGGCACGATGGTGTCAACGCCGTTCGCCTCCATTGAACAAACCGCCATGAACAACATGGCACCGATCGTGCAATCGGTGGTGCTGATGGCGCTGTATATGCTCGCGCCATTTGTGGCGATCTTTAGCGGATTCCGCTGGCAAGTGCTGTTCACCTACGCTGTGCTGATTTTGAGCGTTATCAGCTGGCAGATCTGGTGGACTTTCATTATGTGGGTCGATTCCAACATGCTGATGAGCATGTACCCGGATGATGGCTCCATCACCTCCTATATTGAGGAGGCGGGTACCAAACGCATGATGCTAGACCGGATTTTGGGCGGTGCGGCGGTGTTTGCGCCGAGCGTTTGGACGTTTGTTTTGACGTTTGCGGGTTGGAAGGGTGCGGATGCGATGGGGCGCATGGTTGGGGAAATGGGCAGAAGTGCAAGTGCGGCTGCTACATCAATTGCGAAAGAGGGCAATGCGATGGTTCCAAATGGCCAGACTGTCGTAAACGTCGCAAAAGTGATGGCAAATCCTTCCAAACTTTTAAAATGACAACTAGATCAATGACCGTCGCAGTCGTCATCGCCGTATGGCATAAGCGGAGTTCCGAAAGGGTACGGCCCGTAGTTTGTCCCAGGATCATCATTTTTGCGGGTCAAAAATTGGACGATCAAGCAGCTGACAAAGAACAGTCCCACAAACAATACGGCCAGCACGGCGTAGGTCAAAAACCGAAACGGCCACCAAAACGTTTTGGCTTCCTGGAACAGCGGTTTCAGGATCATCGGCAGTTTGGCGACGGTTTGCATGGCGTTCTCTCGCGTGAAGGTTTCTTGACGAACTGTAGCACGCAGGTTGCGCCCGTTTCTGTAGAGATGCGGGCATTCAGCGGCGTGTTACATCGGGGTTTTGCACAGACCGCAACGGCGAGTACCGCGTCGGTTGACGTAGGCCAAGATCCAAAACAACGGCAAGGTGATGGGCCAAAGTGGGACAATGAGACCGAGTACAAACAACCCAATCGACCACGGGTTGAGATCGTAGGTGAGCCCGGTTTCGCGTTGGCAGTTCGGGCAATTGACTGTGGTGCCTTGCCAGTTTGGCGCAATCAGCATTGGCGGGCCATCCGGATTGACACCAACAATGCGCGGTGCGCTGGGTGGTGCAGCGCTGGTGACGCTGGTGCCTGGGTTTATGGTGGCTTTGATTTTGGCGTACGGCACCCAGGTGCGTTCGCCGACTACCGCGACAAAGGTGGTTTCGCTAATCACATTCAACTCGCGCATGCGCAGGAGCTCGTGAGCGGTAACGGGGCCAACGCTTTGACCATCAGGGGTTTGGTAGTAGAAGCTCATGCGGATTGGTCAGCTCGCATGGATTACTGCGGGCTGAGTGTGTTTCGACACCGCCTTGAACGAGACGCCCAACGCATCTGCGACCTTGATGATCGTGGCAAAACTGGGGTTGCCTTCGCCAGAAAGGGCTTTGTAGAGGTTTTCCCGCGCCAAGCCGGACTGATTCGACACATAGGTCATGCCGCGTGCGCGTGCGGCCACGCCGAGTGCCCTGGTGATAAACGCCGAATCATTGCCGGCGACGTCGAAACATTGTTGAAGATAGTCCGCGATGTCTTCCTCGGTTTTGAGGTAGTCAGCGCTGTCAAAAGGGGTAGTGACAAGGGGCATATCGATTCCTTAAAAGTCGTTCGCCAACGCGAGTGCCAAGCGAATGTCTTTGGCTTGGGTAGATTTGTCGCCGCCCGCCAACAACACGATAAGCGCCGCGCCACGCTGCAAAAAATAAACCCGGTAACCCGGTCCAGTATGGATTCGAAGTTCCGAGACGCCTTCGCCAACGGGTTTGACGTCACCCAGGTTGCCAGCGGCAACCCGATCAATGCGCATCAAAATTTGACGCGCGGTTCGCTGATCTTGAAGCGCAAGAAACCAACGGTCAAAGTGTTCGGTTTTTCGAATTTCCATGCCTAAGTGTATCTCAAATTACACGTTTTTCTTCTACCAACCAAAAGGAATCCTTATGAATTTCGTAAAACCGCTCGCTTTATGCATGGCTGCATTGTTCTTAGGCGGCTGCGCCACCGGCGTCCAAGTCGGTGATCCTTCCGCGCGTGGCCCTGTTTCTGGCTCCGCTGCAGGCGGTAACGCCGTCGGTGCCAGTGCGCTGCTGGAGCGCTGTGATGCGCCGCTCGGCACTTTGGCCGTGGTTGAAGACACGACGCAGGATTGGTACACGCTGTTGACCACGCAATACGAATTGCCGGCTACCACGCCCTTGCTGCGGTTACTGATCCAGCAGTCCGGGTGCTTTGTAATCGTCGATCGCGGCCGCGCGATGGAGCAAATGCAGGTCGAGCGCGATATGGCGCGCGATGGTGATTTACGCGCCGGTTCCAATATGGGTGCGGGGCAGATGGTGGCTGCGGATTACACCATGACGCCATCGATCCAATTTGCACAAGCCACCGGTGGCGGCACAGTCGGCGCGATCGTGGGCATGCTCAACCCCTATGCCGGGCTAGTGGCGGGCGGTATGCGAAAAGTGGAGGCCGCTACCACGTTGATATTGGTGGATGGGCGCAGCGGTGTGCAAGTGGCCATTAGTGAAGGTGTGGCGTCTAAAAAGGACTTTTCGTTTGGCGGTTTAGGTGTCGGCGGCGGCGCGGCAGTCGGCATGGGTGCGTGGCAGAACACGCCGCAAGGCAAAGTGATTGCCGGCGCGTTTATGGATGCGTTTAATCAAATGACCTTGGCAGCGCGCGGTTACAGTGCGCAGCGTACAGGCCCGAATGGCTTGGGAACCGGTGGTGCGCTAGCGGTGGATGGCGCGCGTACGGCCGCGCCGGTGGCTGCGTCACAACCGGCTGCTGCGTCACAACCGGCTGCTGCGGCTGCACCGATGACCTGGCGCGAGGCGCAGATTCGGCTCGCGCAATTAGGGTTGTATTCGGATGCGATTACCGGTGCACCTGGTCCAAAGACAGTGGCGGCGTTGAAGCAATTTCAGACGATTCGTGGGTTGCCGGCATCCGGGGTTTTGGATGTGGGTACGTTGTCGGCGTTAAAATAATGAGCGAGATATTGAAAACGACACAGCATTTACAAATTGCTTATCAATGGGCGATTAACAACAAACTAAAACAGAAATTAGCAGGTGGAACCACGTCCCGTTTTTTAACGATAGTAAATTGCGGGTGGCCACTGTCCAGGGTTGAGTTCGATATGATCGTCAGCAAACAAAAAGATAACCTCTTGAGCGACGCTGGCGTAATTGCGACTGTGAAGCAAAAGCGAGAGGATGTCGAAACGTTCGTCGAAATTGTCTTTTTGCTTCAACTGCGCGCGCCGGATGATGAATAGGACGCGCTTGCGAATTGCGGTTTTGGTTGCGCTTGGTTTGGGCTCGGTTAGCCAGGCGCAAACGCTCACGATCAGTAACGGCAATGGTAAGGTAACGATAATCCCGGTGGTGTCACCGCATTTGCTATCGAGCGGCACGCTGATTATGACGCGCTTAAATGGCGATAACTGCCATCTAGGGCGCGGCATCGGCGGCGTTGCTATCAGCGCCGCGCCTTTGCCACCGTCCGAGCTGCCCATGCTGCTGGAGCTAGACAACCGCTGGTACGTGGTTACCGGCGGATTGTTGCAAGGATTTATGTCACCCGGGTCAATTGAGATGCAAGGTGGCTCGTGGCGCACATGCCGGCGCGTTAATGGCGATCCACTGCCTAGCAACCCGGCTTCGCCGGTGCTAACGCTCGGCGGTACGCCTAGCTTTGCCGTTGCGCTGCTGCCGAGTCCATTTTTAGTGTCGTACTTGGATGGATTCGATGTGATGCGGGTCCGGAGCCGAACCGGCGATGTCGTGTGCAACGGTAATGTCGCGTCACCCATCCAGGCTGACTTTCGCTCAGGGTTTGAAAGCCTGTGAAAGGGTTTCTGGATACTGTCGGAAAGCTGATTGTGGTCGGCATCTTTGCAATGTTTGCCGCAGGGCTGGCCAACGCATTCATGAGTACCGGCAAATGGGTGTTTTTGCTACTGCTGATTGGCGAGCTGGTGACGATTGCAGTGTATATCACCGCAAAACCGGCAACGGTGGTCGATCGCAGTCTGCTCAGCGTCGTAACCACGCACACGGCGACATTCTACTGGCTGCTGTTTGACCTCACTCCGGGTGCCAGCATTGCGCCTGCGGTTGGATTGGGTTTTCAAGTGGTTGGCATCGTGTTGCAAGTGTGGGCGAAACTTGAACTCGGCCGATCTTTCGGATTGCTGCCGGCAGCGCGCTCGATGGTGGATTCTGGGCCCTACCGTTGGATTCGTCACCCGATTTACGCAGGCTATTTGATCGGCCACATAGGCGTCATGCTTGGCACGTTTTCTTATTGGAATTTATTGCTGTATGCAGGGCTAAATACGCTGCAGCTGTTTCGTATCACCCGAGAAGAACGCGTGTTGACGCGCGCGCTAAATTACGCCGGCTACCAACAGCGCGTGCGTTACAAAATTATTCCGGGGCTGCTTTGATGGCCTTCGAACGCGAGGATTAGCATATGACGCTTGGAGCTGAAAACAAAAGCCGGCCTTTAACGATACGAAGGTTTTCTGAGACAAATTTGGGAGCGCTGCAGCAGCTCGCCGCGCAAAACGAGCGATCGCTGAAGGGTGAAGCACGGTATGCCATTCGCACGCATATTGATAAACAGGGCAACGGTTCTGAGTCTGTAAGTTCTGCTTCCGAACGCGAAAATTTGACTTTAGAACCGGTACCCAAAGACTGGCGACAAGCTGAAATTGAAAAGACAGTGGGCGCCCTCAACAGCCTAGAACTGAAACTGGCGTCCTTGACGCGAAAGGCTGATTACTTCACTGACTCAGCGAGCTTGATCGCGGATTTCAACACGCGAATCATGGATCAGCGCATAGCACTTTACGCGCTAGATCCAAAACATCCGCGCGCGATATGCGAAGCACTTTTATAAAAATCTGTTTTCCCCATTCAATTTACTCAAAGGAACCCCCATGGCGCGCGGCGTCAATAAAGTCATCCTAATCGGCAACTGCGGTTCCGATCCTGAAACACGGTACGGCGCGAACGGTGCGCCGATCACTACGCTGAAACTGGCCACCAACGAAAGCTGGAAAGATAAAGCCACCGGCGAAATGCAAGAGCGCACCGAATGGCATCGGGTCAAGTTATTCGGCCGGCTGGCTGAGATTGCCAGCGAATATTTGCGTAAAGGGCGTTCTGTCTATATCGAAGGCAAGCTGCGCACCGATAAATACACGGATAAAGAAGGCATTGAGCGCTACACCACGGATATTCTGGCGGATGAAATTCAGCTTTTGGGTGGCGCTGGCCAAGATGCCAACACCGGTGCTGAGCCGCGCGCGCGTCCAGCGCCCGGCGCGCCTGGTTCACGGCCGGCTGCGCGCGCAGCACCGGCGCGCAGTGAATTGCCACCTACCGATGACTTTAATGATGAGATACCGTTTTGAGCCCGCGTGATCCAGACGTTGCAGCCGAAAATTTGGTGAGCATTGAAGAAATCGCGAGGCTTTTGAAAAACTATCAGCGCAGGCCTTTAATGTTCATTTGGCTGGCCATGATTACATTGGTTGCGGCTTTCAATTTGTAGGGCACCGGTTTTTGGTATCTCGTTGCGACTACCTTTTGTCTGCTCGGATGGGCGGCGCATTCAATTATGGTGCCTAGGCAGCTGCCTGAGCGCGTCTTTGAGCTATTGGCTTCGTATCAGCCGCAAACCAATGCCAGCTTGGAGGGATTAGTGAATTTGCAAGACAGGCTGGAACGCATCGAACTTGGGCGTCTTTCGTTCGAAATACAAGGATGGTGCTCGCGTGAACTTTTGCATGCGGCCAAAGCCGCTGGAGGGGTGGGAACCCATTTTCGAGATGTGTTTTTATCGATGCCGCTAGAAGATCAATACAGGTTGCGCGAACGCCAGACGCGAGATGAGGGTCAGGTTTTGCCGATGGTAAAGAAGGAATCTTCCGATGGCTAGGCGGCGGTTTTTTGAGTCAAAAACACGCTATATCGAGCGTTTAAAGTCGGCAAAAGCAGCGGAAGATACTGAGTTTGGCTACGCCTACTACGTGTCGAGATTGGAGGACGCAGAGCACATTCGCGAGTTGAGTCCGCTGAGTGTCGCCATCGGGCTCTTCATAGCCAGCTTCGTGATGATTTGGCTTGCGCGCCAATTTGAACTGCCTATTTTAGCATTCGTGGGCATCGTCATGTTTATAGGTCATTTGCAATACATGTTTTATTGGTTTCAAGAATGACCGACTGTCCTCATAGCGAAAACCTCGTATTGAATGCCATCGCAGGCTTAGCGGCTTTGGTAGGCATTTCCGCACTTTTTGGATCACGCATATTGGCGTTTCTGGGATTTGCGCTCAATTACATGGTTCGGTTGTTCGAATGACCACCTATGACTTAGGCCGCGCGACTACCGACCCACTGAGGCGTCATACGCATGCCAAGCGCGCTCATGACTTTTTGGATCGTTGCAAAGCTAGGATTGCCGTCAGCGCTCAGCGATTTATAAAGTCCTTCGCGTGTCATGCCACCTGCTTTCGCGACAGCAGACATGCCTTTAGCTCGCGCTACTTCGCCGAGCGCTATGCATATAAACGAGGGATCGTCGGCAGCCTCCTCAAACGCGCTTTGCAAAAACAAAAGGCAGTCTTCTTCCGTTTCAAGGTGTGTCTGCACATCAAAAAGGCGTGTTTTCTCTCGAATTTTATTCAGTTGAGTCATCGATCAATCCTCCAGGTTTTTAACCAATTCCAGTGCCCGCTGAATATCGCTGGGTTGCGTATCTTTGTCGCCGGCACACAGCAAAACGATAATCAGGTTATCAATCTTCTTGAGGTAGATTCGGTAGCCAGGCCCCAAATCGATGCGAAGTTCACTCAATCCGGCACCAATTGGGCGAACATCGCCGAAGTGCCCAGACTGCAACCGCAGCAATCGAACACGAATCCGCGCTTTTGCGCTCCGGTCTTTCAATGTGAGCAGCCACTCAGAAAATTCCGGCAATTCGCGCAGTTCAAACATGGGGTGAGTGTAATCTCTGGATTACAGCGAAGCAAGCGCATCTTTGAACAACGGTCGGCGACTGATAGCACTGCGGCGCGTTTGGTGAATCAGTTAGAGCGCGGCATATGACCGACTACTCGATTGAGCTTGCACAAATATTGGAATACGTGGCCGCCACCGCTATTGAAATACGGATGCACAGCGCTTACGCGCGAAAAGGACAATTGCCAGAACGGCCGGAAGCACAATATGACTTGCTTTGGCTATCGGATTCCTTGCATAACTTCGACATGCTCGGGCGTGCGATCGGGAGCGGCAGCGCAAGCAATGTGATTGATGCTTGCGACGACCTGATTGGCATGTATCAGCGCTACGGTTCGAACGATCGCGACTACAACAGCAAGGCAACTTTTGATCGTGTTGAAAAGAAAGGAATTCGCTTAGCGGATGCGATTGATGTTTTCCAGGCCATTCGGGCTAAAGCAATTGCAGAGCGGGACTTGTCGGATGCGCCGGCGCAATTGGATTTGCTGGAGAGCAACAAATTATGAGGAGCGTTCGCGACATAAGGCTTGATGAGCTGCTGAATGCTGCGACTACAGCAGCATTGCGAAAGGCCGCTGCCAACGCGGCGGCAGTCGACGGTTACGACGCTTTAGAGCAACCGACAAGCGTTGCGCGAGCAAACGGCAATTGATATTTCGAGATCAACTGCGTCGTTAGCGGACTATCGATCCAACATCGCGCCACGCAGAATTTGATTGAGCCGGCTTTGATAACCGTCGCCTTGGCTTTTCAACCAGGCGACGACATCAGCATCAATCCGCACCGTCAGTTGCTGCTTCACCGGTCGATAAAATTGTCCGCGCGTGGCATTGCGCCATGCGCCGGGTTTGGATTCTGGTAAATCAGAAAAATCGATCTCGCTTTCTGGTTTTGCCGTAAGCGCTGCCAATTGTGCGCGAACGTTTTCAGGAACCTTGTTCATATGCTTGTCTCTCCAATTTCGTCGCTCGCCGCGCGGAAATAATGCGGATTTGTTCTACCCGTTCTTATCTCTTATCAATGAGCCAAGTGTGAGCGACCATCAGCAGCACCTCGCAAACCGTGCCCAACGTCTGCCAACGTAATTCACCTTGTTCTTCACGGTCTTGCCGGCTTAGCTGGAGTGGATCAGAAAAAACCAGCTGCGCAGCTTCAAAACCGATTCCGTGCTTTCGCAAGTTGCTCGCGTTTTTGTGGGCATCCCAGGAGAACAATTTTACGCTCGACTTTAAAAACTACCCAAGTGTAACTACAGCTTTGCGCGAGTGCAACTTCGTCTTGAGCTGTTGATAAAATAGGTTATCATCACCTGCAGATGGTTTTGCCAAACAAAAAATTGTCTTGTCAAAACCAAACACTGAACGATTTTATGAGCGTTAGGAGAAGTTGTGAATCAGCTAAATCGCATCACGCAACAGCCTGAGGTCATGGGTGGCAAGCCGTGTATTCGGGGTATGCGCGTTACAGTTGGAATGGTCGTTGGGCAAGTTGGCGCTGGCCGCAGTATTGAGGATATTTTGGCAGACTATCCGTACCTTGAGCGCGATGATGTTTGGCAGGCACTGCGCTACGCTGCATGGCGCTCCGAAGAGCGAGAAATCTTGCTCGCAACCGTATGAAGTTGTTGGTTGATATGAATCTCTCGCCGCGTTGGGTTGAGATATTCGCTACGGCTGGGATTGAGGCCGCTCATTGGTCAACGCTCGGTGCGATCAATGCAACCGACACTTTCATAATGGCTTTTGCTCGCGAACATAATTTTGTTGTGCTAACGCATGATCTAGACTTTGGATCCATTCTTGCCGCCACGCACGGTGAAAAACCCAGCGTGGTGCAAATACGCGGCGATGAAGTAAGCCCTGAAAAAATTGGGCAACAAGTGCTTGCTGGACTGCAACAAATGGCGGAGGAATTAGAAGCCGGCGCTTTGTTGACGATTGATCCAAGTCGAACACGATTGCGGGTTTTACCGTTAGGACACCGATAGATATGTCGAGCGCAATACAGTTAAAAAATAGCGCGCCGCTGGCCAAGATCAACCTGAGCGATTCCGAATTCTACAAATTAGCGGAAGTGCCGGCTGAACTCGAATGGTTCGCTAATATCGACAATCCGCAGACTCGGCGCGCGTATCAGGCCGACATCGCCGACTTTCAGGCCTTTTCAGGAATCCATGCGCCGGCGCAATTTCGAATCGTTTCGCGTGGCCATGTTTTAGCCTGGCGCAAATCACTGGAGCTGCGCGCCTGTTCGCCGGCCACGCTGCGGCGGAAGTTGGCGGCACTGAGCTCATTGTTCGAGTATTTGTGTGAGCGCAACTGCGTATCGACTAATCCAGTGAAAGGCGTCAAGCGGCCGCGCGTGGAATCCAATGAAGGAAAAACGCCAGCGCTTTCTGATGCGCAAGCGCGGCAATTGCTGGCTGCACCCGACGTGACAACGCTAAAAGGTAAGCGCGATCGCGCGATTCTAGCCGTGTTGCTTTATCACGGGCTGCGGCGCGCGGAACTGTGCGCATTAAGCCGGCGCGACATTGAGCAGCGGCGTGGTGTCAATCACCTGCGCGTGGAGGGCAAAGGCGCGAAGATTCGCTACGTGCCATTGCATCCGCTGGCTGCGGCCGCAATTCAAGACTATGTAGATGCGACGGGTGAGCGGTTGCCGGTGACGCCTTTGTTTTGTGGGCTTCGCGGTCAAAATCGGCTGAGTGCCAGCGCGGTTTACCAGAATGTGGTGCTGCTCTACGGTAAAGCTATGGGCCTCTCGGCTATGCCGCTATTTGGGCCGCACGTGATGCGTGCAACGGCGGCGACTAACGCGCTCGATAACGGCGCTGACATTGCAAAAGTCCAGGAGTGGCTTGGTCATGCGAACATTCAAACTACCCGGCTTTATGATCGCAGGCAGTCGCGCCCGGAGGATTCGCCTACTTTTCGGGTGGCGTATTGAGAGAGCCAACATTTGACAAGCCTATGAAGCGCTCTGTAACTGAGCGCTTCATAGGTTGGTTTTCGCTAACGTATACGCTGCCGCAAAAGTTATGTAGTACGAACACCTGCTATTGCCTACGCTGAGGCATGGCTGCGCCCGTGGTCTTGAAGTAAAGCACTTAGCTGGCCTGTAGCAAAAAGCGGGAGCCCGCTTGCTGAAAGAAATTGGTGCGCGAGCCTTTCAGCGGTTTCAGTCTCACCTGCTTTGTATGAAAGCGAAACGCAACTCACTGCCGTAATTCCGAAGGTGCGAGGCGTGTGCAACAAGTCAATAAAACCCAACGCTACGCTCTCGTGGCGAGCAGCGATTGAAAAAAGCCGCTTCGACTCTTCAGTTTCTCCGAGTCTACTTGCTTCGTGGGCTTTAACTGCTGCGGCTTCACTTCGGCGATGGTTTTGAAGCCAAGTCATGAAATCACCGTTCCTGATCTAAGCGCTCTACATTGAAACGCACTATACAACAAATTTAACTCTTATTTATATTGTACAATATAAAAATGACGCCAACACTGACCACCGCCCAAGAATTCCAAGCCGCATACGATCACTTCAACCGGCGCTTGTTCAATGGCGAGTTGCCGGCATGCCTCATCACCCTTCAACGCACTATCAATTGCATGGGTTATTATTTTTTCGAACGTTTCGTGCGCGCCGATGGTCAGCGTACGGATGAAATCGCTATGAACCCAGAGTTTTTTGCAGGTCGGCCGATTTTGGAGACGCTGCAAACGCTCGTGCATGAAATGGCGCATATGTGGCAATACCACTTTGGCAAGCCAAGCGTTAAGTCGTACCACAATAAGCAATGGGCCGCCAAAATGGAGGCGATTGGGTTGATGCCATCCAGCACCGGCGCGCCCGGAGGCGCTCGCACCGGTCAGCAAATGGCTGATTACGCGATTGCCGGCAGCGCATTTATGTTGGCTAGCGAAGAATTGGTCAGCAACCAGTTTCAGGTGTCGTGGTGCGACCGGTTCTTTGTGCCGATGCGCGTGAGTTTGGGCAGCACGGATGAAGGTAAAGCGCTCTCTGCAGTATCGTCGCTATTGGCAGTGCAGCCGGTGTCCAGTCGATTAGTTTCACCAATTCAATCGGAAAGCCGATCAACGCGCTCAAAATACCGGTGCCCGAGTTGTGAAGTGCAGGCATGGGGCAAGCCAGGCTTAAGACTATTGTGTGAAGAGTGCGAGCAATCACTAGAGGATGTAGGCGCTTGATAGCGTTCTCACGCAGTGCGAATAAATAGCTGTATGTTTGACCAGTAATTCTTGAGGAGCAAGGCCATGGGTAAAGAAAGCAAAATCGAATGGACGCACCACACCTTTAATCCCTGGTGGGGCTGCATTCGCGTTTCACCGGCGTGCAAGTTTTGCTATGCGGATACCTGGGCCAAGCGCTTAGGTGCCGATTTATGGAGCGCAAACGCCGAGCGGCGCTTTTTTACCGATACGCATTGGAATGAGCCGCTCAAATGGAATCGGGAGGCAATTGCCAAAGGTGAACGCCGGCGCGTTTTCTGCGCATCGATGGCCGACGTGTTTGAAGACAAACGTGAACTTGACTTGCCGCGTGAACGGCTTTGGCGGCTGATTGAAGCCACACCGCAGCTTGACTGGCTATTGCTGACTAAGCGGAT